>NZ_JBEFNZ010000006.1:2215000-4270511 GCF_045063735.1 Maribacter sp. Asnod1-A12
GTACCAGGTACTTCTTTAAGTTGTGGGCGTTGACCCGGAGCTTTAATCCATTCCACTTCAGAAGTTATTAATCCTTTTAAATTACCATTACCGTCACCAAGAAATTTCTTCGTAGAAATACTGAAGAAACGTTCAGCACCTTCTTTATGAGAAGAACTAGTTCTTAGTCTCATTGGCCAAAAAGGCCAAGGCTGACCTTCTGGTCTTTCAGTAGTTGACATTGGCATAATTTCAAAATTTGAAACTGATGTTGCGCCATGACGAAAAGAAGTACCTATACAGTCTGAACCAGTATCACCACCACCAATAACGACTACGTCTTTACCTGTCGCTTTAATTTCTTCGCCTAATTCTATAATACCGTCTACACGTCTGTTATTTTGACCTAGAAAATCCATTGCTTGAACAACACCTTTTAAGTCGGAGCCTTCAATAGGTAAATTTCTTCTAATAGTTGCACCTCCCGTTAATACGATAGCGTCATATTCTTCTTTAAGTGTATCGGCTTTAATATCTATACCGATATGAACTCCACATTTGAAAGTAATTCCTTCTTCCTTTAAAACATCTAAACGTCTATCGATAACATTCTTTTCCATTTTAAAATCTGGAATTCCGTAACGTAATAATCCGCCAGGTTTTTCATCTCTTTCGAATACAGTAACATCATGCCCCGCTCTGTTCAATTGTTGTGCAGTAGCTAGACCTGCAGGTCCGGAACCTACAACCGCAACTTTCTTTCCAGTTTTATTTAAAGGTGGCTTTGCAGTAATCCACCCTTTTTTGAAAGCGGTCTCTACAATATTTTTCTCAATGTTTTCTATAGTAACCGGATCTTCATTGATACCTAAAACACATGCCTCTTCGCATGGTGCTGGGCACAATCTTCCTGTAAATTCAGGAAAATTATTTGTGGAATGTAAAATTTCACTTGCCTTTTCCCATTTACCTCGATATACCGCGTCATTAAAGTCAGGAATTAAATTTCCTAGGGGACAGCCGCTATGGCAAAAAGGGATGCCGCAATCCATGCAACGAGCTCCTTGATCTTTCATTTCCTTTTCAGGAAGTGGTATTGTAAACTCTTTATAATCTTTTAAACGTTCCTCAACCGGTTCGTATGCTTCAATTTTTCTATCGAATTCTAAAAATCCTGTTATCTTTCCCATATTCCGATCTTAAATAGTTTGTAAATTTTCTTGCTCTAATCTAATTAAAGCTTGTCTGTATTCTTCCGGTAAAACCTTAACGAATTTAGGTAAGTATGATTCCCAGTTCTCTAAAATACGTTGCGCTAATGGACTTGATGTAGAGTTATAATGACTCTCAATTAAATCTTTTAATTGTTTGATATCATTGGTTTCTGTAACTTCTAAAAGATTAAGTCCTTCTGTGCTACATCTCTCTTTGAAGGTTTTGTTATTGTCTAATACAAATGCGATACCGCCACTCATACCTGCACCAAAATTTCTTCCTACTTCTCCAAGAATCACAGCTACTCCACCAGTCATATATTCACAGCCGTGATCTCCGATTCCTTCAACCACAGCTTTGGCTCCAGAGTTACGAACACAAAAACGCTCACCGGCTTTACCATTTATGTACGCTCTACCTGCGGTTGCGCCATACAATGTTACGTTACCAGTAATTACATTGTCTTCTGGAATTATAGTAGATTTTTCTGGCACTTTAATTACTAGTTTGGCACCTGATAATCCTTTACCTAGATAATCATTAGTGTTTCCATTGACGATCATAGTTAAACCTCTTGTTGCGAATGCTCCAAAACTTTGACCGGCCGAACCAGTAAAATTAAGTCTTAAAGTATTAATAGGTAATCCTTCAACTCCATATGTTTTAGAAATTTCATTACTTATTATTGCTCCAACAGCACGGTCAGTGTTGCATATAGGATAATCTAAAATTAGTTTTTCTTTTCTAAACAAAGAAGGATTAGCTTTCGCTATAATATCAAACTCTATAGATTTATCTATATCGTGTTTTTGCTTTTCTGTATTGTAGAATTTAGTACCCTTAGGTACGTCTACTTGGTGTAAAATTGGAGTTAAATCTATACCAGCAGCTTTGTAATGATCAATGGCTTTTTTGCGATCTAGTTTCTGAACTTGACCTACCATTTCATTTATAGTTTTAAATCCTAATTGAGCCATAATTTCACGAAGCTCTTGGGCTACAAAATACATGTAGTTAACAACATGCTCTGGCTTTCCTTTGAATTTTTTTCTTAATTCAGGGTTTTGGGTTGCAATACCTACTGGACATGTATTTAAATGACAAACACGCATCATAATACAACCTGACGCTACTAGTGGAGCAGTCGCAAATCCGAACTCTTCAGCTCCAAGTAAACATGCTACCGCAACGTCTCTACCAGTTTTTAATTGACCGTCACATTCTAATACTATTCTATTTCTTAAATCATTTAAAACTAGCGTTTGTTGAGCTTCGGCAATACCAAGTTCCCATGGTAAACCACAATGTTTTAAAGATGTTAGAGGTGATGCTCCTGTACCACCATCAAAACCAGATACTAAAACAACATCGGCTTTTGCTTTGGCAACACCTGCAGCAACGGTACCTACACCAACTTCAGAAACTAGTTTGACGTTTATTCTAGCTTTCCTGTTAGCAGATTTTAAATCATAAATTAATTGAGATAAATCTTCAATTGAATAAATGTCGTGATGTGGTGGAGGTGATATCAAACCTACGTAAGGTGTAGAGTTTCGGGTTTTCGCAATTTCAGGATTTACTTTTGGACCTGGTAATTGACCGCCTTCGCCTGGCTTGGCACCTTGGGCCATTTTTATTTGAATTTCTTTAGCATTGGTCAAATAGTTTGAAGTAACACCAAACCTGCCAGAAGCAACTTGTTTAATTGCACTGTTTCGCCAGTCACCAGTCGAATTTTTGTAAAATCTATTTTGATCTTCTCCTCCTTCACCAGAATTACTTTTACCACCAATACGGTTCATGGCAATCGCTAGATTCTCATGAGCTTCTTTGCTAATGGATCCGTAAGACATTGCACCGGTTTTAAACCTTTTTACAATCTCCGTCCATGGTTCAACATCTTCTAAAGGAATAGGGTCGTAGTTAGAGAATTCAAATAGACCTCTAATGGTCATAAGGTTTTTTGATTGCTCATTGACCATACTCGAATACTCTTTGTACGTGTCTGGTTCGTTGTTACGTACCGATTTCTGAAGTTTAGCAATTGATAATGGATTGAACATATGTTTTTCACCATCTCTTCTCCATCTGTATTCACCACCAATTTCTAGATCTAAATTAGCATCAATATGTTTTTTGCTGAAAGTTTTATGATGACGTAATGCAATTTCTTTTTCTATTTGGTATAGACCGATACCTTGAATACGTGTAGGTGTATTCGGAAAGTATTTCTCGACTACTTTAGTATTAATACCGATACATTCGAAAAGTTGAGAACCACGGTAAGAATTCAATGTAGATATACCGATTTTGTTCATTACTTTAAGGATGCCTTTTCCAACAGCTTTATTGTAATTTTTAATAGCATCATCAAATGATATTTCTGTAATATCATGTTCTTCTATTTGCTCTGCAATAATTTCGTTAACCAAGTATGGGTTAATAGCACTTGCACCAAAACCAAATAGTAATGCAAAATGATGTACCTCACGAGGTTCTGCAGATTCTATTATGACACTTAGCTTAGAGCGTTTGCCAAGTTTTTGCAAACCGCTGTTTACAAATGAACAAGCTAATAATGCAGGGATAGGCGCCATATCTTCCGTTACATTTCTGTCGGAAAGTATGATGATGTTTGCACCATCATCTACTGCTTGTGATGCTTGGTTTAATACAGATTGTAAAGCATCTTCTAAACCGTTATGCCCTTGTTTAATGGAATACAACATTGATATTGAAACAACTTTGTAATCGGGACTTACATCGTAATTTTTGATTTTATCTAAATCCTCCTTTGAAATTACAGGGTTTTGAATTTTAAGTTTTCTACAATGTAATTCTGAGAACTCAAAGATATTATGGTCACTACCTAGGGTTAAACTGATATCTGTGATCAATTCTTCACGAATTCCGTCTAAAGGCGGATTCGTTACTTGAGCGAATAATTGTTTGAAGTAGTTATATATTAACTGTGGGCGTTGCGATAATACAGCAATAGGTGTATCTGAACCCATTGAGCCGATTGGTTCTTTGCCGGCTTTCGCCATAGGAAGTACAATGGTGTTTATATCTTCTATAGTATACCCAAAAACAGACTTTCTCTTCTCTAAAGTTTCCTCGCCTAAAAATAAAGGGCAATCGTTATATGGAATGTCTTTTAAGTGAACAAGGTTGTCATTTAACCATTTCTTATATGGGAATTTTTGAGCGATGTTTTCTTTAATTTCTTCATCATTAACAATTCTACCTTCTTCCATGTTTACCAAAAACATCTTGCCAGGTTGTAATCTTCCATGAAATTCTACGTTCTCTGGGGTTATGTCAACAACACCGGTTTCTGATGACATAACTACGTAGTCGTCTTTTGTTACGGTATATCTAGAGGGTCTTAATCCATTTCTATCTAATACAGCACCGATAAAGTTACCGTCAGTGAAAGGTATCGAAGCTGGTCCGTCCCAGGGTTCCATCATACAAGAATGATATTCGTAAAAAGCTCTTTTAGCTTCTGACATCTCTGCATTTTTTTCCCAAGCTTCAGGAACTAATATCATCATTACTTCAGGTAAAGATCTACCTGTCATCAGTAAAAGTTCAACAACCATGTCCATAGTAGCTGAATCAGATTTTCCAGGTAATATAACTGGAAGAATATTTTTGATTTCCTCACCGAACATATCACTCTGCAATAACTCTTCTCTTGAATACATGCGAGTAACATTACCCCTTAATGTATTGATTTCACCATTATGGCACATGTACCTAAAGGGTTGAGCCAAATCCCAGGTAGGGAAGGTATTTGTAGAGAAACGTTGGTGAACTAATGCTAATCTAGTAACAACCCTAGAATCCATTAAATCTGAATAGTATAAACTTATGTCCAAAGGCATTAATAATCCTTTGAATATAATTATTTTAGTAGATAGGCTTGGTACATAAAAGAACTTGCTCTCAGATAACTTAGATTTAATTATTGTATGTTCTGTTACTTTTCTTGCGATAAAAAGTTTAAGATTGAAATCAAAATAATTTTGATCTTCACTTTCTTTCGCTACGAATATTTGTTTTACAAAAGGTTCTGTTTCAGCTGCAATTCTACCAGGTACAGATCTATTCACAGGTACATCTCTCCATCCCAATAATTTTAAGCCTTGATTTTTAATGTTTTCTTCAAAAACGGAAATACAAAAATCACGCTGATTCTCTTTACGGGGAAAGAAAATGTTACCTACTGCATAATTGCCTGCTTCTGGTAATTCAAAATTACAGACAGCTTGAAAAAAATCATGAGGTATATCTATTAAAATACCTGCTCCATCTCCTGTTTTACCGTCGGCACTAACCGCGCCTCTATGTTCTAAGCGTTCAAGAATTTCCAACGCTTTATGTATAATGTCGTTGGATTTTTTTCCTTTAAGGCTACAAATAAATCCAGCCCCACAGTTATCATGTTCGAATTCCGGTAAATATAATCCTTGCTTCTTCAGTGTCATCTTTTGTGGTATTTCTTCAAAAATATCAATTTATATGAATTATATTCAATGATTCGAATAAATTCAAATAAAAAATTCAACGAAATAAATAAAAGCTTAAAAAATCGATAATTATTGATTTTTAAATCCTTCTATTTATCAGATTGATAAATTTAAGTTAATATTATGAAATGAGAGGCTTGTCGAAGGGGGTAAATTTAAGTTTTTACAACTTTCTAACAATTGAGGTTAACTTTATTTAGAGGGTAACAAAGTTTAAAATAGTTTTAATTTCAATCACCCCTATAAAAAAGAGGGGTGGTTGGTGAATATTTAATTTGAGTTACTTTAAGATGCTTCTAGAAATAACAATTTTCTGTATTTCCGATGTACCCTCATAAATTTGTGTGATTTTGGCATCTCTCATTAAGCGTTCGACATGGTAGTCTTTGACAAACCCATTTCCTCCGTGAATTTGAACAGCTTCAACGGTTGTTTCCATAGCTACTTTTGAAGCATATAGTTTTGCCATGGCACCAGAAAGGTCGTAATCTTTTTCGTTGTCTTTGTCTAATGCAGACTGATAAACTAGCAATCTAGCTGCTTGAATTGCTGTATGCATGTCTGCAAGTTTAAAAGCAATTGCTTGATGATTGCTAATTTCAGTTCCAAAGGCTTTGCGCTGCTTAGAATAATTTAAAGCTAATTCATAAGCACCGGCCGCAATACCCAAAGCTTGGGCGGCAATACCTATTCTACCCCCGGCTAACGTTTTCATGGCAAACTTAAATCCAAATCCATCGTCGCCAATTCTATTCTCTTTTGGAACTTTGACATCATTGAACATCAGTGAGTGGGTATCACTGCCTCTAATGCCTAATTTATTTTCTTTAGGGCCGATTTCAAACCCTGGGGTACCTTTTTCTATTATTAGGGCGTTAATACCTCTGTGTTTTTTGTCTTTGTCTGTTTGTGCTATGACAAGGTATGTGCTCGCCGTACCGCCATTCGTAATCCAATTTTTAGTTCCGTTAACAATGTAATAGTCTCCCATGTCTATTGCTGTTGTTTTTTGAGATGTAGCATCACTACCCGCTTCTGGTTCAGAAAGGCAGAATGCTCCGATTTTTTCACCGGTTGTTAGTTTTGTGAGATATTTTTGTTTTTGATCTTCAGTACCATATTTTTCCAATCCCCAGCATACTAAGGAATTGTTAACCGACATGACTACAGATGTAGATGCGTCAATCTTTGAAATTTCTTCCATAGCTATTACATAAGATAGTGTATCTAATCCACTACCTCCATATTTTGGATCGACCATCATTCCTAAAAAACCAAGTTCTCCTAGTTTTTTAACTTCTTCGAATGGAAACTTTTGGGCGTCGTCACGTTCGATCACTTCAGGAAGTAACTCAGTTTGGGCAAAATCGCGAGCAGCTTCTTGTATTAGTTTTTGTTCTTCATTTAATGAAAAATCCATCTAGTAATTTGTATATGTTATCTTCTCAAAGATAAAGAAGTCAGGGTTAAAAATTAAACTTACGTAAGTAGTTTTGTTATCTTTTTAAATCAATCTAAGGCGGTTGATTAATGATTTAAAGAGATTTAATTTTTTGTTATGCGTTAAAATATGATTGGTTGAAACGTGGTTTTTCATTAATGACCATATTTAAGTATTTGGATGTCAGTAATCTTTGATTTTATTGTAAATTGATTAGGTATTCAAACACAATTTTAAATATCTTTAGGCGATTTAATTTTTTGGAATTAGAACTTATATTTGACACCTTATCAATAGATATTTAAAAAACCAACGAAAATGGAAACCATCATTATTATTGTTTTTTTGGCAGGTTATCTTGCCATTACATTAGAGCACAATCTAAAAATAGATAAACTTATACCCGCTTTAGCCATGATGGCTATACTTTGGGCGTTAATTGCCCTAGGTATAGATGGCTATGAAAATTGGTTCGATTCTGCGCAACAGAGTCTAGTCGAAGGTTTCTCTAATTTTGAACACCTAGATAGGATGCATTTAATGGAGGAGTCTCTTTTGCATCACTTGGGTAAGACGGCAGAAATTCTATTCTTTCTTTTAGGTGCAATGACTATTGTAGAGATAATTGATTATTTCGATGGTTTCGCGACTATTAAGGGTTTTATCAAAACCAAACAAAAAGGAAAGTTACTTTGGTTGTTTTCAATATTGGCTTTTGTTTTATCTGCAATTATTGATAATCTTACTGCAACTATAGTTTTGATAACTATACTTCAAAAAGTAATAAAAGATAGAGAGACAAAATTATGGTTTGCCGGTATGATCGTTATAACGGCAAATGCAGGTGGGGCTTGGTCACCGATTGGTGATGTTACTACTACAATGTTATGGATAGCGAACAGGGTAAGTGCTGGTCAATTAGTAATTCATGTTTTACTGCCTTCATTGGTTTGTATGATTGTACCTGTTGTAATTGCAAGTAGATTTAAAGTGTTTAAAGGTTTGATTGACGGTGATTTGGAAGGAGATAAGTCTAAATCTAAGTATAGCGGAGTAATGTTGTATTTAGGTCTTGGTGCTATATTGTTTGTTCCGATCTTTAAAACTGTTACCCATTTGCCACCGTATGTAGGTATGATGTTATCCTTGGCTGTCGTAGCAACTTTTGCCGAAATATATAGTAATAAGAAATTTAGTATCTCTACTGTAGATCAAGAAGGTCAGGATAGTGAAGGACATCATAGTCCTGTTCACCACTCATTATCCAAAATTGAATTACCAAGTATATTGTTCTTTTTAGGAATCTTATTGGCAGTGGCTGCTATGGAATCTTTAGGGATACTTTTTAATGCTGCTGGAGCTTTAAATGAAGCAATACCTAATACTGATATTGTTGTATTGTTATTCGGATTAGGATCAGCTGTTATCGATAATGTTCCTTTAGTAGCAGCAAGTATGGGTATGTTTAGTGAACCTTTAGATAATCCGTTATGGCATTTTATTGCTTATTCTGCTGGTACAGGTGGTAGTATGTTAATTATTGGTTCTGCAGCTGGTGTTGTAGCCATGGGTATGGAGAAAATAGATTTTTTCTGGTATCTTAAAAAAATTGCATGGTTAGCCTTTGTTGGTTTTATTAGTGGTGGTATTGTTTTTATCCTATTGAGAGATTTTGTCCTTCATGGATAATTTAATTCGCAAATCATCGTTATAAAGGCAAATTCAATACTTAAAGAATACTATGTTATTATTCCAGGATTTGGCTCAAGATGCGAGCGACGAATTATTGTCTGAGGAGAAAACTCTTTCCGTAATAGATTTAATATTTAATGGCGGCACGGGTAGTGTTATCATTATCTCTGTTTTGTTTATAATGTTGGGCGTGGCTCTATATATCTATTTTGAGCGTTTGTTGGCTGTAAATGCCGCTTCTAAAATAGATAAGAATTTCATGAATCAGATTCGTGATTATGTGACAACGGGTAAACTAGATGCGGCAAAAATACTTTGTGCACAAACAGATTCACCTGTAGCAAGATTGACCGAAAAGGGTGTTTCTCGTATTGGCAAGCCTTTAGATGATATAAATACAGCAATTGAAAATGCAGGTACGCTTGAGGTGTATAAGCTAGAAAAGAATGTTAGTATTCTAGCAACTGTAGCAGGTGCCGCCCCAATGATTGGTTTCTTGGGTACGGTTATCGGTATGATTCTTGCATTTCATGAAATGGCCAGTAGTGGTGGTCAAGCAGAAATGGGTTCATTGGCATCTGGTATCTATACAGCAATGACAACAACAGTTGCGGGTCTTATTGTGGGTATTATTGCTTACGTTGGGTATAATCATTTAGTGAACAGAACTGATAAGGTGGTTCACAAAATGGAGGCTAACGCTGTAGAATTCTTAGATTTACTAAACGAACCTCTTTAATTTTATACTATGAAATTAAAAGGAAGAAATAAAGTCAGTCCAGACTTTAGTATGTCTTCAATGACAGATATCGTATTCTTGTTATTGGTCTTTTTCATGCTAACCGCAAATTCGCCTAACGCTTTAGATTTATTACTTCCAAAAGCGAAAGGGAAATCTACAAATACCCAAAATGTATCTGTAAGTATAGATAAGAACCTTCAATACTTCGTCAATGATGAACGTATTAATGGGGAGTATATAGAGATAGAATTGAAAAAAGCTTTAGCTGGTCAAGATAGTCCTACTATCATACTTAGAACAGAGGAGAGTGTAGCGATTAAAGAAGCTGTCTATGTTATGGACATCGCAAATAGAAATAATTATAAGGTTATTTTGGCAGTACGCCCGAACTAAATGGCATTTTTAGATACGAAACATAAAAAGAAATCATTGACACTTACCACATTGTTGTTAAGTGCACTGCTATTGATTCTGTTTTATATCGGTCTAAATTATATGGATCCACCAGAAGAGAACGGAATCTCTGTTAATTTTGGTACTATGGATTTTGGAAGCGGTAAAGTGCAGCCAAAAGAAAAGATTCAATCAGAGCCATTAGATACTCCTCCCGTTGAGCCAACAATACAAGAAGTTGCAGAAACTGTTGAGGAACCTATGGAAGAAGTCGAAGAAGCTGCGGCCGAGAAAGAGGCGCCTGCCGAAAAGTTGTTGACTCAAGATAATGAAGAGGCTATAAAAATCAATCAGGCAAAAGAAGCTAAAAGAAAGGCTGATGAAGCTGCTGCAGATGCAAAAAGAAAAGCAGAAGCTGCGGAGAATAAGAGAAAGGCTGAAGCAGCAAAAATTGCTAAGCAAAAGAAAGATGCCGAAGATAAGGCTCGCCAAGAACAAGAAGCTAAAAAGAAAGCTTTAGACGCAATGATGGGTGGTCTAAACAAATCTGACGGTACGGCATCTGGTAGTGAAGGCGACGATAATAAAGCAGGAGATAAAGGTCAGCCAGATGGTGACCCTTATGCTACCAGCTATTATGGCAGTCCGGGTAGTGGTAGCGGAACTGGGGGTTATGGATTAAATGGACGGTCTCTGGTTAATAAAGGGAAAGTGCAGCAAGAATGTAACGAGTCTGGTAGAGTAGTTGTAAAAATTATTGTAGACCGCAATGGTAAGGTAATAAGTGCTGAACCTGGCGTAAGAGGAACAACAAATAATAACCCATGTCTACTAGATCCTGCTAAAAAAACTGCATTTATGCATAAATGGAATTTAGATGGTAATGCCCCGAGCCAACAAGTTGGTTTCGTAGTGGTAAATTTCAAGTTAGGAGAGTGACCTATAAAGAAACATTAGATTGGATGTTTGCCCAACTTCCGATGTATCAGAACAAAGGTAAAAGTGCTTTTAACTCAAAATTAGATGGTATAAAGTTGTTCGTAAACCATTTAAATAATCCTCACACAAAATTTAAGAGTATACATGTAGCTGGTACCAATGGAAAAGGTTCTAGTAGTCATTTGTTGGCTTCTGTACTTCAAGAGGCTGGCTATAAAGTTGGTTTGTATACTTCGCCGCACTTAAAGGATTTTAGAGAGCGTATTCGAATTAATGGAAGTAAGATAGGAGAGGGTTGGGTAGTTGATTTTATTAAAGAAAACAAGCCTTTTTTTACTTCTAACAAGCTTTCTTTCTTTGAGATGACCGTCGGTATGGCATTTTCTTATTTTGCCAATGAAGAAGTAGATATTGCTGTTGTCGAAGTGGGGTTAGGAGGTAGACTCGATTCTACGAATATTATTAAGCCAGAGGTTAGTCTGATAACAAATATTGGTTTAGACCATGTTGATATGCTCGGCGATACTATCGTTAAAATTGCAGGCGAGAAAGCAGGTATTATAAAATCGGGTGTTCCGGTGGTAATAAGTGAGTATAATATTGAAACAGCACAGGTATTTAATTTAGTCGCAAAAGATAATAATGCTAAAATAATTTTTGCTGAAGATGCAGATTATCCTAATTATGAAATCGGTTTGTTAGGTTCTTATCAGAAGAAAAATATAAAAGGAGTACTTGCAACTTTGAATGCGTTATCTGGCTTTGTAGTAACTGAAAGTAATATAGTTAAAGGATTGATAGGTGTCGTAGATAATACACAACTTATGGGGCGGTGGCAGCAAATTGGTTCAGACCCTATTATAATTTGTGATACAGCACATAATAAAGAAGGTATTTCGCTTGTCATGGAACAAGTAAAAAAACAGAAATATGACGAATTACATATTGTAATCGGCTTTGTAAAGGATAAGGATATTAATAAAATATTACCCCTTTTTCCTAAAAAGGCTACATATTATTATTGTAAGCCAAAAAATTTTAGAGGACTTGATGAAAAAGATTTAGCAAGGTCTTTTTTTAAAGCAGGTTTTAAGGGTTGTATTTATGATTCTGTAAATAAGGCACTTATAGCTGCAAAAAAACGTGCAAAAAAAAAGGATTTCATTTATGTTGGCGGTAGTAATTTTGTAGTAGCAGAAGTTCTTTAAATTTTTATTGATTTTTCTTTTGTGAAATGTAAAAGTATTATATATTTGCACCCCCATTGGGGCTCTTAGCTCAGTTGGTTCAGAGCACCTGCCTTACAAGCAGGGGGTCACTGGTTCGAATCCAGTAGGGCCCACAGGTTAAAAGGCTTTCATGAAAATGAAAGCCTTTTTTATTTTCGGTTACTTCCTTCTAGCAGCTTTTTTTATAATTACACTGATTTCTTTTTGGCAATTTTAATTTTCTTTAGTTTAGAATTGATTTTGTTTTGTGTTGAGCAAGTGTTGATTTACACGTATTTTAAGAATTTTAACTTTTTCTTAATTGAATGTTCTTTTAGGGTGTGCAAGTAATAGAAAATCAGTCTAGTGAATTTTATTTACTTGAGCTTATGCTCAAGAATAATTTTGTTTTCTTCTCTTTAATTTAAGTTAGTGGTCATGTGTAAATAGGTACGGGTTATATCTATTTGTTCTGTCTTCAAATGGGTCTAAATCTTATTTGTCCACATTTGTCTAGTCTTTAAAATTGGTTGTTAAAAATTATCAATTACATAATTTTAGTAGATCATATTTTGTTAAATCTTAAAAATTTTAACGTTAAATCATCAAAGTTATTTTTTTTAACAAGATAATAACATATATTTGGTAAACCAGTTTGATGAACCAATTTGGTAAACCAGTTAAAATATTAATAGAAATAAACCATTACTAACTAAAATTAAAATGATGAAACCTTAAAAAATCGCATAAAAAAAGGACGGGTGCTCGCCCATCCTTTTTATTAAACAATTACTTCATTTCGAAGGGAAGTAAATCCAAACATGTAAATATTACTATAAACACATTTCCTTGTAAAAATAAGGATTTTCATTGATTTAAAGTGAAAAGATGTGTTGTGGTAAATTGTAGATTATGATGCGAAATTAGAATTCGCATTTTAAGTAGATCAGAAAAATGGCAGAAGCCAATTCAATAGAACTAACTTAATTTAACACAGATGAATTTTAAACTGAAAATTTTTATGGTTGCAATGTTGCTTGTCAACATTCAATTATTTGCACAAGATACCTACGATCTATCGGGTACCGTAACAGATGCAAACAATGTGCCAATACCTGGTGCGAATATTGTTATAGCAAATACCACAAAAGGTACTCAAAGTGATTTTGATGGTAACTATACTATCAGTGTATCAAGTGGAGATGTATTACGCTTTTCCTATATTGGTTATAGTACACAAACAATTACTGTTGCTACACAAAAAACAGTGAATATTACCTTAAATGAAGATGCTAGTCAACTAGATGAAGTTGTAGTAGTTGGGTATGGTACTCAGAAAAAATCTACGGTAACGGGTTCTATTTCTAAAGTAGTTAATGAAACTTTGGATCAGATTGCAGTATCTAGGGTAGATGATGCTCTTATTGGTCAAGTGTCTGGTGTAAACATACAGGCTACAAACGCCGAGGCTGGTGGTGCTCCGACCATAACTATTAGAGGTGTAGGGTCCGTAACTGCTGATTCCGGTCCTGCTTTAGTAGTTGATGGTATTGTTGTGAGTTCTGATTTTCTTGGAAACATTGATATGAATGACGTTGAGTCGTTTGAGGTTTTAAAAGATGCAGCATCTGCTTCTATTTATGGTAGTGAAGGTGCAAATGGTGTAATCTTGATTACTACCAAAAAAGGTAAAGCGGGTAAGACTAAGTTTAGTTATCAAACATATACTGGATCTAAACAAGCACATGGAAGTAATGACTACAGAAAGAGTGTTGCTGATTGGGCGGTTAAGGAGCAGGCTGCAACAGGAACTCTATCAGGAGAAACGTTATATGCCCAGTTGTTAGTGGAAACTACAGGTGTTGATAGAGATTGGCAAGATGTTTTCTTTAATGGTGGTAATGTTACGAGCCATTCACTTTCAGCAAGAGGAGGGTCAGAAGATTCAACTTTTAGTGCGTCTTTGAGATCTTTAAGTGATGAGGGTGTTATTATTACTGATGATTATAAATTGTATACGGCTAGTTTAAAGTTTGATACTAAAATTGGAGATAAATTAAGATTTGGTCTTTCAGCATCTCCGTCTTATACGGAACAAAGAACATTGCCTACATCTATTCATAATCCATTACGTCTATCTCCATGGTTGCCTATTTATCATACTGAAGAATCTTTACAGTTTATTGATAGAGATGTGTATCCTGATGTTGGAGTAGGTGACTATTTTTTAGAAAATCACTTGGTTAATTTAGATTTAGATAATGACGGTAGTACAGAAAGACCTAGAACTTCAGGTGATTCTAACCCTTACCAACAATACGTGGAACGTCAGCATTATGAGTATAATACAAAATTGTTTGGTTCAACATACTTAAGTTATAAACTTGCAGAAGGTTTAGTGGCTAAAACTTCATTAGGTATTACTTTGGAACAACGAACTAGAGATAGATATGATGGTGTAAACTATCATGCTTCGGGTGCAAGTAGATCGAACTATCTTTTACAGAATAGATTTCGAAAAAGACTTATTTCTGATAACACTTTAGCATATAATAAAACCTTTGGTGATCATGACCTTAACTTATTGGGTGGATTAACTGTTCAGCAACGTACAAGTGAAACCAGTGAAATTGAAGGAAATGGTTTTTCTGATGATCGTCTTAGAAACATACAAGGTGCTAATCCAGATAATACAACTGTTTTCCAGTCCAATACTACATTAAAGAAGATAGGTATGTTTGCAAGGGTGAATTACTCTTACAAAGATAAGTACCTGTTTAACGCATCATTTAGACGTGATGGTAGTTCTGTTTTTGGTTTAGATAATAAGTGGGGTAATTTCCCTTCGGTATCCTTAGGTTGGAACGTAGCAAAAGAAAATTTCTTGTTAGACAGTGACGCTGTTAGTAATTTAAAGTTAAGAGCAAGTTATGGTCTTACTGGAGCTGAAAATTTCAATGTAGGTTCAGAAGTTGTTAATTCTTGGCCTTATTTAGCATTGTTGCAGAATACAAATGCAGTTGTAGAGGGTAGTACGGTTTCAGGTATTTCCCCTTTGAATATTGCGAATGCTTTATTACAGTGGGAAGCATCAAAAGAATTTACAGTCGGACTTGATTATGGTTTTTGGGGAAACAGAATTACTGGGTCTCTTGATTTCTATCAAAGAACTAGTGATGAATTATTACTGGAAAATCCAGTTTCATATGTTACAGGGTTTAATAGTGGTATTGTAAATTTAGGAGAGGTTCAGAACAGAGGTTTGGAATTTGAGTTAAGAACTAAAAATATTTCCAAAGAAAATTTCCGTTGGAACTCGACGTTTATTGCATCTACCAACCAAAATGAATTATTGAGTTTTGGAGATTCGAACAACGCATTGATCGAGGATACTTATGGAAGAAGTTCTCAATGGATAAATAGAATTGGTGAACCGATCTCTTCATTCTGGGGTTATGTGGTGGATACTGAAGCTTATGATGAAACTTCTTTTAGAACAAATTATGTAGATAATCCTTGGAATCGAATTAATGGTCAATCAGAGGATACGATTGTTAAAGATTTAAATGGTGATGGTATTATTACTGCTGAAGATAAAACCATACTTGGTAACCCTTATCCAGATTTAATTTACAGTTTTACCAATGAATTTCAAATTGGTAGAGTAGATTTTTCTGTTCAGGTTCAAGGTAGTTTAGGTGCGCAAGTAAATAATATCGGTGATCAGTATTTCTATAACTGGTTTGGAAACGCAACTAGAGATCCATCAGAGATAGTTGCAGATGGTTTGGTTTCAGATGTTTCTTTTATTCAGGAAAAAGTATTGACTAGTGAAGTTATTGCTAGTGCTGATTACTTCTCTTTAAGAAATATAAATATTGGCTATAATTTTGATGAAGATGTTCTTTCGAAAATTGGATTGGACGGTCTTAGAGTATACGCAACCGGTCAAAACCTTCTTTATATTACCGCAAATGATTATCATGGTTTTAACCCAGAGCATGATGATAACGGTAATCCGAGAGCATACGGATCGCAAAGAGCTGGTACTCCAATTTTTAGAACGCTAACATTTGGTCTTAATATTGATTTTTAAAAATAAAAAAAGAGAATTATGAGATATATAAAATATTTAGCATTCACACTAGCGGCTATGTTGACGTCATGTGATGCAGACGAGTTTTTAAATCCATTACCAGATACGGTGGTCGTAGAGGAATCTTTTTTCCAAACTGACGCCGATGTGGAGACCGGTTTACTTGGGGTTTATGATGCCCTTCAAGGAGTTAACGCTAATACAGAATCGAATATCACTGATTTTAATAGGGGAGTTCAGTTTGAACATTTATTGACTGAACACCGAAGTGACAACACTAGAAATCAAACTTTAGAAGGTTCTAGAGCTGACTTTCATAGGTATTTGATAGAGGCTACTAATTCAGAATCAGAAGATTTTTACGCTTCTATGTATTCTGTTATTTTTAGAGCGAATAACATTTTAAGTTTTATTGATATTGCTGATGAGAGCAACCAAGCCAGATATACTGCAGAAGCAAAGTTTTTAAGAGCGTATGCATATTTTAAGCTTGTAAGGTTGTATAGTGATGTGCCATTAGTAACAGAGGTAATACTCGCTACAGATACTGAAGGAACTTTTACTAGAGTTTCTGAAGAATTAATTTATGCACAAATCGTAGAAGATTTGCAAGAAGCTGTAAGTACATTAGACAATACATATAAGTCTAGAGCGTCTAGAGCTGCCGCACAAGGGTTGTTGGCTAAAGTTTATATGACCCAGCCAACTAGAAATTACTCAGGGGCAAAATTATTATGTGAAGCCATAATTAACAGTGGCGATTATAGCTTACAAGATAACTATTCTGATGTATTCTATAATGAGTTAAATAGTGAGATCATCTTTGCAATTCAGTATGCCTTTGGTAATACACTTGAGAGTCAGAGCTTTTCTGCTGAATTCACATCAACGGTTCGAGCTGGTTCAGATGACGGTCAAAATATTGTAAATGATAATTTGATTGCAGATTTTCAAGCTTTCGGCGGTAATCGTACA
Source organism: Maribacter sp. Asnod1-A12 (assembly GCF_045063735.1). NCBI lineage: Bacteria > Pseudomonadati > Bacteroidota > Flavobacteriia > Flavobacteriales > Flavobacteriaceae > Maribacter > Maribacter sp. Asnod1-A12. The sequence continues at coordinate 2,232,216 of NZ_JBEFNZ010000006.1, forward strand.
GAGGTATCGTTTATTACTTTTCCAACTAGAAGTGAAGTGGTGAAATTCTTGCCAGATGGATCGGATATATCGGTTTTTCCTCCAACTTATGGTGATAATGCACGTAATGCGGGTAACGATTATATAGCATTACGTTATGCAGATGTCTTGTTGATGCATGTAGAAGCGGCAATAGGTGAAGGTAATAGCACTTCAGATGCAAGTGTAATAAGTTCTTTTCAAGAAGTAAGAGACAGAGCTTTTCCTGAAACCGCACCAAATTCTATAACTAGTGTTTCTAAGGAAGAACTTTTATTAGAGAGAAGAGTAGAACTGGCATTTGAAAATCAACGCTGGTTTGATTTAATTAGATTTGGAGTGGCGGCCGAGGTATTGAGCGCCCATGCAGTTGAAATGGGGTATACTTTTACAGCAACAGATTTATTGTTGCCTATACCTGCAAGGGAGATCAATTTAAGTGGAGGTCTTTTAACACAAAATCCTGGATATTAATTTAATATAAAAAACTATGAAATTTAAACTTAAAATAGTTAGTAAGATTAGACTTTTACTAACGATAATGGTTATGGCCGGCATTGCTATTAGCTGTGTAAACGACGGGCTTTTTAGAGATGATTTGCCAGGAGCTAATTCTATAGCAGATACAATATTTCCAGCTGCTAGTTTTTCATATGCCTCATCTTCAGATAACTTTATGGAGGTTAGTTTTAGTAATTTGTCATCTGAAGCAGCGACGTATATTTGGGATTTTGGTGATGGAAATACTTCTACAGAGCTGAATCCTACATTTATCTTTGAGGATGGGGAAGGTACTTACCCGGTAACATTGACGGCTACTGACGGTAATGGTGTAACGGGAACAAATACTGTAGATGTGATTGTTGCAGAAGGTCCTTTTCAACCAGTTATACTTGAGCCAGGTTTTGAAGATGATACTTTACCCGATGGTGGAGGTGATGGTCGCGACTCTTGGAGAAATAACGATTTAGGAGGGGTTATTCAAATTACTGCTTCGCCAGTAACATTTGGAGATCAAGGGGCGAAATTGCCATTGCCGGCAGGTGATCGTATAGGTTATCAAGAGATTACTGTTGAGCCTGATTCTAATTATGACTTGTTTTTTTATTATACTATGTTTAGCGGTTCATCTGATCCTTCAATAACCGTTTCAATACTTGGTGTTACTCAGAATGGAGGTACATTTACTTCTGCTGACCAATTTGATGAAGGAACAATTGCTTCTGTAACGGTAACTGATGATGAGGATCCAGAGGTCTATATTCAACAACAATTATCGTTCAATTCTGGTGAGAATAATACTGTAGCCATTTATTTTACGAACGGAGAAGTAGAAGCTAGACTTGATAACTTTACTATAGATATTGGAACGGCTGGTGCTGTGCCACCATCAGCTGCTTTTACCGTAGAACAAAGCGAGGTAGATTTCTTGGAATATGCATTCACTAACGGGTCAACTGGGGCTACTAGTTTCGAATGGGATTTCGGTGATGGAAATACCTCTACAGAGGAATCTCCAACGCATACATATGCAACTGCAGATACGTATGAGGTTATCTTAACGGCTACAAATGATTCTAATTTGTCTGCAGAATTAGCTAGGTCTATCCAAATACTCGCACCTGTAACCGCTGATTTTACGTCTCAGGTAGATGAGAATGATTATAGGACTTTTAGTTTTATGGATGCATCTGAAGGTGCTGTTACGTTGTTATGGGAATTTGGAGATGGTTTCCAGTTTACAGGAATGAACCCTTCGCATACCTATGATGAAGACGGTATTTATACGGTGACGTTGACTGCCACGAGTGTTACCGGTAATACGAGTACGACGACAGAAGAAATTGTAGTTTCTGAAGGCTTTATTGTTCAGGTGCTTAATGGAACATTTGATGAATTTACGGCAAATACAGGTGACAATGCAGATGGTTGGGATATGACACCAAATAGTACGGTAGTCGATAATGATGGGAATACTATAGATAGTCCTTACAGGGCGCTTTGGAGTAACACCGAATTAAATAGTTATATCGATGCGACTTATGGTACAAATGAGCAACCTGCTACTACATCAGATGGAGCTAATGATACAAGAGGAGCTAAATTTAGTAGCAATGATCGTAGGTTATATCAGCCTGTTACTGTTCAGCAAGGTACTACTTATAGTTTTTCAATAGATACACGTTCTGAAGCAGCAGGTGTTAATACCGAGGTATTTATTTTAAATGAACAAATAACCTCAGAAACTGGTATTGATGCATCTACTTCAGATGCCTCTATTGATGCATATTTTGAAATTACAAATGACTTTGATGGTGGCGATGTATTTACTACAAGTACATTTACATTCACGGCATCTTCGAATCAAATAGTAATTTATGTTAGGTCATTAGATGCAGTAGATAGTAGTAATGAAGTGTTTTTAGATAATGTTGTTATTACTGAGAACTAAACTTTTTTGATAGATTTTTAATAAAAACTGCCCAGACCTTTAATTTGGGGATGGGCGGTTTTTATACTTATTCGGCTATCATGATTCTGCTTTAAGCTTAAATGACAAAATGAAATTACCTCTAAATAATCTTTTGCTTTTTGTTTTGTTTTCAATGCTATCGATTTGTGTCACTGCTCAAAATATAAAAAGTAGTAATATAGAATCTATAGCTATAAATAAAAAAAAGAATAATAGTGAAATTAAGAAAGTAAAATTATGTAATATCGATTTAAGCCATTGGAAAGTTACTATACCAGAAGGCAAAGGAAAAGGAGGGGCAATTAGTGTCGAGCCGCCAGAAATTTTGAAATATGCTACAAATGAGACTTTAAAGTCTTATATGTACAATGATTCTATTCAAGGAGCACTAACATTTTATGCCTATCCAACTACGGCAACTACGGCAAATACTAAGTATTCAAGATCAGAACTTAGGGAGCAAATGGTTCCTGGTAACGATAATAAAAATTGGACCTTTAAGCAAGGTGGGACTTTAAGTGCAGAACTTTCTATTGATGAGGTTTCTAAAGATGAAAATGGTAAATATCATAAGGTTATAATTTTACAAATTCACGGTCGATTAACAAATGAACAAAAGAAATTGATTGGTCAAAAAGACAATAATGCACCACCAGTATTAAAAATTTATTGGCAGAATGGTAAAATTAGAGTTAAAACTAAAAAACTTAAACATAGGGATGTTGATGCTCTTAGTATTCTACATGAAGAAGCCTGGACTGATGATGAGGGTTTCAATTTTGAACAAGAAGTCGGCTTTCGAAAGTTTCAAATGGAGGTAAAGGTGTCTGATGGAAAAATGGTAATATCCCTAAATAATACGGAGTTTGCTGTTTATAATGATTTTAATATGAAGCAATGGGGCATATTTGAAAATTACTTTAAAGCTGGTAATTATTTTCAAAGTAGAGATGAAGGTTCATTTGCGAAAGTTAGTTTTTATGAGCTAGAGGTCACTCACGAATAAATTAATTTAATTAGCTAGTAAGTACTTTCTGTTTTACTAACGCTATATTGTTATAGTATCATGTTTAATTTTGAAATTGACTTAGAGAAGAAAGTAGAACCGAAAGAAAGATAGTTTAAATAGTGAAGAGAAGTTGTTGATTATGTGTAATGATTTTGTAGCTAGATATAGGTATTTGACATCATAAGGGTTTTGAAGTACGATAAATATATTTGAAATCAATACTAAGAGAGTGAATTGGATATAACGAGAATACTGAAAACAGAGTATTTTTTAAATGATACCAATTAAAAGAAGTCTTGATCATAACCGAAATTACAACTGATGATTACGGTGATTTTATCGAACTTTAGTAATGTGAATTCACGGTAAGTTAAAGAATGTTCAATGAGATTAAAAAGGAGTTTATACTAGTTATGTCTTTTGTTTTTAAATTTTATTGGCAGTATTGTATAATTTGAACTTAACAAAAAATCTTTGAAACATAAGTTTTTCTGGCAAAGAAATTTTATAGGCTAATTCTTTGTTGGGAGTCAGAATTTAATCGTTTTAAAGAAATTAGGGATAGTTCAATTTACCTTGGTAATTTTACTTTCAGAGATTAGATTAGAAGTTGTTATTAATGAATTTTATAACGATATATTAGAGGATACTCATATAAGGAAGTGAGGGTTTTTTAAAATTATTTTAACACGAAGAATTATTTACAAAGATTTGGTAAAGAGGCTTTTGTTAAAGTGAAATATTACAAATTAGAAGTTACACATTAGTGTTGTGCTATTGATATAGCTAGTATGAATAAGAAAGTTGTTTGAGTTAGATTTGTTGAATTGAATTTATTGGTTCGTATTGAGCGGACCAGTAAATTTCAACGTGACTCAAAGGGTAAGAATTGATCTAAATATTCTTTACAAGAAAGATGAAACCAATTGAGTCGATCTTAAATTGAAAAGAGATAGATATTCTAACATCAATTTTCCTTAAAAGCAATCTATATATGAAGTTAGAAATCCTCACAAGGACTGAAAATCAAGAAATACAAAATTCAATTATAGTACAGTTGAGAGATTTAATGAATATTAAAAATCTTGAACCTGGTGATAAGCTTCCATCAGAAAGAACATTATCTGATAAGTTTGGCGTGAGCAGAAGTAGTGTTCGTGAAGCAATTCAAAAATTAGAGTTTTATGGTATATTAGTTTCAAAACCACAAAGTGGTACTTTCGTTGCTGACATAGGTCAGATTGCAATGAATGGTATGGTGAATGATATATTGCGTTTGGACGAACCTGATTTCAAATCGCTAGTTGAAACTCGAATTCTCTTAGAGCTAAAAACCGTAAGACTAGCAGCAAGAAGAAGAACTAACGATGATTTGAAACAATTGAAAAAAGCAATGGATGCTTATCGTGAAAAGGTAGAAAACGGGGAAGATGCCGTGCAAGAAGATTTATTGTTTCATTTGGCAATTGCAAAAGCAAGTGGCAATAGTACAATGAATACTTTTATGTTAATTATAACACCTGAAATACTTACTAATTTTGAAAAGTATCATGTTTGTGATAAGAATATGGCATTTAGGGGAGTTAAAGAACATCAAGATATTTTCGATGCTATTGAAGGTCAAAATCCGCAATTAGCAAAAGCTAAAATGAAAATTCATTTTAAGAATTTATACCAATTTTGCTATAATATTTAGTTGAAGATTTAAGCTCATAGATGAATTTAAAATTTTCACTTATTTTAATTACAACAACAACAACAACAACAACAAAAGAATAAATAATGAGTAATTCAACTAACTTGTCCATTTGGAAAAAAATATTGGCATTAGTATTGGCTTTTGGTCCTGGTATTTTTGCGATAGGATATACTATTGGTACAGGTAGTGTTACTTCTATGATAGTAGCAGGCAGTACTTATGGTATGCAGCTTTTATGGGTGTTACTGCTAAGTTGCATTTTCTCGGGTTTATTAATGTATGCTTATGGGAACTTTGCTCTAGTAACAGGAGAGACCGCTTTATATGCATTTAAGAAACATTTAAAATGGGGTAAGTTAATTGCTATACTTATAATTCTCGGTATTTCATTTGGTCAATGGAATTCATTAATGGGTATTCTTGGTATTTCTGCAAATATAATTTACGAGATATTTTTAATTTACTTTCCTAGTATAGCTAATTTTAAATATGAATCGGTTTTAATAATAGCTATTACGGTTATTGTTTTATTTTATGGGTTGTTAATGGTTGGTAAGTACGCTTTTTTTGAAAAGATATTAGTCATTTTTGTAACCATCATGGGGCTTTCATTTATTATTTCTTTATTCATGGTGTATCCTTTGCCAGTAGAAGTAGTAAAAGGTTTAGTGCCGACAATACCTAAAGTAGAAGGAGGTCAAATGATGGTTGCTGCATTTGTTGGTACGACCATGGCTGCAGCAACATTTCTTTCAAGACCATTATTTGTGAAAGGAAAAGGTTGGACCATAAAAAATCGTGGACAACAAAAGAAAGATGCAATTATCGCAGCTTCTTTAGTGTTTTTTATCAGTGCATCTGTTATGGCTGTTGCTTGTGGGGCGTTGTTTCATCAAGGGCAACCAGTAACTAAGGTTTTGGATATGGTGAATACGTTGGAGCCAGTAGCTGGTAAATTTGCTCTTACGTTATTCTTTTTTGGCACGCTAAGTGCAGGGTTATCTTCTATATTTCCGTGTTTATTAATTGCTCCAATTTTATTAGCGGATTATCAATCAGGGGAATTAGATACCAATTCAAAACAATTTAGAATTATTACGGCAATAGCATCTTTGTTTGCATTAATCGTTCCGGTGTATGGGGCTAATCCAATTCAAATGCAAATACTATCACAGGTTTTTAATGTTTTTGTGTTACCATTAGTAATATTAGGGATAATACTTCTAATAAATAATAAGGGTTTAATGACTAAATATAAGGCAGGAATTGGACTTAATATAGGTCTTTTTGCAGCACTTTTCTTTTCTTGTGTAATATCGTATAATGGTATTGTGGCATTGTTAGACTATTTCTGAACATTTAAAATATCTAATCTTTATTTTTCATTTTATTGATTCATTTTGAAATAAGATAAGTAGTATCTTTGTTTACTTGTAAAATTTTGAAGGGGATATTAGCTCAGTTGGTTTAGAGCGCTGCCTTGACAGGGCAGAGGTCACCGGTTCGAATCCAGTATATCCCACATTTGAAATGATATTTTTAAATTAAGTCCAATACTCGTTCTAAGGCCATGCCTCTTGAACCTTTAATTAAAATTGAAGATTTAGATTGAAATGGATTTTGCCTTAAAAATGAGGCGAATTCTTCAAAATTCCTTAGCTTACTATTGTTAGAGGTAGTTAATAGAAAATTTTCCCCAATTAATATTACTTGTTCAAAATTTAATTTTTTTGTTAGGTCGGCAATATTTTGATGTTCTTCTTCTGCAGATTCACCTAATTCGAACATATCACCTAAAACCAATATTTTTCTTTCTCTATTTAAAGAATTGAAATTCTCTAACGCTACTTTCATGCTCGAGGGGTTAGCATTGTAGGCATCGAGAACAATGTAATGACCGTTTTTATTTAATAATTGTGATCTATTGTTGTCGGGAGTATAATTTTCAAGAGCATTTTTTATTTCATTTAATTCAACATTGAAATATTTTGCCATGATTATGGCTGCGCAACAGTTGGGGAAATTGTATGAGCCAATTAAATTAGTCTGTATATTGGTGTCTTCTAAGTTTATGCTGACAAATGGCTGAGCTTCCTTTAACTCTATATTGTAATATTTAGAATTCTCTGAGCTAAATCCGTATTTTTTGGTGTAGTTGCTAACTTTGTCTATTTGAATTGGATCATCGGCATTTAAGAAGATAGATTTGTTGTGGTTGATTAAATAATCGTAAAGCTCGCTCTTGCCTCTTATTACACCTTCGATACCACCGAAGCCTTCTAAATGGGCTTTTCCGAAATTGGTAATATATCCAAAATCTGGCTCAGCAATTTCGCATAAAAACTCAATCTCCTTTAAGTGATTTGCGCCCATTTCAACAATTGCAATTTCAGTGTCAGGTTGAATGGTTAATAATGTTAACGGCACACCTATATGGTTGTTAAGGTTACCTTTGGTGGCTATTGTTCTATAAGTCTTACAAAGTACAGCATTAATTAATTCTTTGGTAGTTGTTTTGCCATTACTGCCGGTTAGACTTACAACCTGCGCTTTAGATTGTCTTCTATGAAAATTAGCTAATTGCTGTAATGTTGTTAAAACATCCTTAACTAGTATTGTTCTGTCATCAATTTGGTATTTCTCTTCATCGATGACCGCTAAGCTAGCTCCGTTGTCCAAAGCTTTTTGAGCATATCTGTTGCCATTAAAGTTATCTCCTTTTAGCGCAAAGAAAATATCGTTTGCTTTAATTTTTCTGGTATCAGTACAGACAGAAGGGTTAGCTAAAAAAACGGAATGTAAATCTTGAATTTTCATAAAATCGAAGATAAAAAAAAGCCCCTTAATAAAGGGGCTTTTTTAGTTCGTAAGGGGGAAAATTATTTAGCTTTTTTTCCTCTAACAGTTTTGTTTTTTGTTTTTGATTTAGAACCAACTCTAGACATTGCACATCTAAAGCCGATATAATCAGTAGCCATATATTGTGGCAAGTATCTTCTTTGTGCTGGGTCTAACCAGTATGCTCTATCTCTCCAAGAGCCACCTTTGTATACTCTAACTTCATCGTTGATTAATGTAGTTCTATTGTTTGAAGCATCATAGCCTTTAACAAGGTTTCCTAATGAATCTCTTTCTACAGAATGCTTAGGGGAGTTGTACATTTTCTTGTTTGGATCTTCTTCTTCACCGTCATTAAATCTGTCATAAAATCTTGAAGAACCAGAATCACCATCTCTATATCCTCTGTTATCACTAGAAGAGAAATTTGTTCTTAAATACGTTTCTTCCTCATCTACTGGTACCATTTTAATTTCGCCTGGTAAATTTACTGCAACTACTTTTCCGTTTGGTAAAGTGTCATAAACAATAGAATCTCTTAAAATATTTACTTTACCATCTTCGCCAATAGCACTTTTCATGTAAATGTTACCTCTATAGTAGTTGAAATCACTTACTTCGTCATCAACTATAGGTCGGTAAACATCAGCTGTCCATTCGGCAACGTTACCAGCCATATCGTAAAGACCTAAATCATTTGGCTTATAAGACATTACTTGAGCAGTAATATCGGCACCATCATCAGACCAACCTGCGATTCCGCCATAATCACCTTTACCTTGCTTAAAGTTTGCTAATTGATCTCCTCTACCTACACGTTGTCCGTTTCGAGTGTAATCACCTTCCCAAGGATATTTTTTTCTTCCTCTATAGTTGTTGTATTCTCTTTGTCCAACTTGTGCCTGTGCAGCATATTCCCACTCCGTTTCGGTAGGTAATCTATATTCTGGCATAATTATACCACTACTTCTTTTTGCGAAAGTAGATGTACTATCTTTTTTCTGCTTTCCTTGTAAAGAATCAATTTGACCGTTATAGACAGATTCTGGTCTGTTCAAATAAGCTTCTGTACTAAAGGTACCTTGTACTTCTCCGGTTGCAGCTTGGTATTTTGCGTCGTCAGATAAAAAACCTTCTCTTTCTAACATTACTTCATTCACACGATCTGTTCTCCATTCAGCGAATTGTGTAGCCTGAATCCAGTTTACACCAACTACAGGGTATTCTGCATATGCTGGGTGTCTTAAGTAATTATTTGTCATTGTCTCGTTGAAACCTAATCTGTTTCTCCAGACCAATGTATCTGGTAAGGCGCCGACATAAATATTAGTGTACTTAGGGTTTTCTGGTGGATAAACACTTTTAAGGTAATCGAGATATTCAAGGTACATAACATTTGTTACCTCGGTTTCGTCCATATAAAAAGACTGTACGTGTTGCGCGGTCGGTGTATTATTCCAATCATGCATCACATCATCTTGTACTTTACCTTTAGTAAATGTACCGCCTTCAACAAAAACCAATCCTGGAGCAGTTTCTTGCTCTTTAAAATCGGTATTATACTGAAAACCACCTTCTTTGGCATTTATTTTCCAACCTGTAGCTCTAGACGTGTTTTTTGAGGATGAAGATTTAGAACAGCTACTAACTGTAAAACCTCCTACTAATACAGTGCATGAGAGTACAACTTTTATTAAATGTTTTTTCATAATTAGGACTTGAGTTCAATTTTCAAATACTATAGTAGTTTGGTTCCTATAGCAATATGATACTGTAATTTCTTTTTATTTGTTTGTCACTTTCGCTCAATAGAACGGTGTTTTCGTGAGATTATTTTATGATTCAAAATAATTTTAAAAATCTCAAAAGTTACTGTCAATAAATTTAGGCTCACTTTAATAGTAAACGCTTAAAACAGTTAATTAGTATGGTTTTGTATATTTCTTTTACAATGATTATTTAGATTATATATTTTAAGATATACTACGGTGCATAAAGGCTTTGATTAATTTGGGAAATTAAATTCTAATAAAAAACTGAATAATGATGCAAGATAACGGGAAAAAGTGCGTTTACATGTAAAATATTAGAGCTTGAAATGGAGTAATGACTATATTTCAGCTTTAAAAAATTAAAGAACTATTTTAAGATGAGAAAAATTTCAATAATTTTCTTTGTATTGATTATCGGTAAGGTTTTTGCCCAAGACGATCAACGTGTAATTACTACGGCGGTTCCGTTTCTTACAATTGCAGCAGATGCTAGATCAGCTGGTATGGGTGATATGGGGGTTGCAACATCTACCGATGCGTTCTCACAACAATGGAATCCCGCTAAATTTGCTTTTGCAGAACAAAAAATCGGGATAGGTGTGAGTTATACACCATATTTGGAAAGTATTATTACGGATATATCTTTGTTAAACGCTAGTTTTTATAATAAAATAGATGAACAAAGTGCGTTCGCTGTAAGTTTGCGATATTTTACGTTAGGAGAAATAGAGCTAAGGCAATTTGCAAATGATCCAGGAACTACTGCTAAACCTAATGAATTAGCTTTAGATGGTTCGTATTCTTTGAAATTAAGTCCAACTTTTTCTATGGCTGTAGGTGGTAGATATATAAGGTCTAACTTAAAATTACCACAGAACGGAACAGAAGATTCTCAAGCAGCAGGGTCTTTTGCTGTAGATGTAGCGGGTTATTATAGGTCTCGAGAAATAGCATATAATAATTTTGATGGTAGATGGAGAGCTGGTTTCAATCTTTCAAATATTGGAGGTAAGATTCAGTACGATGAAGGTGGTCAAGAAAACTTTTTGCCCAGTAAGTTAAGTTTTGGTGGTGGTTTTGATTTTATTTTAGATCAAGATAATGTTATTGGTATTACTACAGAATTTACAAAATTACTTGTGCCGACACCTCAAGATTTTGATGGTGACGGTGATGTTGACTCTGCTGATAATGATATTTATCAAAATGAAAGTGGATTTAGCGGAATATTCAATTCTTTTACTGATGCCCCAGATGGTTTTAGCGAAGAGTTAAAAGAGTTTACATGGGCAATAGGTGCAGAATATGTTTATCAAGATGCTTTTATGTTGAGAACAGGTTATTTTAATGAGAGCGAAGATAAAGGTTCAAGAAAATTCTTTACGTTAGGGGCAGGTTTTAAATTTAAGGCAGCACAAGTAGATTTATCTTACTTATTTTCAACTTCACAAGTTAGAAATCCATTAGAAAATACACTTCGTTTTTCATTGACATTTAATTTAGGAGAAGAGTTTTATAACGATTAACATTTGTTGAATATTTTTAAAAAACCTGCATTTTGCAGGTTTTTTTATGTCCTATAATCTTAGACATCCTATTTTCTGTCACCAAGATTATATTTGTAGATTGATTATAAAAATAAATATATGATAAGCCAAAAGAGTATTAGCTTCCAAATAACGATCTATGATTCATTTGATGAATTAAAAAATAAAGATCAAATTCTAATGTCTGCAGCAGTAAAGGCGAGAGAAAGGGCATATGCTCCGTACTCAAGTTTTAATGTAGGAGCTTCGATTTTACTTGAAAATGGAGAAATTATCGAAGGTAATAATCAGGAGAATGCATCTTACCCATCTGGATTATGTGCAGAAAGGGTTGCTATATTTTATGCAGGTGCAAGATATCCAGGAATGAAAATAAAAGCAATTGCCATAACGGCGGCTTCTTTAAACCATGAAGTTAGCGAGCCTGCGGCCCCTTGCGGTAACTGTAGGCAAGCGATTTCTGAGTATGAATTTAGGCAGCAAGAACCGATTAAAATTTTATTAATGGGTGAAGTAGGTCGTATTATAGAATGCAATTCTTTAGCAGATTTATTGCCGCTTGGTTTTAATAGCAGCTTTCTTAATTAATAAAATTGCAAAAACTATTGTAAATAAACACGTTATACACTTTATTTGTTAAGCATATAATTTCTGAATGGATTTGCCTCTAATATTTTTATCGATTCATTTATATGTGTATTTTTGCTCTTCTTGGATACCTAGGTCATACATACCTCTGTTATCAAATAAAGAATTTAAACCTTTAGTTAAAATTGATGAAAAAAATCACCAAGGAAACGTATTTAAAATGGTATGCAGACATGCTATTTTGGAGAAAGTTTGAGGATAAATTGGCTGCTGTATACATTCAGCAAAAGGTAAGAGGGTTTTTACATTTGTATAATGGGCAAGAAGCTGTTTTGGCTGGTGCTCTTCATGCAATGGATTTAACCAAAGACCGAATGATAACTGCTTATAGAAATCACGTTCAACCTATTGGTATGGGTGTTGATCCTAAAATGGTAATGGCTGAGCTTTATGGTAAAGTAACAGGTACTTCTAAAGGTATGGGTGGGTCCATGCATATCTTTTCTAAGGAGCATCGCTTTCATGGAGGTCACGGTATTGTTGGGGGGCAAATTCCTCTAGGTGCAGGTATGGCCTTTGGTGATAAGTACGCAGGTAGGGATAACGTTACCTTATGTTATATGGGTGATGGTGCTGTAAGGCAAGGGTCTTTACATGAGACTTTCAACTTAGCTATGTTATGGCAATTGCCAGTTGTTTTCATTTGCGAAAATAATGGTTATGCTATGGGGACTTCGGTAGCAAGAACATCTTTTTCTACAGAAATCTGGAAGCTAGGTTTGGGTTATGAAATGCCTTGTGGGCCAGTAGATGGTATGAATCCTGTTACGGTTGCTCAAGAAATGAGTAAAGCTATTGAAAGAGCTCGTAGTGGTGGCGGACCAACTTTCCTTGAAATGAAAACTTACAGATATAGAGGTCATTCAATGTCAGATGCTCAGCATTATAGAACCAAAGACGAAGTTGAAGAATATAAAAAGATTGATCCAATTACTCAGGTGTTGGATATAATCAAAGAAAATAAATACGCAACTGACGATGAAATCAAGGACATTGACAAGAATGTTAAGGTCATGGTTAAGGAGTGCGAGAAGTTTGCAGAAGAATCAGATTATCCACCTATAAACCAATTATATGATATGGTTTACGAACAAGAGGATTTTCCATTTGTTGAACATAAATTTTAATTAGATGGCTATAGTAGTAAATATGCCCCGTTTAAGCGATACCATGGAAGAGGGTACCGTAGCTAAATGGTTGAAAAGCGTTGGAGATAAAATTGAAGAAGGAGATATATTGGCGGAAATCGAAACTGATAAGGCGACGATGGAATTCGAATCTTTCAATGAAGGTACTTTGTTGCATATTGGTATTCAAGAAGGAGATACTGCTCCTGTAGATAGTCTATTAGCGATTATCGGTGATGAGGGAGAAGATATTTCTGCTTTGATCAGTGGAGGTGGTGCAACTGCTTCAGAAGAGGAATCTGCTGAAGAGCCTGTTGCTGAGGATTCTTCTGAAGATGCCGAAGCTCAAGGTTCTGGTGAAATTCCTGAAGGAGTAGAAATCGTTAAGATGCCTCGTTTAAGTGACACCATGGAAGAAGGTACTGTGGCTAGTTGGTTAAAGAAAGTTGGTGATGATGTTGAAGAAGGAGATATTCTTGCAGAGATAGAAACCGATAAGGCTACAATGGAATTTGAGTCTTTTTATAACGGTAAATTGTTATATATAGGTATACAAGAAGGTGAGTCTTCTCCTGTAGATGCAGTTTTGGCAGTTATAGGTCCAGAAGGAACGGATGTTGATGCCGTTTTAAGTAATAATTCTGGCGGAAGTAAAAAGAGTTCTGCTACCGAAGCTAAAAAAGAAGATAAAAAATCTGCAGATACTACTGGTAAGAAAGAGGTTTCTAAATCGGTTGCAGATGGTGAACGTATTTTTGCCTCTCCTTTGGCAAAAAAAATAGCAGCGGATAAAGGTATAGATTTGGCTAGTGTTTCCGGTTCTGGAGATAATGGCAGAATTACTAAAAAAGATATAGAAAATTATACGCCAAGTGCAGCTGCAACTCCTGTTGCTTCATCAAGTGCAAAGGCTGATAATGCAATAGCTTCTCAGCCGGTTTCTATGGCTTTGCCATCTGGTGAGGAAGGTACGGAAGAAGTTAAGAATTCTAATATGCGTAAGGCTATTGCCAAAGCATTGGGTAATTCTAAATTTAACGCACCGCATTTCTATCTTACTATAGAGGTGGATATGGATAATGCAAAAGCTTCACGTGCACAAATAAATAGTTTGCCTGACACCAAAGTATCATTTAATGATATGGTATTGAAAGCTTGCGCAATGGCACTTAAGAAGCATCCACAGGTAAATACTACTTGGAGTGCTGATGCTACAAAATTTCATAAGCATATTCATATGGGTGTTGCTGTAGCAGTAGATGAAGGTCTAGTTGTACCAGTTGTAAAACATGCTGACTTATTGGGCTTAACACAAATAGGTAGTGCTGTAAAAGATTTGGCGGGTAAGGCAAGAAACAAGAAGATTGCTCCATCAGAAATGGAGGGTAGTACATTTACCGTTTCTAATTTAGGTATGTTCGGTATTCTTGAGTTTACAAGTATCATCAACCAGCCAAATTCAGCTATACTTTCCGTTGGTGCAATTGTAGAAAAACCAGTTGTTAAAAATGGGGAGATAGTAGTAGGTAATACTATGAAGTTGACTCTTGCTTGTGATCATAGAACAGTAGATGGTGCTGTGGGAGCACAATTCCTTCAGACATTGAGATATTTTGTAGAGAATCCTGTTACTATGTTAGCGTAGAACATTGATTTAAAAATAGAATTAGAAAAGCATCCTTTCATAGGGATGCTTTTTTTTATCTTTATATTTTAAACTAGATAAGATGATGAAACATATATGTGTAGTTTTTTTTAGCTTTTTACTTTTAAGTTGTGGAAACGCAAAAGTGGATCAGTCAACAGTGTTGAATCCTACGAATCCAAAAGGTGTAAAGGGTTCGGTTCTGCCTGCATCTAAAGATGCTCAATTAGAAAGTGTAAAGTCAAATGTTTCTGTCAAAGCTTTGTCCGTTGATATAGAAGCAATCATGACTTTCTTGACGTCAGATGAATTACAGGGTAGAGATACTGGAAGTGTGGGAATTGAAAAGGCTGCAGATTATATTCAAAATGTATTCAAGAACAATAATGTTCTACCTTATTTTGCAACATATAGAGATACATTGGAAAACTATAGTGACGGTGTAGCTTATAATGTAGTTGGTTTTTTACCTGGGACAGATTCAAAACTTAAAAATGAATTCGTGGTAATTGGCGCACATTATGATCATATAGGCTTGATTAGCGGAGGCGGAGATGATACTATAGCAAATGGTGCCAATGACAACGCATCAGGTACTACTGCTGTTTTGGAATTTGCTAAATATTTTGGTGAACATAAAAACAACAAACGGAGCGTAATTTTTGCCCTATTCACTGCAGAAGAAAAAGGATTGGTAGGTTCTAAGCATTTAGCTAAAAAATTAAAAGAACAAAGTATTAGTTTGTATACTATGCTAAATTTTGAAATGGTTGGTGTGCCAATGGTGGAGAAGGATCATAGTTTGTATTTAACAGGTTATGAATTATCTAATTTAGCAGAAATCAGTAATGGCTATGCCAATAAAAATTTGGTAGGGTTTCTTCCAAAGGCAAAAGAATTTAATTTGTTCAGACGTTCGGACAATGCGCCATTTCATGATGAGTTTAATGTGCCTTCGCAAACCTATAGTTCCTTTGATTTTACCAATTTTGGTGAGTATCATAAGGTAGGTGATGAGGCATTGTTAATTGATTATGATTTTATGGCTAAAATAGTAAGCGAATCTGTACCAATGCTAGAGGGTATTATCAATGCACCTATAAAAGAAGTAAAGTATAACTAATGGAATACATTATAGTAACAGGTACCAGTAGAGGAATAGGATTTGAGTTAAGCAAATTATTGGCTGACGCTGGGTATAAGGTTTTAGCGCTTTCTAGAAATGCAGAACCGATTAAGAATCTTAATCATAAAAATATTGAAGCATTTTCTTTTGATGTCTCCGCTAAAGAAAGTAGAAATCATCTATCTGAATTTTTAAAAGATAAAAGTGCTAATGTTCTAGCGCTTATAAATAATGCGGGTAAGCTTATAAATAAACCATTTCTAGAAATAACAGAAGAGGAATTTAAGGCGGTATATGATGTAAATGTATTTGGTGTAGCCGCTGTGACAAGACTGGCTATTCCTTTCATGAGTAAAAGCGGTCATGTTCTTACCATTAGTTCTATGGGCGGTATACAGGGTAGTGCTAAATTCCCAGGGCTTTCAGCTTACAGTTCA
The DNA here is from genome assembly GCF_045063735.1 of Maribacter sp. Asnod1-A12. Classification (NCBI taxonomy): domain Bacteria; kingdom Pseudomonadati; phylum Bacteroidota; class Flavobacteriia; order Flavobacteriales; family Flavobacteriaceae; genus Maribacter; species Maribacter sp. Asnod1-A12. Next base: position 2,248,555 of record NZ_JBEFNZ010000006.1, read on the forward strand.
AGTAAAGGAGCGGTATTGACTTTGACGGAATTATTAGCTGAAGAATTTAAAGAAACTGGTCCGTCATTTAACGCATTGGCCTTAGGAGCCGTACAAACAGAAATGTTAGAAGAGGCATTCCCAGGTTATGAAGCTCCGGTAAGTGCAAAGGAAATGGCAGAATATGTAATGGACTTTGCGTTAAAGGGACAGAAAATGTATAACGGTAAAATTTTGCAGGTTAGTAGTAGTACGCCATAATAATGCAGCAAACATTAGCTAAATATCTTCCTGAGTTAGCGGTTAGTCCTTGTTTTGAACTAATTAAGGATACTCAGGTGCATTTAAAAATCGTTAATGAGCGTGTAACTAGGCATGGAGATTATAGAAGAAGAAAAGACGGTAATCATCAAATAACGGTAAATGCTTCTTTAAATAAATACAGGTTCTTAATTACATTAATTCACGAAATTGCCCATTTAATTGCTTTTGAGAAATATGGGCGTGGTATTAAACCGCATGGTCTAGAATGGAAAAAAACATTTCAACATTTAATGATTCCGTTTATTAGACCAGAGATATTTCCATCGCAATTATTACCATTATTAGCTAGACATTTTAAGAATCCAAAGGCAAGTAGTAGTACTGACGCTCAGTTATCTATTGCTTTAAAACAATTCGATGAACAACAATCGGAAAAAACTTACGTTTACGAATTACCGATAGGATGCGTTTTTCGCATCTATAATGGGAAGTTATTTAAAAAAGGAAATAAACGAACCAAGCGTTATGAGTGTGTAGAAATATCTACAGGAAGGATGTTTTTATTTCAACCAAATGCTGAAGTAGAATTAATAAAAAGCTGACATGAATAAAAATTATTATGCCGTTTTAATGGCAGGAGGAGTAGGATCGAGATTCTGGCCAATAAGTACAAGCGAAAATCCGAAACAATTTCATGATATGTTGGGTACAGGTGATACCCTTATTCAGAAAACGTTTCAAAGGTTAAACAAGTTTGTACCTACCGAGAATATTTTAATTCTTACCAACGAGCGTTATAATGATTTAGTGTTAGAGCAATTACCTTTGGTAAAGCAAGAGCAAGTAGTTCTTGAGCCTGCTATGAGAAATACAGCACCATGTATTTTATATGCTGCCATGAAAATTCAGAAAATGAATGAAGATGCGGTTATGATTGTGGCACCAAGTGATCATTGGATCGAAGATGAAGCTGCATTTGCAAAAGATGTAACGGCGTGTTTTAAAAAGTGTGAAAAAGAAGATGTTTTGTGTACGTTAGGTATTAAGCCTTCTTTTCCAAATACCGGTTTTGGGTATATAGAGTCTAATAAAACGGATACTGCTTCAATTAAAAAAGTAAATCAGTTTAGAGAAAAACCTGATTATGAAACTGCGAAAGATTTTCTTGCACAAGGTAACTTTTTGTGGAATGCAGGGATATTTATGTGGAGTGCAAAAACTATAGTCAATGCATTTCAAAATTTTCAACCAAAGCAGTATGCGTTGTTTAGAGATGGTCTAGTATGCTATAATACAGACGATGAAAAGAAGTTTATTTCAGAAAACTATCCGAAGGCTGAAAACATTTCTATTGATTATGCCATTTTAGAAAACTCGAAAGCTATTTACGTTAAAGAGGCTACTTTTGATTGGAATGATTTAGGTACTTGGGGATCGTTATATGATAAGTTAGATAAGGACGAGAATAAAAATGCTATAGTAAATGCGAAAGTATTAACACAAGATGCTAGTGGCAACATGATAAGATCTAAAGCCGGTAAGGTTGTTGTTGTAGATGGTCTTAATGATTATATCATAGTTGATAAAGATGAAGTACTTTTAATCTATCCAAAGACTAAAGAACAAGATATCAAACAAGTTTTAAATAAGGTGAAAGATGCCTTTGGTGATGAATTCGCTTAATAAATATGGAGAACAATCTTAATCAAGATAATATTACCCCTACTAGTAATGAAGGTGGAGGTAGTGAAGAAGTAAAAAAAGATTTTCAAGGTCTTTTAGGTAGTGTAAAAAAGTTCCTTTCTGAGCTGTTGGATATTAGAACCAATACAGATCAGCAAGCAACTAAAGAAGCTATAATTGCCGATATTCCTTTTAAAGGGCATACTTCTTGGATTTTGATTTGCTCCATTTTCATTGCATCAATTGGTTTAAATGCCAATTCAACAGCAGTTGTTATTGGTGCGATGTTAATATCGCCACTTATGGGCCCTATATTAGGGATAGGGATGTCTGTGGCAATCAATGATATAGATACCTTAAAAAGATCATTAAAGAACTTTGCGGTAATGGTGGTACTTAGTGTCATTACCGCATATCTATTTTATCGGTTTTTTCCGCTTAGAGATGAGTCTTCAGAGCTTTTAGCTAGAACCGAGCCAGATATTAGAGATGTTTTAATAGCTTTTTTTGGTGGCTTGGCATTAGTAATAGCCCGTGCTAAAAAAGGTACTATAGCCAGTGTTATTTTTGGTGTTGCAATTGCAACGGCATTAATGCCGCCTTTATGTACAGTAGGGTTTGGTTTAGCAATTGGTAATTTTGAGTACGCTACAGGGGCAATGTACCTGTTTATTATCAATACTATTTTTATAGCCTTGGCGACCTTCTTGGTGATAAAGCTCTTAAAATTTCCTATGGTTCGTTACGTGAATTCGCAACGAAGAAAATTAATTGCAAGGTTGGCTTCTTTATTGGCTGTATTGGTAATGATTCCTGCTGGTATTACATTTTACAATGTATTTAAAAAATCATTGTTTAATAGAGATGCAGAGTCCTTTATTACGGAGAAAATAGAACCATATCAATTTACGGGAGAAGGTAAGTTTCTAAGAGATTTTAGTGAGGTGGTTTATGATGATGAAGGTAATTCTAAAATAGAATTGTTCTTTATGGGTAACGAAGGTATACCTGAAAATGTAATTGCTACATGGCGCACGCAAATGGCAGATTATAAACAATTAAATGGTACTGAGCTTGCGGTTGTTCAAGGATCTAGAAGTGACGAGGCAAATGAACTTAAATATGTTAATGAGCTTTATGAATCTCAAAAGAGTATTCTAACAAGTAAGGATGAAAAAATACAACTCTTAGAAAGTGAATTGGTGCGCTTAAACCAAATTTCTTCCAATCAAATTCCTTTCAAGGAAATTAGTCTTGAAGCCAAGACGAATTATGAAAATTTAGAACGGATAGGTTATGCTTATTTAATTTCGACAGATTTTGCTAAAACCGATAGTATACCATTATTTGAGGTTACTTGGAAAAAGGATGCTAAAAGGGCAGAAACGGTTAAAGATATGAGTAAGCTGCAAGATTGGTTGCGTCTAAGACTAAGCAATAAGAATATTCAGATTAAAGAAGTGCCTAAAGACTAATTTTGTTCTTGTATGTACATTTGGCGTACCTTTTTGAAAAGGTCTGATGAATAAACAAAATTCGTAACAGCTTCGTTATCAGTTTTGAAAATTTCATTTTTAGTACCTTCCCATTCTAAAAGTCCTTCTTTAAGGAAAATAATTTTTTCACCAATTTGCATAACCGAGTTCATATCGTGCGTGTTTATTACGGTTGTGATATTATATTCTTCGGTAATTTCTTTGATAAGGTCATCAATTAAAATTGCTGTTTTTGGGTCAAGGCCAGAATTTGGTTCGTCACAAAAAAGATATTTTGGATTCATTACAATAGCCCTGGCAATAGCTACACGCTTTTGCATACCACCAGAAATTTCAGAAGGAAATTTATGATGCGCATCGATAAGGTTCACTCTTTTAAGTACAGTATCAACTCGATCTTTCATTTCTGATTTTGGTTGATTGGTAAACATTTCTAATGGGAACATAACATTACCTTCAACCGTCATACTGTCAAAAAGGGCGCTTCCTTGGAAAACCATTCCCATTTCTTGTCTTAGCTCACGCTTTTCGTCATCGGTATGATCTGAGTATAACTTTCCATCATAGGCTATACCGCCTTCTTCGGGTACAAAAAGACCAAGTAAGCATTTGAGGAATACTGTTTTACCTGATCCACTTTGCCCAATGATCAAATTGGTTTTTCCTTTTTCGAAAATAGTAGTAACACCTTTAAGGATATGAGCATCTCCAAAAGATTTATGTATGTCTCGTACGTCTATCATTATCCTAATAAAAGTTGGGTTAATATGTAATTGATTATGATGATAACTACGCTGGTCCAAACGAACGCTGTGGTACTGGCTTTACCTACTTCTAAAGCCCCTCCACGCATATAAAAACCGTGAAAAGAGGGTATGGTTGCAATTACAAAGGCAAAAATTAAGGTTTTAACGAATGCATAAGCAATATGAAAAGGAACAAAATCTGACTGTAATCCTGTAATAAAATCTTCACTAGTTAAAAATCCACCAAAGACACCTGCTATCCATCCGCCAAATATGCCAACATACATAGAAATTGCTATTGCAAAAGGATAAAAAAGCATTGCTATAATTTTAGGGAAAACTAGATAGTTCAACGAGTTGACGCCCATTACCTCTAAAGCATCTATTTGTTCTGTTACGCGCATGGTGCCAATACTAGATGTAATATAAGAACCCACTTTGCCTGCCATAATAATTGAAACAAAAGTTGGAGCAAACTCCAGAATAACAGACTGGCGAGTAGCAAAACCAATTAGGTTTCGCGGTATTAAAGGATTGGTAAGGTTAAGTGCTGTTTGTATAGCTACAACGGCACCGATAAAAAAGGAGATAAAAATTATAATGCCCAATGAGCTAAAGATCAACTCATCTATTTCCTTGAATATAAGTGACTTCATTATTCTCCATTTGGTCGGTTTTTTAAAAACCTCACGGATCATAATTGCATAGCTTCCTACAGATGCTAAATAGTTCATTTATCAAAAATAAAATTCTTACCGTAAAAATAACAATAAAGGACTTGATTTAACCTCCGTTTAATCTTTAAAGGTGTAAATTATTTACATTTGTGCTACAATCCTATCTTAATGAAAATGAAAAATTATTTTGTTGCTTCTTTGTTTATAAGCACGATGTTATTTGTAAGCGTTTTATCAGCTCAAAAGAAAAATAAAGAAAATACCAATGACAACCTCCTAAGGGTAAAACCGAAGTTGGTTGTAGGTATTGTAGTAGATCAAATGCGTTATGATTATTTAACTCGTTTTTATGACCATTTCGGTAATGATGGATTTAAAAGGCTTGTTGAGCAAGGTTTTAATTGTAAGAATAATCATTTCAACTACGCTCCAACAAGTACAGGGCCTGGGCATACATCTGTGTATACCGGTACTACACCTTCAGTGCATGGTATTATTGGTAATAATTGGTACGATAAGGAAATTGATGCAAGTGTATATTGTGCTAGTGATGAGAGCTATACTTCTGTAGGTACAACCTCAGATGCCGGTAAAATGTCTCCACATCGTATGGGTGTAACCACTATTACCGATGAAGTACGTTTAAGTAATCAAATGCAAGGTAAGACTATAGCGATAGCATTGAAAGATAGAGGCGCTGTTTTGCCAGGCGGTCATACAGCTAATGCTGCGTATTGGTTTCATGGTGCAGATGAAGGTAAATGGATAACAAGCTCCTATTATATGTCGCAATTGCCAAAATGGGTGAACGACTTTAATTTATCTGGAACTGCACAATCATACAAAAAAGTATGGAACACCTTAAAAGATATTAAAGAATACAAAGAGAGTGGTACCGACAATAATCTTTTTGAAGGAATGTTTGAAGGTGAAACATCCACTTCGTTTCCGCATAACCCGGCAGAGCTTTTAGATAAGAATAAAGATTTTGATATTATTAAGGCAACACCTTATGGAAATTCTTTAACAGCTGATTTTGCAATAGAGGCTTTGAAGCAAGAGAATTTAGGTAAAGATGATATCACAGATTTTTTAGCTGTCAGTTTTTCTAGTACCGATTATGTAGGTCATATGTTCGGGGTGAATTCTAAAGAAATTCAAGATACTTACCTAAGGCTAGATGCAGACTTAGAAAGATTGTTCAAAGCCTTGGATAAAAATGTTGGCGAAGGAGAGTATACATTGTTTTTAACTGCGGATCATGGTGCTGTTGAGGTTCCTACATATTTGAAAAGTGAAAAAATACCTTCTGGGTATATAGATACGGCTGCAAATAAAAAGAGATTGAGCGAATTTTTGCAATATAAATATGGTACAGAAGATATCATTAAGAACTATTCTAATGACCAAATATTTTTGGATCATAAAATTATAAAAAACCTTGAGCTTAGTTTGGCAGAAGTACAAGTTGAAATAGCACAAGAATTTTTAGGCTACGATGCTATTGATCGAGTATATACCGCTAATCAAATGTGGAGTAATAATTATACGTCAGGCATTCCTTATATTTTACAAAATGGCTATAGTCAAAAGAAATCTGGCGATGTGTTGGTAGTTTTGAAGCCAGGATATATTTCATACAATACTACAGGGTCTACGCATGGCTCTCCACAAATTTATGATACACATGCTCCATTATTGTTTTACGGCATGGGTGTAAAGTCAGGTTCAACGGTTAACAGAACAGAAATTCCTGATATTGCGCCAACTATTTCTGCATTGTTGGGTATATCTTTTCCAAACGGTACAACGGGTAAACCTATAACCGAGGTGATAAAATAATATGGATGACAGGCGCATAGGTATTTTTGACTCAGGTATTGGGGGAACATCTATTTGGGGAGAAATTCAAGAACTTTTACCCTTAGAGGATTGTATTTATTTGGCAGATAGCAAAAACGCACCTTATGGAGAAAAACCGGAAGAAAAAATTCTAGCGCTCAGTATAAAGAATACGGAATTCTTGTTAAGCAAGGGGTGTAAATTAATAGTCGTTGCCTGTAATACGGCAACGACCAATGCAATAGATTATTTAAGGGAAAATTACAACGTTCCCTTTATAGGTATAGAACCAGCAATAAAACCTGCGGCTATAAATTCAAAATCCAAGATTGTAGGTGTTTTGGCTACAAAAGGAACCTTATCAAGTAGTTTGTTTCATAGTACTTCTAAAAGTCATGCAGCAGGTATTACCATATTGGAGCAGCGAGGTACAGGCTTGGTTGAAATGATTGAAAATGGTCATCTTGAAAGTGAAGAATTGTACCTTCTCTTAGAAAGCTATATTATGCCAATGCTAGAAAAAGGAATGGATTATCTGGTGTTAGGCTGCACGCATTACCCATACTTAATTCCCTTATTACAAAAAATGTTGCCAGAAAATGTTACTATAATAGACTCAGGTCAGGCAGTGGCAAGACAGACTAAATCGGTGCTGGAGCAAAATAATTTATTAACCAATTCCAATGAGTTGGGAACGCATCAATTTTTCACTAATGGGGATGAGAAAGTGCTAGCTTCCATTTTAAGTCCGGCAAAAGTCAAACATTCTGTATCCTTTAAAGATTTTTAAGGGCCGTTTCTTTTTTTACGTATGTTAAATAGGTGAAAGAAAGCTTATGCTTTTCATCCGTTGGGTGAAACTCTTGTTTTGTCAGCATCCAATAATTTTCATCTATTTCGGGGAAGAAGGTATCGGCATCTTCAAAACTTCCATGTACTCTCGTTAACTCGATTTTGTCAGATTCTTTTTCCCCTTGCTTGTAAATTTCTCCGCCGCCAATAATAAAGGCAATTTCATTTTTAACTAAATCTATAGCTTCACCAAGTGAATGAACAACAACACATTCATCATATTCTACTGAGTAATTTTTGTCTCTTGTAATGATAATATGAGTTCTATTGGGTAATGGTTTTGGAAAACTTTCATATGTTTTTCTTCCCATTATAATCTTATGTCCAGACGTTAGATTTTTAAATCTTTTAAAATCATTGGGTAGATGCCATAGTAAATCGTTGTCTTTGCCTAGTGCATTGTTCTCTGCTGCGGCAGCTATCATTATAAGTGTTTTCAAAGTAATTTTTTTTTGGGTACAACCTCAATTGAGGTAGGTGATTTTATATCCTCTGTAATTTCTTTCTCCATTTGTGCAATGCGTTTCTTTTGCTTTTCTACTAATTTCTCCCTTTGCGAACGTTCCCAATCGTTACCCATAAATTTATTGGTAATAAAAACATTGATAATATGTAGAACAAATAGAAACCCCCAAAAGGTAATTGCCCAAACGAACCAGTTGTATTCTTGGCCGTATTTTAAAATTTTATTGATGAGTACTAAGAAAACACTACCAACTAAAAAAACTATAAAATGCGTATAAAGACGTTTCTTTTGTTTGATACGTTTTTGAGCGTTCTCTAGCAGTTCATGCTGCTCTAAATCTAATTTGGAGGTATTTTTATTTTTAGAAAACATACTCTTCCTATCTTTGGTATAAAGATACAGGAAATGTGTTATACGCTATAGCCAATGGAAAAAATTAGAAAAGAGTTCCCAGTTTTAAGAAAAGGTATTTATGCAAACACGGCAGTTTACGGATTGCTTTACGATTCGTTGTTGGACTGGCGTCAAGAGCACGATTTAGATTTTTTGATAGATGGCAGTGAAATGCGGGATGAGGCTCTAAAAGTAATATCCGATACTCGCTCAGCAGTAGGTAGGTTTTTTAATTGTAAGCGAGAAAATGTTGCTTTGATCAGTAATTTTTCTACTGGTCTCAACGTATTATTAGAAGGATTGGATTCAAATAAAAAAGTACTTCTTGTTGAAAATGATTATCCTTCACTTAATTGGAGTTTTGAGAATAGGGGTTTTGAAATTGAATGCTTAAAGATGTCTGTAGATATAGAAGAACAGATGCGAAAAACCATATTAAATAATAGTATCGATGTATTAGCATTAAGTCTTGTGCAATGGTTAGATGGTTTTTCAATTGATTTAGATTTTTTAAAAGATTTAAAAAAGCAGAATTCAAAATTGATTATCATAGTAGATGGTACTCAATTTTGTGGTAGCACTAGTTTTGATTTTGATAGTTCAGGTATTGATGTTTTAGGGGCTAGTGCCTATAAATGGTTGTTGGCAGGGTATGGTAATGGTTTCATGTTGTTTTCAGATCAAATCAAAAATAAGATTGCTTTAAAAAATATAGGGTTTAATGCCGCCGATGGAGATCACGGTAAAAAAAATGAGATAAGGTTTGCCAAGAGGTTTGAGCCTGGCCATCTATCATCTCTGATATTTGGAAGCTTAAAGTACTCTATTGAATTTTTTGAGAGAATAGGTATGGATAAAATTACCGAACACAATCGTAAATTATCAGAGAAAGCAAAAGCTGAATTTCAAAAAATAGGTTTGTTGTCTGATGAAGTAATTAGTAGAAATAAGCATAGCACTATTTTCAATATCAAAGCGAATGAAGCTACTTTTCAAAAATTAAAAGATAATGATGTATTCTGTGCTCAAAGGGGTAACGGCGTTCGTTTAAGCTTTCATTTCTACAATACAGAAGCAGAAATAGATACTATTGTAAAAATCTTGAAAACAAATAGATAACCATTCACAAAAAAGTATTTTTGTGTGTTTTAATTTCGGAGTGTATCTATAAAAAGATTAAATTTTAAGGATTTGATAAAAATCTCTTAAGGCTTGTAAATGAGTGTTTTATTGTGCTAGTTTTGCCATGAATATTAAATTAATAATCATGGCAATTGCAAAAAAATATTTAAAAACTAAGCCAGTATGTAAGGTTACTTTTACTGTACCTACAGACGATGCAAAGAAAGTAGCTGTTGTAGGCGATTTCAATAATTGGAATGCAAAGAAGAGCGAGTTAAAAAAGCAAAAAAATGGTTCTTTTAAGGGAACGTTTGATCTTCCAAAAGAAAATTCATTTGAGTTTAAATATATTGTTGATGGTGCATACGTAAACGATGCAGAAGCTGATCGTTACCAATGGAATGATTTCGCTGGTTCAGAAAATGCAGTTTTAGAATTGTAAAATAATTATACCTATATATTAAAAAGCCTGCATATTAATATGCAGGTTTTTTTATTCACTTTAAATATATATCAAGATTATGATTTTTTGAATACACAGTTTTTGTATCCATATTTTTTAGATTGATACGCTGTTGTCATTTCTAAACCAGATTGTCTTGCAAGCCAGTTAATTATTTCGTCATCATATTTCTGCGAAATTTCGGTATGTATAGTTTCCCATTGCTTAAAATTAACTGTTAATTCTAAGTTTTCAATTTGCACAGTTTGTTGAATTTTTGATACGAGGTAACTTTTTGCTGATCCTGTTTCTGGGTTGTACACTTCCCAATGTAGAAATTGTTCTAAATCAAAATTTGCATTTAGTTCTGTATTTATTCTAGCAAGAACATTTTTATTGAATGCGGCGGTCACGCCTTCTTGGTCATTATAAGCGTCTAAAATAGTCTGCGGGTTTTTCTTTTGGTCAAATCCCATAAATAACAAATCATCTTGCTGCATTAACTCTTTAATATTGTTCATGAAGTCAATTGCTTGTTCATGTTCTAGGTTTCCAATATTTGACCCAAGAAATAGAATTATTTTTCTATTTTTTCGACTGCTTATTTCTTTTAAGGCTTCAAAATATGTGCCTTGAAAAGGTTGTATATTAACTTTTGGAAGTTCGTTTTCAATAGAGTTTTGTAATTGGTTCAGCGCATTGTTGCTAATGTCAATAGGTACATAGCTGAAGTCAATATTTTTATCACTGAATTCTTTTAATAAAATTTTAGTTTTTTTGCCATCTCCTGCACCAAGTTCAATTAAATCAAAGGTGCCAAAACCTGTGAATAATTCGGTAATTTCTTTTTTATTGTTTTCGAGTATATCGTATTCACAATCAGTTAGATAGTATGTTGGCATAGCCATGATATCTTGAAAAAGCCTATCGCCTTTTTTGTCGTAGAAATATTTTGAAGAGAGATGTTTTGGGTGGTCTGTTAAACCAGAATAAACTTCTTTTTCAAATTCATTTGAAACCACAGATGCTATTTTAATGTCTTGCATAATCAATATGTCGTAATTATTTGGCTAACCTTATTCCTGTAAACTGCCATTTTAACTCTGTCGGAAAAAAATTACGATAGGTGTGTCTTGAATGCTTTGTAGGTGTAGCCACAGAACTTCCTCGTAATACTTTTTGGTTGACCATAAATTTGCCGTTGTATTCGCCTAATGCACCATCTACTTTTTTGTAGTTAGGGTAAGGTAGGTACGCACTTTCGGTCCATTCCCATCGTTGGCCCCAATTAAATAGATTTTGTGCGGTCTCCCATTCAAATTCGGTAGGTAGGCGACATTCTTTAAATTGAGCAAAGGCAAAAGCTTCAAAATAAGAAATATGAGTTACAGGAGCTTTTAAGTCAACTTCAGTAAATCCATTTAGGGTGTAATAATGCCAGACACCGTCTATTTCGTGCCAGTATAGAGGTGCAGTTATTTTATTTTGTTGAACCCAATCCCATCCGGCTGCATGCCAAAGGTCAAAACGCTTGTAGCCATCGGCTTTAATGAATTTAAGATACTCGGCATTGGTGACAAGTTTGTTGGAAATTTCGTAATCATGAAGATAAACTTTATGTCTTCCTAATTCATTGTCAAAACAGAAATCTGTAGAGTCGTGACCGATTTCATAGATACCTTCACTCATCGATATCCAACGTTGAGGTTCTTTCTCGATTGAGAATTCTTTAAAAGTATCTGAGTATTTAGGTAATAAAGGATTGTTTCCTAGAATATACTTAATATCCGTTAGTAGTAATTCTTGATGTTGTTTTTCATGATGAATTCCAATTTCAAGAACCTCTAAAAGAGTTTTGTGGTTATTAGATTTTAGCAATTCGTTCATAGCCTGAGTTACATAATGTCGATACTCATATACCTTTTTTACGGAAGGTCTTGATAGATTTCCGCGATCGGCACGAACAACGCGTTTGCCTACAGTTTCGTAATAGCTGTTAAAAACAAAGGAGAAATCCGCGTTAAAAATTTTATAAGATTTATCATATGTTTTCAGAATAAATTCTTCGAAAAACCAGGTCGTATGACCTAAATGCCATTTTGGAGGGGAGACGTCAATTATAGGTTGTACCACATAATCTTCTATTTCAAGAGGTTTGCAAATAGCCTCGGTGTGCTCTCTAGTTTCTAAAAAGAAATCTATGAGCGTATCAGTACCTACCATGAAAACAATTTTTGTGGTAAGTTAAATAAAAATGATCAATGGAGTTTGACCTGATAAATTAAGAAATTGATACAATTAAAGTTTGAAGTTAATTGGAATGGAATATGGAATTCTTGCAGGAACACCATTACGGGTGCCCGGTTGCAGTTGGGGTAGCAAAGAGATAATTCTTTTGGCCTCTCTTTCTAAGATAAGAGACGGACCTTTTGTTCTGATTTTACTGATATTTCCATTCTTATCAATATAGAACATAATACTAACTTTACCGCTGATATTTTTTGCAATTGCTTCTTTAGGATAAATAAAATTAGCGCCAATATGTTGCTGTATTTTGGTATTAAAGGTTCTTCTATCAGATAAATTATCAATTCTAGGCTGATTAGGAAATAAAGGTGGTTTTTCAATTACTCCACCTTTAAAAATTTTATTGCTATCTAGTGGAATTTTAGTTAATTGTTTATTATGACTTAAATAATCAAAGTTCAAAAAGTATTGTGGTCTGTAAGTAACGGGTTTTTTATTGTCAACTCTTAAAACGTGTAAGTCGCTAATTCTACTATTAAGCTCTTTGTAAAATTTTTTATTTATTTTTTTATCATTAATATAGGAATATATTCTTTGCTCATTAATTTGATTTAAATCATTTAATTCAAAAGTGATTCTTGCTTTTAAGGTGTCAATTTCTTGTTTTCTATTTTTGAATAAATCTTCAAGAATATCGATAACTTCCCCTTCTATTTTTAGGTTTAAACATGCATTTTTGTCAATAGCATTGGCGCAGTCATCAATAACTATTTCTTCTTGTGGAAAATAAAAAGCTTCTCTTTGAGAAAAACAATTGAGACAAACCAGGGTGTTAACGACAAGTAATAAAAATGCTTTAATATCCATAATTTAAATAGCTACTTTGCCTTTTATATGAGGATGCGGATTATAATCTTCTAAAGTAAAGTCTTCGAATTTAAAGTCGAAAATATCTTTCACATTAGTATTTATTTTCATTTTTGGCAATGCTCTAGGCTCTCTGTTCAATTGTAGCTCAACCTGCTCCATATGGTTGTTGTAAATGTGTGCATCACCGAAAGTATGAATAAAATCTCCAGCTTCATAGCCACAAACCTGAGCCATCATCATGGTAAACAATGCATAAGATGCAATATTAAAAGGCACTCCTAAAAAGATATCTGCACTACGTTGGTATAATTGGCAAGATAATTTTCCGTCTGCAACATAAAATTGAAAGAATGCATGGCAAGGTGGTAAAGCGGCTTTACCGTTAGCTACATTCTCTGAAAAAGACTTGGATGTATCTGGTAAAACACTAGGGTTCCAAGCAGATACTAACATTCTTCTATTATTTGGGTTCGTTTTTAAAGAGTGTATTACTTCTTTGATTTGATCGATTTCATCATCATTCCAATTACGCCATTGATGACCATAAACGGGACCAAGATCTCCATTTTCATCTGCCCACTCATTCCAGATGCGAACACCGTTTTCCTGAAGATATTTAATATTTGTATCACCTTTTAAAAACCAAAGTAGTTCATAAACAATTGATTTTAAGTGAAGCTTTTTGGTAGTAACCATTGGGAAACCTTCGCTCAGGTCAAATCTCATTTGATATCCAAAAACACTTTTAGTTCCCGTTCCTGTGCGGTCGCCTTTTTGGTTTCCTTCTTTAAGAACATGTTTTAAAAGGTCGTGGTATTGTTTCATAGCAATAGAATTATGTAAAGGCCGAATTGATTTATCGGCACATTGCAAAAATACTATTTAGATGAATTTTTGAGTGGAAATTAAAGTATGTGTTATAAAGATCTTATTAACTAAATTGAAGCGGTAGTGCTTGCCTATCCTAAAATCATGCCAGCTATAGTTGCAGAAAGTAGTGAGGCCAATGATCCACCTAGCACTGCTTTCATACCAAATTCGGACAAAGTCTTTCTTTGACTTGGAGCCAATGATCCAATACCTCCAATTTGAATTCCAATAGATGCGAAATTTGCAAAACCACATAACATATAAGTCGCCATAATAACAGATTTGTTATAGGTTAAGTTAGACCCGTGCGCCAAGTCTTTAAGCTCTGCCAGTTGTATATACCCTACAAATTCGCTAGCTACCAATTTAATTCCTAATAATTGCCCCATAAGCATAATGTCTTCATTAGCGACACCAATTAGCCACATTAATGGGGCGAATATAGTTCCTAGTATTGCTTCAAGTGAGAATTTTGAATATGATGTATTGTCAGCTATCCAGCTATTCAAATGGGTTAGGTCTCCAGTCCATTCTAATATTCCATTGACCATAGCTATAATAGCTACGAATACTAGCAGCATTGCACCTACGTTAACAGCAAGTTTTAAACCTTCCGTTGTACCATTTGAAATAGCGTCTAACACATTGGCACCAATCTTTTCAGAGGAAACGTACACATCGCTATTAACCTCTTCGGTTTGCGGATATAAAATTTTAGAAATAACAATCGCCCCTGGTGCTGCCATAACAGATGCAGCTAATAGATGTTTGGCGAAAACTAATTGTAGTAATTCATCTTCGCCGCCTAAGAATCCTATATAGGCTGCTAATACAGCGCCTGCAACGGTGGCCATCCCACCGATCATGACCAATAAAATCTCTGACTTGGTCATTTTTTCTAAATACGCTTTTATTAAAAGGGGAGCTTCGGTTTGTCCAAGAAAGATATTTCCGGCAACAGAAAGACTTTCAGGTCCTGAAATGCCTAATGTTTTAGATAGTGCCCATGCCAGCCATTTTACTGCTTTCTGTATTAATCCTAAATAAAATAATAAAGAGGTCAAAGCAGAAAAAAATATAATAGTTGGTAGTACTTGAAAGGCAAAAATATATCCGAAAGTGCCCGTATCGACAACCAAACCTTCAAAAAGAAATTTACTGCCTGCGCGGGTAAACTCTAAAATACTAACAAAAATTTTTCCTATTTGTTCAAAAACAAGTTGTACGAAGGTTATTTTTAGAACGCCGATAGCAATTATGAGTTGGAGTAGTAATCCTATACCAACGGTCTTCCAGTTGATGGCTTTTCTGTTAGAACTGAATAAAAATGCAAGTAGTAGCAATACTACCATTCCTAAAATGCCTCTTCCAAGACTGTTTAAAGAAAATCCTTCATTGGCTTCCATTCCCATAACGCTAGCAGTATTAGCATTTTCAGTCAAAATAGAATCTGCGGTGCTTTCTAAGGGTTGGGTTACGTCTACGTCTTGAGCAAAAGTAATTGAGGTAAGAATTATTGCAAAAAATAGCAACCATTTGCCCTTTTTCATAAACTGTAATTTAGTGTTTAGTTGCGTTTAGAGATTTCATCTCTCAATTTTGCGGCCTTTTCGTAGTCTTCGTTATTGACTGCTTTTTTCAATTCTGCTTCTAGTTCATCTATAGTAAGTTCGGTGTAACCATCTGTAGCACCTGATTCTATTTCTATAGTTTCTCCTTCTTGCAAAATTTCATCGACCATAATACTGTCGTCGCTATCTTTTTGGTCTTTCTCTTTAGAAGAGAATTTCAAGAAAATACCAGCTTTGTCCAATATGGTTTTATAAGTAAAGATTGGGGCATTGAAACGCAATGCCAAGGCAATGGCATCGCTAGTTCGTGCATCTATTATTTCTTCGATACCATCTCTTTCACAAATGATACTCGAGTAAAATACACCATCAACTAATTTGTGAATAATTACCTGTTTGATAACAATATCAAACCTGTCTGAGAAATTTTTAAAAAGGTCGTGCGTAAGTGGTCTTGGCGGTTTAATTTCTTTCTCTAAAGCAATTGCTATGGATTGAGCTTCAAAAGCGCCAATGACTATAGGTAATTTTCTATCGCCTTCAACTTCGTTCAAAATAAGTGCATATGCCCCATTCTGAGTTTGGCTGTAAGAGATACCTTTTATTTTTAATCGTACTAGACTCATAGATTCTAAACTAAAAAAGGCTGTTCGAATACTTGGGGCTCCAACTTTTCGAACAGCCCTTTAAGGGGCACAAAATAACAAAAAATTAACCGTTTTGCGCTTTAAAATCCTTTAATTTTTCAATCAATTGAGGAACAACTTCAAAGGCATCTCCGACAATTCCGTAATCTGCTGCTTTAAAGAAAGGTGCTTCTGGGTCATTATTGATGACGACTTTGGTTTTAGAAGCACTAACGCCGGCCAAATGCTGAATTGCTCCAGAAATACCAATAGCTATATAAAGATTGCTTGCAACTGGCTTCCCTGTTTGCCCTACGTGTTCGCCATGAGGTCTCCATCCAAGATCTGAAACTGGTTTAGAGCATGCAGTCGCAGCGCCTAAAACATCGGCTAATTCTTCTATCATTCCCCAGTTTTCCGGACCTTTCATTCCTCTTCCTGCAGAAACAACGATATCAGCATCGGCTATTGTTGCTTTCCCTACAACCTTATCGATTTCAACTGATTTAGTGTTATTTGTACCGGTATCGGAAGTAGCACTTATTTCTTCAACTGAAATATCGGTTTTGTTTTCGTGAGCACCAAAAGCATTATTAGATACACCTACGATTTTAATATCGGTGTCTATTTGCGTGTGCGCAAAACCTTTGTTACTAAAGGCAGTTCTTTTAACAGTAAATGGCGATGTGCTATCTGGAGATTGAACTACATTAGGTACGTAACCTGCAGATAGTTTGGCGGCTAATAAAGGAGCTAAATACTTTGTATCTGTACTTGAGCTAAGTATTACAACTTTTGCATCTGTACTTTTTACTGCTTCGGCAATAGTTGCAGCAAAACCACCAGCGTTAAATGTTTCTAATGAACCATCTTTAACGTTCAATACTTTAGAAACCCCATATTCGCCAAGAGAATCACCCTCAGTGGTGTTGAAAGCTATTGCGGTGACAGCCGTGCCCATCATTTTGGCAACTTCAGAAGCATAAGAGGCAACCTCGAACGCATTCTTTTTAAATTTTCCTTGTTCTGATTCTGTATATACTAAAACTGACATCTTTTTTATTTTTAATGATTACCTATTATATAGGTTATTAAATGACTTTGGCTTCATTATGTAAAAGATCAACTAATTGATCTACACTATCAGCAAGTTTTACTTGACCTTTTGGAGCTGGCTTGTCGAATTTTTTATCTTCGGTAGCTTTAAGGGCATCAACGGGTTCAACCACGGTTAACGCTTTTTTTCTTGCCATCATAATACCGCGCATATTAGGTATACGCAAGTCACTTTCTTCAACAAGACCTTTCTGTCCGCCTACTACTAAAGGTAAAGAACTGCTTAAATTCTCTTTTCCACCATCGATTTCTCTAATGGCAGTAACATTGTTTCCGTCAATTTCGAGGCTAATGCAAGAATTGATGAAATTCATATTGGTTAGCGATGAAAGTATACCTGGCACCATTCCGCCATTATAATCAATAGATTCTCTACCGCCAATAACTAAATCGTAGCCTCCATTTTTAACTATTTCGGCAAGTTGTTGAGCAACAAAAAATCCGTCGCTAGGTGATGCATTCACTCTGAAAGCTTCATCTGCCCCAATAGCAAGTGCTTTACGCATTGTAGGTTCAACGCTAGCCTCACCAACAGTAGCGATATGTACGGTTGCACCTTGTTTTTCTTTAAACCACATAGCTCTTGTTAATCCGAATTCATCGTTCGGGTTAATTACAAATTGTACACCGTTGGTGTCAAATTTTGTATCGCCATCCGTGAAATTTATCTTAGACGTAGTGTCTGGAACATTACTTATACAAACTAATATCTTCATGTTTAAAAACTTTATATCAATGGTGACGAAGATAGCTATTTAAATCCTAATTTACTATGCATGCATAGTAAATTTTATAACTTTTTTTAAATCTGGCATTCTATTTTTTGATATTAAATTTCCTATTTTTGCTTGCTTTCTAGCATATAACAAAGAATAATATTTACCATACATGAAAACACTACAATTTAGGCAAGCAATCGCCGAGGCCATGTCCGAAGAAATGAGGAAGGATGAATCTATCTATTTGATGGGTGAAGAGGTAGCTGAATATAATGGCGCATATAAGGCTTCCAAGGGCATGTTGGATGAGTTTGGCCCTAAGAGGGTGATAGACACTCCAATATCAGAACTTGGTTTTGCAGGAATCGGAGTTGGTTCTACTATGACAGGTAACAGACCTATTATAGAGTTCATGACCTTCAACTTTGCGTTGGTAGGTATAGATCAAATTATTAATAATGCGGCTAAGATCAGACAAATGTCTGGTGGGCAATTTCCTTGTCCTATAGTGTTTAGGGGACCTACTGCTTCTGCAGGTCAATTGGCGGCAACACACTCACAAGCATTTGAGAGTTGGTATGCTAACTGTCCGGGGTTAAAGGTGGTTGTTCCATCTAATCCGGCAGATGCAAAAGGACTATTAAAAGCTGCAATTAGAGATAATGACCCCGTAATATTTATGGAGTCTGAGCAAATGTATGGTGATAAGGGTGAGGTACCTGAAGGAGATTACACTATTCCATTAGGTGTAGCGGACATTCGTAGAGAGGGTAAAGATGTTACTATTGTTTCTTTTGGTAAAATCATTAAGGAAGCCGATAAAGCTGCCGATGAATTAGAAAAAGAAGGAATTAGCTGTGAGATTATCGATTTACGTACTGTAAAGCCTTTAGATTACGAAGCTATTTTAAAATCTGTTAAGAAGACAAACCGTTTGGTTGTTTTAGAAGAAGCTTGGCCATTTGGTAACGTAGCAACAGAAATTACTTATCATATACAGGCACATGCCTTTGATTATTTAGATGCACCTGTTGTAAAAATAAATACTGCAGATACACCGGCACCATACTCTCCTGTTCTTTTGGCAGAGTGGTTACCTAACCATAAAGATGTTGTTGATGCTGTTAAAAAAGTTTTATACAAATAAAAATATACTTTTGTAAAGTACTTTAGCTTCTCCGACCAAGTCTGGAGAAGCTTTTTTTATTAGTATGTTATTTACATCAAGAATTTTTATTGAACGACGATTTTTAATGAAAGGGATAATTTTCACATTCTTAAGTTTATGTTTCTTCATAGCTCAAGGTCAAACCAAAATTGGTGGTATCGTCGTTGATGAACAGGGTGACCCTGTATCTTTTGCGAATGTATTCTTTAAAAACTCTACAGAAGGTACCATTACAAATGATGATGGTAGATTTTATTTAGAATCTGATAATGAATATAGTACTGTTGTCATATCTTTCATTGGCTATACTGATTATGAACTTCAGCTAAAAAATAAGGTTGTTTATGACTTGAGAATAACCATGATTGAGGCTGCGGAGCAGTTGAACGAGGTAGTTTTGATAGCGGGCAAACAGTCTAAGAAAAATAATCCTGCTATAGATATTCTTCGAAAAATTTGGGCTAAAAAGCGTCAAAACGGTGTTAGGCAATTTGATCAATACGCATTTGATAAGTACGAAAAAGTTGAGTTCGATTTAAATACTATTGATAGTTCACTTATAAAAAGTAAAGTTTTTAAAGGTCTTGAATTTGTCTTTCAAGACCTAGATACTTCGCGTATAACGGGCAAAACGTACTTGCCGATTTTCTTAAACGAAACTTTTTCTAAAATTTACGGAGATAATAAAATCAAAGAAGAAAAAGAGGAAGTTTTAGGAAATAAAAATTCGGGATTTGAAAATAATCAAGCAATTATAGCTTTTGTTCAAGATTTGTATCAAGAGTATGATGTTTATGATAACTACTTAAAATTCTTTGACAAGAGTTTTACAAGTCCGCTTTCAAAAACCGGGGTAGATGTTTACAATTATGCACTTCGAGACAGCGCCTATATAGATAATAAGTGGTGTTACAATATTGTTTATTATCCTCGTCGTAAAAACGAGTTGACTTTTAAAGGCGATTTCTGGGTAAACGATTCTACTTGGGCGGTAAAGAATATTAATCTACAAGTTACCAAAAGTGCCAATATCAATTGGGTGAAAGATATTTACATTGAACAAGATTTTGATGTAATGAACGATTCTGTTTTTCTGCTAAAGCGAGATTATATGTTAAGTGATTTTAGCTTTAATAAAAAAGAGGAATCTCGTGGTTTATACGGGAAAAGAACATCTGTTTATGATAATTATGAGTTTAATAAACCAAGGCCAAGAGAAGTTTATAGGAAAGATAGAAACCCTTTAGATGTAACTCAAATAATCAAAGATGATGCCTTTTGGGAAAAGAACAGGTTAGAGAATTTAAATAAAGATGAACAGGGAATTTATAAGTTATTAGATACCCTTAAGACTGTACCTAAATTTAAGAATTACTATAATTTTATAAGTATTTTAGGTTCTGGCTATGTTGAAGTCGATAAATGGAACTTAGACTTAGGCTCAGTTTATGATTTTTTTGGATATAACAGTGCAGAAGGGGCTAGGGTAAGAATAGGTGCGAGAACCTATTATGGTCAAAACGACCTATGGCGTATAGAAGGTTATACTGCTTACGGTTTTAAGGATCATAAATTTAAACACGGGCTAGCAGGTAAAGTGCTAGTGGATAAAAATAGTAGGTTGATAATTTCTGGTGGTAATCGTAGAGATATAGAACAACTTGGTGTTAGTTTAACTGCGACAAATGATGTTTTAGGGCGTAGTATTGCATCATCATCTTTACTGACTGTTGGGGCGAACAATAGACTTACCAATATAAACTTAAGTGCTCTTAATTTTGAAATAGAACCGTTAACAAATTTTAAATTGGCGGTAGGTGGTACCTTCAGAACATTAAGTTCGGCATTGCCAAATGAGTTTAGTTTAGATTATTTTAATCCTGAATCACCAACAGGCATCTCCTCAGAAATACGTCAGTTCGATTTCAATGCTTTAGTGTTGTATACTCCGGGTAAGAAAACAATTGGTTTTGGTGTTGAACGCCGCGATGTAAATGACACCTATAGTACTCTGTTGTTAAATTATACAAAGGGTACTAAAGGGTTTTTAAATAGTGATTTTGATTATAGTAAACTTCAGTTTTCATACAGTCAACCATGGCAATTAGGTGGTTTAGGTAGATTGTTGAGTACGGTAGAATTAGGTAAAACATTTGGCGAAGTACCTTTAGGGCTATTAAGTGTGGTTCCTGGTAACCAAACTTTTTTTTCCAATTATGGAACATTTCCAAATTTAGATTTCTATGAGTTTGTTACGGATACTTATGCGGCAGTTCACTTGCAACATAATTTCAACGGTCGTTTTTTCTCTAGAATTCCGTTCTTAAGAAAATATAATTTAAGGGAAATCATTGCTTTACGAGGAGTATGGGGAGATTTGTCTGATGAAAATATAGCTTTAAGTGCACCGGCAACACTAAATACACCATTGCGTGCACCGTCAGAAAAAATATATTATGAGTATTCTTTTGGGATAGGAAATATCTTTAAAGTGTTCAGATTAGATTTTAACTTTAGAGGAAATTATTTAGAAAATCCCAATGCAAGAAAGTTTGGTGTAACCGGTACGTTTGGATTTGTCTTTTAATTCGATTAAATTTTACAATTATAACAACTAAGCAACGTTTCAATAAGAAACTATAAATTAAACAATTTTAAATATGGCAGCAGAAAAAGGCTTAACCTTTGATGTGTTAATAGAAATTCCGAAAGGGAGTAGAAACAAATACGAATACGATTTTGATTTACATAAAATTCGTTTTGATCGTATGTTGTTTTCATCAATGATGTATCCTGGTGATTATGGGTTTATACCAGAAACTCTAGCATTGGATAAAGATCCATTAGATGTTTTGGTAATGGGTACGGAGCCTACTTACCCAATGACGGTAATGGAGGTAAAACCAATAGGAGTTTTCCACATGACAGATGAAAAAGGACCAGATGAAAAAATTATCTGTGTACCGGTTTCTGATCCAATTTGGAGTAATAATAATGACATTAGCGATTTAAATCCGCATAGATTAAAGGAAATAGAACATTTCTTTCAAGTATATAAAGATTTAGAAGAGAAAAAAGTAGATACAGGTGGATGGAGCGATGCTGCGAAAGCGGTAGAGATTTACCATGAATGTGTTGAAAGATATGATAATAGTGAGCACAAAGCGAAGCGCACTTTTATGATATAAATAATATTTTACCTTATTTAAGCCACTTTTTCTAAGAAAAAGTGGCTTTTTTTATTCTATTCTAATTTACTACATTAGTTGATCTAACAACTAACAATAGATTAAATGGAGTCAATGATGATTTACATGCCAATTCTTATGGCAGTACTAGGCCTAATTTACATGGGCATTAAAAGATCTTGGGTGATGAAACAACACGCCGGAGATGGAAAAATGAAAGAAATATCAGATTACATTTATGAGGGTGCCTTAGCCTTTTTAAGTGCGGAATATAAGCTTTTGGCTGTATTCGTTGTATTAGTTAGCGTTCTGCTTGCTATCGTTTCTTTTGTAGTGCCCACAACACATATGCTAATTGTGGTCGCATTTATTTTTGGAGCTATATTTTCTGCATATGCGGGTAATATAGGTATGAAAATAGCAACAAAAACGAATGTAAGAACAACACAAGCGGCACGCACAAGTTTGCCAAATGCCTTAAAGATATCTTTTGGCGGTGGTACCGTAATGGGGCTTGGTGTTGCCGGGTTGGCGGTATTGGGGCTGACCGTATTTTTTATCATATTTTTTCAATTTTTCATGGGCGGTGTTTGGACATCGACTATGGAGATGACTGTGGTTCTTGAAACACTTGCAGGCTTCTCTTTAGGAGCGGAGTCAATTGCACTTTTTGCACGTGTGGGCGGTGGTATTTATACAAAAGCTGCAGATGTTGGTGCCGATTTAGTAGGTAAGGTAGAAGCGGGTATTCCTGAAGATGATCCTCGTAACCCTGCTACTATTGCAGATAATGTAGGTGATAATGTTGGTGATGTTGCTGGTATGGGTGCAGATTTGTTCGGTTCGTATGTGGCAACTGTTCTAGCAGCTATGGTTTTAGGTAACTATGTAATAAAAGATATGGGCGGTAGTATTACCGATGCCTTTGGTGGTATAGGTCCTATTTTATTACCAATGGCAATTGCTGGGGTAGGTATTATTATTTCCATTATAGGTACCATGTTGGTGAAAATTAAAAGTAACGATGCAAAAGAAGCCCAGGTAATGGGCGCTTTGAATATTGGAAACTGGACATCAATTATTTTGGTTGCAGTTTCTTGTTTTGGTTTAGTAACGTGGATGCTACCGGAAACTATGAAAATGGAATTCTTTGGTGAAGGATTAGTGGAGATTTCAGCAATGCGTGTATTTTATGCCACTTTAGTAGGTTTGGTAGTAGGTGCCGTTATTTCTTCGGTAACCGAGTATTATACAGGGTTGGGGAAGTCTCCTATTTTAAAAATAGTACAACAATCAAGTACTGGTGCCGGTACTAATATTATTGCAGGTTTGGCAACGGGTATGATTTCTACATTCCCATCGGTATTATTATTTGCAGGTGCTATTTGGGCATCTTATGCTTTTGCAGGTTTTTACGGTGTAGCATTGGCTGCCTCTGCCATGATGGCAACTACTGCTATGCAGTTGGCAATTGATGCCTTCGGTCCAATATCCGATAATGCAGGAGGTATTGCTGAAATGAGTGAGCAAGAACCTATTGTAAGAGAAAGAACGGATATTTTAGATTCAGTTGGTAACACCACTGCCGCTACAGGAAAAGGTTTTGCTATTGCTTCTGCGGCATTGACTTCTTTGGCTTTATTTGCTGCGTACGTAACTTTTACGGGAATTGATGGAATCAACATTTTCAAGGCTCCGGTATTGGCAATGTTATTTGTTGGCGGTATGGTGCCAGTAGTATTTTCTGCCTTGGCAATGAATGCGGTTGGTAAAGCAGCTATGGAAATGGTACAAGAGGTTAGGCGTCAGTTCAAGGAAATACCCGGTATAATGGAAGGTACGGGTAAACCGGAATATGATAAATGTGTAGCGATATCTACACAAGCGTCATTAAAAGAAATGATGTTGCCAGGATTGTTGACTATTGGTTTCCCTTTAATCATTGCTTTTGTTCCGATGTTATTTGGAATGAACAAATTGGCAATCGCAGAAATGTTAGGTGGTTATATGGCAGGTGTAACGGTATCTGGTGTATTATGGGCAATCTTTCAGAACAATGCTGGTGGTGCTTGGGATAATGCCAAGAAATCATTTGAAGCAGGTGTTGAGATTAATGGCGAAATGACCTATAAAGGTTCAGAGGCTCATAAGGCAGCTGTAACTGGTGATACGGTTGGTGATCCTTTTAAAGATACATCTGGACCTTCAATGAACATTTTAATTAAATTGACTTGTTTAATAGGTTTGGTAATTGCACCAATATTAGGTGGTCATGCAGAAGAAGGTGTTGCATCGTTAAATGATACGAAAGAAGTGACCATAGAAATGAATGTAGAAAGTGCAGATTTGGCGGAAGCTATTGTCACTTATTCTACTACTGTTAATGGTAAGTCTGTTACGGAAGAAGTAATTTATAATGGTACTAAGGCAGAAGTAGAAGCTCAATTGAAAGCTTTTGAAAATGCTACCGTTGAGAAAAAAGGTACAGCTACAGAAATAACTATAGAAAAAGTGGAAATCAATAAACAGTAATTTCACATTTAGAATATAAAAAAACCTCAGCATTGCTGAGGTTTTTTTGTTTTATAACTATTGTAGTTTGAATGTGATTGGAATTGCAAAAGAGACTTTTACAGCAGAACCTCTTTGTTTGCCAGGAGTCATTTTTGGAAGTTTCGATAAGATTCTTACAGCTTCTTTTTCTAGTACATCGTGTGGACCTCTTTTTTGAATAGTGCCAATAGTACCATCATTGTTAATCATGAATGTTGTGTTCACTTTGCCTTCAATGTTCATTTCTTGAGCTAATTCTGGGTAACGAAAGTTTTTACGAATATGCTTTTGCATCATGTCATTAAAACAAGCTCTTTTATCTTTTTCATTTTCACAACCTGGGAATACAGGGACTTCTTCAATGGTAATCCAATTTACTTTTACCTCTTCGGGCTCTTCTATGACCTCAAAATCTGTTGGATCTACAACTTCGGTGTCTGGTGTTATTTCAATGGCAATAACTTCAGTTTCTTCAATAGGATCATCATCTTCAATAATTTCTATTTCAGTTGGTAAAACTGGTGGTTTTGGAGGCGGAGTTACTTCTATTTCGAAAATTGGAACTTCTTCATCGTCAATTGAGTCATCAACATCGTTCAAGGCTACATCAATATCATAGATAGGGTCAAATGATTTCCATTCTAATGCGGTGTATACCATACCTAATACTAATAGTAGTCCGATTACAAAGAACGTTCCGCTCTTTTTGTTCAGGTCTTTCTGTGGATTCTTTTTTGGTCTCATAATGTTTAAATTTTAGACTTGCGTATACAAGTGGGTTATTATTCATTTTTGCTTGTCTAAAACTATGGTTATACTATAGGTTTTAAAACGAGTAATGAGTTAACGCTGCTTTTGGGTGAGTAAAAACGACTTTCGCTAAAAACGCAGGCGGAGAATGGATGATTGTGAATGTTTAATTAGATAATTTTTAAAATAAAAATTTTAAAGGTTGTTGAAAGACCGTAATTTTAACGTCATGGGTATTTTTAAAAAAGATAAACTTCAAATCATTAATTTTCAGTCATACGGTAGTGCTAATCGTTTGTACGTAAGAGGTAGGGCAATTGAAGATGAAAATATCGATTTAGATCAGAAAGGTTTTTTCAATTTAATTAAAAATACATGGAAGCGTTTTGAAACCGATGAAATTAAAAATGCACCTTTAAAAATCACATTTTCTAACGGTGATACAGTAGAAGGTACTACTGATTGTGATGGTTATTATTTAATTGATAGGAATATAGAGAGTCTTCAAGATTTGGCAAATGACGAAGGTTGGGTAAAATTTGAGCTTTCGTTTGGCAATACAAATTTAAAAAGGGAGATACTTCTGCAAAATCGTTTTCCCGGCGAAATGCTAATACCATGTAAGCAAGCCAAATTTGGGGTGATCAGTGATATTGATGATACAATTTTACATACGGGAGTAGTGTCTTCTTTAAAATGGAAGGTCATTATAAACACGATGTTTAAAAGAGCTACTAAGCGGTCTCAGTTAGAAGGAGCATCCGATTTTTATACAAAACTACATCAGGGTAAAACAGGAAACGAGGCAAATCCTATTTTTTATGTGAGTCATAGTCCTTGGAATTTGTATAGGTATCTTGAACTTTTCTTAAAGACTAATAATTTCCCAAAAGGTCCGGTTTTGTTACGTAGTATGGCAAGTTTCAAAAGAAGAAAAAAGAGTGATGAAAAGCCGCAGAAGCAAAAAGAAATTAGTGATTTATTAAAGTCCTATCCAGAATTACCTTTTATATTAATTGGTGATAGTGGTGAAAAAGATGGTGATATTTATCAAGAGATATCCATGCTTTTTCCGGGTAGAATAAAAGCTATTTATTTACGTAGTGTCAACCACAGCAAACGAATGGCACGTATTGAAAATCTTTTTGCAGACTTTAAAGATATACCTTTTCTAATGGTCAATAAAACAGCTGAAGCTATTGATCACGCAAAGAAAAACGGATTTATATGATTTTATCCCCTACTTATATTTGTAATAGGCACCCATCTGGTTTCATCAAAATCATTTAGGGCATTGATCAATTGAAAGCTTTCAAAATTGTGTATATCAGCTACTGAAATTCTTTTTTCCGTAATCTTATTTTCATCCAATAATCTAGCTCTACAGGTACCTTCAAGTAATGGAGTTGCTGGAGTTACAATCTGTTTGGCGTCTGTAAGTAGAATGTTGGCATAAGAAGTGTCTGTAACGAGTCCGTGCTTAATAATTAGTACATCATCAAAGTCTCCTTTTTGCTTAAAGAGGTTGTTCAATTTCTTACGATTGTTCCTTTTTACGGGGTATGAAATAATATCATCGCTTATTAGTTGAAGCGATGTAGGTATGCTATTTTCATATTCAGAAAATGAGAATCGCGTGCCATGTTGCTTGTAGCCTATGCGCAGTTTGTATTTTAAAGTAGGGTCTAAATTGGTCAAATGTATACCGTCGAATAATGAATATGTAGGGTGGGTTTTATATTGTTGCATATAAGATTCTCTAAACCTAACCTCGTGATAATGGGCATTTTTAATTTGACTATTTTCAATACAAACAGATTCAAATAATGGGTACATATATTTTTTCTAAAAGTTCTTGATATTCCTCTTCCATCTCGCTAAGGTGTGTAATTCCGCCCCCACTTTTGTAAAAAAGCTTTTTATTGATTTTTTCTATGAAACGAATGTTTACTGCACTGTCAATATCTTTTCCATTAAATACGCCAAAGATTCCCGTATAGAATCCTCTTGGAGCAATTTCTGCTTCAGATATAATTTCTAAGGTTTTCTTTTTTGGTGCTCCGCTAATAGATCCTGCTGGTAATGTTTTTAGTAATAAAGAGGCGAAGTTATCTTTCCAGTTCTCAGGTAATTCTCCTTGAATTTCGGTACTAGTCTGCAATAGTTCTTGATTTCCTTTTCTTATTTTATCTACGAATCTAAATTTATTTACCCTTACTTTTTTGGCAATGATAGAAAGATCGTTTCGTATTAGATCTACAATGGTATTATGCTCATACAGTTCTTTTTTATTGGAAAGTAACAATTCCTCTGCATTGGGTACCTCGCTATTTATAGTCCCTTTCATAGGATAGGAAAAAATGTTTTCATCTTTTACTTTTAGGTAGCATTCCGGAGAAAAAACAACGAATTTATCTTTGTAAAGAAGCTTATATGGGGCATGGGCTTTTTGATAAATCTCATTTAAATTTACCTCTGTATTGAGAGCAGTAGGGAACGTAAGATTTAGCAAAAAGCTATTGCCATTATTCAATTCTTGTTTGACCTTGTTGAAAGCTCTTTCGTAAATTTCTTTAGAAACCAATTTTGGTTTTAAATCAAAATCGACATCTTCAAGATTAGTTTTAGCAAGATTTTCATCATTACCGTTGCCTTTGATATTGAAGAAGATATTTTCGTTTGCAGCTTCTTCAAACGTAAAAACCTTTTTTATTGATTTTTCAAAATCGATAATGAATAAAAACGGAATTTCATCATGAAGAAAGCGTGTCACCTTTTTTTCAAAATCTACCACGGGTTTCGGGATTTGCGAAAGTGAACTTAAAATAGACCGTTAATTTGAGCGTCAATTTTATTAAGGATACTACCTAAATCTTCAGGATTGTCAACAAAATCTAAATCGTCAACATCGATGATCAATAAGTTTCCTTTTTCATATCCATGTATCCACGCTTCGTATCGTTCATTTAATCGGCTTAAATAGTCAATTGAAATTGTGTTTTCATATTCCCTACCTCTTTTATGAATTTGTTTTACCAAGTTTGGTATAGAGCTACGTAAATAAATAAGAAGGTCTGGCGGATCAACCAAGGTTTCCATCAATTCAAACAAGCTAGAGTAATTTTGAAAATCTCTATTGGTCATAAGACCCATGGCGTGTAAGTTGGGTGCAAAAATATGTGCATCCTCATAAATGGTTCTATCCTGTATAATTTCCTTACCGCTTTCTTTGATTTGTAGAATTTGTCTGTATCTACTATTTAAAAAGTATATCTGTAGATTGAAACTCCAGCGTTCCATTTGATTGTAGAAATCATCTAAATATGGGTTCTCGACTACATCTTCAAAATGAGGTTCCCATTTATAATGTTTTGCAAGTAATCTGGTTAGGGTAGTTTTCCCGGCACCTATATTTCCGGCAACTGCTATGTGCATAGAATTAAATTGATTAATGGTTGTGTTCTTGTTCTATAAGAATATTCGATGGTACAAGATACAAGATAACTATAGGAAGTAAAAACATATTTGTTGTATGGCATAAAAATAATTACCTCAATTTGTTTATTAACAGAAATCGATTAAACCAAAAGCTCTAAATAATGTCATACTATTGAATTTAATTCTAGAACATGATAAAATTTAAGTGGTTTGTAGCATTTGTGATTGTATTTGTGGGGGTTCCTGTGCAAGCACAAGACTTTCAAGGTAAGGCAGTATACCAGAGTAAGACACAGGTTAATTTCGATTTTGGTAATAGAAATATACCCGAAGATAGAAAGAAGGAAATGATGGAGCGTATAAAAAAGGCAAATGAAAAGACTTTTGTACTTAACTTCAATCAAACAGCATCTATTTATGAGGAAGAAGAAAAGCTAGAACAACCAGGTGAAAGAGGTAGTGGTCGTGGTCCACGTTTTGGTGGAATGGCTGGTACTGATGGTGATTTGTATAAGAATATTAAAGAGCAACGTTATTTGATAAAAAATGAGCTGCTAGGTAAAATATTTTTGATCGATGATGAATTAGAGGCCTTAGAGTGGAAAATGGGCAGTGAGTCTAAAACCATAGGTAATTATACGGCATTTAAGGCAACAGCTACAAAAACCATTAAAAGACCCAATATGAGTGCGGTTTTTAGACGACCAGGCAGGGGAGAAGAAAAAGAAGAAGAGGCGAAAAAAGAAGATGAATTTACTATCAAAGAAGTAGAAGTTGTGGCATGGTACACACCAGAAATCCCAATAAATCAAGGTCCGGGATTATATTGGGGATTACCTGGTTTAATATTAGCGGTAAACGATGATATTACAACTATTGTGTGTTCAGAAATCACAATGAATCCGTCAGAGAAAATTGAAATTAAAGCACCGAGTAAAGGCAAAAAAGTAACACAGGAAGAATATGATGAAATCTCTCAAGAGAAGATGAAAGAAATGCGTGAGAATTTCAGAAACCGTGGCGGTCGTAATGGCGGTAGACCGAACTAAATTTAGCACCTATAATCCATCTTTTTTACATCAATTAAATGAGAAACAAAGTACTTTTTACACTATTACTTTTGATAGCAGCCATTGGCTCGGCTCAAGAAATATCATTGTCAGGCACCGTTAAAGACAGCTTAGGGGTAGGTGTGGATATGGCAAATGTAATTGCTATTAATACAGCTACCCAAGGTTTAGAATCTTACGGTATAACCAACCATGCCGGACTTTTTAAGCTAAAGCTTAAAACTGGAGAACAATATACGGTGAAGGTGAGCTATCTCGGTTTTAAGCCAGAATCGTTTACGTTTACGGCAGGTAATGGTGATGCCGTAAAAGATATTATAATGCAAGAGCAGGCGGCACAATTAGATGAGGTAGATGTTACCTATGAAATGCCGGTTTCTGTAAAGGGTGATACCATTGTGTATGATACAGATGCCTTTGTTTCCGGTACTGAAAAGAAGTTGAAAGATGTTTTGGAAAACCTTCCGGGTATCGAAATCAATGATGACGGTCAAATAGAAGTGGAGGGTAAGACCGTTAGTAAGGTTATGGTTGAGGGTAAAGATTTTTTTGATGGTGATACTAAATTGGCGGTAGAGAACATTCCTGCGAATGCCTTAAGTAAGGTTGAGGTGTTGCGTAATTTCAATGAGGTTTCTCAAATGAAAGGCCTCACCAATGATGACGATAATGTGGCTTTAAATATAAAGCTGAAAGAGGGAAAAAAGAATTTTTGGTTCGGAGAAATAACGGCAGGTTACGGTCCTGATAATAGGTATTTGGCACATCCAAAGTTATTTTACTACAGTCCTAAATACAGTATTAATATCATCACCGATTTAAATAATATTGGTGAGGTGCCATTTACGCGTAGCGATTACCGAAATTTTACGGGCGGATTCAGAGATTTAAACTCAAGAGGAGGAAGCTCAATTTCTACAGGTGCAGATGCATTAGGACTTTCTTCGGCACAGAACAATAGGGCTAATGATATTGATACCAAATTCGCGGCAGCTAATTTTAGTTACGCGCCGATGGATGGTTTGGATTTAAGCGGATTCGGAATTTACTCGTACACCGGCACGCTCATGAAGTCTGAAGGAACTACATCTTATATTGCCAGTAACGATATTGAAAGCACGACCACGAATACAGACCAGACCGTACATTTAGGTTTGGCAAAGCTTAGTGTCAAATATAAGCCTAATGAAGCTTTTCAATTAGATTTTGATGCACTGCTAAAACAGTCTGATGATAATGAAGAGGTAGATGTGCTTTCTATTTCTTCGATTACGGATCAAATTGCAGAAGTGAAAAAACAAAAACCCTTATCTGTAAATCAAAATTTAAATATTTACTATACTTTAAATGAGAAGAACATTTTTGCAATAGAAGCACAATATTTATATCAAGATGAAGATCCTTTTTATGAAGCAATACGAAATGAATTTGCTTTTGTTGATATTTTTCCGGTAGATGAAACGCAAGATTTGTATAATATCAATCAGGCTAAATCAGTGGTAACCAATAAGGTCGATGCCAAGGTAGATTATTATAGGGTTTTGGGTACAAAGAGTAATATCAATCTAACATTAGGTACTACGCAAAGTAATCAGAATTTCAACTCTAACATTTTTCAGATATTAGATAATGAAGATGTTTTAAATATGAGCGGAGATGAATTTGGTAATGAAGTAGCCTTTCATGTTTCTGATATTTATGCGGGTCTACATTATAAAGTTATTTCGGGCATATTCACTTTTAATCCTGGTGTAACCTTGCATCAGTTCAATGTAAAGAATGAACAATTAGGTACTGTGGTAGAAGATAACTTAACGTCGTTGCTGCCAGATGTATATATTAATGCACAACTGAAAAAATCAGAAAACCTTCGCTTTAATTATCGTGTAACACGTTCGTTTACAGATGTCAGTAATTTTGCGCAAGGCTATGTGCTCAATAATTACAATTCATTGTATAGCGGTAATCGCGATTTAGAAAGTGCATTGAATCATAATGTATCACTTAATTTTTTTAGCTTTAATATGTTCAATTTTACCAATATTTTTGCGAACGTAGCATATACCAAAAGAATAGATGCTTTAAAAAGTGGAGTGAATATTATAGGTATTAATAGGGTGAGTAGTACTATTAATTCAAATTTTGATGATGAGTCTTTAACCGCAAGCGGAAAGTATGAACGTACCTTTGGTAAAATAAAAGCATCTGTGCAAGGTAATTTGGGCTGGTCGACTACCAATAACTTGGTTGACGATACGCAAAGTACCTCAAACTCATTAACACAGAATTATAATGCAGCTCTTTCCACTAATTTCAAAGACGCTCCGAATTTAGAATTAGGCTATAGGTATACGGTAAACAATTACGAGAATGGTGATTTAGAAACAACTTTTTTTACCAGCAGACCTTATGCTCGTTTTGATGCCAGTTTCTTGAAGAATTTTATTTTTACGGTAGATTATGATTATTACAATTATACCGATGATGCGGATACCATTTCTAATACCTATAGTTTTTTAGATTCTGACTTAACATACCAGAAGAAAGATAGTCGTTGGGAGTACGGAATAAAAGGCACAAATTTATTGAACACAACTACCTTGAATAGAGATAGTACCAATGAATTGTTTTTTAGTACACAAGCTTATTTTGTACAACCTAGGTATGTGTTGTTGTCCGTGAAGTATGATCTTTAGTTTAACAGATTTAAAGAAAGAATCCTTAATTCATTTAATTGCGTCAATAAATAACAGCATATTAAGAATTGAACAGAACATTTTTTCTATTTTTGCACCTGAATTAAAAAGTGAGGAGGGATTTGACTGATTGCAACCTCTGTTTTAACCTAAGGGTTCAAAACAAAAAAATGCTAAAGCAGTTGGTGTTGATTTCTAATCACATCATACTTCTTTTCGGCATTCATTCAAATCCATTGAAAAAAAAGATTGTTATGCCATATTTATTTACATCAGAATCTGTTAGTGAAGGACATCCAGACAAAGTTGCGGATCAAATCAGTGACGCGTTATTAGATAATTTTCTTGCCTTTGATCCAGAAAGTAAAGTTGCTTGTGAGACATTAGTAACAACTGGTCAAGTTGTGTTAGCTGGAGAAGTTAAAAGTGATACCTATTTAGACGTACAGAACATTGCTCGTGAAGTCATCAATAAAATAGGATATACAAAAGGGGAATACCAGTTTAGTGGCGATTCTTGCGGAGTGATATCATTGATACATGAGCAGTCTCAAGATATTAGTCAAGGTGTAGACCGTGGTTCAAAAGAAGAACAAGGTGCAGGTGATCAAGGTATGATGTTCGGATACGCAACAAGCGAGACTGAGAACTTTATGCCATTAGCATTAGATATCTCGCACAAAATTTTGCATACTTTGGCAGAAATGCGTCGTGAGAATAAAGAGATTGATTATCTAAGACCAGATGCAAAGGCACAGGTTACTATAGAATATTCAGATACAAATGAGCCAATACGTATAGATACAATTGTAGTTTCTACCCAGCATGATGCTTTTGATGCAGATGACGAGAAAATGTTAGCGAAGATAAAGTCTGATATTATTTCAATATTGATACCAAGGGTAAAGGCACAATTGCCTGTAGATACTCAGAAGTTGTTCGATGATCAGATTACGTATCATATTAATCCAACAGGTAAGTTTGTAATTGGTGGTCCACATGGCGATACCGGTTTAACAGGTCGTAAGATAATTGTTGACACCTATGGTGGTAAGGGAGCTCACGGTGGTGGCGCTTTTAGCGGTAAAGATCCAAGTAAGGTAGATCGTAGTGCAGCCTATGCGGCACGTCATGCAGCGAAGAATTTGGTAGCTGCAGGTGTAGCAACCGAAATCTTGGTGCAAGTTAGTTATGCAATTGGTGTTGTAGAACCTACATCTATTTATGTAGATACCTACGGTACATCTAAAGTAGGCTTGAGTAATGGCGATATAGCAAAGAAAGTAGCAGAGTTATTTGACATGAGACCTTTTGCTATTGAAGATAGATTAAAGTTAAGGAACCCAATTTACTTGGAAACCGCTGCATACGGGCACATGGGTAAACAACCAACAACTATTACAAAGGTATTCGAATCGCCATATAACGGGCGTATCGAAAAAGAAGTGGAATTGTTCACTTGGGAAAAATTAGATAAAGTAGCTGAGATAAAGTCGGTGTTTGGTCTTTAGGGTTATACCATTGTTTTATAAATAATTAAGAAGCTCCTTTTAAGGAGCTTTTTTATGGGCTGATTTTATCTCACAAGCCAATTAACACCCCTTCACAACAAGTTGAGATAGTTTGACCACAAAAACTATTTTGTAGGAAAAAGATTACATATATTTGAAGTGTAATAAATAGAGAATCCCAAATCTCGCCACCTACAAAAGATGAAATATATACTGCTTGTACAAACAAAAAACGGACAGAAACAAGTTCAAGTTGAAGCCCCAAAAGTCAGCTTAATTTTAAATCTGTTTAAGGTATTGAATCTTTGAAAACCTATTAAAGTAATAACTTAACCTACGAATGCCATGTCATTACCCCACAGAATTTCTCTAGCTTTTTTGGCTTGCATAATATTACAATCTTGCTCAAAAGAAACCGACCTAATTTCTGAGTATGTTGTTTTAGATGATACAAGATCCGAATATAGTTCGCTGCAAATTGATTCAAATTTTAAAATTGAAAAATCTAAAGAAACAGTTGCATTGATTCCTTTTTCTGATTAAATTCAATGCCACCAAAAACTAATTAAATGAAAAAACAATTACTCCAAGAAGCTACTGTTCAAGTATATAAAAATGATTTCTTTTCAGGTATTCTTATGCTGGTCAGAAAGTTGTTTATGATATAGTTCTTTACACAATTACTAATTACGCAGCCATATAGTTGGCATTGAGAAGTAATCTGTCTATTGAAAACACACATACTATCCAAATTTTACATTGAGCTTATCCTCTAATAAGTGGTTATAGTTTTAATGTTCAATTGGTGTCGCATTGTTCGTGGCCTAAATACAAATTACTATTTGAAATTACCTGTATTTTAATCACCCGAAAATTTTAACTTTTTTCCTTCTCCTCACTGTCACTAAAACCCTTTTTAATCGATTAAACTTTCTTAGCTTTAAGAATTCAAATTCTTAAGACATGTCAAAGATTACCATCAAACAACTTATTACCTTTGTTTTATTGGCTACAGTAATTGTTTCCTGTAGAAAAACAGCGCCTAAAGTATCAGAAACAGAAGTTTCTGAGACCTATGTACAAGATAACTTTACGAAGAAAGAAGTCGATATCACCATGCGTGACGGCATCACTCTCCACACCACTATATACTCGCCGAAAGATACTTCTCAACAATATCCGATCATTATGCAACGAACTCCTTATAGTTCGCAACCTTACGGAGAAGGTAATTTCAAAACCAAAATAGCCCCTAATATTCACATGATGCAAGATGGCTATATTGTGGTTTACCAAGATGTTCGTGGACGTTGGTTAAGCGAAGGTCATTATGAAAATATGCGTGCTTTCAATCCAGATAAAAAAACGGAAAAGGATATTGACGAAAGTTCAGATACTTATGATACTATAGACTGGTTGGTAAACAATGTAGAAAACAATAATGGAAATGTTGGTATTTGGGGTATATCATATCCTGGTTATTATTCTACGTATGCTGTTGTAGATGCACACCCGGCATTAAAAGCAGCTTCGCCACAGGCGAGTATTGGTGATTTCTTTTTTGATGATTTTCATCATAACGGAGCCTATTTGTTGAGTTATTTTAGAGCAACCTCTTTATTTGGTACTCCCAGGCCAGATGGGGATAAACCTATTGATACGGCTTGGTACGTATTACCAGATTTACCGACAAAAGATCAATATCAATTTTTTTTAGATGAAGGTCCGCTAAAAAATTTGGACCGTTTCTTTGAATACGAAACTAGCGATACACCACGTATGGCAAAAGAAGGTGTTACCGACGATTATTTCTGGAACGAGCTAAAAGAACATCCAAATTATGATGAGCTATGGCAAAGTCGCGGATTAATTCAGCATTTAAAGGATGTAAAACCAACGGTTGCAACTATGGTGGTTGCAGGGGAGTTTGATGCTGAAGATTTATACGGACCTTTGGAAACCTATAAGAATATTGAAAAATACAATGCCGATAATTACAACACTTTAGTTTTCGGACCATGGGATCATGGGGCTTGGGCGCGAAGAAAAGGACAGAATATTGTAGGTAACTATTACTTCGGTGATGGTATTTCAGAGTTTTTTCAGGAGAATATAGAAACTAAATTTTTTGACCATTTCTTAAAAGGAAACGGAGATAAAAATAGCGGATTGCCGGAGGCCTATGTTTTTGATACCGGTAGAAAAGATTGGAAAACTTATGATGCCTGGCCACCAGCGGGAGTAGTTAAAAAAGACATGTACTTATCTGCAGATCAAGAACTGACTTTTGAGCCAAAAGAAGTGGAAGAAGTAAAGTTTATCAGCGATATTAAAAAACCGGTTCCTTACTCAGAGGATATTAAAACGGTTTTTACACCTAGAAAATACATGACAGACGATCAGCGTTTTGCGGCACGCAGAGGCGATGTGTTGGTATTTGAAACCGAAGTGATGGAAAATGATATGACTTTGGCAGGTGATATTCTAGCAAAATTAAAAGTAGCGACTACGGGTACAGCTGCAGATTGGATCGTTAAAATCATTGATGTACATCCAGCAGATGAGCCTGCCTACGAAGGCATGCAAGACCATTTGAAAATGAGCAATTATCATTTAATGGTTCGTAGCGAAGTATTACGTGGGCGCTTTAGAAACAGTTTCTCAGACCCAGAGCCATTTGTAGCAAACCAAAAAACAGATGTAACCATTAAGTTACAAGACGTTTTTCATACCATTAAAAAAGGGCATAAGCTACAAGTTCAAGTTCAAAGCACATGGTTTCCCTTAATAGATTTAAATCCGCAGACCTATGTGAATAATATTTTTAAGGCAGATGAGTCCGATTTTAAAACACAAACACATACGGTATTTACAGATTCTCGTATTGAGTTTTATGTGTTGGAGTAAAATGGTTTATTTATATCATTATTGGTATAGATGAAAACTGAATTATTCTTACTTTTAGTATTATTCTAACTTACCAAACAACCACAAAAATGAAAAAAATAATCCGATCAATAGCTGTTATATTATTACTATTACCAGTAACCACTGAAGCACAAAAGAGCAAAAAAGAAATCATAAAACAGTTAGACACAGAGTACGAAACTTATAAAGATATTGCAAACCAGCTATGGGAGAATCCTGAGTTAGGTTACTTAGAGGAAAATAGTTCGGCACTTTTACAAGAAACACTTAGTGCGGCAGGATTTAAAGTTGAGAAAGGTGTGGCAGGTATACCTACGGCATTCACGGCAACATATGGCTCGGGGTTACCTGTTATAGGAATATTGGGCGAGTTTGATGCTTTACCAGGGATGTCGCAATCTGCGGAACCTATTAAAAAATCAAGGGTAGTAGATGCGCCCGGTCAAGCGTGCGGACATCATTTATTTGGAACAGGTTCTATGGCAGCAGTAATTTCTGTTAAGAATTGGCTAGATGCTACCAAAAAATCTGGAACCATTCGGTTTTACGGAACTCCGGCAGAAGAAGGCGGTTCAGGAAAAGTATATATGGTAAGAGCAGGTCTTTTTAATGATGTAGATGCTATTGTTTCTTGGCATCCGGGAGACCAAAATACCTCTAACCCAAGTACGAATTTGGCAACGATATCAGGTAAGTTCACATTTAAAGGTGTTTCCTCACATGCTGCTGCCGCTCCAGAATTAGGGCGTTCGGCGTTAGATGGAGTAGAGGGTATGAATGATTTGGTAAACATGCTAAGAGAACATACAACTGAATCTACACGAATTCATTACGTAATAACTAAAGGAGGCGATGCACCCAATATTGTACCTGAAGAAGCTGAGGTGTATTATGTTGTTCGCCATTCCAATAGAAAAGAAGTAAAAGCAGTTTGGGATAGAGTTGTTAAAGCTGCAGAAGGAGCTGCCATAGGAACAGAAACTGAAATGTCATATGAAATTATTGGCGGAACGTATGAGCGTTTGCCAAATGAAATACTTGCAACCTTAATGCATGAAAATATGCAATTGGTTGGTGGAGTAAACTATACTCAAGAGGAAATAATATTTGCCGAAGAAATTCAGAAAACATTAAAAACACCAAAAGAAATTGAAAGTGCTAGCGAAATCAAACCAATGGTTTTTACCTACGGTAAAGCCTCTGCCGATACAGGAGATGTAAGTTGGAACGCTCCTTTGGCGGCAGTGAGAACTGCTACTTGGGTTCCTGGAACACCACCTCATAGCTGGCAAGCAGTTGCTGCAGGTGGAACCGATATTGGATTTAAAGGAATGATGGTGGCTGCAAAGACCATGGCATTGACAGCAATAGATATTTTTGAAAAACCTGCTTTGCTAACTAAGGTGAAGGCTGAATTTAATGAAAGAAGAGGGGCTGACTTTAAATATATTGCTTTGTTAGGTGATAGAGAACCGGCATTGGATTATAGAAAGTAATCTGAACATTTTTTAGATAATAGTTATACATAGTTCTTGTTTTTAGTACCGGTCAAAATCAACAAACATTAAATGAAAAATCTAATTTTAGTCATAGCAGGTGTACTTTTCCTGCTACCTACTAAATCCGAAGCCCAAAAGTCAAAAAATAAAAAGCCTAATATCATTTTCATCATGTCAGATGATCATGCGTACCAAGCCATTAGTGCGTATGATGATAAGTTACTTGATACGCCAAATATTGATCGCTTGGCAAAAGAAGGCATGCTGTTTACCAATGCGAGTGTCACCAACTCTATTTGCGCACCATCACGAGCAACGATTCTAACGGGTATGCATACTCATATTAATGGAAAAGTGGATAATTACTTTCCGTTCGATACTACACAGGTGACATTTCCGCAAATATTTAAAAAGAATGGTTATAAGACAGCTATGTTCGGTAAGCTTCATTTTGGGAACAACCCAAAAGGCGTAGATGAATTTATGATTCTGCCGGGTCAGGGTAATTATATAAATCCCGATTTTATTGTTACCAATGGCGATACCATAACCAAGCAGGGCTATGTTACCGATATTATTACCGATGTATCTTTAGATTGGTTAAAAGAAGAAGTTGTCGATGGCGAACCTTTTATGATGATGTATTTGCATAAAGCACCACATAGGCCTTGGTGGCCAAGACCAGATAAGTTCAAAGAATTTACCCAACGAACATTCCCAGAGCCAGAGACACTTTTTGATGATTATAGCAATAGAGGTTCTGCAGCGAAAACTGCAGAAATGAATTTGTTAACGCATATGATGTATAGTCATGATAGTAAAATAAGACCAGAAACCTTGGCGAAAATGGAAGGTAAAGTATTTCCTGTAGTTGAAGAGTTTCCTAATAGTTTTTATGGTCCGTATAACCGTGCTACGGCTGAGCAAAAAGCTTTATATGATCAGGTATTAGATTCTATCAACGATTTCTTCTATGAGAATTGGCCAAAGATGAACGATACCGAAAAAATGAAATGGAAGTATCAGAGATATATGCAAGATTACCTAGGTAGTATTTCTTCGGTAGATGATAACGTAGGTCGCTTGTTAGATTATTTAGATGAAAGCGGATTAGCAGAAAACACAATAGTAATTTATACCTCTGACCAAGGATTTTATTTAGGGGAACATGGTTGGTTCGATAAACGATTTATTTATGATGAATCTTTTAAGACTCCGTTATTGGTGCGTTGGCCAAATGTGGTGAAGCCGGGATCTGTAGAAAATGAAATGGTACAGAATTTAGACTTTGCGCAAACTATGTTGGAAGCTGTGGGTTTCACTCCGCCAAACGATATGCAAGGGGAGAGTTTGATTCCGTTATTAAAAGGCGAAAAAGACAAATGGACACGAGATGGAGTGTATTATCAGTATTACGAATACCCGTCAGTACATATGGTAAAACGCCATTATGGTATTGTAAACAAAGAATTTAAATTGGTGCATTTCTACTATGATGTAGATGAATGGGAGTTGTATGATAGATTAAAAGATCCGAAGGAAATGACCAACGTTTATAATGACCCTGCATATGCAGATACCGTTAAAAAGCTGAAGAAAGATTTGGTAGCACTTCGTAAAAAATACAAAGACTCTCCAGAGCAAGATCAAAAATATATAGAGAAGTACAAGAGTGCTGGGATGATAAAGTAAGTTGTTCCTTATTAGAAATTTTTAATATATATTTTAGGCTCAAATGCTACGTTTGACTTTTTGAAATAGGAAAGTTAAAATTTTAATTGAAATGTTTCTGTATATGGGTAATTAAGCTGATTTAATGAATGATAATTTTTAAAGTTCGCTCTTAGAATTAAAGTGAGTTTTAATGAAAAAAAATAGGTGAAAAAATTTATAATATTACTTTGTTTAATTCAAGTTAGTATAAATTGTTTTTCTCAGGTAAATTTTGAGAAAGGATATTATTATGGCAATAATAATGTTAAAATTGAATGTTTTATTAAAAATATAGAATGGTTAAATAATCCTAATGAAATTCTATATAAAATTTCAAAAGATGGTGAAATACAAACTAAAACTATAAAATCAATAAGTGAATTTGGAGTATCACACGTTGTTTATAAACGTTTTAATGTTGAAGTCGATAGGTCTTCACGGTTATTGGATAAATTAGATTATGACAGGAATCCAAATTATATAGAGGAAGTGCTTTTTCTAAAGCAAATTGTAAAAGGTAATTTAAATCTTTACAGTTATGTTGAGGGTAATTTTTCAACTTTTTTTTATGACGGTAAAGAAAAAGCTATTACACAATTGGTATATAAAAAATATTATAAAAGCGAATCAATAGTTGCTGAAAGTAATATTTATAAGCAAGAGTTGTTGAACAATTTAATATGTAAAAGTATTTCTACTAACAATATCAATACATTAAGATATTCAAAAAAGAGCTTGTATAATATTTTTGTAAAGTACAATACATGTAAAGGTGTAATTTTTGATAAGGAGGATGAAGGAAAAAAAATATTTGGTCTAAATTTAAAGACTGGAATTAATTTTAACTCATTTAAAATTCCTTCTAGGTCTGCTTACAACCCCTCTTCTTATGAATTTAATTTTGGAAATATTGTAGGGTTTCAAATAGGGTTGGAGTCCGAATTTGTACTGCCGTTTAATAGAAATAAATGGGCTGTCATTATTGAGACTTCGTATAATAATTTCAGATCAGAATCTACATCGCTTAATTATTTGCCCGAAACTGTTACACTTAATTACAGGACTCTTGAATTTCCTGTCGGATTAAGACATTCGTTTTTTTTAGATGAAGAATCAAAGTTTTTTATTAATGCTTCTTACGTACTTATTTTTGATTTAGATTCGGAGTTTACCACTAGCAGACCTGGTTTTGAATTTAGTAAGGGAACAAACTTGACCTTTGGTCTAGGATATGAATATCATAAATTTATTTTAGAAGTACGTTACGATATGGATAGAGGAGAATTATTTTCAGATAGTAATAATTATAGTACTGAGTTCACAAGTTTGTCGATCTTATTAGGGGTGAAGATATTATAGCATTTAATTTGTAATTATCTGAAATATGATTTATAGCTTGAGATGTCAATCGCATAGCTGTGATGAAAGTGTTTATCCTTTCCTTTTATAGTTTTCAATAGGCTTTTAAATAGCAAGTGTTAAGAGATAATATACTTTGATAAAACTAACAACAAGACCTTAAATTATATTTTTTTCTTAAAGTTCTAGGTTATTAAAAACTTCTGCCCAATATTTGTAGCTCAAAGTTCAAACACTTATTGAATAGTTATCAAGAAAGGTGGAGGGATTAGACCCTTTGAAACCTTAGCAACCCTTTGTTCCATACAAAGAAGGTGCTACATTCTACCCTTAGGGGATGGATAACAGTAATCGATTTTTTTTCGATATTACTTTCTTATAACTTTTTGATTTTACCTACCCGCATATGATGTTGGTCAAGGTTTGGCTTTTAATTTTTTGCATCCTGAGCGTAGCCGAAGGATTAATTTTTAAAAACAACAAAATCATGAGTAATCACAAATTAGCAACAAACGCATTACACGCAGGTCACGACACAACTACCAACGGTGGTACAAGAGCAGTGCCTATTTACCAAACATCATCGTATGTCTTTAATGACACGGATCACGCAGCAAACTTATTTTCGTTAGCGGAATTAGGTTTTATTTATACAAGATTAAACAACCCTACCAATCAAATTTTACAGGATAGACTAGCTGCGGTAGAAGGCGGAATTGGAGCGGTGGTTTTTGCATCGGGTACAGCGGCAATCTCAACAGGGTTGTTGACATTGTTGAAAGCAGGTGATCATATTGTGGCATCTAGTAGTTTGTATGGTGGTACGTTTAATTTATTGAACGTAACCTTGCCAAGATTCGGTATTACAACAACCTTCGTAGATGCATCTGACCCTGAGAATTTTGGAAAAGCGGTACAGGAAAACACAAGAGCATTTTTTGTAGAATCTTTAGGGAACCCTAAATTGGATGTGTTGGATCTGAAAGGAATTTCGAAAGAATCAAAAGCAGCAGGTGTGCCATTTATAGTAGATAATACTGTGGCTACTCCGTCATTATTGAATCCTATTGAACACGGAGCTAACCTAGTAATACATTCATTGACAAAATATATCGGCGGACAAGGAACTTCTTTAGGTGGAGCAATTATTGATGCTGGTACTTTTGACTGGACCAACGGAAAATTTCCAGAGTTTACTGAGCCATCTGCTGGGTATCATGGTTTGGTATATAGCGAAGCATTAGGTGCGGCGGCATTTACATTTAAATTAATATTAGAAGGCTTACGTGATTTCGGTGGAGCATTGAGTCCGTTTAACGCATTCCAAATTATTCAAGGTTTAGAAACATTACCGGTACGTATTAAGCAACATAGTGCAAATGCATTAGAATTGGCTACATGGTTAGAAGGTAGGTCAGAAGTGGAATGGGTAAATTACCCAGGATTGAAGAGCAATAAGTACAACGAATTGGCAAAAGAATACTTGCCAAAAGGACAGAGCGGATTGGTTACTTTTGGTGTGAAAGGCGGATTTGAAGCTGCTAAGAAGTTGACCGATGCGACTAAAATATTCTCATTGCTAGCGAATATTGGTGATACAAAATCATTGATCATTCACCCTGCAAGTACCACACACCAACAATTAACTGCAGAGCAGCAAGAAGGTGCTGGTGTAGGTCAAGATTTAATTCGTTTGTCTGTTGGTCTAGAAGATATTGAAGATTTAAAAGCCGATTTAGAACAGGCATTTGCAAGTCTTTAATCTCGGTTATCGATATAAAGCAAAATTGAAATAACCGGTCATTGAGCTAAAACTATGTGACCAATTATTTAAAATAGTAAAATATTATTGGCTGAGCGGAACAGAAGCCAAGCCATAAATT
The DNA here is from genome assembly GCF_045063735.1 of Maribacter sp. Asnod1-A12. Lineage (NCBI taxonomy): Bacteria > Pseudomonadati > Bacteroidota > Flavobacteriia > Flavobacteriales > Flavobacteriaceae > Maribacter > Maribacter sp. Asnod1-A12. The sequence goes on from NZ_JBEFNZ010000006.1 coordinate 2,292,292, forward strand.
GATTTTGAAATAGATGCTACATCAATTACAGATTAAAAAATATAAGACCTTAAGTGGTGCCTCTCAAGATATTCAATTGTCTTATCAGGTATTTGGTAAAGAACTGCACACGGCACCTATTATTTTGGTGAACCATGCTTTAACGGGTAACTCTAATGTTACTGGTGAAGATGGCTGGTGGTCAGCACTTATCGGTGATGAAAAATGTATCGATACCCAAAAGTATACCATTCTGGCATTCAATATTCCGGGTAACGGTCATGATAAATTCGTGATTGAAAACTATAAGGATTTTGTTGCTGGCGATGTAGCTAGGATGTTTTTGCTGGGTTTGCAGCAGTTGAAAGTAGACCGTTTATTTGCTTTGATCGGTGGTTCTTTAGGTGGTGGTATTGCCTGGGAAATGGCAGCATTACAACCAGATTTAACCGAGCATTTAATTCCTGTGGCATCCGATTGGAAATCGACAGATTGGTTGATCGCCAATTGTCAAATTCAAGAGCAGTTTTTGGTGAATTCTAAGCAACCGGTACACGATGCACGTATGCATGCAATGTTATGTTATAGAACTCCGGCGTCCTTTAAAGAGCGCTTCAAAAGAAGTACGAACGAAGAGCTGCAGGTCTTTAATGTAGAAAGTTGGTTAATGCATCATGGCGATAAGTTGCAAGAGCGGTTTCAGCTATCTGCCTATAAGTTGATGAATCAGTTATTGAAAACGATTGATGTCACTAGAGGTGGAGATGAGAATTTCATCAGACTGCAAAATAGTGATACCAATATTCATATTATAGGTGTAGATTCTGATATGTTCTTTACTGCTCAAGAAAATAAAGATACGTTTAAGCAATTGGCTCAAGCGAAAAGCAACGTTACCTATGGCGAAGTACAGTCGTTACATGGGCATGACGCCTTTTTGATCGAGTTCGATCAAATGGAGAAATTGCTTGGTGGTATTTTTAATACCAACGGCAATATCAAGAAGATTAAGATTCTAAAATTTGGCGGTAAATCTTTAAGCAATGGAGAAGGACTAGAGCGAGTATTGGATATTGTAGCCAATAAGGTTAAGAATGAAGAGAATATTGCCATTGTTTTATCGGCAAGGGAAAAAGCAACGGATCAGCTAGAAGAGATGCTGGAGAAAGCCGCAAAAGGTAAAGACTATAAAACTCAGTTTGAGGCTTTAGAAAAATATCAAAAGCATACTTATAAGAATATCAGTTTGTCGGCAGAGTTTAAAGGCTTGGCGAAATTGTATGAAGGTGTTTCATTGTTAGGTGATTATAGTGCCAAAATTAAAGATGAGGTACTTGCCTATGGTGAATTGATATCTACCAAATTGGTTACCAAATTATTGATAGGTAAAGGCATCAATGCAGAGTTAGTAGATACGCGTAAGGTGATAAAGACCGACAATACATTTGGTGATGCCAAGGTATTGGAGGCAGAGTCAAAAGAGCAGGTGTTATTGAAGTTTGCGAATATACCCAAAGATACTGTTGCGGTAGTTACCGGTTTTATTTCATCTACTTTAGATGGGGAGACAACTACATTGGGTAGGAACGGAAGTAATTATTCCGCAGCTCTTTTAGCTAATTTTTTAGATGCTGAAGAATTGCAGAATTATACACATGTTGACGGAATTTACACGGCAAATCCAGATTATGTGCCCGAAGCTAAAAAGTTGGAAAACTTGTCTTATGAAGAGGCGAATGAGTTGGCGAATTTCGGAGCAACTATTTTACATGCGAAAACTATAATTCCGCTTATTGAAAAGAACATTCCGTTGCGTATATTAAATACGTATAATGATGATAGTGAAGGAACTTTGATCAGTGCAAAATCCAGTAAAGAAGGAATAAAATCACTTTCTGTTATTGAAGATGTTGCGATGATCAATATTGAAGGTCGCGGTTTGTTAGGTAAAGTGGGTGTAGATGCTAGAATATTTAAGGCTTTAGAAGCAAGTAATATTAGTGTTAGTATCATATCTCAAGGTTCTTCAGAAAGGGGTATTGGTCTTGTAGTGAAGAAAGACAAGGCGAAAAGAGCGAAATTGGCTTTAGAGAATGAATTCAGTAATGATTTTGAATCTAAAGATGTAAATATGATCACGGTAATAGATGATGTTTCTATCATATCTATTGTAGGTCAAGATTTAAGTACGTTCCATAATCCCTTTAACGCACTGATTAAAAACCAGATTGTGCCTTTGTTGTTCAACAACACGGTATCAGGTAATAATGTGAGTCTGGTGGTGAAGAAAGCAGATTTACACAAGGCGGTAAACGTCATGCACGGACAAGTATTTGGTATCAGTAAAAGGATAAATATTCTAATTTTTGGGCATGGTAATGTGGGAGGAACATTGATTGACCAAATTCTAAAATCTGCCAAAACAATTAAAGATCGTAAGAAATTAGATTTGCGCGTATTTGGTATAGCGAATTCCAAGAAGATTTTATTGAATGAAAAGGGAATTACCAAAAGCTGGAAAACGAATTTAAAGCAAAAAGGAAAGTCATATAAAGTAGAAGATGTTTTTGATTTTGCAAAACGTCATCATTTAGAGAATCTGATCGTTATTGATAATACGGCGAGTAAAGACTTTGTAGCAAACTATTTTGAATTTGTAGAACATGGTTTCGATATTGTGTCTTCAAACAAAATAGCCAATACCTTACGTTACGATTTTTATCAGTTGCTACGAGAAGAGCTGCAAAAGAATCAAAAGCAATATTTGTATGAAACTAATGTAGGTGCAGGATTGCCATTGATAGATACCATTAAGTTATTGCATTTATCCGGTGAGAACATAACCAGAATTAAAGGCGTGTTCTCTGGTTCATTAAGTTATATTTTCAATACTTTTTCAGAAAGCGATGTACCATTTTCATCTATTTTGAAAGATGCGATGCAGCAAGGATTTACAGAACCGGATCCTCGTGAAGATTTATCAGGAAATGATGTCGGTAGAAAGTTGTTGATTTTAGCACGTGAACTAGATTTACATAATGAGTTTGCAGATATAAATATTGATAACCTTATCCCGAAGAAATTACAAGACGGAGAAGTGGCTTTCTTTTTAAAGAATTTAGATGTGTTGGATGCCAAATTCAGTGAAATTAAAAAGAATCAGAAGCCAAATCATGTATTAAGATATGTTGGTGATTTGCATGGAAACCTTCAAAAGGAAAAAGGAGTATTAGATGTGAAGTTGATATCAGTGCCAAAGGAAAGTGCCTTGGGGCAGGTAAAGGGATCAGATTCCATCATAGAAATATACACAGAATCTTACGGTGAAAATCCGTTAGTAATTCAAGGAGCCGGAGCCGGAGCAGCCGTTACCGCAAGAGGGGTATTTGGAGATATATTGAGGATTGCGGAGAAAGGATGACTTCGGCTCCGCTCAGTCACCACGTACAAATGAGTAGTTAGGTGAAAGGCTGGTGGCTGAGCGTAGCTGAAGCCAAATCAGATGAATAAAAGTAAGAAATTTTAATGTTTGGTGGCTGAGCGTAGCTGAAGCCGATAAATGATAATTGTATGTCAGGGTTCATGTATATTTTGGAATGTTCAGACGAAAGTTATTATACAGGTAGTACAAAAGATTTAGATAAAAGATTATTAGAACACCAAGATGGTAAAGGGGCTAATCATACAAGAAAAAGATTACCTGTGAAATTGGTTTATGTAGAAGAGTATTTAAGAATTGATTCTGCATTTTACAGAGAGAAGCAAATACAAGGTTGGAGAAGAGAAAAGAAAGATGCATTAATAAATGGTGAATTAGCGAAGTTGCCTAGTTTAGCAGAATGTATAAACGATACACATTATAGATATTTTAAAGAAAAGTAAAATGTCAATTCGGCGGAGCTTAAAGGTCAGCATAAAAAAGGTAGTATGTTTAAGACAGGTGGCTGAGCGTAGCCGAAGCCAAATAAGTTGGATAAGAGTAAATAAGGTAAAGGTAAATGGCTGAGCGTAGCCGAAGCCAAAAAGTAAAGAAATGAAAAAGAACAATAATAAATTTGAAACGAACGCGATTCGTACGCAACTAAAAAGAAGTGAAAATTTGGAACATTCGGTACCGTTGTATTTGACTTCAAGTTTTGTATTTGAAGACGCAGAAGATATGCGTGCGTCGTTTGCAGAAGAGAAAGATCGTAATATATATTCAAGATACTCAAACCCCAATTCATCTGAGTTTATAGATAAGGTTTGCCAAATGGAAGGTGCAGAAAGCGGATTCGCATTTGCATCTGGTATGGCAGCAGTGTTTTCAACTTTGGCGGCGTTATTGGATAGTGGTGATCATGTACTTTCGGCAAGAAGCATATTTGGGTCAACACATTCATTGTTCACGAACTTCTTCCCAAAGTGGAATATTGAACATACCTATTTCAAGATAGATGCATTGGAAGAAATAGAAAGTTTGATCACTCCGAAAACAAAAATCATTTATGCAGAGACTCCTACGAATCCTGGTGTTGATGTATTAGATTTAGAGGAGTTGGGTAAGATTGCGAAAAAGAATAATTTAATACTTGTGATCGATAACTGTTTTGCATCGCCTTATTTACAGCAGCCCATAAAGTTTGGTGCAGATTTGGTCATTCATTCTGGCACAAAACTGATGGATGGTCAAGGTAGAGTATTAGCAGGTATTACAGTGGGTAGTGCAGAGTTGATGGATAAGGTATATCGTTTTTCAAGAATTACAGGTCCCGCTTTATCACCATTTAATGCATGGGTGTTGTCTAAAAGTTTAGAGACTTTGGCCATACGAGTAGATAGGCATTGTGAAAACGCATTGAAATTAGCGGAGTATCTAGAGGGGAACGATAAAGTGAATTGGGTGAAATATCCGTTCTTAAAATCGCATCCAAAATATGAGATAGCTAAAAAGCAAATGAAAGCAGGTGGTTGTGTAGTAGCTTTTGAAGTTAAAGGAGGATTAGATGCAGGTAGAGAGTTCTTTGACTCTATTAAACTGTTGTCCCTATCTGCCAATTTAGGAGATTCAAGAACTATAGTTACGCACCCGGCATCTACAACGCATAGTAAGTTGAGTGTAGAAGAACGTGCTGCAGTAGGTATCTCTGATGGCACAGTTCGTATTTCTGTAGGGTTAGAACATATAGATGATATTATCGCAGATATTGCTCAGGCATTAGGATAGTAGAAACAAAAAAAGCCCGGTATGTACCGGGCTTTTTTTATACGATAAATTAAAGTGTTTATTTACTTAAAGTCATATTGTAGGTCGCACTAATACTAGTTTCGAATCCTAAAAAATCTACAGTTTCATCTAACTCATATCGTAATGAGATTTGAGAATCTGTTAATTCTGTAATCGTAAAACCAATTTCTTCTTCGCCAGAGCCAAAATAAAGGATGCTTCCGTCCAATCTCCATTCATTACTTTCGAAAAAGTCTTCGCCGGTTTCTTCTTCTGTTGAGGTTTCACCCATAACAGTAGTGGTTGTCACCGTTGTATATGATCCTTCACTCGTTACTGTTTGTGGTTCTTCAGAAAAAATAACAACAGTATCAAAATCTTTACCAACAGCTGTAAACGTAGTGGGTATTGATGTTCCATCAAAATTAGTATCAGACCTGCCATCTCTTGTTTCAAGAGCGGTAAGGTTCCATGTACCGATAATTTGTGATTCACTTGCGCTGGAAACGCCAACGCTGTCGTCATCTGAACAAGATGTAAAAACTAATGCAAATACGCCAATAAGCGATAATAAGAATACTTTTTTCATAAGTAGGTAGAATTGATTTGGAAACTTATAACGTAAAAATGGTGTGCTCAAGTATTTTGCTGATATTTTTATTATTTGGCTATCTTAGCATTATGCTCTCGAAAAAGACAAAATATGGTTTAAAAGCGCTTGCCTACTTAGCGGCACAGCCAGATAAGAAACCAGTTCAAATATCAGAAATAGCCGAAAAGGAGAACATCTCCCAAAAATTCTTGGAGAGTATACTTCTTAGCTTAAGAAAAACAGGATTCTTAGGTTCAAAAAAAGGTAAAGGTGGCGGTTACTATTTGTTAAGAACACCTGAGGAAATTTCGATGACGGATGTTATGAGAGTTTTAGAAGGTCCAATTGCCATGGTGCCCTGCGTAAGTCTAAATTTTTATGAAACCTGTGATGATTGTCCTGAAGAAAACACTTGTTCCGTTCATAAACTAATGCTACAAGTGCGTGATAGTGCCTTAGATGTATACCGTAATAATACACTGAAAGACATCATCTCATAAAATCATATTTTTATTTCATTCTGCAATTCGCAATGCTTCAGTTTGTTGCGAAATATTAATTTTTCATGCTCTTTTGTTAATAATCTACTAAATCTATAGGGTAAATGAAATTTATCTGAGATTAGGGCGACTACATTGGAAAATAATACTATTTTTGAAAACTCTATTAAATTAGTAGGGTAATAAAAATTGAGTAAAAGATGATTGCAGATCAACTTATATTAAATAAAAAAGAAAACAAAACTACGTATCAAGATGATAAAACATCTGAAAAGCCAATTCGTAGTATAGCCAAGGCTTTTAGTTGGAGAGTGATAGGAACAGTAGATACGCTGATTATATCTTATATACTTACAGGTGAGTTTTCAGTAGCAGCATCAATAGCCTCTATAGATTTCGTGACAAAAATGATTTTGTATTTCTTTCACGAGCGTTTTTGGAATTTAGTAAAGTGGGGTAAATAATAAAGAATAGTATTATGGCATTGACAGAAGCACAAGTTCAGAAGTTGAACATTCAATTTAAAGGTATACCGCCAGAAGAAATTATTTCTTGGGCAGTAAAGCATGCAGAAACGCCTGTAGTTACAACAAACTTCAGACCCTATGAAGTTGCTATTTTACATGCGGTGTCAGGAGTAAAAAAAGATATTCCTGTAGTTTGGTGCGATACGGGTTATAACACTCCAAAAACATATAAGCATGCAGATGAAATAATCGGCAAGTTGAGTTTGAACGTAAAATTGTTTGTGCCAAAACAAACCACTGCACATAGAGATGCTGTAATGGGTATTCCACAAATTGATGACCCTAGACATGCCGAGTTTACTGAGCAAGTAAAGTTGGAGCCTTTTAAAAGGGCTATGGCAGAATTCAAGCCAGATGTGTGGTTCACGAATTTGAGAAAAGGGCAGACCGCACACCGCGACAGTTTAGATATTTTAAGTCTAAGCAAAGACGGAGTGTTGAAAGTGAGTCCGTTTTACCACTGGAACGATACACAATTAGATGCCTATTTAAGAAAATATAATCTTCCTAACGAGCATAACTATTTTGACCCAACCAAGGTGTTGGAGAACAGAGAATGCGGATTGCATAGTTAGTCTAAGGTCGTAGAAAAGAATAAGATAATTTATCTAAGAAAATATAGAATGAGTAATACAAGTACGGAATTGGAAGTAACACCTTCCCAAGAACTTTTAAAAGATACTGCCCATATAAATGCACTTGAGAATGAGGCAATTTATATCATTAGGGAGGTTGCCGCTCAGTTTGAGAAGCCGGTTCTTTTATTCTCAGGAGGAAAAGATTCTATTACACTGGTTCGTTTGGCGCAAAAAGCATTTTGGCCATCGAAAATTCCTTTCCCATTAATGCATATAGATACGGGTCATAACTTTCCTGAAACTATCGAATTTAGAGATAGATTGGTTAAGGAGTTAGGGTTAGAGTTAATTGTGCGTAATGTTCAAGATTCAATCGATCAAGGTAAGGTTAAAGAAGAGTCAGGTAGATACTCAAGTAGAAATAGCTTGCAGACGACGACATTATTAGATGCGATCGAAGAATTTAAGTTTGATGCTTGTATCGGTGGTGCGCGTAGAGATGAAGAAAAGGCTCGTGCTAAAGAACGTATTTTTTCTGTTCGTGATGATTTCGGACAGTGGGATGAGCGTAACCAACGCCCAGAGTTGTTCGATATGTTAAACGGACAAATAGAATTGGGTCAGAACGTAAGGGTTTTTCCAATATCTAACTGGACAGAATTAGACGTTTGGTCTTATATTAAAGAAGAGCAAATTGAAATTCCGTCAATCTATTTCGCACATAAGCGTAAGACTTTTTTAAGAGATGGTATGATATGGTCTGCAGAAGACGGTATTGTATTTAGAGAAGAAGATGAGGTTGTAGAAGAAAGATTGGTTCGTTTCCGTACAGTAGGCGATATGTCTTGTACAGCAGCCGTACTTTCAGATGCGGAATCTATAGATAAGGTAGTAGAGGAAATTAGAGATTCATCTATTTCAGAGCGTGGTGCGCGTATAGACGATAAACGTTCAGAAGCAGCGATGGAGAAAAGAAAACAACAAGGATATTTTTAGAATTTTCTTTAGAAAATTCAGCCTTTAGCTTTAAGCTATCGGCTATTAGCCTTAATTAATAATTTAATAGCCAGAAGCTAAAAGCTAAGGGCTAACAGCATAAGAATGGAAGTACTAAAAATAGCAACGGCAGGTAGTGTAGATGATGGTAAAAGTACCTTGATAGGGAGAATGCTTTACGATACAAAATCTTTGACCAGCGATAAGTTAGAAGCAATAGAAAAGACTAGTAAGCAAAAGGGATACGATTATTTAGATTTCTCTTTGGCTACAGATGGTTTGGTAGCAGAACGCGAACAGGGTATTACTATAGATGTTGCCCATATCTATTTCTCTACAGCAAAGAAAAGTTACATTATTGCAGATACTCCCGGTCACGTAGAATATACCCGTAATATGGTTACAGGTGCTTCTACCTCACAAGCAGCGATTATATTGATCGATGCACGTAAGGGTGTTATCGAACAAACGAACAGACACTTTTTTATCAATAACTTATTACGTATTAAAGATGTTGTAGTGGCTATTAATAAAATGGATTTGGTAGATTATTCTGAGGAAACTTACAATGCTATCAAAGCTGATTTTGAAGAGTTGATGGCGAAAAGAGATTACCAAGATCAGAAGATAACCTTCATTCCGGTAAGTGCATTGAAAGGTGATAATGTAGTAAATAAAACAGATAAGACACCTTGGTATACTGGTCCTACTTTGTTAGAGCATTTTGAGGCTTTAGATAGAAAAGATATTTTTAATGCAGGTACACCTCGTTTCCCGGTACAATATGTTATTCGTCCGAAGACAGATGAGCATCATGATTTTAGAGGGTTTGCCGGTAAGGTTTATGGAGGAGAGTTGAGTGTAGGTGATGAAGTGGTAGCGCTTCCTTCGCAAACGCGTTCTAAAATAAAAGAAATCTATTTTCATGACAAGAAGTATAACACTGCTTCTAGACGTTCATCGGTAACTATTACTTTAGAAGATGAAATTAACTTGAGTCGTGGAGATATGTTAGTGAAAGCTGGAGATTTGCCAACGGTTGATAAGCAATTTACAGCTACAATCTCTTGGATGGATTCGTTGCCGTTAGCCGCAGGAAACAAATATGTTGTTCAACATGGTGTCAATAAAGTATTGGCGAAAGTGGAACAGGTACATCATAAAATTGCGCCTGATTATTCGGGTATCGATACAGAAACAGATTCATTAGGTATGAATGATATTGCCCAGGTAAGTTTTCGTTTAAATAAGCCAATTTTTTACGATCAATTTAAAGATCATAGAACTAACGGGTCGTTCATCTTAATAGATACAAAATCTAATAGTACCGTAGGGGCTGGTTTTATACAGTAAAAGCCTCTTAGGGGAATTCAAACTAGACATCATATTTTAATTAGTATAGTAAGTCTATAGGAATAGTAAAGTGATAAATTAATAATAACGCTTGTTTAACCCGAGTAAGTGTTCCTCCCTTTTGGGGAGGTTAGGAGGGGCCACAATATGCAGAGTTTTAGAACAGAAATAGAGAATCAAGTAGTTGCGAATGATATTTTAGAATTGGAACGCAAGATTCATGAGTTCCATGGCGGCAAATTAGATGAAGAGAAATTTAGAAGCCTTCGTTTAGCTCGTGGTGTATATGGTCAGCGTCAAGAAGGCGTTCAAATGATCCGTATAAAATTGCCATATGGTAAGGTGACTTCTCAGCAATTGCTACGTATTTGCGATGTGTCCGATGAATATTCTACGGGTAGATTACATATTACAACGCGTCAAGATATTCAGATTCACTATGTAGATTTGAACAGAACTCCAGAGTTATGGTCAGAACTTGAGAAAGACGATATTACGTTGAGAGAAGCTTGTGGTAACACCGTACGGAATGTAACGGCAAGTGAAACGGCTGGTGTTGATGTAGATGAGCCTTTTGATGTTTCGCCATATGCACATGCATTATTTCAGTATTTCCTTAGAAACCCTATAAGTCAAGAAATGGGACGTAAGTTCAAAGTTTCTTTCTCGGCAAGTGATGCTGATACAGGATTATCATACATGCACGATTTAGGTTTTATCGCCAAAATTGAAAATGGAGAAGTCGGTTTTAAAGTGATGTTAGGTGGCGGATTAGGTTCTCAGCCAAGACATGCGGACGAATTATATAGTTTCTTACCTGCAGATCAAATCATTCCGTTAATGGAAACGGTAATACGTGTTTTTGATCGCTACGGTGAGCGTAAGAGTAGAGCAAAGGCAAGAATGAAATTTTTGTTGAAAGATTTAGGCTTGGATGGATTCAAAGAATTGTTGGCTGCAGAAAAAACAGCAGTCCCTTTTGATACTTTTCCTATTGATCCAGAAGACTATCCAAAAACCAAAGTTTCAGATTTAAAAGTCCCTGCAGTTGAAATAGCAGATTCAAAGGAATTTGAAAAGTGGAAAGTAACGAATGTTGTTCCTCAGAAACAACCTGGTTATGTAGCTTTGGGTATCAAAGTTTTGTTAGGTGATTTCTATACCGATAAGGCACGTTTATTAGCCAACTTGGTGCAGAAATATGCAGCAGGTGAATTAAGGTTGTCATTACGTCAAAACATTTTGATTCCCTTTGTAAAAGAAGAGAATGTTGAATTTTTCTATACGGAATTAAAGAAATTAGGTTTTGCAGAAGCAGGTTATAACAAAGCATTAGATATAACAGCTTGCCCAGGTACAGATACTTGTAATTTAGGTATTGCAAGTAGTACTGGTATTGCAGAAGAATTAGAAAGAGTTATAAAAACAGAATATCCTGATTATATCAATAACGAAGATGTTGTAATAAAAATCAGTGGTTGTATGAACGCATGTGGACAGCACAATATGGCAAATATTGGTTTTCAGGGAATGTCCGTTCGTACAAAAGATAAATTAGTTGCACCGGCATTACAAGTATTGTTAGGTGGTAGTAATGATGGTAATGGACAAGGTCGTTTTGCGGATAAAGTAGTAAAAGTGCCAAGTAAAAGAGGTCCGGAAGCATTACGTTTGATCTTGAATGATTTTGATGCTAACGGTGGCGATTTGTCTTTCCCTGATTACTATGCTGAAAAAGGACAAATGTATTTCTACGATTTTCTTACGCCGCTTTCATCTACAGATGATTTAACACCAGAAGATTTTATTGACTGGGGAAATACGGAACGTTATGAAAAAGCAATTGGTGTAGGTGAATGTGCAGGTGTGGTAATCGACTTGATTGCAACGCTTCTTTTTGAAAGTGAAGAGAAAATTCAGAATGCACAAGATATGTTCGATGCTGAGAAGTGGTCTGCAAGTATCTATCATGCATACGCTTCTATGGTAAATTCGGCGAAAGCGATGTTGACATCAGAGAATACAAAGGTGAATACACATGCAAGTATCATTAAGGATTTTGATGAGAAATTTGTGGCAGACGGAAGAATACAAGTTGCAGGCGGATTTGAAAAAATGGTGCTTCAGTTAAATCAGAACGAACCAACAAAAGAATTTGCTACGACATATATTAAAGATGCTAAAGTATTTTTAGAAACTGTAGAGAAATTCAGACAACAAGAATTAGCAGAAGCATAAACGGCATGAGTTTAGAAAGCAATTTAACGAAGACTGAGCGTAGCCGAAGTCAAGGTCTTTTGACTGTTGTAGGTGCAGGTCCTGGTGATATCGAATTGATCACTTTAAAAGCGATCAAGACCTTAGAAAATGCCGATGTGGTTTTGTACGATGCTTTGGTAAACGAAGAGTTGCTAAAGTATGCAAAAAACGCAGAATTGATTTTTGTAGGTAAACGTAAAGGTTGCTATGCATATCAACAGGAGCAAATAAACGAGTTGATCATAAGCAGAGCAAAATCTGCGGGACATGTGGTACGATTAAAAGGAGGAGATCCATTCGTATTCGGTCGTGGTTCTGAAGAGATGGAATATGCAGCGTCACATGGTTTAGAGGTAGCAATGGTACCCGGTATTTCATCAAGTTTAAGTGTACCTGCATATCAAAATATACCCGTAACCAAAAGAGGTTCATCAGAAAGTTTTTGGGTAATTACAGGAACTACAAAAGAGCATAAACTATCAAGTGATGTTGCCTTAGCTGCAAAAAGTAGCGCTACCGTGGTCATATTAATGGGAATGTCAAAACTCCCGCAAATTGTAGAACTGTTTAAAGGAGAAGGCAAAGCAGATATGCCTATCGCCATTATTCAAAATGGGACCCGTAAGAATGAAAAACTAGGCATTGCAACTATTGAAACTATAGTTGAGGTTGTAGAAAAAGAAAAATTATCTAACCCTGCAATTATCATCATAGGTGAAGTGGTAAAACATAGAGAGGCATTAATTCAGGCGAAGAATCAGTATTCAAAGGAGAATGCTAAGTTGAGCGAAATATAAAAGTGCGAAGTATTAAGTACATAGTTGAAGTGAAATTAAAAGAAGTTGAAAAGTGATTTCTAATTACTTTTTACTAAACAAAAAATTATGATTAAAACAGATATGCTCATTATAGGAGCGGGACCAACCGGATTATTTACGGTGTTTGAAGCAGGATTATTAAAGTTAAAAACGCATTTAATAGATGCATTGCCGCAGCCAGGCGGACAGTGTTCGGAGATATATCCTAAGAAGCCTATCTACGATATTCCTGCATTTCCAGAAATTTTGGCAGGTACTTTGGTAGATAATTTAATGGAGCAGATCAAACCTTTTGAACCAGGGTTTACATTGGGTGAAAGAGCTGAAACCTTAGATAAGTTAGAAGATGGTTCTTTTATAGTAACTACAAATAAAGGAACTCAGCATAATGCGCCAGTTGTTGTTATAGCAGGCGGGTTAGGTTCTTTTGAACCAAGAAAACCACCTATCTCGAATATTGTAAATTTTGAAGATACCGGTGTTTCTTATATGATTAAAGATCCAGAAGTATATCGTGACAAAAAGGTAGTGATTGCCGGTGGTGGAGATTCAGCGTTAGATTGGGCTATTTTCTTAACCGATGTAGCATCAGAAGTAACTTTGGTGCATAGAAGAGATGAGTTTAGAGGAGCTTTGGATTCTGTTGAAAAAGCATCTGAACTGGCGAAGCTTGGAAAAATCAAATTGATTACTAAAGCTGAGGTAAAAGAATTGCACGGTAAAGATAATTTGGAAGCCGTAGTTATTAAGCATACCGATAAGGAAAAGGAAGATACTTATTTAGAGGTAGATAATTTCATTCCGTTATTCGGTCTGTCTCCAAAATTAGGTCCGATCGGTGATTGGGGTCTAGAGATTCAGAAGAATGCTATTAAAGTAAACAATGCAAAGGATTACCAAACAAATATACCGGGAGTTTACGCTATTGGTGATGTAAATACTTACGAGGGTAAATTGAAATTGATATTATCAGGTTTCCATGAAGCAGCGGTAATGTGTCAGTTTGCATACCAACAAATCAATCCGGGTAAGCGCTACGTAATGAAATATACGACCGTTGGTGGTGTTGAAGGATTCGATGGTTCTAAGAAAGAAGCCAAAAAAGAAGTAGTACAAAGTATTGCATAAAGTTATAATTTGGTCAGTAAAACCTCCAGATTCTTTATGATTCTGGAGGTTTTTTTATGACAAATTTCTAAAAATTCGTTGGGTAAAAAACCTGTTGAAGTTTTGGATTAGAGCATGCTGTGCCGTTACTTTGCAAATCGTTCATAAATAGATTGAAACGTTATCAAGAAAGGTGGAGGGACTAGACCCATTGAAACCTTGGCAACCCTTTCCTTTAAGGAAAAGAAGGTGCTACATTCTATCTTTATTCTGTGTACTTGTGCAGAAGATGTTATTCTATATGGCATTACAAAGACAGATAACTTAAGAAAAGGCATCTAGCCGAACTTTCCTTACTTGATTACGAATTACATTTTTATTGAACCAATAATATTTTACACCGTAAAATGAAGGATATAAAGGAAATATTAAAAGAGCGAATTCTCATATTAGATGGCGCCATGGGTACCATGCTACAGCGCTATAAGTTTACTGAGGAAGATTTTAGGGGAGAACGTTTTAAAGACTGGGAACACCCATTACAGGGTAATAATGATTTGTTGTCACTAACTCAGCCTGATGCAATTGCTGAGGTTCATCGTAAGTATTTCGCTGCGGGTGCCGATATCGTAGAGACCAATACATTTTCTGGAACTACGATAGCGATGGCGGATTATTACATGGAAGACTTGGTGTATGAGTTGAATTATGAATCTTCGCGTATCGCTAAAATGGTAGCAGATGAATTCACGGCTAAAGAACCGAATAAACCAAGATTTGTAGCCGGTAGTATCGGTCCTACGAACAAAACGGCAAGTATGTCTCCGGATGTAAATGACCCAGGGTATAGAGCAGTTTCTTTTGATGAGCTACGTATTGCATATAAACAACAAGTAGAAGCCTTGTTAGATGGTGGATCGGATATTTTATTGGTAGAAACTATTTTTGATACGTTAAATGCAAAAGCGGCATTGTTTGCTATTGAAGAAGTAAAAGAAGAGCGAAATGTCGATGTGCCTATCATGGTAAGCGGTACCATTACCGATGCGTCAGGTAGAACGTTATCTGGTCAAACGGCAGAAGCATTTCTTATATCCATTTCCCATATTCCTATTTTATCGGTCGGCTTCAATTGTGCATTAGGAGCTAATCAATTGGTGCCACATTTAGAGGTATTATCAACCAAAAGTGAGCATGCGGTTTCGGCACACCCCAATGCAGGACTACCAAATGCATTCGGAGAGTACGATGAGACTCCTGATCAAATGGCAGAACAAATTAAAGAATACGCAGAAAAAGGATTAGTAAATATAGTAGGTGGATGCTGCGGTACCACTCCGGAACATATTACGGCGATAGCAGAGGTAGTGGAAAATTTTGAACCTAGAAAGTTGACAGTTGTCGGTTGATGGTTGTCAGTAAATAGTAACTGAATGGAATATACAGAATTAGAAGTGTGGAAAGAATCTAGGATTTTGGCGAATTTGATATATAAAGTTTCTCAGCAGTTTTCTAAAGTTGAAATGTATGGGTTGACAAATCAGATACGTCGTTGTGCTGTTTCAGTTCCGTCAAATATAGCTGAAGGATGTGGAAGAAGAACAACAGCAGATACTATCCAGTTTTTACACATTTCTAGAGGTTCTCTATATGAATTAGAAACTCAGCTATTCATTGCTTTGGATCAAGAATATTTGATTAAAGAAGATTTTGAATCCATTGCGAAGCAAATTTTAAAATGTAAAAAACTCATTAATGGGTTTATCAATTACTATAAAAAGACCAAATAATGTCTGGAAGTATTTCAAAAAAACCATCAACTGACAACGGTCAACCGACAACTAAATACCTGAAGTTATCAGGTCTTGAACCCCTAATAGTCACCCCAGAAACGAATTTCATAAACGTTGGTGAACGGACAAACGTTGCTGGTTCAAAAAAGTTTCTACGTCTTGTAAAAGAAGAGAAATTTGAAGAGGCGTTGGCTGTTGCTAGAGAACAGGTAGAGAATGGAGCACAGGTTATTGATATTAACATGGATGACGGATTGATCGATGGTAAAGAAGCCATGGTCAAATTTTTGAATCTTGTTATTTCTGAGCCAGATATTTCTCGTGTACCTATAATGATAGATAGCTCTAAATGGGAAATCATTGAGGCGGGTCTGCAAGTAGTTCAGGGTAAATGTGTGGTTAATTCCATTAGTTTAAAAGAGGGTGAAGAACAGTTTATACATCATGCCAAGCTAATAAAAAGATATGGTGCCGCGGTAATCGTTATGGCGTTCGATGAGGTAGGTCAAGCAGATAATTATGACCGTAGAATTGAAATAGCAAAACGCTCTTATGACGTTTTGGTGAACAAAGTGAATTTTGCACCAGAAGATATTATTTTTGATTTAAATATATTTCCTGTGGCCACAGGTATGGATGAGCATAAACTGAATGCCATCGATTTTATAGAGGCTACGCGTTGGGTACGTGAAAACCTACCACATGCCAGTGTAAGTGGTGGGGTAAGTAATGTTTCTTTCTCCTTTAGGGGTAACAACCCTGTGCGTGAGGCAATGCACTCGGTTTTCTTATATCATGCGATAAAAGCAGGTATGAACATGGGTATTGTAAACCCAAGTATGTTAGAGGTATACGATGATATTCCTAAAGATTTATTGGAACGTGTTGAAGATGTTATCTTAAATAGAAGAGACGATGCAACCGAGCGATTGCTTGATTTTGCAGAATCGGTAGTTGGGAAAACTAAGGAAAGTAAGATAGATCTTTCATGGAGAGAAGATCCGTTACAAGATAGAATTACACGTGCCTTGGTAAAAGGTATTGACCAATATATTGTTGAAGATGTAGAGGAAGCAAGAGTTGCCGCAAGTAAGCCAATTGAGGTTATTGAAGGTAATTTAATGACCGGTATGAATGTGGTGGGTGATTTATTTGGAAGTGGAAAAATGTTCTTGCCACAAGTGGTTAAATCTGCCCGTGTAATGAAAAAAGCGGTAGCTTATTTATTGCCATATATTGAAGAAGAAAAGTTGTTGAATCCGCAGGTAGGTGATTCTGACAATGCAGGAAAAATATTAATGGCAACGGTAAAGGGCGATGTCCATGATATCGGCAAAAATATTGTGGGTGTTGTACTGGCATGTAACAATTATGAGATTGTTGATTTGGGAGTTATGGTGCCGCCAGAAAAAATAATTGCCGCAGCTATTGAACACAATGTAGATATTATAGGGCTTAGCGGATTGATTACACCTTCTTTGGATGAAATGGTGCATTTGGCAAAGGAAATGGAACGTAAAGACTTTAAGATTCCTTTGCTAATTGGTGGGGCAACAACCAGTAAGGCACATACTGCGGTAAAAATTGATCCACAATACAAAGAAGCTGTAGTTCATGTAAATGATGCCTCTAGAGCGGTTACTGTAGTGGGAGATTTACTGCAGAAAGAAACTTCTAATGGTTATAAGAAAAGCATTAAAGATGATTATGACGTTTTTCGTGAGAAGTTTTTAAATCGCTCATCAAGTAAAACGTATAAATCTATTTCTACGGCACGTAGAAATAAGTTTAAAATAGACTGGGAAACTTCAGAAATCGTAAAACCGAATAAGCTTGGTATACAGGTACTAGAAGATTTAGATTTGAACATTTTAGTGCCGTATATAGATTGGACTCCATTTTTTAGAAGTTGGGAACTGCATGGAAAATACCCGGCAATATTGACAGATGAGGTTGTTGGAGAACAAGCAACAGATTTATTCGCAGACGCTCAAGAGATGCTGAACAAGATAATTTCTGAGAAGAAATTAAAGGCAAAAGGTATTTTTGGACTCTTTCCTGCTAACTCCGTCAACGATGACGATATTTTAGTTGACACAAGCTCAAATCTAGATGAGAATACTGGGTCGCTGAGCGGAACCGAAGCGAAAGAGAGCTACACTTTTAGAACCTTACGCCAACAATTAGAGCGTAGAGAAGGTGTAGCAGATTATGCTCTGGCAGATTTTATAGCACCGAAAGAATCAGGGAAACAAGATTATATGGGTTGCTTCTGTGTGTCTACAGGTTTTGGTACTGCAGAATTAGCGGCGAAATATGAAGCGGATTTAGACGATTATAATTCCATTATGGTAAAAGCTCTTGCAGATAGGTTGGCAGAAGCTTTTGCAGAATATTTACATAAGGAAGTCCGGCTGAAACACTGGGGCTATGCTTCAAATGAGGAGTTGAGTAATGAAGATTTAATTAAGGAATCTTACAAGGGAATTCGTCCTGCACCAGGATATCCTGCTTGTCCTGATCACTTAGAGAAATTGACTATTTGGGATATTTTAAATGTGAAAGAGACTATTGGTGTTGAACTGACGGATAGTTTGGCTATGTGGCCAGCAGCATCTGTAAGTGGGTATTATTTTGGAAATCCGCAGGCACGTTATTTCGGATTAGGAAAAATAAAAGATGATCAGGTTAAAGATTTTGCCGAACGAAAAGGCATGCCATTAGAGGATGCCGAAAGATGGTTGGCACCGAATATAGTTGACTAGTGCGTTAGGGATTGAAGCGGCATCTTTTTCTATTTAAACTGATGTTCACCAAGATGAATGAATGAAATATAAATAGAAAAAATAGAGCTGAAAGCCCGCTCGAACGCCAAAATAATTAAATTATAACTAATAATGCCTCATTGAGGTCTGCTCACAAAAAGAGTAATAGTATAGCATATGAAAGTAACAGACCATATCATTAATGCAAACGGAAAGACACTTTTTTCATTTGAAATAGTGCCTCCGGTAAAGGGTAAAAATATTCAAGAATTGTATAATAATATTGACCCATTAATGGAATTTAAACCTCCGTTTATTGATGTGACCACATCTCGTGAAGAAACTATCTATATTAAGAAAGAAGGACTTTTAGATAAGAAAACTACACGTATGAGACCAGGTACAGTGGGTATTTGTGCTTCTATACAGCATAAGTATGATGTTGATACGGTACCTCATGTTATTTGTGGAGGTTTTACTAAAGAAGAAACCGAGTACATGTTGGTAGATTGTCATTATTTAGGCATACAGAATGTAATGGCTTTACGTGGTGATGCCCGTAGCGAACAAAAGTATTTTGAACCTACGGATGGCGGACACCCTTTTGCGATTGACTTGGTAAAACAAATTCAAGAGTTGAATTGTGGTAAGTATTTGCATGAAACCATAGAAAGCGAACACTGCAGTGATTTTTGTATAGGTGTGGCGGGTTATCCGGAAAAGCACTTGGAATCACCTTCATTACAATCAGATTTAAAACGATTGAAAGAGAAAGTAGATGCAGGTGCCGATTATGTAGTAACACAAATGTTCTTCGATAATAAAAAGTATTTTGAGTTTGTAGAAGCTGCAAAAAGTATGGGTATTACCGTACCTATTATTCCGGGTATAAAACCAATTGCAGTTAAAAGACATATGCAATTATTACCACAGGTATTTAGAATTGATATGCCACAAGATTTAATAGAAGCGGTAGATGGTTGTGCAACCAATAGAGATGTGCGTAAAGTAGGTATTGAATGGGCAATTCAGCAATCTAAAGAGCTGAAAGCTGCTGGTGTGCCTGTGTTGCATTACTACTCTATGGGGAAATCTGATAATATTAAGGCGATAGCGGAGGCACTGTTTTAGTTTCCGTGAAGCTAGTTTGTAAGTTCTAGTGTTTTAATATCGTAGAGTAACGGAGATGTAAAAATGTATCGAGAACTTTTAGAACATGGGAGCTTCTCAATAAAAATTTATTCGTACCTCATAAATTCACTCGAAGTGACATTGTTACTTTTGTAAATACATAATTTGTAGGAAAGAACTTTGTATTTTGTACATGGTACTTGGTACTTAGTACTTATTTTTGCCTTCAATGAATTTTAAGTTTCTATCCATTTTACTGATTTCAGTAAGTTGTTGTTTCGCACAAGAATCTGGTGAGCAAAAAAAGTATACCCTTGATGCTAGTCAGTTTTACGGGTCTATAATTTTACATAATCCAGATATTTCACATTTAATCACATCTCACCCTGCGGGCGTAATTTTGAGTTACAATAGAAAAACCTATGGCTTAAATGCATGGGAAGAGTTATATAACTATCCTGATTTTGGATATTCTTTCATATATCAGAATTCTAATAATAGTACATTAGGTGATAATTACGGACTTTACGCTCATTACAATTTTTATCTTTTTAAGCGTAATGTGCAGCTTCGCGTTGGGCAAGGGGTCTCTTATGCTACTAACCCTTATGATAAAGTAACAAATTTTAGAAATAACGCATACGGATCAGATGTATTAAGTTCTACGTATTTAATGTTCAATTATCATAAAGAGAATATTATAAAAGGGCTAGGATTCAAAGCCGGTATCTCTTTAATACATTATTCAAATGCTAATTTTAGGGCTCCGAATACTTCTACCAATACCTTGGCTTTCAATGCCGGTGTGGTATACGATTTAGATGGAGGCAAAGAAATAGAATATATACATCGCGAAAAAGAAAAAATAACAGAGCCTTTGCGTTATAATTTTGCTTTAAGAACAGGTGTAAATGAAAGTGATGTTATTGATTCTGGACAGTATGGTTTTGTTGTACTCTCTGCCTATGCGGATAAAAGAGTGGGAAGAAAAAGTGCGCTACAATTTGGAGTAGATGCCTATTTCTCTAATTTTTTAAAGGAGTTGATTCGCTATCAAAGTATTGCTTTTCCTGAAAACGGGGTGAATACAGATGATGATTATAAAAGGGTAGGGGTCTTTGCAGGTCATGAGTTGTTCATTAATAAAGTGTCCATGATTTCTCAGTTCGGTTATTATGTTTATTACCCGTTTGATTTTGAAGGACGTACATATTTACGTGTAGGGCTAAAACGTTATTTTGGAGAAAAGATATTTGGGGCAGTTACCTTAAAATCTCACGGAGCAAAAGCAGAAGCAGTAGAATTCGGGATAGGAATACGATTATAAGATGATAAAAATGATAAATAATTCACTTAGTTGTCTGGTCAAGCGCAGTCGAGACCTTATAGTCTTGATGGTAATTTTGGTTTCCCTATTTGTTTCTTGCGATTCTGAAAATGCTTCAGATTGTTTTCAAAGTACTGGTGAGATTACGAGACAAGAAGTTTCTGTTTCCGAGTTCTCTTCCATAGCGGTTTTTGAGAATGTAGCTTTGGTTATTAAACAAGGGAATACACAAAAAGTGGAGATTGAAACCGGTGAAAATTTACGTAATGAAGTAGCTGCAGTTGTGGAGGATGAACAATTGTTATTGACTGATGCAAATGACTGTAATTATGTACGTGATTATGGTACCACGGTAGTTTATGTGACCACTCCAAATTTAACCAGTATTCGTAGTAGTACCGGTTTTCCTGTTCAAAGTGACGGAGTGCTGGCTTTTGAAAGTTTAAGCTTGCTGTCAGAAAGTTTTACAGATCCAGAAGCAGAAACTACAGATGGGGAATTCAATTTAGAATTAGACGTTACTAGTTTAAGTATGACAAGCAACGGAATATCATATTTCAAGTTAAAGGGCAGCGCAGAAAGCTTTAATATAAGTATTGCAGCAGGTGATTCTAGGGTAGAGGCAGAAGAACTAATAGCCCAGCGGGTAAATTTTAACCATAGAGGTTCAAATGATATTTTAGTAAATCCGCAAGAAAGTTTAACCGGTGTTTTAAGAGGTACGGGAGACTTACAGAGTTATAACCGACCGGCAACAGTGGATGTTGAAGAATTGTATAACGGACGCTTGATCTTTGTGGAATGAATCCTATACTCAAATATCTGAAAAACGTGTTTGCTGCTAAACGTATTTTGGCGGATGATACTGAGTTAACAGGATTGGTAAAAGTAGATTATTTACTTCAACAATTAATAATAGAAGATAAAGTACCCGGAATTGCAATTACTGTTTTAAAAGAGGGGAAGTCAGTTTTTCAAAAAGGGTATGGGTATGCCAATATTGACGAGAAACAGTATATAGACCCTATAAAATCTATTTTTAGAATTGCTAGTGTCTCAAAGCCTATTGCAGCAACAGCTTTGGCACATATGGTACAAGAAGGATTTATTGATTTAGATGAGTCTTACTATACTTACCTTCCAGATTACCCTAAGAAAGAATGGGATTTTACTATTCGCCAATTAGCTAGTCATATTGCAGGTATACGTGTTTATAAAGGGAAGGAATATGGTTTGAACGAACCATTATCCATCAAACAGGGTCTTAAGATATTTAAAGATGATCCTTTGGTATACAAACCAGGTACCGAATATTTATATAATAGTTTTGACTGGGCAATGATTTCTGCGGCAATGCAAGAAGCAAGCGGAATTCCGTTTGAGGAATATGTGCAAGTGAAGGTGCTGAATCCGCTAGGGATGAATTCTACTTATTGCCCCCAATGTTATTATGAGTCGGACTCACAGAGCAATAGTAAAAATCTTGATGCTCTTGGGGTAAATGATATTTTCGCATTAAAAGAACAAAACCGTGTTACTACATTTTACACAAAGAGCATTTCAGGATTTAAAAAGGCGATACCTGTAGATAATTTTTACAAATTAGCTGGCGGTGGTTATTTATCTACGTCAGAGGATATCGCAAAATTCGGACAAGCATTTTTAGATACTAAAGTTAATATCGAAGAAGGAGTTTTAAATCAATTTTTAACTGCACAACAAGTTGATGGGAATTCTACATATTACGGTTTAGGCTGGCAGGTTAGTGAAGATGCCAAAGGAAGAAAGTTTTTTGGGCATGTTGGTAACGGAGTAGGAGGGTATGCTAATTTCTTTGTCTACCCTAAAGAGCAGCTTGTTTTTTCGATTCTCATTAATTGTACCGACCCAAAAATTCAAGAAGAGCTAGATGCTGTTATTGATAGTATTTTAAAAGAGAGTAACGCTTAGTGGTCTAATTATTTTTTAAGTTTTAAAGAAAGGGTATATTAGTCTTACCAACCATTAAGATTTTACGCACAGAATGAGCTTATCACCAGAAACCACTCCCGTTTTAGAGAATAAGAAAAACATAAAATGGCTTCAACGACTTAAAGAAGAAAGTTGGGAAGCAGAATTGCTAGTCTCTGCGATAGCCATTTTTGGTACGTTTCAGTTATTTGGTTTGATTGAATGGGCTACAAATAAGTATATAAATCTATTGCCTGTTGAACAATATTTTTACGGATATATGATTGTTTTTTTAGGCTTGCTGGCTATTAGTATTCTGGTATCGATGTTTGTTATCCACTTTATTTTACGAGCTTATTGGATTGGTTTGGTAGGCTTGAACTCGGTCTTTCCTGATTATAGTGTTGAAGATAGTGTATACTCTAAAATTTATACAGAAAAGATTTTATCGATACTGCCAAAGCAGGAAGATACTATCCAAAAGGTAGATGAATTATGTAGTGTAATATTTTCTTCGGCGTTTACTATACTATTGATTTACTCCTACATGTCTTTGTTTTTAAGTATTTATATGCTGATTTATAATTTGTTATTAGATTATGTTCCAAGTTACATACTGTTAATACCTTTATTTATAATTTCAGGTCTTCTTGTGCTACAAATGATTTTTAATGTCATTGGGAATTTAAAAAAGTATAAGTCGAATGTATGGGTACAAACTTGGATGTTTAAATTGGTTAAGTTAACATCAATGGTAACCTATGGTCCTCTATACCGTAATTTACTTCAAGTAACTATGGTGTTTGGGTCCAACTTCAAAAAGAAAAAATCGTTAGTATATCTAGTATTATTATTCTTTGCATCAGGTATGTTTTTGTCTTTGATAAAAATTCAAGACACAAATATTCCTCATTTGATTTTTCCAAAAGATTATGATGTTAATTTGATGTACTTAAGTTATTACAGTGACCAAAACCCAGATGAATCGTTTTTGTTGACTCCACAAATACAGTCCGATATTATTGAAGGTGAAACAGTCAAATTATTTATTCCCGTATTTCATCATGAGCGTAATTACCAAGATACTACATGTGGAGAATATGAGGAAGATGATAGTTGCTCAAATCAAGAAGAAAGAACAAAATCGAGAAAGTTTTATCTTGATTGCTATAATAAATACCATAAGGTTACTTTAAACGGTCAACTACTGAATGTTGGTTTTCTAAAGAAGGACCATGCAGTGTCTGATCAATTTGGTATAGTAGGTTTTATAGATAAAGAGTTCTTGCAGAAAGGTGAGAATACATTGATAGTTACTAAAACATTGGGCGATGTAAAAGAGTTTACGTGGACTATTCCTTTTTATTATCAGCCCAATACCGTTTCTAACTGATTTATGGTATCGTGGAGCTAATTCATGATTAATTCAATTTTTAACACAAAACCTTCATTTTTTGAGATAGAAATAGAATTTTTAAAAAAAATAAAACGGAAAACAACCATTTTTAAATATAATTACTACATTAGCCAAAGTTTACAAGCACAATGACAAAACAATATTTCTGGAACGGTTTTTATTTTTACTTCTTTTTTAAGAGAGGTACGGGACTGTTGTAGTATATTTTAAAAATAAAATAGAATCTAAGTTCCGATATGCATCGGAACTTTTTTTTTGTTCAAAAATTGAGATAACCCTGAACGTAGTAGAAGGGTTTTACAGTAAGTTGAAATGTGAATTATGAGTTTAAAAATAGCCATACAGGGAATTAAAGGAAGCAACCATCATCAGGTAGCTAAAGATTGTTTTGGTGATGATATCGATTTGGTAGAATGCCTTTCTTTTGATGCTTTAGTAGACAAGTTATTGTCTAATGAAGCGGATCAAGGTGTTATGGCTATAGAGAATTCAATAGCAGGATCTATAATTCCTAATTATGCATTGGTCAATCATAATAACCTACATATTATTGGCGAGTATTATTTGAATATTCATCATAATTTAATGGTGTTACAAGGGCAGAAAATAGAAGATATAACAGAGGTTAGTTCTCACCCTATGGCTTTGTTGCAGTGTAAAGAATATTTTAGGCAATATCCGCATATAAAATTGGTGGAAGATGTAGATACTGCCGAGACTGCACAAAGAATTCAAGAGCAAGAATTAAAGCATGTTGCTGCGATAGCACCAAACGTTGCGGCAGAATTATATGGGTTGGACATCGTAGCGAGCGACATACAGACTATTAAAAATAATGCTACTCGTTTTATCATTGTAAAGACAAAAAACAATGCGTTGCCAGAGGTTGAAATTACCAAGGCTTCGGTAAGGTTTATTACCGACCATAAAAGGGGAAGTTTAGCCGCTGTGCTTAATGTTATGAGCGATTGCCGATTGAACTTGACAAAAATACAGTCGTTACCAGTGATAGAAACACCATGGAAATATGCATTTTTTGTGGATGTCACTTTTACCGATTATGCAGATTTTACAAAGGCTAAAAGTCTATTGGACATCATGGCAGAGGACTTTAAAGTTTTGGGTGAATATAAAAATGTAAGACAATGATACGTACCGCTGAAAGGTTAAATACCATACAGGAATACTACTTCTCAAAAAAGTTGAGAGAGGTACGCGGTTTAATGGCGCAGGGTAAACCTATAATAAATATGGGTATTGGTAGTCCAGATTTAGCTCCGTCTAAAGAAGTATTGAATGTAATACAGGATGCGGTATTAGAAAATGGTGCACATCAATATCAAAGTTATCAAGGGTTACCTCAGTTAAGAAGTGCAATTGCTGATTTTTATAAGAAGAGGTTTAATGTTGACGCCAATCCTGAGTCTGAGATTTTACCATTAATGGGGTCAAAAGAGGGTATAATGCATATTAGCCTTTCTTTTTTGAACGAAGGTGATGAGGTTTTAATTCCTAATCCGGGATATCCAACGTACACTTCTGTGACTAATTTGGTAGGCGCAGTACCTAAATATTATGATTTAACTGAAGAAACTGGCTGGTTTCCAGATTTAGATGCATTGTTAAAACAAGATTTGTCTAAGGTAAAGATCATGTGGTTGAGTTACCCGCATATGCCTACCGGTGCTACGGCAACAAAAGAACAGTTTGTGAAAATAGTGGACTTTGCGAAGCAGCATGATATACTGTTAGTAAACGACAATCCGTATAGCTTTATCTTAAATGATGAACCTGCGAGTATTTTGAGTATACCGAATGCTAAAGAGGTATGTTTAGAATTGAATTCATTGAGCAAAACATTTAACATGGCCGGTTGGCGTGTGGGTTTTGTATTGGGTAGCGAAGATCATATCAATGCTATTTTAAAGGTGAAGAGTAATATGGACTCTGGTATGTTCTACGGAATTCAGAAAGGTGCCATAGCAGCATTGGAAAGCAGTGATGATTGGTTTACTGATTTGAACACGGTATACAATGAAAGAAGAGAATTGATTTATCAATTGGTAGACAAATTGGGTTGTACATATGATAGAAATGCCGTTGGCTTGTTCGTTTGGGCAAAATTGCCGGAAGGTAGTACAACATCAGAAGAATTTATAGATAATGTATTGTATACCAAAGACCTGTTTATTACCCCAGGTACCATATTTGGTAGTAATGGTGAAGGCTATATTCGCTTTTCACTTTGTATTTCAGAAGATAAAATAAAAGAAGCAATCGCAAGATTTTAGTGTGATGAATGTATTTGTAATAGGTATCGGTTTAATAGGTGGTTCTTTAGCGAAAGACATAAAGTCGGCAGTCGACAATGTTACCATTTATGGCATAGAATCTAATGAAGCAAATTTAGCTGAGGCATTGTCTTTGGGTATCATCGATAAGACGGCAACCTATCAAGATTTACAATTAGCGGATATGGTCATTGTAAGTATACCAGTTGATGTTATGGTTACAGAGCTTCCGGTAATATTAGATGCTGTACATGAAGATTGCGTAGTTTTTGATGTGGGGTCAACCAAATCTTTAATCTGTAAGGTTTTAGAGAATCATCCTAAGAGAAGGAACTTTTTGGCGTGTCACCCAATTGCGGGAACAGAATTTTCAGGTCCGTCTGCAGCGATATATAATTTGTTCAAAGACAAGACCAATATTATTTGCGAGGTAGAACTAACTGCATTTAAACTTCAGGAAAGAGCTTTGAAAGTTTTTCAAGCAGTTGGTATGCGAATAAGGTATATGAATCCTGTTGCTCACGATAAGCACATTGCCTACGTTTCTCATTTATCGCACATAAGTTCATTCATGTTAGGTAAAACAGTGATTGAAAAAGAGAAGAACGAGCGCGATATTTTTGATATGGCGGGTAGTGGATTTGAAAGTACGGTACGTTTGGCAAAGAGTTCGCCAGCTATGTGGACACCAATTTTTAAGCAGAACAAAGAGAATGTGGTAGAGACATTGGAAGAGTACATTCAAAATCTTACGGCATTTAAAGAAATGTTACAGAAAGATGATTACGAGGGCATTTATAATGAAATGAATAATACGAATAAGATTAAAGGAATATTAAAAAGAAATACCGTTAAACAAGAAATAGAATAAGTAAAAATGGAAAATTCAAAACAAATGAGAACATGGTTGGATGACTTAAACCTTGACCATCCACTAGTAATAGCAGGGCCATGTAGTGCGGAAACAGAGGAACAAGTGTTAGGTATAGCACACTCTCTAAAAGATACGGATGTAAATTATTACAGAGCCGGTATTTGGAAACCTCGTACTCGCCCAGGAAATTTTGAAGGTGTTGGTGCTTTAGGGCTAAAATGGTTGCAAAAAGTTAAGGAAGAAACAGGTTTAAAGACAGCTACCGAGGTTGCAAACCGAGCACACGTAGAGTTGGCATTAGAACATGATATTGATTTATTATGGATCGGTGCAAGATCAACGGTTAGTCCGTTTATCATGCAAGAATTAGCAGATGCCTTAAAAGGTACAGACAAGATTGTATTGGTGAAGAATCCGGTAAATCCAGATTTAGCTTTATGGTTAGGTGGTATCGAAAGATTGCATACAGCAGGTATTAAAAAATTAGGTGCAATACACAGAGGATTTTCTACATACGAGAAAACAAAGTATAGAAATATACCAGAATGGCAAGTGGCGATTGAATTTCAGAACAAGTTCCCTGATCTTCCATTAATAAACGATCCTTCGCATATTACCGGTAAGCGTGATATGATATTTGATGTATCGCAAACAGCTTTAGATTTGAATTTTGACGGATTGATGATTGAAACACACCATGATCCAGATAACGCATGGAGTGATGCTGCACAACAGGTTACGCCAGAGAAACTTGTTCAAATCATGAGAGATCTTAGAATAAGAAAAGAAAGTGATCCAGAAGCGGAATATAACTCAGAATTAAGTAACCTAAGGGCTCAAATTGATATTATCGATAATCAATTAATAGAGACATTGGGTAAAAGAATGAAAGTATCTGACGGTATTGGAGCACTTAAAAAGCAAAAAAACGTTGCAGTTCTTCAGTCTAATAGATGGAATCAAATTCTAGGGGCTATGATACTAGAAGGGGAAAGTAAAGGATTAAGTGAAGAATTTGTTCTTCGTATGTTCAAAGCTATTCACCAAGAGTCTATCAACCATCAAGAGAAGATAGTAAACGCTTAAGATTAGCTTAACTTTATAAAAACAAAACATCCGTAATATGCGGATGTTTTTTTATGCTCAATTTTTATTGAGTAAGAAAAATATTACATTTTAACAATATCCTTAATTATGAACCGTTAGGGGTTTAAAGAACCATTTTAACCAAACAAAAAGTATGAAGAAAGTAGTGTTAATTACCATTATGTTGATTGCTTCGTTATCTGCAAAAGCACAGTCTTATATAGGCTATCTAACTGACAATTACAGTGGTGTAAATAGTGTAATTTCTAACCCGGCAAATATTGCAGATTCTCGTTTTAAAACCGATATCAATATAGTTGGTGCGAGCGGTTTTCTAGCTAATGATTATGTAGGTGTAGGTTATTCAGATTTAGTGTCAAGTGATTTTGATTTTGATAGAGATGCGAACCTAATGTCGACGAGCAACAATAATTTTTCTGGTAATGTAGATGTATTAGGACCATCATTTATGTTCAATATCGGTAAAAAATCATCTATAGCTGTATTTACTAGAGCTAGAACTTTTGTAACCGGTAACGAATTTAACGGTGAAAGTATCGATGACCTTGATGATAGTATTGACGAAAGTCAAGACTTTTTAGTCGATGAAGGCGATTTCTTTGCGGCTGGTCACGGTTGGGCAGAATTAGGAGTTACTTATGCGCAAGAGTTAATGAATAAAGAAGAGCATTTCTTAAAAGGTGGTCTTACATTCAAATATTTAAAAGGATTTGGTAATGCATATGTAACAGGTAGAAATGTAACTATTAATTATGATGCAGATGGTGCAACATTACCAGATAATTCTACTATAGGTACATTACAATCTACAGGTGATTTAATTTATGGTCGTGCAGATGAATACGATGATGATGATTATGATTACGAAGTACCAGATGCAAGCGGATTCGGATTCGATTTAGGTTTCGTTTATGAGTGGAGACCAGACTATGAAGATTACGTAGTAGCAGGGGCAGACGGGGAAAAAACAGTAATGAAAGATAAGAATAAGTACAAGCTTAAATTTGGCTTGTCACTTACAGATGTAGGATCGGTAAATTATAAGGGTAGTTTGGTAGATACATACAATATCAATAACACAATTACTCAAGATGATTATGATAATATTGAAGATTCTGACGATTTGCAAAACCTGTATACATTCAGTCAGGCTACAGAAGATTTAAAAGCAGGGTTGCCAACGGCACTTCATTTTAATGCCGATTGGAATATTAAGAAAAACTTCTATTTAAATTTTAATACAGATTTGTCTATGCGATCTGCAGGGGAGAATAACCTTAGAACTGCAAACGTATTTTCTTTGACCCCTCGTTTTGAAAGCAAGTGGTTTAGTTTCTATTTACCGGTTAGCAGCTACCAATATAGTGGTATGCAAATAGGTGCAGGGTTACGTGCCGGACCGTTATATATTGGATCTGGTTCATTGATTTCCACTTTCACTAAAAATGAAATTCAAGGTGCAGATGTATATGCAGGTTTAAAAGTGCCTGTTTATTATGGTCAGCCTAAAGATTCTGATGGAGACGGTATACCAAATAAAGAAGATGGTTGTCCTAAAAAAGCGGGTCCTATAGAAAATAACGGTTGTCCTTGGGGAGATACTGATGGAGATTCTGTTTTAGATAATGAAGATAAATGTCCAGATGAATCAGGACCAGTTGAAAATAACGGTTGTCCATGGGTTGATAGTGATGGTGACTCCATAATGGATAATGAAGATCAATGTCCTGATGAAGCTGGTCCGGTAGAGAATAATGGTTGCCCTTGGGCAGATGCTGATGGAGATGCTGTTTTGGACAAAGATGATGAATGTCCGAATGAAATGGGAACTGTGGCAAATAAGGGTTGTCCTGAGCCAGTAGTTACCGCTGAGGTTCAAAAGTCATTGAACGAGTATGCCAAAACAATTTTATTTACGACAGGTAAATCGACTCTTAAAGATGAATCTAGACCTGTTTTAGTTGATATTATTAGTATTTTGAACGAATACCCAAATGCTAATTTCACCATAGAAGGTCATACCGATAGTGTAGGTTCAGAAACTACTAATCAAAAATTATCAGAGAGTAGAGCACAAGCGGTTTTACAATTCTTAATAGATGGTGGTATTTCTTCGGCTAGGTTAACAGCTGTTGGTTATGGAGAAAGTAAGCCAATTGCTACGAATATGTATAAAGATGGAAGGCAGAAGAATAGACGTGTTGAGATTAACTTAGCGCAATAGTTTCACAAATATAGATTAGAAAGCCCGGTAAATACCGGGCTTTTTTTATGCTACTTTTTACCTTTTAAATATATATCGGGTAATGAAAATACCTTGTCCATCAGTGTTTCCCGCATCTGCTTCAACACCACTGGTGACAAAAACAAGCTCCCATCCATTTTGTGACATATCACTTAGTTTAGAAGAAATAAGCGCATCGTTAGCGGCAATGTTCTGAAAACGGATTCCTGCAATATTGTAAAAGTTAAGTAATTTAGTTTCTTCAAAATCTTTTACACGAATATCGCCACGTTTAGATTTATTTCTGGTATTATCCTCCTCGGTCTGCTCAGAAGTAAATTCTTTAAAATCCCTATCTGCATTTGCATCAATAATGCGTGATCTACCTAATCCACTAGGAACAATAGATTCTACACTAGTAATAACCTTGTATTCTTGTGCTGTAATTGTGGTGATTCCCAAAAGGGCACTAAAACTGAATAATATGATATTTTTCATGATGGCGATTTTTCTAATAGATTTTTCATTAAGCAATGAAAGTAAAAAGTATAATGAAGATTAGGAAAAATTGCCCAATTTATTCTTATAAAATGATACAAAAC
This sequence comes from Maribacter sp. Asnod1-A12, assembly GCF_045063735.1. Taxonomy (NCBI): domain Bacteria; kingdom Pseudomonadati; phylum Bacteroidota; class Flavobacteriia; order Flavobacteriales; family Flavobacteriaceae; genus Maribacter; species Maribacter sp. Asnod1-A12. Next base: position 2,323,688 of record NZ_JBEFNZ010000006.1, read on the forward strand.
CCTTAAAAAAATCTACCAGAAAACCAGTAGTCAAAAAAATCCTGATACTCAAAGCATCAGGATAAATTATAAATTATTTGATTTTGTTCTATTGAATAGAGAAATCAAAGACCGATTGGTTTTCTCTACCTTGAGGTACTTGACCTTGGTAGATAAAGCAATACTCACCTGGCTCTAAAGTGTCAGGAGTAACTTTGAACTTGTTACCTTCTATTTCTTCGATAGCAAAGTTAAGTGCATATTTAGGGTCTATACCACTACTGCTAGTAATCCAGCTACTTTTGCCGGTTATCACCTCTCTAAGGTTTTTCTTCTCTTTTACCGTAAGTTTTACCAAAACAAATTCGTTCGGGTTGCTTGCCATTCTAAACCACCAGTTAAAGATACCTGTATCGCCACCTTGGTTGTTTTGCATGTTATCCACTTGAGTTACACTAGGGTCAAAGATGAAAGTGAATTCAGGCTGACTTTGGTGAATAACGTTGTTCGATTTTGTTTTTGGTAATTGTGCCTTTTTCTTCGCGTTTATTAAACCAGAAACTAATTTCTGTGCTACTTGGTTAGAATTAGAACCAGAGAATACACTTGGTTGTACTAATTTATCTTCACCACTGGCATCGGTATAATAAATACCCGTTTTAGACATGGTGTTCTGCTTAGACTTGTCCATAATTAAAGACAAAACTTCAGAAGATACACCGGCATTTTTCATTTCGCCAAGAGCGGAAATAGAAGCATCGAACTTTACATCAGAAGTATTTATTTTATCGATGATCATGTAATCGTCAAACCCAAGTTCGACCATTTGTACTACAGATTCATTAGTGATAGTTTCTTGAGCGACACCATAGCTAAATGCCGATAAGGTTAACGTTAGTAATAATTTTTTAAAGAATTTCATTTTATTGATTTTGGTTGTTATTTATTAATATAGTTCTAATTTCAAATTTATATCAATTTTTATATTTAAAGCAGTTACTTTGTATAAAAGGAAGGTATTTTACATAAATGGTTGGAATTGTTTACAAATCTACAGGAAGTTGGTACACTGTTAAAGCAGAGAATGGTGATTTTTATGAATGTAGAATAAAGGGAAAATTTAGAATAAAAGGAATAAAAAGTACGAATCCGGTAGCTGTTGGTGATAGTGTTCGCTTTGAGGTCGAGACTATTGGTGATGATACCATCGGTATAATCAATGAAATTAAAACCCGCAAGAATTACATTATACGTAAGTCGGTAAACCTTTCTAAACAGACCCATATCATAGCAGCCAATTTGGATCAAGTTTTTTTATTGGTTACGTTGAACAACCCGCCAACCTATCCGGTTTTTATAGACCGTTTTTTAATTACTGCCGAAGCTTATGAGATTCCTGTTGTATTACTTTTTAATAAAGTGGATACATATGCTACAGAGGAGTTAGATGAGATTAAGTTTTTGGCAGCCTTATATCGTAATATAGGTTATACCTGTATTGGTATTTCTGCGGCTACAGGTAAGAATGTAGATAAGGTCAAAGAAATGATGAAAGGTAAAACCTCTATGTTTTCCGGTCACTCAGGTGTAGGTAAATCCACATTGGTAAATGCCATTGAACCAAATTTAGATATTAAGACCAAACAAATTTCTCAACAGCACGCTCAAGGTCAGCATACAACCACCTTTGCAGAAATGTTCGACCTTAGTTTTAATGCCCGAATTATAGATACTCCGGGTATTAAGGGATTCGGGATTGTAGATATGGAAAAAGAGGAAATAGGAAACTATTTTCCGGAGTTCTTTGAACTGAAACAAGATTGTAAATTCAATAACTGTATTCATGTAGACGAGCCAAAATGTGCTGTAAAAGATGCCTTAGAAAATGGTGATATAGCATGGAGTAGATATAATAGTTACTTACAGATGATAAAAGGCGAAGACGAGAATTATAGGGTAGATATACATGACGATAAAAAATGAGAGTAGTACTGCAAAGAGTTTCAAAAGCAAGTGTAACAGTTGAAGGGAAAAAGATCAGTTCCATAAATGTAGGAGTGCTCATTTTTGTAGGAATTGAGAATGAAGATAGCCAAGTTGATATTGACTGGTTAACGAATAAAATAGCAAACCTACGTATTTTCAATGATGAAGACGGAGTTATGAATAGGTCACTTCTAGCTACTAAAGGCGATGCAATAGTTGTCAGTCAGTTTACATTGCATGCCAGTACAAAAAAAGGCAATCGCCCGTCTTATATAAAAGCTGCAAGACCAGAAGTGGCTACACCATTGTACGAAGCTTTTATTAGCACTATGGAATCTAAAATGGGCAAAAAAGTAGGCACAGGTATATTCGGGGCAGATATGAAGGTCGAATTATTGAATGATGGTCCTGTGACTATACTAATAGATACAAAAAATAAAGATTAATGAATATCGAAAACGCGCAACTAGAAGTAGATAACTGGATCAAGGAACATGGCGTTCGTTACTTTAATGAGCTGACGAATATGGCGCAGTTGACAGAAGAAGTAGGGGAGGTCGCTAGAATTATTGCTAGACGCTATGGTGAGCAAAGCGAAAAGGAATCTGATAAGAACAAAGATCTGGGCGAAGAATTGGCAGATGTAATGTTTGTGGTATTGTGTTTGGCCAATCAAACCGGTATCGATTTGCAACAAGCTTTTGATAAAAAGTTAGATTTAAAAACAAAGCGTGATCATGACCGTCATCACAGCAATAAAAAGTTGAAATAGGCGTATATTTGGCGTTCTATTTTTAAAACCATACGCTTTGAAACTTCACCTAACTGGTCCGTCAAATCATCAATTAAAAGATACAATAACTATTACAGGTTCTAAAAGTGAATCTAATCGTAGTTTATTATTGGCGGCATTATTTCCGGATATCAAAATAGAGAATATCTCAAATTCCGATGATGCCCAGGTAATGGCGAAGGGATTGGAAATTTCAGAAGGTACGGTAGATATTCATCATGCGGGTACGGCAATGCGTTTTTTAACGGGGTATTTCTCTTCTCAAGAAGGTAAAGATGTTATTCTTACGGGATCTAAAAGAATGACCGAAAGACCCATAAAAATTCTTGTAGAAGCATTAAGAACCTTAGGGGCAGAAATCTCTTATGTTCAAGATGAAGGTTATCCACCTATAAAAATAAAAGGTCAACGTATTGTAAAAGATAAAGTAAGTTTACCTGCAAATGTGAGCAGTCAGTACATTTCTTCTTTGTTGTTAATTGCACCAAGTTTAGAAAACGGACTGGAATTAGAACTGGTCGGTAAAATTACATCGGTACCTTATATAAAAATGACCTTGGCATTACTTGAAGAAATAGGTGTAGAAACCTCTTTTGAAGGTAATACGATTAAAGTAGCGCCGAAAGCAAAGGTAGAGGCAACAACATTGGTGGTTGAATCTGATTGGAGTTCAGCATCTTATTTTTATGGAATTTGTGCACTTGCCGCTCCGGGTACTGAAATCACGTTATCTGCATACAAGCAGAAGAGTCTTCAGGGAGATAGCGTTCTTGCGGATATTTATACGGCATTTGGTGTAGAAACTACTTTTGGCGAAAATAAGGTTACCTTAAAAAAGACAGACATAAAGGTATTGACAGAAAATGAAATCGATTTGGCCAACGCACCTGATATTGCACAAACAATTGCGGTAACGTGTTTCGGGTTAGGAGTAGGGTGCCATTTAACAGGTCTACATACCTTAAAAATTAAAGAAACCGATCGATTGGAAGCTCTTAATAAAGAGTTATCTAAATTGGGGGCGAATATTTCAGTAACAGATAAAACGCTTACCATAGTGCCAAGTACTGAAATCAATGCAAATGTAGCTATAGATACCTATAACGATCATAGAATGGCTATGGCTTTTGCTCCATTGGCTATGAAAACTACGCTGTTTGTGAATGATGCAGAAGTAGTTTCGAAGTCTTATCCAGATTTTTGGAACGACTTAAAACAGCTTGATTTCGGGATAAAAGAATTATAATTAGTGTTTTACTTGACAAGGCCTATCTGCAGATTGTATATTTGCAGCCGCAATTTGCTACATTAAATATAACAGCTACATGAAATTATCAAATTTTAATTTTGAGCTTCCAGACGAATTATTGGCGGAGCATCCATCTGAAAATAGAGATGAGTCTAAATTAATGGTAATCCACAGAGATACCGGAAAAATTGAGCACAAGATGTTCAAAGACATGATCGACTATTTTGATGAAGGTGATGTTATGGTTTTGAACAACACTAAAGTTTTTCCTGCACGTTTATACGGTAACAAGGAAAAAACAGGTGCTCGTATAGAAGTTTTTCTTTTACGTGAGTTGAACGAAGAGCAACGTCTTTGGGATGTTCTTGTAGATCCAGCACGTAAAATACGTATTGGTAACAAGCTATATTTTGGTGATGATGAAACGTTGGTAGCTGAGGTTATTGATAATACTACATCTAGAGGTAGAACATTACGTTTCTTATATGATGGTGCTTACTTAGATTTCAGAAGAAAACTAAGAGAGCTAGGTGAAACACCTTTGCCTAAGTATATAAAGAGAGATGTTGAGCCAGAAGATGAGGGTCGTTACCAAACTATCTATGCAAAACATGAAGGTGCAGTTGCTGCCCCTACTGCTGGTCTTCACTTTTCTAAGCACTTATTAAAGCGTTTGGAAATTAAAGGTGTTGATTTTGCTGAGCTTACATTGCATGTTGGTTTAGGTACTTTTAACCCAGTTGAGGTTGAAGATCTTTCTAAGCACAAAATGGACAGTGAAGAAATGTTCATTGATGAAAAAGCTGCGGAAATCGTTAATAATGCAAAGTTACAGAAGCGTCGTATTTGTGCTGTAGGTACAACTGCAATGCGTGGATTGGAAAGTGCGGTTTCTTCTAAGCAAACATTGAACACATATGAAGGTTGGACGAATAAGTTCATTTTCCCTCCGTATGATTTTAGTATTGCAAATGCCATGATTACCAATTTTCACTTACCAAAATCTACATTATTGATGATGGTATCTGCATTTATGGGTCATGATTTAATGAACAAAGCATATAAAGAAGCAATATTGGAAAGCTATAAGTTCTATTCTTATGGTGATGCCATGTTGATTATCTAAGTATATAGCATACCTTATTTTATAAGGACAAAGTTAAAATCCCGCTTTATCTACATATTGAGAAAGCGGGATTTTTATCACTAGTAATACCTACCTTTAAACAGATGGAAGAAATAAAGAAAAAAGATATCCGGGCACTAACGCGAGAGCAGCTTAGGGAATTCTTTGTTTCTAATGGTGACAAAGCTTTTCGTGGTAACCAGGTGTACGAATGGTTATGGCAAAAAGCCGCTTATTCTTTTGATGTAATGACGAATCTGTCAAAAGAAACCAGGGAAATGCTAGAAGCTAATTTTGTTATCAACCATATTAAGGTAGATCAAATGCAGCGTAGTAGTGACGGTACCATTAAAAACGCCGTTCGTTTGCATGACGATTTAATTGTGGAGTCGGTTTTGATTCCTACAAAATCAAGAACCACTGCCTGTGTATCTAGTCAGGTAGGTTGTAGTTTAGACTGTAGGTTCTGTGCAACGTCTCGTTTAAAACGAATGCGTAATTTGAATCCCGATGAAATTTACGATCAAGTAGTTGCTATTGACAATGAAAGTAGATTGTATTTTGAAAGACCATTAAGCAATATCGTTTTTATGGGGATGGGAGAGCCTTTAATGAACTATAACAATGTCTTGAAGGCAATTGATAAGATAACTTCCCCTGACGGATTGGCAATGTCTCCAAAGCGAATTACCGTTTCCACTTCTGGTGTGCCAAAGTTGATTCGTAAAATGGCAGACGATGAAGTAAAATTCAAACTGGCGGTTTCTTTACATTCCGCAGTTGATGAAATACGTACTTCTATAATGCCGTTCAATGCCAAGTTTACCTTAAGCGATTTAAGAGAGTCTTTACAGTATTGGTATGAAAAAACAAGAAGTCGGATTACGTATGAATATGTAGTTTGGGACGGAATTAACGATACACAAAAAGATGTAGATGCTTTGGTAGAATTCTGTCGTTTTGCACCATCAAAAGTAAACCTTATAGAATATAATCCCATTGATGACGGGGAGTTCAAACAAGCCTCTAACGCAGCCATAGACCGCTACGTAAATTCATTGGAGAAGAATAATATAGTAGTAACCGTTCGTCGTTCTAGAGGAAAGGATATAGATGCCGCATGTGGACAGTTGGCGAATAAAAGTTAGAAGCACAAAGTAATTAGTGCGAGGTAAGAAGTAAAGAGTACAAAGTATTAAGTAGGAAGTCTGAAGTTAGAAAAGAGAATATAGAGTTTAGAAAACAGACTTGTTACGAAGTGTTATATTTAGCAAAGCTAAACTTAGAAAATACAAAGTATTAAGTAATATGAATTACTGGAGTAATTGCTAACGTAACATCTTAGTACTTTATACTTAATACTAAAAACGCGAAGCGTTTAAACCAACAACCAACAACCAACAACCAACAACCAACAACCAACAACCAACAACCAACAACCAACAACCAACAACCAACAACCAACAACCAACAACCAATCCCTTTAAACCATTATCTCCTTTCCTAGTACTGTTAAATGCTAGCTTTTGACTAATTTTAGCGTTCTAATACAGAGCAACTGAAAATAGTAGCACAAATAAAGGAACCTGTCTATCAGGAAATGGAGTTGTTTGAATCGAAGTTTAGAGATTCAATGACCTCTCAGGTTGCACTACTCAATAGAATCACCCATTATATTGTAAACCGCAAGGGAAAGCAAATGCGCCCTATGTTCGTTTTTCTAACGGCAAAAATGCTGAATAACGGAGAGGTGAATGAGCGTACCTATCGCGGAGCATCGGTTATAGAGCTAATACATACCGCAACATTGGTACATGATGATGTGGTTGATGAAAGTAATAAGCGTAGAGGATTCTTCTCCATAAATGCGCTGTGGAAAAATAAGATAGCTGTTTTAGTAGGCGATTACTTGTTGTCTAAAGGTCTTTTACTTTCTATAGATAACGAAGATTTTGACTTGCTTAAAATTATCTCTGTTGCCGTTCGTGAAATGAGCGAAGGTGAGTTGTTACAAATAGAGAAAGCTAGACGTTTAGATATCACCGAAGATGTCTATTATGATATTATCAGACAAAAAACGGCAACATTGATAGCAGCCTGCTGTTCTCTCGGTGCTTGTTCAGTAAAGCCAGAAAGCGAAGATGTAGAAACTTTCAGGAAATTCGGAGAACTCTGCGGAATGGCATTTCAAATCAAAGATGACCTTTTTGACTATGGAACCAAACAAATAGGAAAGCCAACCGGTATTGATATTAAAGAGCAAAAAATGACGTTGCCATTAATATATGCGCTAAACCACTGTACCAAAAAAGAGAAAAGCTGGGTCATCAATTCTATCAAAAACCATAACCAAGATAAAAAGCGCGTCAAGGAAGTTATTGCTTTTGTAAAGGATAAAGGCGGATTGGATTATGCGGTAACTAAAATGTTACAGTATAAAGATGAGGCTTTGGGACTGCTAAGTGAATATCCAGAATCTGAGTACAAAAGTGCATTGGAATTGATGGTAAACTATGTGGTAGATCGTAAAAAGTAAATATTTCTATTAATAATTTTTAAGTTTAATTAATTGTATTTCAGTTAGTTGCAAATTATTTTTAATTTTTATTTATCTTCAGGCAACTATATGTTCTTCTTCTGCGTCTATGCTAATAGAAGACCAAACCAATATTTTGAAAATTATACCTTTTTATAAAAACGAGAAGCAGCTCATTAAAAAAGCAACATCGGGTAACCGCGATGCGCAAGAGCGTTTGTATAAAAAACATGCTCCAAAAATGTTGAGTGTCTGCCGTCAGTATATTAAAGATATTCATTTTGCAGAAGATGTAATGGTGCAAGGTTTTCTAAAAATGTTCAACAAGCTAGATACATTTAAGTTTGAAGGTAGTTTTGAAGGTTGGTTACGGCGGATAATGATCAGGGAAAGTATCTCTTATTTACGAAAACAACAGTTTGTAGTGTATGATGATGAGGTGTACGAAAAGAATCAATCTGAAGAAATATCGCAAAGTACGGATTTAGATACAGAGCATATTCAACAATTGATAGATGCTTTACCACAAGGCTATAAAATGGTATTTGTGCTGTATACCGTAGAAGGGTATAAGCATAAAGAAATTGCAGAAATGCTTTCTATAACCGAAAGCACTTCAAAAACTCAGTTATTAAAAGCCCGAAAATTGCTTCAAGATCAATTAAGGCAACAAAATATTATAGGGTATGGAAACCGATAAATTTGAAAAACATATAAAAACCAAGTTTCAAGAACGGGAGATTAATCCGTCAGAAAATGGGTGGTCTAAAATAGCATCAGAATTAAAAGATGATGATACAAAGAAGAAACCTGTGTATTTATGGATGGGTGTTGCCGCTAGCGTTATAGTGTTGTTGGGTGTTGCATTATTTTATTTTAATGGTACTAATGAGTTAAACGAATCACCAATAGAATTGGTAGAGATAGAAAACGAAGATAAGGTTGAAGAAGTAATCATTAAAGACCCAGCTCATCTTAAAGAAGAACACATAGTTGTTCTGCAAACAGAAACTAAGCCAAAGAGTATACCTGTAGAAAAGGTAGAAGTTGAAGTTTCTAATACAAAAGAGAATATCAATTTAAATGATGCTATAGAAGTAGCTGCAGTAGAACATGTTTCTACAGATGCTTCCAATACAAAATTAAAAGTATCAGATGAAATCATTAATTTAAAAGTTGCGGATATAGTAGCTCAAGTAGATGTTTTGGAGCAAAGTAGCGTGGTTACAGATGCAGAAGTAGATTCATTATTGAAACGGGCACAAGATGAAATTTTAAGAGAACGAATATTTAATACAGATAATACTGTCGATGCTATGGCTTTGTTGACAGAGGTTGAAGAAGAACTTGATCAATCTTTCCGAGACCAAATTTTTGATTCCCTAAAAGCCGGTTTTATAAAAGTGCGAACTGCAGTGGCAGACCGCAATAATTAATCAATCACAAATCGTTTTATCCTACATCTCTATAAAATGCTATAGGGACAGGGAGCGGAGTTTTATTCATCAAAAAAATCAAAATCGAAATGAGAACAATTACAATGTATTTAATGGTGTTGCTGACACTCTTTATGGTGCAAAATTCAGTAGCGCAAGAAGATTATCAAAAGACGATCGATATTTTAAATGAGCAGAAGCTTAGTGTTACTAGGCAAGAGAAAGAAGCATTAAAATTTGAAATAGCGAAAATAGTAAAACAGTTAGAGGGTGGAGAAATTACACAAGAAGAGGCGGATGCTTTGAAAATGAAAGCAGCTGAAAAGCATGCGTTAAATATTGAAGATAGAATCGCTATTATCAACAATAAAATTTCATTGCTAGAAAGGAACAACGGTGAAGTGAAAGAATTGGATACCTTGAATTATAAATTTGCATTTCAAATCGGATTTGGTGATGATGATAAGGATGGAGGTAAACTACTGGGTTTTAGACTTAATGAAAACCAGAATAGAAAAGAACCTATTTATGATAGAAGAACATATTCAGATTTGGTAATTGCAGTGGGTCTAAATAATGCAATAGTTGAAGGTCGGTCTCTTAATGATTCACCTTATAAAATAGGCGGTAGTAGATTTTTTGAAATGGGATGGCAGTGGCGTACCAGAGTATTTAAAAATACAAATTTCTTAAGATTCAATTACGGATTCTCATTTCAGTTTAACGGTTTAAAACCGAAGGATAATCAGTATTTAGTTTCTTTAGATAATGGACAGTCCGAACTTCAAGAGTTCGATTATGAGTTAGACAAGTCGAAATTCAGAATGGATAACCTGGTTTTTCCTATGCATTTCGAGTTTGGACCATCAAAACAGAGTACAAGCGAAAAAAAGATGCGATACTCTTTAAAGAACCAATTCAGAGTCGGAGTTGGGGGTTATGGAGGATTTAATTTAGGCACACGTCAAAAATTAAAATACAACCTTGACGGTGATAATGTAAAGGATAAGTTGAAGCGTAGCTATAATACCAATGATTTAATTTATGGTTTAAGTGCCTACGCCGGTGTTGACGGTTTTCTATTATATGTGAAGTATGATTTAAATCCTATTTTTAAAGATGCAGCTGTAGAACAACGAAATGTTTCCTTAGGTCTTCGTTTTGACCTTTAAATAAGAAATTCATCAATCAAATTAGCTGTGGTGCCGTGTTTAATTCCCGGTTACTGCAGCTAATCAGTTGTTTTAGAAAGTTCTAAATTCATCTCTTCGGTAAACTCATTCTCATAATAACCACGTTTACAGTGGCTACATTCTATGGTAGTAGTACTAGAAATTTTAAAAAGCTTGATCCAAAAAATATGAAAGTAGTTCTTTTGGATAACAGCTATCAACGTCCCTCGTTGTTTACAATACGGGCATTCACAATTAAAAAGATGTTTAGTTTTGGGCTTTCCAGGTCTAGTACCAAAGAATAGAATCATACTGCAAAATTAAAAAATTACATCCTGTTACATAAACTATTATAGCTATTCTATTTTTAATACTTTTATAAATTATATTAATAATAGAGTTTCCCTCCTTAGGAGGGATTAAGGGAGGATTATGATTTCAAAAATTACCATAGATAAAGTATATGAAACCGCTCGTTTAGAAGAGGTAATTGGTGATTTTGTACAGTTGAAGAAGTCAGGCTCTAATTTTAAAGGTCTTAGTCCGTTTACAGATGAACGTTCCCCAAGTTTTATGGTATCTCCCGTAAAACAGATTTGGAAAGATTTCAGTAGTGGAAAAGGGGGTAATGTGGTTGCTTTTTTAATGGAGCACGAGCATTTCACCTATCCTGAGGCTATAAAGTATTTAGCAAAGAAATATAATATTGAAGTAGAGGAGACTGAACAGTCTAACGAACAAAAAGAGCAGGCCAGTGAGCGCGAAAGCATGTATCTGGTATCTGAATTCGCCCAAACACATTTTAAGGAAATGTTGTGGGAATCTGAGTTGGGTAAGGCAATTGGTTTAAGCTATTTCAAAGAGCGTGGTTTTACAGATGAAACTATTAAGAAATTTGAATTAGGATATTGTCTTGATCAATGGGATGGTTTCACAACTGCAGCACTAGATAAGGGGTATAAACTGGAATACCTCTCAAAAACGGGACTCACTATTGTAAAAGAAGATCCGAACAACCCAAATGGTTCAAGAAAGTTTGACCGATTTAAAGGACGGGTTATGTTTCCTATTCACTCATTAAGTGGTCGTGTACTAGGTTTTGGCGGTCGTATTTTAACAAACGATAAAAAGGCAGCCAAATATCTGAATTCTCCCGAAAGTGAGATTTACCATAAGAGTAAGGTGTTGTATGGTATTTACCATGCAAAGCAGTCTATTGCAAAAGAAGATAATTGTTATTTAGTAGAGGGCTATACGGATGTTATTCAGTTTGCGCAACGTGGTATTGATAACGTGGTGTCTTCTAGTGGTACGGCATTAACGCCAGAGCAAATTAGGTTGATCAACAGATTGACCAAAAATATAACTGTGTTATTTGATGGGGATGCGGCAGGTCTGCGTGCATCGCTTCGTGGTATAGATTTAATTTTGGAGCAGGGTATGAATGTACGTGTATGTACATTCCCAGAAGGTGAAGATCCAGATAGTTTTGCCAAGAATAATGAGCTAGATGATGTCATGAGCTATCTTAATGACAACTCTAAAGATTTTATACAGTTTAAGGCGTCACTACTTGTAAAAGAGGCGGATAACGACCCAATTAAAAGGGCGGATACGGTAAGGGATATTGTGAACAGTATAGCTAAGATTCCCGATCGTATTCAAAAAGAGATTTATATACAAGAGTGTGCCCAGATCATGAATATATCTGAAGCGGTTTTATTCAATACTCTTGCCCAAATTGGTAAGAAAGAAGAGAAAAATGCGCAAGTACAACAGAAAGAAGAACAGAAAGCTTTTGATGTTGTTCGCAATACCGAAGGTAAGAAAGAAGAAAAAATTGATGTACAGTACTTGTTAGAGCGAAAAATCATCGAATCTTTAATGTTGTATGGTAGTTATAAAGAAGAGTTTGAAGACTTGGTGTTAAAGGAAAATGATGCTGGTGATTTGGTGTTAGAGCCAGAATTATTAGAGATAAAGGTCTATGAGAAAATTTACTTAGATCTTCAGGAGGATGAAATTGAATTGGCCAATGAAGACTTTCGTAAACTTTATGCGAGATTAATAGAAGCTCTTAATACTAAAGAAGAATTTTCAATTACTGCTTTTGTAAATAGTTTGGAGCAAGATATGGCAAATCAAATTTCTTCAATATTAATGGAAGAGGAACGCTATACCTTACATAATTGGGAGCGTAAAGAAATTTTTCCGAAGAAAAAGGAAATTGGTGTAGCCCAATTGGTAAGTGAGACTATTTTAACTTTACGTTGTTTTTTAATAAAAAAAAGAATGACCGCTCTACAGAATACTACCGAAGATATGAATGCAGATAATAGAGAAGCGATTGAGGAAATTATGAATTATATTCAGTTGAATAAGTTACTAAACAAAAAATTAAATAGGGTGTTTTCTTGATTAGGAATGGATATGTAAAATAAAAAAGACCTGCTAAAAGCAGGTCTTTATGTTTTGTAACAGTTGTAAGAATTTAGTACAATTCTAAGGCTTTTGCCTGTTGTAGTAAATCTACCATGTTATCTACATTTAATTTTTTCATTAAACGAGCTTTATAGGTACTAACTGTTTTTTCATTTAGGTTCAAGCCTAATGCAACTTCTTTGTTACGTTTACCACTAGCTAAAAGTTTTAATACTTCTATTTCTCTAGTTGATAGTTTTCTAAAGAACCTTCTTGGTTTTTTAGTTCCTTCATCAAAAGCAAGACGTTGTGCAAGTTCGTTTGTGATGAACATGCTACCTTCACTTACTTTGGTTACTGCTGCAGTTATGTATTCTACACCAGAAGATTTTGATAAATAACCGAAAGCTCCTGCTCTTATGGCGCTAAGGGCATATACATCTTCAGATTGACCGCTATACATAAGAACTTTTACGTCTGCATAATCTTTCTTGATCTTGCGCAATGCCGCTATTCCATTTATATCTGGAATATCCATTTCTAACATGACCACATCGGGGGTTGTGTCTTTGAGTTTTTCAAAAAGCTCTTCGGTAGTAGCTACCTCGTCGATCAATTCAAATCCCTCAGCGGCTTCTAAAACCTTTCTTATTCCCATTCTTATGATAGGGTGGTTGTCCGCTATTAAAACTTTGATCATTAATTAATTTTTTATATAGATTTTAGAACCTATCCTGTCTAAAAAGACTACATGCAATGTAAGGCTTAAAATTCTAAATTAGAAGTCAAAGTTGCATTATTTTATTAGGAACGTATAATTTTGGACTTTATTTTCGATTTAATACCTTGATTCTTAGTTGAGTTGTTATTTTAACTCTTTTGGGATCTCACAAACAGGTATTGGCAGCATTTTATGTTGATTCATTGTATTCAGTCTCATGAATATCGTATAAACCTCTTTCTTTCTGCCTTCAAAATCATGTATTGTTTTACCTTCATCTTTCATGTTCATTGCCCACTCTAGTTCAGGGTAAGAAGCACCGATTTGATCTTCATCAGTTCTGTCATCGCCCCATAATCCATCTGTAGGTGCTGCACCAATAATTTCTTCATTTACTCCTAGAAACTTAGCGATGGCATATACTTCGGTTTTCATTAAGTCGGCAATCGGGCTCAAATCTACCCCACCATCGCCATACTTGGTATAAAATCCTACTCCAAAGTCCTCCACTTTATTTCCTGTACCTGCTACCAAATATCTTTCTAGAGCGGCAAAGTAATACAAACTGGTCATACGTAAACGAGCTCTTGTATTGGCTAAAGACATAAATCTGTCTTCTTCATTATCAACCGTTGGTAGTGCATCCACTAAACTATCGAATACCGGTGTAAGATTAACAGGTTGCCTTCTAACATTCGGAAAATTGGCAATTAACCAGTCAATATGTCTAGAAGCACGATCACTTTGGTTCTCCGCTTGGTGAATTGGCATCTCTAGACAAAGTAGGTCTAAACCCGTCTTTGCGCAGAGGGTGGAAGTAACGGCAGAATCAATTCCGCCAGACACGCCAATTACAAAACCTTTCTGTTTTGCATTTGTAGCATAATCTTTTAACCATTTAACAATGTGCTCAATTACCTTTTCCGTTTGCATACCGCTCTAATTATTTAGTAAAATCAATTAACTTTGCCCTAAAAATAAGTTGAACACTGTGAATAATAAAATGTATTGTAAAATACTTACCAAGGTCAAACCTATTTTTATACTATTATCAGTTTTTTTCATTCTTTCTAGCTGTAATGATAGTGATAAGGTAGCCGAAGAGATTGCCGCCATACCGATGGACCTCAAGATTTCTCGATTTGATCGTGAGTTCGCCGCTTCTGGTGAAAAAGGTTTACCGGCATTACGTAAAACATATCCGTACTTGTTTCCGGCACCAGATAGTGTTTGGATTGCTAAAATGCAGGATTCGCTTCAGATAGAGTTATTTCAAGAAGTGGGTAATGCCTTTCGTAGTTTTGAAGATGAGGAAGAGGGGTTGGTTCAGTTGTTCAAGCACATCAAATATTATTTTCCGCAGTATAAAGTGCCAAAGGTGCTTACGGTTACCAATGATGTTGATTATAATAACAGAATCATTTTAACCGATAGTTTGTTATTTATTAGCCTTGATAATTATTTAGGTTCTGAGCATAAGTACTATGGTGGATTTCAGCGTTACATAGCACAATCTTTAGATCGTAATTATCTAGTTAGTGATGTTGCAAGCGCATTTGCCAAGCAAGTTGTGCCAAGGCCTAGAGACCGCACATACCTTGCCCGTATGGTTTATTTTGGAAAAGAACTCTACCTTAAGGATAAATTGATGCCGGAGGCTAGCGATGGTAATAAGATAGGATATTCTCAAGAAGAAATAGACTGGGCTATAGCAAATGAAGAGCCTATGTGGAGAAACTTTATAGAGAACGAATATCTATATAGCACCGATAACAAATTAAATCAACGATTTTTAGAACCAGCACCCTTTTCTAAATTTGGATTAGAGTTGGACAATGAGTCGCCAGGAAGGTTAGGTCGTTATATAGGCTGGCAAATAGTACGTGCCTTTATGGAAAACAATGATGTAAGCATGATGCAATTAATGCCAATGCCTGCGGATGAAATATTTAAGAAATCAAATTACAAACCGAGAAATTAGATGGCAGATTTACATACTTCAGAAATTACACTGCGCGTAGGATTAGATGAGAATAGAATTCCGGAAACATTAAACTGGTCTGCACAAGACGGTGGTATAGAAAATGAAGCGGCCAAGGCAATGTTATTATCCGTTTGGGATAGTAAGAACCAAGAGTCTTTAAAAATTGACTTGTGGACAAAAGATATGCCTGTTGATGAAATGAAAACATTCTTTCATCAGACTTTAGTTTCTTTGACCGACACTTTCTTAAAGGCGACTCAAGACGATAAAATGACTGCTACGATGAAAGATTTCTGTGATTACTTCGCAGAAAACCTAAATCTTAAAGATCAAGGCTAAGCGGTTTTCAACTTCTTTTTTCCTTTTGTTTTTTTTATCCAGTAAATAATATAGGCAGTTCCTAATACGGAGGGAGTAAGCCATGCCCAAAGATTATCTTGGTGCATACCTGCAACTATAAATGCAGTAACCGAGGCTATTAGAGCGCCTAACATTCTGCTTAGGTGATTTATGAGCCAAAGTTTTCTGTTTTCTAATGTGGTCTTAAATAGTTTGTAGTCGCCAAAGGTTAAAAAGAGGCCGGTAAGACCAAATACTAGAAATAGGATACTGTGAGAAAAACCTTGTAAAAGTCCGGTAGCACCAAAGCCGATCATTAATAGCGCGCAAACAGCCATAATTGCTGAAACTAGTATATCGGTCAAATTTGCTTTTGTTTTTTTGACAGATTTAAATGTAAGCGCTCTATTACCTGCCAATACCATGTAAATGGTAAAAATACCGATCAAGAATAAAAAGGTGTTGATGTGATTGGGCATTCTCGCAATCACCAAAGAAATCGCAGAACTAATAATCATAGACCAAGAAAACCATTTGCCCAGCCGTTGATGGTTTAGCCTTCCTTTTTTAACAATGATACTTGCAATACCGGTTATTAGCCCCACACCGCCAAAAAAAGCGTGTATATAAATAAATATTTCGATGATGTTTTCCATGGTCGGTTTGTTTTATGTTGCTCAAAGATGAAGTAATCATTGTTCAGAAGTGAAGATAAGTTACTCAATTGTGGATTTTGGATGCTGAGTTGTGCTGAGAGGTTTTAAATGCAAAGTACAAAGTCTTAAGTAAAAAGTATACATCATTGGGAGCTGTGTTTCGCAACATGGCAATCTGTGGTCTTTATAATGACAATGTCAGTTCGATTTCTATGACGTTGCCAAACGGTTTTTGTAAAATGTTTGGTTGTTAATCAGAGCAAAAACTAGATGAATGATTTTGTTCCTCACAGCGTTTATTACACTCATTTTGTTTTTTCCTTCATTAACTTTTCGATGATAGTATATAGCTAGGTCGTTATTCAATCTTATTGCGCTCAGAGCACCTAAATGGAGTAGTTTTTTGAGTCCCTTGTCCGCTAGATTAGATACTTTGTTCCTTCCGAATACCGATATTCCAGAGGTGTTCGCAAAAGGAGCTACACCTGCATAACAAGCCAATTTTCTCGCTTCTTTTATAGTTTTGAACTCATTGGTCTTTACAATTAGGTTTAAGCACAATATGGGACCTACACCGGGGATGGACTGTAGCTGTGAAGCCATATTCTTAATCCTTTGACAAGAGTCGACAAGTTGTTTTAACTCTAATTCTATAGTGCCGATCTGCTTGGTCAGTTCCTTTATCAGCTTTTGGTTTTTAGAGAGAATCGATTTGACAAGCTTTGCGTTGTCCAAAACAAGTATTTCTTTATTTTTGGTCTTGATTTCCTTGCGTTGTTTGACCCTGAATTTTCTTTCCGACATTAGTACCTGTAGGGATTCCAGTACTTTTCTTTTTTCTATGTAACAATCCATTTCATCATGGTTCTTACGAATGAACCTTGCTATCCTAACGGCATCTATAACATCGTTTTTACCACGTACAAGTCCTAGACTTTTCTTCAAATGCAATGGGTTTACGACATAAAAACTACACTTCATACTAGGAAGTATCCTCATTAGTTCCCAGGAATACTTTCCTGTGTTCTCAACACAGATATGATATTCGTGAGCAGTGTTTTTTAGCAGATGTCCAAAGTATTTAAAGATTGATCGTTTGGTATTTTTAATGACCAGGGATTCCGTTGTGTCGGATAAAATACAAATATCCAAAGTGGATTTGCTTACATCAATTCCGATGAACTTTAATTCTGTTTTCATAAATTTGGTTTACTTGATTAAATAGATAGTACTCAACTCCTTTATAATGGGCTTTATATCCCGAATTTCTAATTTGAGTTTTATCATAAACGGAAAAGATCTGAATCGAACTATGAGCTTGGAACTCGGAGTGATTTGATAGTGTATCTTTTCCGTTTTTAATTTACTAATTCTAGATAACAAATCTAAAGGAGTGTTTTCTAAAAGAAAATGTATCGAGAACAGGTTTGGTACACGTAAAGGTTCTCGATACCTGCACATCGGCAGGCATGCAAGTTCTCTCATGCTTTGAAAATTCACTCGAATTGACATTTCGTTTTGATATAGTTGAGAGTGCTAAGTATTAAGTCTTTGCGAGGGGTTTTTTAGCAATGTAGTAATCTATTGAGTATAAAGTTTTAACTGACATTTCATTTTGCCATAGTAAAAGGTGCGTAGTACCAATTTTTATAGACAAAAGATATTCCGAACGGCTTAATACTTCGTACTTATTACTTAATACAAAAAAACGCGCAGCGTTAAAAAACCATCAACCATCAACTATTTCCTATTCTTCTTCGGCTTACAGGTCATGCAAAAATCGGAAAGGGCATTGATTTCATCAATCACCTTGTTATGTTCTTTTTGAAGTAATTCAGCATCTTTCCCAAAATCGGTGGCTTTAAAGACTTGGGCGCTTACGGTGTTCATTTCCTCTTGTAGTTGATTGAAAATAGGTTGAAATAAACTAGCGTCGCTAAAAGCACCTTTTTCCTCGTAGATTTTCTTTCGTATTTTTCTGGAGTATAGCTCTACCAGATCAAAATCGTACCGACCAAATTGTAGTAATTGATTTGCGGTCAACGAATCTGGAGCAACCAAAACAGCCAAATTTCTTTGAAAAATAGCTTTTACTTTGTCGTTGAAGTTTTTGGTGAACATGAAAGAGACCGAATTCATGTTAAAACTAAAATCAATTTTAGCACCTGAATAGATAGAATAGGAGGTAAGTGTAGAGTCAATTTCCGATTCTGGAGATTGGTAGTCACTCAATTGTAATTCGTAATCTGGCGTCCATGCCATTGGTTCTTGAGCAAATACCAATGAAGATGAAAATGCTATGAATAAAGTAAATATGAATTTTTTCAAGGGAATTGTATTTTCCATCGAATGTACTATAAAAAATAATCTGTAAAGTAGATTGGTGAAATTTTGAATATTAAAGTTTGTTAAAACCTACAACTGAAACTCCGTCTGGTTGGTTCCGGTATCAAAAATATTGGGGTAGTGCTCGCGTGCATTCCGTTCCATAAATTCCATAGGTACATCTTCAAAGTGACCGTAGTCTTCCAGGTACTCCATAAATTGCGTTCCGTCTGCACTGAACTCTTGTAAAACAGCATCATTTTCACCATCAAAATCTAAAGGAGCAACATTAAGCATTTCACATAACGATGTATTGAAAGTAGGGGAGAGTTTCAGCCATTTATCATTTATAAAAGCATCTACCATGCCATGGGGCGTAAGTTCGTTCGATCCGAATTTCTCTATTAATCGTTCTACGCCAATATGGTTTTTAACTTTCGCTAAGTGAATTCTAGCGGGTATACCTAGGGCACGAAGTCCTGCGATTAAGATGATAGACTTATCTATACAGTGACCCTTTGGTCGTTTTACTATTTCACTGGCTCTGTATTTTTCTTTGTTGAAGCTTAAGCTATATGGATCATATCGCCATGTATCGCGCACTTTGTTGTAAAGTGCGATAGTAATTTCTTTCTCGGAAAGTGAAGTGTTTTTAAAATCTGATATTAAATCTTGTATCTCATCACTTTCATAATCAAAAAAATAGGTAGGGGATAGGTAGTCCATAGAAGTTTCAATTTGAAAAATGTTTCATGTTCAATTTACGAAATAGATTTGGCATACTTGCTTCGTCAATGGTAGAGGGTTTAAATTAAGTATTAAGTAAAGAGTACAAAGTATGAAGTAAGTATTGTAAGTTAGAATATAGAGAATAGACTTTTTTATCAGAAGCTTAGAATCAGTATTAAGTACAAAGTAATAAGTAATTGTAAAGTTTAAATAGAGAAAATAGAGGATAGAAAATAGAGTATAGATGTTAGACTTATATTTAATTTGTATTTAGCCAATAGCCAATAGCTAGAAGTAGCTAAACACTAACTCACTAACAAACTGAACACTGAACACTGAACACTGAACACTGAACACTGAAACTGCCTACTAAATCCCACCCCCTAAAATCTAGTTCTTAAGCTCTTCCGGTCTACTCTGCCAAATGTGAATATACTGCCCTGTAGACATTCTGCGGGCCATGTCTTTAGCTCTCGTGGCCAATTCGCCCTCGTAAAGTTCGTCAATCGTTTCGAACCAAAGTTGTAGCCATTGTGCGAAATGGTCTTGTGATATGGAATGATGAAGATTTTTATCGACCTTGACATGAGCCTTAGACGGACTTCCCCTAAACGTGCGGACACCAAAAAGATTAGACTCCCAGAAATCGGTGAGTTTGCTTAAATGCGTAGGCCATTGCTTATCGGTAATATGTCCGTTGAAAATGGGTCCTAGCATTTCGTTTTGCCGTATTTTATCGTAAAAGGTATGTACCAATACACGCACATCTTCTCTATTGGTAATTTGGGTCATAGTCTCTTTTTATGAATCGGCAACAACTTTTTCAACTCGTTCAGCGGCATCTTGTTTAGAAAGGGTAAGACGTACAATACTGTCGGATTTTGCTAAAAGATCATGCGGAACATTGGCAGCTAAGGTAATGATATCTCCTTGTTTTAGCATATGAACTTTGGCTTCAACACCAAAGTCAATACTCCCTTCAACTATATGGATGATAATGGAAAAAGGAGCCTTGTGCTCTTTCATGAGTTGCCCTTTCTTTAAAAGAATTCTAATCTCTTTTGAGAAAGAAGTTTCTAAAAGAACTTTGGTGACTATTTTATCATCGTTAAAATCTAAATTTTCGGAGAAAGATACCTTTTGCATGCTCGTGTTTTTACAATAGTATAAAACATTGGTATGCTAAACTATGACACTTCTCAGGTTACGGAAAGAGCGATTCGTTTTTGTTCCGTATTTTCTTATAGTGTTAGATAAAATTATGACCCTATGTAATTTCTTTTTTACTTCGGATTTTTGCCGTTCCGTGGGTCTTGTTTTAGCACCTTTGCGGTGGTACGGTAAAAGGTAGGCGAATATGAATAAAACTCATGAGGTTGCTCAAAAAACGTTTCTAACGTAATGGCAAAAAGCTCCATTAGGTTAGTACCACCATAATCCCTGAAAATGGTGTATTTACCTTCGCGTATAAGCGGTATTTTTTTGGTTGCCAATTCTTTCCAAGCGTTAAGATCCGTATCATTGAATACCTTAGAGAAGTAGGAACCTTTAGCATGTTCAATAATCAGGCAATGACTGAATTCGTGTATGGCAATGTTTAGTCCGTCATCGTTTATGATAAAACCCTTCTCTACGGCAGGCCATGACATGTTTACACGCTTGGTCACCGTATTTACATCACCATCGTACAAAACATCTCTGCCCTTGTAAGCGTACGAAGACGGAGTAACGAATACGGTTTTAAAGATGCTTAAAACATCTTGCTTTAGACCAAAAGTAATCTCAACAAAAGCACTGGAAATGACCAGTTTCATTTCTGTAGTAAGTTCAAAACCTTCGGTAGCGCCAAAATTTGTAGTCTTTAAGAACAACAAAGTTCTCACCACAAAAAACTGTTGGTGTTTTTTGGATAAGGCGGTGTAATACGCGTTCCATTTGCTAAGTACCTCGTGGCATTCGTGCTTGCTGCTGGATTTAAGAAAAAAGTTGACGAAGGTATGTTTTACGTTCAAATGGTTGAGTTGGTTGAAGCAGTGTTTTAGTAAATAGTAAACGCTAAAAAATGTGGAGCGCGAAATTAGTGTTATTCGTTGATAACAACACTATCTATTAGTTCATTTTCGGTAGGTTGTTCAAACCAGGTTTCCATGAAATCGAAATTCTCTTGGCTAACTTCAAACTCGAACGTAGCTCCTTTTTCGGTGTTACGCTGTTGTACACGTTGCCATCTGGTTTCTTTAGAAATGTCTAAAAAATGAAGTTTAATATCGAATCCATTAGAAGCTGCAAAAGCTCTAAACTTCTCGCGATGTTCAAATTTAGATAAGCCCAAATCTAGAATAGCGTCTGTATGTGACTCTTCTAATTGTACAACTACATTTAAAATCATCTCCTCCGCCCGCTCAATACGTTCTAAAAACCATTCTAATCCGTCAGTTTCAGTTTTGTCGGGTAGAAACAACGTATTGTTCCAAGTATCTATGGAAAAGAGCACGCCTTTGGTTTTCTTTTTAAGCTCTTTTGAGTAGGTGGTTTTACCTGATCCTGTATTACCGACGATGAGGTGTAGCATTATTTTATTTTTTTTAAACACGTATTCTATATTGAAGATATTATGGAGGAAAATGTCTTCGAGATATAAAGAAATGATTTGAAATTTGAATAGAAACAAGTAAAGTATTGTTTATTCACATTTATTATAGATTTTGGCAGCTGTTATAATACTTGAAGCTCTTATCGTTTTATTTTTAAGTCTTAAAACTAATTCTGGGCAATCTGAAAAATATTTCATTGCATTTTTGCGAAAGTATTTATTAAGGATTTCCTGACCCAAATGTTTAATTAATAGTGTAGCATTTTGTTCAAATTTACGTTGTGCATAAAATTGATTATAGTCATCTGGCTCAACTGATTTAGAAAAGGGTGTACCATCAGGAAAATAGTCTACATCTTGATGCGCTACTTTTCTTGCGTATATCCTTAACTTATCACTGTTATACATTATTTTTAATAATTGTACTTTATCTGGCGAAGTTCTTATGTATTCAAAAAACGAGATTTTGCCTTTTTTATCTTTAAATAAAATTTTAATGGCATTTGTATGGTCATATTTAGAAATTTTAGCATAAAGATTCTTTCTATATTTCACTTTTTTATTAGTGGTTGATTTACCTCTAACGACCATTGGAATTTTTATAAAACCTTTAATTGTATCGTTGGTTCTAAGAACTACTTCTCCTAATCTCCAATCGTATTGTGCATTTGAAAATACTATCGAAAATAAACAAAGGGCAAACGTTATTTTTATTTTCATTTTTGAATTACAACTTTAATTATTTGATGTGTTAATTGCAAATGCGGCAATTATAGCAATAATAAAAGATAAGGCTTCAAACCCGATTTTTAAATTTTATAATATTTATTTATTCAATCTCAAAACTTTTTTCAATGATATCAAACCCTGGTTTGTTTACCATAGCATCTTCAGTTGCTTGTTGTACTAAAATTGCAAAAGTTTTATATTCTTCATAAAAAAAATAAATGACACCATCGTGTTCTATACCTAGAAGGCTTGCATTAAACTTAATTGAAGTACAGTTAATATTGTTATAATGATCTTCTGTTGGGTCTTCAAAAACTAAATTAGAATTTTCATAGATTATATTATTAAGAAAATCTTCTTTGTAGTTCGTTTTCCATTCATTAAGGTCAATTTCTGCATTGATCCATGTCATAGTTACAAGACCGCTAGAATCAAAACCATCTTTTTCAATAGATAGTAAGTAACCTTGGTGGTTCATGTTTTCTTGATCGGTTATTTGCCACCCTTTTGGTATGGTAAGCGATACACCGTCGTCTTTGAATTTTGACGATTGAGTTTCACTACAAGCGAATAAGAATAGAATTAGCGAAGCCATTAAAATTAGTGGTGTTTTCATGTGGTTGGTTTCTGGTTAAATGGGGTAAAAATTAATTAATACAAAGATGTATACCCGCCATCATCATCTAAATAGCGTTTTATTAAATTATAATTTACCCATTCGCCTCTTTCGCCTGTTCTTCTAAATCAGCAAGATTTTCAAATTTTTGCAGCGGTAAATCTTTATTGGTCGCTTTTATTTCAGCAACTAAGGCAAGAATTAAATCTAAAGGTTTGGCTTCATAGCCAAACATATTTTGGTCGAATTCAATACCTGCTAATATGCCGTCATTTTCCATGCCTACACCCCAATTTTCTATAAAATCTACTAATGCTATTTCTGTAATCTGGTAGTTCGCCCAATGGTTTATGGTACAAGATTTAGCTCTAGCACCTTCTCCCCAAAAACATAGAATGTCAACAGGTTTGCCACGTTCATTTTCATAATGCGCAGAAGCTGAGGTTGCAAAGCCTTCATGATTTTGTAGTGCATAAACAATGTCTGTGTCGCAAACCGTTTTTATAAATTTTTGGTATCTATTTTCAATGATATCTGAGCCTTGTTGTTCCATGTATTTTGTTTGTGGGAAGGTGTGTTGTTTATTTGTCGAACTGAAAATAAAGTATTGTTGACCAATTATCAATTCCTAGCAGCGCTCTTTTTTCAATTTGTTTATTTTGAATTGTTTTCTCTATCTGTGCTTTTTCTTTCTCTGACAAAACAGGTACTGATTTCTTGAACCAACCTTTCTTTGTCATTTGGTCTCTTTGCGATACCAAATGCGCTATTTCCTTGTTTACGGACTCCACATGTTTTATGAAATTTTCAATAGTTTTTCCTATTTGCGTTACTTCATTAAAAACTTCAAGGTTTTGCTCTTCAAATGGTTCATTTCCCATTTCGTACAATTCCCCACCTTCAAGAAAGAAGTATTTTAAATCGAATTTATTGTCGTTGAAAAACTGTTTTGTTTTTTCAATTTCAGATTTAAGGTACTTGGGTTCAAATAAATGCAACGTTTGTAATCTGTCCAAAAATTTAAAAAGACTGTCTTTTCCCTTATAAGCGTCACCACTTATGGTTATGGGGTGTTCGTAATCCCATAGAACAGATTTGCTATTTAAAGTATCGTTGCTCAATAATATCTTATAAGACAATGGAATTTCATAAGCATATTCAGACACACTTAATACAGAATCTTCTGGAGTCTTTGCTCTATCTAGTCTATTGAAATCAAGATTATATAAATAACTTCTATTTGCCATTTTTTATGCTTTTTTGAATTATAGCTAACGTTTTTATAAATGATAAGTTGTCTTTTAAAGAAATGGAAATTAAGAATTTAAAAGAATCAGATTTTATAATCTTTAGCCTAATTCTATTGTATTGGTGAACGAACTTGCCAACACTAGTTTTTTTCCAGTAAGTCTTTTAATTCAACTGTTTTCCAATTCGGATTATAATCTATAAAATCTTTTAGTATTGCAATATGGCTTGAGCCTAAGAGAATCATTATTTTTTCATCTTTATCAGTAACCTGCTTTTGTATTTTAGAATATATATGCAAATTTCTTCTAGACCATTCTGATGCCAAAAAAGTTCCTATGGTATCTTTTACAGAGCCTGCTTTATTTGCAAAATTTAAATACCAAGCTCTATCAATTTTTCTTTCTTGTTCAGAATTTAGAAAATATAAAACATCTAATAAAGATTGATCTTTATTTACGATAGCATTATATTCAGATTCCCATTGTTTGTCTTTAATCTCATCTAAAGCAATTAAGTCTTGTTGATTGGAAGTTTCCATACTTTTAATCATCGAGCTATTTGGAAAAGAAGAGTCTTTGTAATCACAACCAAAAATTCTTTTATGTTTTAATTGTTTTGCAACTCTAAATGATAACTGATCTCCTTCGTCTCTTTCTTTAAGTTCAAAATCTCCTGGAACAAAATGCTCATAAATAGAATCTAATTCTGTCTGTCTTGAAAAGGGATATTCCACAAATATTTTGCTAGGACCAAATTCTGCGATTTTATTACAAATTAATTCAAGCTCTTTTTGATTTTTTTTGGTCAAGACATCTACTTCGTTCGTTTGTATAATATCTATATTGTTACTGGGGTCAAAATTTGAAAAATGAAATGTTCCAATTAATAGAACTTCAGTCTTCGTGGAGTCATTGCTTGAAGAGGAAGGTGATTCTGAAGAATCTTCGTTAGTATTTATTTGACAAGAAATTAATGAAGAAATTGAAATGAAAATTAAAAATCTTAATCTAATACGTTTGCACATTTTGGAGATGTTTTTTTAAAGATTAGATTTTTTCTTATTTGTTACAGATATTTTTAAAATAATGTTTACGTCTCTGTATATGGAAAGTAGCGGATTTTCAAGCACTAACTTTTCAGATTATAATTGAACTTAATTTTGTTATTTATCTTTCCTTTAAGTACCAAAACCGCTATTTTTTGTATACGTTATTGGGCATCGTTATTATTCCGAACTGTTATTCCAACAAAGAAATATTCTAAAATATATTTATCAAAATTATCGATTCCTTCGATAGTTGAAATTCGTTTGAAGCCAATTTCATTTAGATTTGCTAAAACATCGTGTAATTTCAGTTCTTTTTTATGAAAATCAATAAGCCCTTCATTATGTATTTTTCTTGAAATCATTCGCGGTAAACCAAATTCTTCAAGTTGATAAACAACCGTTGGAAGAAACGCATTTGATGCTAATGAAACAAAACGAGAAATATCATAATTCTTTTCTTTTAATATTTCTTTTTGTAAGATGTTGACATCACTTAACAATGAAGTTAATTTAAATGTAACTTTTCTTTCTAGTTTGAAAAAATCATCAATACCAATCTCGTGCGGTTCTAATTCTTTTAAGAGTTTTGGTATTGGTTTAAACCAATTGTATTTAAGGATTTTGACAAACTCTACAAATTGTGTGTAGCTTGCTTCCCAACCACCTGGCTGTAAGCGAATTATTTTAAATAGCATTCTACCCCAATTTTGGGTATTCATTGAATTTAAATATCCTAACCCATTCCAACTATTTGGGTCGTTTTTCATGTCATATGCGATTTTTTTAATCAATTCTGCATCACTTATTTGGAAAATATTTTGAGCCTGCAACCTTTCAAACTCTTCTTCTCCTAAAATAGAAGCCATTTCTTCTTTGTACATTATAATTTTTGCGACTTGCTCACTCGTTAGTTCTTTTGCGAACTTCTTTTCATCTAAATCACCAAGTATTTCTTCTGGAAATGGTATGTCTAGTTGGGTTTGTTCTTCTTTAGGTGGCACGTCTAAAATGTAAATTTTCCCAATGAAATGTTTAAACATTCTACCACTTCGCCCCATAATATTTTTATAGGTAAAGTCATTTAATCTTGCTCTTCCTTTTCCACTTCTATTTGCCCAAATAATTACATTTTCGGCAGAAGTATTTACGCCCTCAATTATAGAGGAAGTAGAAATAACATTGTTTAAGCCTTTTGGATCTTCAAATAGTTTGACTTGGATTTGACTTAAAGAACGATGAAGCCTACCATTGTGAATTCCTGTTCCTCGCTTTATTAACTTCGTAAGGCTCCAATTAAACGAATAGTTTTTACTTAACCAAGATGAAAATCCATTAAGTAGTTCACGTTCTTGTTCAACATTACTGCCTATCAATAATGTTGAAAGGCTTTCTATATTTTTATAAGTCCCAGCATAAATAAGAGATTTAGTTTGTTTCTCTTTCAGAATTTCAAGTAATTTTAAGCTTTTTAATTCTTCATCATTCTTAAGTTCTTCGTGAAAATCGTGTTTTTCAAGAAAAACAGTATTGAAATCTAAAGAGAAGAATTCCATTCCGATTGTGAACGGATTTTCTTCTAAACGACTAATATTTGGTGCTAAAAAATAACGTTGTTTTGCAACTTTACCGAGTTTTAAGATAGCTTTTACAAGAGTAGGCGATCGACCAGCGTCAAATTTTGAACTAGCTTTATAGAATTCATCTATTATGAGAATATCTAAGTGTTCTATTTTTCCAACATAATTAATAGCACGTTCTTGTGGGAAGATAAAGATGTTTTTATCTGCAAGTTCAACCTCTGTAGTTGTAATTATTTTATATTCGTGCGCAAACTTTTTATAGAGTCTTCTTCTTGTTTCATCTGTTAATGCAATTGTTGGAACTATTATAACAACATTCGTTGGTTTTTTGATTGAAATGTAAGCATCAATTACAAAGCTTTTTCCAAAACTTGTAGGTGCACTAACGGCAATATTTCTACCTTCAACTAATTTTCTTAAAAGACTAGATTGTTCTCTATGTAGAGTTGGTATTTCTTTATCTCCAGTATCTACTTTAAATACTTCATAGACAAATCTATCTTGCCAACTTGCATTATCGTAATCTATATATGGATACAAACCAGTTTCTTTAATCAGATGATTTACTAGTTCTGAATATTGAATATCATTTTGTTGATGATAGTCTAAAAGTTTGATTAATTCATCTCTTGCTATTGATTCTTGATTATCAATTAAATAGGTGTTTATTGTATGGCAGGTTTTGAAAATATCCATATTGCGAATTAATCTTGATTTTTATAATGCTGTACATTCTGAATGAATTTATCAACAATCGGTTGTTTTTCAGGTACAGGAAATAAAATCAAATGAAAGTTGATTTCCGAATATTTAAATATTGATATACTGCATTTTTTTATTTGCTTTTTAAAATAGGATTCGGCTCTTTCTTTATGATATTGAACGATTTCCTTTTTATATTCATCCGTTAGTGAATCACTCTTTGCTGTTATCTTACACTCATATAACATAAGGATTGGAATGTGTAATTTTGGCTTTAAATCATCAATTGACGTTTTTGATGAAAGCAGTTCTTTGATTTGCTTTAGCAATTCGCTATCGTCCTTCAATAAATCATTTAAATCAGAGACATTTGTTATTATACTATTTTCTTTTTGAAGTTTATCAGATAACAATGAATTTTCAACTGAATTAACTATACTGTAGAGTCTTTCATCTTCTATACTATTATAAAATTTAGCTTCCCCAAACCAAATTGTAAAGCTCTTATCATCATTAACTATTATATGAACGCTATCAGCACCTTTAGCATTATCCTGTGGGTTTTGCTTGTAAAAGATTTTAGGAACAACAGGTAAGGCTTTATAATGATGTTTCATAAATCCATATAATATTATTTCTGCTAGTTCACTTCCTTGTCCATCTTGATTCTTTGAAAGGTCAGTTAGTCTTAATTTTTTAGCTGCTTCTGTTAAAGTAGAATGTGATTTGTCAATTAACGCCATTCTGTCTTGATAAGAAAGTGCTGTTTCTGCTATATTATCCCAAATAAATTCTTGAAACTTACGAAACCTCCATTTTCCATCAGCGAAGTCATTTATTAGACTTAAAACATTTTTATTTTCAATGTGTTTAATTTCTTCTTCG
Source organism: Maribacter sp. Asnod1-A12 (assembly GCF_045063735.1). Classification (NCBI taxonomy): domain Bacteria; kingdom Pseudomonadati; phylum Bacteroidota; class Flavobacteriia; order Flavobacteriales; family Flavobacteriaceae; genus Maribacter; species Maribacter sp. Asnod1-A12. The sequence goes on from NZ_JBEFNZ010000006.1 coordinate 2,352,544, forward strand.
GACTTTAAATTTATAAATGAATCGTCAATTAATATTTCAAAATCTATGTTTGGTTCGGTTACTTTCATTGAATGTTCGATGTTTCTTTTAATGATGCCCAACTATGGTGTATATGCACACTTGCGCATATTCCCCTATATTCAGAAATATGTGTAATTACACCTCTAATATACCACTAAAGAATAAACCTACAATTAACATTTCACTCTGCATTACGGGAAACCATAATTGGTAAAAAATTATGTATGGTTTGGGTATTTTTACGACAAAAAGGTCATGTCAAAGAAAATTCTATTTATCTATAATGCCAATAGCGATACGGGCAGTAAAATGCTAGATTTCGCCCATAAAATCATTAACCCAGCTACCTATAACTGCAATCTCTGCAGTTTAACCTATGGCAGTTTTACCGAGAACAAACAGTGGAAAGGGTTTAGAGAGAGCTTGTTAGCAAAAGGCTACGAGTTAGAATTCTTTCATAAAGATGAATTCCAAGAAAATTATAAAAGCAAATTTGGGCATAAGTATACCTATCCTATTATACTGGTTGAAACAGATCATGACCTAGAAGTGTTGGTGTCTGCCGAGAAGTTGAACGCTATGGAGACGGTGGAAGATCTTATTGGTGAAGTAGGCAGTTTCAGTGATCAGTAAGCAGTTTCAGTTTTCAGTCTTACTCGGTCGCTGAGCGTAGCCGAAGTGATACTTGTTCCGGTCTCTTCGACTGCGCTCAGGATGACATTTTGGTTTCAATAGACAGTTACAGTTGGCAGTGCCAGTTTTCAGTAAACGGTTACAGTAAGCAGTTGTTGGTTGTACCATTGTCAGTTCGAGTGAATTTCGAGGTACGAGAAATTTGTATCGAGAACAGGTTTGGAACACGTGAAGGTTCTCGATACAAATTTTTCACTTCCGCTATGCTTCAGTAAAAAATCCACTCGAAGTGACATTTCGGTTTTAAAGAGTAAAAAGTACAGCGTATGAAGTCATAAGTAATTAAAGAGTACAAAGTAATAAGTGTACAACCTATTAAGTAGTGGATGTGCAGTGTAAAGAGAATAGCATAAAGCGAACAGCTCTGAGTACGAAGTACAAAGAACTAACACAAACAGCTATGTACTTAATACTTAATACAAAAAACGCGCAGCGTTAAAAAAACTGTCAACTGTTACTGTCAACTGTTACTGTCAACTGTTACTGCCAACTGTTACTGCCAACTGTTACTGCCAACTGATACTGCCAACTGTCAACTGAACACTAGAACAAGTACTTATTACAAAAAACGCGCAGCGTTAAACAACGAACAACGAACAACGAACAACGAACAACGAACAACGAACAACGAACAACGAACAACGAACAACGAACAACTACTTCGTTGCCTCAAAAAACTTCTCGTTGATATCATCTATATACGCCAGTACTTCATCGCGACCGCTACGGTGGCTAGAGCTGGTTACAAAATGTGGTGGTGCTTCTTCCCACATATCGGCTAAAAGTTTGTCCAGATATTGCTTTACCTGGCGCTCAATAGCTTTCGGTTTTAGTTTATCTGCTTTGGTGAAGATAATGGCAAAAGGTACTCCGTTTTCACCCATCCACTGCATGAACTCCATATCTATAGGTTGTGGATCATGGCGAATATCTACAAGCACAAAAGAACACACTAGCTGCTCTCGTTGTAAAAAGTAATTGGTGATGTATTTTTGAAAGGTATTTTTATCTCTTTTAGAAACACGGGCATAACCGTAACCCGGTAAATCTACCAGAAACCAATTTTCATTGATCTTAAAATGGTTGATCAATTGTGTCTTACCAGGTCTGCCAGATGTTTTTGCCAAGCTTTTACGTTCGGTCAACATATTGATCAAAGAAGACTTACCCACGTTAGAACGACCAATAAAGGCGTACTCGGGTAAAGGCTCTTTAGGGCATTTGGCAACATCAGAGTTGCTCATTACAAAGTCGGCCGACTTTATTTTCATCCGTAGGGTATTTAGAAATTGTTTTTCGTCAACCACTCATCAAGAATGGTATTGAATTGGTCTGGGTGCTCCATCATAGGTGCATGTCCACATTTATCCATCCAAAATAAATCTGAATTAGGTAAAAGCTCATCGAACAGTTCTGCAACGTCTGGCGGAGTAACCGTATCATTTTTTCCCCATATAATACAAGTAGGGGTTTTCATGCTAGGTAGGTCTTGCGCCATGTTATGGCGAATGGCACTTTTAGCGATTGCCAAGGTCTTCACCAATTTTACACGATCATTGACCGTAGCAAAAACTTCATCTACTATTTCTTTGGTAGCCACTGCCGGGTCATAGAAAACATCTTGCGCCTTCTTTTTAATGAACTCATAATCACCACGTTTTGGGTAACCGTCGCCCATGGCACTTTCATAAAGACCAGAACTACCGGTAATCACCAAAGCTTTTACTTTGGCCGGGTATAATTTAGTATGTAAAAGACCGATATGGCCACCTAAAGAATTGCCTAAAAGAATAACATCATCTAGCTCTTTATAGTCAATGAATTTCTTAAGGTATTTGGCAAAATTCTTTACCGTTGTCTTTAGCATCGGCATTGAGTATAGGGGCAATTCAGGAATCAGTACTTTGTAACCTTTAGGAGGGAAATAAGTATTCACTCCTTCAAAATTACTGAGTCCGCCCATTAATCCGTGTAGAATAATAATGGGTTTTCCTTCGCCTTTTTCTATATACTTAAATCCTCCGTCGTTGATCAATTCGTTTTCCATGCGCACTACTCATCAGTAATTGTCCAAATATAGGTAATTACCGAGAATAGCAAACAACTCTTTTCGATAAGGTGACCACAAGAAACTTTAAGAATTCACTTTTTCAAGATTTAGGGGCTGAGTGGGAAAATTATCCCATAAAATCCGATGAAGTGCAAAAACGTGTTCAAAAGCGGGGTAATTTATTAACAAAGTGGTTTTTAGTGGTAAAATGTGGTAATAATATTTATATATTTGAGTTATATAAACTAAACACAACCAAATTGGATATCTTTTTCTTTGGGACATTTAACTGCAAAGCTGATGCTAAAGGGCGTATTATGCTCCCTGTTGCGCTGCGCAATCAAGTGGCTCCGATCCTAAAAGATGGCTTCTTTATCAAAAAATCATATTTGAGCGAGTGTTTAGAATTATACCCTGCTTACGAGTGGCACAGAGTAATGGCAGAGTTGAACGAAAAGAGCAGGTTTGATGAAGAAAACCTACAGTTCATAAGAATGTATACTGCGGGGCTTCGTCAAGTAGAAGTAGATGCTACCGGTAGATTATTGATTCCTAAAGACATTATCTCATTAGGTGGTATTACCAAAGAAGTGGTCATTGCACCAATTGGTAAAAGATTAGAGATCTGGGACAAGAAGGCGTATGACGAATCTATAAACGCAACGAAAGAAGAGAAGGTGAAGTTGGCAAAGCGTGTAATGTTAGGTGAAAAACCAAGTGGAGATGTATCATAATCCTGTATTACTGAAAGAATCGGTAGACGGTTTAAACATCAAAGAAGATGGTATATATGTAGATGTGACATTTGGTGGTGGCGGTCACTCTAAAGAGATATTGAAAAGATTGGGCAAAGAAGGCAAATTATATGCCTTTGATCAAGATGAGGATGCGCAAGCAAATACATTAGGTGATCCAAGATTTACGCTGATAGCGGAGAATTTTAGATACATCACCCAGTTTTTAAAGTTCTATGGCATAAAGAAGGTAGATGGTATTCTTGCGGATTACGGAGTGTCATCGCATCAGTTCGATCAAGCGGAAAGAGGATTCTCTACACGTTTTGATGCGGATTTGGATATGCGAATGAGCAAGCGCAATACACTATCTGCTTTTGAGGTAGTGAATAAGTACTCATATGATGATTTGCGTAAAGTGTTGTTCGAGTACGGCGATATCAGAAACGCGAACGCCATGGCAAAAGTAATCGTTGCCAGTAGGGAAGAAGAAGAGATACAGACTACCGATGCATTGAAAACAGTGTTGAAGCAGTTTTTGCCAGAACATAGGCAGCATAAAATATTGGCGCAGATATATCAAGCGATTCGCATAGAGGTGAATCAAGAGATAGAAGTGATCAAAGAGTTTTTGGAGCAGGCTCCTGGTTTATTGAATGAAAAAGGAAGGCTAAGTGTAATTAGCTACCACTCTTTAGAAGACAGGCTTGTAAAAAGATTTATAAGAGCAGGACAGTTTGAGGGAGAGCCGGAAAAGGATTTTTACGGCAATATAGATGTACCGTTAAAAAAGGTTGGTGGATTGATAGTGCCGACTAAAGAGGAAATAAAATTGAATAACAGAGCACGTAGTGCAAAATTAAGAATAGCAGAGCGTAATGGCGAAAAGTAAAGTGAAAACAGGTGTTTTTGACCTATTGAAGGGTAAATTTTTGGTGAGCGATGACGCCCCTAAAAATTGGCTGTTCATTATTTTCATTTCGTTTTTGGCAACGGTTATGATCAGTAGCTCTCATAGTGCAGATCAAAAAGTACACCGCATTGCTTTATTGAATGAAGAAGTAAAAGAGTTGCGTAATGAGTTCGTAGATATGCGATCAGATGTGCAACAACTAAAATTAGAATCGAGCATTACCGGTAAAATATCGGAAAAAGGACTGTATCCTTCAGAGAATCCCCCGCAGAAAATTAAGGTGAAATCTTTAAAAGAGGAGGAATAATGGCAGCGACGGATAAAAGCATATTAAAAAGGCTCTACATAGTGGCGGGTTTCATGGTGCTCTTTGCGGGTGCTGTGTTGTTTAAGCTGGTTTCTATTCAAATTGTAGATGGCGAAAAATACCAGGCATTGGCAGATACGCGTACCGAGCGTATGTTCACCATTGAACCGAATAGAGGTAACCTATATTCAGATGACGGTAGCCTTTTGGCAACTTCAGTATCTAAATACACTATTCGTTTTGATGCCGTAACGGTAAGCAACGAAGATTTTAAGGAAAATGTAAAACCATTGGCAGATGCCCTGGCGAAGCAATTTGGAAAAACATCTTCTCATTATCAGCAACTTTTAAGAAAAGCTAGGGAGAATAAAAATAGGTATGCGCTTATTGTGCGAAACTTGGATTATTCTGAATACATGGCGGTGAAAGAATTTCCACTATTCAATAAAGGTGCATTCAAAGGCGGACTTATTATTGAGCAGAAAACGAAAAGAGAGCATCCTTTAGGTAAAATTGCCGAGCGTAGTGTTGGGTATGAGCGTGTAGATGAAAACGGATATTATACACGTGTAGGTATGGAAGGTGCTTTTGGGGAATACCTAAGAGGAATTTCTGGAAAGCGTTTAAAGCAAAAAATTGCAAAAGGACAGTGGAAGCCAATTGGTAACGATAACATCATTGAGCCAAAAGATGGTTATGATGTGTATTCCACTATAGACATTAATATACAAGATATAGCGCACCATGCATTATTGGGTCAGTTAGAGAAATATCAAGCAGACCACGGTACGGTAATCGTAATGGAAGTGAAAACCGGTGAGGTAAAAGCGATATCTAATTTAGGTCAGACCTCAGAAGGTAAATATTACGAGCGATTGAATTACGCTATCGGTGAATCTCACGAGCCTGGTTCTACTTTTAAATTAGTGAATTTGGTGGCTGCTTTGGAAGATAAGGTGATAGATACCAGTTCTGTAATAGATACTGAAAAAGGAGCTTGGAAATTATATAAGCATACTATTAGGGATACGAAACGTGGAGGTCATGGTGAAATTACCATGTCAGAAGCTTTTGAAGTATCGTCAAATGTTGCCTTTGCTAAAATGATTCATGAAGGGTATAAGAATGACCCAGAGAAATATGTGAACAGATTAATGAGCATGGGTATTCACAAAGAATTAGGGTTGCCTGTCGTTGGCGAAGGAAAACCTGTATTGCGTTACCCAGGTGATAAAGGGTGGTCAGGTCTTTCATTGGCGCAAATGGCTTATGGTTATGAAGTATCTATGACGCCGCTGCAAACATTGGCATTTTATAATGCTATTGCAAATGATGGCGAAATGGTAAAGCCACGTTTGTTGAAAGAAGTAAAAGAGTGGAACAAGACGATTGAGAAGTTTGATAAAAAGGTGTTGAATTCTGAAATATGCTCGCAATCTACGGTGAAGAAAGTGCAGCAGATATTAAAGAATGTCGTAGAGAAGGAGCATGGTACGGGTCACCGTATGTATTCAAAGAATTTTTCTATGGCAGGTAAAACGGGTACTACGCAAACCAACTATGTGTCTAAGGATAAGTCTAAGTACGAATACATTTCTTCGTTCGCAGGATATTTTCCGGCAGATGATCCAAAGTACTCTTGTATCGTGGTAATCCATAAGCCAGACAAAAGTGTTGGATATTATGGTGCAGATGTATCTGGTCCGGTATTTAAATCTGTAGCACAAAAAGTATATGCAACATCACCTTTAACAAGTGAGGTAGATGTAAAAAATGTTTTGATCGCTAAAAATGAAGATTCTCACCAAGGATACTATAAGGTGGCGCAAGCAAAATATGCTTCAATGCCAAATGTAAAAGGTATGTGTGGTATGGATGCCGTTGCAATTCTTGAGAATTTGGGTATTGAAGTAGAGGTAAGAGGAAATGGTAAGGTGAAAAAACAGTCCATAACCAAAGGCACCGATTTAAAATCAGTGAAAAAAATAGTATTAGAATTAATATGATGCAATTAAAGGACATATTATATGGAGTGCGTATTACTGCTGTTAGCGGTAGTACCTCTTGTGATATAGCATCAGTTCGTTTTGATTCTCGCGAGGTGCAAAAATCCGATGCCTTTGTAGCTATAAAAGGCACGTTGACCGATGGTCATAAATATATTGATCAGGTGGTTGCTGCAGGAGCAAGAGCAATAGTTTGCGAGCAGTTACCAGCTGAGATGATAGATGATGTTACGTATGTACAAGTAGAAAGTGGTAATCAGGCATTGGCATTGATGGCTTCAAATTACTACGGTACGCCATCAAAAAATTTAAAATTAGTAGGTGTTACGGGTACCAATGGTAAAACCACGGTATCTAGTTTGTTATATCAGTTATTCAAAAAAGCAGGATATAAAGTAGGCTTGTTGTCCACCATTAAGATTATGGTAGATGATACGGTTTATCCAACAAAACATACTACTCCTGATGCATTGGTAATCAATCAGCATTTAAAATTGATGAACGATGCCGGTGTAGAGTATTGCTTTATGGAAGTAAGTTCTCATGGTATTCACCAGAAAAGAACCGAAGGTTTAGTGTTTGAAGGGGCGATTTTTACGAATCTGTCTCATGATCATCTAGACTATCATAAAACATTTGCAGAGTACCGCGATACTAAGAAAATACTGTTTGATCAACTGCCAAAAACGGCATTTGCATTAACTAATGTAGATGATAAGAATGGTTTGGTCATGTTGCAGAATACTAAGGCTAGAAAAGCAAGCTACGCCTTAAAGAACTATGCGGATTACAGAGCACAGATTTTAGAAAATCAGTTCGACGGTCAATTGTTGAAAATCAATGATCATGAGCTATGGACAAAATTAATAGGTCATTTCAATGCCTATAATATGCTAGCGATTTTTGCGACAGCAGATTTATTGGGATTGGAGCAATTAGAAACCCTTCGCTTATTGAGTGAGTTGGAGAATGTGGATGGAAGGTTTCAATATTATATATCAAAAAAAAGAATTACGGCTATAGTTGATTATGCCCATACGCCGGACGCCCTAAAAAATGTGCTTGAGACAATCAACACGTTGAGAACTGGAAATGAAAACGTCATCACCGTTGTGGGGTGTGGTGGCGATAGAGACAGATCAAAGCGTCCGGTAATGGGTAATATCGCATCTGAAATGAGTAATAAAGTTATTCTTACTTCAGATAATCCTAGAACTGAATCCCCTACTGAAATTATTGCAGAAATGGAGGCGGGGGTAGAACCTCAGAATGTAAAGAAGATTTTATCCATTGAAAATAGGGAGCAGGCCATAAAAACGGCATGTCAACTAGCAGACGATAACGATATCATATTAGTAGCCGGTAAAGGTCATGAGACCTACCAAGAGACCAATGGCGTACGCATAGATTTCGACGATTTTAAAATAGTAAAAGAGCTTTTAGCAAGCTTAGAAAAATAACCAAAGCTTAGTAGCAAGAATACAGATTATATGTTAACCTACCTGTTCGAATATTTAGAAAAACAATACCAGTTGCCTGGAGCTTCGCTGTTTCAGTTCAGCACATTCCGTGCGGCAATGGCTATTCTGTTTTCATTGATGATTGCAACAGTGTACGGTAAGCGTGTAATTCTATTTCTACAAAAGCAACAAGTAGGAGAGACCATTCGCGATTTAGGATTAGATGGTCAAAAGCAAAAGGCAGGTACGCCAACAATGGGTGGGGTTATCATCATCATGTCCACATTAATACCGGTATTGCTGTTTGCAAGGTTAGAGAATATTTACATTATACTATTGATATTCACCACATTGTGGATGGGAGCAATCGGTTTTTTAGATGATTACATCAAAGTATTTAAAAAAAACAAAGAAGGGTTAAAAGGTCGTTTTAAGGTTTTAGGGCAGATAGTATTAGGCCTAATAGTAGGTGCAGTACTTTATTTTCACCCAGAGGTGACCATGCGTGATCATGACAAAACAATTATTACGCAAGACTATACGGTAGAACAAGTAAAAGGCGCTGAGATTAAGTCGACAATGACAACAGTACCTTTTTTTAAGAATAATGAGTTTGATTATGGTAGTCTAATATCATGGGCAGGCGATGGAGCAAAAGAATATGCGTGGTTACTGTTTATACCAATTATCATTTTGATAGTAACTGCAGTATCTAACGGCGCAAATTTAACCGATGGTATAGATGGTCTCGCTGCGGGTACATCCGCAATCATTGTATTTACGCTGGGCATTTTTGCCTTGGTATCTGGTAACATCATTTTTTCTGATTATTTAGACATTATGTACATACCACGAGTAGGTGAGTTGCTGGTATTCATTACCGCTTTTGCTGGAGCCTTGATTGGATTCTTATGGTATAATGCATTCCCGGCACAAGTATTTATGGGCGATACGGGTAGTTTGACAATTGGTGGCGTAATTGCTGTAATTGCAATTATAGTGCGTAAAGAATTATTGATACCGGTGTTATGTGGAATCTTCTTTGCGGAGTCGCTTTCAGTGATGATACAAGTAGGGTATTTTAAATACACAAAGAAAAAATTTGGTGAGGGTAGACGTATATTTTTAATGTCTCCATTACATCACCACTACCAGAAAATGGGATACCATGAAAGTAAGATCGTAACCCGTTTTTGGATTGTAGGTATACTATTGGCAATTGTAACTGTAGTGACCTTAAAAATTAGATAATGGCATTACTGGTAGTTCTTGGAGGAGGAGAAAGTGGAGTAGGAACAGCCATTTTAGGATTGAAAAAAGGATATGATGTATTTGTATCCGATAAAGGAAAAATTAAAGAGAAGTATAAAAACGTTCTTGAACATTTTGGAATTGATTGGGAAGAAGAACAGCATTCTGAAGACCGTATACTAAAAGCCGATTTGGTAATGAAGAGTCCGGGTATACCGGACAAAGTACCCTTGGTAAAGCAGTTGGTGGCAAAAGGTGTTCCTGTAATATCAGAGATAGAATTTGCATCAAAATACACAGATGCAAAAATTATTGGTATCACAGGTAGCAACGGAAAAACAACGACTACCATGCTAACCAACCACATTTTGGCAAATGCCGAATTGAAAGTGGGTATGGCAGGAAACATTGGTGATAGCTATGCGAAAATGGTTGCAGAGAATGATTTTGAGTATTACGTGCTTGAGATCAGCAGTTTTCAATTAGACGGCATAGTAGATTTTAAACCACAAATTGCCGTGATTACGAATATTACACCAGATCACTTAGATCGGTATGAATATGAGTTTGAAAACTACATAGCATCGAAATTTAAAATTGCAGAAAACCAAGACGAAAACGATTATTTGATTTATGATGCAGATGATACAGTTTTGGTAGAATGGCTGAACAAGCACCCGGTTAAATCAAAATTAATGCCCTTTTCATTGAATAAAGTAGTTGAACAAGGCGCATTTATAGAACAAAACGAGATAATAATAAAAACAACAACAGACACTATTAGCATGACGAAGAACACTTTGGCCTTAGAAGGTCAGCACAATGTAAAGAACACAATGGCAGCGGCAACAATTGCCAAATTAGTCGGTATCCGTAAGGAGACGATAAGAGCTTGTGTTTCTAATTTTCAAGGGGCTCCCCACCGTTTGGAAAAGGTGTTGAAAATACATCATGTGGAATATATCAATGACTCAAAAGCAACGAATGTAAACGCTGCTTATTACGCATTGGATAGCATGAAAACACCTACTGTTTGGATCGTAGGTGGTGTAGATAAGGGCAATGAGTACATGGAGTTAATGCCATTGGTACGTGAAAAAGTAAAAGCGATCATTTGCTTAGGTGAGGATAATGAAAAGATCAAGCATGTATTTGGTAATGCTGTAGATCTATTGGTAGAAACCTATGCCATGGAAGAAGCTGTGAAAGTAGCTTATAAAATTGCGGAGCGTGGCGATACTGTTTTGTTATCACCGGCATGTGCAAGCTTTGATTTGTTTAAGAACTATGAAGATCGTGGAGATCAATTTAAGAACTGTGTAAAGAACCTATAAGGTGTTGAATATATTTCAAAATATAAAAGGAGATAAAGCTATTTGGGCCATTGCGGCGCTCTTGGCCTTATTTTCATTTCTACCAGTATATAGTGCCAGTAGTAATTTGGTATATGTTGTAGGTAGTGGTACGCCGGTTGGGCACTTGGTAAAACATGCCATACTGTTGTTTTTAGGCTTTGGAATAATTTACGGGGTACATAAAATACCTACGCACTTTTTTAAAGGGCTATCCATGATAGCGCTACCCATAGTGTTGGTATTGCTCATATTCGTATTGGCGCAAGGTACATCAAGTGGTGGTACCAATGCCAGTCGTTGGATTCGTCTGCCTTTGGTAGGTTTCGGTTTTCAGCCCTCTAACTTGGCGGCAGTAGTATTAATGATATATGTGGCGCGTTATTTCTCTAAGGTTAGAGATATTAAAATAACGTTTACAGAAAGCATTGTGCCATTGTGGTTGCCTGTATTTGCTGTAGTGGCGTTAATATTACCAGCTAACTTTTCAACTGCTGCCATTGTTTTCTCCATGGTTATGGTATTGTGTTTTTTAGGAGGATATCCTATGAAATACTTATTAGGAATCGTAGGAACGGGAATAGTGTGCTTGTCCATATTCATATTAACGGCAAAAGCTTTCCCGGATTTGTTTCCAAATAGAGTGGATACATGGATGAGCCGTATAGATAGTTTCTCTAATCCTGAAGATTCAGAAGGAACCTATCAAATAGAAAGAGCAAAAATAGCCATAGCTACAGGTGGAGTAATGGGTAAAGGAGCGGGTAAAAGTGTGCAAAAGAACTTTTTACCTCAGAGTTCATCAGATTTTATCTATGCGATTATCGTTGAAGAATATGGTTTAATAGGTGGATTTATTTTGATGCTATTTTACTTGTTTCTGTTGTTTAGGATAGTGGTCGTCGCTAACGGATGTGCATCGATCTTTAGCAAATTATTAGTGCTAGGGGTAGGATTACCTATTGTTTTTCAAGCACTGATAAACATGGCTGTTGCGGTAGAATTATTTCCGGTAACGGGACAGAATTTACCATTGATCAGTAGTGGTGGTACCTCTAGTTGGATGACCTGTTTGGCGATAGGTATCATTTTAAGTGCAAGTAATAAAAGTATTGCGCAGGAGAGTGCTTCTGGCAATGATGTTGATATAGATGAAACGAACCCTTTAGAGATTTTAAGTGGGCAGTTATAAGTTCATTTTGTCAGGAGGAGGTACTGGCGGACATATTTATCCGGCCATTGCCATAGCGAACGAATTGAAAAGGAGATATCCTGATGCGGAGTTTTTGTTCGTAGGGGCGAAGGATAGAATGGAGATGGAGAAAGTGCCGCAAGCAGGATATAAAATAGAAGGATTGTGGATTACGGGAATTCAGCGGAAGCTGACCCTTAAAAATCTACTTTTTCCAATAAAATTGATAAGTAGTTTAATGAGAGCAAATAGCATCGTATCGAAGTTTAAACCACACGCCGTAATTGGTACGGGTGGTTTTGCTAGTGGTCCGTTGTTAAAAATGGCAACCACTAAGGGTATACCTTGTGTATTGCAAGAACAGAATTCCTTTGCTGGTATTACCAATAAACTATTAAAAGACAAAGTGAAAAAAATATGCGTGGCCTATGATGGCATGGAGAAGTTTTTTCCTAAAGATAAAATTGTAAAAACGGGTAATCCTGTACGTTCAGATTTAGTGGAATTGAAAGCTACTAAAAATGAAGCTTTACAGTATTTTGAATTGAATGCCGATAAGAAAACACTTTTAGTATTAGGTGGAAGTTTAGGGGCAAGACGCATCAACCAATTGGTAGCCGATCATTTAGAATATTTTGAGGCATTAGGATTGCAAGTGATATGGCAATGTGGAAAAGGGTATTACGAAACCTATAAATCGCATCAGTCAGAGAATATTAAAGTACATGCTTTTTTAAATTCGATGGATAAAGCTTATGTAGCTGCAGATTTCATCATTTCAAGAGCAGGTGCAGGTGCGGTGTCAGAATTGTGTTTGGTTGGGAAACCAACATTCTTTATTCCGTCGCCAGTTGTAGCGGAAGATCACCAGACCATGAATGCATTATCTCTTGTTGGTCATAATGCTGCAATTATGGTGAGGGAGAAAGAACTTGATACAACATTTAAAACGGAGTTTGAATCTGTATTTAAATCCGCAGAAAAGCAACAAGAATTATCAAAGAATATTAAGTCGTTGGCATTACCAAATGCAACATCTGATATCTGCGATGAAATAGAAAAATTGATCAAATAAAATGAACGTAACGCAAATACATAGGGTTTATTTTATAGGCATTGGGGGCATAGGTATGTCTGCTTTGGCGCGTTATTTTGCGTTCATTGATAAAGCGGTTGCCGGGTACGATAAAACCGAAACTCCGCTTACACAAGAATTGGCAGGTTCAGGTATGAATATTCACTATACTGATGATATTGAAGCAGTGCCAGATGAATATAAGAATGACAAAGAGCATACCTTGGTAGTGTATACGCCAGCGATACCTTCTAGTCACTCTGAATATCAGTATTTTTTAAATAATGGGTTCACGATTAAGAAACGCTCAGAGGTACTTGGTTTAATTACCAAAGACTCTTTCTGTTTGGCAGTTGCCGGTACACATGGTAAAACAACGACCTCTAGTATTCTGGCACATTTGTTAAAAGAAACAGGAGTAAAAATGACGGCGTTCTTAGGCGGAATTTCAGAAGATTTTAATAGTAATTTCCTTTTAGAAGGAATAGACTATTCGGTAGTCGAAGCAGATGAGTTTGATCGTTCATTTATGCAGTTGACGCCAAATGTAGCGTGTGTTACGTCTATGGATGCTGATCACCTCGATATTTATGGTGATGCGCAAGAATTGGAAAGAACATTTGTTGATTTTACCAAACGCTTAAAACCGGGTGGTAAACTATTTGTTCGTAATGGTTTGCCTTTAGAAGGGTTGACCTATGGTATAGAAGACGATTCGGATTATTGCATTCGAAACATAAAAATAGAACATGGCACCTACATATTCGATTTGGAGACCCCTGACCTTAAACTAGAAGGGGTTGAATTCAACAAACCAGGTAGACATAATCTGTTGAACGGTTTGGTAGCTTTCGCAATGGCGATGCAAGCAGGTTCCCCACCGCATCGCCTTGCAGAGGCATTAGCAACATTTAAAGGAGTGCAAAGGCGTTTTTCGTACAAAATCAAAAATGATGATTTCGTTTTTATAGATGATTATGCGCATCACCCAACAGAAATAAATGCTGTTTTTGAAGCAGTTGCAGAAATGCATCCGAATAAAAAAGTATTGGCGATTTTTCAGCCACACTTGTTTTCAAGAACACGTGATTTTGCAGATGAGTTTGCAAAAAGCTTGTCGCAATTCCAGAATATATTGTTGCTGGATATCTATCCCGCTAGAGAAGAACCACTTAAAGGGGTAACATCAGAATGGTTGTTGGAAAAGGTAAATAGCGGTAATAAAAAATTAATTTCGAAAGAACAAATCCTTTCTGAAATAAAAAAACAGGATCCTGATGTTTTACTAACAATGGGAGCTGGAGATATAGGTTTAGAAGTTGTTAAAATTAAAAAAGAAATGTCGTATGCAGGTTAATTGGAATTTTATAAAGTTAGCGGCTTTAGTTCTAGTAATCATGGGGTTATATGCTTTTTCAAATGAGCGTAATAGCGCTAAAAATGTTACGGGAATGAAGGTAGAATTCATTGGGGATCAAAATTTGTACCTCACTGAAGGAGCGGTTAATAAATTGTTAATACAAAATTACGGTAGCCTTGATAATGTGCCTAAAGAAAATATAGTTTTGAATACTGTAGAAAAGGCCCTTGAGGCCAATGAAATGGTGAAAAGTGCACAAGTCTATTTAACAATAGATGGTCAGCTAACGTCTAAAATTGTTCAAAGGAAACCAATAGGGCGCATAGAAGGGAACACAAAGTTCTATTTGGACGATGAAGGAAAGAGAATGCCTCTTTCAAATAATCATTCGGCTAGAGTTCCTATCATCACAGGCAATATCAGTGGTAAAAGCCTTGAGGATGTTTATGTCATATTGGAACACATAAATATGGATGATTTTTTTCGGGAATCTGTAATTGGTATTCATATCAAAGGAGAAGAAGAATATCAGTTACGATTAAGGCTTAACAATTTTGTTGTAAACATAGGCGGTATTGAAGATTTAGATGCCAAGTTTAGCAATTTTAAGGCATTTTATGCCAAAGCGAACAAGGATGAGACCTTGGAGGATTATGCAGAAGTAAGTTTAGAATTCAATAA
Organism: Maribacter sp. Asnod1-A12; assembly: GCF_045063735.1. Taxonomy (NCBI): domain Bacteria; kingdom Pseudomonadati; phylum Bacteroidota; class Flavobacteriia; order Flavobacteriales; family Flavobacteriaceae; genus Maribacter; species Maribacter sp. Asnod1-A12. Next base: position 2,367,639 of record NZ_JBEFNZ010000006.1, read on the forward strand.
CCAGGTGGTGTGCACTAAAATATAATAAAATGGAACAAACTAAATATTCAGTCGGTTTAGACATAGGAACAACGAAAATCGTTGCCATAATCGGAAAACAAAACGAATATGGTAAAATTGAGATTTTGGGTATCGGTAAGTCCAAAAGTTTAGGTGTACACAGAGGGGTGGTAAATAACATTACCCAGACCATAAAATCTATACAGCAGGCAGTTGAAGAGGCAGAAGCAAACTCTGGTCTTAAGATTGGATCTGTTGTTGTTGGTATTGCCGGTCAGCATATTAGAAGTCTACAGCACAGCGATTACATCACCAGAAAAGATTCTGAGGAGGTAATAGGAGAAGAAGATGTAGACTTGTTATGTAATCAAGTGCACAAATTGATTATGCTACCAGGTGAGGAGATTATTCATGTGTTACCACAAGAATACAAAGTTGACGGGCAAGCTGAAATCCGTGAACCTGTTGGTATGTACGGTGGTAGGCTAGAAGCTAATTTTCATGTAGTAGTTGGTCAGGTTGTTTCCATTAAAAACGTAGGTCGTTGCATTAAAAGTGCAGGATTGGATTTAGGTAATATAACACTAGAGCCATTAGCATCATCTGACGCAGTACTGAGTCAAGAAGAAAAAGAAGCTGGTGTAGCATTAATTGATATAGGTGGTGGTACAACTGATCTTGCCATTTTTAAAGATGGTATTATTAGGCATACCGCAGTAATACCTTTCGGTGGCGGAGTCATTACGGAAGATATTAAAGAAGGATGTTCGATTATTGAGAAGCAAGCCGAATTGTTGAAAACAAGATTTGGTTCTGCTTGGCCAGGCGAGAACAGAGATAATGAAATTGTGTCCATACCAGGCTTACGTGGTAGAGAGCCAAAAGAGATCTCGTTGAAAAATCTATCTAAGATTATTCACGCCCGTGTAGTTGAAATTATTGAGCAAGTGTATGTAGAAATCAAAAACTACGGTCACGAAGAGCAAAAGAAAAAATTGATTGCAGGTATCGTGTTAACAGGTGGTGGTAGCCAGTTGAAGCATTTAAAGCAATTAGTAGAATATATAACAGGTATGGATACTCGTATAGGGTACCCTAACGAACACTTGGCTGGCGATTCTGATGAAGAAGTTGCTAGTCCATTGTACGCAACAGCTGTTGGTCTTTTAATGAATGCCATTAAAAACCAAGAGAAGTTGAAATTGACGCAAGAAGAGATTTTACAAGAACAGGAACTAGAGCAAGAAGAAGAGTTGGTATATGCAGATCGTGATACGGAAGCAGTAGCTCGCCCTAACTTGCATAAAGAAAGAAAATCCGTTTTTGATAAGTGGTCTGAAAAATTGAAAGAATTTTTAGATAACGCAGAGTAATAAGCATAGCATAAGAGAATACATAACCAGTAATAATTAGAATATGAGTAAGAACAGCGAATTTGATAATATCTCCTTTGATCTACCAAAGAATCAAAGCAACGTTATAAAAGTCATTGGTGTAGGTGGCGGTGGTAGTAATGCCATTAATCACATGTTCCAGGCAGGAATTAACGGAGTTGATTTTGTAATCTGTAATACGGATTCTCAGGCTTTAGACAATAGTCCGGTGCCAAACAAAATACAATTAGGTGTGTCATTAACAGAAGGTTTGGGTGCTGGTGCCAATCCTGAAGTAGGTGAACAAGCTGCCATGGAAAGCATGGAAGAGATTAAAAGTATGTTGGATACAACTACTAAAATGATATTCATTACTGCTGGTATGGGCGGGGGAACAGGAACTGGTGCTGCTCCCGTAATTGCCAAGTTTGCAAAAGAAATGGATGTTCTTACTGTTGGTATCGTTACTATGCCGTTTCAATTCGAAGGTAAAATGAGAGTTGAGCAGGCACAACGTGGTATTGAGAAATTGCGTAATAATGTCGATTCGCTGATCGTCATTAATAACAATAAATTAAGAGAAGTATACGGTAACCTTGGTTTTAAAGCTGGGTTCTCTAAGGCTGATGAAGTATTGGCAACTGCTGCTAGAGGTATTGCAGAAGTTATTACACATCACTATACACAAAACATAGATTTACGTGATGCTAAAACAGTACTATCAAATAGTGGTACTGCTATCATGGGATCTGCTATTTCATCTGGTTCTGCTAGGGCTAATGAAGCGATTATGAAAGCATTGGATTCTCCGTTGTTGAACGATAACAAGATTCAAGGAGCTAAAAACGTATTGTTATTGATTGTTTCTGGTGCACAAGAAATCACAATTGACGAGATTGGTGAAATCAATGATCATATTCAAATAGAAGCAGGATACGGAGCAAACATTATTATGGGTGTTGGTGAAGATGAGAGCTTAGGTGAGGCTATTGCTGTAACGGTAATTGCTACTGGGTTTAATATTGAGCAACAAGATGATATTGTAAATACCGAGTCTAAGAAAATTATCCATACGTTAGAAGAAGGACAACGAGCAGAAGCAATGTTGTTATCTAACCAAAAAACAGTTCATACTTTAGAAATGGACGACGAGGAAGAGGAGGTAAAACAAGTCAAACCCGTAAAAAAGTATGAGTTCGTTGAGGAAGAAGATTTTGACTTGATACCTACAACGAACTATATTAAAAATTTCAATGTTTTTTACGAGGAAGTATTAGCTGAAAATGTTTCAGAAGAAGATTTTGTAATAGTAGATGCACCATCCGCTTTTAGAGATATTGAAGTAGTTGATCCAGAAGAATTACAAGTTGATGAGAAAGATGATCAATTCGCAGTAGGGTTCGATAGATCATCAAAAGATGAAGAGGAGAAAGATAATGTAATCATGTTTGACTTACATGATGAGGTAAAAGATATTGATGTAAAAGAAAGCATTGAAATTGTACCGGTCTTAGAATATAATAAGAATGGTGAAAAACGCTATAGCTTGGATGACTATATGCAGTTAGAGAGTAAACTGACTGGAGCAAAGTCTAAAGCAGAAGAATTTGAGCCAAAGGTTGTTGAAGATGAGTTGGTATTTGAAAGAAAGACAGTAGCACCAAGTAGGGAGGCAAGTCCGGAGGAACCGTTAGATCCAATGGAAACTCCTATTGAAGAATTGTTGAGAGATAGAGCTGACGAACGCAGAAGAAAACTAAAAGATTTCAATTATAAGTTTAAAAACAACGCGCCTACAAGTTATGACGAAAAGAAGCCGGCATACCAAAGACAAGGAGTTGATTTGAATGAAAGCTCAAGAGAAAAAAAGATTTCTAGAACCTCTTTAAGCGGAGATAGTAATGATGATATTCAGTTAAGATCTAACAACTCATTTTTACATGATAATGTAGACTAATAGTAAGTCTTACGATATTTTTAAAACCCGAAAACTAATATAGTTTTCGGGTTTTATTTTTTATCTTCGCAGACCAAAATAAAAGAGATATGGCTTTGCAGCAAAGAGTAATGGAACAGTTGAAATTAGCAATGAAAGCAAAGGATTCCGTAGCGCTAGAATCGCTTAGAGCTATAAAATCTGCATTGTTGGTTGCAAGTACGAGTGGAGGTGAAGAAATTACCGAAGATGACGAAATACAGATTGTACAGAAATTGGTAAAACAAAGAAAAGATAGTGCAGCCATTTTTATAGAACAAGGAAGACAAGATCTTGCTGATCCAGAATTAGCCCAGATTGCTGTAATAGAGCAATTTTTGCCAGAACAACTTACTGAAGAAGAAGTAGAAAAGGTTGTAGTTCAAACTATAGATGCTACCGGTGCTTCAGGTATGAAAGATATGGGTAAGGTGATGGGGATTGTTTCTAAGGAATTAGCTGGTCAAGCAGATGGTAAGTTGATTTCTACAATCGTAAAAAAGAAATTGGCATAATATAGATTCGTATTAGGGCATTTTTAATTTTGCTAATTGCTATTAAAAAATTATGGCCTCGTGGCGCAACTGAATAGCGCATCAGATTTCGGCTCTGAGGGTTGGGGGTTTGAATCCCTTCGAGGTCACTTAAATCCAAGGTCTTGCTTTTGCAAGACCTTTTTTATTTTAAATTATGTTTTACGTATATATTTTAAAAAGTGAAGTTGATGGTCGTTTATATAAAGGAATGACTACGGATTTATAGAAAAGAATAGAACAACATAATTTAGGTAAGAATAAATCTATTAAAGGTTTTTTACCGTCGGTTATGGTTTATAAAGAAGAATTTGAAACTAGAGTTGAGGCAAGAGCAAGAGAAAAATACTTTAAATCAGGAATTGGTCGTGAGTACTTAAAAAGTATTCTTGATGATTAATGTTAGCGTATCAGACCTGCCTGCCGGCAGGCAGGTTTCGGCTCTGAGGGTTGGGGGGTTGAATCCCTTCGAGGTCACTTAAATTTAAGGTCTTGCTTTTGCAGGACCTTTTTTTTGTTTTAAATAATGCGATTGTTTTAATTTGGTGATTGTACTTTTTGACGAACGCATATCTGTATACCTGTGTTACTATGTTTTGATGCTGTTATTTTTGAATATTAAAGTACAGTTAGATAATTAAATATTATTATTCTATATAGTGTAAGCTCAAATTGTAATGGCCCTTAATGAATAGTTGTTTAATAATCTTCTGTTTGCTTACATCAATAATTTGAAACATTATATAGGTTTAGAAATAAATACACTTTTTTTGACTATCCATTTTATCATTTAGTAAGGGCGAAAATTAAATATTGATACGTTTTTCTGTTTTTATTCGAGTAATAGATGGAGGAGATGATGAGTATTTGAAGCTTGTTTTGTTTTTTAAATTATGGTTTGTAGTTTAAAATACTAGCAGGGTTATAAACAGAATATGTTACTTAATGCTGCAGTGGGTTTAATGGTTGAATTATCACCTCATTTTATCCTACTCCAACCCTGTCAAAATCATGCAGTTATGAGGTGGTCAAAAAACTTTCGTTTTTTATTTTAAAAAATGGTTGTGTAATTAATAATAGTGTGTACATTTGCACCCCGCAAACGAGGAAGATGATTTTGGAATCGGGAGTAGGAAATAGGTTCTTATGTATGTTGTATTCCGAACAGGGAAGTTAAGACCGTTTGCGCCGATGGTACTGCTATACCAAGTGGGAGAGTAGGTAGCCGCCTTTTTCGAAAGCCCTTTACAGTAATGTAAGGGGCTTTTTTTATGGAATAAAGTCAAGGTTTAGAAGAGAGGGATATCCTTGGAATACCAAGGAACATTGTTACCGTTAATAAAGCTACTACTACTACTACTACTACTACTACTACTACTACTACTACTACTACTACTACAGCTGCAAATTTTTTAAATGTAGTATTTTGTATCCCTAATATTGAGAATAATAGTCAGGAGTTTGATGTACGTAATAGCTATGGCTTTATGTATGCCGTATTTGGTTTTTGCCATGCTGACAAGCAATATTTCTTGTCTTTACTGAGTCAAGGTTAGCAGAACCGGTACCGTAGAAAATCTTATGATTAAGTTTGTTATTAAGTAAATATATATCTGTTTTATAGATTACCTATTATTTGCTTTACCATTAGCTACCATAAATCAGGTGATTATGATTGTAATTATACTGTAATAGAATCTGTAACAATATTTTTTATAATCATTTTTGCATGTATTCTAGAGTTCTCAATAAACCATTTATGTGTTTCCATACCACCACAAATAACACCTGCCAAGTAAAGTCCTTTAATGTTGGTTTCCATAGTGTCAGGATTATATTCAGGTAGTTTTTTCTCATTATCACTGATGTTTACTCCTAGTTTCTCTAAGAAATCAAAATTTGGCTTATATCCTATTAGTGCCAAAACAAAATCATTTTGTATTTCTAATTCCTTATCATTTGAAGTTAAAGTAATGGCATCTTTGGAAATTGATTTTACAGTGGTATTAAAATAAGCTTTTATGCTACCTTCTTCAATACGGTTAATGATATCTGGTCTTACCCAATATTTAACCCTTTTGCCAACTTCCGGTCCTCGTATGATCAAAGATACTTCAGCACCTTTTCTGTAGCATTCTAAGGCAGCATCAATGGCAGAGTTGCTTGCGCCAATAACTGCTACTTTCTGACCTGAATAATAATGTGGGTTATCATAATAATGAACAACCTTATCTAAATTCTCTCCTGGAACATTTAATAAGTTAGGAATATCATAGAATCCTGTAGCTACTACAATTTGTTTTGAAATGTATGTGTTCTTGTCCGTTGTTATGGAAAATGTATTATTGTTTTTCTGAACGTTCTCTACTTTTTCAAAAAGATGCATATTCAGTTTGTTGGAAGTGACGATACGTCGGTAATATTCTAAGGCTTCATCTCGTTTAGGCTTAGCTTCGTTACTTATAAAAGGAATTTCGTCAATTTCCAATTTTTCAGATGAAGAGAAAAATTGCATATTACTAGGGTAATGAAAAAGAGAATTCACGATAGGCCCTTTTTCGATGATAAGATAAGAGAGTCCGTTTTTCTTTGCTTCTAATCCACATGCAATACCAATAGGTCCTCCACCAACAATTACAATATCAAATTCCGTTTTCATCCCTTTAATTCTTTTATGGTGGCGGTTGGGTCTTCACTTTTGAATACAAAACTACCGGCAACTAATATATCTGCACCGGCATCCATTAATTGTTTTGAATTTGCAGAAGTTACCCCACCATCAATTTCAATTAATGCAGATGATTTTTTTCTGGTAATCAATTCCTTTACCTTTTTTATTTTTTCATAAGTATTAGCGATAAACGATTGTCCGCCAAAACCTGGGTTAACACTCATAATCAATACTAAATCTATATCTTGAATAATATCTTCTAATAGCATTACATTGGTATGAGGGTTCAGGGCAACACCTGCTTTCATCCCTAAAGCTTTAATAGCTTGTATGGTTCTATGTAAATGGGTGCAAGCTTCGTAATGTACGGTTAGGATATGAGCGCCTAAATTTGCAAACTCCTCTAGATATCTGTCAGGGTCTACAATCATTAAATGTACGTCTAAAGGCTTAGTGGCATATTTATGTATTGCTTTGACCACAGGCATACCGTAAGATATATTTGGCACAAAAACTCCGTCCATAACATCGATATGGTGATATGTTGCTTCACTGGCGTTTACCATTTCTACATCGTGTTGTAGATTTCCAAAGTCTGCTGCTAAAAGTGATGGCGCTATACTTGCCTTTTTCATGATATATAACCTTTGTAATTAAATACAAAAATACGGATTTGTATTTCGTTCAACAGTCGTTTTTAAATTAGCTTTAACTCTATTTAATCAATTTTACTTCCACCATATTTAGTGAGTATGGGATTAATTTTTGACTTGTATTGCTTCATAATAGTGTTCAACTTGTTCAATTCAACATCTAGTTCTGCCGATAGTTCTTTGTAAACTTTGTAAGCCCCGTTTGTAGGTTTTGCTTCACCTGATTCTACACTTCTTCTTAATGATGCTAATCTATTATTTAGTTTTATTGGAAAGTTTAATGGATCCTGACCTGATTGATTTTTCACTTGATATAGACTTTCCTCAACTTCGGTTAACTCATTTAAGAAAGGGGTGATGTTCTTATCGTAGTCATCAATAGCATCTTTTGCATCACCAAGGGTCTTTTTAATTTCTCTAATCTTAATAACCGCTTCATTGGCAGCCGAAGTTTTACCCATTATTTTGTTGGATAACTCAAACTGTTCATCTAAATCTTCTTTGGTTATTCCTTTTAGATTTGGATCCATTTTTATTTCAAACGCATATGTTTTTTCATAATCCCCTGATTTCATTTTTACTTTATAAGTCCCTAAAGGAGCTTTTGGTCCGCGTGCAGGTCTTGCACTCCAAATGATCATTCCTTCAAAAGTAGTAGCACCTTGATACCTCATGTCCCAAGTAAAATTGTTTATTCCTTTTGCTGTGGTAGGTTTTGTAGACCCTCCTTTTAACCAATAAGGTAAGTTAGGGTCAACTTCATATTTAGGTTTACTACCAGTAAATGTATTTATGAGTTTATCATTAGTGTCATAAATTACAAAGGTGATGGTGTCTTTTTCTTCCTTTAAATAATATTGAATAGAAGCATTTGTCAATCCTCTTAAAGCATTGGTTGGTTTAAAAAGTACAGCTTCTTGATCTTCCATTTCAGAAGTAAACTGTCTTAAGGGTTGAATATCATCAAGAATCCAAAAGCCTCTACCGTGGGTTCCTAAAACGACATCATTATCTTTAATGACTAAATCCCTAACTGGAGTATCAGGTAATTCCAATTGAAGACTTTGCCATAATTCCCCGTCGTTCATTGAAAAATATACTCCGTGTTCAGTTGCTAAAAATAGAAGTCCTTCTCTAACAGGGTCTTCGCGAACCGCTCTTGCAAAGTGCCCATCTTCTATTCCGTTAATAATTTTTGTCCAAGTTTTTCCATAATCATGTGTCTTAAAAACATAAGGTTGTCTATCATCTTCTTGGTATCTATTCGCTGCAACGTATAATGTTCCTGGATTGTGAATAGATTCATCAATAATACTAACTCTAGAGAATTTTGGTAATTCTTTAGGAGTAATGTCTGACCAATTTTTACCGCCATCTCTAGTAATGTGAATTTTACCATCGTCTGAACCTGCCCATATAGTATTAATGTCATGGTTAGATGGAGCAAGAGCAAAAACCGTAGCGTAAATTTCAGGTCCGTTCATATCCATGGTAATAATACCACCCGTTTTACCTAAGGTTGATGGGTCTGCATAGGTTAAATCTGGACTGATTTTTTCCCAAGATTGTCCATCATTCGAAGTTTTCCAAACATGCTGTGAACACGTGTACATTACATTTTCATCTTTTGGTGCAAACATGATAGGAAACGTCCATTGCCAACGTTCAGGTAAGGCGCTAGCAGGCTCGCCCGAGAAAAATCGTGGATATACCTGTATGTCTCTAGATTGACCATTACTTCTGTCATATCGTGTCAATAGTGCACCTTGACTACCTGCATAAAATATGTCTAAATTGGTTGGGTGCTGGGTAATCCAACCACTTTCACCACCACCAACAGCGTATGCCCAACCATCACCTTGGCCTCTTGCTTGCATATGCTCCCAACCATCGCTTGGTACGGCAATCGTACTGTTGTCTTGTTGTGCACCTGCCACATGGTAAGGTACATCGTTAGTGGTCATTACGTGGTACAACTGTGTGGTTGTGTAGTCTTCTTCTGTCCAGGATTTTCCGCCGTTTAAACTAACAACGCCACCGCCATCATTAGAAGAAATCATACGGTCTGGATTATTAGGGTCTATCCAAAGATCATGATTGTCTCCGTGAGGCACCTTAATTTTTGTATCAAATGTTTCGCCTCCGTCTGTAGATTTCCAAAAGTTTACATTGAGTCCGTAAACTATATCTTTATTCAATGGGTCGGCATAAATTCTAGAATAGTAAAAAGCACGTTGTCTAAGTTTACGCTCATCATTTGTTCTTTTCCAAGTTTTACCCGCATCGTCTGAACGAAAAACTCCACCTTCATTAGCTTCGACAATTGCCCAAACGCGATTAGAATCTGCCGGAGAAACGGTTACTCCAATTTTTCCTAACGGACCTTCTGGCATACCTGGATTTTTTGAAAGATCTGTCCAGGTTTCACCAGCATCTGTAGACTTCCATAGTTTACAATCTGTACCGCCGCCCCACATTTTCCAAGCCTTACGCTGCACTTGCCAAGTACTGGCATATAATACATTTGGGTTGTTGCGGTCAATGATCAAATCTACGGCACCAGCCTTATCACTCACATAAAGTGTTTTGTTCCATGTTTTACCACCGTCAGTACTTTTAAAAACACCACGTTCTTCATTATCGCCATATGGATGACCTAGGGCTGCAACATATACAATTTCAGGATTTGTGGGATGAATTCTAATTCTAGAAACCGCCTGAGTTTCTTCTAGTCCTAAATGCTTCCATGTTTCACCGGCATCTATAGATTTGTATACACCATCGCCTTGCGTTATGCTACCACGTAATTGTACTTCGCCCATACCGATGTATACGATATCAGGATTTGTCTCAGCTACCGCTACAGCGCCAACAGAAGAGCTGGTTATTTGACCGTCTGTAACTGGTTTCCATTCATTACCGCCATCAGTAGTTTTCCATAATCCACCACCAGTTGCACCAAAATAATATTCATTAGGTCTGCTAGGGCTACCGGCAGAACCTAAAGAACGCCCGCCACGTACAGGTCCAATATTACGCCATTCTAAATTGTCATAAAAAGCTTTGTTGAGCGTTGTTTGCGGGTTGGTTTTTTTATTTTTCTTTTTTTGAGCGAGTAAAGAGCTACAAATAAATAAAAAAGATAAAATAAAAACGAGAGATGATTTTGAGTTCATTGTAGTCGTTGTTTGTTTGGTAGATTGATTTATTACTAGCTTGAAAATAATAATTTAATCTGCCAATAATAAGCGATAGGAAAATTTTAACGAGGATAGCACTCATTTAATATGGTAAGCTTATTAAATGATGTTTGTCTTAAGAATACTCTTAGAATACACTAATTATTTTGCTATTTCCATAGTTATGAAATGTAGCTATTAGCAAACGGAGAATAAATAGAATGAATATAAAATTACTAAGACAAAATAAACAAGAAGGTAATAGCTGCTATTCTATTTGTCTTAAACCTTCGTAAATTGAAATTGCAACTGCATTGGCTAAATTAAGACTGCGGATATGTTTACTGTATAAGGGAATTTTTACAGCTTTATCCTCATTGTCATTTAAAATAGATTTTGGCAAGCCAACAGATTCTTTGCCAAAGACTAAAAACATATCTTCTTCAAAATCAATTTCCCAATGATTTTTAGTTGCGCTAGCAGAAAAGAAAATCATTTTCTTTTCTTTATTCTGCTCAAAGAATTCATCAACATTCTCGTACATAATTACATTTAAATGCTGCCAATAATCAAGCCCTGCCCTTTTTAAGCGTTTGTCTGTAAGTTCAAACCCGAAAGGTTTTACCAAGTGTAGAGTAGAACCTGTGCCAAGTGCTAGTCTGCCAATATTTCCTGTATTATTGGGAATTTCAGGTTCTATAAGTACAATATTAAATCCCATTATTTTTTAAAAGATTGAAGGTATAAATGTTCCACTTTTTCACGTGCCCATGGTGTTCTACGTAAAAACTTCAAGCTAGATTTTATGGACGGATTACTCTTAAAACAGTTTATATTGACCTGACCGGCTAAATCTTCCCATGAATACTTTTCTGTAAGTTCTTCTAGAATAGTTGCCAATTTTACACCGTGAAGTGGATTGTTGGGTTGAGAATCTGAGCTCATGATAGTTTTTTATTTAGTAGGAATTACTTTTATTTTTGAAAAGCAATGTACATTGATAGTACTGGAACCTTAATATGGTTTTTCAAAAAAGTTGAACCTTCAAAATCAAAGGTACTACCAGAAACCGCTTCTTGCCAAATTCCTTCTATTTTATAATCTATTATTTCGTTGGATGCATTGTATATGACTAAAATTTTCTCCCAGCTATCGCCATTTGCATTGTCTTCCAAAATAAATGAAACTAGCGAATCATTAGTCTTTTGAAATATTAGATGTTTACGAATATCTGAACCTTTGGTCATATAAAAAGCCGGATGTTCTTTTCTAAGTTTGATTAGATTTTTATAGTATTCAAAAACCTCCATATATTCATTTTTCCTGTTCCAATTTATTTGGTTAATACTATCAGGTAAATTGTATGAATTGTGTTCGCCATTTTTTGTACGAAGCATTTCTGAACCCGCATGTAAAAATGGAGTTCCTTGTGATGTGAGAACAATGGCATTTGCCAATTTATCCATAGCAATTAAGTTCTTAGAATCTGTATTAGGTCTTGAGATTTTTAGTTTGTCAAAAAGCGTATGATTGTCATGACAAGAAACGTAGTTTACAGATTGCCAAGGTTCGTTAGCCCAGGGGGCTTCAGAATAGTTTACACTGTTATAATTAATTTGGGGATGTTGAATAGCACCTACAATCCCGAATTTTATTGATTCTTCCGTTTTTACAGCTCCACTCACAAAACCTAAGCTTTCATCTTCAAAAACAGAACCTTTTAATCCGTCACGTAAATCATCACTAAAGGCAGCAAATTTTGGAATTTGTTGCATGTATTTTTTGAGCGTTCTCTTTTCTTCAGGTAATGGGGAATCTTTGGCAGTCCATCCTTCGCCATATAATAGTGCGTTAGGATTTATTTTTAAAATTTCCTTAGCAATGATGTTCATGGTTTCAATGTCATGAATGCCCATAAGATCAAAACGAAATCCATCAATATGATATTCTTTAGTCCAGTGTAAAACAGATTCAATCATGAATTTGCGCATCATTGGGCGCTCAGAGGCAGTTTCGTTACCACAAGCAGCAGCATCTGAATACGAGCCATCTTCCCAATGTCTGTAATAATAATTTGGCACTTCCTGATTAAAGTTAGATTCATCCGTTTTGCCGGTATGGTTATAGGCAACGTCCATAATAACACCAATGCCATTAGCATGAAAAGTTTGAACCATTTGTTTAAATTCTTTAATACGAACTTCTGCAATAAAAGGATCAGTAGAAAAGGAACCTTCAGGAACATTATAGTTTTGAGGGTCATATCCCCAATTAAATTGCGGGGTGTTTAAGTTGGCTTCGTCAATGGAATAATGGTCGAAAGACGGTAAAAGATGTACATGAGTAATGCCCAATTCCTTTAAGTGGTCTATGCCCGTAGTAATTTGGTTAGGGCTTTTAGTTCCGGTTTCAACTAGGCCTAGATAGGTTCCTGGCATAGAAGACCCAGATTGGGGATGAATTGTCATGTCTCTAATATGAAGCTCGTAGATAATAGCTTCGTTTTGGTAATTGAGCGCTGGGGAGATATCATTTTGCCAATTCTTAGGGTTGGTTTTTTCCATATCAACAACCATTGCTTTATTTCCGTTTACTCCAACAGCTTGTGCGTAAATTCCTGGAGTTTCATTAAGCCATTTGTTATCTGATTTAACTTGAAAAGTATAGTAAATTCCGTTTAAATCGCCATCAACGTTAATTACCCAAATACCCTCGTCGCCCTTGTTTAGGGAATATTTTGCATATGATTTAGAGTTGTTTCCGGTTCTATAGAGTCTTAAAATCACTTCTTCTGACTTAGGGGACCAAAGTTTAAATAAAGTTGATTTTTGACTGTATTGCGCCCATAAATTTTCTTTAACAGGGGTAGGGTAGCTGCCAAAATCAGTATTATTTTTATGGTGATTACAGGAATTAAAGTACATGAAAACTATTGAAATTAGTAGTGTGTATTTCATTGAAATGGTAATGATGCTCTAAGATAAGGAAAGAAATTTTGGGGATAATTGTTGTTTAGGGTTAGCTAAGTAAATAATAATGAAACTATTATAAATGAAAAAACTCCGGTAATCAGCCGGAGTTTATTCATCAATCAAAAAACGAACAGTCATGATAAACTGTTGTTACCGTTAAAATTACAATTAATATGCCATATTACCAATTTAGGGAATATTTAACGTGTAATTTTTATAGCTTGAACGCTAAGAGTTTTTAACCCAAATACGTTTTTAATATTTTACTTCTAGAAGTATGCTTTAAACGTCTAATTGCTTTTTCTTTAATTTGACGAACTCTTTCTCTAGTAAGATCAAAAGTTTCACCAATTTCTTCTAAGGTCATAGAATGCTGGTTAGCAAGACCAAAGTATAAACGAATTACATCTGCCTCACGTGGCGTTAATGTTTCTAAAGCACGCTCAATTTCTGTACGTAAAGACTCATGTAACAATTCTCTATCTGGATTAGGAGATTCACCACTACGAAGTACATCATAAAGGTTAGAATCTTCACCGTCAATAAGAGGCGCATCCATAGATACGTGTCTACCTGAGTTTTTCAATGATTGTTTTACGTCATCAACAGTCATGTCCAATTCTTTTGCAATTTCTTCAGGAGAAGGCATTCTTTCATGCGCTTGCTCAAGGAAAGCAAAAGTTTTATTGATCTTGTTGATAGAACCAATTTTGTTCAAAGGCAAACGAACGATACGAGATTGTTCTGCCAATGCTTGTAATATAGATTGACGGATCCACCATACGGCGTAGGAGATAAATTTAAATCCCCGCGTTTCGTCAAAACGCTGTGCAGCTTTGATTAATCCAAGGTTACCCTCGTTAATCAAATCTGGCAAAGTAAGGCCTTGGTTTTGGTACTGCTTCGCAACTGAAACCACGAATCTGAGGTTGGCTTTGGTGAGTTTTTCAAGAGCGATCTGGTCGCCTGCCTTGATACGTTGTGCCAACTCTACTTCTTCATCAGCGGTAATCAAGTCTACTTTTCCAATTTCTTGTAAGTACTTGTCCAAAGATGCGGTCTCTCTATTGGTGACCTGTTTTGTAATCTTAAGCTGTCTCATTAAAATAAATTAAGTTCAGTTTGCATAGACTGCATATACTTATACGTAAAAAACTTCCGAATGTTACAATTCAATCAAAAAAAGTTCATTTTTCCGTTGAACTACATAAAAAAAGCCTCGACTGTTTAGTCGAGGCTTTAAGAATTACCTTACAAAAGAATTAATCTCTTCTTGGTTTTCTATCGCGATTACGATCGTTTCCACGACGGTCATCTCTTCTTTTATCATCACGTGGTGGTCTTTCAACAAAACCTTCTGGTTTTGGTAAAAGTGCTTTACGAGAAACTTTTTCTTTACGAGTACGCTTATCTATACCGAAATACTTAACGTCAAATACATCGCCCATGTTTACAACATCAGCTACATTTTCCGTACGTTCCCAAGCTAGTTCACTTACGTGTAATAATACTTCATTACCAGGAGCATCCATATATTCTACAACTGCACCGAAATCAAGCATCTTAATAACTTTTACTTCGTAAACGCTACCAACTTCTGGCTTGAACAAGATAGAATCTATTTTTGCCATTACAGCATCAATACCTTTTCTACCAACACCTAATATTTCAACTATACCTTCTTCAGTAACTGGATCTTCGTTTATAACGATAGTTGTCTCAGTTTCTTTCTGCATTTCTTGAATCACTTTTCCTCCAGGACCAATTAATGCACCAATGAATTCATTAGGAACACGTCTAGATACCATTGTAGGAGCGTGATCTTTAACATCTTCGTTAGGTGTAGAAATAGTTTCGGTAATTTTTCCTAAGATATGTAAACGACCTTCGCGAGCTTGTTTTAAAGCATTAACAAGAATCTCATAAGAAAGACCTTTTACTTTAATATCCATTTGGCAAGCCGTAATACCGTCTGCAGTACCTGTTACTTTAAAATCCATATCACCTAAGTGATCTTCATCACCTAAGATATCTGATAATACAGCATACTTTCCAGAATCTGCATCAGAAATTAATCCCATTGCAATACCTGATACTGGTTTTTTCAATTGAACCCCAGCATCCATCATTGCCATAGTACCAGCACAAACAGTAGCCATAGAAGAAGAACCGTTAGATTCTAAAATCTCAGAAACTACACGTACTGTGTAAGGACAATCTTCAGGAACCATTCCTTTCAATGCACGTTGAGCCAAGTTACCGTGACCAACTTCTCTACGAGATGTTCCACGAATAGGTCTTGCTTCACCAGTTGAAAAAGGAGGGAAGTTATAGTGTAAATAGAAACGCTCTTCACCTTCGTAAGATGGCATGTCTATTTGGTTTGCTTCTCTACTTGTACCTAAAGTAACTGTAGCTAAAGCTTGAGTTTCTCCACGAGTAAAGATAGAAGAACCGTGTGTAGATGGTAAATAGTTTACCTCACACCAAATTGGTCTGATCTCATCAGTCTTACGACCATCTAATCTTAAACCTTCGTTCAACGTTAAGTCACGTACAGCGGCTTTTTCAGCTTTACTGTAGTATTTAGAAATTAATCCGCCAAAATCAGCTTGCTCTTCTTCAGAGAAAGAAGCTTTGATTTCTTCTTTGATTTCGCCAAAAGCAGCGCTACGCTCATGTTTTGCAGAACCTGCTTGAGCAACAGCGTATACTTTATCATAAGCCATGTCATGAATTTTCTTAGCTAGATCAGCATCTTCACGTTCTGGCTCGTACTCACGTACATCTTTTTTACCGAAAGCTTTAGCTAAAGCTTCTTGAGCAGCACATTGAACCTTAATAGCTTCATGGGCAAACTTAATGGCTTCGGTCATTTCTTCTTCAGAAATCTCATCCATCTCACCTTCAACCATCATTACAGAATCAGCAGAAGCACCGATCATCATATCAATGTCAGACTCTAATAATTGAGCACGGGTTGGGTTGATAACGAATTCACCGTTTACACGACCAACTCTAGCTTCAGAGATAGCACATTCAAAAGGGAAATCTGATAATTGAATAGCGGCAGAAGCAGCCAAACCTGCCATTGCATCTGGCATAACGTCTTCATCATGAGACATTAACTGAATCATCACTTGAGTTTCTGAGTGATAATCTTTAGGGAATAACGGACGTAAAACACGATCCACTAAACGCATGGTTAAAACTTCACCGTCACTTGGTCTTGCTTCTCTTTTGAAGAAACCACCTGGGTAACGACCTGCAGCTGCAAATTTTTCACGGTAATCTACCGTTAGTGGAAGAAAGTCCACATCACTTTGTTTGTAGTTGGAAACAACTGTACATAATAACATACATTTTCCTGATTGAACAACAACAGATCCGTGTGCCTGTTTTGCCAATTTTCCTGTTTCGATAGAAATTTCTCTACCGTCACCAAGGTCTATGACCTCTTTAAATACTTTTGGAATCATAAAATTCGATTAAAATTTGCATCATGCAAATTTGTTAAACAATGGTCTTTCCGACTGAAATTTCTCTGGTCGGAGTTGTTGTGTTGTTGTGTTGACCAATGAAAAACCGTGTGTAGCTTTTTGTTCTCCTTTGCCAAATATTTGGCTTAAACTCCTAAGGCGGGAGTATTAAAAAAGGGGATAGCTAGCTATCCCCTTTTGCAATATTATTTTCTAATACCTAGCTCTTTAATTAGCTCTCTGTATTTTACAATATCATTTTTAATCATGTAATCAAGAAGACTTCTTCTTTTACCCACGAGCTTTACTAATGAACGCTCTGTGTTGTAATCTTTATGGTTCTTTTTCAAGTGACCAGTTAAGTGATTAATTCTGTGTGTAAACAAAGCAATTTGTCCTTCTGTAGAACCAGTGTTTGTTTCGCTACCGCCGTGTTTTTTGAAAATTTCGGCTTTTACTTCTTTTGATAAATACATTCCAATATTATTTTAAATGATTTTTATGTACGTGATTGATTTTCAATCAAGCCGCAAAGGTAAGATATTTTTTGAAATGTTTAATTTAAATTTTAATAATTTAAAATCAAAAAGCACAACCATTTGGTAATGGTTCTACGTTTTCTAGTTCTTTGGCAAATTCAATATCCAATTCAGAAGAAGAGAAGCCAGTGTCAATAGCACCTTTAAGTACCGCATTTGAATAACTTGTAGTATTCATGTGTACTCTTATATATACTTCTCTGGTACTTTCTAGTGGAATGTTGCTTCCTGACCTTGTAAAAGGTTGTTCGTCTACATGACTATGTGCCAAAACTCTTCTATAGATAAGTTTACCTTCTAAATCTATAATTTCCCACCAGTCTGCATATTGATCACATCCTGTATCTGGACTTGAAATTGTAGTATTGAAAGTGTATGCATTTGGTTCACCTGATATGCTTACTTGGGTAACTTGTGCATTAGAATTAAAAATGCTCGCCGAATCTGATTCTTCGACGAGCACTTTTTCTTTATCTGCAGAACAGCATAAAAACCAAAAAGATAGTATAGTGAATACTAATGATTTCACGCTGTTGCTTTTTCTGCTCTTACTGGGTTGTTCTGAATTAAGTCGATATATAAGTTCACTTTTTTCTTTAAATCTCTTCTATGTGAAATGAAATCTAAAAAGCCGTGTTCCAATAAAAACTCAGATGATTGAAAACCTTCTGGCAAATCTTTACCTGTAGTATCTTTTACGATTCTTGGACCGGCAAAACCGATCAATGCTCCTGGCTCTGCAATATTAATATCGCCAAGCATAGCATAAGAAGCCGTAGTACCACCCGTGGTTGGATCGGTACATAAAGAGATGTATGGTAAACCGGCTTCAGACAACTGAGCTAATTTAGCTGATGTTTTTGCAAGTTGCATTAATGAAAGCGCTGCCTCCATCATACGAGCTCCACCAGATTTAGAAATCATCATAAATGGTGTTTTCTTTTTAATGGCGTAGTCTATGCCACGTGCAATTTTTTCACCAACGACACTACCCATAGAACCACCAATGAATTTAAAATCCATACAGCAGATTACGATGTCTTTACCGTAAGACTTTCCGTATCCTGTTCTCACAGCATCTTTAAGTCCGGTTTTTTTCTGCGCCGCTTTTAAACGTTCGCTATATTTCTTGGTATCCTCAAATTTTAAAGGGTCTTTAGAACTAAGGTTTGCATCAAGTTCAGTAAACTTATTGTTATCGAACAAAATTTCAAAATACTCTTTACTGCCTATTCTTACGTGATAATCATCTTCAGGACTTACATAAAAGTTCTTTGCAAGATCGTCAGACTCTACTATTTTACCTGTTGGCGATTTATACCAAAGTCCTTTAGGTGTGTCTTTCTTTTCCTCTGTAGAGGTTTGAATACCTTTTTCTTTTCTTTTAAACCAAGCCGTCATATCATCCATTTTTTGGTTGTTCTAAAAATTTATTAAAGAGTATCGACATTGTTTAAGTCTTCAAAGGCTTTTTTCAAACGCTCTATGAAAGAGATTTCACCTTTTCTTAACCAAACTCTTGGATCGTAGAATTTTTTGTTAGGTTCGTCAGCACCTTTAGGGTTGCCAATTTGTGCTTGCAAATAGTCTTTATTATCTTGAACATAGTCACGAACTCCTGCTAAGAAAGCATATTGTAAATCGGTATCGATATTCATTTTAATAACTCCGTAGCTAATACCTTCTCTAATTTCTTCAACTGTAGAACCAGAACCGCCATGGAATACGAAATCGATATGGTTGTGCTCAACACCGTATTTCTTAGAAATATATTCTTGAGAGTTCAAAAGGATTTTCGGAGTCAATTTAACGTTACCAGGTTTGTAAACACCATGTACGTTGCCAAATGCAGCAGCGATAGTGAATTTAGGGCTAACTTTAGAAAGTTCTTCATAAGCGTATGCTACTTCCTCTGGTTGTGTATATAATTTAGAATCATCTACATCGGAATTATCAACACCGTCTTCTTCACCACCAGTAATACCTAATTCGATTTCTAGCGTCATGTTCATTTTGCTCATTCGCTCTAAGTACCCTTTACATATTTCAATATTCTCTTCTAAAGGCTCTTCAGAAAGATCGATCATATGTGAGCTGAACAAAGATTTTCCAGTTTCAGCAAAATGTTTTTCACTAGCATCTAGAAGTCCATCTATCCAAGGTAATAATTTTTTTGCGCAATGATCTGTATGAAGAATAACAGTTGCACCGTAAGCTTCAGCTAATTGGTGTACATGCTTTGCGCCTGCAACCGCACCAAGTATTGCAGCTTTTTGTCCATCATTAGAAAGACCTTTACCAGCATTAAATTGGGCTCCGCCATTAGAAAATTGAATAATTACCGGAGCATTTAAGCTAGCTGCCGTTTCTAAAACACCGTTAATTGTATCTGATCCTATAACGTTTACCGCAGGTAATGCAAATCCTTTTTCTTTTGCGTAGTTGAAAATTGCTTGAACTTCATCTCCGGTTGCAACTCCCGGTTTGATATTATGAGCCATAATTATGTAGTTGTTAGTTTCTAAAAAAAATGAAAAACAAAAGTAATAAAACAATTATATTTAAAAGGGATAGTTGATACCTATTTGCAAAACTGAATTTGCGAAATTATAATCTCTAAACCATCGTTTAGATTGAATTTCAGCGGGATTGTAGGTTTTAAAGCCTAAATCTAGACGAAAAAGGAAATATGTGAAATCGTAACGAAGACCAACGCCTGTGCCAAGAGCAATGTCTTTTAAAGAACTTAGACCGTCAAAAGTAGCATCTGGGTCTTCTACATTATCAAGAACATTCCAAATATTGCCAGCATCGGCAAAAATAGCTCCGTTAATATCTCCTGCAATAGGAAATCTATATTCGAGATTTAATGCTAATTTTAAATTAGCTTCATTAAAATCATTCACGGCAGATACGCTACCAGGTCCTAAAGAATAGGGGAACCATGCGCGATTATCATTTGATCCTCCACCAAAATAACTTCGTACAAAAGGGATATTGTCAGAATTACCATAAGGTATTGCTATGCCGAAAAATGCTCTTGCCGCTAGTACGTTAGAGCGTTTTAAGTCCCAGTATTTTACGTACTCGAACTCATTTTTTATATATTGGGAAAAGGGTACGCCGAATACTAGAAGCTGATCATCATCATTTTTATTGAATGGAATAAATGAGGAGAAAGCCGACAATACATTACCTGCACCTTCTATTTTCCAACGGAATTGATAAAATGAATTATCGATGATTCCTGTTCTATTGGTTTTGTTAAAAGTGTAGTTAGAAGCAAAAATCAAATTATTCTCAGTTAATCTAATCCTTCTTTCTTCGTATGAGCTGACATCATCAAAATCATCTGTAGTGGAGGTTACTTCACCATTTAGGATAGCATTTGTAAACCCTGTTGTACCTGAAGGAATAATCAGGTTGAGTTCATCGTCACTATCGCCAGTTTCAAAATATTCGGCTAATTCTGGGTATAAATCAGCATCTTCATAATTGTCTGCTATATCATCTAATAGTTCATATGTATTCGTGTAAACGTTATAAAATCTATTACTATTTACGTTTCTTACAAATTGAATATTAAGTAGTTCTACATCATGATTGACAAAATCACTAGGAGCCCAATTGTAGCCTAATTCTGTGTTGAAGGTTTGTTTGTCCAAACCGATATTGTTTTGAAAATTGGTACCTATGGTGATTCTGGTTTTAGGTAGTGTATAATTTGGTATAATTCTAGAGGTATTAATAAAGGGAAACCATATTCTAGGGAAATCTAAACTAATATCTCCTCCAAATTCTGAAAAATAATTAGCTTCAAAAGTATTACTGCTCAATAAACCGTAAGACCCGTTTGCAGAAATACTTAAGTTTTCTGCACCTTTGAAAATATTTCTAATAAGTAATGTGGTTCCTATACCCACTCCTAATCTTCTTAAATTAGAACGGCTAACTTCAAAATTGGTGCCTAAAGAATATTTGGTTTTTGGAGCTAAATAGATGTTTGTATCTACCTTGTTTCCTAAACTATCTGGCTCGAAAATGATGTTTGGATATTTGAAAACGTTTAAGGCGTTTAATTGTCTAGAAGTTCGAATTTTATCTACGTCTCTGTATATGCTATCTTTTTTAAAAAAGATAGCATTAACTAATGTTTTGGGCTTTATGTCAAAATTATTTGAGTAATGTATCGTATAATCTTGATAATCAATTTTGTAGAGTGAATCTTGTGAATTTGTAGATAAATAGTCAGTATAAATATCGATTTTATTGATTTTTTCTACCTTATACGCAGAAGTGGTAACCTCATTTTCACCTCTTGTTTTTAAATCACCAATATTTAGAGTGATATTCATTTGTTGGTCATCAGAGGTTCTTGTGGTGTCTCTTAAAATGTCAAAAGTGATGGAGCTTTCTTGAAAATTTCGGATACCACTATTTCTGAAAATGCTGGTAAGTCTTTCTCTTTCTTTATTAAAATTTGAAAGGTCAAATTGTTGATTTTCTTTTATAAATGACTTAGAGGAGTTTAGAAAATAAAGAGAATCTATTGCTGTAGATGAAATATTGTTACCAAGAGAATCTATCATATACGGATCTCCTAATTCTATATGATAATTAACTTTAGCTTTTTTTTGCTTCGTACTGTCAATTTCATAAGTTGTACTATTTATGAAATAACCTTTACTTTGATAGTATGCGCTTAGTTTGGCTAAGCTTAATCTTGTTTTTGTAGTGTCAAGAATAGTCGGTTCTTCACCGATATCTTTTAACCAGTTACTCATACCTTTTACTAAAAATGATTCTCCTAAACGTTCAACCTGTTTTTCTGATAGAAGTTTGGTGAGTCTTTTTTTTCTGTTTTCTTTACGGTATAACCAGGCGTTAAAAGAAGAGTCAGGATTTTCTTTTGCTTGGTTGTAAAGATTAAGTCTGAGGGGGTAGCCTAATACGGTAGAGTTTGATTTTTGATAGATAAGACTTTCTAGTTCTTCATTGTTAACTTTGATAGAATCAGCATAGATGGAGTTTTTGACTACCAAGTATTCATTGTCCTCAACTTTTTTTAATGAGTTGCAGGATAGTAAAACTATTGCCAGAAGGGATAATAAGCTTAATTTAGCCATGTTGTATTTGGAGCAAGGTGCCATCCTCATAGAAATCAAAAATACATTATTTGAATGGTAGTCAAAAGTGAATTGAAACTTATCAAAAGTCTACAGCAAAAAAAGTGCCGAAATGAGCACGAACTATTTGTTGTGGAAGGAAAAAAGACTATTGAAGAAGTAGTGAATTCTGATATGAAAGTCTATAAACTTTTTGCAATTGATCCTAATGGGTTAGATGTGGATGATCTACAAGTTGAAAAAGTAACAGCTAGGGAGCTTAGTCAAATGAGTAGCCTAAAGAACCCGAACGGATATCTTGGAGTCTTCTATATTCCAAAACTAACCGAAAAAATAACTTCTGATTGGATTTTGGTGCTAGATGGAGTACAGGACCCAGGTAATTTAGGAACTATAATAAGGCTTTGCGATTGGTTTGGTATTAGTGATATTATTTGTTCAACTGATACGGTAGACTGTTATAATTCTAAAGTATTACAAGCTACTATGGGTTCTATCACTAGGATAAATATTCAATATATGCATCTGGACGCATTTTTGTCAACAATGAAGTTACCGGTTTATGGAACTTTTATGGATGGTGAAAATGTAAATTCAACGCAGTTACCTGCAAAGGGAATAATGATTATGGGTAATGAAGGAAAAGGAGTTTCTGAAGCTGTGGCAAAACTTTGTACCGATAGATTGGCAATCCCTCAATTCGGAGATGTGACTACGGAAAGTTTAAACGTAGCTTCGGCAACTGCAATTTTATTAAATGAAATTAGAAAATAATTGTCGAAATTTTAACTATTGCTAATTGCTAATTGCTATTCAAAAGTGAAGTTGATGAAAATTCCGCGTGTTTTTAACGATTCGATGTTTCCGGTCCAAGGGCTATTAGGGTCTAAATCTGGAACCAATTCATCTGTGATTGCAAATACTCCGCGTATAGATGGGGTAAATTTGAAGTATTCCAAATAGAAATCTATTCCGAATCCTATTTCATAATTGTATGCCCATTTTTTCATTCTAAATGTGCCAGAACTATTGTCGTCAAGGCTTTCTTCATTGCTACCTAAATTTAGCCCGGTAGAAACACCACCTAACAAAAATGGCTTAAAGTTCCCGTATCTCCGCATGCTTGCTTTTAATAATAACGGAAAATTTATATAAGTAGATTTTACTTCTCTAATAGCATCACGTTCATCATCAAAACCAGGAAAACCTAGTAGTCTTGATCCGTAATGTAGACCAGGTTCAAAGCGAACATCTAAGAATTCATTTAGTCTTACTTCTCCAATAAGTCCGACATTAAATCCAAAGCTTTTGCTGACCAAAATATCTTGAGCATTTTCTTTGTATTCAAATTTAAAATCGTATTGGTTCAAGCCAAGAAAATAACCCCAGTTTAAGAGTTTCTTATCTTCGTTTTGTTTATTCAATATGGGGCTTTCGTTGAATTGAGCACTTACTAAATTCGTAATCAACAACGCTAGGGGTATAAAAAACCACTTCTTCATATATCCTGGTTTACGATTGTAAAACATCAAAAATATATTGTGAGTATGCTAAAATTAATTTTTAGCCTTTTTCGCAACATAAATTGATGCAACCCCAAATGTTTGAGGCTTATTCGTTACATCTATAAACCCAATTTCGCGTAAAATATTGTTGAAGTTTTCTCCATGTGGAAAAACAGAAGCAGATTCACTTAAATAGCCATAAGCAGAATCGTCTTTTGAAAATAATTTTCCAATTAACGGGAGAATATTTTTTGTGTAAAAACTATAGCCTTGTTTGTATGGAGTTTTAGTAGGTACAGAAGTTTCTAATACCACTAGAGTTCCGTTTGGTTTTAAAACACGTAAAATTTCTGCCATACCGGTATTTAGTGTTTCAAAATTCCGTACTCCAAAAGATACCGTAACCGCATCAAATGAATTGTCTTCAAAAGTAAGGCTCTCACTATCGCCTACAACCATTTCAATTGTATTGTCCAGTTTTTTGTCAGTCACTTTTTCTTTGCCAACGGCAAGCATGCCGGGTGAAATATCTAGGCCTACAATTTTTTTTGCGCCAGTTTCAGTAAGTGCAATTGCTAAATCTCCAGTGCCTGTTGCAATGTCTAAAATAGATTGTGGTTGTTCTTTTTTTAATAGTTCAACCACCTTTTTACGCCATTTAATGTCTATTCCAAAAGAAATTACACGGTTTAGGCCATCGTAATTTTTAGAAATAGTATCGAACATTTTAGTAACCTGTTCTTTCTTTCCTAATTCAGAATCTTTGTACGGAGTAACTTTTTGGGGCATTTTATAGCTATTTTTTTGGCAAATATACAATATAGCGAATGCTTAATTACTTTTTAGCCAGTTAGGTTGGTAATTGATAGGTTAAAGAATTGAAAACAAAGATTAAACTAATTTAATTATGTAATTTTGTGCCATAATAAATGCTATTGTTTTTCAAGACTACTTTTAAGTATATGTAATAGTTAAGAGAAGAATATTGGTGCTTGATGTTTAGCGGTCTAATAAAATAAATGAAGATTATAATTGCTGGTGCTGGGGAAGTAGGCTTTCATTTAGCCAAATTACTCTCTTATGAATCACAGGATATTACTTTGATTGATTCTAAAAAAGAAAGTCTTGCTTATGCAGATAATCATCTAGATATACGAGTATTAAAAGGTGATGCAACTTCTATTGCAATATTGAATGATGCTCAGGTAAAAGATTCAGATTTGGTTATCGCGGTAACTTCTTCTGAAACTACCAACTTAACGCTTTGCATGTTGGCTAAGCAGTTAGGTTGTAAGCGAACGATTGCCAGAATATCAAATACCGAGTTTATAAAAAATAAAGATCTTTTAAGATTTTCAGACTTAGGTATAGATGAATTGATATCTCCAGAAGCTTTAGCGGCAACTGAAATTCAGATGCTGTTAAATAAATCTGCTTTTAACGACACCTACGAATTTGAAGAAGGTGAGTTAATAATGGTAGGTGTTTCTTTGCTTAAATCTGCTCCGTTTGTTGGCAAACAAGTAAAGGAAGCTGCCAAAATTTTTCCTGAACTACACTTCATGCCAATTGCTTTGCAGCGAACAGGAACTCAATATACCGTAATACCTAGGGGAGATACGCTTTTTAAAGAAGGCGATCAAGTGTATTTTATTACTGTGAAAGAAGGGGTAGATGAACTTTACAAATTAACAGGAAAGAAAAAGGCAGAAATTAAGAATGTAATGATTCTTGGTGGTAGTAAAGTAGGTTATAAAACCGCTAGGGATCTTTGTGCCAATAAGTTCAATGTAAAGTTAATTGAGAAGAACAAAGAGAAAGCTTTTGACCTTGCAGACGAATTACCAAATGCACTTGTTATTAATGGTGATGGTAGAAATGTTGAGTTGCTAGATGAAGAGAGTTTAGAATCTATGGATGCCTTTATTGCGGTAACCGGAAATTCTGAAACCAACATTATGTCATGTTTAGTGGCAAAGTCAAAGTATATTAAAAAGACAATTGCCCTAGTAGAGAATATGGATTATTTTCAGCTATCACATTCCATAGGT
Organism: Maribacter sp. Asnod1-A12; assembly: GCF_045063735.1. Lineage (NCBI taxonomy): Bacteria > Pseudomonadati > Bacteroidota > Flavobacteriia > Flavobacteriales > Flavobacteriaceae > Maribacter > Maribacter sp. Asnod1-A12. Next base: position 2,393,695 of record NZ_JBEFNZ010000006.1, read on the forward strand.
ATTGATACGCTGATCAATAAAAAGCTTCTTGCTGCCAATAATATATTCAGACATATACGTAAAGGTGAAGTAGTTGCCTTAATGCGTTTGAACAATTTGAATGCAGAAATATTAGAGTTTATCGTAAAAAGAAATTCTAAGGTAACAGGAGCAACTATACGAGAATTAGACTTCCCTAAAGCAGCTACAATTGGCGGAGTTGTAAGAGATGGGCAAGGTCATATTGCACTTGGTGGATTTAAAATACAAGAAGGTGATAGGGTAGTGGTTTGTTGTCTGCCTTCAGAGATACCTAAAATAGAACGAATGTTCCTTTAAGAATGCGGCTTAATTTAAGAATCATAATTCATATAATGGGGCTTCTATTGCTATGCAACGGAGGCTTTATGCTTTTGGCGGCTGTTGTCAGTGGTGTTTACCAGGATGGAGCTACATTAAGCATTGCACTTGCATCTTTAACTACTATGTTCGTAGGGGTTTTTATGATGTACTATACTAGAGGTCATAAAAAAGAAGTAAAACAGAAAGAAGGCTATATCATTGTAACTTTCGGGTGGATCGTAATGTCTATTTCTGGTATGTTGCCTTACTTGTTTTCTGGTGCATTGCCCACAGTTACTAACGCCTTTTTTGAAACCATATCCGGCTATACGACAACGGGTGCTTCTATTATGGATGACATTGAAGCAATGCCAGAAGGTATCTTGTTTTGGCGTAGCTTAACCCATTGGATTGGCGGTATGGGTATTATTGTTTTGGCGATTGCCATATTGCCCTTGTTGGGAATAGGGGGGATGCAGTTGTTTTCTGCCGAAGCACCAGGACCTACGGGCGATAAATTACACCCAAGAATTACCGATACGGCGAAACGACTATGGTTGATTTACTTTGGTTATACGGTTGCTGAAACTATTCTGCTTCAAGTTGCGGGAATGTCATTTTTTGATGCTATAAATCACGCAATGGCAACTTTGTCTACTGGTGGTTTTTCAACCAAAAATGCGAGTGTGGCTTACTATAACGACCAGCCGATGATACAATATATCATCATATTCTTTATGTTTTTGGCAGGTAGTAACTTTGTATTAAGTTATTTTGCTTTCAAAGGAAAAGTACAAAAAGTAATACAAGATGAGGAGTTTAAGTACTATGCTGGTTTTACTATCGTATTTACTATTATCGTAGCGCTTGTGGTTTATTTTCAGGCAAATATTACCGAACTTACTCCTGGTTACCCTATGGTCTTAGGTAAGGCGGAAAGTGCATTCAGGCATTCATTATTTCAAATAATTTCGGTGATTACTACAACCGGATTCGTAAGTGCCGATTTTACGCAATGGACACCTTTCTTGACCGTGTTTTTCTTCGGATTGTTCTTCCTAGGAGGGTCGGCGGGATCAACGGCAGGTGGTATAAAAGTAATGCGTCACTTATTGATTATCAAAAATGGTGTATTGGAGTTTAAGCGAACTTTGCATACGAATGCCATCATACCTGTACGATATAATAATAAGACTGTAAAGGAGAAAATAGTTTATAATATTATCGGATTCTTTGTACTATATATGTTGCTCTTTATAATTGGGGCTTTAGTGTTGGGCTTTTTAGGATTAGATTTTGAATCTGCCATCGGTGGCGCGGCATCTTCTTTGGGTAATGTTGGTCCTGCGTTAGGGAGTTTGAACCCTGTGAGCAATTTTAATAGTCTACCGGCTTTGGCGAAATGGTGGTGTGGATTTTTAATGTTAGCAGGTAGGCTAGAATTATTTACCGTACTTATATTATTGACACCATATTTCTGGAAAAGAACTTAAATAAAGTGAAATGTTTCAAGCATAAAAAAAGTCCCATCATTTGATGGGACTTTTTTTATGTTCTAAAAAGATGTTGAGTTTTATTTCAACGCTTCTTTTATTCTTGATATAGCTTCCTTGATTTCTTTAACTGAAGCAGCATAAGAAATACGAATACAGTTTCCATTACCAAAAGCATCACCTGTTACGGTGGCTACATTGGCAGCTTCTAAGATATACATGGAAAAATCTGAAGCGTTATTAATAGTAGTACCGTTAAATGTTTTACCGAAATAAGCGGTTACATCTGGGTATACATAAAAAGCACCTTCTGGCTCGTTACATTTAAAACCTTCAATTTCGTTCAGTAGACCTAAAATCAATTTACGTCTTTCCTTAAATTCATCTACCATGTATTGGATACGGTCTGGTGACTCCTCTAGAGCAGTAATAACGGCACGCTGAGCAATACAGTTTGCACCACTGGTAACTTGGCCTTGTAGCTTGTTTGTTGCACGTGCAATATACGCAGGAGCACCAATGTAACCAATACGCCATCCGGTCATTGCAAAAGCTTTTGCTACTCCATTTACGGTAACCGTTCGGTCGAACATATCTTCAAATTCTGCCATTGAAGCATGTGCTGTAACGCCATAATTGATATGCTCGTATATTTCATCACTAACCACGATAATTTGTGGATGATTCTTTAAAACATCAGCAAGTGCACGTAACTCGGCTTTGCTATAAATAGAACCACTAGGGTTACAGGGAGAGCTGTACCATAACATTCTCGTTTTAGGTGTAATTGCAGCCTCTAACTGTTCAGGGGTCATTTTAAAATCGTTCTCTAAAGAAGTTGATACTTCTACAGGAACACCATCTGCAAGTTTTACTATATCGCTATAACTAACCCAGTAAGGACAAGGTAAAATAACTTCGTCACCAGGGTTTAAAATAACCTGAGCAACATTATATAGCGATTGTTTAGCTCCAGTTGATACAACAATTTGAGAAGCTTCGTAGCTAAGGTTGTTGTCTCTTTTAAATTTAGTGATAATTGCCTTTTTCAATTCTACATAACCATCAACTGGTGTATAAGAATTGTAATCATCTTTTACTGCTTGAATTGCAGCTTCCTTGATGTAATCGGGAGTATTGAAATCTGGCTCGCCTAAGCTTAGGCCAATAATGTCTTTTCCTTGTGCTCTTAATTCACGGGCCTTAGCGGCCATTTCCAAAGTAGCTGACGGTGTAACGCTGTTAATTCTGTCCGAAAGTTGATTGCTCATGGTTGCTCTAAATTTCTAGTATTGTAATGTAGGCTCTTTGCCTAATTCTTTTAAATGTTTAAAGTGCGAAATTATAGCTTTTCTAGTAGTTTTATACTCATGATAGGGTAAATTAAATTCCTGTGCCGTTTGTTTCACAATTTTCGAAATATTTGTGTAATGTACATGGCTTATGTTAGGGAATATGTGATGTTCTACTTGATGGTTTAAACCGCCAGTAAACCAATTTACAACCTTGTTTTTAGTGCCAAAATTCACAGTAGTGAACAATTGGTGTATAGCCCAGGTGTTTTTCATTGTTCCAGATTCATCTGGTAAAGGCGTGTCTGCATCATCAACAATATGTGCTAATTGGAAAACGACACTTAATATAACTCCGGCTACGTAATGCATTAAAAAGAACCCTATTAAAATTTTCCACCAAGCAATATCCAACACTAACATAGGTAATACAATCCAAATAGTAAGATACAAGATTTTTGTAATGATTAACGTACTCCAATTCATAGTGGCACTTGGTAATTTACCGTAAGATAATTTTCGCTTCATATATCTGTACATTTGCTGAAAATCAGTCGTAATTGCCCAGTTGAACGTTAGCAAGCCATAAAGAAAAACAGAATAAAAGTGCTGAAATCTATGGTGTTTTTTCCATTCTGCATGTTTAGAGAAGCGTAAAATTCTACCTGCTTCCATATCTTCATCATGTTCATGAATATTGGTATATGTATGATGAAGTACATTATGTTGTACTTGCCAATTATATACATTGCCAGCAAGAATGTAAATGCTACTGCCCATTAATTTGTTGACCCATTTTTTATTAGAATATGCACCATGATTGCCGTCGTGCATAACGTTCATGCCAACACCTGCCATGCCAATCCCCATAACAATGGTTAGTAGAATATTAGCCCAATTAGGTAGGCCTAGTGTTAATATGAGAAAATAAGGGGCTAGAAAAAGAGCAAACATTACTACAGTTTTTAAGTGAAGTTTCCAGTTTCCAGTTTTCTTTAATTTATTTGTTTTGAAGTAATCGTTAACTCTACTGTTCAAAGTTTTAAAGAACTTTGCAGAATCGGTTCTTGGGAAACGAATGATATTTTGTTCCATAATTCGGTAATCTTTTACTTAATATGATGTAATTGAATCTATAATAGTTTGATAGCTTAATTAAAAGCTAAATCTTTGCATTAGTGATAATACTAATAATATCTATTTACAAATATACGGATGACTGCTGAAATCATATTTGAAAATTTTCCCAATTTATCTGAACATCAGAAACAATTGTTTAAAAAACTAGAGGAATTATATAAGGATTGGAACCAAAAAATCAATGTCGTTTCAAGAAAAGATATAGATGAACTCTATTTAAGGCATGTTTTACATTCTTTAGGAATAGCAAAATTTATAGAATTTAAAGATGGCTCTTCAATACTTGATGTAGGCACGGGTGGTGGTTTTCCTGGTATACCATTAGCTATTTTATTTCCTGAAGTGCAGTTTACATTAGTAGATTCTATAGGGAAGAAAATAAAAGTAGTGAACGAGGTTGTCGAAGGTCTTCAAATCACTAATGTAACTACCATAAATTCAAGGGTAGAAGAGATACCTGGTAAATTTGATTTTATCGTCAGCAGGGCAGTTGCGGCTATGCCAACCTTTGTTTACTGGGTAAAAGGAAAAATCAAGAAAGAATCTCAACACCCTATTCGTAATGGAATATTGTATTTGAAAGGTGGTGATTTAAAAGAGGAATTGAAAGACTATAGAACGGCAGAAGTTTATAATCTTACCGATTATTTTAAAGAAGATTTCTTTGAAACCAAGAAGATGGTCTACTTGCCACTAAAATTTAAGGGGTAAACGTAAAATTTTTATAGAAGAAAAGAGCTATAATAGGCCTTTTTGTATTTACGAGCGAACTCTTTTAAATAATTCCAACTATGAATTTGAATGCAAGTTATATGTAATCTAATACTATCGATAGTCATAAGCAATTGATTTTAAATGAGGTACAAATTTCGGTAAATTACCAGAAGTTTACAATTAATTAACGTTAAATTTACATTGATGTTGTGTTGATACGGTGTTAATATTTGTTAAAACAAAAAAATGCCCATCAACTTTTTGGTTGATGGGCATTTGTAGTAAGGGTGAAAAAATCTATTTACTCCAGGGTGGCACAACATCATTACTTCTTGCATAGGCAATAAGTTGACCTTTGTGTTCTCCGTTATGCTCCATGATAGCTAGTAGCCCTCCTAATTTGTTAGATTTCATAAAACCGAAATCAACTTCGTCGTTTAAAGTTCCGTCTTCTACTTTAGTGATATTTTCAAGAACGAATTCGTTTGATTTTTTAAGGGCTTCAATGATGTTTTCTTTACCAGTGATTTTACCCAGGTTCATGACATCGACATCTTCTGGCGGTGCAAATCCTAATTTAGAAGCTAAAAAATAATTGCCGCCTGCAACATGTAGCAAAGCTTCGCCTACAGAACTGATGCCTTTTTCTGGCCTCCAGTCATATTTATTTTCAGGAAAAGCTTCGGCTAATTGAATGACCTGAGACTGATTTCCAGCTAAAACTGCTTTAATCGTGGTTTGTGTCAGTTCTTCTTGTGCATAAGAAAAGCAGCCTGTAAATATGACTGCTACGAGTAATAACTTTTTCATAATTAGTGTGTTAAGGTTGTTAAAAGTAATTTGTAATACTTGTAATTTAAGCTAAAAGTAGCCCATGTCAAAAAAAAAGGCTGAATTTACATTCAGCCTTTAAAGTTGCTTTTTTTTATCCTAAAAACGGATACCTGTAATCTACAGGGGTAACAAAAGTCTCTTTGATCAATCTTGGAGAAACCCAACGTAAAAGGTTTTGAGCTGATCCAGCTTTATCATTAGTACCTGAAGCTCTTGCTCCGCCAAATGGTTGTTGGCCAACAACGGCACCTGTAGGTTTGTCGTTAATATAGAAGTTACCTGCGCAGTTTTGTAATACTTTGGTAGCCTCGTCAATTGCATATCTATCTTGAGAAAGTACTGCTCCAGTAAGTGCGTACTCAGATGTGCTATCAATTAATTGTAATGTTTCGCTCCAATCTTTGTCATCGTAAATATAAATAGTAACTACAGGGCCGAACAATTCAGTTTCCATAGTTGTGTATTTAGGGTCTGTTGTTAAGATAACCGTTGGCTCAATAAAGTAACCTTTAGATTTGTCAAAAGAACCACCTGCGTATATTTCGGCATTTTTATCTTCTTTAGCTTGCGTAATGTACTTTGCCAGTTTGTCAAAAGAACCTTCGTGAATTACGGCAGTAATAAAGTTGCTCATATCTTCGGGAGAACCAGGTTCGTTAAATGATGCAATATCAGCCTTGACATATTCTAGAATTTCTTTAGAAGTAGATTTTGGTAAATATACTCTTGAGGCTGCACTACATTTTTGACCTTGAAATTCAAATGCACCCCTAGAAATAGCTGTAGCTACTTGTTTTGTGTTAGCGGTAGGGTGGGCGAGAATAAAATCTTTACCACCTGTTTCACCAACTATTTTCGGGTATGTTTTGTAGGTGTGTATGTTGTTTCCTATTTGTTTCCAAAGCTCTTTGAAAACATGTGTAGAACCTGTAAAGTGAATACCTGCGAAATCTGGGCTTGCTAAAATAGTTTCGGTAATCATTACTGGGTCGCCATAAACAACATTGATAACACCGTCAGGTAAACCTGCTTCCTTAAAAATATCGACAATAACTTTTGCAGAGAAAATTTGAGAATCACTTGGTTTCCAAACCACTACGTTGCCCATCATAGCTGCACTTGCAGGTAAATTACCGGCAATAGCTGTAAAGTTAAAAGGGGTGATTGCATAAATGAATCCTTCTAGCGGGCGATATTCTACTCTGTTCCATATACCTTCTGCAGAGTCTGGTTGTTCTGCATAGATTTGAGACATGTACTCTACATTGAAACGTAAAAAATCAATCAACTCACAGGCTGCATCTATTTCTGCTTGGTGAATGTTTTTGGATTGAGCAATCATGGTTGCCGCATTAATTTTTGCTCGATAAGGACCAGCAATTAATTCAGCCGCTTTTAAGAAGACCGCAGCACGTTGTTCCCAAGTTAAGTTGGCCCATGCCTCTCTCGATGATAAACAATTATCAATAGCAGATTGTACATTCTCTTTATTTGCGGTATGGTAAGTGCCTACTATATGTTGGTGGTCATGTGGAGGAGACATTGGCTTAGTATTGCCGGTACGTACCTCTTCTGATCCAATGTACATAGGTACATCTATTTTGTCATTGAAATATGCTTTGTATTGTTCCAAAACCGCCTCTCTTTCTGAAGATTCAGGAGCGTAGCTTTTAATAGGTTCATTAAATGCTGTAGGAACTTGAAAAAATCCTTTACCCATTGTCAAAAATTTTAAATTAAAATGTTGACCAAAGGTACTAAAAGGGGGTTGGACTAAAAATTATAAAAAGACTTAAAACACCTAGTTTAAAGCAAAGGGTGCGCTAAATTTGAAAGTAGGAATGTATACTCTGAATTTTTCAGCATTGCTCATGATAACCATATTGTAATGACCTTTCATTGCACCAATAGGTGATGTAAGTAGACAGCCGGAATTATATGTATGAGATTCGCCAGGTTGAATTACAGGTTTATTGCCAATAACACCTTCTCCGTCTAATGTCTCCATGTCATTTAAAGAGTCATATATTTTCCAATGACGAGAAGTTAACTGAACAGCATCTTTACTTTGATTCTCGATGGTAATAGTATACCCGAATGCATAGTGCATTTTGTAGTTTTTAAAGAACGTGCCTTCAAAAGTTGTTTGAACCGAAATTTTTATGCCTTTAGTAACTTGTGTTATCATCATATTCAATATGTAAATACGCTTTCTGCGATTAATATGGTTATCGCAATACCGCCTAAGATAAAAAATATCGTGTTTAGGAAGAAATACTTTATAACCGTTTTAACTCTTCTTTGTTGATAGAAATTGCGCATTGCTTTGTAAAGATAAATAGCGAAGATCAAAATAAAGAATCCTTCACTGCTAAAATTGAACACTGCGTTAATCAAATTGCTAACAATGAGCAAGATAAATAATAATGACTGATTGTGAAAACTAAAGATTAAATGATCGGTATAAGTGTATTTTTTTCTGATATAGACCATCCAAATGAAAAAAGAAAAGAATGGAAGAAAGAAAAATGTGGTGAGGGGTAGTTTTGAAATAAGGGAACTTAAAAATGAACCTGGTCTTTTCTCAATGTCGGCTAAACTATTGGCAAGGTTAAAAGACATTTCATTTTCTGTCACATTTGGCATATTAAATTTTGTAGTTGCCTCTTCAAAATAGTAAATGGTATCATGTTTTATTATTGTTTTGAAAAATTGCATTTTCTCAAAAAAACGTTCTGCTACTCCTCCTTTATTAATTTTATTTAAATATGATTTAGGGTCTGAAAGTATTACAGAGTCTTTTTCACTTATGCCGCTTTTGGTGAATCTGTTTAATTTAAGAGAGTCTATGTGTGCAAGTGCTATTTTTCTTTCTTCGTCGTTTTCAAACTCAATTTTATCCAATTCCGAATCAAAATCAACGTTTAAAAAAGGCGTTTCTTTTTCAGTACCGTATTTGTTAAAAGATTCAAACTCGTTATTGAAACTAATAATAAGAAAATATATGATTGCCAAACTTAAGAGGAATCGAAAAGGGTTGGTGTAAGATAAGCGCTTTCCCGAAATATATTCTCGGGTTATTTTCCCTGGTCTTAAAAGTAGTGCGGTTAATGTTTTCCATAGTTTAGAATCATATGAAACATAGTTTGCTAGAAATTCTTCAAAAAAATCTAAAAGAGAAAGTTTTTTGGTGTTGTTGGCTTGCGAGCAATTAGAGCAATACTTGTCACTTAAGTTTAATGGGTGTCCGCAATTAAGGCAATGTACACCTCTGTATTGCAATTTATTGTTCTCTGTGGCTGGCGTTGTAGTTGATTGGTTTTCCATGAAAAAAAATGAAAAACGTAAATATACATTTAGTTAGTGATATTTCGAGAATTGGCAGAGCCAATACCTATTATACTGTCGTACATATCACCAAAACTTCTATAATAAACCAATACTAGGTAGTTGTTTTCGGTAAAATGAAAATTACCGCCAACTTGGTTTAATTTAATTTCTTCGCCACTTTTTAGGGCATATTTATAGTTGTAAAAACCTTGTTTCATTTTCAAGGTGGCTTCTAACATGCCATTTTTTTCATTGTAGGCCATTTTGTTCTCATCAGTTAGGGCGTAGTTATTGAATTTCCCAAAAATATAGACGTCGTCAAGGGCAATATATTCTGTGTATGGCAGGCTAAAATAAACATTGGTGTATTCTGACTCTCTAGATGCATTGTCGCCTTGTAGAGTTCTAACAAGAAAATCGCCATTTACATCAGGAAAGTAGGTATAAGCTTTGTCGTTTCTAAAATCGTCTGAAAATAAATAATGATTATAGAGGTCCGTAAGATCTATGCTAGAAATCTGTGAACTTGGGGCTCTAAGATCGCTGGTGTCGAATAATAAATATTCATTACCGCCGTAAAAAGCTGTTTCTTGATCATACTTGTATACTAGTTCGCTGCCTAGCGTATATTGAGGGGCTATATCTGTAATAGCTGTTGGCCAATAATGATTTTGTAAAATAGCGATTTTAACCTCTTTTTTAGGATTTATAAGTCTTAATGAGCCAGATGTAATACTGAATTGAACCACTTGTTTTTCGTTAATGAAGTTAAAATCCCTAGAGCGCTTAATTGAAGTGGCGACAGTAACAACATCTTTATATACTACGAACCTTCTGGAAAATTGAAGATCATTGTCGTTATTATATATTTCTAGTATATAATTACCGCTCACTTTTAACCTTACATTATCATTAGGTATACTAAGTTGATAGTTTGAATAAGCTTGTAAGGTGCTATAACTATTTTCGTAATCTGTAATTCGTTGGTTGTCTACACCGTCTAGATATTGAGATTTTAATAAAGTTGAAGGTGTCCAGTCATAATCGCAATGCACGACCTTATAATAATAGTCTTGTTCGTTGGCCAATATATCATCAAACTCTAAATATATAGGTTCTCCGATTTTAATTACAGGAAATTGATCATCTGTAGGACCTTTAAAAACAATAGATTTTATATTGTTAGGCGGGTTTACTTCTACCTGTACCTGTGCCGTTATATTTTGCAAAAATAGAAGGCAAATAAAATATTTGAAGAAAATGCGCATTATAGGCTTATTTTTTAGGTAAAGGTAAACAAAAACGATGCCTAAAAAATATACCTGGTTCTATTGTCTAATTTATGGGACAATAATTATGAAAACGAAGTTTTTGTACTTAAATTTGCTCAAATTTTGATAACTTAAAGGTCTACACGCACATGTCAAAAGACATTCGAATTAAAAAAGGGCTCAACATTAATCTGGTGGGCACCGCAGAACAGACTACTTCAAAAGCTGTTTTAAGTAATGTTTACGCTATACAGTTAAGTGATTTTCACGGAATTACCCCAAAAATGATGGTAAAACAAGGCGCCGAGGTAAAAGCGGGTGAGCCATTGTTTTATAACAAAAACATAGAAGGTATGCTTTTTGTTTCTCCAGTAAGCGGTGAGCTTATTGAAATTGAAAGAGGGGATAGAAGACGTATTTTGACCTTAAAGATATTAGCAGATAAAACACAAGAGGCGTATTCAGGTGCTGCTTTAGATGTAGAGAATACGTCGAAAGAAGAGTTGAAGGCGGTTTTGTTGAAAAGTGGCTGTTGGCCATTTATAAAGCAAAGGCCTTACGATGTAGTGGCTAATCCTGACACTACGCCAAAGTCTATTTTTATTTCTGGATATTCAAGTGGGCCCTTGCAGGCAGATTTGGATTATGTACTACAGGGTAAAGAAAAGGAATTACAAATGGCAATTACGGCATTGGATAAATTGACACCTGGTAAGGTTCATGTTTCTGTAGGCTCTGGTAAATCGCCTTTGTCTTCGATGAGCGGGGTTGAGGTGCATAATGTTTCAGGCCCCCATCCTGCAGGTTTGGTAGGTACTCATATTAATAAGGTAGATCCTATTAATAAGGGTGAGTTGGTTTGGACGGTGACACCACAAGATTTAATTATAATTGGTGAATACTTATTAACTGGTAAATTCAATGCTGAGCGTACTATAGCTCTTGCAGGTTCATCGGTTAAGGCGCCAAAATATTATACAACTAAAATAGGGGCGGAGATTTCTACATTCTTATACGCTAGTGGTGTAAATGAAGAAAATTTTAGAGTTATAAACGGAGATGTGCTAACAGGTTCTAAAAGTAAGCCAGACGGTTATTTAGGGTATTATAATAATACGGTAACAGTTATTCCAGAAGGAGACGATTATGAGTTGTTTGGATGGAATAAGCCGGTTTTCAATAAGATTTCGGCAACCAGAGCTTTGACTTTCTCTTGGATGCAGCCAAACAAAAAATATGATTTAGATACCAATACCAACGGTGAGCATAGGGCTTTCGTGGTAACGGGACAATATGAAAAAGTTTTTCCGATGGATATTTTTCCAATGCAATTGTTAAAAGCTTGTATGGTAAAAGACTTGGATGAAATGGAGCAATTAGGTTTGTATGAAGTAGCTCCAGAAGATTTTTCGTTAACTGAGTTTATATGTATTTCTAAGCAACCACACCAGAAGATTATTCGTGAGGGGTTAGATTTATTGCAAAAAGAAATAGGATAAGAAATGAGTTTAAAAAGCAAATTACACGAACTTAAACTGAAGTATCAGGGTAAGAAAATGGCTCCTGCCTTTAATGCCTTTCATACTTTTTTGTTTTCGCCAGATGAGACTACTCATGCAGGTGGTACACATGTTAAATCTGCAGATGATTTAAAGCGTACAATGAACACGGTAATAATGGCACTAGTACCAGTGTTAATATTTTCTATGTTCAATGCAGGTTATCAACACTATTCTGCTATTAATGGTTTTCCGGCAGATTTTTCTTTAATGAACGATTTCCTTACTTGGGATAATTTCTGGATCGGAATAATCAAGGTATTGCCACTAGTAGTGGTTTCTTACGCAGTTGGTCTTATCGTGGAATTTATTTTTGCGGTAATTAAAGGACACGAAGTAGAAGAAGGATATTTGGTTACCGGTATGTTAGTACCTTTAATAGTTCCTATTGATACTCCACTTTGGATGTTATCCGTTGCTGTGGTATTCGGTGTAGTTATAGGTAAAGAAGTATTTGGAGGAACGGGAATGAATATTCTTAATCCGGCATTAACAATTAGAGCATTCTTGTTCTTTGCTTATCCAACATGGATGAGTGGTGATAAAGTTTGGGTTTACGGAGCACGTGAGCGTTCAGAAGAAATATTAGCTGGCGCAAACGTCGATGCGATATCCGGTGAAACTATTTTAGGATATTTGGCTCAGAATAAAGGGGCTGAAATGACCTATTCTATTTCAGATATGTTTTTTGGTTTTATACCAGGTTCAGTAGGTGAAACATCGGCATTTCTAATTCTATTAGGAGGTTTGTTTTTGATATTTACAAAAATTGCTAGCTGGAGAATAATGCTAAGCGCTGTTATTGGTTCATTGGTAATGGGCTTAATATTCAATCAGGTAGTAGATTTTGGTTGGGTAGGCGAATCAAGTAAATTTTACGGATTAATGAGTTTCGATTTCTGGAAACATTTAATCGTAGGTGGTTTGGCATTCGGTATTGTCTACATGGCTACTGATCCAGTTACTGGTTCACAAACAAATAAGGGGAAGTGGTATTATGGTTTCTTTATAGGGTTTATTTCTGTAATGATTCGTGTATTCAACCCAGCGTACCCAGAAGGTGTTTTCTTGGCTATCCTTTTAATGAACGTATTTGCACCAACAATTGATCATTATGTTGTTAGGGGTAATATTAAAAGAAGAATGAACAGATTAAAAAATGCTACTATCTATCCAAAAGATTCAGATGGTAAGGCAGAAGAACTTAAAGCTGAAACAGTTTAATTATGGCACTAAAGACAGATAGTAACGTTTATACAGTAGTTTTTGCTGCTGTTATGGTTGTGGTAGTTGGGTCAATACTTGCGTTTTTGGCTTCAGCACTAAGTCCTAATATCAAGGAAAATCAACGTTTTGAAAAACAACAGAACATCCTTTATGCAATGGGTGTTAATGAGAATGGTGATGATGCCGGTAGTGTAAACTTTATTCCAACAGACGTGGTTGAAAATGAGTTTGCTAGTTATATTAAAGAGCAATTGGTTATTGAAGGTGATAAAATCACTGAGGACAAAGAAGCTTATTTGATTGACTTGAAAAAGGAATTGGCTAAGATAAAAAAAGGAGAACCTTATAAGTTACCAGTTTTTATTGGGGAGAAAGAGGGGAAGAAATTCTATATCATCCCTATGTACGGTAAAGGTCTTTGGGATGCTATTTGGGGTTTTATCGCTTTAGATGATACGATGACTGTTCAAGGTGTTTATTTTGATCACAAAGGTGAAACTCCTGGTCTAGGTGCTAACATTAAAATGCGATATTTCATGGACGATTTTGAAGGGGAAACTATTCTTAATGGTACCAAATACGCGGGTATCTCTGTTGCAAAAGGTAACAACGATCCTTTGAACAAAACAAAAGATGATAATGAAGTAGATGCCTTAGCAGGTGCTACTATTACCGGTAACGGTGTTTCTGCTATGATTAGCGAGACTGTCAAATTATATAAACCTTATTTAGAAACAATTAGAGCAAAGTAATATGGCACTACTATCAAAAAAAGATACAAATCTTATTACGGATCCGCTAGCGGATAACAATCCAATTACCATTCAAGTATTAGGTATATGTTCAGCATTAGCAATTACAGCAGAGTTGAAAGCATCTTTGGTGATGGCTGTTTCTGTAATGTTCGTACTAGGTGCGGGTAATGTTGTAATCTCTTTAATGAGAAATATTATACCTTCTAAAATTAGAATTATCGTACAACTTATAGTTGTTGCGACCTTGGTAATTATTGTAGATCAAGTACTTAAGGCATATCAGTACGAATTAAGTAAAACCTTAGCGGTATTCGTTGGTCTTATTATTACGAACTGTATTATAATGGGGCGTTTTGAAGCATTTGCTTTGGCGAACGGGCCGTGGCGTTCATTTTTAGATGGAATAGGAAACTCTTTAGGTTACGGTGTAATTCTAATTATCGTAGGTTTCTTTAGGGAATTATTAGGTTCTGGAACATTATTCGGTATTCCTGTATTAGGAGACCCAATAACAAAAACAGGTTTGTACGCTACAGGTTATGAGAATAATGGTTTTATGATTATTCCTCCAGCGGCATTGATTGTGGTTGGTATCATTATTTGGGTACAGCGTTCAAGAAACCCTGCGCTAGTAGAAGAGAATTAAACAGACATTTAAGTAGAAATTATGTTAGAACATGTAGAATTATTTTTTAAGTCCATCTTTATCGATAACATGGTGTTTGCCGTGTTCTTGGGGATGTGTTCTTATTTAGCGGTATCCAAAAAAGTGGCTACAGCAGTTGGTTTAGGTGCTGCTGTTATATTTGTATTGGCGGTTACTGTACCGATGAACTGGTTGTTAGATAAGTATTTGTTACAAGACGGAGCCTTAGTTTGGCTGGGTCCTGAATATGCAGATTACAACCTTAGCTTTTTATCTTTTATTTTATTCATTGCTACCATTGCAACAATGGTTCAATTGGTAGAAATTGTAGTTGAGAAATTCTCACCTTCTTTATATAACTCTTTAGGTATTTTCTTACCATTGATTGCGGTAAACTGTGCAATACTTGGTGGTTCTTTATTCATGCAGGCAAGAGAAATTGAAACCTTCGGATTGGCATTTAATTACGGAGTTAGTTCTGGTATTGGTTGGTTCTTGGCAATTTTAGCGATTGCGGCTATTCGTGAGAAAATAAGATATAGTAATGTTCCTGCTCCTTTAAGAGGTTTGGGTATAACATTTATCATTACGGGATTAATGGGAATTGGCTTTCAAAGTTTTGGAGGTATGTTAACTGGTGGCGGTGATGATGCTGAAGAAGCAGCTGAACAAGTTAATCAGGTGATTGTACCAGAAATGGTTACTCCTGTAGACAAAGAAGTAGTAGTAGAAAAAAACGAAGAAATTGACGAAAAGGTAATTTCTTATAACGATGTAAATAAATAAACATGATTTTAGCTGCAAGTACAGGCGGAACTATTTTAATAACTGTTGTCGCATTTCTAATACTGTTAATGGCATTAGTAGCATTGCTTCTGTTTACTAAACAAAAATTATCTCCATCGGGTCCAGTTACGATTACGATTAACGGAGAAAAGAAAATTGAAGTTGCCTCTGGGGGATCTTTGTTATCTACTTTAGGTAATCAAAAAGTATTTTTACCATCGGCTTGTGGTGGTGGTGGAACATGTATTCAGTGCGAATGTCATGTACTTTCTGGTGGTGGTGAAGCATTGCCTACAGAAACTCCGCATTTCTCAAAAAAAGAATTGAACCATGGTGCACGTTTAGCTTGTCAAGTTAAGGTGAAGCAAGACATGGAGATTACCATTCCTGAAGAGGTATTTGGTATTAAGAAATGGCCTGCAAAAGTGGTACGTAATTATAACGTAGCATCTTTTATTAAAGAATTTGTAGTTGAAATCCCTGAAGATATGGGCTACAAAGCTGGTGGTTATATTCAGATTGAAATTCCTGAGTGTGAGGTAAAATATGCTGATATTGATATTACAGCTCACCCAGAAGAACATGAAACTCCGGATAAGTTCCAAGCTGAGTGGGATAAATTCAACTTGTGGCCTTTAACTATGAAGAATCCAGAAACAGTTGAAAGAGCGTATTCAATGGCTTCTTTCCCTGCAGAAGGTAGAGAGATTATGTTGAATGTACGTATTGCAACTCCGCCATGGGATCGTGCTAAAAATGGATGGATGGATGTTAACCCTGGTGTTGCATCATCTTATATTTTTAACCTAAAGCCTGGTGATGATTGTACTATTTCTGGACCTTACGGTGAATTCTTCATTAATGAGTCAGATTCAGAAATGTTATACGTAGGTGGTGGTGCAGGTATGGCGCCAATGCGTTCTCACTTATATCACCTATTCAAAACATTAAGAACGAATAGAAAAGTATCATATTGGTACGGTGGTCGTTCTAAAAGAGAATTGTTTTATTTAGATCACTTTTATAAATTAGAAGAAGAGTTTCCAAATTTCAAATTCTACTTGGCACTTTCAGAGCCACAAGAAGAGGATAACTGGAAAGTAAAAGAAAATATCGATGCTCCTGGTGATGGTTTTGTTGGTTTCATTCACAATTGTGTAATTGATAACTACTTAAGCCTTCATGAGTCTCCTGAAGATATTGAACTTTATTTCTGTGGACCTCCATTAATGAACAAAGCTGTTCAGAAAATGGGTGAAGATTTCGGTATACCAGATGAGCATATACGTTTCGATGATTTTGGTGGATAAACCTTAATTCTAGAAATTAATAAAAACTAACCGATATATAATGTATCGGTTTTTTTATAAAAAATAGTTTAGGATGCATGTATTAACAGAACAAGAGCTTCACAATTTGGCAATGAACATTGTCGGTAAAAAGTTGGAAGAAGAAGGTTTTGAATTTTTAGCGGTAAACAGTGAATTACGAAAGAATCCGCAGTTTGTTTGTACGAAAGATAAAAAGATGCGCTTTGTTGTGGTCAAGGCGATAGAATACCCTGGTGACCCAAAGGATATGGACTTCTTTATGTCTGACCTTAAAAAAATGAAGGATCATGCCATAAAATTTGAGGCAACTACTTTTTATGCAGGGGTGGGTTTGGTAAATGCTACAGACCATAATTTACCGGTTTATTTAGATGAAGAATATATTGTTGATTATGATGGTTTAGTTGAGATATGAAAAAATGTATTTTATTAATAGCGGTTGTTGTAGGGTTGTTTCAATCTTGTAAGCAAAATAATGAGGTAGGTGTTCGCAATCAAAACTCTGGAGGTGCTTTAGGTACTTCTTATAGTATAATTTCTATTACACCTGAAGAAATGGATTTACAGCAAGAGATTGATTCTGTATTTGCTGTTATAAATCAATCTTTGTCAACCTATATACTAGAGTCTGATATTTCCAGAATTAATAAAGGAGATAGTTCTATTGTTGTAGATGCTATGTTCAAAGAAGTGTTTGAGCTTTCGAAAACTATTCATTATGAAACTGATGGTTTTTTTGACCCTACTGTAGGTACATTGGTAAATGCTTGGGGTTTTGGACCTGAACAAAAAATTTCAATGGATAGCTTGAAAATAGATAGTTTATTGAATTATGTAGGTTTAGATAAAATTAACTTGGATGATGAAAATCGTATAATAAAGACCAATCCTAATATTTATATGGATTTTAATGCCATAGCAAAAGGGTATGCAATAGATAGACTTGCTGCAATGTTGAATGCTAAAGGGGTGGATAATTATTTAATTGAGGTTGGTGGCGAATTAGTTGCAAAGGGAAAGAATACCATTAAAAATAAATCTTGGGTTGTAGGTATTGATGATCCTGAAATGGAAGGGAGTAGAGCTACCAAAATATTGATCTATTTAAAAGATAGGGCTTTAGCTTCTTCCGGAAATTATAGAAAGTTTAGAATAGATGAAGAAACGGGTAAGAAATATGTACATACTGTAAATCCGAAAACTGGGTATACCCAACAATCACATACGCTTGCGGTTACTATTTTGGCAGATAATTGTGCTACGGCAGATGCGTATGCTACTTCATTTATGGCAATGGATTTGGATGAGGCATTTAAAATTATCAATGGTAATGATAGTTTAGAGGCGTATATCATTTATTTGGATGAAAATGGTGATACCCAAGAATTCTTAACCAAAGGATTTAAAGCTGTTGTAGTGGAATAACTACTTTTTTACGAACGGAATTATTTCTCCTGATGCTAAGCGATATTTATTGATGTTTTCTTGGCTCATTAACTTGGTGAAATCTATTTCTTCTACGGTAAAACCTATGCTTCTTAATTTGTCAAAGTAATCTCTGCCATAAATACGAACATGATCGTATTGACCAAATATTTTAGCGCGTTCAACTTTATCGATTATAGTATTATCTTCATAAGTTAATTCTCTGCTTAAATCTTGTGGAATTTGAAATATACCCCAACCGCTAGGTTTCAAAATTCGATATAATTCAGACATTGCTTTTGTATCATCTGGTATGTGTTCTAGTACATGGTTGCATAGAATTACATCGAAAGTATTGTCTTCAAATGGCAGGTTGCAAATATCTGCTTTAACATCTGCTAAAGGGGAGTTTAAATCTGTGGTAACATAATTCAGGTTTTTTAGCTTCCTGAATCTTTTATAAAAAGCCTGTTCAGGTGCAAAATGTAAAACATGCAAAGGGGCGGTAAAAAAGTCAGTCTCTTCTTTTAGAAATAACCATAATAAACGATGGCGTTCTAATGATAGTGTAGAAGGTGAAAGCACGTTCTCTCGCGGTTTTTCGTATCCATACGGTAAAAAACTTCGAAAAGTATTGCCGTCAATCGGGTCTTCATAGGTGTTACCACGATAGTAAGCTTTGAAAAAAGGCTTTACCAAATAGCTAAGGGAAATTAATACAGGCCTTGGAACAAGGTTAAGAAAAAATTTAAAAATTTTTTTCATCTGTAATTCCTAACTTTTCATGGAAGATGAAGTAAACTCATCTTCCTCATCACTTACAATACCTAGAGCGTCATAAATGTATTTGAAAGTAGAAAGTAATTCGGGTTTTCCGTTTACTATAGCAACATCATGTTCAAAATGAGCACTAGGTTTACCATCTGCCGTTAGAATTGTCCAGCCATCTTTCAATTGTTTGATGCTTTTCGTTCCCATGTTCGTCATAGGTTCAATAGCAACAGTCATTCCTTCAACGAACTTTTTACCTCTGCCACGTCGACCATAATTAGGCATTTCTGGACCCTCGTGCATTTTACGTCCTAAACCATGACCTACCAATTCACGAACAACACCATAACCGTGGTCTTCGGTATATTTTTGAATAGCATAACCAACATCGCCAACGCGATTGCCTACCTTAAATTCACGTATTCCAATGTAAAGTGATTTTTTGGTAACCTCTAGTAATTTTTTAATTTCAGGACTAACTTCACCCACTTCAAAAGTATAGGCATGATCCCCGTAGAAATCATTTTTTAAAGCCCCGCAATCTATAGAGATAATATCGCCTTCTTCTAGAGGTGTATTATTAGGTATACCATGTACCACTTGAGCATTTGGGCTCATGCATAATGAATTAGGAAAGTCGTACAAACCTAAAAAGCCAGGTACCGCACCATGGTCGCGAATAAAAGTTTCAGCCAAAGTATCTAATTGCAATGTAGTCACTCCGGGTTTTACTTCCGAAGCTATCATTCCTAAAGTTTTAGAAACAATTAGCGCACTTTCACGCATCAATTCAATTTCTTCGGCTGTCTTTAATTTTATCATACTATTATATACTAGTTGTTGTGTCTAATTTTAAACCAAAGAGTTTTGGGTCATATATTTCGACTTTTCAACGCCTATCAATTTTAAAATTGTTGGAGCAATATCTCCTAATACCCCGTCTTTAATCTCATGTATATCTTTATCTACTAAGATTAGTGGAACTGGGTTTGTTGTATGTGCCGTGTTGGGGCTACCATCTTCATTGATCATTGTTTCGCAATTACCGTGATCAGCAATAACAATTACAGAGTAATCTTTTTCTATAGCAGCTGTAATTACATCTTTTGCACATTGATCTACAGTTTCGCAAGCTTTAATAGCAGCTTCCATAACGCCTGTATGACCAACCATATCTGGATTGGCAAAGTTTAAACAAATAAAATCTACATCACCTTTTTTAATTTCAGGAATAATTTTATCCCTAATTTCAAAAGCGCTCATTTCTGGTTGTAGATCGTATGTAGCAACTTTTGGTGACGGACATAGAATACGAGACTCACCGTCGAAAGGAATTTCTCTACCACCATTGAAAAAGAAAGTTACATGCGGGTACTTTTCAGTTTCTGCAATGCGTATTTGTTTTTTTCCGGCGTTGGCTAATACTTCACCTAATGTTTCAACAATGTTATCTTTATTGTAAACTACATGTACGTTGTTATACGATTCATCATAGTTTGTTAATGTAACATAATACAGATTAAGTTTATGCATATTCTGTTCATGCATATCTACCTGACTAAGTACTTGGGTTAGTTCTCTACCACGGTCTGTTCTAAAATTAAAGAATATAACAACGTCATCTTCTTTTACAGATGCAATAGGTGTACCGTCTGTAGTGGTCATTACGATAGGTTTTGTAAACTCATCGGTAATACCATTATCATAATTTTTTTGAATAGTTTTACCGATATCGGTAGATTTTTCACCTTCTGCGTTTACGATAACATCATAAGCTTCCTTAACACGTTCCCATCGTTTATCACGGTCCATCGCATAATATCTACCTATAACCGTGGCTAATTTTGTGTTTTTATCAGCACCGTAATGAACAATGTCCTCTAAAAAACCTTTTCCACTTTTAGGGTCGACATCCCTACCATCGGTAAATGCATGTAAATACATGTTTTCTACGCCAGATTCTTTACCAGCGGCAATTAAACCTTTAATATGGTTAGTGTGGCTATGAACACCACCGTCACTTAACAGTCCTAAAAAATGTACATCTTTGTTATTTTTTTTGGCGTACTCGAAAGCTTCCTTTAAAACGGGTTCAGAACTTAATGTATTCTCTTTTACAGCTTTGTTGATCTTTGCCAGATCTTGGTATACAATTCTACCGGCACCTAAATTCATATGGCCTACTTCGCTATTACCCATTTGACCGTCGGGTAAACCAACGTTCATACCATCTGTAAGCAAGTTTGAATTTGCATACTTAGTGTATAAGCTATCTATAAAAGGGGTGTTAGCTTTATCGACTGCTGATACTGCTGGGTCAGGAGATTTACCCCATCCGTCCAATATCATTAAGATTACTTTTTTATTCATCTCTCATAAGGTTTTAGAAGTACAAAAATACTATGTTCTACCTAGTTAAGCTACTAGATTACTTACCTTTTTTGTTTTGATTGCGTATCGCAACGAATTTTAAGTTCAGATGTAGAGGTGTGTGTTAAAAATTAGTTATAACAATGTTAATGACCGAAACAAATTAAAGTAACTCTCGTCTTTAATATGTACGCTATTGTACACATCAATCAAAAATCAATCATCATGAAGAAAGTAGTTCTTACATTATCAATGGTAGCTCTTACCTTAGGTTCGACCCTTAAAGCAGCAACATCAGAAAATTTAAATGCAGTTCGTAGGTCTCAACTTGTTACTAGTGTAGACATAAGTTCGTTTTGTAAGGCAGTAATACAGGGCGATGTCGAAATGGTAAAAAAATTAATCGTTTTAGGGGAAGACCTTAATCAAAAGTCACAAGGTATGACTCCGGCGATGTTCGCAGCACGTTACAACAAAGCTGAAATATTAGAAATTTTAATAAATAACGGTGCAGATTTAAATGCAAAAAGCGATCAGGGTTTCAATGCTAAACGATATGCAGAATTGTCTAATGCTATCGATGCATTGCAGGTTATAGAAATAGCTTCTGGTAGCTAAACTAGGTTACCCTGTATGACTATTACAGCTAAAAAACCTTCAGAATATGAAGAATTGTTTATTTATGTTATAGAAATTGTTAAATATATATTATATATTTCTTAAATTATGTATTTAATAATAGAGTATACGTAATTTTGCAGTATCAATAATTTAATTAAACAATAAAACGTAATTATTATGAAAAAATCAATCGCGATATTGTTCTGTGTTAGTTTGTTTACACTAACGGGAGCTTATGCAACTACAACAAGTAATGTAAACTTAAATGACGATATTTCTTTTTCGGCAAATGATGAAATCAATTCATTGTGCAAAGCTGTAATGAAAGGAGATGTTGACCAAGTACGTAGCTTATTGGCTTTAGGTGAAGAATTGAACGAGAAATCTTTAGGTCTTACACCTGCAATGTACGCTGCTCGTTATAATAAAGCAGAAATTTTAAAAGTATTACTATTAAACGGTGCAAATCTTAATATCAAGAGTGACCAAGGTTATACTGCTAAAGATTATGCGAAAATGTCAAATGCTAAAGATGTACTAGACGTTATTAAGCAAGATTCATAGTTTTTCTAAACTATACTAATTAAAAAGGCTCATTGAAATTTCAATGAGCCTTTTTTTTAATCCTAATAAATTTCTACTCCAAATAGTGTTCAAGTAAAAGAGTAAAAAACGCGTTAAAAATCAAATCCATTTGCAGCTCTAACTACAAAAGCATACAGTGCCGAAAATATCATTAGGGCACAAAATACTGAGTAGACTTTTAAAAATGCAACCAATAATTCAGGTTTACAGTTCTCAAACGCCTGCACGTACAAATTTCTGAAATGTGTAATTGTTCCCATTATAGTGTTCTTCTATGATTAAATCATAGCTATAAAGGCAATTCATAAATGGTAAAATAAGCTTGGGACTTACCCAAATCTACAAAAATATAAATAGGTGAAAAGGTACTCTAGATAAAGTGTTCTAAAAATCCGATTAACCTTGGTTTTTGTACTTATCTATGGCTTCTTTTATTTTTTCAATTCTATTTTCTGGGTCAGGGTGTGTACTCTGAAATTCAGGGGTGCGGTCTGGTCCTGCGGCAGCTTTAAGAATTTCCATAACCTTGATCATTTCATAAGGGTCGTAACCAGCTTGAATCATAAACAATACACCAAGTTCATCGCTTTCCAATTCATCTCCACGACCATTTTTTAATAGCGTGTTTTGACCGATACTTCCTAAAATACTTCCCATATCGCCGGCGCCGACTGTTGCTCCCATAGTGGCAGTCTGCCATGTTTGACTATCTGCAATTCTTTCTGCCGAATGCCTGCCGATTACATGACCGATCTCATGACCTAAAACACCAGCTAATTGTGCTTCGTTAAGTTGAGAGAATAGGGCGTACGTAATAAAACATTGTCCGCCAGGTAAAGCAAAAGCATTTATAGTTTGGTCGTCTGCCAATAGGTGAAAATCATACTGATAGGGAGTTTCGCGTGCAATACTGTTCTGAACCAATTTATTGCCTACCGATTCTACAAATGTTTGTAAGCGTTGGTCAGGGTACAGCCCACCATGCTGTTGGGCCATTTCTGGAGCACTTTGAAGACCAATGGCAATTTCTTGATCAGAGGTCATGGTAATATGCTGTGATCTACCTGTATATGGGTTTTCTTCAGTGTTGCTACATTTTTGTATAAATGCGAAAGCAACAATGGCCAGACCAATGAATATTCTAATTTTCCAACTTCCTCTGTTCATGGTAAAGTGTTATAGTATAGACTCTAATGTACTAAATGCTTACAGTAGGTTTCTATTAATATCTAAAATATTATTTTGAATGTAAGATCTTAAAAAGCTCATTGTAAAATTTTCTGCGCCGTAAAAATCTTCACGAATTAAAATTGATGCTATATTTTTACTTCTAAACTGCTCAAGCATCGGTATAGATAATGGGGCATAACTATAATGCCAAGGCTCGTACTTAAAACCTCTTCTTTTTGGCTCGTCTGTATAAACTAGAAAGAAGCCGTAGATTTCAGAATTTTCATCCATCCATTTTTTAAAATCTACATAGGGGCCGTCGCCTTCATATTTATGTGGTACCAATACGTCTCCGTCTACCTTTCTATATCCATCAACTACGTCAATATCAGTACCCCAGTGATGTCTGCTAGTACCTGGTATGGTAGAGTATTCAATGATTTTATCGATAGCATCGGTCGGGTTCATGCCATCGTCATCGGTATAGGTTAAGAATTTGCGTTCAAAAATAGCCTCTTGTCTGTTGTAATTTCTAAAACTTGAAACTATTTTAAGGTCTATACCGTCTTTATAGGCTGCTTTCTTCATTTCTACGAAAGCGTCATGGGCCTCTTTACGAAGGTTGATACCTTTACCGTATAATTTTATATCTTCTTTACCCATAAGTTCTAAAATGGAATATTCCTTTTCTTCTTGAATAAAGATGGTCGGTGTAATAGCAAGTGCCAAAGCCGCTGAACTACTTCTGTTGATAAATGTTCTTCTTTGCATAACTCTATGTTGGTGTTATTTAATACAAAAGATTTGCCAAACTTGATCAAAAGAAAAAAACTCTTGAATTTAGATTGTCCTTATAATGTAAAAGTAATAAATCTTGATCTTAAATATTTTCAAGATTAATTTACTCGATAACCGGTAATATACAAATACCTTATCGTTTTGTATTATAGTCGCTGAAACAAACAAAGTAAAAAAGTTGCTTATTGCGCTCGGCTATTGCTACATTAAAAGACTTTTTCTTAGCAGATAGAAATAACGAAATACCTATAGTGGCAATTGTTAGCAGGAAACCAAAATTTTAAAAATGTTTGTTTTATCTAGACAAGTATAAAAAACCTTGGTAGTTTAAATCGTCTTCGGGTATGTATATGGTGTAAAAATACACACCGGTAGGTAAACCTTTTTCAGCTCCGAAAGGGATGTTGTTTAAATTAGAAAAGCCTACAAATTCATCTACGTAATCGGTCTTTTCAAATACTTTTAAACCATAACGATCATAAATTTGAAGAAAATTACTGTCAAAATCTTGTAGTTCTTCAATAAAGAAATTGTCATTTATACCATCGCCATTTACAGAAATAAAGAAATTATCTATAAAAAGTACGTCTCGTGATAGAGGTTCGAACGGGTCTTCTGATGAGCCAAGCGTTATAATTTCATAATCATCTGGTACAAATGCGGCTGTAGTTACAAAGCCTTCGGTTAGGGTACCTACGGGAACACTACCGATTAAGTTGACCCATTGTTGCGAAGCTTTGCTCCAACCTACGGGTATTATTTCATCTACATTTTCTGTTAAGCTTGTTACGGTGCTTCTCTCGTTCCAACTTAATGTTACCGTAGATGAAACCGTACCTTCTAATTTCCAAAACTCAAAGGTGTTTACCAGTTCTACATCAAGATCCGTAGTAGCGGTATTGTAAGTGTCTGGTAGTGACGTAGGGTTGTTCGGGTTTTCGTAGAAGTAAGCACTTTTAGCAAATAGGTTAATGCTTTCTGAGTTTAGGATCAATGGTCTAAGAAATTGTACATCACCTATTGGGAAAACAAAACTTTGCTGATTGGTAATCGCTGCGTACCCTTCAATTTTACTAAAGTCATTTTCGCCACTATAAAAAGATACGTCTACAAAGTTGTAAAATATGTCTGAATCGGATAGGGGAGTACGTATGCTACCGAATATAAAATTGGTATTATTGGTATTGTCCATACCAAGGTCTAATTGCATGTTGTTCTCTAGGGCAATTTCCATATCGTAGAATTGCGGAGTAACATTGCCCGAAACTGTGAGTTGTTCAGTACCATAAAAACCTGCCAAACCAAGGTTATTATCGGTAGGGGCATCATTTATGAGATCGGTGTGAAAACCAATTTGCCCACCTTCATGTATTCGAAAATTACCGTTATTATATAAAGCTGTTTGGGCAGAAATAGTTGCCGTAAACAGAAATAATAGTATGTAAGTGTATTTTTTCATAATATTTAAAAATCAGAAACAGTAAAAAACCAATTAGCCACTTCTAAATTACCTGTTGTTGCATTTCTAATTTCTACTGTAAAACCATCGATAGTTTGTGAGGTTACATATATTCTATTATTGCCCAGGACTGTCAATTGAATAATGTAATCTTCATCAACTCTTGGGGTAATGAAGTTGACCGTATTTATACCAGAGCCGCCAGAGATTGATTGAATTCCACTAATGTTGATTGAATTGCCACCGTTAGCTTTACCCATTGCAAAAATTTGAGGTTCCTTCCATTCAGTACCATTTGTTGTAGCTGATAGAATTTCACCCTCATTACCTGGACTGCCATTTCTATCTAACAATTGTTCTGTTAGTTCAAGACTACCTTCGGCGATAATCTCTAATCCATTTCCTGCAGATTCTTTTAGCAATAGAACCTCTTGACCACCAGCAGAAAATCCTAATTGATCTTGAGCAGGAAAATACATTCCGGTATTATAATCTGTATCGTTTACAAAACGATATGCAGGGGTAGTTGCACTGCCATCTGAATTAAGAATACCTTCAGCCCTAATTCTACCGCCAGAAACATGTAATTTTATACTATTAATACCTGTACCACTATCTGGCGTATTTGTACCCACTCCTAAAACATTTTCCGTATTATCCCAAAATAACTGGGTTTCGTCAATATCTAATGCATTGGAACCATCCGAAAAGAAAATTGTTCCTGCTACGGCGTCAGGTACATTACCATTATCGGTATCTAATTCCCAAGTCGTTGTTGCTTCATCCCACTTTAAAATTTGATTATCCGTAGTACCTGGGATAATATCCAATGCTCCTGTAGTGATGTTTTTCGCAAGTCCGTTACCGGCAACATTAGCAGCGATCATTGTATTGTCAATGGCATCCTCTTCAATGATAAGTTCGCCTGTGTTTGTAATGGTGGCATCACCAGAGAGCGTTTGTGGTGTTGCTGCTCCGTTAGTGTCACCTATCAAGACCTGACCATCAGGAAGTTCACCGCCATCATCGGTACCAAGTTCCCAAGAGGTTGTTGCTTCATCCCACTTTAGGATTTGGTTATCCGAAGTACCAGGGATAATATCCAATGCGCCTGAAGTTATATTTTTAACAAGTCCGTTACCCGCAACATTTGCAGCAATCATAGTGTTTTCAACAGCATCTGTTGTTATGGTAAGTTCACCTGTATTAGTAATGGTAGCGTCTCCATTGAGTGTTTGCGGCGTTGCTTGGTCAGCCGTATTTCCTATTAATACTTGTCCGTCAAGCAATGTGCCTCCAATATCGATTCCTAATTCCCAGCCCAATGTAGTTTGATTCCACTTTAGAATCTGTCCATTCGTATCTGCGCCCATCGGGTTCAGCTGGTCTAAACCTATTGCATCCTCTTTGACTTGAAGGGCATCACCTTGAATTTCGATTGTGGTATCATCAACATTTATGCTATATCCGGTGGTTGCATTAAAATCTGTTAGTGCATCATCAATTTCTGCGTCAACAACAGAATTTATTTGAGTCAATAAAATACTAAAGGTTGTACCTGCCGAATCAGTTATAGTGAGCGAATCGTCTATACCGTCTAAATTTTCATCAGTCAAAGCTAGCGTGCTAATAGTCGTATCTGTTCCAGAATTCAATTCTGAAAGCAAAATACTAACTTTAGCTCCTTCAGAATCTGTAATGGTAAGTGATTCAATAGTGCTGTCTAAATCTTCATCGGTTAAAGTCAATGTTGCATTAGTTGTGTTTGTATCAACCAGCCCACTATCGGCAAGCTCATCAATAGCCGCTTGAGTAGTAATAGCCTCTAAACCAGAGGTGGTATTGTCGTAGTCTACTTCGCTTGCATCTTGATCATCGGTATCAACCAACCCACTATCGACAAGTTCATCAATAGCCGCTTGAGTAGTAATAGCCTCTAAACCAGAGGTTGTATTGTCATATGCTACTTCGCTGGCATCTTGATTATCGTCACCACCACCAGGTGTATAATCCGCCCATCCGACAACTCCGGCAGTAGTGGTAATTAATACTTGATCTTCCGTCAGTACGCCAAGTGCCGGTTCAATTTTAGCAGGTGTTACTGCAGCTTCTTCTATAGTTAGCAAACCCTGGTTATTCATAGTAGCATCACCATTTATAAAAGCCTGTACTGCGGTGTCTTCGTCTCCTCCAATAAAAATATTGCCATTATCTAATGCTATCACTTCAGAAGCATTTATAATATAAGGATTGTCATTAGATCCTTCACCGGTTATAGTTATAGTTGGTCCACCTTGTAAAACGGTTTCGGTACCATCTACAATTGCAGCATCGGCAGCATTTATTACATACGGCGTATCTGCTGTTCCATCACCTGTAATGGTAATATTATTTCCTTCGCTTAGTTGTGTCTCTGAACCGTCTGTTTGAGGTAAGGGAACCGATCCTCCATTACCACTTAAAACAATTTCGTTTGTGTCAGGGTCAAGACTTATGGTTTGAAAATAAGTAGATAAGTCAATGGTATTCGGGTCATTCTCAATACTAAGAATATTTTCATCTAAACTCAATTGCTGATCGTCAGAACCAATTAAGGCACCTAAACTAATAGTAGAAACTCCCGCTATTGTAGATCTCGAAATGGTCAACGTAGTATCTAGTTTACTAAAAGTAAGGTCGTATAAGTCGTCTGAATCTTGCCACTGTACAATACCGTTCTCGTCTGTAGTCAATACTTGACCGGCTTGGTCATTGGCCATATCGGCTACAGAAATACTGTTATCTCTAATTTCTTCGGCACCAACAGAATTTTGTCTAAGCTCACTAGAACCTACAGATGCATCGGCTAATTTTTCTTGTGTAATAGAATTATCTTGAATATCATCTGGGCCAATACCGCCGTCAATAATATTATCGCCTAGAATACTGTTTTTTGCCACCTCTAGATTTATGGCTCCGGCAGATTCTGTAATTTCAATAGTACTTCGGGTATTGATAATTGGATCGTTAGTGATATTGAAGTCTACGGCATCGCAAAGATTTACCCATTTTGTGCCGTCATAATAATTGATGCATTCGGTGTCTGTATTATAAACCATACCACCACGTTGCGGAGTAATAGCTTCCATTTCTAAAGTAGTTACGCGTGTAATTACCAATACTTTAGACGTGCTTTCTAACTCTAAAACAGAAGAAGCATCTATATTTTGTGGATTGTCACCTATTTTAATTTGACCAAATACGGTAGGTAGGGTTAGTATTGTAAAAAAAATAAAGAAAATTATTGCTTTCATACTTAGTGTCTTATGACCAGAAAATAGTGATAAACAAAAATAGAATTATCTTGGTAATACCCTTTATTTATAAGTTGAAATTATAGGGTATTGGGTTAAAGAACATGTATAGTCGTTGAAAAGGGTCATTTTATGAACTTAATTTATGATCTTGTTCGGTCTTATTTTACTATCTGCACTAAAGAAATTAACAAAAGTTTATTGGCGGCTTTTTTTTTATAAAGATTACAAATCTTTTCTTTATCTTTTGAATGCCCTATAAGTGGGGTAATTTGAGACTTAATATACACTAAATGACCAAAAAATTACTTTTTTTACTAGTATTAATTGTATCAGTATCAGGCTTTTCGCAAGAAGATGCCAGGCGACCATTAAATGGTTCGGTAATTTACATGAACATTGGGGTTCCCAATGAAAATGTAATCAATGTCACTGCAGAACATGCCACAATAACCAATGATCAAGGTTTGTTTCGAATTAATGTGAAAGTTGGTGACCAAATTGCTTTTTCTGCCGTTAACTACAAAATAAAGGTAGTGACGATTACCGAAGAAATTTTAGCTAATAATCGTTTGGTCGTAGAGGTAAACGAAAAAGTGACGGAGCTAGACGAGGTAGTTATTACACCAGAACAGCAAGAGCGTTTTTTAGAAGTAAAAAACCAAGAATTTAAGGAGTATGAATACGAAATTGATCGTGGTACAG
Organism: Maribacter sp. Asnod1-A12; assembly: GCF_045063735.1. NCBI lineage: Bacteria > Pseudomonadati > Bacteroidota > Flavobacteriia > Flavobacteriales > Flavobacteriaceae > Maribacter > Maribacter sp. Asnod1-A12. The sequence goes on from NZ_JBEFNZ010000006.1 coordinate 2,423,591, forward strand.
AGGTAGAAAACATAGCCATGTCTGAGGCAGATAGAGGTATGCAAGACGGTTTAAATTTCGTGAATATTTTTAGGGCTATTTTTAAAGCTCAAGATGAAGCTGTTGAAGAAGGACCTAAATTAAAGGTTAGCGAAGTACTTAGGCAGGTATACGACGATTCTTTTTTTGTAATAGATCTACAAATACCACAAGATAAAATAAACGAATTTTTATTCTATTGCGATGCTAGAATGCCAACTAGAACTTTATTGAAAAAAGAGAATGAATTTCAATTGATAGATTCTTTGGTCAATCATAGTAAAACTTTTCTAGAGGCTATAAATGAGGAGTAAACTCCTTATATTTTTTCTTTTTTCTAGCGTGTTCGTTTTCGCTCAAATAGGCGAGTCTAAAAAATTAGAGGGTAAGGTATACAGCGATGATGGTGACGTTGCCGCTACACATGTACTGAATTTAACTTCTAAAAGAGCAACCATAACAGACGAAAATGGGTATTTTTCCATACCTGTAAAAATGCTAGATACCTTAGAGTTCTCGGCCATTCAATACGCAAAGAAAATCGTAGTTGTTAGTACCGCTATATTAGAAAGCAAATTTATTTCCGTCGGCTTGGAAGAAGCCTTAACTGAATTAGATGAAGTAACGGTAACACCTTACAACCTAAGTGGCAATTTGTTAAGAGATTTACCGACCTTAAGTTTAGATCCCGTGGTTACTTCATCTACATTAGGTTTGCCCAATGCATATGTAAAAATACCGACCAAGGCAGAGCGAGAACTACAAGCCGCCACTAAAAATCCGATCATGAGTATGGATGCTTTACTTAATGGTATTTCTGGGCGTACCAAAATGTTGAAAAAACGTGTAGAGCGAAATAAACTTTATGATAGGACCCAGCGCGTAAGAGAATTTTATGAAGATAGTGTGTATGTAAAGCAACTATCGATTCCTTTAGATAAAATAGACGACTTTCTTTATTTCTGCGAGGTTGACCCTAGATTTCAGCAAGTGGTAGATACGCATAGCGAATTAGAGATTTGGGAGTATCTGCGACAAAAAAGTTTGTTGTATAGAGAGAATAACGCTTTAGATTAGGCATATTATCTTTGGCATATGGTTTGTAAAGATGTTATAAAATAGAACAACATGAGAATTTTAAGATTGGTATTATTGTTCATGGTACTTCCCCTTTTTGCTTTTAACGGGGCGCATAAATTTTATATTAGTGTAACCAATGTAGACTATTCAGAAAAAGATGAGGCCGTACAGATTATTACCCGTGTATTTATAGATGATATGAATACCGTTTTAAACGAGCGCTATGGTTTTCCTGCCAATTTGGGTAATGATAAAGAATCTGTTACTGATAAAGAGTTTTTAGAGAAATACCTGCGCACTAAGTTTCTGGTAGAAATAAACGGCGAAACGGTAAAGTATGATTTTATAGGTCATAAATATGATTCAGATATGGTGATTTGTTACTTAGAAGTGCCGAATATTCCTCTAGCCGAATTAACACAAATCGGTATTACCGATGAGGTGTTGACCGATATTTATGATGATCAGCAAAATGTGGTACATATGAAGGTCAACGGACAGAAAAAGAGCCATGTGTTGGTTAAATCACGTCCTAAAGGAATGTTAAATTTGTAACATAGATTAAGATATCCCTATAAAAACTTTAATTTTCGGGTACTAAATAACTATGAAATGATAAGAGTAAAGTACGCATTCGCGTCTATTTTATTCCTTTTTGCCGCTGTATCTTTTGCACAAGAGGCAGTAACCACAGAAAAGGAACCTGGGCACTACAACCAGAGTAAATTCAAACAATTATATGAGGAGTTCGCTACGCCGAATACCTATAGGTCTGCATCGGGTGCACCTGGTCCTGATTATTACCAGCAACAGGCAGACTATGTAATGGACATTCGTTTAGATGACAAAAATGCCAAAATATTTGGAGAAGAAACGATTACCTATACAAACAACTCGCCAGATGATTTAGAGTATTTATGGGTACAATTAGATCAGAATATTAGAGAAAAAGACTCAAAAGCAGCTTTGAAGAACGGTGGTGGTATTCCACTCGGTGATTCAGCAGAAAAGTTTGTAAATAATTACATGACAGAATCTTTTGATGGCGGTTTTAATATCGATTACGTAAAAGATGATTCTGGTAAAGCTTTACCTTATACGATCAATTTTACGATGATGCGTGTAGATTTAGCGACACCGCTTAAAAGTGGAGATAAATTTTCTTTCGACATAAAGTGGAACTACAATATACCTGATCATACCGTAAACAGAGCTAGATCCGGATACGAGTTTTTTAAAGAAGATGGTAACAGAGCATATGTAATTGCTCAGTTTTTTCCAAGAATGGCAGTTTATAACGATGTAGAAGGATGGCAGAACCACCAGTTTTGGGGTAATGGCGAATTTGCACTTCCATTCGGTGATTATGAGGTGAACATTACAGTACCGGCAGATCATATCTTAGATGGTACAGGTGTACTTCAGAACAGAAAAGAAGTTTATTCAAAAGCAATGATGAGTCGTTATGAGCAGGCGAAAAAGTCATATGACAAGCCAGTTATTATAGTTACTCAAGCAGAAGCGGAAGCAGCTGAAAAAGGATTTTCAGATAAAACAAAAACTTGGAAGCTTAAGGCTGAAAATGTTCGTGATTTCGGTTTTGCAACATCAAGAAAGTTCATTTGGGATATGCAAGCCGTAAAATTAGGTAACAGAGATGTTATGGCTGTTTCTATGTACCCAAAAGAAGGTAACCCGTTATGGGAAGAGTATTCAACTAAGGCAGTTGCACATACATTGAAATCATATTCTTCGCATACATTTGACTACCCTTACCCTAAAGCAATATCTGTACACGCCAAGCAGCAAGGTATGGAGTACCCAATGATATGTTGGAACTACGGTAGACCAAATAAAGATGGTAGCTACTCTGATAGAACTAAATACGGAATGATCAGTGTGATTATTCATGAAGTAGGTCATAACTTTTTTCCAATGATCGTAAACTCAGATGAACGTCAGTGGGGATGGATGGATGAAGGTTTAGATACTTTTATGCAGTTTATGGCCGAGCAAGAATTCGGTGAGGCATACCCAACGGCAATAGCACCAAATGACAAATACCCATCTAGAAGAGGTGATCCTGCAAAGATCGTACCTTACATGAGCGGAGATCAAAGTACAATTTCTCCGATTATGTCCAATCCAGAAAACGTATTTCAACTAGGTCCGAATGCATATGGTAAGCCGGCAACAGCTTTGAATATATTAAGAGAGACCGTAATGGGTCGTGAATTGTTCGATCATGCTTTTAAAACATATTCTCACCGTTGGAAATTTAAGCACCCAACACCAGAAGATTTCTTTAGAACAATGGAAGATGCTTCTGCTGTAGATTTAGATTGGTACTGGAGAGGTTGGTTCTATACTACGGACTATGTAGATATGGCGGTGAAGGATATTAAAAAATATTATGTAAGTGATAAGCCGAACAAAAAAATGCAAGCTTATTTAGCAGAACGTGGTATTCCTGAATCTAATTTAAGACCAATGGTTTATTTAGAGGAGTATGATGATGCCGGCATGATAGCACCAGAATTAAAGGATAATTTACCATCAGAAACTTCAAAAACTTTAAAGGAATTTATGATGGATAACATGACTGCAGCAGAAAGAGCAGCGGTTAAGGAGCCAAAGTATTTTTACGAAGTAACGTATAACAGTCCGGGTGGCTTACCAATGCCATTGATCGTAGAATATACATATGCAGACGGTTCAGTTAAGAATGTTACCTATCCTCCAGAAATTTGGAGAAAGAATAGCAAAGAGGTAAGCATGGTAATTTCATCTACTTCTGAGTTAAAAGGAATTAACATTGATCCTAAAATGGAAACGGCAGATATTGATACAACTAACAATAGCTGGCCTAAGAAAGAGCAAGAGAGCGATTTCGATAAAATGAAGAATGGAGTAAAAGGAAAATAATTAAGAAAATAATTATTGTTAAAAGCCTCGTATAACTACGGGGCTTTTTTAATTTTGGTTGCGAAACTTGTTTATATTTGTAGTATGATTGCTATGTATTCATTATTTATTAGTGGCGCGGAAATTTTCTTCATTATGTTTATCGTAGTGATGGTTTTTGGCGCGGACAAGATTCCTGGTATAGCCAAGGGTTTGGGTAAAGGTATGCGTCAACTTAAAGATGCTACCGAAGATATTAAACAAGAAATTCAGAAGAGTGCTGACAAGCAGGGTATAGATACTAGTTTTGTGACCGATATCAAAAAAGATATCGACGATATGAAAAAAGACATTAGCTCTGGTTTAGGTAGTGATGTTAAAAAACAAATTACGGATGTCAGTAAAAATATCAATGAAGTAACGGGCAGCATCAAGCGAAAGTAAACTTCTATGTTAGATGACATTTTACAATGGGACCGAGATACCTTTGTCTATCTAAACAGTCTTGGTATTGAGCAGTACGATGCTTTTTGGTCTACGGTAACCAAATTTCCACCTTGGATTCCCTTATTTGCACTTATCGTTTTTCTTTTCTTTTTTAAGTTTCCAAAACGTGAAGCCATAACAATGATTTTGACCATTTTGGTCATGGCGGCTTTTGTAGCTACCATAACCGATTTAACAAAGCACGTTGTTGCACGACTACGCCCTAATAATGATGAAGAACTAAATACCTTAATTCGCATATTGCGTAGTCCGTCTGGCTTCAGTTTTTTCTCAGGTCACGCATCATCATCTTTTTCGATTATCACTTTAACGGTACTTTTTCTAAGACATAAATTTAAGTGGGTTTACCTATTTTATATTTGGCCCCTATTATTTGCTATGAGTAGAGTGTATGTAGGTGTACATTTCCCCATTGATCTAATGGTGGGTGCTGTGGTAGGTATCGTATCAGCTTGGCTGTTCTATAGGTTATACGGTCTACTTATTTTACCCTACTTAAGGTCAGCCCGTCACGTATAGGAAGCAGAACGGTTTCTAAAAGTGGGTGTTCACTTAGTTTCTTATTGTAATCCAACAATACTTTTGTAGTAACATCCTTAGGATCTAACGGTTCAACTACTTTTCCGGACCACAATACATTATCAGAAAGAATAACAGATCCAGATTTGGTTTTAGGTAAAACGGCCTCTAAGTATTTATCATACTGTTTTTTTTCGGCATCAATAAAAATAAGGTCGAAAGTAATATCCATTTTTGGGATGATATCTAATGCATTGCCCACGTGCTGAAAAATCTGAGAACCGTAATCGCTTCGGTCAAAAAAGGAACGCTGAATTTGTTCTAGTTCTGCATTGACATCTATGGTATGTAATTGTCCGTTTTTCTGTAAGCCTTCTGCAAGGCATAAAGCAGAATACCCGGTATAAGTGCCAATTTCAAGAATATTGGTGGGATTCATCAATTTAGAAAGCAAGCTAAGAACACGACCTTGAAAATGCCCTGTAAGCATACGAGGTTGTATGACTTTTAAATGCGTTTCGCGTGTAAGCTCCTGTAATAATTTAGGTTCAGCTTGTGAATTATCGGCTAAATAGTTTTCTAAAAGGGGTGATAGAAAATGCATGCGTTTCTTTTTGCAAAAATAGGGTTTTAAGCCTTAATTTAAAGGACTGAAAAAGAGTAGAGCGATGAATACTGAAATTACGATTAGAGAAGCGGTAAAAAGTGATATACCTGTTTTGTTACAATATGAGCAGGAAGTTGTGAAAGCAGAACGCCCGATGGACCCAACCATTAGAAGTAGCGATGTTACTTATTATAATTTAGACATGTTAATGGAAAACCCTAGAGCAACAGTTATGGTTGCTTGTGACGGAGATAAAATTGTAGCAACTGGCTATGCCTTGGAAAAACCGGCTAGACATTACCTAGATCATGAAACATATGCTTACTTCGGATTCATGTATACCGAACCGGATTATAGAAGTAAAGGTATAAATGGTAAAATAGTAAGTGCATTGCAAGATTGGTCAACAAAAGCAGGTTTAACTGAGATACGGTTGCATGTGTACAATGATAATGAACCTGCTATTAGAGCTTATGAGAAAAAAGGTTTTAAAAGGCATATGATAGAAATGCGCTTAAGAACAGAATCGTAGTACCCAATTATTGAATAGAGTCTATAGAATTATAGGCTTATGATTACTTTTATACAAAATTAGTTATGGAATTTAAAAATACGTTGGCGTTTGCACAGTCTTTAGATGCGCAAGACAACTTAAAAGCATATAGAGATGAGTTCATTTTTCCTAAAATTAAGGGGGAGGAAGTTATCTATTTTACAGGGAACTCTTTAGGTCTGCAACCAAAACGAACAAAGGTTTTTGTGGATGAGGTGATGAAAGATTGGGGAGAATTAGCGGTAGAAGGTCACTTTTATGCTGAAAAACCTTGGTGGGATTATCATGAGCGGTTAGCGGCACCTTTGGCAAAAGTGGTTGGAGCATTGCCGGAAGAGGTATCAGTACTGAATACCTTGACCGTAAATCTTCATTTATTGATGGTTTCATTTTACAATCCCACAAAAAAGAGATTTAAGATTCTGTGTGAAGAAAAGGCTTTTCCTAGCGATCAATATATGTTTCAAAGTCAAGTTCGTTTTCATGGTTTGGATCCTGAGGAAACCATTGTTGAAATAAAGAAACGCGATGGTGAACATCACTGGAGAACAGAAGATATACTAGCGAAAATTGAAGAATTGGGTGATGAGCTGGCTCTTGTGTTAATAGGTGGGGTCAATTATTACAACGGGCAAGTGATGGATATGGAAACCATAACAAAAGCCGGAAAAGACGTTGGTGCCAATGTAGGTTGGGATTTAGCGCATGCCGTTGGTAATGTGGAATTAAAATTACATGATTGGGATGCGGATTTTGCATCGTGGTGTAGTTACAAGTATATGAATAGCGGTCCGGGGAATGCATCGGGAATTTTTGTAAACAAGAAACACCTAAATAAAAAAGATATGCAACGTTTTGAAGGTTGGTGGGGAACGAAGAAGGAAACCCGTTTTCTTATGAAGCCAGAATTTGAGCCTATGGAAAACGCTGATGCCTGGCAAATAAGTAATGTACCTATTTTATCTGTAGCACCATATCTAGCATCACTGACTATGTTTGAAGAAGTGGGGATGCAAAAGCTAATAGAAAAGAGAAAGTTAATCGTTTCGTATTTGGAATATATTTTACACGAAATAGATGAAGAAGTAGATAGTTCTTTTGAAATTATAACTCCCGAAGATAGAGGTTGTCAACTATCTGTTTTCTTACACGGACAAGGAAAATCTTTGTTCAATTATCTAATGGATAACGGCGTGGTGACCGATTGGCGAGAGCCTAACGTAATCCGTTTAGCACCGGCACCTTTTTATTCTACTTATGAAGATATGTATCGTTTTGGTCAGATCTTAAAAGAAGGAGTGTTGAAAAACTTAAAATAACATATTTTAAGTTTTTCAACAACCAACAACCAACAACCAACAAAAAGTGAAATCATTACGATTAATTTTTGAAAATGCTAGATACTTTGGCCCTTCATGGGTTTTCGCAAGTATTAATATTTTATTTGGTACATGGGCAATCTATATACCTGCGGTAAAAGATGCTTTGGAAATCAGTAAATCTGAATTAGGTATAGCTATATTCTTTTTGGCATTAGGGGTGTTTACCGTTTTTCCATTTGCTTCTGGTATTGTGAATAAATTTGGAGTAGGTAAGGTTACTTTTTACGGGGTAATGATGAGCTGTACTGCGGCTATGTTGCCGTTATTAGCGTCTAATTATTATGTGTTGATGCTGGCATTATTTCTTTTTGGAGCGGCAAACGGTATTACCGATATCGCTATGAATACTTTGGTAACCGAGATTGAAAAAAAAGATAAAGTAAAGTTTATGGCTGCTTCCCATGGTTTTTTCAGTCTTGGAGGAGTCTTGGCGGGTTTAGGTAGTTTTTTGATTGGTCCATTATCAAATCCCGTATTACACATGTCACTTGCCGTCTTGTTGGTAGTATTGGTCAATTTCAAATTTAGGAATCAATATTTTTCGGAAATAGCAGAGGAAATTGAAAACGAACCCTTCAGCTTAGGGCTTTTAAAGCCATTGTTGTTACTAGGTCTAATTTCATTTGTTGCAATGGGTAGCGAAGGAGCTATAGTGGATTGGAGCGGATTGTATCTTAAGGAAGTAGCATTAGCTCCGGAAGCTTTATGGGGAATCGGATTTTTGGGTTTTCAAATTACCATGACCTTAGGTAGGTTTTTAGGTGATGGTATAAGTGATAAAATTGGGTCGGTGAAAATTGTGGCTTTGGGAGCTATTTTTGCAATACTAGGTTATTTTTTAGTGCTTTCGGCAGACATTACTTTAAGTATTATAGGTTTCACCTTGAATGGATTAGGTTTCTCTGTAATGGTACCCGAAGTTTTTAGAATAGGAGGGAATGTAAAAGGAATTGAATCCTCTAAAGGCATTGCATTTATAGCAGGTACGGGTTACGCGGGGTTTTTATGTGCGCCACCGATTTTGGGTTTTCTAGCAGAGAATTACAGTTTGACTAGAAGCTTTGTGGTATTGCTTGTTTGTGCATTTCTCATACTATTATTTACACTTTTGTTAAAGCGAAAAACGGCTTAGCTTTTCCTAATTTTTAATATTACTCTTGATTTTAAATTCGCTGGCGGGATCTTGTACTTTCTCAATAAATTCTAGCATCTCATCAGTTAAAAGCAATTGGTTTTGTGCATTCCAGTAACTTTGGTCGTACGGGTAGTTTATCTTAAATAAGTCTTTTGATGTGCTCACGTTTTTCTTGACGTCAAAACCGCCTTCGTTGTCAGATGTGGTTAGAATAAATGAAACATCGTAGTATGAGGTATATGAATTTTGCTCATCGGTCAATTCAACCTTGACATCATATTTTGCTGACGATATGTAGTATTTGTTAGTGTTCAATGATTTATTAAGTGACATTTCTTTTTTTACTGAGACAGTTCTGTATCTAGTTTTACCATCTTCCTTGTATGGATTGTTCTTAAAATTAATTTCTATTAAAATTCGCTCTATGGCGTGGTCTTTATTGTTAATTATATAGTAACCAACAACTTTTTCATTGTCAAACTCAGGTTTCGTATGAAAACTTAAATTTATTTTATTTCCATTCTCGAAAGTAGATTCTGTTAAATCAAAAGCATCACCCGTAGCATTTATAGGGGTGAAATTCATGAATAGTTGGTAAAAAGTTTCAAAAATGAAATATACTTTCTTTTCATCTTTAACTAAACCAACTTTACGCATATTGGTTAACTCTACTTTAAAGTCCTTTTTATCGGGATCTATCTCTTTAGTGTATAGAAGTGTTCTCCTTTCCAACTTTCCTTGTAAGTCTTGTATACGGGTAATTTCACCATTATACCGTAGTACGCCTCTTAATAAAAATTTCTCTTTATAAGGATAAATAGGGTAGTTTGATCTCACAGAATCTCCAACCTTTTGCCATAGCGTTTTTTCATTAGTAACGGTAACTTCGTTTAGTTCTAATATACTTTTGTTGAGGCGAATAGTGTCTCCCACTTTTTGAAAAGTGGTGCTTAATTTATCATAACCAACTCTGTAAATTGTAACGGAATCTAATGATGATGAAAACTGAAACCTTCCGTCAGCATTAGTCATAGTATGGTCTATACTATTGTAAACACCAACAAATTCTAATCGTGTATTATCTGCACTATCCAAGACAATAGCGCTAGTGCTGTATTGGGCATAGCCAAAAAAAGAAAAAAGAAGTAAGGTGAAAAGCGAAAATTTCATATTGGGTTAGTTAGTTCTGAACAATATCAAACTCCGTACCATATTACTTCACCTCGACCCCAGAAAAATAAAGTGAAAAATCAGCATCCGGTCTTTTGTGCATCATACTAATGTTCAATCCGTTTAGGTTTTTATAGTCTTCCCAAGTGGTCGTCATATTGGGTTCAGATTGGTTTTCTTTTCTGTACACCCATTCTTTAATAATATAATCATCACCAAAATAATAATCATATGCATCACCAGGTGTATAACCGCCTTCATTATTATAGACAGTAGTCAATTTATGCATGGTAGCTTTGCTTATTGGCGCTTCTACATTTTCTGTAAGCTTGTGGGTAAAACTATTTTGGTCCCATACCAATTGATATGGTGCCAATAACCAAAACTTATCATTTACAAATCCGCCATCGGTCGCGGTCATAGTACTGTCCACAGATTTTCTGTTGTATGTAATGGTATCTTGTCTGGTCATCATGGTTACGTTGTTAGGTGCCGTTTCCCATAACCAGGTACGTTCAAAGTGCTCATCTTCACGATCTACATTGAAAGTGAATTTAATACTTTCTACATTTTTCCAGTTTTCAAAACCGTTCGCATTTGCGATTTTTTCAAGAACTGTCAATTGCGTATCTTCGGCAACAGCAATTTTAGGCTTTTTTTGGTCGGTTTTACATGCTGTGAAAACGCTTGATATAAGAACGGAGAGAATAATTAATTTTTTCATTTTCGGCAGATTTTCAAGTAAATATATCAATTACAGTATCTTTAACCTACTTTTATTTTTTGTAAACCATCTATCAAAGTGACATTTCTTAAAAAGCTATGTTTTATTATTATCGGAAACCAATTCAGTGGAAAATCGGTTTCTGGTGGTAAGAAGGAAGAATATACCGATTTAGAGTTAGTAGAACGCATTGTTACTAACAATGACTCTATGCTCTTTGGTGTGCTCTATGATAGGTACTCGAAATTGGTTTACAATAAGTGTTTGGGTTTTGCTAAGTCTAATAAAGAGGCAGAAGACTTGACCCAAGATATTTTTCTAATGCTTTATGTAAAATTAGGTTCGTTCAAAGGAAATTCAAAATTTTCTACCTGGTTATATTCTTTTACCTATAATTTCTGTGTTAATTACGTGAATAGAAATAAGGAGCGGAAAATTAATGATAATTCGGTTAAGTTTGAAACACATGAAGATGTTCCGGTAGAGGTGACGGATAATTTGTTGCTTGAAATGCAAGTGGATAAACTTAAGAAAGCCTTAGAGCTTATAGCACCTGAGGATAAATCGATATTGCTATTAAAATATCAAGATGGGGCATCGATTAAAGAGCTGGAAGATATTTTAGAATTGAAATCAAGTGCCATTAAAATGAGGCTCAAAAGAGCAAAAGCGAAAGTTACCGAAATGTATAAAACCCTACCTTAATGTTAGAACAGGACAAAAATCCATTTAAAAACTTACAGGGAGATCTAAAGGATGTTCCGCCAGAACTACGTAAAAAAGTTATGGAAGACGTTGCTACGGCTAAGTTGATAATGGAATTGTCTCATTTGTTCACAGGTAGTTTCGCTTCTATTATTGAAGGTATGCTAAATACAAAATCTAAAAGTGAATAAAAATAAAGTAGAAAAATTATATGGAAACAGTTGATAAGTGGAAAGACCTCACCTTCGATTCTTTAAGCAATATATTCAAGGATATTGCTTCTGCATTGCCAGGTATATTTGGGGCATTTATCGTAATTATTTTTGGGTGGATCATCATTAAGGTGGTTACCTTCATATTAAGACGAATATTTAAAGCGATCAAATTAGATAAAGCTTCTGAAAAAATTAATGAAGCAAAATTATTTGGAGATGCCGATATCAAAATAGACTTACCTAAAATAATCGTCACTTTTATAAAAGTGCTATTATGGTTGGTATTTATAATCGTTGCATCGGATATTATGGGCTTAACCATTATATCTACCGAAATTGCTAACCTTTTAAGGTACTTACCAGTATTGTTATCAGCGATGATCATTTTTATGATCGGTTTGTTTTTAGCCAAAACTATAAAAGAAACTATAGTCAAGGTATTTGACTCTATTGGTTTAGGTGGTGGTAAGCTTTTAGGTAACGTATTGTTTTACCTGATTATCATATTTGTTAGTATTACAGCTTTGAACCAAGCTGGTATAGATACACAGATAATCACCAATAACTTTACGATTGTACTAGGTGCATTTTTATTGGCTATAGCATTGGCATTAGGTTTAGGGTCAAGAGAAATTGTAGGTGATTTGCTAAGAACATTTTACTCAAGAAAAATTTATGAGGTAGGGGATAAGGTGAAAATTGGAGATTTACAAGGTACGGTAATAGGTATCGATAATATTTCAATGATATTAAAAACAAAAACCGGTAAAGTAGTTATCCCGATTAAAAAGGTGGTAGAGAAAACAGTTACCGTAGAAGAACAATCCTAAACGAATATTAGCGTTTTTAAATTCATAGAAACAGGTTTGGTAATAATCTAAAGGATTATTGCTAATCATGTTTATGATTTAATTCATTAATTTTGTTAGAGATAAATAAACTTAAAATATGAGTGCTAAAAAAGGAAAAATTCAGGAAGCCATAGATGAAAAAATGCTGGAGGAAAGAAAAGTCTTTCTATGGGGTATGGTTGATGACGATTCTGCAAAACATGTAATTGACAGGTTGTTATATCTAGATATGCAGAACAATAAAGAAATTCAATTATATATTAATAGTCCGGGTGGTTATGTTACTTCTGGTTTTGCAATGTATGATACTATAAAAGCTTTAAAGAGTCCGGTTTCAACTATCTGTACTGGTTTGGCGGCATCAATGGGTTCTATACTATTATCGGTAGGTAAAAAAGGTAGAAGATTTATTCAGCCACATGCACAGGTAATGATTCACCAACCAAGTGGTGGCGCAAGAGGTCAAGCTTCTAATATTGAAATACAAGCTAGAGAAATTATTAAGACTAAAGAGTTAAGTGCACAAATATTAGCGGATAACTGTGGTCAAGATTTTGAGAAGGTGTTAAAGGATTTCGATAGAGATTACTGGATGAATGCAGAAGAGTCTATTAAATATGGTATCGTAGACGGTATTATGGAATAGATTTTAAAATCTGAAAAATTAAAAAGTCCTTTACCAAACTGGTAAAGGACTTTTTTTATGGTTGGTAGTTACTTATTTAGATGCCAATACACCTTTTTTGATTTGCATAATCGGGAATTCGGTTCTCCTGTTTAATTCCAATTCTTCGGGCGTACAATCTTGTTTACTGGTGCACTTGTTAATAGGCATACGCTTACCAAACCCTTTATAAGAGACAATTCTGTCTGGCGATACCCCGTTTTCGATGAGGTATTCATATGTTGATTTGGCCCTTCTTTCAGATAAGTTGTCATTATAGGAGTGACTACCTACGGGATCAGTATGTGCCTCAAGTTTAATAATCATATCTGGGTAGGTGTTGTTCATTACACGTACCACCTTATCTAACTCTCTTGCGGCATCTGGTCTTATATCGCTTTTATTGAAGTCGAAGTATATTTTGTTTAGACCGGCTAATAGTTTAAGGTCAAGAACAGGTTCAAGAACGATATCTTGTCGCATTAATTTTTGAGCCTTTGGTGTTGCCGATGTGTTAAAGAAAACATTTTTATGTGGGTGTGTTTTTCTTACGGCCTCTATCATATACGCGGTCTTTCTATTGACAGGAAATCTATAATAACCATTTTCATCTGTCGTAGTTTGTGCAACTAACGTATTCGTTACTTGATCATATAAAGTTACTTTAACACTATCTAGCATTTGGTTGTTTACACCATCAACCACATAACCTTCAACATCTAATGCAGGGGTGAATTTGAATTTGTAAATATCATCACTACCAACGCCGCCTTCTCTATTAGAGCTTACATAACCGTCTAATCCATTAGGTAAACCGTAATATGCAAAATCATCGCTAGAACTATTTATAGGCGTACCCAAATTAATGATGTCAATAACTTTACCGTCTTCATTAGAAATTGTTGAGAATACGTCTAATTGACCGAAACCTACATGACCATCTGAACTGAAGAATAATTTACCTTCTTCATTTATGAACGGAAACATTTCATTGCCCTCGGTGTTTACTATCGGTCCGGCATTAATTGGTGTTTGAATGCCACCACGCTCATGAATTTCAGCATAATAAATATCTGTGCCACCATAACCACCAGGTCTATCGGAAGCAAAATAAATACGTGTTCTTGCAAGATTTACCGATGGGTGTCCGGTAGAATAATAATCACTATTAATTCTGAGGTTGCTGTTTTCTACCCATTTATCATCAACAAGTTTGGCAGTGTATATTTTTAAATTAATTTCATTCGATACTCCGTAGCCGGCTTTTTTATCATAGAAATTATTACGCGTAAAATACATGATCGTATCATTTTTGTAATCTGTAGAAAAAGCAACCGAACTCTCATGAAATTTGGTGTTTATATCGCCCTTTACACGTATAGGTTCAGACATTGAATTATCTTCTTGAACCGCAAAAAGATCTAACCATGGTTCATCGTTCCAGCCATAACTTTCACCTGTGACTACATCGCGTCTTGAAGATGCGAAATATATATTTCCTAAAAATCTAAAAGCACCAAAATCACTATCGGTAGAGTTGAAAGCAACTAGCTCAACCTCATATCGTTGTCTACTATTGAAAACAACGGAAGCTAAGTTACCATCTTTTAAAAATCGCTTGATACGAGAATCGTTCTTATTGTATTTCTTATATTTTTTTAACCAAGCTTCAGACTCTTCTAAATCTCCATTGGCATATAATGCCATAGCATATTTAAAATAGTAATCAGTAGGTAAAGTTGCATTATTGATTACAGCGCTAAAATGTGGAATAGACTTTTTATAGTCACGTATTAACAAATAACACTCTGCTAGTTGCTGATGAGCATATTCTGTGTTAAAGTCAGTTTCGACCATTCTTTCATACTCGGGTATAGCCAAAGAATATGAGAACTTACTGAAATAATAATCAGCTTTTTTTTGAGATGCAATTTGTGCTATTGAGAATTGACCTACAAGTAAGAATAGCATCAATAACACGAAGTTTTTATAATTTTTCATCGTATCGATTTTAAATTATTAGAAATATCTAGGAGACTTAACAGGTCCTAATACCTTTTTGAAAAGTTCATAGATCAATATAATTTCATGCGTACCACCAGTGTAAGGTCTTACTGCTGAGGTAGGTAAATCGTAAGCATAACCAACCCTAAAATCTCTTGATATTTGGTAATCCATCATTGCACCAAAGTTCGATGCGTCGTTTACGCGGTAAGAAGTACCGATCCAAAATTTTTCGTTGAATAAAAAGTTTATAGTAAAATCGTATGTAGCCGGCGCACCATTGGTGAATTTTGTAATAACGGTGGGTTTAAATTTTGTAGTTTCAGAAAGGTCGAATACCATACCACCAATAGCATAATAACTATTACGTTCTATAGCTTCAAACTCACCATCGTTTAAATCGGTATTCAGTATTCTTGGTGAGGATATACCAGCGTACCATCTGTTAGAACCAATGTAAAAACCAGCTCCGAAATTCGGATTGATATTATTAAAATTAGCATTGAAGAACTGATCATTAGGATCAGGATTTTCTAAGTTGTAACTGGTGAACCCACCTTTTAGCCCAAAACGCATATTTACTTTTTGACTTACTGGAACTGTATAAGAGAAGTCACCATAAAAGTAGTTGGTACTTTCAAAACCTAGCTTATCATTAATATAAGAAACACCAATACCAATTTTTTCGTTTTTTAAAGGAGAATGAATAGATAATGTACTAGTTCTTGGATTACCTTCTAAACCTGCCCATTGATTTCTGTGCAAAATTGTAGCATTCAATGTTTCTCTACTACCGGCATAAGCTGGGTTTACAGAAATGGTATTGTACATATATTGCGTAAACTGTGGAAGCTGTTGAGCGCTTACAAATGCACCTGCAAAAAGGAGAATGGCTAAAAATAGATTAGCTTTTTTCATGGTTATATTTAGGGTTTAGCTTTTTAAGGCTATATGTTAAGGAATAAGTAGGTTATCTTATTATGGACAAAGTTAATAGCTGTTCTGAAAGATTTAAAAAATAACGGCTGACACCCCATATTATTCGTTCTGAAACCGCATTTTCGTTCAATTGATATATTTGTCGGACGAAGTAAATTGGGTTTATTATGGACTCTAAAGAAGTAGTTTGACCAGGGAGATATTGACAGAAAATAAAAAATTCCTTTTCAAACAAGAAAAGGAATTATCAATTAAATATATTGATTCTATTCCGTTGCTAAATAGATATATCCGCTAAAAGGTTCTAGTGTTGTATCGGTATTTTTATCGGTGGCGTCTACAATATAGTAGTATGTGCCTGTAGGTAACCTTCCGGATTGTCCGAAAGAACCATCGGGAGATTCACCGCCCCAGTCATTTTGATAATCTTTGGCTTCAAAAATCTTAACACCCCATCGGTTGAATATCACAACATCAAAACTGAACTCACAATTTTCAGCCCCTTTTATTTCAAATATATCATTTACACCGTCACCGTTTGCGGTAACCGCTCTAGAAATTTCAATATCGTCTCTATTGCATGGTACACATTCGGTATCTACAATGACGGTAAAATCAACATAGTATTTACAAGTGCCTTCGGTAGAACTGTAAGCTATTTTATACTCGCCAGGTTGGTGATTCATTGGGTCGAAATAGTTTTCTTCTAGAACTACATCACCTTCTAAAACCATGAATGTACCGTTTCGGTCAAAATCTGCCGGTAAATAGTTCAACAGGTCGATAGGCTCCTCTTCGATACAGATGTTGATTGTAATCTCTTGCAATTGTTGTTGTAGCACAAATATGATCTGTTCAAAAGAAGCAGTGTTACTACAAGAATCGGTCACGTTCCAAGTTCTAATGATCAAGTAGTCGTCGGAACCTTCTGTTTGTTGTATTTCCTCATTGAATACGACCTGGAAATTATCACAGCCACCCGTGAAAACCATTTCTGGTGCCTCGGGAATTTCATCACCACAAATGATTGTAATTTCTTCCTCGTAAGGTTGGCTCATAATCGGTTCACTAGGTTCGATCGTTATTACTTGTGTATGTTCTGTTTCATTATCGGCACAATCGGTAGCTGTCCAAGTTCTTGTAACGGTATATCCGGTAGTACAGTTTTCATCATTGGTAATCGTTTCTTCAAATGTTACCACGATGTTTGGCTCACAAGAATCCGTAGCTGTCAATGTTTCAGCTTCTGGCACCATATTGCATTCTACGGTCACATCCTCAGGTAATGCCTCGTTGAAAGTCGGTGCAACGGTATCTTCGATAGTGATTACCTGAGTGTGCGTACGACTATTGCCGACACAGTCGGTAATGGTCCATGTTCTGGTAATCGTATATTCCGTAGCGCATTCGTCATCTTGGCCTTCGACCAGTTCGTTATAATCGACAGTAATGGCACAAGAGCTATCTGAAGTGATCACAAAAGCATCAGGAATGGCATCACATGCCTCGATAGTCTCATCGGTTGGCCAACCTTCATCACCATCATTATCGATAATGGTTACCGTAGCAGTATTATCCGATAGAATACCTACGATGGGGCTCGATATGTTTTCAAGGATTACATTGAATGTTTCTGGGGCTTCAATGACGATATCATCAATAATCGGGATAACGATGGTCTGTGTATTTGAATTGGTACCACCAAATGTCAAGGTCTGCGAATTACGAGAAACACCTGTATAATCTTTACTATCATTGGCAGAACCATCAACAGTGTAGAATTCAACCGTGAACTCATCTTGAACATCCGCATTTAGAACCACATCAAGAGTAACCGTACCGGCATCTTCATTTACTTCAACAGAGGTAGTGTCAAATTGAACACCATATATAGAAGGATTGCTATCGTTATCGGTAATGTTAACGGTTGCCTGGTTATCATTAATGGAAATTAATGATGTAGATAGATTAGAAAGATTAACTGTTAGATTTTCTAAAGCCTCGATAGTGTTATCATCTATAATTGGAATAGTAATGGGTTGGGTTTCTCCATCGGTACCTGCAAAGGTCAACTGACCTGTACTTGTAGTATAATCCCCTGGCGCAATAGCAGAATTATCGGTTGTCGTAAAGTCTAAGGTAAACCCACCCTGCACGTTTCCTGTAAGTAGCACGTTAACTGTTGCAGTACCTGCAGCCTCATTAACGGTAATGTTGTCGTTCTCGAATGATATGCCTGTACCGGCGCCACCATCATTATCGGTAATGTTCACGGTCGCTTGGTTATCATTAATGGAAATTAATGGAGTAGACAGGTTAGAAAGATCAACCGTTAGATTTTCTAAAGCCTCGATAATGTTATCATCGATAATTGGAATAGTAATGGGTAGGGTTTCTCCATCGGTACCTGTAAATGTCAACTGCCCTGAGGTGGTAGTATAATCCCCTGGTGCAAAAGCAGAATTGTCGGTAGAAGTAAAGTCTAAGGTAAACCCGCCCTGCACGCTTCCTGTAAGTAACACGTTTACTGTTGCAGTACCTGCAGATTCGTCTACGGTAATATTGTCGTTTTCGAATGATATACCTGTACCTACACCACCATCATTGTCTATAATTTCACCCAAACCGATATCGTCAGTAATGTTGATTTCGCTACTTAAGGCATTGGATATTTTTACTTCAAATGTTTCGTTAGGCTCAATGAAATTGTCATCTACTGCAGCAACATTAAAAGAGACCGAAGTAGTATTAGCTAACAGTGTAATCGTACTTGGGCCACTATAATCAGTACTGGTAGTAGAAATATTGGTATACGCTAGATTAAAAGTGATGTCTTGGCTTATACTACTGGTTGCTGTAATTGTAAAAATATTATTGGTTCCTTCAACTGTAGATGAATCGTTAATCGTAAAACTAGGATTGCTAGGTAATTCGGTTAAGGTACAATCTGCACAAGAAGGATCTGGGGTACATGTAGAACAAGGTGATGGGTCTGTAGATGTTTCTGTAATTGAGTTCGTATCGGGATCTTCGCCAGTAACCGATGCCAGGTTATTCACTTGATTATCATCTATATTTGTTTGGGTTATGTCATAGTTAGCGCTAAATGACCAAGTTTCTGTAGTGTCTAATTCACCATCAGAATCGGTATCTCCAGCAATAGGTCCAGAAATAACACCTCCAAGTAATGCGTCTGTAACGATTACATTCGATATGGCAACATTACCTGTGTTGGATACAATAAAAGTATAGTTTACTTCATCACCGATATTAGTTAGACCGTTAGAGTCCGTATCAACATATGCTCCATCTTTTGTAATTTCTAGTCTACCTATTTCAACAGGTACACATGCTGTGTTATTCGTTGTGTCGGTGTCGCCTGTTGCGGTAATTTGATTTCCAAGACCACCTCCATTAGTACAATTTTGGGTAGGGTCATATAAATCTTTATCTAAAGTAAATATTGCCGTTACTAACCAGCTTTCCGTTCGAAGTCCAGCTAATGATTCAGAAGTTATAATCTGATCTCCACTAATAAAAGGAGTTAAAATACTACCATCTACGCCATCAGTTTCATTTCCATAAGCTAAAGTTGCATTGACTAAAGAAAATCCATCACCTAAAATGAATGTATCGATGACATCGTATGAACCCGAGAGTCCGCCTTTATTCTCGGCCGTAATTCTATAGGTTACGGTATATTCATCGGTAATACTATTATATATTGGACCAGTTTCAACAGTTTTACTTATATCAATGCTAGAGTCACAAGGTATATTCGGTATAGTAATGGTACCATCAAAAATAGTACAATTCAAGCCCGGTGCTTCAACTTGCAAGATGTACTCTCCTCCTTGGGAAGCATCAAAAGGGTCAAAAACAAGCTCGTTACTAGTACCTTGTTGAATCGTAGTACCCGAATCGTCGATCCAAGTGAAAATAGCATCGGTAACCGGGTTGGCTGTTAATGTAACACGTGTACCTGAAGCTTCGCAGTTGGCTACTAGATTAGGTAAATAAGGAACCACTTCGAAAGCGCCATCAGCTGAGTTGCCACAACTATCGGTTATTCTTACGGTATAGGTACCTTCATCTGTTGCTGTAAAAATACCATCTGTTGAAGTACGTCCAATATTTGAGGGAACCGATGAATCTATTATTTCATATTGATAAGGAGCAATACCGTTAGACCCTTCTGCAAAAATAACGCCAGACCCTTCTGTGCATAGATAACCAACTATATTGTCAAAAGAAGTAGACACATAGCCTGGTATAGTTATATTTCTGGTTTGGGGTTCGCAAGGACATGTAAAAGCGTTGTTCGATACACATTCACCGCCACTCTGAAATTCTAGATTTAACTGGTAGTTTCCCGATGGCAGATTAGGTACCGCAACCGGAGTTCCTTCTGTAAAAAAATATATACTCTCGCGAAAAACGGAATTTCCGGTATCTAGATTGGTTATATTCACATTGGTGTAGAAGGTGCTGTTAATATTACTGATTATGTTTGGATTGATAATTAACGAGTTCGAGTTGCCACAACCTTGCAAAAAATCTAAGCTGAAATCATGTTCAACTGTTTGCGATGCCAATATTTCAAACGTTTCAATACCTGATTCACAACCGTCCGTAATTTCTGCTTCATAAACTCCGGGAGGAAAAGCTTCTGGATATACAGAACTTCCGTTCGGATTAACAAATTCTCTCGGATAACTATAGTTGGTAACAACGCCACTTTCTGAGGTAAAGCTTGCAGGTCCTGATAAAATAGTTACTTTTCCATAATTTGTTCCACCGTTTCTAACATGAAATCCCACTCCGGTTGTACCATCCATACAGCCGCGTTCTGGTCGAACGTTCACCTCGAATGTGGTTGCGGGAACAGGTGTAAATGTTAGAGATGTATTGATGGTGTACGAGCAACTATCTTCTAGAACAGCATTATAAGTATCCCCAAGTTGAATATCGGCTTCACGAATATCTGCCTCTAGATCATCTGGGTCTGTAAAAGTGTATATAAGAACATCACTTGCATCTGTTTGATTGGTCAACGTAAGAGTGGCAGGAACTAAAATACTTGGTTCTTGAAGACTTGAATTCGTTAAAGAGGCAAATACAAAAAATGCCGTTTCTCCAGAGCAATCATATGCTTTTTGACTCCACATATCAAGGTCAGGTGTAAAGCTAAATGGTTTCGTTTCTGCTTGCCCGCAAGCATCAACTATGTTCGCAGTATAGCTCGATCCAAAATTATAGTTACTACCAAGACTATAAGAAGAACCAAAGCTAGAATCTACTGAACCTGAAAAAATTATAGTACCTGTAGCATCTTCGGTGACCGTTACATCATGTGGTGAAACACCACGGCCAAAGGGGTCGTATTCCACTTCGTAAGTGTCACAAGCTGCTTTTTCTACAAAATCTATTTGACCATCTAGGGTTGTAATTGTAGGGGCGGTTAATGTAACTGTTTCACTGACCGTGTTTTGACAACCATCTTCAATTTGAAAGGTATATGTACCCTCTGCAAGTCCAGTAAACGTATCTGTATTTTGTTCTTGAATAACTGTCTGAGGCGTGGTACTTAAATCTACGATACGATATTTATATTCTGGAAATTCTGTCGTTCCAATGAAATTTCCATCGCTACCATTTAATACAACTTGACCATCGGCGTTGCTAGAGCAAGTCGGGGGAGTAATAGTAACACTTAAGTTAGGAAGCGTATAATCACCATTAACAGTAATGTTGTCTGAAATAGTGGTAAACGTTGCATCTCTTACTTCTACTGTAAATGTGCCGGGTTGCAAGGCAAGAAAATTTCCTGAGCTCTGATATGGACGAAGTTGGGGACCGCTTATAATTCGATATTGATAGGGTTCGGAACCACCGCTAGCCGTGGCGGATATACTACCATCAGAAGAACAAATAGATGCAGACTGGGTTAGTGATAAATCTATTTGGGCAGATAGACTAACACAACAAAGAAAAAATGAGATTTTAAGTAGGATTTTAAACATAATACCTCGCATCCAAATCATTCAAGAAACATACTGAATGTGCTTTATCGAACTCAAAGTTAATTTTGATAGCTGTAAAAAAACTATTTTTGTTGTGAAAGCGTTTCGTTTTGATGTGTAAAATGCTTGGTAATTATGACATATACTTTTATTAGCTTTTTATCGATACTTTGGATGAGGTGTTTGTTTAGTAAAGAATAGAGTTAGTAAAGATTTATGGGTCAAGCTTAGTATCTAAATTTAGAGGTAATGATGCCTCTTATGATTTTGCTTTTTCGAAAGTTGTATTAGGTGTTTTGAGAGGTATATCGTTTTTTAAAAAAAGTTATTATGTTATACCTAACAATAACGATGGTGGTGAAACGGTAATCAGAAATTTATTCCTGACTATTAAAAAATTGGTATTAATGGGAATACCATTTTTTGTCCTGATATTTTAACTGTTAACTACCGTATAAGTCGGTACCTTGACGATATGTTGTAATTTGGTGTTTATATAAAATGCCTCATCATATTTATGATGAGGCATTTTGATTTATGCAAGTTAATTTTAATTAGTACCTAGATAGATATAGCCATTGAATGGTTCTAAAATAGTACCCGTATTTTTATCTGTAGCGGTAATAATGTAATAGTATGTACCTGTAGGTAACATTCCGGATTGTCCGAAAGAACCATCTGGAGATTCACCGCCCCAGTCATTCTGATAATCCTTGACCTCTGCAATTTTAGTACCCCAACGGTTGAATATCACAACATCAAAACTGAATGCACAATACTCTACACCTCTAATTTCAAAGAAGTCGTTTACACCGTCACCGTTTGCGGTAACCGCTTTAGAAATTTCAATATCGCCTCTGCCACATGGTACACATTCCGTATCAACTATAACAGTAAAGTCAACAAAGTATTTACAAGTGCCTTCAGTAGAACTGTAAGCAATTTTGTATTCTCCTGGCTCGTGGTTCATTGGGTCGAAATAGTTTTCTTCTAGAACTACATCACCTTCTAAAACCATGAATGTACCGTTTCGGTCAAAATCTGCCGGTAAATAGTTCAACAAGTCGATAGGCTCCTCTTCGATACAGATGTTGATTGTAATCTCTTGCAATTGTGGTTGTAGCACAAATATGATCTGTTCAAAAGAAGCAGTGTTTCCACAAGAATCGGTCACGTTCCAAGTTCTAATGATCAAGTAGTCGTCGGAACCTTCTGTTTGTTGTATTTCCTCATTGAATACGACCTGGAAATTATCACAGCCACCCGTGAAAACCATTTCAGGTGCCTCGGGAATTTCATCACCACAAATAATGGTAATTTCTTCCTCGTAAGGTTGGCTCATAATAGGTCCTGTAGGTTCGATCGTTATTACTTGTGTATGTTCTGTTTCATTACCGGCACAATCGGTAGCTGTCCAAGTTCTTGTAACGGTATACCCTAGGGCACAGTTCTCATCATTTGTGATCGTTTCTTCAAAGACCACATCAATGTTAGGGTCACAAGAATCCGTAGCTGTCAATATAGATGCTTCTGGCACCATGTTACATTCTACCGTCATATCTTGTGGTAGCGTTTCATTAAATGTTGGTGCCACCGTATCTTCAATGGTAATAACTTGCGTATGAGTACGTACATTACCCACACAATCAGTGATCGTCCATGTTCTGGTAATCGTATATTCCGTAGCGCATTCGTCACCTTGGCCTTCGACCAGTTCGTTATAATCGACAGTAATGGCACAAGAGCTATCTGAAGTGATCACAAAAGCATCAGGAATGGCATCACATGCCTCGATAGTCTCATCGGTTGGCCAACCTTCATCACCATCATTATCGATAATGGTTACCGTAGCAGTATTATCCGATAGAATACCTACGATGGGGCTCGATATGTTTTCAAGAATTACATTGAATGTTTCTGGGTCTTCAATGACGATATCATCAATAATCGGGATAACGATGGTCTGTGTATTTGAATTGGTACCACCAAATGTCAATGTCTGCGAATTACGAGAAACACCTGTATAATCCATACTATCATTGGCAGAACCATCAACAGTGTAGAATTCAACCGTGAACTCATCTTGTACATCCGCATTTAGAACTACATTTAAAGTAACCGTACCTGCATCTTCATTTACCTCAACAGAAGTAGTATCAAATTGAACGCCGTATAATGATGGGTCTGCATCGTTATCTATAATGTTTACCGTAGCCGTATCATTGGCAAGAATACCCACGATAGGCGAAGAAATATCTTCAAGAATCACATTAAAGTTTTCGGTAAATTCAATCAATGTATCATCAATGATCGGAATTACTATAGTCTGTGTATTGCTATTTGTACCACCAAATGTCAGTGTCTGTGTATCTTGAGGTACACCGGTATAATCGCTACCATCAATAGTAGTAACGTCTGCCGTATAGTACTCAACCGTAAACTCATCTTGTACATCGGCATTAAGCACCACGTCAAGAGAGACCGTACCTGCATCTTCGTTCACGTCTATTGATGTTATATCAAATTGAACTCCGTATATAGAAGGATCAGCGTCATTATCAATGATATTTACCTTAGAAGTATCATTGGCAAGAATACCCACGATAGGCGAAGAAATATCTTCAAGAATCACATTGAAGTTTTCGGTAAATTCGATTAATGTATCATCGATGATCGGGATTACTATAGTCTGCGTATTGTCATTTGTACCGCCAAACGTCAATGTTTGTGTATCTTGAGGGACACCCGTGTAGTCACTACCATCAATAGTGGTAACATCTACAGTATAGTATTCAACCGTAAACTCATCTTGAACATCTGCATTCAGAACTACATCAAGAGAAACCGTACCTGCATCTTCGTTCACATCAATAGAAGTAACATCGAACTGTACTCCGTATAGCGAAGGATCAGCATCGTTATCAATAATGTTTACCGTAGCCGTATCATTGGCAAGAATACCTACGATAGGCGACGAGATATCTTCAAGTATAACATTGAAGTTTTCTGTAAATTCGATAAGTGTATCATCGATTATCGGAATTATGATGGTTTGCGTATTTGAATTCGTACCACCGAATGTCAATGTCTGTGTATCTTGAGGAACACCTGTATAGTCACTACCATCAATAGTGGTAACATCTACAGTATAGTACTCAACCGTAAACTCATCTTGAACATTTGCATTTAGAACCACATCAAGAGAAACCGTACCTGCATCTTCGTTAACATCGATTGATGTAATATCGAATTCAACACCATACAGAGATGGATCAGCATCATTATCGGTTATATTAATAACCCCTTGATTATCGATAACTGTGATTAAGGTTGTAGACAAGTTAGAAAGATCAACGAATAAACTTTCAGTAAATTCAATTAATGAATCATCAATAATACTAACTGTAATAGGGTGTATTTCTCCGTCAGTACCAGCAAAAGTCAATTGACCAGAATTAGTAATATAATCACCAGGCTCTTCTGCCGAGTCGTTATTTGTTGTGTAATCTAAAGTAAATCCGTCTTGAACGTTGCCCGTCAACAATACATTGATAGTTGCCGTACCAGCGGCTTCATCTACCGTGATATCATCATTTTCGAATGAGATGCCTGTTACGCCAGGTATGTTATCATTATCGGTGATATTGATATTACCTTGGTTGTCATTAATGGAAATCAATGTTGTAGACAGATTAGAAAGGTCTACAAATAATCTTTCTGTAGCTTCAATTACATTATCATCTATAATACTTACCGTAATTGGTTGAATTTCACCATCTGTACCAGCGAATGTTAATTGACCGGCATTAGTGGTATAATCACTTGGTTGTTCTGCAGAATCGTCATTGGTCGTATAATCCAAGGTAAATCCGCCTTGAACATTACCTGTCAACAATACATTGATAGTTGCCGTACCAGCAGCTTCATCTACCGTAATATCATCATTTTCGAATGAGATACCTGTTACCCCTGGTATGTTATCATTATCTGTTATGTTGATATTACCTTGGTTATCATTAATGCCAATTAAGCTTGTAGATAAATTAGATAAGTTTACAAGTAATGTTTCAGTGGTCTCAATGATATTGTCATCAATGATTGTTACTGTTATCGGTTGCAATTCGCCATCTGTACCAGCAAATGTTAATTGACCTACAGCGGTAGTATAATCACCAGGTTCAACTGCTGTGGCATTTGTTGTAGCATAGTCTACTGTAAATCCACCAGGTACATTACCCGTTAATTGAACATTAATAATTGCTGTACCTGTACCTTCATCAACCGTGATATCATCATTTTCAAATGCAATACCCGTTGTTCCTGGTATATTATCATTGTCTGTTATTCTAATAGTACCTTGGTCATCATTAATAGCAATTAATGTAGTCGACAAGTTAGATAAATCAACAAACAACCCTTCTGTCGTTTCAATTAAATTATCATCAATAATACGAACTGTTATTGGGTGCGATTCTCCGTCTTTACCAGCAAAAGTTAACTCGCCTGCACTTGTGGTATAATCTTCAGGTTGTTCAGCAGAATCATCATTAGTAGTATAATCTAAAGTGAATCCACCTTGAACATTACCCGTTAATACTACATTTAAAGTTGCTGTACCAGCAGCTTCGTTAACAATAATATTATCATTTTCGAATGAAATACCTGTACCGGCAATGTTATCATTATCTGTAATGCTGATAGTGCCTTGGTTATCGTTGATAGCAATCAATGTAGTAGACAAGTTAGACAAGTCTACAAACAAGTTTTCTGTTGCTTCAACAATAGTATCGTCGATTATACTAACCGTAATAGGTTGAATTTCACCATCTGTACCAACAAAAGTTAATTCTCCGGCACTAGTAGTATAATCACCAGGTTCTTCAGCAGTATTATTATTTGTAGTATAGTCTAAAGTAAAGCTACCTTGAACATTACCTGTTAATAATACATTAATAGTTGCCGTACCAGCAGCTTCATCTACCGTAATATCATCATTTTGGAATGCGATACCAGTAGTGCCAGGGGTGTTATCATTATCTGTGATATTGATAGTACCTTGGTTATCATTAATTACGATTAATGATGTAGATAAGTTAGAAAGATCAACAAATAAATTCTCTGTTGCTTCAATAATATTGTCATCAATGATGGCGACAGTTACAGGTTGAATTTCACCGTCTGTACCTGCAAAAGTTAATTGACCATTTACACGAGTATAATCGCCAGGTTGTATTGCAGAATTATCGTTGGTAGTATAGTCTAAAGTAAAGCCACCAGGAACATTACCCGTTAACTGAACATTAATAGTTGCCGTACCCGCTGCTTCGTCTACCGTAATATTATCGTTTTCAAACGCAATACCTGTTGTACCTGGTATATTATCATTATCAGTAATATTTACAGTAGCCTGACTATCATTGATCGTAATCAATGTAGTAGATAAATTAGATAGGTTAACCAATAGACTTTCTACAGTTTCAATTACATTATCATCAATAATTGTTACGGTAATAGGTTGTAGTTCACCATCGGTACCTACAAAGGTTAATTCGCCGATACTTGATGTGTAATCTTCAGATTGAATAGCAGAATCATCTGCAGTAGTGTAATCTAAAGTAAATCCGCCTTGAACGTTACCAGTTAATAATACATTTACGGTTACCGTACCTGCACCTTCATCTACAGTGATATCATCATTTTGGAAAGTGATACCTGTACCTGCATCATTATCATTATCTGTAATGTTGATAGTACCTTGATTATCATTAATAGCAATCAATGTAGTAGACAAATTAGATAGGTCTACAAATAAGCTTTCTGTTGCTTCAATAATATTATCATCTATGATACTCACCGTTACTGGCTGTATTTCTCCATCATTACCAACAAATGTTAATGTACCGGCATTGGTTGTATAATCTTCGGGTTGTTCAGCAGAATCATTATTTGTAGTATAGTCTAAAGTAAATCCGCCTTGAACATTACCCGTTAACAGTACATTAATTGTGGCAGTACCATCAGCTTCATTTACGGTGATATCATCATTTTCGAACGAAATGCCGGTTGTGCCGGGTATGTTATCATTGTCGGTAATATTGATGTTACCTTGGCTGTCGTTAATGGTAATCAATACTGTTGATAGATTAGATAAATCTACGAACAAACGTTCTGTAGCTTCAATACTAGTATCGTCATTTATAGTAACAGTAATAGGTTGCGTTTCACCATCATTACCTGCAAAGGTTAATGATCCAGAAGCTGCAATATAATCACCAGGTTCAACAGCAGAATCATTATTAGTGGTATAGTCTATAGTAAATCCGCCTTGAACATTACCAGTTAACAGTACATTAATTGTGGCAGTACCATCAGCTTCATTTACGGTGATATCATCGTTTTCGAATGAGATACCCGTACCCGCAACACTATCATTATCTGTAATATTGATATTACCTTGATTATCGTTAATAGCAATCAACGTAGTAGATAAATTAGATAAGTCTATAAATAAACCTTCTGTAACTTCAATGATACTATCATCAATAATAGGCACTGTAATTGGTTGTATTTCACCGTCTGTACCCGCAAAAGTTAATTCGCCAGAAGTAAACGTATAATCACCAGGTTGAATGGCTGTATTGTTATTAGTTGTGTAATCTAAAGTGAATCCGCCTTGAACGTTACCTGTTAATAATACATTAATAGTTGCCGTACCAGCAGCTTCATCTACAACAACAGTATCGTTTTGGAATGAAATACCTGTAGTTCCAGGAATATTATCATTGTCGTTTATTGTACCTGTTGCAGTATTTGTAGGTTGCCCATCTAAGAAGCCTATGTTTATGTTAGACTGAATGTTAGAAAGTATAACTGTAAAATCTTCACTTGGTTCAATTATATTATCATCAATGATAGGTACATCTATATTAACAGCGTTGGTTGTGCTATTAAAAGTAACTGTTCCTGTAAGAGAAGTGTAATCATCTGGTTCTAATGCAGTACCGTTAGCCGTAGCATAGTCAACAGTGACAGTTTCTCCAGGAGCAATATTCCCAGTAAAAGTAGCTGTAAATCTAGCGTAGGTGTCAGTACCTTCTGTAACTGTTACATTATCATCTGAAAACGCAACACCCGTAGCTCCTGCAACATTATCATTGTCTGTTATAGTGATAATACCTTCGTTATCATTAATAGTTGGTGTGTTACTACCACTAGTAAGTTGAACAAAGAACTGCTCTGTGCTTTCAATTAGCGAATCATCATTAATAGTTACAGTAACAAGTTTAACTTCATTGTTAGTACCTGAAAACGAAACTAAATTCGTAGATGAAAAGTAATCGCCTGGTTGGGTTGCATTATCATCATTGGTATTGTAATTAACCGTAAACCCTCCAGAAACTGTACCTGTATGTCTTATTTCAAGAACTGCAGTACCCGCATCTTCGTTAACGGTAACATCATTAATACTAATACCGATTGGATCACCATTTTCACTTACGTAAATAAATTGTGTATGGCTAGTTTGGTTACCAGCACAATCACTTGTTGTCCATTCTCTGATAATAGTATATGAAGTACTTGTATTGTCACCGTCATAAGTTTCGTCAAAAATTACGTCAGCGTTAGAATCACAATTATCATTTGCTGAAAGAACAGGAGCGACAGGAATATTGTCATGAGCAGCAAAAGAATCTTGTGGTAAAGACTCATTAAATGTAGGAGCCTCATTATCTTGAATTGTAATTACCTGTGTAAACGTAGAACTTACTCTGCCACAAGCATCTGTAAATGTCCATGTGTTAGTATATGTACCTTCAGTAGGGCATGATCCAGATTGAACAAAGCTGCCAGCTGTTTTACTCAAAGTAAAATCACAAGAAGCGGTAGAAGGCTCTAAAGAATTTGCATTGTTGTATGCAGCAATATTATCACATTCAATAGTTCTGTCTAAAGCGTTTGGAGCAGTAGACCACGTAACCTCATCTGGTTGTTGAACATCTATAATAGTAGGGTCATGAGTACCAATACCACAAGAGTCTGTAGAAGAAGAACTATTTGTAGTAATCGGATCACCATTGGTAACACCGCTATATGTTGCAACAGCTTGCAATTCAAAACTCGCCGTACAAGCAGTTTCTAAGAAATAACATTGCTCCCTTAATTCGATGTCAAAATCAATGTCATATGCATCACCCATGTCGGTAATACCATTTTGAACAGTGAAAGTTAATGTTCTTGTTGTTGGGTCATACGAATGTGTAACACCAGTTGGTAAAGAACCAACACCCGAGAATTCTGCCTCTACAGGTAAAACAGTAGTGATTTCTAAATCTTGAATATCGTCATTACCTGTGTTTGTTACATTTAAAGTTAAGGGTATAACCTCGCCGGCATCAAAAGGACCAGTTGCATTGGCACTTAAATTTAAAGCACCTAAACTTGGTTGATACACATCTACACTCATACCCATTAGGTAAAGTCCGTACGATTCTTGATCTGTTGTAATTTTAAAACGAGCGAATGTTTGGTCGTTTTCAATATAGCGATTACCTACATTATCTAGAGGAAAAACGGTTGCATCGAAACCTAGTGTGTTTGTACTGGCAGCATTTCTGTCTACATAATTTAATCCGTCAATAGTAATACGGCTATTAAAGAAGTTGTCTTCGTCTCTTAATGTCGTTGATAATTTTGCCCAGTCGTTGCTAGTATCAAAAATTAATAATTGGTCACCAGAAAGGTCACGGTCACCCTCTAAGGCACCTAGCATTACATTGGCATTAATATTCCCGTTAGGGATAGTTTCAAAACCACTAAAGTTAAATTCAGTTTCACCAGCACCGTCAGAGGCGAAAGTGTGAACATAGCCATCGTATAGTGTAATGTTTTTTGGGTCTAAGGATACATTTTCATAAACGAATACAATTTGCCATCCACCAGAAGTACCGGTAATATTGGCAACACCGTGAGATCTAAGTTCACCTTCTGTTGCTTTTACGTTACCAACTTGGTACGTTCCAAAAGGAGTAGAAAGAGCATTAACATCATCGGTAATATCCTTAATACAAACATAAGGGTCATTTTGGAAGTGGTCATCACGACCTCTATAAATTACCTCGTCTGCTTCAACAGTTGTATAGTTGGTTTGGCCGGGTAACATTAACTTTACCTCATTGTAGTTCCAATTAGGTTCAGAGCCTCCATTACCCGTATTGTTATCATATTCCTTATCTGCAGCAGCCCAATATAGATATGCTTTTTTAACGTTTAAACAACTTAACGATGGTTCTGGGTTAGATAAGTTAGCATTGGTAGAGTTAAATGTGGTGTTGTCAGAATCGATATCTACAAAGACGTTATCATCAAAATCATGGTTACCGTTTTCACCATTGTAATTACCAGTTTGTGTTCTAGAAAGTACATTGTTGGCAATCATTGTAAAATCACCGTTTATACTACCAGAATAACGTATTTCAAAATCTTTTTTAAGGTTGGTGTCATTAACGAAAATGTTAACAACAGCTTCATCTTCAGAACCGTTAGAATCTACAATTTTATATCTAAAAGAATCATTTCCATTAAAAGAAGGACTTGGTTCATACTCAAAGTAATCATCAGAATAATCACTTGGTGTACCATTGTCTCTTAACGTTACTGTTCCATTTATCGGTGCGTCTGTAACTTGTAATGGATTTGAAGATGCAGGACCATCAAAACCATAATCATCATTATCTAGAACTTCAATATCTGCAGAAGCTTGATTTTGGAAAACCACAAATGAATCATCTGTAGCAGTTGGTTGGTGGTCTATATCTATAATAGTACCCGTTGCGTTTGTCGTTGTAGCAGTAATAGAACTAGATGAGGTTGAGGTTATATTAAATTGTAAAGTCTCATCACCTTCAATAATTGCATCTTGTATAATATCTACAGGAACCTGAATTTCTTGATCTGTTGAACCAGAGAAATTTAAGCTTCCTGTTTGCGAAGCAGTATAATCAGTTCCATTAGTAGTGCTAATATCAACTATTTCATAGTTGACCGTAAACCCGCCTGTAATTGGTTGGCCAGTATAAGTTACATCAAAATTTGTGGTAACATTAAATTCATCTTCGCTAAAACCATCAACAGTTAAACTACCGTTATCATCATTGGTAATAGTACCTATGGCATCAGCAGTGGTAATACTAATTTTGGTAGAAGATGGGTTAGAAATGGTAATTCTTAAATCTTCATCACTCTCAATTAAATCATCACCAATAACGTTGATTTGAACTGAACGGACTTCGGTATCAACACCAGTAAAGGTTAATTGTCCTGATTGTGGATCTACCGTATAATCATCGTCAATAGTTGTAGAAACATCAGTAACCGTATAGTCTAAAGTAAAACCACCAGTAACTCTATCGCCACTATACGTTACGTCAAAATTAAAAGCATTGTTTTGCTCTACCACGTTAAAACCATTTACAGAAACAATGCCTCCGTCATCATCGGCAATAATACCTTCTGCTTGGTTGTTTAATAAGTTGATACCAACATTAGAACGTATGGCAACCAAATCAACAAAGAAATTTTCTTCATCTTCAATAGTGTCATCACTAATAATGGGAACAACTATATTACCAGTTTTATTAGCATTTGTAAGGGTAATTGTTTCAATGGTAGGACTAGGAGTAAAATCGGTTGCATTTGCTGCAGAACCATTGTTTACAAAGTAGTCTACCTCTATAGTCTCAACAGTGTCAATATCACCTATAAATTCGATAACAAAGGTAGCTTCTATAGTATCACTAGGGTCACCTTCTGTTACACTTACCGTTAAGTTTTGAAAATCAACACCTTTATTTGCTGTATTATCATTATCGTTTATCGTACCTGTACCTGTTGGGTCTACAATATTAATTAATGTAGTTGACAGATTGGATAATTGAATATTTAAATCTTCACTAGCTTCAATAAATGAATCTTCTAGAATTGTAATAGTCATTGTTTGGAAATCACCATTTTCAGTACCCGCTGGAAAAGTAAACAGCCCTGTTGCAGATGTAGTACTATAATCTTCGTCTACGGTAGCTGTACCTTCTGTTATACTGTAGTCAACAGTAAAACTATCTTGTATATCATCACCATTATAAGTTACTATAAAATCGGCACTACCTGCAGATTCATTAACAGAGAAATCTGATATACTAACACCTGTAGTTGCCGTTTTAATATCATTATCTGCAATTGTACCTGTAGCATTAGGGTCAATTAAACTTAGCAATGTAGTTGATAGATTAGATAGTTGAAAGTAAATGGTTTCATCATCTTCAATTAACGTATCATCAAGAATACGAACACTTACATTTTGTTCGTCTCCATCATCGGTACCAGCTGGGAATATTAATTGACCAGTTAAAGAAGGGTCACCACTATAATCTGATGATAAATATGCAGAACCATCAGTAATTTCAAAATCTACAGTAAATGCATTTTGTACCTCATTACCTTTATAGGTTACTACAAAATTTGTTGTTCCATCTGCTTCGTCAATAGAAATATCTTCAACCGAAAGACCCGTTGTGGCTAAATCACTATCATTATCTGTAATTGTACCAAAAGCATTTGGCCTAACTAAATTAATTAAGGTTGTAGAAAGATTTGATAACTCAATATTTATAGTCTCGTCACCTTCTATAATAAGGTCATCTGAAATGGTTAATTCAATTTCTTGGAAAGCACCATTAGTGGTATTATCCGGGAAAGTTACCGTACCTGTCAAAGTCGCTTCGTAATCTGTACCCTTAATAGCGGTACCATTTGAAATAGTATAATCTGCCGTAAATCCGGTTTTAACATTACCACCATTATAAGTAACTATGAATTTAGCATCGGCAGTAGATTCATCTATAGTAAAATCAGCAACACTTAAACCAGATGTTGGTGTGGTATCGTTATCGGTAATCATACCTGTTGCTTCAGCATTATTAATGGTTAATAAACTATTAGAAATATTGGATATTTCTATTCTTAAACTTTCTTCACCTTCAATAACGGTATCATCTGTAATGGCCACTAGTAATGAAACGGTGTCATTATTGCTAGTACCTGCAGGAAAAACAACTTGTCCTGTAATGTTAACACTGTAATCTGAACCAGCGGTAGTAGTAGCATCGAAAATTTCATAATCTACCGTAAAAGAATTTTGAACATCTGGACCAGTATAGGTCAATACAAAATCTACGGTACCAACATCTTCAGCTACTGAAAAGCCTGCAATAGATACACCATCACCAGTGGTTGGAAAATTAACATTGGTTATTGTACCAGTAGCAGTATCGCTAATATCACCAGTATTACTAGAGCCATTTGCCATGCTTAAAGTGAATGTCTCATCATCTTCAATTAGCGAATCGTCTAGGGCTGGTATAAGAATATTTGTATTTAAAGTGTTGCTAGGAATAGAAAAATTTGATAATGCAGTATAGTCTGTACTAGTAGTAGTAACATCTGCATAAGATAAATCGAAAGAAACAGTCTCATCAACTGCATGTGAAAGGGTTACTGCAAAATCTAAATCGTTTCCTTCTGCAACTGCTGCATCTGCAATAGCTACATTTGGTCTAATGAAAAGGTCTACAACATTTGTATAGGTATAGGGTGTACATAAGTTTTCACTATCAAAAGCAGAAAAACGAAATTGGTTTCCACTTTCTGTACTTGTAATATTGGTTAAAGTTAACGTAGTTGTTGTAGCACCAGAATAAACACCACTATCTGAAATTGTAGACCAGGTACTACCGTTATCTGTACTAATATCCCATTGGTAGGTAAGTCCCGTACCATTTACAGAAGTTGTATACGCAACGGTATCACCCAAGTTAGCCACTTTATCGGTAGGCTGTGTAGCAATAGTAACAGTTTGGAATGCGCTGGTAACTTTACTATCTGTACCTGTATAGCCACCTTGACCAATTACCAAACCTGTTGCATTATTTACACTAACAGGAGAAGTGCCTAAATAACCATCATTATCTGGGTCAGTATGTCCTGCTTCAATAGCATCTGGGCAACCATCATTATCCGAATCAGAATCTAGGCTGTCAATAATACCATCTCCATCGGTGTCAACGGTACCTTCGTTACTATCTGTAATACCATCGTTATCATCATCTTCATCGGTTAGATCATTTACACCATCATTATCGGTATCTAAGTCGTCATCAGTTATTGTTATTTCCCCTTCATTAGCTACAAAAACAATATTTTGAGGTGCATAATTAGTAATTAGACCCGTAGTTGGATTGTAAGAAGGAACAACATTAAACAATTCCGTAGCTTCTATAGTAGTGTCATCTATTATGCTAAAGTTTTCTTGAAAAACATCGGTTACTTGACCGCTGAAATTGAACGTACCAGAGTTACTAGAGTAATCAGATGGTTCTGTAGCAGAATTATCTAATGTAGCGTAGTCGATTTCAAATGCATTTTGAACTTCTTGGTTAAGTGTAAACTCGATGATTGCATTACCAGCAGCTTCTAATACGTTAATGTTGCTTAAGTTAATGGTAGCAACGTCATTATCGTGAATACGTAATGCCGAACGTTCTGTATTTATACTCACCCTAGATGGGGCAGAGCCATATTTTGTAGCCTCGTCTGAATTTTGAGATTTAACACCATTAAACTCTTCCGATGGTTCAACAATAGTATTATCAATTGTTGGTATAGTAATTATAACTTCTGTACCAGCAATAGACCCCGCAGGAAATTCAACAGTTGTGGCAAAAGAATTAAAGTCGGTACCATCACTAGCAGGACTTGCTGAGGTTGGGTTTGTTTCAACAGAAAAATCAACTTTATAAGCATCTTCAATACCTACATATGTATCACCGTCAGTATTTGTATCAGTAGATAATGATAAACTATATTGTATTTCACCACCTTCGGTAATATCATAATTACCACCGGTGACATAGGCAACATCGGTATCTATAACAGTACCTGTACCTTCAGGGTCAGAAAATGAATATGTACCAGAAGGGTCACTTAAGGTCAACGTAAATTGTTGTTGTGTGGCTTCTACCCAATCATCATTTAATGCGTTAACGGAAAATGTAGAGGTAGTTCCGAAAAAGAAAATAGTAATAGAATCAGCGCCAGAATAATCTGCCGCAATTGCTGATCCCGGAGTATAGGCCAAATCGAAAGTAATACTTGTAAATAAAAAGCTATCGGAAGTTACGGTAAATTCCATAGCATCACCTTCTTCTGCACTAGCATCAGAAACTGAGAATGTTTGCGCTATTACATCTGCAGAACCAAAGAAGAACCACATTATGAATAGCAATAAGGCCGATTTTATGTGTATAGAGTTTTTCACTATGAATTCTTTTGTTTAGTTGAAAATGAATTAGCTAAGTAGGTTGGTTGTATGCTTACTGTTTCCATATGTATAGATTGAAACGAGCCAAAAAGTTTAGAGTAAACTATAGTTGTATGCTTATCTTTTAGTTTGCTCTGATCATTATTTTTACTGAAGTCTAGATTGGAAAAAAATGATGATGCTTGTATAGTTTCTAATATTAGGAATGCAGATGAAAAACATCTGTTGGGTGAGAGCATGTTGTTAGAAGTGTAATTTGACTCCATATAGGTTAAGTTTAAAATCTTTTATTTTTACTTAACCTATATGGCAATAACGTTTTGCCTTTTTAGTGCAACACATTATTGTTAAGCAGGTTAAGATATTTTTTAGAACAGGTTTGGGTTACCATTCTTTTGCAAATGTAGTAGCAACCTGTCTAAAATCTTAATTTAATAGCTTATGCGATGTTATTCGTCGATGAACATACGTTGGCAAAATAACGGTGATATGTTTCGGATATTTAATTGTTGTTGTGAAGTGCAATAAACATGTGGTAGTGGCTTTGTAGTCCTTTTCTGCTCAATTTTAGATTCTTCAATTAGAAGTAATAATTAAATTAATGTAAATTATTGATAATCAATTATTTACATAGGATAATGAAGATTTGATATATGTGCGGGTTTAAAATAAGAAGACTTTATCAGTTTTTTAAAATTGTTGTCGACTGTTAAAATTGTTGTTAAAGAGGTGGTTAACCAACGATGTATATAGTGTTGTGCATTTTATCGATGAAATCAGTATATTCAACCTATACGAGTTAATTTGTAAAGTAAGAATTAAATACAAATAGAGTAATTATATCTAAGAATACCGTTAAAATAAAAACACCTTTTCAGTTAAATGAAAAGGTGTTTTCTTTATATAGGCGCTCTCGCGGAATGTTCTATTGATTTACGCTTCAAAAGTATGAATTAGAACGTTTTATGATGTTAATTTTAGTTTAAATAACCATTAAAATGCATCGGGATTTTTAATTATTTCGGCAGCTCTTTCTTGAATTTCAGCTAGTTTGTTTCCTTCCATTTTATTTAAAAGAGCCATCATCATATTCATACGTTGATTGTCTTTGAAATGTTCCTTTTTCTCAGATAGAAAATTCCAATATAACGAGTTAAAAGGACATGCTTTTTTACCAATTTTTTTGGTGTGGTTATAATGGCAACCACTGCAGTAATTACTCATTTTGTTAATGTAATTAGCGCTACTAACATATGGTTTAGTAGCAACAATGCCGCCATCGGCAAACTGGCTCATACCTCTAGTATTGGTAATTTCTACCCATTCAATGGCATCTATGTAAACACCTAAATACCACTTATCAACTTCATCGGGGTCTATTTGGGTCAATAAAGAAAAATTACCGATAACCATAAGGCGCTGTATATGATGAGCATAAGAAGCATCTAAACTTTGACCAATAGCTTTTTTTAAACAATTCATTTTCGTGTCACCTGTCCAAAAAAACTTAGGTAATTTATTGGTATTGTTTAATGTGTTCAGTTCTTTGTATTTGGGCATTTCCTTCCAATAAATACCCCTCATATACTCTCTCCAACCTAAAATTTGTCGTACAAAACCTTCAACTTGAGATATGTTTACATCGTTGGATTTATCGAAAAAATGGTCTAAGACAGTATTGATAACTTCATTTGGTGCCAATATCTTAGCATTCATTGCAAATGATAGGCGCGAGTGAAAAAGAAACTTCTCATCAGTATGCATGGCATCTTGGTAATCACCAAAATGCGGTAGTAGTTCGTTGCAGAAATAATCTAATGTATTTAAGCATTCTTCTCTTGTCACCGGCCATGGAAATTCTGTGGAATCTATATTGCCAAATGTTTGAACATTTTTAACGTTCAACATTTGAACTATTTCATCTACATTTTTAGAAAACTCTTTTTCTTTAGGAATAGGTGTTTTGCCCTTCCATTTATTTCTGTTGCTCTGGTCATAGTTCCACTTACCACCTTCTGGCTGGTCATTAGTTACCATAATACCATGTTTTTTTCGCATCATTCTATAAAAACTTTCCATAACCATTTGCTTTTTGCCGGTATAGAAATCTTTTAACTCATATCTGGTAGTGTAAAAATGTTCGGTATCAAAACTATCGGTAGCTATGGCTAGCGAACTACAAATTTTTTGTAATTGTTGGTCTAGTCTATATTCGTCTGGTAACTGATATTCAAATTTTTCAGCATTTGTTTCTTTGATAGTATTGGATATTATCTGCGCTAAATCTTGAGGGTTGTTTTTATCGTTTAATTTATAATAGATAAATTGATGCCCTTTTTCAGAAAGGTCATCTCTAAAACTTCGCATAGCTAAAAAGAAAGCGACCACTTTTTGAATATGATGTTTAACATAATCGGTTTCTTGTCTCATTTCAGCTATTACATAGGTGATATCGTCATTTACGTTTGAGAACCAAGAGTGATTTTGATTTAATTGATCACCTAATATTAAGCGTACTATTTTCATTATTTCTTGTCTTTTTGGAAGTTATGATTAGAACAATGTTTCTTGTAACCACAACAGTTGATATTTACCGGCAGCATCATACCGTTCTGCTTGGCTTTTAATATTGAATTTTCGGTTTCTAGGGTCATTTCCTACTCCGCTGTTGTACATCCAATTTCCCCAATTACTATGCACATCATAATCAATTAACATACTTTCAAAATAGGCTGCACCAATTCGCCAATCTTGTTCTAATTCTTTAGACCAAAAACTAGCTACGTTTTGTCGCCCTCTATTACTCATCCATCCGGTTTCTAATAGTTCTTTCATATTGGCATTTACAAAAGGTTCTTTGGTTAAACCATTGATCCAAGTATGTTTGGCTTTTTTGTTGGTTTTAGGATCGTAAGTATTATTTAATATACCACCCGACTTAAATATAGCATCGTGATGTTTAAGAGAAATATATTTAAAAAAATCCCTCCAAATCAATTCAAAAATTAACCAATAGGTATCCTGGTTTTTTACAATTTCTTTTTCGTAATTCTTTATTTCCCAGTATATGGTTCTTGGAGATATACTACCGTTAGCCAGCCAAGCAGATAGTTTTGAACTGTAATCCGTACCAATTAATCCGTTTCTGGTTTTCTTGTAAAAGCTCAATTTTTTCGTTTCCCAAAAGTAGTTCTGTATTCGTTTTAATGCCTCTAATTCTCCGCCTTTGAAGGGGAATGCGGTATTAATATGGTTAGGATAATTGTCTAAACCTAAATCATTTAAAGTAGGGGTTTTGGTTTTAGTGTCAATTAAATTTTCACTAGGCATTTGATTAGGTAAGGTGTTAATTGGTCTTACTTTGGAGTTTGCTTCACACTTTTTTCTAAAGATGGTAAAGACATTAGGAATTAAACTAAAATCATCATAAGGAATATAATCTGGATGAAATAAAAATTGATCATATACTTCTTGAATATTTATATTGGGATCTAACCTCTTCTTTACATTGTTTAGTATAACCTGTTCATCTCTAGTCCATTCTTTTTGTAAGAAAATAGAATTGATGCAATGATTTCGAATTAAATCTGGTAAGTAATCTGCTGAATTACCGTGAAAAATAAATAGTGGTATATTGATTTTTTCAAGTTCCTGTTTTAATTGCTGAACAGTCTCAATTAAAAATTTTGCCCTATACTTTTCAGTTCTTTTAAATCCGAATTCATCGGTTTCAAAAAATTTAGATTCAAAACAGTAAAAGCCAATAACATTAGACCCTTTCATTGCTTCAGTTAATGAAGAGTTGTCTTGCACCCGTAAGTCGTTTCTAAACCAAATTAGATTATTCATGAATTATTGTTTTCAATTTATTTCGTCTACATTTTTCTCCGCAGTACTTTACATCGTCCCAATTGCGTTCCCACTTTTTACGCCATGAAAATGGTTTATTACACGTTGCGCAAATTTTTGTTTGCAGGTTTACTTTTTTATGAGCCACTATTGTGTAGGTTTACTGGGTTCATCTGGTTTTGCATATGCGAATCTTGCTAAAAGCTGAGGTAAGGCATAAGCATCCAATCCATTAATAGCGACAGTCTGCGCCTTATCTAATTGCAACCAACCGTCATTTTGTAAAATATCGTCTGGTAAATAGACATGCTCAATAGCACCGATTATCAGTAGGCAACCATTCTCTTTAATTTCATATTCGTTTACATAGCTGCAACCCAATTTTATTGCACTCTCTTTTACGTACGGAGCCTGAAAATTATCTAAATAAGTTTCGGTTAAGTTGGTTTTTGAAAACTCTGAAATATCTTCATCATAACTGGCCGCAGTATGATGCGCATCTTTTATGATAGATTCGTTTACCTGGTTTACTGTGAAGAATCCACTTTCTTTAAAGTTAGCATAGGTATTTCTTTTAACGGTTAAAGGTCTAAGAATAAACCCTAGCATAGGTGGTGTACTACCAATATGAACCACCGAATTGAAAATAGCCAAATTACTTATACCCGTTTCAGATTTAGAACCTAATAAGTTGGCAGATTTATAACCTGTACAACTATTGATTAAATGAGCTCTGTATCTACTAGGCATTTTGCCTAGTTCTTCTTTACTAAAATGTTTCAAATTGTAAATTTTGTTTAACAAAAATAATTAAAAATTAAACAGATATGGACTCAATAAGGTAAATGATTTGCTTAGTTTATCTGTTTATACAAGAAATGAGGGTATAATTTCCTATTTTTAACATTGAATTAATGTTGGCTTAAAGCCATATACATGACGCAAGAAAAAAAGAATATTGCCATTATTGGCTCAGGCTTAGTAGGATCCTTGCTAGCCATTTACCTTAAGAGGTACGGACATCAAATTACCGTTTTTGATCGCAGACCAGATATTAGAAATGTTGAATTTTCTGGTCGATCCATCAACCT
Source organism: Maribacter sp. Asnod1-A12 (assembly GCF_045063735.1). Taxonomy (NCBI): domain Bacteria; kingdom Pseudomonadati; phylum Bacteroidota; class Flavobacteriia; order Flavobacteriales; family Flavobacteriaceae; genus Maribacter; species Maribacter sp. Asnod1-A12. The sequence continues at coordinate 2,464,902 of NZ_JBEFNZ010000006.1, forward strand.
TGCAATGAGTAATAGAGGTTGGAACGCCTTGAAGGCAGTTGGCATAGAAGAAGAGATTAAAGAAATAGCCATACCCTTAGATAAAAGGGCGATGCATGTTATTGGAAAAGAGCAGTATTTTCAAAAGTATGGTAAAGACGGTGAGGCTATTTGGTCTATATCGCGTGGTGTGCTTAATAGACGCATGATCGATCTTGCCGAAAAGAACGGAGTAGAATTTCGTTTTGAGGAAAAGGTCTGGGATATTAATTTGCCCGAAGCAAAAGTTTATACGGGAGAAAGCGAAAAAGGGGAGTGGATAGAATACCCTTTTGATTTGGTATTTGGATGCGACGGTGCTTTTTCAAGAGTACGTCATAAAATGCAAAGGCGAAGTAGATTTGACTATTCGCAAGATTTTATTGACGTAGGATATAAAGAATTAACTATACCTGCAAATGCGGATGGTTCACATAAATTAGATAAGCACTCATTTCATATTTGGCCACGTGGTAAGTTTATGTTCATAGCAATGCCAAATTTAGATGGCAGTTTTACCTGTACTTTATTTATGCCATTTGAAGGTGATGTTTCTTTTGAAAGTCTGAAGACAAAAAAGGATGCGGTACATTTTTTCAATACGTACTTCCCTAACGTAATGGATGATATAGAAAATTTAACGGGAGATTTTTTTAAGAACCCTACCAGTGCCATGGTAACTATGAAGTGCTACCCTTGGACCTATTGGGATAAAGTAGCCCTTGTGGGCGATTCTGCGCATGCTGTAGTGCCTTTTTATGGCCAAGGCATGAATGCTGGTTTTGAGGATATTTATGTCTTAGATCAGATTATACAGGAGTTAGGTGATGACTGGCAGCGTATTTTTGAAATCTATCAAGAAAGGCGCAAGCCAAACGCCGATGCTATTGCCGAGTTAAGCTATCGCAACTTTGTTGAAATGAGCAGTAAAACTGCAGATGTCAATTTCTTGTTACAAAAGAAAATTGAAAAACACTTTGCGGCAAAACATCCAGAGAAATGGATTCCTGCTTATAGTAGGGTAACATTTTCAAATAGACCTTATGCAGAAGCACTTGCAGAAGGAGATGCGCAGGAAGAGATTATGAAAAAAGTCATGAGCACACCAGATATAGCAGAAAAATGGGATAGTAAAGAAGTAGAAGAGCTAATGCTCAAATTACTGGGGTAATTATTTATTGGACTTCATTTCACTTCTACGCATGGGCATACTGTCAATTAAGTCAATAAGCTGTTGTATTTTAAAAGGGTAGGGGCTTTTGGCTTTAATGCCACCATCTTTTCCAATTAATATATAACCATTATAGGATTTTGGTAATGTGCTAGATTTTTTAATAGCTGTCGCTTTACCTTCCGTAGTATATAATACATTGTCTATATAGGTGAAAACAATAATATCCCTTTCATTAATTTTTGAAGCATTACTTTCAATAGTTTCTAAGGCAGATTTTACTTCGGCAATATTAATTTCAGTTTCGTAAAGAACTACTATTCTGTTCTTCCATTTATATTCCGATAAATCTTGAGCTTCTATATTAAGACTAGACATCATTATAAAAATTAAAAGGATTTTTAAAGATTTCATAGTCATGAATGTAAACAAAAAAAAGCCATCTTTAAAAGATGGCTTTTTTAATATATGTAAGATGTTTGCTATTATAATTTAGCGAACATTTTTTGCATTTTTTCACTTTCCTCTTCAGCAAGGGTAGGGTCAACTAAAATACGACCACTATGCTCATCGGTAATAATCTTCTTTCTTGAAGCAATTTCAACTTGAACCTGAGGTGGAATAGTAAAGAAAGAACCACCAGAAGCACCTCTTTCAATTGGCACAACAGCTAAACCATTCTTAACATTGTTACGAATACGTGCATATGCCTTTACCAAACGCTCTTCAATTTTATCTTGAAATTTAATAGACTCTTCTAACAAAGCTTTTTCTTCTTTCTCAGTTTCAGCAAGAATGGCGTTCAATTCGCTTTTCTTGTGCTTAAGGTGAGCCTCACGTTCAGATAAACGTTCTTTAGTTTCAGAAATAACCGCTTTCTTCTGGTCAATTTGAGCTTTGAATTCTTTAATGTTCTTCTCAGCTAATTGAATTTCCAATTCTTGAAACTCCAATTCTTTACTGATAGAATTAAATTCTCTACTGTTACGAACATTTTTTTGTTGCTCGCCGTATTTTTTAATTAAAGTCTTTGCTTCCTCAATAAGGTTTTTCTTAGCACCGATTTCAAAATTAATATTTTCTAAATCAGATTTAAGTTTATCCATTCTCGTTTTTAGGCCAAGGACTTCATCTTCCAAATCTTCTACTTCTAAAGGAAGTTCTCCTCGAACATTCCTTATTTCATCAACCCTAGAATCAATTAATTGCAAATCATATAATGCTCTTAACTTTGCTTCTACAGATGAATCTTCTTTTTTTGCCATATTAAAAATAATTGATGGGATTTGTTATACTTTCCGATAAATGGATTGCAAAATTAGGAATTTTTTTCGTAAGATAATCAACTAAAAGGTTTTTTGTAAACTGCTCAGTTTCAAAGTGTCCTATATCTGCCAAAACTATTTGGTTTTCAGCCTCGTAAAATTGATGATATTTAAGATCTGCGGTAACAAATACGTCTGCTCCGGCCGCTTTTGCAGCACCAATGGCAAAAGAACCACTTCCTCCCAGTACTGCTATTTTTTTAATCGGTTTATTTAAAAAAATGGAATGACGTACCAATTTGGCGTTCATTTTAAGCTTTAAATGATTTAGAAATTCGGTTTCGGTAACCTCTTTGTTCAATTCACCTATCATGCCCATACCAATATGTTGGTTGGTATTTTCTATAGTTTGTATGTCATAAGCCACCTCTTCGTATGGGTGAGAAGACAATAATGCTTTGATTACGGCAGATTCTTCATTCTTGCCAAAAACACACGTAAACATTATTTCCCTTTCAGTATGCGTGGTACCAATGCTTCCTTTTGTAGGGTTGGTATCTTCATTTGCTTTATAAGTACCATTACCTTCAATAGTGAAACTACAGTCAGAATAGTTTCCTATGTTACCAGCACCAGCTTTGAACATGGCATTTTTTACCACTTCTAAACTATCTTTAGGGATATAGGTGGTCAATTTTTTAATCGTATTTTTTTGAGGAAGTAGTATTTTGGTATTAGATAGTCCAAGTACTTCGCAAATTTTTGCGTTTACGCCTTCTTTTGCATTGTCAAGTGCCGTGTGGTTAGAATAGATGGCAATATCGTTTTTGATTGCTTTGATAACTACACGCTCCACGTAATTTTTCCCCGTTATTTTCTTCAATCCACCAAAAATAATTGGGTGAAAGCTAACGATCATGTTACACTTTTTAGCAATCGCTTCTTCTACCACATTTTCTAAAGTGTCTAATGTAACTAATACTCCGCTTACTTCATTAGAAGCGTTTCCAACTAGTAAACCTACGTTGTCAAAATCTTCGGCATAAGTTAATGGGGCAAATTCTTCTAATATTAGGGTAATGTCTTTTACGGTCATTTTATAAGAAAATAAGATATTCAAAGATAAATTATTATAATTTCGTTCTAATGCAGGTGTTACGAAAACTTCTTTTTCCTATTTCATTAATTTACGGACTGATTGTCTTTCTTAGAAATCGCTTGTATGATGTGGGTATTTTTTCTTCTCGATCATTTGCGGTAAAAACTATTTGTGTAGGTAACCTAAGTGTTGGTGGTACAGGTAAGACACCAATGATCGAACTATTGGTACGAGAGCTTTCTGAGAATTATAATTTAGCCATTTTGAGTAGGGGCTATAAAAGGAAGTCAGAAGGTTTTTTGCTTTCTAATGAGCAAACCACTGTTGAAGAATTGGGTGATGAACCATTTCAGATAAAAAGTAAATTCCCTAAAATTACTGTTGCCGTTGATGCCGATAGAAGAAACGGAATTAGTCAGCTGGAGAAATTGATTAGTCCAGATGTAATTTTGCTCGATGATGCTTTTCAGCATAGAAAGGTGAAATCGGGTTTTTCTATTCTTTTGACCACTTATGATAACTTATATACTAAAGATTGGTATTTGCCGACAGGCAATTTAAGAGATTCTAAAAGAGAAGCACGTAGAGCGAACGTAATAGTGGTAACTAAATGTTCGAAAAACTTATTATCAACAGAAAAGGAAACAATTAAGAAAAATATTAACCCTGAGGTACATCAAAAAGTATTGTTCAGTTATTTGTCTTATAATAAAGAGCTTAAGGGAATAGCAGTTCCATTAAAGTCATTAAAAGGGAAAAAGCTTACTTTGGTGACCGGTATCGCTAATCCTGCTCCTTTAGTAGATTTTTTGCGTTCAGAAGGATTCTCCTTTGAACATTTAAAGTATAATGATCATCATTTTTTTAGCAATAAAGAAATTGAACTTTTAAAGGGAAAAGAATGTGTTCTTACTACGGAAAAAGATTATGTTCGCTTGAAGTCTAGTATAGCTAACCTACACTATATTGAAGTGCAGCATCAATTTTTAGATAATGGTGATGAGCTGTTTAATTCAGCATTAAACAAGTTTATGATAGAGCATTCTTAGTATTTTTATCAAAGATATTCTCGCCAATTTTTTGATAGAATACTTCTGGTTTGAAAGGTTTTGTGACAACGTCATTACAACCTGCAGCATAAAAACTTTCTAAACTATCATCTAGTGAAATAGCGGTTAATGCGATAATCGGTGTGTCTTGATTGAATTTTCGAATTTCAATTGTAGCTTCTTCGCCACTTATGCCAGGCATATGAATATCCATTAGAATTGCATCGTAGACATTCTCTTGAGCGGCTGTGACTGCTTCATGACCATTGTTGGCAATATCACTCGTCATATCTCTTTTAGATAACATTTTTTTGGTTATGACTTGGTTAATTTTATTGTCTTCTACGATTAAAAGGTGTAGCCCTTTGAAATCATAATCTTTAGGAGTGTTTTCTAGTGATATTGTTTTGGTAATATCTTCAGCAAGATTGTCAAGGTATTTCATGTTAATTTCAAAAAAGAAAGAGCTTCCTTCTCCCAAATAACTTTCAAGTTCAATTTTGCTATTAAAAAGACCTAAAAGACTTTTGACAATTGTTAAACCTAAGCCGGTACCACCATATTCTCTATTAATTTGAATAGAACCTTGTTCAAAACCTTCAAAAATACTTTTCTGCTTTTCTTTAGAAATTCCGATACCATTATCTTTGACTTCGAAATAAATAGTTGCATCATCTTCTACTTTGTTTAAAAGTTTAGCAATTACCTTAACCTCACCACCTTTTGTAAACTTGATAGAATTACCAATTAGGTTCATGAAAATTTGAGATAGTTTTAAAGGGTCACTTAATAAATGACTAGGAATATCTGAATCGTATTCTAAAACAAGTTTGGTTTCATTAGACTTAGCACTTTGTCCAAGAGAATTAATAACTTCATTGATGACTTTATTAAGATTAAACTCCATGTTTAGAGGTTCTAACTTATTTGCATCAATTTTATTGATATGCAGTATGTCGTTTATAAAATTAAGTAAATAGTCGCCTGAGAATTTTAATGCTTTTAAATGTTCTTTTTGGTGTTCTTCTGGGTTTTCCTCTAACAAGAGATGGGTAAGTCCGGTGACCGCATAGAGGGGTGTTCTAAGTTCATGACTCACTGTAGATAGAAAGTTTGTTTTTGCTTCCATTGCTTGTACTGCACCATCACGAGCAATTTGTAGCTCTTTGTTCTTGGTCTGTAAAAGATCGTTGGTCTTTAATTTTATTTGGTTATTTCTATAAAGTGTAACTGCTAGTAAAGAAATAATAATTAAAAATGCAGAAGTTAAAATTGCAGTAAGTTCAGACCTGTTTTGAGACTCAGTAAGTTCTTCGATTTTTTTCTCTTGTCTTGCTATTTCTTCTGTTTTGTAATCATCTCTAATTTTATCTGCTGTCTTAGCTTCAATTATATTTTTGTCTATATTGAATATTGAATCTTTTAATTGAACAAGGTTTTGGGTGTTGACAAGTGATTTTTGATATAACCCTAATCTTTCATAAACAGAGGATAATAACATGTTGGCATTTTTGATATCTTCTAAAAATCCATGATTAATAGCAAGACTTAATGCATTTTCTCCATTCTTAGCAGCTTCGGTAAGATTGTCAATTTTTAAGTTGAGTTCGGCAAGTGTAAGGTAAGCTTGAGTAGTAAGATATTCTTTTTCGTAAAGATCTGTGTTGACGATTAGTGAGTTTAAATTTTTAGTTGCGCTGTCGTATTTCTCTAAACTAACATATACTTTAGCTTCGGTTAATAATAGGTTATTGTAAAAATTACGATCGTTATTAAGTTGTTTTGCTTCATTTAGCATAAACAAGGCTTGAAAATTTCTATTACTTCTATGTAAAAGAATAGCTTCGATATATTTATGCATGCCGTCGCCGTAAGGGTATTCAACGTCTTTAATTAAAACACTGGCGCGATCCCAATAAAATTCTGTATCACCTTCTTTATCAATCTTTAAATAGAGTAGGGCAAGTTCGTGTAAGCTATCTATAAGCCCTTTAATGTCTTCACCTTTTTCAGCTTCATTAGCAGCGGTATTTAGGGTCTCTAGTGCAAGGTCTATTTTATCTTGATTTTTGAATTTTCTTGCTTGATCAAAATAAGGTTGTATGTCTATTCGTTCAGTTTGGTTTTGTGAATATAGCGTGGCTGTAGTCGCCAAAATTACAATGGGGACTAGTAAAAATTTAAGTGTTTTATTTAAAAATAAAATCTTCAAATATAATTTTTAGTACTTATAAAATTAATCAAATCAATGATTCTACTGCTGTAGCCGGTCTCGTTATCGTACCAGCCAATAATCTTAACCATTTTTCCTATGACCGAGGTCATTAAAGAATCAAACGTACAAGAGTAACAACTATTGTTTATATCTATAGAAACTATTGGATCACTAGTGTAGTGTACTATATTTTTAAATTGATATTTTGCCGCTTTTTCAAAAGTAGAGTTTATTTCATCAATACTTGTAGCTCTTTTTACATTTAGGGTAATGTCTGTTAAAGAGCCATTTGGTACAGGTACTCTAATTCCACATCCGCCAATAGTATCTGCTAATTCTGGAAATATTTTGGTCAGCGCTTTTGCCGCACCAGTTGTGGTGGGTACAATAGATTGCGATGCTGCACGAGCTCTTCTTAAATCTCTATGAGGTTGGTCATGCAAACTTTGATCAGTAGTATAGGAATGTATAGTTGTAATATATGCCTGTTCAATACCACAAAGATCATTCACGATTTTTATCATCGGAGCAGCGTTGTTGGTAGTACAAGATGCATTCGATATAATATGGTCAGATTTTGTTAATGTATTTTCATTAATGCCAAAGACAATCATTTTAATGTCATCTTCAGTTGGTGGAACTGACAGAATAACTTTCTTGGCACCATTGTTAATATGAAAATCCAAAGTTTCTCTGTCTTTAAATTTACCGGTACATTCAACTACTACATCAACATCAGAAGATGACCAACAAATTTTTGAAGGATGAGATTCGTTGTGTAATACAATAGAATAACCATTAACTACAATATGCTTTTCATCATGTGAGATGTTAAGAGGTGAGATACCGTGAATACTATCATATTTTAAAAGATGTGAAAGGGTTTGGGTATCTGCAAGATCGTTAATGGCAACCACATTTAAATTTTCATGCGCTTGAATAAGGCGAAATAGGGTTCTGCCTATTCTTCCAAAACCATTAATACCTATGTTAATTTTACGCATTGGTTAACGATGGGTGTGTTTTGTTAATAATCATAGTTCCGATTCATTTAGAACTATCAATTTAGCTTAGTGTAGTTTCTTACTAATGAAAAGTACGTTCTTTATGATTTAAAGAATATGTTTGTGTGCTTTGTAAGAAGATCGAACTAAAGCACCACTTTCAACATGTCTAAAGCCCATTTCAAGACCTATATCTTCATATTTCTTAAACTGCTCAGGAGTAATAAATTCCTTAACTGGAAGATGTTTTTTAGATGGTTGTAAGTATTGACCGATAGTTACAACATCGACATCTGCATTACGCAAATCTGCCAATGTGGTAATAACTTCATCTTCGTGCTCGCCAAGACCTAGCATAATGCCAGATTTTGTTCTATTGATACCTTGCTTTTTTAAGTAGTTCAGCGCTTCAAGGCTACGTTCGTATTTTGCTTGAATACGTACTTCTCTAGTAAGTCTTTTAACTGTTTCCATATTGTGCGAAACAACTTCTGGAGAAACGGCTACAATTCTATCTAGATGTTTTTCTATACCTTGAAAGTCAGGTATTAAAGTTTCTAAGGTAGTGTTAGGGTTCATTCTACGAATAGCCTTTACCGTTTCCGCCCATATAATAGAACCCATGTCTTTAAGGTCATCTCTATCGACAGATGTAATTACAGCATGTTGAATGCCCATAATTTTTATAGACCTAGCTACTTTTTCGGGTTCTGCCCAGTCAACATTCTCTGGTCTGCCAGTTTTTACACCGCAAAAACCGCATGATCTGGTACAAACGTTACCTAATATCATAAAGGTTGCAGTGCCTTCTCCCCAACATTCGCCCATATTAGGGCAACTGCCACTGGTGCATATTGTATGTAAATCATACTTATCGACCAAACCTCTTAGCTGAGTATATTTCTTACCTGTAGGTAATTTTACCCTAAGCCATTTCGGCTTTCCTTTTGGTGGAGCAACATTTTCTTTTAAAACTGTAGACATGCTTTAAATTTTAATACAAATATACGAACTAATAAAGTGTGGATAAAGTAGAATTACGTGCTACACAAATGAGTTCTAAATTATGAGAAATTTATAATTGAATTATGCCTTACTTTCGATCTTTAATAATTTCTGAAAGTAATTTTTTAGCCCTTAAAATTTTTACTTTGACACTGTTGATTGGTTCGTTTAACTGAGTGGCAATATCAGCATAACTTAACTCATTAAAATATCTAAGATTGATAACGGATTGATAATGAGGTTTTAATTTTTTAATATCTCTAAGTAGATTGGCTAAATTCTGTTCTTGAATCAATAGGTCTTCCATAGAAGGTGAAGCATCTAATGCACTAATTATTGCCTCAGAATTACTACGTGAATCTAGTAAATTTTTTTTTCGCTTTCTAACTAAATCGATATGTATGTTTTTAGAAATGGCAATAAGCCAAGTCTTAAAAACATAAGAATCGTTATAAGTATTTATCTTATCGAAAGCTTTGGAAAAAGTTTGAATGGTAATGTCTTCAGAATCATTTTCATTTTCGGTGCGCTTTAATTGAAATCCGTAAACATCGTTCCAAAACATATCTAACAAACGACTAAAGGCAATTTGGTTGCCTTGTTTCGCTTTAAGGATAGTTTCTTCTAAAGTGTCTATGTTGTTCAATTATAGATTTTGGTAAACGCAGGCCCATTGAAATGAACTTTGCTTATTCTGATATGATATCTTTTTTGCAATCCTGTTCGCTAGGTAGTTTTCCGCACATACCACAAGCTTGTCCGTCTTGATTTAAAAATGGACTTTGGCTTGCACAGGTTCCTGCAAACTCACCATCTTTTTTAGACCAAATTTTTATGGCAATACCTGCAAATGCCAATGCTAACAACCCAATGGTTAATAATACTAGTTTCATATGCTGAATTTTAAACAAAGATAAAAAAATAAAGCCCCAAAATAGGGGCTTTAAGAATACTTTATGGGAGAAAGCTTAGTATGCTATATTCGCAACTATATTTTCAACGCTAGGTGCGTGATTTCCACCTTTTTGCTCTATAGTAATGTACCCAACGGCATTTTCCGCATATGGTAAAGCCATAAGTTTTTGCTGATCACCGGCCTCTTCAATAATGCCTAAATTAATCATTTTACCATTAACTTCTGCCCACATTTGAAAACATTGACTTTCTGGAATATGAGGCAGTTTGCTCACATTTATATAAGATAATTTTTTAACAGGGTTTATATAAGCAACAGCTTTAAGGTCTTTTGCTTTTTGGTTTCCCTTTACGTTATATTTCTTGGTTTGTGGATTATTAAGAACAATGAATTGATTACGAACATCTTCTAATTGTTCTTTCATGTTTTCTTCAAGTAATTTTATCTTATTACTTACAACGCTATTTTCTTCTTGTAAATTTTGATTTTGATTCCAGAAGAAAGTTGATATACCAATAAATAATATAGCCGTTATACTAGCGGCTATAGCGTAACTAAAGAATCTTTTTCTACCACTACGTTCTGCTTTAATTCTTAAGTTAATTTTATCTTTTAAACCTTGTGGTGCTTCGATTGCATGTAATTTTGCATAAATTTCAAGATTATCTTGTAATTCTGAATAGGTTTCTCTCACTTCAGGGTACATAGCAATATAACGCTCTACCTGCAGACTTTCTAATTCAGAGGTGGTTCCTAAAAGATACTGTTCCAATAAATCGGAATCAAGGAAAATTTTTATTTTGTCTTTCATAATACAATATTTAATAACATCGCAATTAAGGCTGGGCCATAGATTTTGCCTAATTCACGTAATCCAATTTTTAGTCTAGACTTAATAGTTCCTAAAGGAATATCCAACTCATCACTAGCTTCTTGTTGGGTCATACCTTGAAAGAATAGAGCTTCTAAAACAATTTGATATTTGTCTTCAATTTTGTCTAGATGTTCTCTAACGTCCATTAACTCTGGTCTCGTACTTTCTACGCCTAAAGTATATACGTCAGAAACATCTATTTGGATTTCTTTGTCAGATTTTGTGTTGACGCTTCTTAGTTTGTCAATCGCCGTATTTCTTGTGATTCTAAAAAGCCAAGTAAAAAGTTTTGCTTTTTTAGGATCGTAAGAGTCAGCTTTTTTCCAAATTTTAACGAATGATTCTTGAACAACATCTTGGGCAAGGTCTGGGTCACGTACAACTTTATTGGCAACACCCAACAGGGTATCGGCATAATTATCGTACAAAAGTGAAATCGCCTTTTCGTTTCTTTCCTGCAGTAATTCAACAATATGATTTTCTAATAAAGTGCTCATAATTTAAAAAATGATGTACAATTTTTTTTAATGGACATCCAAACGATAGGATTCAACCGTATATGCTTAAACGCTAAATTATAAAATTGATTGTTAACGATGCGTTTTCTAAAAATATATATTGAATAAGTGGTCGGCTGGTAACTGCCCACTTTGTTTTTGGTTGGTTTGGTTTGGTAATAACCCCTGTAGTTTTTACAGGGGTTATTTTATTAAATTAACTTCGGGACTTATCTTAATATTGAATTTTGTTTTCACGGCATCAATAATTATTTCAGCTAAGTCCAGAATATCTTTTCCTGTTGCTTTGTCATAATTAACAAGCACCAAAGCTTGATTCTTATGAACCCCTGCATCACCAAAACGTTTTCCCTTAAATCCGCATTGTTCTATGAGCCAGCCTGCAGGAATTTTATAATATTCACCTGAAACTTTATAAAAAGGAGCATCAGGATTTTTTAAAGCAAAATCTTCGAATATTTCTTTTTCAACTACCGGGTTTTTGAAAAAGCTACCACTATTACCCAATACTTTTGGGTCTGGTAATTTGCTTTGTCGTATTGCAATTACCGCATTAGAGATATCTTTAATAGTTGGGTTAACAATCGATTCTTTTTCTAATTGTTGTTCGATTGCACCGTAACCAGAATTTATTTTATGATCTGTTTTGGTAAATGAAAAAGTGACCGATGTTATAACGAATTGATCTTTACCTTCATTCTTGAAAAACGAATCTCGATAACCGAAGTTACATTCTTTTTTATTCAACGTTACCGATTGCTGGTCTTCAATTCTTATAGCTTCACAGCTAATGAAGCAATCTTTTAATTCAACGCCATATGCACCAATGTTTTGTATAGGTGCAGTACCTGTGTTGCCAGGTATTAAAGACATGTTCTCTAATCCGCCAAAATTATTGTCAAGAGTCCACATGACCATCTCATGCCAATTCTCGCCTGCCATTATCTTCACTTGTACGCTATCGGTAGATTCTGATAAAATTTTCTTTCCTTTTAACGCCACATGAATAAACAATGCCTCAATACGATCAGAAAGTAACATATTGCTGCCACCACCAATTATTATTTTCCTGTCATAATCTTGGTTGCCTAATACATCTTGTAATTCTTCAACAGAGTCTACTTCAACAAAGAACCTTGCTGTAGCATCAATACCAAAAGTATTGTAGTTTTTTAAAGAAAAGTGTTCATGTACAATCATTAGCCCTTGTAGCTTTTAAGCGCTTCGTTTAATATTTGAACAGCCCTTTTTAAACTTTCTTGATCAAGAACATAGGCAATTCTTATTTGATTTTTACCCAAGCCTTCAGTGGCATAAAATCCTGCTGCAGGCGCAACCATTACAGTTTCATTATCTATATTAAAATCTTCTAATAGCCATTGTGCAAAATGATCTGCATCTTTAATAGGTAATTCGGCTATACAATAGAATGCACCTTGAGGTCTTGCTATTTTAATATCTTTAATTTTCTCTAACTCAGCTATAAGAATATTTCTTCTGGCAACATATTCTGTTTTTACTTCGGAAAAATAGCTGTCTGGAGTATCTAATGCTGCCTCACTTGCAATTTGTGCATATGTAGGTGGCGATAATCTTGCTTGCGCGAACTTCATAGCTGTAGCGATAAATTCTTTATTTTTAGATACCAAGTAACCAATTCGGGCACCACACATGCTATATCTTTTGGATACTGAGTCGATTACGATAGCGTACTCATCTAAACCTTCTTCTTTTAATATCGAAGCGTGGGTTTTATTATCATATGTAAATTCTCTATAAACTTCGTCGGCAACTAAATATATATTGTGTTTTTTAACTAGTGTTGCTAATTTTTGAATTTCTTCTTTACTATATAAATACCCAGTAGGGTTGCCAGGGTTACAAATTAAAATAGCTTTGGTTCTAGATGTAATTAATTTTTCAAAATCCTCTATAGGGGGTAGAGCAAAATTCTCTTCAAGCTTAGAAACAACTGGCACAACAGTAACACCACAAGCTGTAGCAAATCCATTATAATTCGCATAAAAAGGTTCTGGAATAATAATTTCATCATCGGTATCTGCAATAGTGTTCATTGCAAAAGACAAAGCTTCAGATCCACCGGTAGTTACTATAATATCTTTAGCATTTACATGTATATCGTTTTTTACGTAATACTTTGCGATCTTTGACCTAAATCCCTCTGAACCCTCGGTACGGCTGTATTCCAATACATTAATGTTATTGTTTTTTACAGCGTCTAAAGCTTGTTGGGGAGTTTTGATATCTGGTTGCCCAATGTTTAAATGTATTACTTTAATCCCTCGTTTTTTTGCATTTTCAGCGAACGGAACTAACTTTCTTATAGGTGATTGAGGCATGATAAGCCCCTTATTTGAAACAGATGGCATATAAATTGAATTTTACACAAAAGTGATAAATGATTATGGTTCTTACAAAGTAATTTGGCTTTTATTTGGTTTTGCCGTCCGTGTTAAAATTGGGGTTTATGTTATATTAATGTGTATATTAAAAAGGGTTAACTAATTCATAAAGATTATGTTACGAAAATATACCGTTCTTCTATTTCTTTTTTTGAGTTCTTTTTCACTTTCGCTTATAGCTCAAAATTATCAATTACCTACCGGAAAGAAATTTCATAAAGTCAAGTTTGAGTTAATTAACAATTTAATGATAATAGCTATTAATGTTAATGGAACAAAGTTGTCTTTCGTTTTGGATTCTGGTGTTGGTGTACCCATATTGTTCAATTTGGCTGATCAAGATTCTATTCAGTTAAATAACGTTACTGAAATTATAATTAATGGACTTGGGGATGGCGACCCTATCAATGCATTAAAATCAACTGGAAATTTTGTTCAACTTGGTAGCGTTAAAAACACTTCTCAAAACATTTATGTCGTCATGGATGCCGGTATAAATTTCTCACCTAGTTTAGGTGTGCCTGTTCATGGTATAATAGGTTATGACTTGTTTAGAGATTTTGTTGTTGATGTGAACTATATAAAACAAACCATAAAACTTTACGATCCTGAGCTTTATAAGTATAAAAAATCTAAAAACACCAGAGTGGTAGATATGTCGGTCATAAGAAAGAAGGCTTATTTAGATGCTTTTGTAATGATTGGCAAAAATGAAGAAATACCTGTAAAAATGTTATTGGATACTGGTAGTAGCGATGCAGTTTGGCTATTTGAGGATGAAAAAATTCAATTACCGGAAAAGCATTATCAAGATTTTTTAGGAAAAGGTCTTGCTGGTAATATTTTTGGCAAGCGAACAAAAATCAGTCATTTAAAGATAGCAGATTTTGTATTGAGTGATGCCAAAGCGGCTTTTCCAGATATGGAGACTTTTACAACTATTTCAGATTTTGGAGGTAGAAACGGAAGTTTGGGCGGCGAAGTAATAAAACGTTTTAATCTAGTTTTCGATTATAAGAACGAAAAATTAATTATGACCAAAAATGCTAATTTCGGTAAGCTGTTTCAGTATAATATTAGCGGAATTGATTTGCAGCACGCAGGTATGCGTTATGTGTCAGAACGAATTACCGATTCAAACGGTGTGCTAAATAGCAGTGCCAAAACCTATGGAAATGTACAAATTATACTTCAGGGTGCTACAAGGTTAAGTTTGGTGCCAGAGATTATAGTTTCGGGCATACGTCAAGGAAGTCCGGCACATTCGGCGGGCTTACGAGAAGGCGATGTCATTCTGGCAGTGAACGGTAAGCGAATCCACCGATATAAATTACAAGAGATTATGCATATGCTTAATTTTAAAAAGGACAAAAAAATTAAGGTTTTGGTAGAAAGGTATGACAGCGATTTACTTTTTAGTTTTGTTCTAAAACCTTTATTTGACGAACAGTAAAGCATAAAAAAAGCCCAACTTTTCAGTTGGGCTTTTAATTTTTAAAAAGTTCTTTTATTTGGTGCCAGTAGTAGCTTGAACTTCTCCTTTGATTTTTAAAACCTTAGTAGGAGTGTCCGCGTTAGAAATAACCGTAATTGCTTTACGGATAGGACCAACTCTATTGGTATCATATTTCACTTGAATTTCACCTGTTTTACCTGGTAAAATTGGATCTTCTGGTTTTTTTGGAATGGTACAACCACAACTAGAACTAACTTTACTCACTATAAGTGGTGCAGTTCCTGTGTTTGTAAATTCAAAAACTCTTACTCCGTCAGATCCTTTAGCGATTTCGCCGTAATCCACTGTTTCAGATTTAAACTCTATTTTGGCAGCTGCGTCCTGTGCAGTTAAACTAAAACCTAGTAAGCCAACAAATAATACAAGTACTATTTTTTTCATCATTTATAATTTTGGGTGGATGTCAAAATTAAATCTTTTCAGATCAACCTCAAAATCCTTTTGTTATACTCTAACGTTACTTATTTTTGTTTCGTATTTATCTTTGGGTGAAATTTAGCTGAAATGACCGTTAGAATGTCAGTTCGGCTTTAATTTTTAATAACCCAGTTTATTATTATTCAAAAACTGTTCCAAAAAATGGAAATTCCTTCAAAATATAATCCGCAAGCCACAGAATCACAATGGTATGATTACTGGATGAAAAACGGCTACTTTCACTCAGAACCAGATGAAAGAGAACCATATAGTATCGTTATACCACCACCAAACGTAACTGGTATTTTGCATATGGGGCATATGTTGAACAATACAATACAAGATGTACTCATAAGAAGAGCCCGTCTTTTAGGAAAAAATGCATGTTGGGTACCGGGTACGGATCATGCCTCTATTGCAACCGAGGCAAAGGTAGTTGCGAAATTAAAAGAGCAAGGCATCAATAAAAACGATCTTACAAGAGATGAGTTTTTAAAACATGCGTGGGATTGGACAAATGAATATGGTGGAATCATTTTAGAGCAGTTGAAAAAACTGGGTTGTTCTTGTGATTGGGACCGTACTGCGTTCACCATGGATCAAGAGCGTTATGATAGTGTTATTAAGGTGTTTATTGATCTCTATAACAAAGGGTTGATATACCGTGGTTATAGAATGGTGAATTGGGACCCTGAAGCACAAACAACCTTGTCTGATGAAGAAGTTATCTATGAAGAAAAACAAGGATTGTTGTATTATCTCTCTTATGTTATTGAGGGTTCTGACGAAAAAGTAACGATTGCGACCACAAGACCAGAAACAATATTAGGTGATACTGCTATTTGTATTAACCCGAATGATGAAAGATTCACACATCTAAAAGGCAAAAAAGTAATTGTTCCTATTTGTAATAGGGTAATACCAATAATTGAAGATGAGTATGTTGATATTGAATTTGGTACAGGGTGTTTAAAAGTAACGCCTGCACATGATATCAACGATAAAGCATTAGGAGAAAAACATAACCTAGAAACTATCGATATTTTCAATGACAACGCGACCTTAAATAGTTTTGGTTTGCATTATGAGGGTAAAGATCGTTTTGTTGCAAGAAAAGAGATTTCTAAAGAATTAGATGATTTAGGTATTTTGGTTAAGACCGAGACTCACATTAATAAAGTAGGTACTTCAGAAAGAACTAAGGCTGTTATTGAACCTAAATTGTCGGATCAGTGGTTCCTGAAAATGGAAGATTTGGCAAAACCGGCTTTAGAAGCGGTTACGGGTAGTGGAGATGTAAAACTGCATCCGAAGAAATTTGAAAACACATACCGTCATTGGATGGAGAATGTTCGCGATTGGAATATTTCTCGACAATTATGGTGGGGTCAGCAAATACCAGCTTTCTACTTTGGTGATGGTCAAGAAGATTTCGTTGTGGCTGCAAACGTTGCAGATGCATTGAAACTTGCAAAAGAAAAATCTGGTAAGTCAGATTTACAAGAAAGTGACTTGCGACAAGATGCCGATGTTTTAGATACTTGGTTTTCATCGTGGTTGTGGCCAATGAGTGTATTCGGCGGTATTTTAGAACCAGATAATGAAGAGATAAACTATTACTACCCAACTAATGATTTAGTAACTGGTCCAGACATTTTATTTTTTTGGGTAGCAAGAATGATTGTTGCCGGATATGAATTTAGAGGCGAGAAACCTTTTGAAAATGTTTACTTCACCGGATTGGTGAGAGACAAGCAACGTAGAAAAATGTCAAAGTCGTTAGGCAATTCGCCTGATGCTTTAAAGTTAATCGAAGATTACGGTGCAGACGGAGTTCGTGTAGGAATGTTGATGTCTGCAGCTGCAGGTAACGATTTAATGTTCGATGAAGATCTCTGTCAGCAGGGAAAAAACTTTGCCAATAAGATCTGGAACGGATTTAGGCTAGTACAAGGTTGGGAAATTGCAGATATTCCACAACCAGAAGCTTCAAAGCTTGGTTTAGAGTGGTATGAGTCTAAATTGAATAAGACGCTATTAGAGATAGAAGATCATTTTAGTAAGTTTCGTATTTCAGATGCTTTAATGTCTATCTACAAATTAGTTTGGGACGATTATAGTTCATCTTTACTAGAGATTATTAAACCTGCCTACCAACAGCCAATAGATAAAACAACATTTGATAAAGTAATTCAGTTGTTTGAACAAAACTTGAAATTGTTGCATCCGTTCATGCCATTTTTGACGGAAGAAGTTTGGCAACATATTTCTGAGAGAAGTGAGAGTGAAGCGTTGGTGATAGCCAAATGGCCAAAAATTGGTAAAATTGACGAAGAATTAATTACGCAGTTTGATTTTGCTACAGAGGTGATTGCAGGTGTGAGAACCATTCGTAAGAACAAAAACATTCCAATGAAGGAAGCATTGGAGTTGTCAGTTCTGAATTCTGAAGAAGCAAGTAAACGTTGGGATGTTGTGATTTCTAAACTGACCAATGTTTCAGAAATTAGTTATATAAACGACCAATTAGAAAGCGCATTGACTTTTCGTGTAAAGAGTAACGAATACTTTGTGCCAATGGAAGGTGCTATTGATATCGAGGCTGAAATCGTTAAAATCAATGAAGAGCTGAAATATACCAAAGGATTCCTCGTATCGGTTCAGAAAAAACTTTCTAATGAGCGCTTCGTAAACAATGCACCCGAAAAAGTAATTGCTATAGAGCGTCAAAAATTGGCAGATGCAGAAGCTAAAATAGAAACTTTAGAAAAAAGTTTAGCGAGTTTAGGGTAATACTTTAATAGCTTAGATAAAAAAAGCCTCATTCCTATTTATTTGGGAATGAGGCTTTTTCAATTGTTAAAAGTGTTTAGGTAATCATGATGTTTTCGTACTTTTAAATAGAACAAAAAAGCTAAGAAAATGAAACCACTGAAAAAAGAAGATATCAAGCAAGAGGTATTTGATCTCTATGATGCCTATGCCCATAATAAATTAGAACGCCGAGACTTTGTACAGAAATTGTCAATGTACGCTGTAGGCGGTCTCACAGTGCCTTCGTTAATGAGTTTTTTGATGCCCGATTATAAGAATACCTTCTTGGTAGATAAAAATAATCCAGATTTAGATTCCGGTTTTATTACTTATGATTCTTCTAAAGGCGGCGGTGAAATCAATGCATTACTATCCAAGCCAAAATCGCCAGACGGCAAATTGCCAGGTATCGTAGTGGTTCATGAAAATAGAGGATTGAATCCGTATGTAGAAGATACGGCAAGAAGAGCAGCTTTGGCTGGTTTTATAACTATTGCACCAGATGCTTTGAGTCCGCTAGGTGGTTACCCAGGTAATGATGATGAAGGTCGTGCAATGCAGAAAACCCGAGATAGAGATGAAATGTTAGAAGATTTCATAGCGGCATTTGATTATTTGAAAAATCATGAAGATTGTAATGGTAAGATAGGAGTTGTAGGTTTTTGTTTCGGTGGATGGATTTCTAATATGATGGCAGTAAAAGTACCAGATTTGGCAGCTGCAGTACCGTTTTATGGCGGTCAGCCAACAGAGGGCATAGAAAATATTAGTGCACCTTTAATGTTGCAGTATGCGGGTTTAGACGAACGTGTAAACGCCGGATGGCCAGCTTATGAAAAGGCGCTGAATGAACTTGGTAAAGAGAATGTTGCCTATTTCTACCCAGAGGTAAACCATGGTTTTCATAATACATCTACACCAAGATATGATGAGCCTGCGGCAGAACTGGCTTGGTCACGTACCATTGATTTTTTTAAAGAAAAGCTGGTGTAAATTATAGATTATAAGTGTTTTTGATTGTGTATATGTTGATTATTGTTCTGATTTTGAGCTAGTAATCAATTTATTTGAGTTAAGTATAAAGAGGTGATCCTTTTATTTTTGTCATATAAACAATCTAAAAAAAAACACATTATGAGAAGTCTATTATGGTTAGTAGCAGTTATTTGTATAATTATATGGTTATTGGGAATGTTAGGAGTTGTTCCTGGACTTGCAACTGGTAGTTTAGTGCATATTCTATTGGTAATTGCAGTTATTGTTATTCTTTACAATATCATATCTGGTAAGAAAGTCTTGTAAATCAGATTTAATAAACCATATTTATCAAAAAATATTTGAGCCCTTGATTAATTTCAAGGGTTTTTTTATGCTTTAATAGTATCTTTAATACTATGATTAGACCTTATGTACTTGCCGAAACGAACTGGGAACATTTAAAAGATGAACAAATAGAATTGGCAGTTTTGCCTTGGGGTGCTACAGAGGCACATAATTATCATTTACCATATGGTACAGATAACTATCAAGCGCAAAGTATGGTTGAATCAGCTGCTAAAATCGCTTGGGACAAAGGTAAGAAGCTGATAGTATTGCCAACGATTCCTTATGGTGTAAATACAGGTCAAAGTGACATTTATTTAGATATGAATCTAAATCCGTCAACGCAATTGGCTATTCTAAAAGATTTGGTGACGGTGTTAAATAGACAAGGCATTAAAAAATTGCTGCTTTTTAATGGTCATGGTGGTAATAATTTCAAGCCTCTTGTAAGAGAGTTGGGCTTGATGTTTCCAGACATGTTTATAAGCTTTTGCTTTTTTCCGCCAATGTTAGATAAATCTAAATATTTTCAAGAAGCGGGTGATCATGCCGATGAAATGGAAACGAGCTTGATGCTTTATTTGAGACCTGATTTAGTTCAACCAAAAGAGAAATGGGGTAGTGGTAGTGCTAAGTCATTCAAAATAGAAGCATTTAATGAAGGTTGGGCTTGGGCAGAAAGACAGTGGTCTAAGGTAAGTAGCGATACAGGTATTGGTAATCCGGAGTTTGCTACTACAGAAAAAGGAGAACGTTTTTTTAATGACGTTTGCCAAAAATTAAATGATTTGTTTTGTTCCCTTTGCGACGCCGACTTAAAAGATTTATATCATTAATTTTTAATAGCAACTAATTTATTTGAAGATGATGCTAGAGTGGCTTTTCTTCTTAGATTAATATCTAAATCAATTTTTAATGATATCAAAGCACTTAAAATAATGATGTTTTTAAAAATGTACTGCCCAGCTAGGGTGAATACTAATTCGCCTTTGCCAAAAATTTCTTCAGGTAATAAGAATAGTGGGCTAAATGTAAATAGTATATGAATTATAGCGATACCAATAAATAATCTAGGTTTCCAATTTGCTATAAGAAAGATACCAATTAAAGTTTCTCCTATTGCTAACGTAATCAAGCCTATCTGTGAGGGTAAAATCCCTAAGGTTAAAATACTAATTGTATCAGTGGCTAAATCTTCTGCCGGACTCAGGTGTGGTATAAATTTTATAAACCCAAAAATTAGATACACAGCACCGATAGAAATACGAAGAATATTGGTCTTTATCTTTTCTAATTTTTTCATCGAATGTTGGTCAATTGCTTGCTAATTATTTTAAACCATATAGACACGACGTCAACTAATGTTTAGATAATCGATAATTATCATTTTAATTCTTTTATGGCTAATTCAATATATGATTTCATGGCTTGCTTTTTGCTCATGTTCTTGGCTTGAAATAAGGCATTTGCTTTAAAGGCATTAATTAAAGGTGTCTTACTACCAGGATTATCAAAATTGGAGTTTGCTATTTTATAATAAGCATATAATTTTAAGAGTACATCCGCAGGTATTGGTTCTGTAAAATTATTTACCAAAGCAACGGTTTCCTCAAATTCAATATGTAGGTTCTTCTTTTTCATTTGGGTCAACGAAAGTAGCTATGCATGTATTTGCACCTTTAACTTTTTGGTTCAGTTTTACATTTATTTGACAATCTAAAGGTAAGAACAGGTCTACTCTTGAGCCAAATTTAATAAAACCTGCATCATCACCTTGCTGAACACTTTCTCCTTTTTCAGCATAATTTACAATACGTCTTGCCAAAGCACCGGCAATTTGCCTGTAAAGAATTTCACCAAATTTCGGTGTTTTTATCACAACTGTGGTTCTTTCGTTTTCTTCACTTGATTTTGGGTGCCAGGCAACTAAAAATTTACCTGGATGGTATTTCGAAAAAGTAATACTTCCACTTGCAGGGTATCTAGTAACATGTACATTCACAGGTGACATAAATATAGATACTTGTTTTCTTTTTTCTTTAAAGAATTCTTTCTCGAAAACTTCTTCAATTACAACTACCTTACCATCGACAGGAGACAAAATTTCATTAAAATCTTTTCTAGCAATTCTCTTTGGGTTTCTAAAAAATTGTAGAATAATGATCAAAATTACTAAGCCTATTATTTGTACTACTAATTTAAGCCAAGCAATGTCAATGAAAAAGTGGGCCAAAAGAATACTGGCACCAATAATTAAAAAAGAAAACAATATTATTTTTTGTCCCTCTCTATGAAACATAGCTGAATATATTTAAAGTTAAATAAGCAAATGGTGCTGCAAATACCAAACTATCTAATCGGTCTAACATACCTCCATGTCCAGGTAAAATTGCACCGCTATCTTTTACACCGGCAGTTCGTTTTAATTTAGACTCTATTAAATCTCCTAAACTGCCAGCTACAACAATTACAGTTGCAAGAATCATCCATTGAATTGGACTAATAAGCGCTTCAAAAGTAGCCATTAAATAAGCTGCTGCCAAAGCAAAGATAAAACCTCCTAAAGTACCTTCAATAGTTTTCTTGGGAGAAACTGAAGAAAAAAGTTTAGTTCTTCCTATACTTTTACCTACTAGATAGGCAAATGAATCATTAACCCAAATTAGTATGAATATTCCCATAATCAATAATTTGGCAAAAGCATCATTTTTATACGGGATCATTGTTAGAAAAATACAGCCACCACCAATATAAAATAGGCCTACGATAAATTTTTGTGCTGTATTAAATTTGATAGGTTTTTTTGTAAATAGATTTATTAAAAGGTAGATATCTACAACTATAGTGATAAGCATTAAGATATTAATTACTTGCTGGTCTTTTACAAGATAAATGAATGCCCACCAAATAGACAAATAAGCGGCAAAAATGTGGTATCCTTTAAGTCGTACAAGTTTTTTATACTCATATAGACAAGCGAGACCAAATGTCATGAATAGAAAGTCAAAAGCATCTGAGCTTAAAAATACCGCGCCTAATAATAGGATAATATATACAGCCCCTGTTAATGACCTTCGTAAAATTTCTTTCATACTATAAATCTTCCAGTAGTAAAAGATAAAGATTTTTAGTACTACTACCATAGGTTAGAAAATCATCTGAGTTTTCTTCGGTAGCTTTAAAGTGTTTTAGGGTTGTTATATTGGCCGGAATTTTTTGACCGTATTTTTTCTTAATAGTTTTTAAACCTTCTCCAATCGACTCTACTAGTTGACTGGTTGTAGCAAAAACAACTACATTACTTGGTAGTTCATTCACTTTTTTCTCTAATAATTGATTGGAACATACTAGAATACTACCGTTTTGGGCAATCAAGTGCTCGCAAGTTGTAAAAAATACTTCACTCTGTCTTGCGTTATTTGTAAAAGTAATAGACTCTTTCGAAAATTTTTGGGCTAGCCTTTCATCTAAAACGAAGAAAGGCTCATTTTGCCAATTATTTTCTATTATGATATTCTGTACTGCACTTGAAATCTCTACATCAGAATCACAATAAATGAATTTACCACCATTTTGCTTAAAGTGAATGGTGAATTTTTCATCAACGGGTATATTTAAATCTGGCATATGATCGCCTCGAGTTTCCGCTGTTTCTTTCGAAACTTTCTTCTTGCCACCACCAAATAAAATATCTAAAAACCCCATTTATGTTGTTGAAATAGTTGCTAATCTAAGGTACGCAATTTTACTTATCCTCTATAGTTTCTTGCTCTTCCGTTGATTTTTTTTCATTCTCTTCTTTCAGCTTTTTTTCATTTTCCAAGGCTAAAATGTCCTTTTCAAAATTTCGCTTCCCGAATATTTTCTCTAAATCTTCTTTAAAGATAACCTCTTTCTCCAATAATCTTTCAGCTAAGGTTGTAAGTTTATCCTTATTATCAGTTAATACTTTGATTGCACGTTGATATTGCTCTTCAATTATCTTAGAAATTTCAGCATCAATTTTGCGAGCAGTGTCTTCACTGTAAGGTTTAGAGAAACCATATGAGTCTTGACCAGATGAATCGTAATAGGTGATATTTCCTATTTCATCATTAAGTCCATAAATTGTAACCATAGCTCTAGCTTGTTTCGTTACCTTCTCTAAATCACTTAATGCACCGGTAGAAATTTTATTGAAAATAACTTTCTCTGCAGCTCTACCGCCCATTGTTGCACACATTTCGTCCAACATTTGTTCTGGTCTAACGATTAAACGTTCTTCAGGTAAATACCATGCAGCACCTAAAGATTGTCCTCTTGGTACAATAGTAACTTTAACTAAAGGAGCCGCGTGTTCTAACATCCAACTAGTGGTTGCGTGACCAGCTTCGTGATAGGCGATAGTTTCTTTCTCACCCGGAGTAATAATTTTATTTTTCTTTTCAAGACCACCTACGATTCTATCTACAGCATCTAAGAAATCTTGCTTGGTTACCGCTTTTTTCTCGTTTCTTGCTGCAATTAATGCCGCTTCGTTACAAACATTTGCAATATCTGCACCAGAGAAACCAGGAGTTTGTCTAGCCAAGAAATCAAGATCAAGAGTTTCTGCCGTTTTAATAGGTCTTAAGTGAACTTCAAAAATTTCTTTACGCTCGCGAATATCCGGTAGGTCCACATAAATTTGTCTATCAAATCTACCTGCACGCATTAATGCTTTGTCCAATACATCTGCACGGTTGGTTGCTGCAAGTACAATAACATTTGTATTTGTGCCAAAACCGTCCATTTCAGTTAATAATTGGTTCAATGTATTTTCACGTTCGTCATTAGAACCTGTAAAGTTATTTTTACCTCTAGCTCTACCAATGGCATCAATTTCATCAATAAAAATAATGGCTGGAGATTTGTCTTTTGCTTGCTTGAACAAGTCACGTACTCTAGATGCACCAACACCTACGAACATTTCTACGAAATCTGAACCGGATAATGAGAAGAAAGGCACTTTAGCTTCACCGGCAACGGCTTTAGCTAAAAGAGTCTTACCCGTTCCTGGAGGTCCTACTAGCAATGCTCCTTTAGGTATTTTACCACCTAATGAAGTATACTTATCAGGGTTTCTTAAAAACTCAACAATTTCTTCAACCTCTTCTTTAGCACCTTCTAGACCGGCAACATCTTTAAAGGAAGTTCTGGTATCTGTCTTTTCGTCAAATAATTTTGCTTTAGACTTACCAATATTGAAAATTTGACCACCTGCGCCACCGCCGCCACCGCCGGACATTCTACGCATTAAGTAAATCCAAATACCAATAATCAATACAAAAGGTAATAGAGATAACAAGAAATCTAAAATGGCTGTAGACTCTTTGCCAAATTCAATAATAGTATCTAAATTATTTTCTTTTTTGATTTCAGTTATTTCATTCTGAAATATTTGAAGATCACCGTAGTCTAAGGTATACTGAGGAACATTACCAGAAGATGGTAGAAATGATTTCTCGTTCACATCTTTATGTACCTCTTTAGCAATAGCCTCATCGGTTAAAAATACTTTAGCCTGATTGGTGTTCGTTATAATTAAAATCTTCTTAACATCACCATTTCGCAAATACTGCTGTAATTCTGAAGTAGTCGTTTTTTGGGTACTAGCTAAATCATCACTATTGAATAATTGAAATCCAATTAGTAATACTGCTACTAATCCATAAATCCACCAAGAACTAAATTTTGGTTTTTTCGGATTTGTTTTGTTTTCTTTTGCCATTTTAATTTTTTATTAGTTTACGCTACTTTCTATGGTTGTGAATTTTGCATCTCCCCATAAACCTTCTATGTCATAAAACTCTCGAACTTGCTTCTGGAATATATGAACAACTACATTTACGTAGTCCATTAGTACCCATTCTGCATTGTCCTCGCCTTCTACGTGCCAAGGTTTATCTTGAATCGCTTTACTTACTGTTTTTTGGATAGAACCTACTATAGCATTTACGTGCGTATTTGAAGTACCGTTACAAACTATGAAGTAATCACAAACGGTATTCTCAATTTCTCTTAAATCTAATAGGTTGATATTGTGACCTTTTACTTCGTCAATTCCCTGAATTATTAATGCAATTAACTCATCTTTGCTAGTTTTACTTTCCTGCATTCAAAAATTTTAGTTTTTACAAAGTTATTATTTTTTTGTTCTTTTAGGACTAGTTTTTAACAATACATTAAAGATTCACAATAAGAACAGTAAATGCAAATAATCAAACTTGATGCCACGCAATCTACAAACACCTATTTAAAAGACTTGTCATTTAAAAAAGAACTTGATGATTTTACTGTGATTACTACAAGGAATCAGACTTTAGGTAGGGGGCAAATGAGTGCTAAATGGGAGTCTGAACCAGGTAAAAACTTAGCATTCAGTATGTTGAAAAATTATATTAACATACCTATACAGCGTGTTTTTTTGATAAGTGTTTGTGTATCTCTAGCCATTGTAGATGCTTTAAACCGTTTGGGAATACCTGATTTAAGCATTAAATGGCCTAACGACATTCTGTCAGGTAATTCTAAAATAGGGGGCATATTGATAGAAAATATTTTGTCTGGATCTAAAATTAAACGAACTATTATAGGATTTGGCTTAAATGTGAATCAAGAAGTGTTCAAAAACGCACCAAATGCATCTTCATTGAAAAATATTATGGATGTAGATTTTGATCTTGATTCGGTTTTTTATTCCTTAATAGAACAGTTGCGTTTGTATTTAAACAAACCAATAGATTCTTTAGAGCAAGAATTGTACGCACAATATCATTCTTACTTATTTAAACTAGGAGATAGGAGTAGTTTTAAAAATCAAGACGGTTCACTATTTACCGGCACAATAGAAAAAGTTACTATTGGCGGTAAACTTATTGTGAGACATGAAGATGGTGATTTTCAAGAATATGGGTTAAAAGAAATACAGCTAATGTATTAGACTTTTGCCAAATTCGTTGATAATGTATTGATGAAATTTGTAATAGGTTTTTTGATCATCATTGCCATCATAGCATTGAATTCACCTTTAAAACTTAAAACAACTTCACTTTTATTAGTATCTATTTCTATAATATCTGCTGTTAAAGTAAAAGGTAATTTTTCACTAGCGGCACCCAAAACAATTTGACTGAAAGGTGTTTGTTCTTTTTTCTCCAAAACAATTTCTGGCATTCCTTTTAAAGCAAAAAGAAATCTATTCTCATTTAAAACTTCAAATTTGTCAATATTTTCGGGCATTAACAATCTAAAATTAGGCAGGTCATTTAAGAAGTTAAAAGTATCTTCTGTATTTTTAGATATTTCTGCCTTAGGTGTTTCTATAAACATAATTATTTATTTGTCCATTTAGAAGGGTCTTTCCTCCATTCCATTAATGTAATCAACTGCTCTTCTTTTACGTATCCCGTTTCAGATGCTTGTTCAATTAAATATTCGTAGCTACTTAAAGTGTGTAGCTCTGTATTTTTTTCTTCAAAATTTTTGGTAGCAGTTTCAAATCCGTAAGTAAAGATTGCCAACATTCCCTTTACGTTCGCTTCAATAGCTCTTAGGGCGTCTACAGCATTTAAGCTACTCTTTCCTGTGCTAATTAAATCTTCTATAACAACAACCGTTTGGTGCGCTTCTAAATGACCTTCTATCTGATTTTGGCGTCCGTGAGATTTAGGCTCAGGCCTTACATATACGAAAGGTAAATTTAGTTTGTCAGCAACTAAAGCCCCAATTCCTATTGCTCCTGTAGCTACACCTACGATACAATCCGGCTTGCCATAAAGTTGTTCTACTTGCTTTGCCATTTCATCGCGAATATAGTTTCTGATGATAGGATAGGATAGTAAAATTCTATTATCGCAGTATATTGGAGATTTCCAACCTGAAGCCCATGTAAAAGGATTTTCCGGTGTCAATTTTATTGCATTAATTTGCAAGAGAAGCTCTGC
This sequence comes from Maribacter sp. Asnod1-A12, assembly GCF_045063735.1. Lineage (NCBI taxonomy): Bacteria > Pseudomonadati > Bacteroidota > Flavobacteriia > Flavobacteriales > Flavobacteriaceae > Maribacter > Maribacter sp. Asnod1-A12. Next base: position 2,492,493 of record NZ_JBEFNZ010000006.1, read on the forward strand.
TGTTTTTTTTGCAGTGTTTTTGTCTAAAACCATGACGCAAATGTATAAAGTTTTTGTTAATGAATTGCCTTTGATTTTGACAAATAAACTCTCTGATACAACAAATGGGGAGTATTTTTCATTAAATCAAGAATCAATAGAAGAGGCAATAAGTTCATTGAGGAAGGGGAAGTTGAGGGAAGCGTTTATTTATCATCCTAATTACGATGAAATTTTAAAAAAGTTTACTCAAGTTATTCCCTTAGTAATTGCCGGTGGCGGTGTAGTAAGAAATAAAGAGGGAAAAGTACTTTTTATCTACAGAAACGATAAATGGGATTTACCTAAAGGTAAATTGGACAAGGGTGAGTCCATAGAGGAATGTGCCATTCGTGAGGTAGAAGAAGAAACTGGTGTTAGAGGTCTTGTTATAGATAATTATATTAGAACAACGTATCATATCTTTAAGCGTAACGGAATCAATAAACTTAAACAGGTTTATTGGTATGATATGAGTACCGATTTTGATGGCAAATTAAAGCCAGAGAAAAAAGAAGGCATTTTTAAAGTACGCTGGAAAGGACCAGAGAAAATTAAAAAGGCCTTAGAAAATTCATACGTAAACATCAAAATACTATTCGGAGAAGATTAAAAGCTATTTTTTTATCTTATACACCGGGTATTGTAAATGTGCTTTTTCGTAAAGATCACTTTGCTTAAAAAGCCAATCTAATTGCTTGTGCCAGTTTTCGTTGAAATCTGAATCAAGCATTTTTTTATCCTCAAATTTTGCTTTAAGAATAGTGTCGTTTTCTAACATATTAAGGGCGGTATCTTCAAACACATAAGGGGAGAAGCCCTCTTTTTGTTGAAGAATGGTATCAAAGAAATTCCAATTGAAAAATGAATCTACTGCAGATGGCTCCAATGTTTCTAAAATATATCTAAAACCTGGCTGATTTGTAGGTATTATGATGTCGCCTGCATGAAATTCTTTTGTTTCATATGATGTAGTCACAGTAGTATTATAGTGTGGGTAATGGCCTTCATAAGGTGATGAATATGTTTGGTATTCATTTATTTTATAAGATTCTACAGATATGGTTGAATCTTTTTGAAGAGTGGTATATGTTATCTTATTTAAATGTAATTTTTCAATGATATTATCCCACTGTCTTTCTATCACGTATGCTTTAGGAATTTTAATAGAATCTGAGGCAATGAAATAATCTTGATAGGCTACTTCGGTTTCTATTGGTACTTCTCGGTTGTATTTTAATCTTTTTAAACCTGTAACTTCACTAATTATGGTATCTGCCTTATAGCCCTTAAATATATACTTGCTAACATTAGTAGTGTCAACTTCCCAGGCAATGGGGTAATATTCTTTTGTGTTGTTTTTTAAGAATGCGGCATCTCTTAAAGATTTTATTTTACTTCCGTCTTTTTCGGCAATGGCAATCATTTTTCGCATAAGTTCGTAAGTGCCTTCTACACGCATGTTGTATGGCTTTAGCATATGAGTTTCTACCATCATGCCAACAGTATTAAATAATGTAGTGTAGCCGGTAGAATATCTAGGGTAATCCATGAACTGTTTAAAGCCTTTTTCTGGCGGACTATTGAAGACATTTACATAAGGTGTAATATCCCAATTAGATTTGGATAAAGAATCATGTAATTGGGGCATTAATGAACCATGAATATATTCACCTAATTCACCGCCCAATTTATTGTGTTGTGTAAATAAATGTGTAAGGGTATATTGGTAATCTGCACCATTACTTACATGATTATCAATAAAAACATCAGGATTTATTAGGTGAAAAATTTCTGCAAAAGTCTCAGCATTTTTGGTATCTGATTTAATGAAATCTCTATTTAAATCGTAGTTTTTGGCATTACCTCTAAAACCATATTCTAGAGGTCCGTTCTGGTTCGCTCTAGAGGTACTATTTCTGTTTAAAGCTCCACCGATATTATAAATTGGGATAGTGGATATAATCGTTTCTTTTGGAGAGTTTATCTCTTTACTTGCCAAGTCTCGAAATAGTATCATCGTAGCGTCAATGCCATCACTTTCTCCAGGATGTATACCATTGTTAATTAACATCATGGTGTTACTTTTGTTCAGTTTTTTAAAATCAAAATCGCCTTTTTCACTATAGGTAACTATGTGTAGTGGTTTACCACTATCAGTATCACCAATAGTTTGAATATTAATAGTTGAAAATTCTTTAGAAAGTTTTATGTAGAAATCAATTACCTGTTCATAGGTAGCGGTTTCCGTCTTATATGAAGTTTCATAAGGGGTTGGGAAATCTATTTTAGTATTTTCAACCTTATTCTCGCACGAGAACATTAAGGTTATCAATAAAAAAAGAAATATCGTTTTCATGTACAAGCAATTGTAGTGTTTATAAAAAAACATAATTGATTGTAAAAATAGCAATTAGTTCATTGGCTTACGCTAATTGTGTAATTTCTGTAACTTTATTCCTATCTAAAGGTTTTTGATTAAAAGTTATTAAATGATGGCTTTTATTTTTAAAATATTCCCATTGTTTATAGTCTATAGGGTCAATAGAGGAAGTAACAATGTTAATTCTAATCTTTTTTGTTATTTGAAGTTGCAGAAATGCTTCGAGAAATTCCCATCCATCCATAATAGGCATATTAATATCTAAAAATATGATTTGAGGTATTTTATGGTCGTTATTAAATAAATCGCTGATTGTGTCAATAGCTATTTTTCCATTTGGGTAAGATAGAATTGAAGTACATTCAACACTTGACGATATTAATTTACGTAAACCGAAAACCGTAATGGCATCGTCATCAATTATAGTGATATCACTAATTTTTCTCATTAAAGAAAATTTTAAATTCAGTTCCTTTTCCTACTTTACTCTTAACCTCAACCTTACCGTTCATTGCGTCAATTTGATTTTTGGTAAGGTATAGACCAATACCTCTAGCATCTTTATGGTCATGAAAAGTTTTGTACATGCCAAACAATTTTTTTCCATATTTTTTTAAATCGATACCTAGACCATTGTCTGCAATAGTTAAAATTGAATAGTCACCTTTTTTTTCAGCACTCAAAATAACATGTGAATCTTTTTTCGAATCTCTATATTTTACGGCATTGGTTATAAAATTCGTTAAAATATTTTCTAAATATGTAGGTACGGATTTTACATTGAAATTTTTCGGAATATTATTTTCTAAAATAGTATTATGGTTAGAAAGAAACGCAGATAGATTGTTATTCGCTATCGTTGCTTTCTCGTTTAAATTAATCTCTTTAATTTCTATGTTTGTATTCGTATTTATAGAAACAACTTCATTTAAATTATCTAAAGTTTCCAATAAACTATTTGATGCAGTAGTTAGCATTTCCATAATTTTTGATTTTTCATCTTCGTCTTTCTCACTTTCAAGAAAGTTTAAAAGCATTGAAAAGTTGGCTGAGTGAGAGCGTAAATTATGGGAAACTATATGGGCGAAATTTAGTAATTTTTTGTTTTGAACAGATGCAATGTTAATAATATTTCTAAGCTCTTTTTCTTTTTCTTTTAATGCGGTAATATCTAAACTTATACCAACTATGCCATAAGCAACACCTTTGTTGTTTAGTAATGGTATTTTAGAGCTCAAAAAAGAAGTTTCTTTGCCATTAAAATTGGTTTTAATGGTTTCCTTTCCAATTACAGGTCTTAACGTCTTCATTACCCTTAAGTCTTCCTCTCTAGATTTAAGGGCGTCATCAAATGAGTAAAGGTCAAAATCATTTTTACCAATAATTTCATTGGGGTCATTAGCTCCTATATATTCACATTCTGCTTTATTAATTAAAACTTTTCTTGATTCCGTATCTTTTATATAGACATTTACAGGTAGGTTGTCAATTAATGTTCTCAGAAGTTTTTCGTTGTTAATTGTTTTGTTATTAGCCTCTACTTGATCGTCAATATCTTGAAATGTTCCAATTAAACCTGCTATTTTACCTTTATTGTAAATAGGTTTTCCACTTGTCATTACCCATTTTTCTTGATTATTAGCAGTGGTAATTTGTAATTTTAGATTACTCCAAGATTTACCTTTGTTTTGTGCTTCAAAAAGAGCCATCGATATGGTATTTCTACTATGACCTTCTTTATAATATAAAAGTGCATTTTCAACACTAGGGGTGAAATCTGAGGGTACGCCATGTATATCTTTTGTTGTAGAACACCATAAAAGTTGATTATCAAATATATTATACTCCCACCTCCCAATTTTGGTGATCTCTGCCTGTTGTTGTAATAATAAATCTTTTTTATTAAGTTCTATTTCATTGTTTACAGCATCGGTAATATTACTTAATTGTATAATAATTCCAATTATATTTTCATGAGTATCGTACCAAGGTGCGTTGGTCCATTCAAAACAAAGTTCTTTACCCTTGGAATCTGTAATTTGGTGAATGCCCATTGGCTGAGGATTACCGTTTAGACAATTATCTAAGACTAGTTTCCATTTGTGGTTTAGATTAGGAAATACATTAAACAAGTTTTTTGAACTTACATAGTCGTCGTTTTCGTCAAAAATACTTGACCAAGTATCAGAAGTTTGAACAATATCATAATTAGAATCTACAAAAGCCGTGGGTGTGGGCAATTGTCTAATAATGTAAGAGGTATCTGATTTTAGGGGAACTTTTATCATACCGGTGTAATTTCTTACGAATGTAATAGGAATGCTGTATTCTGCTACATATTTGTTGTGAATATTATCATTATCGTTGTAAATGGTTTAATTTACTATATTATCAATGACTTTTTACTTTTTATTGAAATAAAAATTAAAAGTAGTGCCATGCCCAGGAGAACTGTCAACGGTAATTTTTCCATTCATTGCATCCATTTGATTTTTGGTTATGTACAGGCCAATTCCACGAGATTCTTTGTTTCTGTGAAAAGTTTTATAAAGACCGAATAATTGATCTCCATATTTTTCCAAATCAATACCTAGACCATTATCTTCAATACTTAAAATTGTATAATTTTTATCCTCTTCTGCGCTCAATATTATAATGGGCTTCTTGTCTGTACTGCTGTATTTAATTGAATTGGTTATACAATTGGTAAGAATACTATTTAAATATGCAGGTAAGGCCTTAACCTTTATTTCATCTGATATTTCATTAATAATTTTCCCGCTACTTTGTTTTAAGTGACCTGCAACATTTTGTTCAACAACAAATACACTTTCATTTAATATAAGTTCTTTCTTTTCATTGTTTATATTAGATTTTACTGCCACAATTTCTCTTAAACCCTTTATAGTTTCAGATAAATTATCAGAGGCACTAAATAACATGTTCATATATTTATTACGTTGAACTTTGCCAGTTTCATCGTTTAAAAAATTAAGTAATAACGAAAAGTTGGTCGCATGAGTTTTTAAATTATGAGAAACCATATGGGCAAAATTCAATAATTGCTCATTTTTTTCTTTAGATGATAAGATTGTCTTTTTTAGATTTTTTTCTATTTTAGTTTGAGTTGTTATGTTTTCAATGGTACATAATAATCTATTAGGTCCCACTTCGCGTTCAACTAAATTGCCAGTTATCTTTAGGTTTAAATTAAGTTTTTGTTTGGTTGCGAATGTAAATTTAACAGGGTCAAAAGATCCTTTTTCGCTTAGTTGCTTTTTTAAAATTTTACTTTTGGCAGTGAAACTCGAATTTACAATCTCTTTAAAATTTTTACTTAAAAAATACTCTTTTTCAAAACCAGATAGATTTAGCATTTGTTGATTTACGTCGATAAAATCACCTGTTTTCACGTCTATGATTGCTAAACCCAATGGAATTTTTTCAAATAAAGGGTATTCTCTTTGTATGTTCTTAGGTGTTTGTAGATTTTGGTTAGTTATATCTTCAATATGTTGAATTGTACCAATGATTCTTGTGCACTTACCTTCTTTAAATTTAGGTCTTCCAATTGTGTTAACGCAAATAACTTTGCCATCTTCTCTACGTAATTTAGCTTTTTCGTTCCAAGGTTTACCAGAATTTATAGCATCGTAAATTGCTTTTTTGATTACTCCTCTCGAATCTTCAGTGTAATAGCTAATTGTAGATTGTAAATTGGGTTCAAACTCGGCTGGTAAGCCATAAATTTTATTTACCACAGGGGTCCAGTGTAATTCTTTGTTTAGAACATCATATTCCCAACTACCAATTTTCGCAACATCGCTTTTTTGGTTTAGAATCAGTTTGGTCTTATTCAGTTCAATTTCGAGTTCTTGGGTTTTAGAAATAGGTTCTACCTTAATTACAACACCGATAATATTACCGTAACCGTCTTTCCAAGGGTTTAGATGCCATATAGCATTTTTAAGAGAGCTGCTGTTGTCTTTGGCTTGATACTTAAATTTTATGTCTCTTAATCCATCTAAACTATATCTAAATCTCGTTTTTAGGTCAGAGGATAATTCAGGAAATATATCCATAATGTTCTTACCCTTTATGTCATCTAGTTCCAATTTAAAATTAACCTGCCATCTGGGCGAGGCGCTAATAATCTTAAAATTAGTATCTATAATGGCGATAGATGATTGAATTTGATTGACCCAATCTATAGAAAATGATGAATTACTTTGTGATTTAAACATAAGTAGAAAGAATTTTCCTACTAATTTATAGAGTTATTCTAAAATCATGTAAGTAAATGTTGTGTTTTTGTAAAAAACTGTGGTTGAAATACCTTTTTCTGTTGTATGCTCGATGAACTACATACTATTTTCTTACAGAATCAGGTACTAAGCCTGTATAGTCACCACCGTTACGAATAACGTCTCTAACAATAGATGAACTTATGTATGATTTACCCGATGAAGTCAATAAAAACACGGTTTCTATCTCAGATAATTTTCTGTTAGTATGAGCAATTGCTTTCTCAAATTCAAAATCACCAGGATTGCGTAATCCTCTCAATATAAAATTTGCATCGACTTTCTTACAAAAATCCACTGTTAGTCCTACATATGATTTTACAGATATAGAAGGTACATCTTTAAAAGCTTCTTCTATAAATTGTATACGTTGTTCTAGGCTGAACATATACTTTTTATCTGCATTTTTTCCGATAGCGATTATGACTTCATCAAATAAAGTGATACCACGCATAATTATATCATGGTGTCCTAAAGTTAAAGGATCAAAAGAACCGGGAAAAATTGCGCGTCTCATAAGTATATTTTACTCGATAATCGAGAATTAAATAATCCAACATTTATGTCGAAATATTAGTTGTGTTTTTAGTTCAATACCTCGCGGGCTTGCTTGGAGGTTATTTACATCTTAAATATAGGCAATTTATGACAATGCCTCATTAATGGCGTACTCAAATAACATACCTAGTTCAATACCAGCTTCTTTTGCTTGTTGAGGTAAAATGCTTTCAGTAGTTAAACCTGGTGTAGTGTTCATTTCTAATAAGAACGGTTCATTATCTATGAATATAAATTCACTTCTTGAAAAGCCTGTCATTTTTAGAACCTCGTAAATCTTTTTTGCGGCGATTGTCACTTTCTTTAGTTGCTCTGGGTTTATTCTTGCCGGTGTTATTTCCTGCGATTTACCTTCGTATTTTGCTTGGTAGTCAAAGAAATCATTTTCAGATACTATTTCTGTGATAGGAAAAACAGTGGTTTTACCATTAAGTTTTAATACGCCCACCGAAACCTCGGTACCGTTAAGAAAACCTTCAATAATAATTTCATTGTCTTCTCTATAGGCAGTTTCTATGGCTCCTTTAAGCTCTTCGGCTTTGTAGACTTTAGTAATACCGAAACTGCTACCAGACTTATTTGCCTTTACAAAACAAGGTAGCTTTACCTTATTTATTATGTCTGTTTCATTTATTTCATCGCCTAAATTTAGATAGTAAGATGGTGCTGCTTTAATCCCGTAAGGTTTTAAAACGCTTAACAAATCTCTTTTATTGAACGTTAGAGCAGCTTGATAGAAGTCGCAAGAGGTGTGTCTAATTCCCAATAGTTCAAAATATGCCTGCATGAGTCCGTCTTCACCAGGCGAACCATGTATGGCGTTAAAAACACAATCAAATGTTATTGATGTGCCGTTTAAAGGGATAGAGAAGTCATTTCTGTCTACAGGTGTTTCATTGCCCTTATCATCTACATAGACCCATTTGTTTTTAAAAATATGTATTCGGTAAAGATTGAATTTATCTTTGTTCAAATAATCGTAGACCACATTTCCACTTTTAAGCGATATTTTATATTCACTGGAATAACCGCCCATTATAATTGCAATATTCTTTTTCATCTGTATGGCCTATTAAAATTGTAAGAACAAAGATGAAGTATTGAAATAATATATAAAAGAAACATATAGCAATATTATAATAGAATAAATTTTCTGGTAGGGTGTAACAATAAATTAAAGCAGCAAAATGGTATGGGGGCATTTACTATATTTGTCGGGTCAAATAATAAGTATGAAGAATTTTTTCAATTTTTTAAAAAGTAAGACTTTTTTAATTCAGCTTGGTCTAGCCATATTGGTATTGATTATAACTGTTTTTTTAGTGTTGAGATACTTGAACAGTACCACTAATCATGGCGAGTTTGTTGAAGTACCAGACTTTTCTAAGAAATCGGTTATGGATATGAGAAAATCAATTGAAGAGGCCGGCTTACGATATGAAGTATTGGATTCTGCCAATTACAATCCAGATTATCCAAGATTTTCAATAATTGAACAAAATCCTACGGCGGGTTCAAAGGTGAAAGAAAATAGAAAGATTTATTTTACGGTTAACCCTTCAGGGTATAAAAAGGTTACTGTTCCTAAAATTATTCAAGTTACCAAAAGAAATGCATCTTCTATGTTGAAGGCAGTTGGCTTAGATGTACAACGAGTAACCTATATAGATGAACTTGGTAAGGATATGGTTTATCAAATCAAGTATAAAGGTAAATATATTAGTCCTGGAGAGAAACTACCTAAAACATCTAAAATAGAATTAATCTGCGGTAATGGAAGTATTACCGAAAGAGCAGTTATTAAATCGGAATCTGAAGATTAGATGGTGGAGAATATCGAACAACCAGAAAATGAGGATGGAGAACTTTTTGAGCATCATAGAGTTTTAGCCTCAAAAGGTCAAGTTCCTTTGCGTGTAGATAAATTTTTAATGAATTTCATTGAAAATGCTACACGAAATAAAATACAGCAATCAGCTAAAGATGGTCACGTTTGGGTCAATGATCAAATCGTAAAGTCTAATTACAAGGTGAAAGCAGGTGATGAGGTAAAGGTGTTGTTTGAACATCCACCGCATGAATTTTTATTGGTGCCAGAAGATATTCCTTTAAACATTGTTTATGAAGATGATGTTTTAATGGTAGTCAATAAACCAGCAGGCATGGTAGTGCACCCTGGGCATGGAAATTATTCTGGTACCCTTATCAATGCCCTGATTTTTCATACCGATAATTTACCTTCAAACAGTAATGAAAGACCGGGCTTGGTACATCGTATAGATAAAGATACTTCTGGTTTGTTGGTAGTAGCGAAGACTGAAGCTGCTATGACGCATTTGGCAAAACAATTTTTTGAAAAGACTTCTGAGCGTGAGTATGTTGCTTTGGTTTGGGGTAATATTGAAGAGGATGAAGGTACTGTGGTAGGTAATGTTGGTAGAAATCCTAAAAATCGCTTACAGATGCATGTTTTTCCAGAAGGGGAAGAAGGTAAAGCAGCTGTTACTCATTTTAAGGTGTTAGAGAGATTGGGTTACGTAACTCTTGTTTCGTGTAAATTAGAGACAGGTAGAACGCATCAAATTCGTGTTCACATGAAGTATATTGGGCATACTTTATTTAATGATGAACGTTACGGTGGAGAGAAAATATTAAAAGGTACGACTTTCACTAAATATAAACAGTTTGTAGAGAATACTTTTAAGTTACTGCCAAGACAAGCGCTACATGCTAAAACTTTGGGCTTTGTACACCCTGTAACCGGTGAGCATATGAGTTTTGATTCAGAAGTGCCAGAAGATATGACCAGTGCTATAGAGAAATGGCGTGGTTACACTAAAAACAGTACAGAATAAGTTTCTTTGATACCGCTATTTAAACTCTTTTTTATCTTTTGTAGGTCTTCCTATTTATCCTGTTTATTTTTGGGCATCTAAAATTGCACTATGAAAATTGTTATTTCTCCGGCTAAGTCATTGAATTACGAAAGTGAACTTCCGATGGCAAAATTTACTTCTCCAGAATTTATAGAAGATGCTGAAAAGCTAAATAAAATTCTAAAGAAAAAGAAGCCAAAAGCACTTTCTGAATTGATGTCTATTTCGGATAATTTGGCGCAATTGAACTGGCAGCGTAATCATGATTTTACAACACCATTTACTTCAGAGAATTCTAGACCTGCAATTTATGCCTTTAGTGGTGATGTGTATACAGGCTTAGATGCTTATACTTTATCTGAAGAAAAAATAAATCAGTTACAACAAAGACTTAGAATATTATCTGGACAATATGGAATTCTAAAACCATTAGATTTAATGCAGCCGTACCGTTTAGAGATGGGAACTTCGTTAAAAATTGGCAGAAATAAAAATTTATATGAATACTGGGGTACTAGGCTAACTGATCATTTAAATGATGAAATGACCGAAGGAGAATTACTGGTTAACTTGGCAAGTAATGAATATTATAGTGCGCTACAACCTAAAAATATAAAGGCAGAAATTATTACGCCAATATTTAAAGACTGGAAAAATGATAAACTGAAGATCATAAGTTTTTTTGCTAAAAAAGCAAGAGGGGCTATGGTTAGGTATATTATAGATTCAAATGCAAAAAACTTGATGGATATAAAAGGTTTTAATTTAGGTGATTATCAATTTAGTCAAGAGCATACATTAAAGGAGAATCAGCCGGTCTTTATTAGATAAAATATAATCTACTCTTTTTCGTTCTTTAGATATATAAAATACGTCTATGAAAAGGTTTATATTTCTTTCTGTTATTTGTGTTGTTTTGCTATTCTCTTGTACAGATAGAGATGACAATGTAAACTTGGTGAACATTCGTATACAAAATAGTACAGAATTATTTTTCAACGAAGTACGCATAGCAGAAATCGATACGGTTTATGAGAATGTTGAAGCTGGTAAAATTTCTAAATATCTAGAGTTCGAAACTGCTTATGAAAATGCGGCGATATCGATACAGACAGACTCAATTACGTTAAATTATGTTCCGACTGAAATTTCTACAGATTCTTTACCTGTAGGTTTTTATACCTATGAGGTGATTTTAGATGAGGAAAACCAAATTGACTTAACTTTTAAAATAGATGGATAAGATTATTTTTTCTTATTGATTTTTATCTTTTCTTCAACTGTTAATCTTTTTTTTATTTTGCGTGGTCTTCGTGCGCCATACGAGTTATTCGAAATTTTTCCTTTTTTAGACTTTTTATCTCCTTTGCCCATATTCTGTTTTTATTTTAAAGTTAGTAAATAGATGTCTATTTAATAGACGCTAGAGAATAAAACACTAATGCAAAAGATTTTCCAAGGTAAATAGCCTACCTGATAATTTAAATAGTTATACAGAATAAATAAATACCTTATTTTCTATTTTACGATAGCGTTTACTAGCTAAAATATTTATACTATTCAAGAATATCTTCTTAGAACTAAAAAGAGTCTTGTTATAAAACAAGACTCTTTTACGAGAACACTATATGAAAATGAAAAAATTTATTACTTATTAACATTATAAAGGTATATAGCTTTAAGTGTTTTTTGGAATATTTGTTGTCAATTCGCAGTATTTTGTGGTATAGCTCTAGGAATATGATATTTCACAAAAATCATTCTCTAAATTCTTTTGGAATAGTGATATTTATGTTCGAATTTTAGAAAGATTGCCATAACGGTATGGCCAAAAGTTTTAATATATGCAACAACAAGAAAGGTTGGCAGAATTTAAGAAGTCTGTCCAGAATAAATTTAATGTCTATAATAGTCTTTTCCTTAACCTACCATATAAGAACATAGAGAATGTTGGTATGTTGATTCCATTGTTATTGAATCAATCAGAAAAGGGGTTGAGCGATGGTCTTAATCCGAAGGAAATATTAGAAAACTTTTTTGAGAATTTTGTCGAAATCAAATCCGAAAAAGAGCAAATAGATTTTATGTTCCGTATAATACAGTATGTAGAGCGCCAAGTGGTACTTTATGATAGTGTAGAAGACGCCGCATTTCCTAAACTGCACAAGCATTCAAGTTCATTATCGTTGAAAGATTATTTTCAATTAGTTGAAAAGAATAATTCTTGGGATACTATTTGGGATAAACTAAGCAATTTTAGTGCAAGAATAGTATTAACGGCACACCCAACACAGTTCTATACTCCAGCAGTTCTTGATATTATAACTAATCTACGGACTTTAATTTTAGAAGATAAAATAGATGAAATTGATGTAGGGTTACAACAATTGGGACTTACATCATTAATCAATGCGAAAAAACCAACACCTTTAGATGAGGCGAAAAATATCATTTATACACTAAGGCACGTATATTATGATGCTATTGGTGATATGTATGCTTATATAAAAGGTAGTGTAGGTTCAAAGCAATTCGAAAACCACGATATTGTAAAACTAGGTTTCTGGCCTGGTGGTGATCGCGATGGTAACCCTTTTGTTACTGCAGACATTACTAAAGATGTAATGAACGAGCTTCGTTTAACATTAATGAAATGTTATTACAATGACTTAAAAGGATTAGTTCATAAACTTACTTTTAAAGATGTTCAAAATCCTTTACAGAAATTAAGGTCAAACCTATATACTGCTATGTTCGATAGTTCAAAAGTTATAGGTTATGATGATTTAATTTTACCATTAGAAGAAATAAAGTCTATTCTTATAGAAAAGTATCAGAGTCTATACCTAAAAGATTTGGAGCTTTTTATTGATAAAGTAAAAATATTTAAAGTTCATTTTGCAACTATAGATATTCGCCAAGATCACAGCATGCATACAAAAGTAATGGTTGAGGTTTTGAAGAAAAACGGTTTGATTAAAGAAAATCTTAACGAATTATCTGAAGAGCGATTAATTGATATTCTTTTACACGAAAACTTACAATTAACAGCGAATGACTACGAGGAAGAAATTGTAAAGGATACTATTAAAAATATTCTTCAACTTCAAACGATACAAGATAAGAATGGCGAAGAAGGTTGTAATAGATATATAATCAGTAATTCTGAAGATGTTTTCTCGATACTTTTCGTGTATGCACTGTTTAGATGGTGTGGCTGGGCAGATAAGGATATTACGTTTGATATAGTGCCATTGTTTGAAACCATGAATGGTATGGATAATGCACAAGCTACCATGCAATTCTTATTTAATTTACCGGAATATAAAGCTCATTTAGAGAACAGAAATAAGAAACAGACCATTATGCTTGGCTTTTCTGATGGTACAAAAGATGGTGGTTATTTAAAAGCAAATTGGTCTATATTAAAAACTAAAGAAGAACTTTCTGAAGTTTGTGACGAACACGAAATAGCTGCTATATTCTTTGATGGTAGAGGAGGACCACCGGCAAGAGGAGGAGGGAAAACACATCGTTTTTATGCTGCACAGACTAATAAAGTAGCAAATAACGAAATTCAATTAACGATACAAGGACAAACTATTACAAGTACTTATGGTACTAAAGAACAATTTATTTATAATAGTGAGCAGTTGTTAACTGCAGGGCTTTCCAATACTATTCTCGGTAAAGAGATTGTTATTTCTGATGCAGATAGAGAGCTAATAGAAGAATTGTCAGAGTCAAGTTTTAAAAAATATGACGATTTAAAACACCACGATAAGTTTATGCCATATTTAGAAAATATGAGTACGCTTAAATATTATACAAAAGCCAATATAGGCAGCAGACCAGGTAAAAGAGGCAATAAGGCTAAATTGGAGTTATCTGATTTAAGAGCTATCTCATTTGTTGGGTCTTGGAGTCAATTAAAACAGAATGTGCCAGGTTATTATGGTATTGGCACGGCTTTAGAAAAGTTAGAGCGAGATGGTAGGTTTGAAGAGGCTAAAAGATTGTATAATGAGGTTCCATTTTTTCAAGCTTTGATGATGAACAGTATGATGAGTCTTACAAAGTGTTATTTTGAACTGACTAGTTACATGAAAGAGAATAAAGAGTTTGGTGCTTTTTGGGAAATTCTTCATGCAGAATATGAGCTTTCTAAAGCAATGCTTCTAAAACTTTCAGGAATGGAAATATTAATGAAGAAAGAAGCTATCTCTAGAGAGTCTATAAAAATTAGAGAGAATATTGTATTACCATTATTAGTAATACAACAATATGCGCTTCAAAGAATAGGAGAAGGAACAGAATTTAAAGATTTATATGAAAAAATTGTAACTAGATCTCTTTACGGAAATATTAATGCTAGTAGAAACTCAGCATAATACTACCTTTAATTAACAAAAGAGCCACCTAATATTAGGTGGCTCTTTTGTTATTACAAAAAAACAAGAAGATTTTTATAACTGTTTAACTGCAGGTGCCATTATTGATTTTTGATAATTTATTGCCATAGGTTTCTGAGCATTTATAGCTCATATAATGATAGAATATTACATTTTAGTACTTAGGAGGGTGTAAAATGTTTCGATTCCATAAGCTAACTGACCTATTTTTAAATTCTCGTTAGGACTGTGTTGATTGTTATCTGCGTTGACCATAGGTACTATAAACGCCGGAATCTTCAGTTCGTTTATGAAAGGGGAAATAGGAACAGTACCACCCATTATTCTTATTTGAATAGGCTTTTCTCCAAATTTTGCTTCCATAGTTTTTACAATACTATTCCCAAACGGATTATTCAAATCTGTACGAAAGGCATCTGTAACCGTACCTTCTTTAATAGTAACAATCTTATCATATTTAAGACGGTCTTCCATAGTTGGTTCTGTACTCATAACATGAAAGCCTTGGTTTTTAATATGCTCTTTTACTAATTTTTTAAGTCTGTTGCCATCAGATTCTGGAACTAATCTTAAGTCTAATTCTGCAGTTGCTGTAGCTGGTAAAATTGTTCTTGCCTGATCACCGATCCAACCAGAGCCCAAACCTCTTATGTTTAAAGAAGGGTATTGTAATGCTTCTTGATAAAAACTACCTACTTTTTCAGGAGTTAAAATTGCTAGGTTTTTATTGATTTCTTCAATATTATCTGGCACACTCTTTAAAACTTCTAATGTTGTTTCATCTAAGGTTATTCCGTCATAATAACCTTTTATCAAAACCTTTCCATCAACATCTTTCATAGTCGCTAGAAGTTGCGCTAATTGAAAACCGGGATTTGGAGCGTAATTTCCGTAATGGCCACTATGCTGAGGTTTAATAGGTCCGTGAGTGGTGATAGATAATGTAGTGATACCTCTGCAACCATAAATTACGGTAGGTTTACCAGAAACATGAACCGGACCATCATTAATGACTAAGAAGTCAGCTTTAAGTAAATCTTTATATGTGCGCACAGCTTGCGGTAATGGTGCACTACTTTTCTCTTCTTCACTATCTAAAATGACCTTTACGTTATAAGGTATTTCAATACCGTCTTTTTTTAGTGCATCAATGGCGTTTAAAAACATAACAATAGGTCCTTTATCGTCAGAAGTAGATCTTCCGAAAAGTCGCCAGTCATAATTAATGTCATCTTCTAAATCTGAAAATGATTCTTTTTTCCAACCATCATCAGTTTTAGATTTTAGCACTACTGCGTAAGGGTCAGGCTGATCCCATTTAGTAGCATCAACAGATTGCCCATCTAAATGCATGTAAAATAAGATGGTAGGTTTAGTATCATCCATTGGTAGGGCAGCAAAGAAAAGAGGTAAGCCTTCTGTCTCTAAAATGGTACTATTGAAGCCGCGTTCGGTAAACTTTTTTCTAAGCCAATAAAGGTTTGTATCTATATCATCTGTGTTTAAGGCATCATTAGGTAAGGCAACAAATTCTCTTAATTCTACAATTGCATTGGCAACTTTAGATTTTATAAGAATAGAGTCTTGTGAGTAACCGGAATAAAGAGTGATAATTAATAGAAGGGTAAGTAATTTTTTCATGTTCGTTCTCGTGGATATATTCTTTAAATGTAAGCAAAATGGAGGGAACTGTACTCTAATTATATGGTAGCATTTGTTAAGGTTTTCTACATAAGAAATGAATAAACTTGTTAAGGCTGTTTTAGAAGTAGGGTAGAAAATGAAAAAGGTTGCCCAATTAAGACAACCTTTTTCATTTTCTAAATATAGAATGTGCTTACAATTATTTAAATGACTAAAAATTGGTCAATTTAATCGATGGTTTTTGAGCTGATTATCTTCATAATAATTAAACGAATTAAAAGTATAAACGGAAATCCATGTAATACAACATCAAACCAATCCATGAAGACCATTCCTTTATCGCCACCAAAAATCCATTTTAATTTGCCTACAATATGTGGCTCAGGAAAAAACGGTGCTAAGCCTAGGGTAAGGCATAGTAGAATAATTAATTTCCAATTATTTAAAAACTCTTTCAAATTAGCGTATTAAATTAGTGAACTCAGCGGTTTTTTCAATTCCATTAGCAGTCAAATGCTTAATAAAAGCAGATCCTATAATAGCACCTTTGGCGGTTTTAGTTGCCTGCTTAAAAGTTTCTTCGTCCTTAATACCGAAACCAACTATTCGTGGATTCTTTAAATTCATGGAAGCTATACGATCAAAATAATTTTCTTGCTCTTGACCAAAGCCCGATTTTGAACCTGTAACACTTGCAGAACTCACCATATAGATAAATCCGTCAGAAGCATCGTCAATTTGACGAATACGAGCATCACTAGTTTGTGGTGTAATTAGAAAAACATTGATGAGCCCGTATTTCTTGAAAATAGCCTCATACTCATCCTGATACACATCAAGAGGAAGGTCAGGTAAAATGAGTCCGTCGATACCGATTTCTTGGCATTTTTTACAGAATGCCTCCACACCATATTGTAGCATGGGGTTAAAATACCCCATTATAATTAATGGGATTGAGACCGTTTTGCGAATATCTTTCAATTGATTGAAAAGTACTTCGGTAGTCATTCCGTTTTTCAATGCTGCAGTAGAGCTTTCTTGAATTGTTGGTCCGTCTGCTAAAGGATCACTAAATGGTAATCCTATTTCAATCATATCAACCCCGTTCTTTTCCAAATCTTCAATGATTTTAACGGTATCGTTGAGTGCAGGGTACCCAGCCGTAAAATATATGGAAAGAAGCTTTTTGTCTTCTTGTAATTTTGTTGTAATTCTATTGTTCATAATAGTATTATGCTAACTTAAAATAATCTATATATGTATTCAAATCTTTGTCTCCACGACCAGAAAGGCTGATAACGACAACATCATCTTTTTTGAATTTTTTATGTTCAAAAATTGCAAACGCATGTCCCGTTTCAATAGCCGGAATAATACCTTCTAATTGTGAAAGTTCCAATCCGGCAGCCATAGCTTCATCATCTGTTGCCGAATAAAATTCTGCGCGACCAGATTTGTAAAGATGCGAATGCATTGGACCAACGCCAGGATAATCTAATCCTGCGGAAATAGAATAGGGCTCCGTAATTTGACCATCTGTTGTTTGCATCAACATGGTTTTACAACCATGAATAATACCTACTTTACCAAGTGCGGAAGTTGCTGCACTTTCACCAGAATTTACACCTTTTCCTGCAGCTTCTACCGCAATAATACCAACCTCAGGTTCATGTAAGAAATGATAGTACGTACCAGCTGCGTTACTACCACCACCAATACATGCCACTACATAATCAGGATTTTCACGACCTTCTTTTTCTTTTAATTGCCACTTTATTTCCTCTGAAATTACAGATTGAAAACGTGTCACCATATCTGGGTATGGATGTGGACCAATAGCTGACCCAATAATATAATGGGTGTCTACCGGATTGTTGATCCAATCTCTAATAGCTTCGTTCGTGGCATCTTTTAGGGTTCTACTACCAGATTTTGCAGGTCTAACTTCTGCGCCTAACATTTTCATACGAGCAACATTAGGAGCTTGACGGGCAATGTCAATTTCGCCCATATACACAATACATTCCATGCCCATTAGGGCACAAACGGTAGCGGTGGCAACACCATGTTGCCCAGCACCAGTTTCAGCGATAATTCTGGTCTTACCTAGCTTTTGAGCCATTAGAATCTGACCAATGGTATTATTTACTTTGTGCGCACCAGTGTGGTTTAAATCCTCTCTTTTTAAATATATTTTACAGCCGTGCTTTTCAGAAAGACGTTTAGCAAAATATAGGGGAGAAGGTCTACCAACATAGTCTTTTAAAAGCTGATTGAATTCTTTTTGAAAAGAATCTTCATACATCAGTTTTAAATAATTTTGTCGTAGTTCTTCAACGTTTGGGTACAACATTTCGGGTATAAAGGCACCGCCAAATTCACCGTAGTATCCTTTTTCGTCAGCATTATAATTCATAGCGCTTCTTTAAACTTTTGTAATTCTTCAATATTTTTTAAACCCGGTTCTATTTCAAATCTGCTATTTACATCAATGGCATAGCAATACTTAGACTCCGGGCTTTTTATAAATTCATTAATCTTATCAAGATTATTTAGACCAATACCGCCGCTTAAAAAGAAAGGTTTGGTAGAAGGGTAATCTTTTAAGACAGACCAATTAAATGTGTAACCATTACCACCTGGTAACTTTCCTTTAGTGTCAAAAAGATAATAGTCGCATACATTTTCATAAGGTGTAAGTACATCAAAGTCGAATTCCTCTTTAATAGAGAATACTTTTATAATGTCGACTTTATGATTCAATTTCTTTAATTCAGCTGCAATTTTAGTACAATAATCTGGAGTTTCATGACCGTGCAATTGCAGTCCTTGTAATTGATATTTCTGAACTGTATTAATGATATAATCTAACTCAGCATCAACAAAAACGCCCACTTTATTAATCGTATGTGAAAGTTCGGGGATTTTACCTTCAAAAAATCTAGAAGAAGGTTCCCAGAAAATAAAGCCCAAATAGTCTGGTCGCAATTGAGCAACTTCAGTCATATTCAGTTTCATTCCACAAATTTTCAGTTTCATTAGTTTTTCAAGTTTTTGATGAATTCAATGGCGCTTTTGCCTGGGTTCTCTGTCTTCATAAAATTCTCACCAATTAAAAAACCTTCATAACCATAGGGTTTTAATTCTTTGATGGCATCAATAGAACTAATACCGCTTTCAGAGACTTTGACGAAATCATCTGGTATCAATTTCGATAAAGATTTGCTAGTATCTAAACTAACCTCGAAAGTTTTTAGGTTTCTGTTGTTAACTCCTAACATATCTAAGCTTGGCATTATAGATTTATGAAGTTCTTCTTCATTATGTACCTCTAATAAAACATCTAAGCCTAAGCTTTTAGCTAGTTCAGAATAGTTCTTAATTTCTTGCTTTGTTAGAATTGCTGCGATAAGTAAAATAACATCTGCGCCATATGATTTAGCTTCAATTATTTGATATTCGCTAATAATAAACTCTTTCCGCAATAATGGAAGTTGAGCCGATGCACGTGCTAAAATTAAATCTTCGATAGCACCACCAAAATATTTAATATCTGTTAGTACGCTCATTCCGCAAACTCCTGCTTTTTCATAACCCATTGCTACCTGACCAACATTTGCGTTCTGGTTAATACTTTCTTTAGATGGCGATCTGCGTTTAAATTCAGCAATAATACCCGTATCACTATTTTTAAGTGCTTGAGCTAAAGAGTTAGTTTTTCGATTAAAAAGTACAGATGCTTCATATTGCGACACCGGAATGATCGATTTTTTCAATTCAACCTCTTTGCGTTTATCGGCTACTATTTTATCTAGAATATTCATGAAATATATGTTCTTTATTACCTCGTCATTTCAAGGTATGAAGTAATATGCTTAATTTCTGCTTAGTTCTTGTATTTTCTTCAAAGCCGCTAGTCCGTGTCCTCCCAATAAAGATTCTTTAGCTTTTTCAAAACTTTCTAAAGGTGTAAGGTTATTTACTGTAGCTATTGCAATACCAGCATTAGCACACACAACATTGTTTTGCGGCTCTGTACCTCTGCCTTGTAAAACATTCAAGAAAATCTGAGCAGAAGTATCAATGGAATCTCCGCCTACAATATCACTTTGTTTAATTTGTTTTACACCGAAATCAGATGGTTTTAGCATGCTTTCTGTATGGTTAGAAATGGTTTTAGTACTTCCCGTTAAAGAAATTTCATCATACCCATCTAAAGCATGCAGAACGGTGAAATTCTTATCGGTTTTCTGATATAAATATCCGTACATACGGGCAAGCTCTAAGTTGAAAACACCTACCATTTGATTTTTAGGAAAAGCAGGATTCACCATTGGGCCGAGCATATTGAAGAACGTTTTTACGCCTAAATCTTTACGAATAGGAGCCACATTTTTCATGGCAGGGTGAAATAGGGGAGCGTGTAAAACACAAATACCAGCTTCATCTATACATTTTTCTAGGAAGCCAGCGTCGTTACTGAATTTTATCCCTAGAAATTCCATCACATTACTACTACCACATTTAGAAGATACTCCGTAATTACCATGCTTAGTAACTTTTACTCCTGCGCCTGCTGTAACAAAAGAGGCAAGAGTAGAAATATTAAAAGTATCTTTTCCATCACCACCAGTACCGCAAAGATCAATAGGGTTATAGGCAGATAAATCTACTGCCAAACATAAATCTAACAATGCATCTCTAAATCCTTCAAGTTCTTCAATAGTAATACTACGCATCATATATACTGTTAAAAAAGCAGCAATCTGACTTGTGTTGTAATCACCTTTCGCAATATTTACCAAAATGCGTTTCGCATCTTCTTTGGAAAGTATTTCGTGATTTATAAGTTTATTAAGTGTCTCTTTCATTCTCTTAGTTGTATTAAGTAAAATCTTAATGCTTATTATATGGTAATTAAGCTTAAGCCTTCAACCAATTTTCTAACATCTTTTTTCCTTCTGGAGTAAGCACGGATTCTGGGTGAAATTGTACCGCGCAAACATTATAAGTTTTATGACGTAGCGACATAATTTGTCCGTTTTCATCTAAAGAAGTAGCTTCTAAAACTTCTGGCAAATCAGGATTTACCACCCAAGAATGGTATCTGCCAACTTCGATTTCTTTTGGAAGCCCTTCAAAAATAATATCATCTTTTGTGATTTTTATTTTAGTTGCAATACCGTGATACACTTCATCCAAATTTATTAGGGAACTACCAAATACTTCAGCGATTGCCTGTTGCCCCAAACAAACACCGAATATACTTTTGGTAGGTGCATATTTTTTGATGATTTGTTTTAATAATCCAGCTTCATCAGGAATACCTGGACCTGGAGAAAGTACAATTTTATCAAAAGCATCAACCTCTTCTAGGGTAAGTTGGTCATTACGTTTTACAATAACCTCGCAACCTAATTCCTCTAAATAATGCACTAGGTTATAAGTGAAACTATCGTAATTATCTATAACTAATATTTTCTTCATCTTAAATGTCTTCAGCTATTTCTAATGCCTTGGTCAAAGCGCCTAGTTTGTTATATGTTTCTTGTAGTTCGCTTTCTGGGTTTGATGCAGCGACCAATCCGGCACCAGCCTGATAATGTAGTTTATGATTTTTACTTAAAAAAGTTCTAATCATGATGGCATGGTTGAAATTTCCATAAAAATCCATAAAACCTATAGCGCCACCATAATACCCACGACTGGTTTTTTCATATTTTTCTATAAGTTGCATGGCCATGTGTTTTGGAGCGCCACTTAATGTACCGGCAGGAAAAGTGTCAGCTACCACTTTCATGGTAGGAATGTCACTTTTCTTCATTCCTGTAACCTTAGAAACTAAGTGAATTACATGGGAGAAGAATTGCACCTCTCTATAGTTTTCTACCTTCACAACACTACCGTTTCTACTAAGGTCGTTACGGGCAAGATCTACTAACATAACATGCTCACTGTTTTCTTTATCGTCGGTCTTTAGTTGTTTGGCAAGTTGCGCATCTTGTTCATCGTTTCCGGTTCTTTTAAAAGTACCTGCAATAGGGTGTATTTCAGCCTTTCCCTCGCTAACGATAAGTTGTGCTTCTGGTGAACTGCCAAATATTTTAAAATCACCATAATCAAAATAGAACAAATATGGAGACGGATTTACAGAACGTAAAGCTCTATACACATTAAACTCATCACCTTTAAAACCTTGAGAAAAACGACGGCTTAAAACTAGCTGAAATACATCGCCACGTTGACAATGCTTTTTTGCTAAATCTACATGTTCTCTATATTCTGCATCTTCTAGATTAGATTCTCTTTTGCCTTCTATTTTAAAATTATACGTGGCAAAGTTTCTAATACTTAAAAGCTGTTCCAATTCTGGAATATTATTCTCTGTGTTATAACAGTGGGCAAATAAGTAAGCTTCATTCTTATAATGATTTATAGCAATGATATTTTGATACACGGCATAGTAAATATCTGGTATATGAACAGAGTCATCTTTAACCGATATATCTACATCTTCAAAATACCGAACGGCGTCGTAAGCCATATAACCAAACAAGCCGTTATTAATGAATTTATAGTCGTTGTTATCTGCTTTGAAAGTTTTACTGAAAGTATCTATAATCTCTACAACATTAGTATCTGCTGTAATCTGAATTTCTTCAGTGGCCCCATCAGGAAATTGTTTGACAATGATTTCATTCTCCACTTTAATAGAAGCGATTGGGTTGCAACATATATAGGAGAAACTATTATTGTTAGCATGATAATCGCTACTTTCTAATAAAATACTATTAGGAAAACGGTCTCTTATTTTTAGGTAAACGCTAACCGGCGTCATGGTGTCGGCAAGAATTTTTTTGTGATATGTCTTAAATTGATAGGTCATAGGTACTTTTATAAAATAAAGAAGGCTTGTCGTGATGACAAGCCTTTATATAGTTTTACTACAATGATGCTTTGCTCACGATGTTTTTCGTAAGTTGTTCCACCACCAAGTATTTGCGATTAAATTTTTCATTGAGCATCAAATATAAAAAGGAAATTTAAACTATCAAACTTTAGCTTGTCAAAAATAAAAATCCCTTTGAAATTTATCAAAGGGATTTTAAATTGTTGTAATTTGATTGTATTAAAACGATTATAGTGCTAAGTCTACAACCAAATCAAAATCATCATAAATAGCTTTATCACCTAGGTTATCGAAAAAGCTTCCAGAACCATACTTGATGTCATATTTTGTTCTGTCTACCTTAAGAGTTGCAGTAGCTTTATTTTCAAACATGGAAACCACAAGAGTTACAGGCTTTGTAATACCTTTAATGGTTAAGTCGCCAGTTACGGTGTATGAATTGTCGTTCATGGCTTTAACAGTAGTAAATACCATTTTTGCAGTTGGGTTACTTTCTATACCAAAGAAATCAGCGGATTTTAAGTGACCTTCAAGCTTTTCTTTTCCTTTACCGGCTTCTAAGTCAGTATTGGAAATTGAAGTCATATCAACAACAAATTCTCCACCTATTAATTTTTTGCCTTTCATTTCTAAATGACCAGATTTTAGATTGATGGTTCCTTCATGAGAACCAGTAACCTTATAACCTTTCCAAGTCACTGAACTTTCGCTAACTTTTACTTCTTTTTTCTCTGAGTCGATAGGATCAGAAGCTGTTGCTGTAAATCCAAAAACGGCAACGAATACTAAACTTAATAATGATTTTTTCATGTGTCTAATTTTAAAATGATTGTGTTTAATTTATATATGTGTAATAATTTGTTCTTTAGAATATCTCACTTTAGGGTAGTTTTGGGTCTCGTCTTCAGAAGATTTATAGCCAACAGCTAAAACTACCGCAGCATTTAAACCTTTATCGTTAAGACCTAAAATTTCGTTGTACTTTGCATTTTCAAAACCTTCCATAGGGCAAGTGTCTATTTCCATTTCTGCCGCTACCGTCATTAAATTACCTAATACAATGTATGCTTGGTTTGATGTCCAAGAGCTTTTTTGGGCATTTGGTAAATCTAATAAAGTTGATTTCATTGTCTGTGAAAAACCTTCAAGATCTTCTTTGGAAAGACCTCTAGTTGCCATAATATTAGCAATATATTCATCTATCATAGTGCTATCAAAAGTAGGTTTGTTGGCTAAAACAATGATGTAAGATGCATCTGTTATTTGAGGTTGGTCATAAGAAGATTTTCTTAGTTGAGTTCTTATGTCCGTATTTTCAATAACGTATATGTGGTAAGGCTGAAGACCATATGATGAAGCTGTTAATCTTGCTGCTTCTAATAATGTATTTAAATTTTCGCTGCTTACTTTTTTCGAGTTATCGAATTTTTTAGTGGCATAGCGCCAGTTTAATTTATCTAGTAATGTGTCCATTATAGTTCTTAAAATTTATTTAATAGTTCATTGAGTTCGTGTAATTCTGTCTCGTCAAAATTTTCAAGCATTCTCTTCTCGGCTTCAAAAAGTATTCCATCAATATTGCTTAGCATTTGTAAGCCACTTTCTGTGATTACAATTTCTACCTTGCGCCTGTTTTTTAGGCAGATAGTTCTATTGACTAAACCTTTTAAGATTAATTTATCTACTAGGCGAGTGGTGTTGCTCATCTTTGTAACCATTCTTTCGTTGATGGTAGAAAGATTAGCTGGTTTGCCATTTTGACCTCTAAGAATTCTTAAAACATTAAATTGTTGAATAGAGACATCAAAAGGTTTAAGTACCGTTGCTATTTCTTCGTCAATTTTATTGGCAACCAAAGCTATATGAATAAGCGTCCGTTTCTCTAACGGCATCTGTTGGTTGGTTTTAATGATTTCCTCTACATTCATGTTGATACAATAATTGTATATACAAATGTATAATTATATTTAGTATTCCAGTTTAGGTGTAGATTAAAAATTTGTTAAATTCGTGTGTAGTATTCTAATAAATAAAAATCGATTATTTTTACTACTTATAATATATACTATGGCAGATTTATCACAACAAGATTGGGAAGAGCAATTAGAGAAAGATTCTAATGCAGTAATACTAGATGTTAGAACAGAAGAAGAAATAGAGGATGGGATTATACCTAATGCAATAAACATTGATATTTATAAAGGACCAGAGTTTGTAGCGGAAATAGAGAAGCTAGATAAAACTAAAAATTATTATGTGTATTGTAGGTCTGGCGCAAGAAGTGGTCAAGCATGTGCAATTATGAATAACTTAGGTTTTGACAAGACATTTAACCTTCAAGGAGGGTTTATGAATTGGGAAGGCGAAACAGCTTAGTTTTATTTCTTTTAAAAAAATGACCCGCTTAACGGCGGGTTTTTTATTTTTATAGAATGAAGGAAGACTTGCTTCATTTTATTTGGAAGTACAAGAAGTACCCCTTAAAGGGACTTGTGACTACGTCTGGCGAAGTAGTACATGTAGTATCTGCAGGTCTGCACAATCATTTGAGTGGTCCAGATTTTTTTAATGCTCAAATAGAATTAAACGGTCAATTATGGGCAGGAAATGTTGAAATTCATATAAAATCATCAGATTGGTATGCACATAATCATCAAGAAGATGATAACTACAATAATGTTATTTTGCATGTGGTATGGGAAGATGATGTAGCTGTTTTTAGAAAGGATGGAACGGAAATACCCACTTTGTCTTTAAAAGAAATCATACCCTTAAAGTTACTGCATACCTATCAAGGACTTTTTAATAGTAAAAATTATAAATTCATTAATTGTGAAAACGAGTTTAAAGATGTTGATGAGTTTTTAAAGAGCAATTGGCTTAATCGTTTATTTGTGGAGCGATTAGAACAGAAATCTGTTTTTATTAATCAACTATTAAAGGAAACAAACAATGACTGGGAGCAAGTGTTGTTTTTAATGCTTTTGAAAACCTTTGGGTCTAAAATCAATAGAGAATCGTTTATTGAGATTGGAAAGTCAATTGATTTTTCAATTATCCGTAAGTTGTATGACAAACCCATACAAATGGAAAGCTTGTTTTTTGGGCAAGCAAATTTATTGGATAGAAAAAATAGCAATGACACCTATTTGGCGGAATTAAAAAAGGAGTATGAATTCTTAAAACACAAGTTCGGTTTAAGCCCTGTTTTTAAGTCTCCAGAGTTTTTTCGTTTAAGGCCATCAAATTTCCCAACTATTAGACTAGCTCAATTGAGCGCCCTATATTCCGAGAATAATAACCTATTTCATTTATTGATAGAAAGTGCTCAGCCTGACTTTTCTGAAATCTTAAATATAGGAACATCTGAATATTGGGAAACCCATTTTAACTTTGGTAAGGTATCGAAAAAAAGTAAAAAAAGAATTTCAACTTCGTTTTTGAATTTACTGCTTATAAATACTATAATTCCTTTAAAGTTTGCTTTTAGTAGGTATAAAGGTGGTTTAGATAATGAGAGGTTTCTAAAAATGATGTCAGAAATTAAAAAGGAAGAAAACAGTATTATAACTAACTTTGGTAAGGTAGGCGAAAGGCTTGAAAACGCTAAGGATTCTCAGGCATACCTTCAGTTATATACTAACTATTGTGTAAAAGACAAATGTTTAGATTGTGCGGTAGGGGCTTCATTAATGAATATAAAAGTCTAATTTTATAGCCCATGAACGTATTTTATAAGTTACTACATTATTTTCAAAAACGGGGGTATGAGGTATGCGGTAGAATCGCGGAAAGATTAGGTATAAGGGCTAGAGTGGTAAGAACATCATTCATTTATCTCACCTTTGTTACCGTAGGCTTTGGGTTTGCACTTTATCTGTTCTTGGCTTTTTGGCTAAGAATAAAAGATTTGATTTATACAAAACGAAATTCGGTTTTTGATCTTTAGCATATGATGAAATTATTTAAGTCTAAAATATATTTAGCATTGACTTTAATGCTGATGGTTTTGGCTTTTGGGGTTTTAGGGTATCGTTTTGTGGCAGACTATTCTTGGGTCGATGCATTTTATATGACCATAATAACGGTAACCACTGTTGGTTTTTCAGAGGTTAGGCCAATGGGTCCCGAAGGAAAAATTTTTACCATAATTCTTATAGTTACAAGTGTATTTATAGTTGGTTTTGCTATTACGATAGTTACCGACTACCTCCTCTCTAGAAATTCTGTAGAACTGCTTAAAAAGAAAAAAATGAAAAATGCTATAGCAAATTTAAATCAGCATGTTATCGTATGTGGTTTTGGTAGAAATGGTATGCAAGCTGCTGAAAGGCTAAAAGCATACAAAAGACCTTTTGTGGTTATAGAGAAAGATAAAGAGGTGATAGAACGTTATGAAGATGACGTTTTATTTATTGAAGGCGATGCCAACGATGATGACATATTGTTAGAGGCGGGTATAGAAAGAGCTCAGTATTTAATAGCTACTTTGCCAGATGATGCCGCCAATCTTTTTGTAGTATTGTCCGCAAGGCAAATGAAAAAAAATCTTTTTATTATCAGTAGGGCCTCTTTGGTTAATTCACAAAAGAAATTATTCTTGGCAGGAGCTAATAAGGTAATTATGCCAGATAAAATAGGTGGAGACCATATGGCATCTCTAGTGGTAATGCCAGATCTTATTACATTTATGGACAAGCTCTCTATAGAAGGTGAACATACTACTAATTTAGAAGAGGTTGCTATAGAGGATTTTGCGGATCAGATTGAATGTAATTCTTTACGGGATTTAGATTTACGAAGAAAAACAGGATGTACCATTATAGGTTATATTTCACCTGATGGTGAGTATACTATAAATCCAGAAGCGGATATGGAATTACAGCCAAAAAGTAAGGTTATAGTATTGGGCAGACCAGAACAAATTAAGAAATTGAACGAAATGTTTAATATAGAATAATCATCTTTCTACCATATATATTTGATTGCATCCATTATTTTTAGGATATTGCTAGACAAACTAACTCAAAAATAAATTCTAAACTTATGAAGTATAAACTTCTAAACCTGTTTACCTTTTTATTTCCCTTTTTAATATTTTCTCAAGAACAAGGATTGGATCAACAAATTGATCAAGCTTTTCAACCTATTTCCGACTTCTTTTCAGCGGTAATTTTCTTTAATGTTTGGCATGATCCAGACATTCCATTTGTATTAGTGCTATTGGTAGGTAGTGCATTATTTTTTACTATCTATTTTGGATTTCCTAACATTAGATTCTTTGGTAAAGCCATTAATACTGTTCGTGGTAAGTATGAGGATATTGAAAAACATGGAGCGCAAAATCTTTATGGTGAAGATGGTATTGCTCAAGGTCAAGATTTAACCAATGTAGATATAGAAGAGCATTTGGTTAATATGGAAAATGACCTCGCTGTAGATGGTGACATTGTAGATACAATTAGAGATGAAAGTTCTGAAGGAGAAGTTAGCCATTTTCAGGCATTGGCAACTGCAGTTTCCGGTACTGTTGGTAACGGTAATATTGCAGGTGTAGCTTTAGCTATTGCTTTGGGTGGACCTGGAGCTACCTTTTGGATGATTGTATGTGGACTTTTAGGTATGTCGTCAAAATTTGTGGAATGCACACTTGGCGTACAATATAGAGATGTAGGTGAAGATGGTACCGTCTACGGCGGGCCAATGTACTATATAAGTAAAGGTCTTAAAGAAAGAGGATTTGAAACTATAGGAAAAGTTGCTGCAGTCATTTTTGCAATATTTTGTATTGGTGGCTCTTTTGGTGGTGGTAATGCAGCTCAGTCAAATCAGGCTACTATTGTAATTAAAGAGCTTTTTGATTGGCAAAGCACAGCTGCTGGGGCAATTGTTGGTCTTGTTTTGGCTATACTTGTAGGAGTTATAATTATTGGAGGTATCAAGCGTATTGCTCAAGTAACTGAAAAAGTAGTTCCATTTATGGCGGTAATGTATATTGTTGCTTGCTTGTATATTATCCTTAGCAACTTTACGCTTGTAGATGATGCTATTTCTTTAATAGTTGCAGAGGCATTTAAGCCTACGGCAATTGGTGTGGGTAGTCTTATTGGTGTGCTGTTGGTTGGTTTTAAAAGAGCGGCATTTTCAAATGAAGCCGGTGCTGGTTCAGCATCTATTGCACATTCTGCGGTAAGAACAAAATATTCAGCTTCTGAGGGCTTGGTAGCTTTGTTAGAACCTTTTATTGATACTGTTGTAATATGTACAATGACGGCTATTGTAATTATTATTTTTAATTTTGGAGGTGCTTTCACCTATGGTGGTGACGGTACAGGGTCTGTATTAATAGATGGTATGGCTTATGAAGGTGCAGGTATAACTGCTGTAGCGTTTGCGGAGTATATTCCTTATTCTGATATATTCTTGACTATAGCGGTAGTATTATTTGCGGTTTCTACCATGATATCTTGGTCTTATTACGGACTACAATCTTGGAAATATTTATTCGGTAGAGGCAAAATAGCTGATATGGTTTATAAATTGTTATTCTGTACGTTTATAGTAATAGGAGCTGCAGCAAGTATGAAATCTATTTGGGCTTTTTCAGATGCAATGATATTTGCGATGGTATTCCCGAATATGGTAGGTCTGTTCTTCTTGTTTCCAGTTGTGAAAAAGCAATTAAACAGATATTTAGATGCGATCAAACTAAAGTATGACGCTATAGAAGATTAAGAATTATCATGAATTCATTTAAATCCCACTTTAAGTTCAATAAACAAGAACGAAGTGGGATTTTCTTTTTGCTGTTTTTTCTGATTAGTTTACAATGTGGTTATTATCTGTACAAAGCAAAGACAATAGGTCAATCTACGCCCCTACAAATTGATAGTGTGCTTCAATCTGAAATTGATTCTTTGAAAATTGTGGCGTTAGGAAAAGATACTGTTCGCATATTTCCTTTTAATCCAAATTTTATTACTGATTTTAAAGGATATACATTAGGTATGTCTGTTGCAGAAATAGATAGGTTGCATGAATTTAGAAGTAAGGAAAGTTTTATGAACTCAGCTAAAGAATTTCAAAATGTAACAAAAGTTTCAGATTCATTACTAAATACCATTTCTCCATTTTTTAAATTTCCTGAATGGACTCAAAATAGAAAAACGAAATCTACATTCAAATCAAACACATTTACTCAAAATAATAAGGTAAAGAAAATAGTGTGGAAAGATTTGAATACTGCAACGGCAGAAGACTTGAGGCAAGTAAGTGGAATAGGAGAAAAATTGTCTGCTAGAATAATTAAGTTTAGAGATCGTCTCGGCGGATTTTTAGTTGAGGAACAGTTACAAGATGTATATGGTCTAGAGGCAGATGTAGTTGAAAGGGCTTTAAAGGAGTTTAAGGTAGTTACGAAGCCTGATATTTTAAAAATAAATGTAAATACTGCGACTGCTGAAGAATTGTCTAAATTGATATATCTGCAAAAACACGTCGCTAAGAGCATTGTAAATTATCGTAATCTCAACGGAAGTATCAATTCTTTGAACGAATTAGTAAAAATTGAGGAATTTCCGTCAGAGCGTATTAATAGAATTGCTTTATATTTGTCATTATAAAAAAAACGCTATGCAAAGTATGTACTTCACAGAAGAACATCAGTTATTTAGGAACAGCCTAAAAGATTTTTTACAGAAAGAAGTGGTCCCTCATATAGATAAATGGGAAGAAACAGGAACTATAGAAAGGTTCATTTGGAAGAAATTTGGAGATATGGGCTATTTTGGTCTGGCAACGCCTGAAGAAGATGGTGGTTTGGGTCTTGATCTTTTCTATACTATTATTTTGTTAGAAGAGTTGCAAAAGATAAATTCTGGAGGATTTGCGGCGGCTATTTGGGCGCATGCGTATTTGGCAATGACCCATTTGAATAAGGAAGCAGATTCTTTTTTAAAGGAAAAGTATTTGCGACCAAGTGTAAATGGTGATAAAATTGGCTGTCTTTGTATTTCAGAGCCTTTTGGCGGTAGCGATGTTGCTGCAATGAGGACCAGTGCTGTAAAGCAAGGTGATCATTATATATTAAATGGTTCCAAAACTTTTATCACAAATGGGGTATATGCCGATTACATGATCGTGGCGGCAAAAACAAGTCCTGAGCTGGGTAATAAGGGAATTAGCATTTTTGCTGTTGATAGAAATAGTGAAGGGGTTACAGCTAACAAATTAAATAAATTAGGTTGGCGAGCGTCTGATACTGCAGAATTGGCTTTCGACAATGTTAAGATTCCTGTAGAAAACCTAATGGGTGAAGAAAACATGGGCTTTTCATATATAATGGAGCATTTCTCTTTAGAAAGATTGATAATGGGGGTTAATGCGCATGCGAGAGCAGAGCATGTTTTAGACTACGCTTTAAACTATATGTCAGAAAGGGAAGCTTTTGGTAGGTCTATAAATAAATTTCAGGCACTTAGACATCGTGTAGTTGATTTGCATGCGGATATAGATATGTGTAAAGAGTATAATTATTCCGTAGCGTATCGTTTAGATAAAGGACAGTATGTTGTTAAAGAGGCGACCATATCTAAATTAAAATCTACAAAAGTCTCTGATGAAGTAGCTTATGAATGTTTGCAGTTTTTAGGAGGTTACGGATATATTGAAGATTACCCAATGGCACGTAACTTTAGAGATAGTAGGCTAGGGCCAATAGGCGGTGGTACATCAGAAATATTGCGAGAAATTATTTCTAAAATCATTATTGATAAGAAAGAATACAAACCAGCTACGGTATAGTTGGTCAAATTAAATTTTTAAATATTAGTTTAAAGGTTGTTGGTTTAAATATAGTTACTATATTTGCAGCCTTAATCACAAAAGAGAGGAGGTTTAGCCCATGTTAATAATACCAGTAAAAGAAGGAGAAAACATCGATAGAGCTTTAAAGCGTTTCAAGCGTAAGTTCGATAAGACAGGTACAATGAGACAGTTACGTAAGCGTCAACAGTTCAATAAGCCGTCAGTAGTTCGTAGAGCACAGATACAAAAAGCAGAATATATTCAAGGTCTAAGAGATCAGGAAGAAGTTTAGACTTTGTCGTATAAGATATAAAATCCCGCAATTTGCGGGATTTTTTTTGCTCAAATTTTACCAAACTCAAAACTTTAATACCTTTAGGTAATGTTTTTAAGTGAATTTATTTCTTACCTCTCTTTGGAGAAAAATTATTCTAAACATACGATTAAGGCGTATGAGAATGATTTGCTTGAATTTGGTGATTTTTGCTTATCAAGTTATGAAATCCATGATATTGATATTATAGAATATAATATTGTTCGGTTTTGGATAGTTGAACTGTCTGAAAGTAAAATCAATAATAGGTCGATCAATAGGAAAATAGCATCGCTAAAAGCTTATTTTAAGTTTCTTCAAAAAATAGAAGTGACAGATGTTAATCCTTTGAACAGGCATAAGGCATTAAAGACCGCTAAGAAAGTTGAGATTCCTTTTTCTGAATTAGAGATGGAGAAGGTGTTATCGCAAATAGAGTATAAAGAAGATTTTGAGGGTAAAAGAGATGAGTTATTAATACATGTATTGTATGTGACAGGTATGCGTAGGGCAGAGGTTATTGCTCTAAAAGTATTAGATGTTAATTTTGAAGCAATGACAATTAAGGTCTTGGGTAAACGTAATAAGGAGAGAATTATACCTATGCTTTTAGAGACCAAAGAGAAATTTATAGATTATTTAAAGGGGCGTGAAAGCTTAAGTGATGTGGTTGACGAAGAAACCATGTTCTTAACGAAGTCAGGCAATAAATTGTATGAAACACTTGTTTATAGGTTAATAAAAAAGTACTTTAGAGAGGTTTCTTCAAAGGTGAAGACGAGTCCGCATATTCTAAGGCATACCTTTGCTACGCATCTTTTAAATAAAGGCGCGGATTTAAATGCTGTTAAAGAGTTGTTAGGTCATTCTAGTTTGGCTTCTACTCAGGTTTACACACATAATAGCATTGCAGAGTTGAAAAAAGTTCATGCAAAAGCTCATCCTAGGGGAAACAAATAATTATTGTTAAATCAGGCTAAATTCTTAAAGCCATAAATTTTCTGACTATGAAAGTAAATACGCAATCGGTAAATTTTAATGCAGACGATAAGTTGATTAATTTCCTTCAAAATAGACTTGACAAAGTGGAAACCTTTTATTCTAAGGTAATTAGCTCAGATGTTTATATGAAAGTGGAGAACACAAGTGCCAAAGAGAATAAAATAGTAGAGATTAAAATTTCTGTTCCTAAAGATAAATTTGTGGTAAAAAAACAATGTAAATCATTTGAAGAGGCTGTAGACTCTGCTTGTAGTTCGCTGGAACGTAGGCTGATAAAGCAAAAAGAAAAAATAAGATTACATGCTTGATAAAAATTTTTCAAAATTTGTTTTGAATAAACAAAAAATACTATACATTTGCAGTCCGTTAGAAATAGCGGGCTTTTTTATGACAGAAAAAGTCGTGAAATAAGCCGATGTAGCTCAGCTGGCTAGAGCAGCTGATTTGTAATCAGCAGGTCGTGGGTTCGAGTCCCTCCATCGGCTCTTAAGTTCTTTAAAATATTAGTTTGAGGGGAGATACTCAAGCGGCCAACGAGGGCAGACTGTAAATCTGCTGACTACGTCTTCGCAGGTTCGAATCCTGCTCTCCCCACTAAACTATTTTCTAAGGAATTTTATTGAAATATTGTAATATTATAAGCGGGAGTAGCTCAGTTGGTAGAGCGTCAGCCTTCCAAGCTGAATGTCGCCGGTTCGAACCCGGTCTCCCGCTCTATAAATTTGACAGTAATGTCATCCCTGCGAAGGCAGGAATCTATCTTTTGGGTGGGTTCAACACTTTACGCCGGTGTAGCTCAGGGGTAGAGCGTTTCCTTGGTAAGGAAGAGGTCACGAGTTCAATTCTCGTCATTGGCTCAATTAAGGTATAAATTTGTACACTAATATAAACTAAGAATAAAATACATTAAACATGGCAAAGGAAACTTTCGATCGTTCCAAACCGCACTTAAATATAGGTACTATTGGACACGTGGATCACGGTAAAACTACATTGACTGCTGCTATTACTACTGTTTTGGCAAATGCAGGTCTTTCTGAATTGAGAAGTTTCGATTCTATCGATAACGCTCCTGAGGAAAAAGAAAGAGGTATTACAATTAACACTTCACACGTAGAGTATTCTACAGCTAACCGTCACTATGCGCACGTTGACTGTCCTGGTCACGCGGATTATGTAAAGAACATGGTTACTGGTGCTGCTCAAATGGACGGTGCTATATTAGTTGTTGCTGCTACAGATGGTCCTATGCCACAAACACGTGAGCATATCTTATTGGGTCGTCAGGTTGGTATTCCAAGAATCGTTGTATTCATGAACAAAGTGGATATGGTTGATGATGAGGAGTTGATCGAGCTTGTTGAAATGGAAGTAAGAGAATTGCTTTCTTTCTATGAGTATGATGGTGATAATGGACCTGTAATCGCTGGTTCTGCATTAGGTGCATTGAACGGTGAGCAAAAGTGGGTTGATACTGTAATGGAGTTGATGGCTGCTGTTGATGATTGGATCGAGCTTCCTAAAAGAGATGTTGATAAGGATTTCTTAATGCCTGTTGAAGATGTATTTACTATTACTGGTCGTGGTACTGTTGCAACTGGTCGTATAGAAACTGGTATTGCTAACACTGGTGATCCTGTTGAGATTATTGGTATGGGTGCTGAGAAATTGAACTCTACTATTACTGGGGTTGAAATGTTCCGTAAGATATTAGATAGAGGTGAGGCTGGTGATAACGTAGGTATCTTGTTAAGAGGTGTTGAAAAATCTCAAATTAGCCGTGGAATGGTAATCTGTAAGCCAGGTTCTGTTAAGCCACATGCTAAATTTGAAGCTGAGGTTTACGTATTGAAAAAAGAAGAAGGTGGTCGTCATACGCCATTCCATAATAACTATCGTCCTCAGTTCTACGTAAGAACAACGGATGTAACAGGTAACATTGCACTTCCTTCAGGAGTTGAAATGGTTATGCCTGGTGATAACTTAACAATTACAGTTGAATTGATTCAGCCAATCGCATTGAGCGTAGGTCTTCGTTTCGCTATCCGTGAAGGTGGTAGAACAGTAGGTGCTGGTCAAGTAACTAAGATTATAGATTAATTTTAATCTAAAATAAGTATTGTGTATAAGGGTGTCCTGCTCAAGCGGGACACCTTTACATGCAAATAATAGAATACGTGATTTAATTATCGCTATTCATACGGGTGTAGCTCAGTTGGTAGAGCACTGGTCTCCAAAACCAGGTGTCGGGAGTTCGAGTCTCTCCTCCCGTGCCACAATAGAATTTGGAATATAGGTATCCTATTTGTTGAAATTGTAAAAAGCATTTAAATGTTCACATATATAAAAGAATCCGTTGAAGAGTTGAGGAATAATGTTACTCTTCCATCACGTGCAGAATCATCTAACTTGATGGTTATTGTAGCTGTGTTTTCTATCCTTTTTGCTTTGGCAACTTGGGGAGTGGATACGGTCTTTAGTAAAGTGATTAAATCTTATTTCAACTTCGTATTAAACTAATAGGACTATGTCAGAAGTATTGGATAAAAAGTGGTACGTTGTAAGAGCTGTTAGTGGTCAAGAGAATAAAATCAAAGGATACATTGAGAGTGAAGTAGAGCGTCATGGTTTCTCTGACTATTTAGAAGATGTTCTTGTTCCTACCGAAAAAGTTGTTCAGATCAGAAACGGAAAGAAAATAAACAAAGAAAGAGTTTATTTTCCTGGTTATATCATGATTAAAGCAAACCTTGGTGGTGAAATGGTTCATATTATAAGGTCTATTACGAATGTAATAGGTTTCTTAGGTGAAACTAAAGGGGGGGATCCTGTTCCTTTAAGAAAGAATGAAGTGAACAGAATGCTTGGTAAAGTAGATGAGCTAGCTGTAAATACAGATAGCGTTGCAATTCCATTTGTATTTGGTGAAACGGTAAAAGTAATTGATGGTCCTTTCAATGGCTTCAATGGTACTGTTGAGAAAATAAATGAGGAAAAACGTAAGCTTGAGGTTATGGTTAAGATTTTCGGAAGAAAAACACCATTAGAGTTAAGTTACATGCAGGTAGAGAAAGTATAAGTATTAGAATAAGTGTTACATACATATAATTAAAGTAGTGTTGCTTCCGTAAACACACTTTCAATTTAATTTTAAACAATGGCAAAAGAAATAGGTAAAGTAGTTAAACTACAAGTTAAGGGAGGTGCAGCGAATCCATCGCCACCGGTTGGACCTGCCTTAGGAGCTGCTGGTGTTAACATAATGGAATTCTGTAAGCAGTTTAATGCTCGTACGCAGGATAAACCAGGTAAGATATTACCAGTTGTTATCACCGTTTACAAGGATAAGTCTTTCGACTTCGTTGTAAAAACTCCACCGGCGGCAATTCAGCTATTGGAAGCGGCTAAGATTAAAAAAGGATCTGGCGAACCTAACAGAGTAAAATTAGGTAGTGTTACCTGGGACCAAATCAAGGCAATAGCCGAAGATAAAATGGTTGACCTTAATGCATTTACGGTAGAATCTGCTATGAGTATGATAGCTGGTACTGCGCGTTCTATGGGTATGAAGGTAGCAGGAAAAAAACCTTTTTAAAATCTTAAAAGTAATTAAATGGCAAAGTTAACTAAGAAGCAAAAGGAAGCGCACTCCAAAATAGAGAAAGATAAATTATACTCTGTTACGGAAGCTTCAGCTTTAATTAAAGAGATAACCAATACAAAATTCGATGCATCTGTAGATTTAGCTGTTCGTTTGGGTGTGGATCCAAGAAAAGCAAATCAAATGGTTCGTGGTGTGGTAACATTACCTCATGGAACTGGTAAAGATGTTAAGGTTTTGGCTTTGGTAACACCAGACAAAGAAGCAGAGGCTCAAGAAGCAGGTGCAGACTATGTTGGTTTAGATGAGTATTTGGAGAAAATTAAAAGCGGTTGGACAGATGTTGATGTAATCATCACTATGCCAAGTGTAATGGGTAAATTAGGACCTTTAGGTCGTGTATTAGGACCAAGAGGTTTAATGCCTAATCCAAAAACTGGAACTGTTACTATGGATGTAGCGAAAGCTGTATCTGAGGTTAAGGCAGGTAAAATAGATTTTAAAGTTGATAAAACCGGTATCGTACACGCTGCGATAGGTAAGGCTTCTTTTACTGCTGATAAATTGGCAGATAATGCTAAGGAGTTGTTGGATACTTTGAATAAGATGAAGCCAACTGCGGCAAAGGGTGTTTATATGAAATCAATTTTCATGTCTAGCACAATGAGTCCTAGTTTGCAATTAGATCCAAAGTCAGTTTAACAACTGGTAGTTAAAAATTAATAGTATGACAAGAGAAGAAAAAGCAACGGTTATAAAAGATTTGACTACGCAGTTGGCAGATAGCAGCACTATATATGTAGCTGATATCTCAGGTTTAGATGCAGGAACAACTTCTGATTTAAGAAGAGCTTGTTTTAAAGCTGATATTAGACTAGCTGTAGTTAAAAATACATTGCTTGCAAAGGCAATGGAAGCTTCTGATAAAGAATTTGGTGAATTACCGGAAATATTAAAAGGGAATACTTCTCTTATGTTTTCTGAGGTTGCCAATGCTCCGGCAAAATTAATAAAGAATTTCAGAAAGAAATCTGATAAGCCTTTATTGAAAGGAGCTTTTGTAGAAGAAGCAATTTACATAGGTGATGAAAACTTGGATGCTTTAGTTAGCATTAAGTCTAAGGAAGAAATGATTGGAGAAATCATTGGATTATTACAATCTCCAGCTAAGAATGTTATTTCTGGACTTAAATCTGGTGGTGGAAAAATCGCTGGTATCCTTAAAACATTATCTGAAAGATAAGTACGCACAATAAACTAAGTATATTTTAAAAATTTTATTAAACGATAGAAAATGGCAGATTTAAAAGATTTCGCAGAACAATTAGTTAACTTAACAGTTAAAGAAGTAAACGAGTTAGCTGATATATTAAAAGATGAGTACGGTATTGAGCCTGCAGCAGCAGCAGTAGCAGTAGCTGCCGGTGGTGGTGGTGAAGCTGGTGAAGCAGCAGAGGAAAAAACTGAATTCGATGTAATATTGAAAGCAGCAGGTGCTTCTAAATTAGCAGTAGTTAAATTGGTTAAGGAATTAACTGGTTTAGGTTTGAAAGATGCGAAAGATATCGTTGATAGCGCGCCAAAAGCTGTTAAAGAAGCAGTTACTAAAGATGAGGCTGAAGGTATCAAAAAATCATTGGAAGAAGCTGGAGCAGAAGTTGAGCTTAAATAATAGCAACAACCATATTACTTTTGGTTTAGGTCTTTGCGCTTTTTGCGTTTAGACCTAAGCCATTTTATAGAATTAGGTATATTAAGAGGTATACTACTCATTTAGTACTCACGATCAAAACACTGTCCGTAGATGTTCACAAATAATACTGAAAGAATAAGCTTCGCTTCCGCAAGAAACACACCGGATTACCCGGATTTCTTAGATATTCAGATTAAATCTTTCCAAGACTTTTTTCAACTAGAGACTAAATCGGATGAAAGAGGTAACGAAGGTCTTTATAATACCTTCATGGAAAATTTTCCAATTACTGATACAAGAAATCAGTTCGTATTGGAATTTTTAGATTATTTCATAGATCCACCAAGATATTCTATTCAAGAATGTATCGAACGTGGTCTTACTTACAGCGTTCCTTTAAAAGCACGTCTTAAATTATATTGTACGGATCCTGAGCATGAGGATTTCGAAACAATTGTACAGGATGTTTATTTAGGTACGATTCCTTACATGACTCCAAGTGGTACCTTTGTTATCAATGGTGCTGAAAGGGTTGTTGTTTCTCAGTTACACCGTTCTCCTGGTGTATTCTTTGGACAGTCTTTCCATGCAAATGGAACAAAATTATATTCTGCTAGGGTAATTCCTTTTAAAGGTTCTTGGATAGAATTCGCTACCGATATTAATGGCGTTATGTATGCTTATATCGATAGAAAGAAAAAATTACCGGTTACTACATTGTTCAGGGCTATTGGTTTTGAGCGTGATAAGGATATATTAGAGATTTTCGACCTATCGGAAGAAGTTAAGGTTTCTAATGCCGGACTTAAAAAAGTACTTGGTCGTAAATTAGCGGCAAGAGTTTTGAACACTTGGCACGAGGATTTTGTTGATGAGGATACTGGTGAGGTTGTATCGATCGAGCGTAATGAGATTGTACTTGATAGAGATACCATTCTTGAAAAAGAGCATATAGCAGAAATTATTGATGCAGATGTAAAAACTATTCTTTTACATAAAGAGAATAATGCGCAATCTGATTATGCTATTATACATAATACATTACAGAAAGATCCAACGAACTCTGAAAAAGAAGCAGTTGAGCATATCTATCGTCAATTACGTAATGCTGAGCCGCCAGATGAGGAAACAGCACGTGGTATTATAGATAAATTATTCTTCTCTGATCAACGTTACAACTTAGGTGAAGTTGGTCGTTATAGAATGAACAAAAAATTACAGTTGGATATTGGAATGGACAAGCAAGTCTTGACTAAGGAAGATATCATAACTATTATCAAATATTTAATTGAGTTAATTAACTCAAAAGCAGAGATTGATGATATTGATCACTTGTCTAACCGTCGTGTTAGAACAGTAGGTGAGCAATTGTCTTCTCAATTCGGTGTTGGTCTTGCGCGTATGGCAAGAACAATCCGTGAGCGTATGAACGTTCGTGATAATGAGGTATTTACACCTATAGATTTAATTAATGCGAAAACATTGTCTTCAGTTATTAATTCTTTCTTTGGTACAAACCAGCTATCTCAGTTTATGGATCAAACAAATCCGTTAGCAGAGATTACGCACAAAAGAAGATTATCTGCATTAGGTCCAGGTGGTTTATCTAGAGAGCGCGCAGGTTTCGAAGTACGTGATGTTCACTATACACACTATGGTCGTTTATGTCCTATTGAAACTCCAGAAGGTCCAAACATTGGTTTGATATCTTCTTTATCTGTATTTGCGAAAGTAAATCCGATGGGCTTCTTAGAGACACCATATAGAAAGGTTACAGATTCTGTAGTAGATTATAAAAATTTTACATATCTAAGTGCTGAAGAAGAAGAGGGAATGAAAATCGCGCAAGCGAATATTCCTATGAAAGAAGACGGTACAATTGATGCTGAAAAGGTTATTGCAAGAGAAGAAGGTGATTTCCCTGTTGTAGATCCATCAGAAATTCAATATACGGATGTTGCTCCTAATCAAATTGCATCTATTTCTGCATCTTTAATTCCTTTCTTGGAACATGATGATGCGAACAGGGCTTTGATGGGATCTAACATGATGCGTCAGGCAGTTCCGTTGTTAAAACCACAATCGCCAATTGTTGGTACAGGTTTGGAGCGTCAAGTAGCTTCAGATTCAAGAGTACTGATCAATGCAGAAGGTGATGGTGTTATTGAATATGTAGATGCTCAAAAAGTTACTATTAAGTATGATAGAACTGATGAAGAAAGATTAATCAGTTTCGAAGATGATAGTAAGACTTATTTCTTGGTGAAGTTTAGAAAGACCAACCAAGGAACAAACATTAACCTGAAACCAATTGTACAAGTTGGTGATAGAGTTAAAAAAGGTCAAGTTCTTTGTGAAGGTTATGCAACTGAAAAAGGTGAATTAGCATTAGGTAGAAACTTAACAGTGGCGTTTATGCCATGGAAAGGATATAACTTTGAGGATGCAATTGTAATTTCTGAAAAAGTTGTTCGTGATGATATTTTCACGTCTATTCACGTTGATGAGTATTCTTTAGATGTTAGAGATACTAAATTAGGAGCAGAAGAGCTTACGCATGACATACCTAACGTTTCAGAAGAGGCTACAAAAGACCTTGATGAAAATGGTATGATTAGAATTGGAGCAGAGGTTAAGCCTGGTGATATTCTAATTGGTAAGATTACTCCTAAAGGAGAGTCCGATCCAACTCCAGAAGAAAAATTATTGCGTGCTATTTTTGGTGACAAGGCTGGTGATGTAAAAGATGCTTCATTAAAAGCTTCACCTTCGTTAAGAGGTGTTGTAATCGATAAGAAATTATTCTCTAGGTCAGTTAAAGACAAGAGAAAACGTTCTGAAGATAAAGAAGAGTTATCTAAACTGGAATTAGAATACGAAGTAAAATTCCAAGAATTGAAAGATGTTCTTGTTGAGAAATTATTTACTATAGTTAATGGTAAAACTTCTCAAGGTGTTTTAAATGATTTAGGTGAAGAAGTATTACCTAAGGGTAAAAAGTATACGATGAAAATGTTGAACTCTGTTGATGATTTCGCTCACTTAGTTGGTGGAAGCTGGACAACGGATAGTGATACTAATTCATTAGTAGCTGATTTGCTTCATAACTATAAAATTAAACTTAACGATTTACAAGGTAACTTGAGAAGAGATAAGTTTACAATATCTGTTGGTGATGAGTTACCAGCTGGTATTATGAAGTTGGCTAAAGTCTATATTGCTAAAAAGCGTAAGCTTAAAGTTGGTGATAAAATGGCAGGTAGACACGGTAACAAAGGTATTGTATCTAGAATAGTGCGTCATGAAGATATGCCGTTCTTGGAAGATGGAACTCCTGTAGATATCGTTCTTAATCCACTAGGTGTACCTTCTCGTATGAACATTGGACAGATTTATGAAACTGTATTAGGTTGGGCTGGGCTTAAACTTGGTAGAAAGTACGCGACTCCAATTTTTGATGGTGCTACTTTAGATCAAATTAATGCTTATACTGACGAAGCAGGTATTCCAAGATTTGGTCATACATACTTATATGATGGTGGAACTGGACAACGTTTTGATCAACCTGCAACGGTAGGTGTGATCTATATGTTGAAACTTGGACACATGGTAGATGATAAGATGCATGCTCGTTCAATAGGACCATACTCTTTAATTACACAACAACCATTGGGTGGTAAAGCTCAATTTGGTGGTCAGCGTTTTGGAGAAATGGAAGTTTGGGCACTTGAGGCATATGGTGCATCTGCAACTTTACGTGAGATTTTAACGGTTAAATCTGATGATGTAATCGGAAGAGCTAAAACTTATGAATCTATCGTTAAAGGTGAGACAATGCCAGAACCTGGTTTACCAGAATCTTTCAACGTTTTAATGCACGAACTTAAGGGATTAGGTTTGGATATTAGACTTGAGGAATAGTTCAATATTTTATATTGAAGAACTATTAAGTAAAACAAATTAAAACATTATCAGCACGCTATTATGGCAAGAATAAAAGATAATAACCCAGTAAAAAGGTTCGATAAAATTTCAATAGGATTAGCTTCGCCAGAATCTATTTTGGCAGAATCTAGAGGTGAAGTTTTAAAGCCTGAAACAATTAACTATAGAACTCACAAACCAGAACGTGATGGTTTATTCTGTGAGCGTATTTTTGGTCCTGTTAAGGATTATGAATGTGCTTGTGGTAAATACAAGCGTATTCGTTACCGTGGGATCGTATGTGACCGTTGTGGTGTAGAAGTTACAGAGAAAAAAGTTCGTAGAGATCGTGTAGGTCATATTAACTTGGTAGTACCGGTTGCTCATATCTGGTATTTCCGTTCTTTACCAAATAAAATAGGATACTTATTAGGTTTACCTTCCAAGAAACTGGATATGATAATTTACTACGAACGTTACGTAGTTATTCAGCCAGGTATAGCTAAAGGTCCTGAAGGAGAGGAAATCCAAAAAATGGATTTCTTGACAGAAGAAGAGTATTTAAATATTATTGATACTATTCCTCAAGAAAATCAATACTTAGAAGATTCTGACCCAAATAAGTTTATCGCTAAAATGGGAGCAGAGTGTCTAATTGATTTGTTAGGTAGAATAAATCTTAAAGAGCTTTCTTTTGAGCTAAGACATAAAGCAAACACAGAAACTTCTAAGCAACGTAAAACGGAAGCTTTAAAACGTTTACAAGTTGTAGAAGCTTTAAGAGAATCTCAGGAGAATAGAGAAAATGAGCCAGAATGGATGATTATGAAAGTAATTCCGGTTATACCACCAGAATTACGTCCATTAGTGCCATTAGATGGTGGTCGTTTTGCAACTTCAGATTTAAATGATCTTTATAGAAGGGTTATTATCCGTAACAACCGTTTGAAGAGATTAGTTGAAATAAAAGCACCAGAAGTTATTCTTAGAAATGAGAAACGTATGCTTCAGGAAGCTGTCGATTCTTTGTTTGATAATACAAGAAAGGCATCTGCTGTAAAAACTGAATCTAACAGACCGTTAAAGTCACTTTCAGATTCATTAAAAGGTAAGCAAGGTCGTTTCCGTCAAAACTTACTTGGTAAGCGTGTTGATTATTCTGCACGTTCGGTAATTGTTGTTGGACCGGAATTGAACTTATACGAATGTGGTCTTCCAAAAGATATGGCTGCTGAATTATATAAGCCTTTTGTAATCAGAAAACTGATAGAAAGAGGTATTGTAAAAACAGTAAAGTCCGCTAAGAAAATTATAGACAAAAAAGAGCCTGTAGTTTGGGATATTTTAGAGAATGTATTGAAAGGTCATCCAGTTTTATTGAACAGGGCTCCTACATTACACCGTTTAGGTATTCAAGCTTTTCAACCTAAATTAATAGAAGGTAAAGCAATTCGTCTTCACCCATTAGCATGTACTGCATTTAATGCGGATTTTGATGGGGATCAAATGGC
Source organism: Maribacter sp. Asnod1-A12 (assembly GCF_045063735.1). NCBI lineage: Bacteria > Pseudomonadati > Bacteroidota > Flavobacteriia > Flavobacteriales > Flavobacteriaceae > Maribacter > Maribacter sp. Asnod1-A12. The sequence goes on from NZ_JBEFNZ010000006.1 coordinate 2,536,447, forward strand.
GGTTCACTTACCATTAGGACCAGAAGCAATTTTAGAAGCACAACTATTGATGCTTGCTTCTCAAAACATATTAAACCCTGCGAATGGTTCACCTATTACGGTACCATCACAGGATATGGTCTTGGGTCTGTATTATATGACCAAAGAGCGTAAATCAACACCAGAAGTACCAATTATTGGTGAAGGTTTAACATTTTATTCAGCAGAAGAGGTGGAGATTGCTTTTAATGAAGGCATGGTAAATCTTAATGCAGGTATAAAAGTTAGAGCGAAGGATTTTAATGAAGAAGGTGAGTTGGTTTATAAAATTATACCTACAACCGTTGGTCGTGTATTGTTTAACAATCACGTACCAGAGGAAGCAGGATTTATAAATCAGGTATTAAACAAGAAAGCTTTAAGAAATATTATTGGTGATATTTTAGCGGTAACTAGTGTTCCTGTTACAGCTGCATTCTTGGATAAAATTAAGACTATGGGATATGAATTCGCTTTCAAAGGTGGATTGTCCTTTAGTTTAGGGGATATTATTATTCCTGCTGAAAAAATGGACATGATCGGTGAAGCCAATGTTCAGGTTGATGGTATTATGGCTAATTATAATATGGGTCTTATTACTAACAATGAAAGATATAATCAGGTAATTGATGTTTGGACATCTACTAACGCTCAATTAACAGAGTTGGCTATGAAACGTATCCGTGAGGATCAGCAAGGTTTCAACTCGGTTTATATGATGCTTGATTCTGGTGCAAGGGGTTCTAAAGAACAAATTCGCCAGTTAACAGGTATGCGTGGTTTGATGGCTAAGCCTAAAAAATCTACTGCCGGTGGTGGGGAGATTATTGAAAACCCGATTCTTTCTAACTTTAAAGAAGGTCTTTCAATTCTTGAGTACTTTATTTCTACTCACGGTGCTCGTAAAGGTCTTGCGGATACCGCTTTGAAAACGGCAGATGCTGGTTACTTGACAAGAAGATTGGTAGATGTTTCTCAAGATGTTATTATTAACACTGAAGATTGTGGAACATTAAGAGGTGTAGAAGTTCAGGCGCTTAAGAAGAATGAAGAAATCGTTGAAAGCTTAGGTGAAAGAATTTTAGGTCGTGTATCATTACATGATGTATATAATCCAATGACCGAAGAATTAGTCCTTCAAGCTGGTCAGCAAATAATGGAAGCTGATGTGAAGAGAGTTGAAGCATCTCCGATTGAGAAAATCGAAGTACGTTCTGCTCTTACTTGTGAAGCTGAAAAAGGAATTTGTGCTAAATGTTACGGAAGAAACCTTTCAACCAATAAAATGGTACAAAGAGGTGAAGCTGTAGGTGTTGTTGCTGCTCAGTCAATTGGTGAGCCTGGTACACAGCTTACACTTAGAACATTCCACGTAGGTGGTATTGCAGGTAACATTTCTGAAGATAACAAATTAGAAGTGAGATTCTCCGGTGTTGCTGAAATTGAAGATTTAAGAACAGTTACTGGTGAAGGTTCGGATGGTAAGCCAGCTGAAATTGTAATCTCTAGAACTAGTGAGATAAAAGTTGTTGATGCCAAAACTGGTATTACTTTAAGTACAAGTAATATTCCTTACGGTTCTCAATTATTTGTTGAGAACGGAGCTAAGGTTACTAAGGGTGATGTTATTTGTTCTTGGGATCCATATAACGGTGTTATCGTTTCGGAGTTTCCAGGTAAAATAGCTTATGAGAATATTGAACAAGGTGTAACTTATCAAGTTGAAATTGATGAGCAAACCGGTTTCCAGGAAAAAGTAATTTCTGAATCTAGAAACAAGAAGTTGATACCAACATTATTGATTCAAGATGCTAAAGGTGAAACTTTACGTTCGTACAACCTACCTGTAGGTTCTCACATTATGGTAGATGATGGAGATAAGATTAAGGAAGGTAAGACGTTGGTTAAGATTCCGCGTAAATCTGCTAAGGCAGGTGATATTACGGGTGGTCTTCCAAGAGTTACTGAATTATTCGAAGCAAGAAACCCTTCAAACCCAGCTGTAGTATCTGAAATTGATGGTGTAGTTTCTTTTGGTAAGATTAAAAGAGGTAATAGAGAAATTATCATTGAATCTAAATTAGGCGAGGTTAAGAAATATCTAGTGAAACTTTCTAATCAAATCTTAGTACAAGAAAACGATTATGTTAGAGCTGGTATGCCATTGTCTGATGGTTCTATTACTCCAGAAGATATCTTGGCAATTAAAGGACCATCTGCTGTTCAACAGTACTTGGTAAACGAAGTTCAGGAAGTTTATAGATTACAAGGTGTGAAGATTAATGACAAACACTTTGAGGTCGTTGTTAGACAAATGATGCGTAAAGTAAGAATTCAAGATCCAGGTGATACAATCTTCTTAGAGAATCAATTGATTCATAAAGATGATTTCATTAGGGAGAATGATGAAATCTTTGGTAAGAAAGTGGTAATGGAAGCAGGTGATTCTGATAACCTTAAACCAGGTCAAATTGTTACTCCAAGAGAGTTAAGGGATGAAAATTCTTTATTGAGACGTGGGGATAAGGCATTGGTTGAAGCTAGAGATGCTGTTTCAGCAACTGCAACTCCAATATTACAAGGTATTACAAGGGCTTCGTTACAGACGAAATCATTTATTTCTGCTGCATCGTTCCAAGAAACGACTAAGGTGTTAAATGAAGCTGCTGTAAGTGGTAAGATTGATACATTGGAAGGTCTTAAGGAGAATGTTATTGTTGGTCATAAGATTCCGGCTGGTACGGGTATGAGAGACTATGATAGCATTATTGTTGGGTCGAAAGAAGAATATGATGAAATAATGGCCAGAAAAGAGGCATTAAGATTCTAATTATATACTAACCCTCAAATTTTATTTGGGGGTTATTTTTTTAATAAAACTATAATATGAGTGACAATAAGAATCCGAGTCAAAAACAAATTAATATTGAATTGGATGAGAAGATGGCAGAAGGAATTTATTCTAATCTAGCTATTATTAATCATTCGGTATCTGAATTTGTAGTTGATTTTATTAGTATGATGCCTGGAGCCCCAAAGGCAAAGGTGAAGAGTAGAATTATACTTACTCCGCAACATGCTAAGAAGTTTTTAAAAGCATTGAATGATAATGTACAGCGATTTGAAAAAGCTAATGGTACAATAAAGGATTATGAACAACCTTCGATACCAATGAATTTTGGTCCGACCGGTGAAGCATAAAAAAAAGCCCAACTTTAAAAGTTGGGCTTTTTTTTATTCAAATTCAGAAGTAAAATGAAATTTCACTGATGGATATTTTTGCTGTGTCATTTGCAATGAAAACTGAGAGTCAGCCAGAAAAACCAGTTGTCCTTTTTTGTCTTTTGCTAAGAACTTTTGCTTTACGCGTTCAAATTCTTTGAATTCATCAGTTTTTCTATTCTCTATGCCCACCCAACAGGCTTTATGTACATTAAAGTTTTCGTAACTACATTTTGCACCATATTCATGCTCAAGCCTATACTGTATAACTTCAAACTGTAAAGCGCCTACAGTTCCAATAATTTTTCTTCCGTTTAGTTCTAAGGTAAATAATTGTGCGACACCTTCATCCATCAACTGGTCAATGCCTTTATTAAGTTGTTTAGACTTCATGGGGTCAGCATTGTTGATATATCTAAAATGCTCAGGAGAGAAACTGGGAATACCTTTATAGTGTAAACTTTCTCCTTCTGTTAAAGTGTCTCCAATTTTAAAATTACCGGTATCGTGTAATCCGACAATATCACCAGGGTAAGAGATATCGACAATTTCTTTTTTTTCGGCAAAGAATGCATTAGGGCTAGAGAATTTTAGATTTTTCCCATTTCTTACATGTAAGTATGGTTTGTTTCTCTCAAAAGTACCGGACACGATTTTAATGAAAGCTAACCTATCTCTATGCTTGGGGTCCATATTTGCATGGATTTTAAAAACAAATCCGGTCATTTCCTTTTCATTTGCTTCAACAAGGCGCTCTTCTGCATTTTTTGAACGTGGGGTAGGTGCTATTTGAACAAAACAATCTAGTAGCTCTCTAACACCAAAATTGTTTAATGCAGAACCAAAGAATACGGGTTGTTGGTCACCTTTAAGATATAGTTCTTTGTCAAAACTTGGGTAAACACCCCAAACCAATTCCAAATTGTCTCTTAATTCAGATGCTGCTTTACTTCCTATAATTTTATCTAACTCCGGATTTGCAACATCGTCAAAAGCAATAGTCTCTTCAATGTTCTTTTTACTATCGCCACTAAAAAGGTTTATATTTTTTTCAAAGATGTTATATATACCTTTAAAATCGTAACCCATGCCAATTGGAAAACTCAGAGGAGTAACTGAAAGTCCTAATTTTTGTTCCAATTCATCTAATAGGTCAAAGGCATCTTGCCCTTCTCTATCCAACTTATTGATGAATACCAGCATTGGTATTTTTCTCATCCTACAAACTTCAACCAGTTTTACGGTTTGCTCTTCAACGCCCTTTGCAACATCAATAACAACAATTACACTATCAACTGCAGTTAAGGTTCTAAAAGTATCCTCAGCGAAGTCTTTGTGACCTGGGGTGTCGAGAATGTTGATTTTCTTGTCCTTATAATTAAAAGCAAGAACAGAGGTAGCGACAGAAATACCTCTTTGTCTTTCGATTTCCATGAAATCACTGGTAGCAGTTTTTTTGATTTTATTGTTTTTAACAGCTCCCGCTTCCTGAATCGCACCACCAAAAAGCAATAATTTTTCAGTTAGTGTGGTTTTACCTGCATCTGGATGAGAAATAATTCCAAAGGTTCTTCTGCGTTCTATTTCTTGCTTAAAGGTCATGTACAAAATTTGTGCAAAAGTAATATAAATTCAATTCTTAACATTGTTACTTAAAGTATTGGTGAAATTGAATATTATTTTGGCTATTATTTAATCTTTCGAATAATGGCTTTTCATGGTAAATTGTATTTTTTTAATAAAATATGATCTTTTATTTAGTTGTTCTCGTATATAAAAAGAAATGTTAATTTTTTTTATGGTTTGGACTGATTTTTTAGCAGATAAACTATTGAATTTGATGGTTAATCGAAAAAGAATTTGAGTTGATTCAATTATAATATATCTTAGCACCGTTTAAATAAGACTGCCCCACTTTCTTATACAGAACATTAAAAAAACACTACCATTATGCCATGGTGATTAGTAAACACTAACACTTATGGGTAAAATTACTTTGATATTGCGCAACTTTTTTTCATTTAAAAGCTGCATCTTTTTAGCAACATTGCTTTTAACATTTTCTTTTTCAACTTCTGATAAGCTAGAAGCTGAATTATTTGATTTCTATGCTGTAGACACTGATGGTGACGGAATTTATGATTCAGATGATATTGATGATGACGGGGATGGTATAATAGATTCTAATGAAGATAAGAATTTAGACGGAGACAATGATCCTTCTACGAATTCCAATGACACGGATGGTGATGGTTTTCCTGATTATTTGGATTTGGATTCTGATAATGATGGAATCTTAGATAATATCGAGGCTCAAAAGGCTATGCTTATTCTTTCTCCATCAGGTATGGATGTTGATGGTAATGGTTTGGATGATGTGTATGAATTATCTCCAGGTTCAGGAGAAGGTCTAATTGCCATTGATACTGATGGCGATAATGTTTTTGATTACTTGGACTTTGATTCCGATAACGATGGTATATTAGATAGTAATGAGTCAAGTGAGATTGGTAATGACTTTAATTGTGATGTAGCGCCAACATTAAGTTTTAACAATGTGCCAACCTTAGAATCGGGTAGTGGCTTTAATGAAGGTGCGGTGTATAGGTTTTCTAATGTTACGGATAATCTTGATGCTTTAGTAACTATAGAACAGATTGTGAATGGTCGTATAAGTACGTTAGACCAAAATTCTGTAGACCCCGATTTTTTTAAACCTGAAATTGAATTTACTACATCAGATGAAGTTAGAAGACCTTTTGTTGATTTACGTATTTCAATGGTTAATACCGGAACTAATGATATTACGTTTGTTGATGAGTTAATTGCTAATTTTATTGATGTCGATGGTAATACCCAATATCAAGAATTTAATAGATTTGATACCCCGGCAAGCTATACCTTTGATACTCCTAGTGATGTAGGTGTTGTCTTCACGGCTGGAGGGCTTTTGATTAATGGTGGTATGAGGGAGTATGACGGAATTTCAAATGCCAATCCATCGGTAAATGTGGCTGTTGAGTTTGTTAATATTAGTACATTTGTCTTTCGATTTGGTATAGAAACAGAAACTTCGGATAATTTCACAACAGCGGTACCAAGGCAATCAGGAATTCAGTTTTCTTGTTTGGATAATTTTATTTCTCCTCAAACAGTTTCTTTTAGTAAGGACATAGATTCGGATGGCGACGGTTATCCAGACAGAGTGGATATTGATTCTGATAATGATGGTATTCCGGACAATGTAGAGGCTCAGGTAACTGATGGTTATATTAGTCCTACCGGTCTTGATGATGATGGCGATGGTCTTGATAATGCCTATGATAATGGTGATTTTGAAGGTTTAAGTCCTGTGAATACTGACGGCACTGATGAAGACGATTATTTGGACGACGATAGCGACAACGACTTGGTTCCGGACAGTAACGAGGGTAACGATTTTGACTTTGACGGTGTTCCCGATCAGACCTATACGGGAGTGGATACCGATGGTGACGGCTTGGACGATGGTTACGAAGGTTCTGACGTCAATGATGGTTTCGATGTAAACGACGAGATCGATGATCCGGCGAACGACTTACCTGATACGGATGGTACCGAAGATGTGAATTACCGTGATTTGGATGATGACGGGGATGGCGTTGACACTCCCGACGAAGATGTCGACAATGATGGCGACCCTACCAACGATGACAGTGACAATGATGGCACTCCGGACTATTTAGATCCTGATACTGTACCTATGCAAGATTTAGATGCTATTGATGATATAGTTTCAACACCAATAAACACTCCAATAGAAATCGATATTCTTGACAATGATTTTGGGATTCCTTCGGATGGTACGTTAACGGTAACCGATCCATCAAACGGAACTGTGGAAATCAACGACGGAGGTACACCTGATGATATATCAGACGATACAATAACATATACTCCAAATGATGGATTCGAAGGAACTGAGACTATCGAATACACTGTTTGTGATGCGGAAGGTAATTGTGATACGGCTACTGTTACTATTACTGTAGGGGAGCCTGTTGCTCTTGATGTTGTAGATGATTCTGTTTCAACACCAGTAGATACTCCAATAGAAATAACTATACTAGATAATGATTTTGGAATTCCGACGGATGGTACTCTAACGGTAACAGACCCATCAAATGGTACAGTAGAGATTAACGATGGTGGAACACCAGATGATATTTCAGATGATACAATAATATATACTCCAAATGGTGGTTTTGAAGGAACCGATATTATTGAATATACCGTTTGTGATGCAGAAGGCAACTGTGATACTGCTACGGTAGAAATATCAGTTATCAATGATAACCCTGTTGATCCTGATGATACGGTAATAGAGGTAAATCAAATGGTAACACCGAATGGTGATGGTAAAAATGAGTTTCTATTTATTAGAGGTGTTGATAAAATTAGTCATAGCACTTTGAAAATTTTTAATAGATGGGGTGTTGCTGTTTATGAAGGTGAAAATTACAATAATCAAAATAATGTATTTGATGGTAGGTCTAGAGGTAGGTCTACATTGGGTGTAGATGAATATCTTCCAGCAGGAATATATTTCTATATATTTGATTATACTACCTTTGAGGGGGTAAACAATGTTGATAGTGAATATCTGTATATTAGTAGATAATAGTTTATAAAATATGAATATTAAAAACAAGTTTTTAATTCTGTTAGGTGGCTTACTGCTCATTTGTGGTAATGTTGTAGCACAACAAGATGCTCAGTATACTCAATACATGTTTAATACAATGAGTGTCAACCCTGCATATGCAGGTTCTAGGGGACAATTAAGTATAACAGGTTTGTACAGGTCTCAGTGGGTAGGTCTTGAAGGGGCTCCTGAAACACAAACATTGAACATACAATCTCCAATAAGAAATAGTAAACTAGGTTATGGAGTTTCAATAGTTAATGATCAAATAGGTAATGGAGCTGTTCAAGAAACTTATTTTGATGCAGTTTTATCTTATACTATTGATGTTTCTGCAGAGGGTAAGTTATCTTTTGGGATAAAAGCAGGAGGTAATTTATTGAATTTAGATTTTAATCAACTTCGTAATTTTGACAATGAGGTAGTAGATTCTGATAATATTGAGAATAGATTTTCTCCGAATGTAGGTGTTGGTTTATATTACCATTCAAACAGATTTTATGCAGGTCTTTCTGCTCCTAATTTATTTGAAACAGAACATTTTGATAATTCACAACAAGATGCTAACAGTACACAGTTCTTATCTAAGGACAGAATAAATTTCTATTTAATTACAGGGTACGTTTTTGATTTAAATGGCAACTTGAAATTTAAACCAGCATTACTGACAAAAGTTGTTGGAGGAGCTCCTTTACAGGTTGATTTTTCTGCTAATTTTATGTTTAATGAGAAATTTACTTTTGGAGCGGCATACAGGTGGGATGCAGCAGTTAGTGCTATGGCTGGTTTTCAAATTTCAGACCAATTTTTGATTGGACTAGCATATGATAGAGAAACTACAGATTTAGGCGGTACTCAATTTAATGACGGGTCTTTTGAAGTACTTTTAAGATATGAATTGGTAAAATCATTTCAAAAATTGGTTTCACCTCGTTTTTTCTAAATGGCAAATTTATATATGAAGCATAAAGTAAAGTTTATAATAGTATTATTACTGTTCTTTAATGGATTGACTAACGCTCAAGAACGTCTAATTCAGAAAGGAAATGAAAAATTTGAATCTTATTCCTTTAGTCCTGCTATAGATATTTATAAGAAGGTATTGGATAAAGGCTATGTTTCTGCAGACTTATTAAGAAAATTAGGTAATTCATACTATTACAATGCGGATTATAAAGATGCTGCAGACATCTATGGGCAAATGGTTGCGGACTATTCAGTCGAAGTAACAGCAGAAGATTATTTTAAGTATGCACAGTCACTTAAAACTATCGGTGAGTATGATAACTCTAATCTTATAATGGATAAATTCATTGAAATTACTAAAGGAGATGGTCGTGCTAACGTTTTTGATGAAGATCGAAATTTTATGGCTGAAATCGAGGAAAATTCAGGTAGATACAATTTAGGTCCTTTCGAGTATAATTCACCATATTCAGATTTTGCACCGTCATTTTACAAAGAAGGATTAATTTTTTCTTCAGATAGGGATACAGGAAATTTTGCAAAATATCGTCACACTTGGAATGCTAAAGACTTTTTAGATTTGTATGAAGTAAATGTAGATAGTTCTTCTTTAGAGAAAGTTAAGAAACTGGGTGAAAATGTAAATACTCGTTACCATGAATCTACATCAGTAATTACCAATGATGGAAAAACAATGTATTTTACACGAAACAATTCTGAAAAGAAAAGAACTGTAAAAGATGACAAAGGTATTGTTAGATTAAAAGTGTTAAGAGCTGTATTAACTGAAGAAGGTATTTGGGGAGAAGTAGAAGAATTACCTTTTAATAGCGATTCGTATTCTGTAGCTAATCCAGCCTTGAGTCCTGATGAGAAAACATTGTATTTTGTATCAGATATGCCAGGTTCATTGGGTGAATCAGATTTGTATATGGTTACTGTCAATGAAGACCGTTCTTTCGGTACACCTCAAAATTTAGGACCGAATATTAATACAGAAGCTAGAGAGACTTTTCCATATATAACTTCTGAAGAAATTTTGTATTTTTCCTCTGACGGGCACCCTGGGTTAGGGGGCTTAGATGTTTTTGCAACAAAAATTAAAAGACAAGACTTTACCGGTAAAATTTTAAATGTTGGTAAGCCCATTAATAGTAATAGTGATGATTTCACTTTTATTTTCAATGAAGAGTTAAGAACAGGTTATGTTGCCTCTAACCGCGAAGAAGGAATGGGCTATGATGATATATACAGTTTTACAGAAACACGACCTCTAGTTTTTGACTGTTTACAAAAAGTTTCAGGAACGGTTAGGGATAAAATTTCTAATGAAGTTTTAGTAGGTGCAACGGTAAAAGTTATAGATGAAAATAATGAAGAGCTATTATCAGTTATTACAGATTCTGATGGTAGTTATAATTTAGAACTAGATTGTAATAAAGGTAATTTTGTTAGAGCTTTAATGGAAGGTTACGTGCCTTTTGAAGAATATATAGGTGTTTCTGATGGGAAACCAAAAATCATCGATTTCTATCTTGAAAGAGACAATATTACAGCTGGATTTGGAGATGATTTGGCAAAATTACTTCAGTTGAGTACAATATATTTCGATTTTGATAAATATAATATTAGAGAGGATTCTGAGGTAGAAATAGAGAAGGTCATAGCAGCTATGGAAAAGTATCCTAGTTTAAGAATAAAAGTGAATGCACACACTGATAGTAGGGGAACCGACACATATAACTTATGGTTATCTAATAAAAGGGCAGAATCAACAGTTAATTATATGATTAAAAAAGGTATATCTAAAGATAGGCTTATAAGCGAAGGTTTCGGTGAAACTAAGCTATTGAACGAATGTTCAGATGGTGTTAAATGTTCTGCATCCAAACATGATGTCAATAGAAGATCGGAATTTATTATATTAGAATAATAAGCTATTTATTAAAACTAAAAAAGCAACCAATTCATTGGTTGCTTTTTTAGTTTTAATACTTATTTTGACATAAAAAAATTGAGTGAAGACTAACTAAAATAGGCTGTAATCGATGAATTACAGTAAAATTATAATGGTGTTTTTTATTTTTAAACAGCACTATTAACCTTCTTCATGTGGTAAAACTACCAATTCACAACATATATTAGTCGTCACCTCTTCTTCTAGTTAATTTTGTGGGTGATATCGACTGCAGTAATACTCTGCTGTATGTTTCCCCATTAGGTTGATTATGAGTTTAAAACATATCGTTTATTTAATATTTATATTGTTTACAGTAAGTTTCTATGCACAAGAAACATACTTAGATACCTTTACTAGCACATCTTATGCTATAAATAACGGTACTCAAAATTTTAGCTCAGACTGGATTGAACAAAATGATAATAATGGAGCTTCTGGTGGTAGTATTAGAATAACTGGCGGTCGACTTAGATTTAGACAAAGTGATGATGGTTGGATTTATAGATTCGTACCATTGTCAGGTGCTTCTTCAGCAACTTTAACATTAGATTACGACGCCAATTCCGCAAGGGGTGAGGCAATTGATGTCTTTATTTATAACTCAGATACAAATAATTGGAATTTTGTTCAGAGATTAGATAGTGGTGCAGGTTCTTTGTCATATGATTTAACTGCTGCTGAAATTGCATCTAACCCTGCTATTATATTCTTTCCTGCAGATACGAATTGGACTAATAATTCAATAATATTTATAGATAATGTACAATTTACAGCCACATTTGGTTCAGAAGTTTTAGTAGATGATGTTACCGTTGATGAAAGTGCAGGTGTTGCAACATTTACGGTAAGGCATGGAGGTAGCGCGGCTAGTGGTCCATATACTGTTGACTATACTACTACTGATATATCTGCAATTGCAGGGCAAGATTATACAACATCTAGCGGCACCTTAAATTTTGATGGTTCCATTTATGATACAGAAACGATTACGATTTTTATCACTGATGACACCATTTTTGAAGGAGATGAAACCTTTCAATTTGCATTTACAAATACATCTGATCCTGATGTAGATATTGCAGATACAGCTATAGGAACAATTTTAGCAAATGATGCTTTAATTATTACAGATGGTGGTTCGGCAACCACATGCGATGACACTTTTTTAGATTCTGGTGGTATTAGTAATTATTCAGATAATGAAGATATTGTGTATACTATTTGTCCAGATACTGCAGACAATTATATACAAGTAGATTTTGAACAGTTTGATGTAATATCAGGAGATATCTTGTATGTCTATGACGGTGATTCTACTGGTGCAACATTATTAGGGCAATACGATAATGATAATGTGCCATCGCAAATTTTTGCATCTAATGATGATGGTTGTTTAACCTTTAGGTTTACTTCTAATAATAACACTACTGGTAATGGTTGGCAAGCTACTGTAAGTTGTTCACCTCCCGGTCCCAAAATAGTGGTTGACGACGTTTACATTGATGAAGATTCTGGTAGCGCTATTTTTACGGTAACTCACGTACGTGATGCGCATGGTTATCAATCCTTTTTCTTTGGTTTAATAGAAACACCGTTTACGGTAGAGTATATGGTTAGCGATGGTACTGCTACCAATGGTAGTGATTACGTTACGGTAAATGGAACATTAACGTTTAGTGGAGAAGTAGGTAATGTGCAAACATTCTCGGTTCCTATTATAGATGATGGAGTACCAGAATTAGTGGAGTTTTTTACTGTTGGTTTTTCAGATGCTACAGCACAATATGCTACAGTAGATTATAGTGATACGGCAAGTGGTTTTATTAATTCACAAATATTGGCAAATGATCCGTTAACCTTGTTTCAAGAGTTTGATGGGTATTTTGATTATTCTACAACAGGTGGTTCACTAAGAACAAATGATAATAATACAAATGCATGTTCTGTAACTACATCATCCTCTAATACTTTAATTGCTCCAATACCTAATACGGGTACGATTAAAAAGGCATATTTATATTGGGCACATTCTAGTACAGTGGTAGATGGAGAAGTAACTTTTGAAGGGCAAACCGTAAATGCTAATTTTCAATATCAAACTACCTTAACAAATCGAAATTTTTATGGATATGTAAGTGATGTCACCGATATCGTTGAGGGTATTGCTGATCCATCAAACAATGTGTTCGATTTTTCTGGTTTATCTGTAGATAATTCGAATACTTATTGTTCTTCAGCTACTGTTTTAGGTGGTTGGACACTCTTTGTATTTTATGAAGACCCAAGTTTGCCTGCAGTAAACATTAACCTTTATCAAGGTTTTGATGGTTTAAGTAATGAGGGAACATCATTTACACTAGATAGTTTTTATGCCATTGCCGGTGCAGGCGCAAAAGCATCATTTTTATCATGGGAAGGAGACTCTACTTTAGATGGGAGTAGTTCGGGAACAACGAATCCGAATGGAGAAAGACTATCTATTACGAATCAGAACAATCAAGCTTTTGGATTAACTGGAGACGGTGGACAAACAGGGAATAATGCGTACAATTCAACTTTATATGATAATACGGTAACTCCAGATTATAATGTCACTACAGCATATGGCGTCGATTTGGATACCTATGATATTTCCACATTTGTTTCTCCAGGAGATTCAGAAGTAACCGCAAATGTAGATGTTGGTCAAGATTTTGTTATTTCCGCAGCTGTGGTTTTAAAAGTACCTTCTAATTTAATTGCAGGTACCGTTTTTGAAGATGTTAATTATGGCGGTGGTGAGGGCAGAAATATGATTGACGCTAACGGTGTTGGTATTTCTAGTGCTATCGTAGAATTATACGAAGATGACGGAACTTTTGTTAGAAGAACAAATTCCAACGTTAATGGGGATTATAGTTTTGGTGGTATGGCAGATGGTGATTACTACGTAAAATTAGTAAACTCAACGGTACGCTCTAATAGAGCTAGTGGTATAAATTGTACAACATGCGTACCTGTACAAACTTTTAGAACTTATGGCGATGTTGATAATAATATTGAGGTATTGACAGAGATAGGTGGTACCGATCCTGCAGCATTTACCGATTCGGCATTAGGTGTATTTTCAGACTCACAAAGTTTATCAGCAGTACATATTGAAAGTAGTGGTGTAGCTAACATTGATTTTGGCTATAACTTTAATACTATTGTTAATACGAATCAATTTGGTCAAGGTTCGCTAGAACAATTTATTATTAATAGTAATACGTTAGGTGAAGCAATTTTAGATATAGATGCTAATTCTATTTTCGACCCAGCAGCAGAAGATGATGTATCGATATTTATGATGCCACCAAATGGTGATAGTTTTGGTAGAACTGCAGACGCAAATTATAATGCAAGTGGTTATTTTGACTTGACCATAGATAATGCTAACACATTAACTACAATTACGGGTACTAATACCATTATAGATGGTAGAACACAAACAGCTTATTCTGGTGATACCAATACTGGTACAATTGGGTCTGGAGGTACTGGTATAGGTATATCGAATACTGCTCTTCCAAACTATGATAGACCAGAAATTCAAATTCATAGGAACGGTGGTGATGTTTTAGATTTGAATGGTACTAATGTTTCTGTAAGAGGTGTTTCTGTCTATGCAAATAATAATACCGGTATTCGGGTACAAGGTGGTTCAGCTACTATTTCCAATAATTTACTGGGAGTTAATGCCATTGGTGCAGCATCAGGAAATATAGATTATGGTGTAGAGCAAACTGGTGGAGATGTAGAAATTTATTCCAACTATATATCTTCTAATACCGATGCGGGAATATTTGTAAATGGCGGTACAAGAAGTAATATTCAATCAAATCATTTGAATGCAAATGGGGCTTCTGCTTGCGCAGACAATATTATAATAGAAAATGGTAGTACTATAATTGTTCAAGAAAATCTAATAGAAACTGCGGCAGCCTCTGGTATTGATATTGATGATGTTGATAATGTTACAGTGTTGAACAACAATATTTTATTATCTGGGCAAAACGGTGGTAATTGTAGTGGAAATTACGACGGTATGGCCATTAAGGTTGCCGGTAGTGGGTCGGTTATACAACAAAATAGAATATATTCTAACGGTAGTGAAGGTATAGTAGTACTTTCTGGAACTTCTAATACAATCAGTCAAAATTCTATATATGCTAATGGTACGGTTATACCAAGCCTAGGTATAGATTTGGATAGGGACGGTGTAACATTAAACGATAATTCTGACTCTGATTCAGGATCGAATAACCTTGAGAATTTTCCTGTAATAAATTCAGCTTTTGTGTCAGGAAATAATTTGGTTGTTTCAGGTTGGGCGTCATCAGGTACAACGGTAGAAGTGTTTTTTACCGATGTAAATGAAGGTACGGCAACTTTAGGTGATAACCAATTAGGCTTATCTCAAGATTACGGAGAAGGGCAAGTATATATTGGAACAGCGATAGAAGGTAGCGGAGATGATCAAGACGGCACCACATCTTCATATAATGATGAAGATGGTAATACTGATAATACCAATAAATATAAGTTCGTGTTTCCTTTGCCTTCAGGTACTGTTGTTGGTGATTTAGTGACCACTACAGGTACTAGAGCTAACTCAACTTCTGAGTTTTCCCCAGAGGTTGTTATAACGGCTTATACGGTAATAACGAATAGGCGTATTACCTACAGGATAAAGGGTAATTAAATCTCATAAATTCAAATACCGAAAATAGTCATTCATCAACTTTTATATTGTTAACCGGTGTCAGAAGTGCTTTGACAACATTTATTTTATGACTAAACTAAATTAGCCCATTTTTACTTTGTATAATAAAGTGAAATATTTCCTCCGCTTTTACTGAATAAATGTTATCGAATGAAGATTTCTCTTATTAAAGGGATAAGACTAAATAGTAAGGGTTGTTTACTAATACTCGTATTATTTACCATAGGGGTAAAATCACAAACTACTTTCACAGAAAGTGCGGCTTCTTATGGCTTAGATTTAGGTCAGCCAAAAGATGGGGGTCATGCATGGTCCGATTTTGACAATGATGGCGATTTAGATGTTCTTGTTCTAGAAAATAATAATAGTTCAGGCGTTAAAAGTTTTTTAATGCGTAACAATGGTAACAATACTTTTACCAATGTTCAGGCTACCCTAGTACCGGGCATGTTGGGAGACTGGGCGGAAAGACAAGCTGCATGGGGTGACATTAACAATGATGGTAGACCAGATTTTTTAATAAACTCTTCAGGTAATAATAATGCTAGAAAAGCAATTCAAATTTTCATTCAAAACACAGATGGTACATTTGGTGATGGTATTGGTGGGTCGGCACCTATAACTATAGGTAGGTCAGGTGCTACAATTGTCATTCCAAATGTAAATTCCGAAGGAATCGGTTTTTTCGATTTTGAAGGAGATGGTGATTTAGATATTTTCTTCGACAATCATGATTTGGGAATAGAATTATTAAGAAATAATTTTATTGACCATACTACTCATACCGTATCAAACCCTGCTCCAAATGTATTATTTACACATATTACGACCGGTAACGGTAGCGGTGTTACAGAGTATGGTTTAAATCAATTTGCAACAGATGGGGATTATGGTACTGCAGCCGATGTTAATGACGATGGTTGGGTAGATATTTTTATGCGTAAGCGCGACGAGAACGATTTTTTCCTTAATCAAGGGGGTAATTTTTCTAATGGAGCAGATTTAGGTCAAGCATCGAATAATAATAAAGGAGCCAATGGTTTATGGGATTTAGATAACGATGGTGATTTGGATGCGGTTTGGACAGAAAATGGTCAAACGCAAATACATAGAAATGATGGTGGTGGAGTATTTACAGCGTTAGGAGCTGGTTCTTTTCCAGGTTTGCCTCAGCCAGGCAATATTGATATTGGTAGTTCTGGGGCAAGAATAGATGCTTTGGCCGGTGGTGATATAGATAATGATGGCGATATTGATATTATTTTAGTAGGTAACAGCAGAAGTTACTTATATATTAACCAATTAAATAGTCCAACACCGGCGCCAGGTATTATAGGCAGTGGTTCGGCAATGAATTTTTCGCTAGATTCTCAACAGTTTAATTCGGGTACAGACGGTGAAGGTACTACAATGGTCGATGTCGATGACGATGGAGATTTAGATATTTATATCAGCATCAATAATAATAGTAATCAATTATATATTAATAATTTATCAGCGGCTAACCGTAATAATCATTTACTTATAGATGTTACTGAAGATAGAGGTGCAAATGGTTCTACAGGCGGTTTTTTAGGTAGGGTCGCTATAGGTACAAATGTATTGATACGTGATTGTGAAGGTAATATCGTAAGTGGCCTAAGGCAGGTTAATGGTGTTTATGGCCATGGTACACAGCAACCCGAAGAAGTTCATTTTGGACTTCCTTTAGGTGAGGGTGAAACTTATATTATAGAAGTTCATTATCCAAATTTCTACGACTCTTCTGAGTCTAGTGGATATTCTAGGTTAATAGCAACAGCCATAGCACAACCTAGTACTATAGCAGGTACAAATCATTATACTTTAACTACTACAGATGCTGAGCTTATAGAAAATCCTAACGCTCCAATTGCAGAAGATGATGAAGTTGAAGTCACATACGGAAATTCCGTTTCTGTACAAATTCAATTATTTACAAATGATTCTGAACCAGATGGAGAAAATTTTTCAATAGAAAGTGTCACCCAGCCTTCTGTAGGTTCTGTAGTTATTGACGATGCCGAAAACGGATTAGTTACCTATACTTATAGTGACACAACACCTTTTCCTGGTGAAACTACTTTTGATTATACCATAACAGATTCAACTGATTCTCTCTGCCCTTCTTTAGGCAAAAACGATACTGCTACAGTTAGAATTTTTGAACCATGTACGGATCCAACGGGTATTGATACAGATGGTGATGGCATAAACGATATTTGTGACCTTGATAATGATAATGATGGAATTTTGGATTCAGATGAATGTACAACATCATCGTCTTTAGTAGAAAATGGAAATTTCACGGACTGGATATTTAATACAGGCTGGACAGCCAATGGTCAACAGTGGAATAAAGATGCTAATCGAGCATATTATCCAGATTGGAATGGTACAGGAATTGCTAGCTTTTTTCAAGAAATTAGTGTTAGTGCTGGTGTTGTAAATACAATAACTTTTGATTTAGGGTCAGACAATAGTAATGGAAAAGTTGTAACCTTAAATGTATTAATTGATGGTGCTGTTCAATTTACCGAAACATCCAATCAAATAGTAACCAATAATGGAGGTCGGTCTCAAAATGGGAATGAGACAACCAATATGCAAACACGTAACTTTTCTTTTACACCTACCGGAAATACGGTTACATTGCAGTTCGATGGTGTAGCAACACAAACGAATCATGATAAGATGTTTGTTGATAATGTAATGTTAGATACGGGTTGTTCAGATTCAGACGGCGATGGTATAGCGGATATTTATGATTTGGATAGTGATGGTGATGGTTGCTTCGACGCATTGGAAGGAGCAGATAATTTAGATTTTTCTGATTTAAACGGAGATGGAAGTATTGCAGGAGCTGTTGATTTCAATGGTGTGCCAACTACGGTAAGTGGAGGGCAAGGAAAAGGAAGTGCTGCTGATTACACGGTTACTTCAGAGTTGTGTGATGATGATGGTGACGGAGTCAATAATGCGAACGATAAATGCCCATATTTTGATGATGCTATAGATAGCGATAATGACGGTGTACCAGATGGCTGTGATGCAGATGATGATAATGATGGAATATCTGATTGCGAAGAATCTATAGATAGTGTTACCAATGAATTTGCATGGACATTGAATACCCCTGCAGGTAATTTGGAGATGGATACAGATTATGACTCGAAAATTGAAGATTGGGTGCTGAGCGATACAGAAACAATGGTATTGAATGGGTCAAAATTTTCTATATCAGGTAGTAATGTTAGAATAGAGCCATTTACTTCTTTAACAAAAGAAGAAGCTGTTCAAAATAATGATTATATAGAGGTTGCATTTACAACGACTTCAGAAATATCCTCAATAATTTTAAACGAAGTTAGATCTGGTTGGTATCAGCCAAATCAAGGTGATTCATATTATTCGGCAACTGCTTTTACCAAAGAAGGTTCTAATGCTTGGACAACTCTTTCAACAGACGTATTACATACAGATAATGGGGCAACTTATGCCTCTTTCCAACATTTGGGTAGCGCCCCTATTTATTTAGATGCAAATACTGAATATGTATTTAGGTTTTATGTCTATGGGCAAATAAATGACTCATCACAAACCTATTCAATTTTTGATGATATTGCATTTGGTATTACAGCCTGTAGAACTGGTAATTTAGATGGTGATGCAAATCCTAATCATTTAGATAATGATAGTGATGGTGATAGCTGTAATGACACAGATGAAGCCTATGCCGATGTTACGGCAGATTCAGATAATAATGGCATGTATGGTTCGGGAACACCAGCAGTTAATTCGGACGGTTCTGTAATAGCAGCGAATTACAATACACCAGCGGATGGTGATAGTAATGGTGATTATGATTTTTTACAAGTTGCAACAGCTCCAACAATAACACAACAACCTACAGATTCAAATGCTTGCCCAGATGGCACAACAAATTTTAGTATAACATCAGACGGAGATGGTTATCAATGGCAACAATTAATTAGCGGAACCTGGACGAGTATTTCTGACGGAGGAATTTATTCTGGTTCCGATACAGCAATTTTAACGATAACAAATCCATCGCTATCAGATGACAATAGTAGATATAGAGCAATTGTCTCCAATGCTGCTTATGTATGTGAAGATACCATATCTGATGAAGCGGTATTAAATATAGAGGTACCTAATTTAGACGCCGGAGAAGACCAAACTATATGTGATGGCGATTCGGCTACCCTAACAGCAACAGCCTCGGGAGGTAGTGGAAGTGGATATACATATTTTTGGAGTACGGGCGAAAACACTCCAACAATTACCGTATCACCACCTGGAAATACCAGCGGAAATGTAGTCGTAGATTACCAGGTTCAGGTAACCGATAGCAATGGATGTACGGATACCGATGGGGTTAGTGTTACAGTAGAACCAACGCCTACCATAACGGTTACGAGTTCACCAAGCTGTAATTTTGCACTCTTTCAACCTACAACCTACACTTTTGAGGTTACGGTAAGTGGAGGTACAGTTACAGCTACAGAAGGTACTGTTACTAATTTATCTGGAAATGTTTGGGAAATTGCTGATGTGTCAGACGGTACAGATGTTACTGTAACAATTAAAGAAGGTAATTGTAGTAGAGATTTACCAGTTACAGCGCCAAATTGTGTTTGTCCAGTTGTAGACCCTCCAGTAAATGATGGAGATGAAGAATATTGTCAAGGAGCTACTATTCCTGAAATTTCAGCAAGTACAAGTGGAGGAACAGTAACTATAGATTGGTATGATGCTGCGTCTGGAGGAAATGTATTGCAAAGTAATAGTCTTACGTATCAACCAACAGCTGAAGGAACCTATTATGCCGAAGCAAAAAACACATCAACAGGTTGTGTAAGTAGTTCAAGAACAGCGGTAACGGTAACAGAGAATGCGGCACCACTTGCGAATGCAGGAGCAAATAAAACGATATGTGATGGTGAATCGGCAACCTTAACAGCATCTGCTTCTGGTGGTAGTAGGGCAGGGTATACATATGCATGGAGCAATGGAGAGACTACGCCATCTATTACAGTAAGTCCGTCAGGAGACCCTGATATAAATACAACGGTAACCTATACAGTAACAGTAACAGATTCTAACGGTTGTAGTGATGATGATACAGTTAACGTAATTATTTATTCAGCCCCAACAGCAACAGTTACTACAACGGATGCCACTTGTGGGGTAGATAATGGGTCAATTACTTTTAGCTTTGCAAATCATCCTAATAGAAGCGGAATACAATTTAGTATAGATGATCAAGCTAATTATACTTCTACGATAGCAGATTCTAGTGGCAGTTATACATTTTCTGATCTTCCATCTGGTACATATGCATTATGGGTAAGATGGGGTAATAGTAATTGTCCAGTTGATTTGGGCGATTATGCAATCAATACGGTTCCGGTAGTTTCTATTGTAGATCAACCACAAAATATAACAGTATTGACAGGTGAAAATGCTACGTTCTCGTCTTCAGGTTTAAATGCAGATACATATCAATGGCAGGTAAGTGTAGATGGTGTAAGTTATACCGATATAGTCAATGATGCAGGGCATACGGGAGCACAATCGTCAACTTTGACCGTTGTCAATGTTCCTAAATTAAAAGATGGTTATTCGTATAGGGTGTTGACTTCAAATTCAAATACTGCATGTAGTCCGTTTGCATCTAACGCCGCGTTGTTATTTGTTCAAGTTAGAACGGTAATTACAAATAAACGTATAACATATCGTATAAAACCCAACTAAAAAAAATCGCTTAGCTGATTAAATTATATCTAAAAATGATTTTTTCATCTAAAGTTATTGGTTTTTTAGATGGAGTTTCTATACGTAGAATGCATATTTTTCAGGTATTTAATATGCGATAAAACTTCCCGAATAACGGCATGTCTTCGACGAATAACCATGTCAAATTAATAGTTGTTAATATTTTCAAACCTCACTTTTATTGAGGTATGTAGCGAAAATATTGGTCTACACAACATTTATTTTAGGGAGCACTGGTTATAATGAATATTTGTGTATTGTGATAACCATAGATCCATCTTGTCAAGAAAATGAATAAGAAGATTTTGGTAAGAACATTTTAAAAACCTATATGATCAACGAATTTTTGAAGGTGGAATTGAATATTAAAAGTATGAAGAGTCAAACTACAGCAACCCTAGGTAAAACCATTAAAGGCTTAATGGTAATATTTACTTTACTGTTGTCCGGCATTTCTATAGCACAAACTACAGTTACATTAGAAGACCAATGTAACTGTGAAGTACTGCAAGGTACAGATGTCTCCGCACCAGGTGTCGTAACTCCAGCAGGTGCCGATTTGGGGGATTTGTATGTGAATACGGATACAGGTACGATATATTTCTGGGATGGAGATTCATGGGAGTATACCGCTACGGACGCAAATACTACAAATGCCTCTTTAACTGAAGACGGCATTAATCTTATTTTAACAGATAGTGATTTAAATACAGTTTCTATTCCATTAGCGGATATTGCAGCGGTTGTTGATACAAATACCACTAATGTAACTTTTACGGTAAATGCAACAAACGGTACGCTAGATATAATTGATTCTGATAATAATACGGTTGCCGTTCCGTTGGCTGATATTGCGGCATTGGTAAATACAGATGAGCAAGAAGGTACAGAAGTATTATTGACCAATCCTTTTGATGTTGATGGCGATAGTGTAAACGAAACAACGGTGGAAGAGGCAATAGCTGATATAGCTGCAGCCAATGCTTTGGATTTGGATATCGACCCAACCAACGAACTTACAACAAGTGGTACAGGTGCACCTACGGCAGCTCCGGCAAATGATAATGCAGGTGTTACATATTTAGATACTGTTACCAATGAATTATATGTTTACGATGGCACCAACTGGACCATGGTTACCGATAATCAAGAAGGTACAGAAGTATTATTGACCAATCCTTTTGATGTTGATGGCGATAGTGTAAACGAAACAACGGTGGAAGAGGCAATAGCTGATATAGCTGCAGCCAATGCTTTGGATTTGGATATCGACTCAACCAACGAACTTACAACAAGTGGTGCAGGTGCACCTACGGCAGCTCCGGCAAATGATAATGCAGGTGTTACATATTTAGATACTGATACCAATGAATTATATGTTTACGATGGCACTAACTGGACTATGGTTACCGATAATCAAAACGCTGGCGAGGTTGAGGTGACTCCTGCAGGTAATATTACTACAACCGATGTGCAATCTGCTTTACAAGAATTAGATGGTATCATAACCTCAAGCGAACTTACAACAACAGTTATTGAAGGTACGGGAATAGATGTAACATCATCGGTTTCTGGAAACAATACAGAATATACGGTTACTGTAGATCCAACAGATATTGTTGGTGATGGTAGTATAAGCTCACCAGATGGAACCATAACATTGACAGGAACTCCATCAAATTCATTATTAGAAAATGTAGGTTTTGATGTAGCGGATGATGCCATAGCAAATGCAAAGATGGCAGATGATGCTATCACCACTACTGAAATATTAGATGGTACAATTGCAAGTGCGGATATCGCGGCAGATGCGGTTGATGCGGCGACAATAAACAGTGATGTAGCCGGAGCCGGACTAACGCAAAATGCAACAACGGGAGCATTGGAAGTTGATGAAGCGGCAATCGCAGATGGAACAATTTCTTCTACAGACAGCACTATAGATGTTACAGGCGGAGACGATTCAGTATTTAAGGATGTTACTTTAGATGTATCGGATGATGCTATTACCAATGCAAAGATGGCAGATGATGCTATCACCACTACAGAAATTTTAGATGGTACAATAGCAAGTGCGGATATCGCGGCAGATGCGGTTGATGCGGCAACAATAAACAGTGATGTAGCCGGAGCCGGACTAACGCAAAATGCAACAACGGGTGCATTGGAAGTTGATGAAGCGGCAATTGCAGATGGAACAATTTCATCAACCGATAGTACAATAGATGTTACAGGCGGAGACGATTCATTGTTTAAGGATGTTACTTTAGATGTATCAGATAATGCAATAACAAATGCAAAGATGGCTGATAATGCTATAAATACAGCAGAATTAGTAAATGATGCAGTAACCTTAGAAAAATTAGCGGATGGAACGGCAGATGGTCAAGTCATGCAATGGGATGACGCGACATCTTCATGGGTTTTAATAGATTTAGGTTCCGTTACAGTTACGGAAAATGACGGAGTTATAGGAAACGAAGTTGTGGATGGCACGGATGGTACTTTGGTACGTTCAGGAGCCGGTACTACGGTAAGTCCTTTTACATTGGATGTTGCGGCAGACGGTATTACTAATGCAGAAATAGCTGACAATGCCATAAACACGGAAAATATAACAGATGAAGCAGTAACTTTAGGGAAATTAGCAGATGGTAGTAATGCAGGAGATTTAATCCAATGGAATGGTACAGATTGGGAATATATAGCACCAAGTAGTTTAATACCAGCAACTACTGTGTCTAATACAAGTACTGGTAACACTATATCAACAACAGTAGATGGAGTAACAGGAGCAGGAGTTCCAATAATCAATAGTAACGACCTTAGTTTAGATACTAATAATGACTTACTAAGTACCGTAAATGGAGAAGCTTCAACAGCTTTAGATTTAACTCCGGCAATACAAGCAAATCAAACAACCACAACAGTGGTTGAAGGTACGGGAATAGATGTAACGTCATCGGTTTCTGGAAACAATACAGAATATACGGTTACTGTAGATCCAACAGATATTGTTGGTGATGGTAGTATAAGTTCACCAGATGGAACCATAATATTAACAGGAACTCCATCAAATTCATTATTAGAAAATGTAGGTTTTGATGTAGCGGATGATGCAATAACAAATGCAAAGATGGCAGATGATGCTATCACCTCTACTGAAATATTAGATGGTACGATTGCAAGCGCAGATATCGCAGCAGATGCAGTAAATGCAGCAACGATAAACGGTGATGTAGCCGGAGCAGGACTAACGCAAAATGCATCAACAGGAGCATTGGAAGTTGACGAATCTGCAATCGCAGATGGAACAATTTTATCAACCGATAGTACAATAGATATTACAGGTGGAGACGATTCATTGTTTAAGGATGTAACCTTGGATGTATCGGATAATGCAATAACTACAGATAAAATAGCGGCAGGTGCAGTGGAATCTTCGGATATCGCGGCAGATGCAGTAAATGCAGCAACAATAAACGGTGATGTAGCCGGAGCAGGACTAACGCAAAATGCATCAACAGGAGCATTGGAAGTTGATGAATCGGCAATCGCAGATGGAACAATTTCATCAACGAACAGCACAATAGATATTACTGGAGGTGATGATTCGATATTCAAAGATGTAACCTTGGATGTAGCGGATGATGCAATAACAAATGCAAAGATGGCAGATAATGCTATCACCACTACTGAAATATTAGATGGTACGATTGCAAGCGCAGATATTGCGGCAGATGCAGTAAATGCAGCAACGATAAACGGTGATGTAGCCGGAGCAGGATTAGCCCAGAATGCAACAACGGGTGCATTGGAGGTTGACGAATCTGCAATCGCAGATGGAACAATTTCATCAACCGATAGTACAATAGATATTACAGGTGGAGACGATTCATTATTCAAGGATGTAACCTTAGATGTAGCGGATGATGCAATAACAACCGATAAGATTGCAGCGGGAGCTGTAGAGACTTCTGATATTTCAGATGATGCCGTTGCTTTGGAAAAACTTGCAAACGGTACGGCAAATGGTCAAGTAATGCAATGGAACGGAACCGATTGGACATTGGTTGACTTAGGTTCGGTAACAGTAACAGAAAATGACGGAGTAATAGGAAACGAAGTTGTAAACAGCACAGATGGTACTTTAGTACGTTCAGGAGCGGGTACTACCGTAAGTCCTTTTACATTAGATGTTGCAGCAGATGGTATTACCAATGCTGAAATAGCGGACAACTCCATAAACACAGAAAACATTACCGATGGTGCGGTAGGAACTGCTGATCTGGCAGATGGTAACAATGCCGGTGAATTGATCCAATGGAACGGTACGGATTGGGAGTATATAGCTCCAAGTTCTTTAATCCCAGCAACAACAGTTTCCAACACAAGTACAGTAAACACATTGACTACAACAGTTGATGGAGTTACAGGAGTAGGAGTTCCAATAGTTAATAGTAATGCTCTTAGCTTAAATGGAAGTAACGAACTTGTAAGTACTGTAAATGGTGAAGCCTCAAATGCTGTAGATTTAAGTTCTTTCGTAAATAATGATACCAATGAAATTCAAGATCTTTCTTTAACGGGAGACAACCTTACATTATCAAATGATCCAACCAGTGCGGCGATAGATTTATCAGATTATAGAGAAACTGTAATTGGTACAGGAGATATTTCAGTTATTGATGATGGAAGTGGAAATTATACTGTTCATTACGTTGATGGAGATAATGATGATCAAAACGAAATAGAATTACCTACAGGTGGAAATAATGGTCAAGTACTTTCTACTGATGGTTCAGGGACATATACATGGGTTGACGCAGATTCTGGTCCAGCAGGTGCTGATGGTGCAGACGGAAACGGAATAGCCTCAACAACCGATAATGGAAACGGGACATTTACGTTGACTTACGATGATGGTTCTACATTTACGACATCAGATTTAACGGGTCCAACAGGAGCTAATGGCGCTGATGGAAACGATGGATCGGACGGAGTAGATGGAAACGATGGAGCGGACGGAAACGGAATAGCCTCAACAACCGATAATGGAAACGGGACATTTACGTTGACTTACGATGACGGTTCTACATTTACGACATCAGACTTAACGGGTCCAACAGGAGCAAATGGCGCTGATGGAAACGATGGAGCGGACGGAGCAGATGGAAACGATGGAGCGGACGGAAACGGAATAGCCTCAACAACCGATAATGGAAACGGGACATTTACGTTGACTTACGATGATGGTTCTACATTTACGACATCAGACTTAACGGGTCCAACAGGAGCAGATGGAAACGATGGAGCAGACGGTGCGGACGGAAACAATGGAGCAGACGGAAACGATGGAGCGGACGGAAACGGAATAGCCTCAACAACCGATAATGGAAACGGGACATTTACGTTGACTTACGATGACGGTTCTACATTTACGACATCAGACTTAACGGGTCCAACAGGAGCAAATGGCGCTGATGGAAACGATGGAGCGGACGGAGCAGATGGAAACGATGGAGCGGACGGAAACGGAATAGCCTCAACAACCGATAATGGAAACGGGACATTTACATTGACTTACGATGATGGTTCTACATTTACGACATCAGACTTAACGGGTCCAACAGGAGCTAATGGCGCTGATGGAAACGATGGAGCAGACGGAGCAGATGGAAACGATGGAGCAGACGGAAACAATGGAGCAGACGGAAACGGAATAGCCTCATCAACCGATAATGGAAACGGGACATTTACGTTGACTTACGATGACGGTTCCTCATTTACGACATCAGATTTAACGGGTCCGACAGGAGCTAATGGCGCTGATGGAAACGATGGATCGGACGGAGCAGATGGAAACGATGGAGCAGACGGTGCGGACGGAAACGATGGAGCAGACGGAAACGATGGAGCGGACGGAAACGGAATAGCCTCAACAACCGATAATGGAAACGGGACATTTACGTTGACTTACGATGATGGTTCTACATTTACGACATCAGATTTAACGGGTCCAACAGGAGCTAATGGCGCTGATGGAAACGATGGAGCGGACGGAAACAATGGAGCAGACGGAAACGATGGAGCGGACGGAAACGGAATAGCCTCAACAACCGATAATGGAAACGGGACATTTACGTTGACTTACGATGACGGTTCTACATTTACGACATCAGACTTAACGGGTCCGACAGGAGCTAATGGCGCTGATGGAAACGATGGATTGGACGGAGCAGATGGAAACGATGGAGCAGACGGTGCGGACGGAAACAATGGAGCAGACGGAAACGATGGAGCGGACGGAAACGGAATAGCCTCAACAACCGATAATGGAAACGGGACATTTACGTTGACTTACGATGACGGTTCTACATTTACGACATCAGATTTAACGGGTCCAACAGGAGCTAATGGCGTTGATGGAAACGATGGAGCAGACGGAAACGGAATAGCCTCATCAACCGATAATGGAAACGGGACATTTACGTTGACTTACGATGACGGTTCTACATTTACGACATCAGACTTAACGGGTCCGACAGGAGCTAATGGCGCTGATGGAAACGATGGATTGGACGGAGCAGATGGAAACGATGGAGCAGACGGTGCGGACGGAAACAATGGAGCAGACGGAAACGATGGAGCGGACGGAAACGGAATAGCTTCAACAACCGATAATGGAAACGGGACATTTACGTTGACTTACGATGACGGTTCTACATTTACGACATCGGATTTAACGGGTCCAACAGGAGCTAATGGCGCTGATGGAAACGATGGAGCAGACGGTGCGGACGGAAACGATGGAGCAGACGGAAACGGAATAGCCTCAACAACCGATAATGGAAACGGGACATTTACGTTGACTTACGATGATGGTTCTACATTTACGACATCAGACTTAACGGGTCCAACAGGAGCAAATGGCGCTGATGGAAACGATGGAGCAGACGGAGCGGACGGAAACGATGGAGCAGACGGAGCGGACGGAAATGGAATAGCCTCAACAACCGATAATGGAAACGGGACATTTACATTGACTTATGATGACGGTTCTACATTTACGACATCAGACTTAACGGGTCCAACAGGAGCTAATGGCGCTGATGGAAACGATGGAGCGGACGGAGCAGATGGAAACGATGGAGCAGACGGTGCGGACGGAAACGGAATAGCCTCAACAACCGATAATGGAAACGGGACATTTACGTTGACTTACGATGACGGTTCTACATTTACGACATCAGACTTAACGGGTCCAACGGGTGCTCCAGGAGCAACAGGTCCAGCAGGTGATCCGGCAACCGATGATCAAACATTGGCAACAACAGGTGCTGCAGGTCAAATATCAATTACAGGAGGTAATGCAATTATATTAAATGTCGATGATGCCGATTCAAATGCATCGAACGAGATTCAGACTTTAACTTCTAATGATGGTTCTGTTACTTTGACACCTGCAGGAAATGACTACGACTTAGAAGTTAATTTCCCGACGAGTAGTGATAATCAAAACATTGAAAATCTTGCTATAAATACAAGTTCTAATGTGCTTACGGTTGGTATAGAAGATGGAAATAGCCAAACGGTTAATTTATCACATTTAGATGATTCAGGAACGGATAATCAAAGTATTAGGAATTTAACTTTTTCAGGAACGACTTTAACTGTAGGTATAGATAGGGGTAGCTCTGATACGGTAAGTTTGGCAGCTTTGGCAGACAATCAAAGTATACAAGGTTCTAACTTATCTGGAACAACATTAACTATTGGAATTGAAGATGGTAGTTCGGAGACGGTTAATTTATCTAGTTTAGCAAATACTGATGACCAAACATTGGCAACAACAGGTGCTGCTGGTCAAATATCAATTACTGGAGGTAATGCTATTACTCTAAATGTAGACGATGCCGATTCAGATGAATTTAATGAAATTCAAACAATTACATCAACAGATGGTTCTGTAACTGTTACTCCTAGTGGTATCAATTATAACTTATCGGTACCAACAGCAAATGGTGCAGAAACGATTGTAGAAGCTGCCCCAGATACAGATATTAGTGTTACTGGTACAGGTACATCGGCTGATCCATATTTGATAGCCAATACAAGACCAGATATTTTTTATCCACCTTCTATTGAAGTAGATGTAGCAACAACTGGTACAGGTAGAACTATAGATTTATATGCAGAGTATATTGATCAGTATGGTACACCAGATGTTGTAAGTGCAGGAGCTCCAGCAGCAATACCAACATATGCTAATACAGAGCTATACTATTACGTAACGCATTATGATGATACTGTTTTTGCTAATGTAAGTGTTAATGCAAGTGGTGTAATGGCCTATGATGTTATTGCTGCACCAACGGATTATAATACATTGATTAATGTAGTATTCGTAGCCAAATAATTAGCTTAATAAAGCTTAGATCCCAAATCGACTTGAAAAAAACGCATATATATAAAACCATATTTCTCAGTATCGTAACTACGATACTAGGGGTATTGGTATCTAACGCCCAGTTTTTACTACAGGCACCTACCGATAGTGATCAAAATAACTTTCGTTGGTATGAAGCTTCAGATACGGCAACGGTACTGGGTACAGATTCTTTTTACGAAGTAACCCGACCAGGCATTTACTTTGCAACATATGACGGTACCTTATGCGGATCAAATGCAACAGGTTACTTTATCGTAACAGATTGTAATAATCCAGATAATGAAGTAACGATGGATATTACGTCTAACGTACCTAGTACTGCTTCGGTAAGTTGGAGTCCGCCATTACCGGGAGATCAACTAAGTCCAATGGTTATTGCTACAGATGCCGTGGTAAAATATACAGCTCTAGTAACCAAAGCCGGTAACACGTTTAGTCTACCAAATTTTACGGTCGTGTGTTTGCCTGAAGCTGCAGATTTAGAAGATGATTTAGTAACAACAGACGAAGAAATTCCGGTTACTATTGATATTTATGGAAATGATGCCGATTTACCGGATGTAGGAGCCTTAACAACAACTGAACCGGCAAATGGTACGGTAACTATTGATGATGGAGGTACCCCGAACAATCCGATGGATGATATTGTTACGTATACTCCAGATGTAGATT
The DNA here is from genome assembly GCF_045063735.1 of Maribacter sp. Asnod1-A12. NCBI lineage: Bacteria > Pseudomonadati > Bacteroidota > Flavobacteriia > Flavobacteriales > Flavobacteriaceae > Maribacter > Maribacter sp. Asnod1-A12. The sequence goes on from NZ_JBEFNZ010000006.1 coordinate 2,566,982, forward strand.
TCAATGGTACAGACACTTTCGATTATACCATTTGTAATGCTTATGGAGATTGTAGTACGGCAACTGTAACAATAGAAGTATTACCAATTTTAGACACTAATGATGATTCTATAGCAATTGATATCAATGCAATCATGGCAATAGATACATGGCAATTAAATGATAACGATTTACCTACAGACGGTACATTTAGCGTAACGCAACCAACCAATGGTTCGGTAACTGTTGATGATAATGGTACACCGAATAATCCATCAGATGATATTCCGACATATTTCCCGAATAATAATTATTTAGGAACAGATGCATTTGATTATACGGTTTGTGATACAGTAGGTAATTGTAGCACATCGACCATAACAATTCTTATTAACCCATTGGGTGTTGATATGGATAGTGATGATGATGGCATCGTTGATAGTTTTGAAGACTTGAATTTAGATGGAGATAATGACCCTTCTACAGATCCAACAGATACAGATGGTGACGGTTTCCCAGATTATTTGGATATAGACGCCGATGGCGATGGTATACCGGATAATGTTGAAGCTCAAGCGACGGCAGAATACATTCCACCTTCAGGGATCGATGCGAATACCAATGGTTTAGATGATGCGTATGAAGCTAATGGTTTAACAGGTTTATTCCCTGTAGATACCGATGATGATAACTTACCTGATTATTTAGATGAGGATAGTGATAACGATAATGTATTAGATGCTATTGAAGCTCATGATTATGATCACGATGGTATAGCAGATGTTGTCAGTATTGGTTCAGATAAGGATAATGACGGGCTAGATGATGGGTATGAAGGTGCAATTTCTGTTGATACAGATGTAAATGATGAAATCGATGATCCTTACGTACAATTGCCAAATACAGATAGTGATGAAGAGTCAGATTATAGAGATACCGATGATGATGATGATGGTATAGAAACCCGCGATGAAGATATCAATTTAAATGGCGATTACGTAGATGATGATTCTGATGACGATGGTATACCTAATTACCTTGATTCAGATTTAGGTCAGCTAGAAGAAGAAATTGAAGTTTTCAACGTTATTACACCTAACGGTGACGGAATTCATGATGTTCTAAGAATAAACGGATTAGAAAATTATCCTAACAATACATTGAAAATCTATAATAGATGGGGTGTATCAGTATATATGACCAAAGCATATAATACGGAAGGAAATGTTTTTGATGGTACATCAGAAGGAAGAGTAACTGTAAATGTGGATAATAAATTACCAGTTGGTACGTATTTCTATATTCTAGATTACGAATTACAAAATGGGGAAACAAAAACACTTTCTGGTTACATATATATAAATAGATAATAAGAATGTTAAATACCTATATAAACATACTACACATACTACATAAAAGTAACCTAAAGCAAGTTGTCGCTATGATGGCAATTTGTTTTAGCTTATTCTCTTATGGTCAACAAGATGCACAATACACGCAGTACATGTACAACACTGTAAGCGTGAACCCTGCATATGCGGGATCTAGAGGGCATATCAGCATTGCCGCCTTGCATCGTTCTCAATGGGTAGGTTTAGATGGCGCACCAACAACCCAGACCCTTAATGTACATTCTCCGATAGGGTATCGTGGAGTCGGTTTAGGTTTGTCGATAGTAAATGATGCAATAGGACCGACATCCGAGACTAATTTTGATATAGATTTCTCGTATACGGTATGGACATCGAGTGAGGGTAGATTAAGTTTTGGTTTAAAGGCGAGTGCCAACTTATTGGATGTGAGGTTCTCGGAACTGAACCAATTTACGACCGATCCTACTTTACAACAAGATATAGATAATAGACTGTCACCAAATATAGGAGCCGGTGTTTATTATCATACCAATAAATTTTATGCTGGTTTATCGGTACCAAGAATTTTGGAGACGTCTCATTTTCAAGAAACAACTTTGTCTACGGCAAAGGAGCAAATGAACCTTTACCTGATCACAGGTTATGTATGGGATTTAAATGAATCCGTTAAGTTCAAGCCTACATTATTGACCAAAGTTGTTGATGGAGCCCCTTTACAGGTGGATTTATCTGCGAATTTCATGTTCAACGATAAATTTATATTGGGAGCGGCCTACAGATGGGATGCTGCATTTAGTGGTATGGCAGGATTTAATGTGTCGAATAAATTTCTAATAGGCATAGCTTACGACAAGGAAACTACAGAGCTTGGCAATGCCGCCTTTAATGATGGTTCATTTGAGGTCATCTTCAGATATGACTTTATCACTACTAAGAATAACTTGAAATCACCAAGGTTCTTCTAGATTTTTCTATTAACGTATTATTATATGTTCTACTTTTCATAAAATAAGTTAAACGCCTTATTTTTACCTAATGAAGGAAGAACAGGTAATTCTTGTAAATCAAGATAACGAACAAATAGGTACTATGCCTAAAATGGAAGCCCATGAAAAGGCTGTTTTACACAGGGCGTTTTCAGTATTTATCACCAATGACAAAGGTGATATTATGTTGCAACAACGTGCAGCATCAAAATATCATTCTCCATTATTATGGACAAACACTTGTTGTAGTCATCAACGCGTAGGGGAGTCTAATATCGAAGCTGGTAAAAGACGGCTTCAAGAAGAAATGGGGTTTCAAGCGGAATTAAAAGAATTGTTTTCCTTCATTTATAAAGCTCCGTTTGATAATGGTTTGACCGAACATGAATTTGATCACGTAATGTTGGGTAGTTTTAATTCTGAACCTAATATAAATTTAGATGAAGTTGAAGCTTGGAAATGGATGTCTCCAAAAGCTGTGAAAGAAGATATTTCTAAAAATCCTAGTGAATACACTGCTTGGTTTAAGATTATCTTTGAGAAATTTTACGAACACTTATTTAATATACCAGCGAAATAATGAAAGTAAAAGTTAGTAGGAAAGCACATTTTAATGCTGCCCACCGTTTGTATAGAAAAGATTGGGACGATAGTAAAAACACTGAAATCTTTGGAAAATGTAACAATCCTAATTTTCACGGTCATAATTATGAAATGGTGGTAAGTGTTACAGGTGAAATTGACCCAGAAACAGGTTTTGTAATGGATATGAAGGTTTTAAAAGATCTAATCAAAGTAGAAGTTGAAGATTATTTAGATCATAAAAATTTAAATTTAGAAGTAGCTGAGTTTAAAACTTTAAATCCAACAGCTGAAAATATATCAGTAGTAATTTGGAAAAAATTACGACCGCACATTTTAAAATCACACGATTTAGAAGTGATACTCTATGAAACGCCCAGAAATTATGTAACATTCTCTGGATAATTCAAGCTTATAAATGTAAGAAAATTCCTAAAAATTCGTTATTTAACTGATTAATTGACCAACAAATAAGATATACAATGATACATCCCTTGAAATTTAGACCAATTTTAAAAGAAAGACTTTGGGGCGGCACCAAACTTAAAGAAGTTTTTGGTAAACCTATAGAAAGTGATATTACCGGAGAGAGTTGGGAGTTGTCTACGGTTAAGGGTGATGTTTCTGTGGTTGCCAATGGTAGCTTAGCAGGCAAATCACTGCAAGAATTAATAGACTCAAATGCAGAAGAACTTTTGGGTAAAAGTGTTGTAGCACGTTTTGGAACAGAATTTCCTATTTTAATAAAGTTTATTGATGCCAAGCAAGATTTATCAATTCAATTACACCCAAATGATGCTTTGGCGAAAGAACGCCATGATTCTTTTGGTAAGACCGAAATGTGGTATATTATGGATGCAGATCCAAAAGCAGAACTAATTGTTGGCTTTAATAAGGATGTTACTAAAGAAGAATATGCTGAAAGTATTGATAATGATACCTTACTTGATCTTCTTAATTATGAGGAAGTTAAAGAAGGGGATACTTTCTTCATTAATACAGGTAAAATTCATGCTATTGGAGCAGGGGTAATGTTAGCGGAAATTCAACAAACATCTGATGTTACGTACCGTGTTTTTGATTTTAATAGAAAGGATAAAGAAGGAAACCTTCGTGAATTACATACAGAATTAGCACTAGATGCTGTTGATTATGAAAAGAAAGACGATTTTAAGGTTTCTTATAGTCATGAAAAGAATGAGGTGAATACCATGGTAGATTGTCCTTATTTTAAAACCAACTTCATTGAACTTACAGAGAATTTAGATTTAGACACAACTCAAAGAGATTCATTTACAATATATATGTGTGTTGGTGGTGAAGCTGTAATAAATACTTCTGAAGGAGAAGTTTCTATTAAAAGTGGCGAAACGGCATTATTACCAGCATCTACCGATAAAATTAATCTACAGTCAACAGGGGCTAAACTGTTAGAAGTTACTATTTAAGGACTAATTAACTATACGGCAGTTCAAAAATTGTATTTTTGCAAAAAAAATAATTAGAGATGGCAAGCATTAAAAATTTAAAAAAAGACATTAATAATGTTCTTGGAGACATTATAGAGGGAGTTGATATAGTTGAGGCTACTAAAGGTCATACTACTTATTCTAAAGAGGGTAATGCAATTATAAACGAAGCATTTACCACTTTTGACGAATTGGTTGCCAAAATCAACAAAAATGATGTTGAGAATAAGAAAGCTCATTTCAAAGAAGTAAGAACCGACTTGGAAACTAAAGCAACTAAATTAGTTGAGGATCTTAATAATTTAGTTTAAATTAAGTCTTCTTTTAAATAAAAAAGCATCCTAGTTTTTAGGATGCTTTTTTATTTAATCAAGTTAATACTTTCCTTTTATATTATTATTTTCTTAAAAGGGCAGCTAACTCCTTTCCATATTTAGATTCAGCAACTTCTACAGGTAATACGCTATAAATGGAATCTAAATATTTGACATTAGCATCTGGTATTTCCTTCAATGCCACGTAAGGTGCTATATATGATGTTTTATTATTAAGTGCGAAATTAATTGCGAATGCATATCCTCGTTGTAAATTTCTTTTGCCGATATTTTCTAAAGAATCAATGCTTATAGGATCAACTTGATTTTCGGGTTTTGCGGCCTGCATCATAATTTGCATGTTTTTTTTATTGATGCTACTCATATGCTGCTTATACTCTTCAAGCTTCTTTTGAGTTTCAGAACCTGTGATTTCAGCAGTGGTGTCAAAAGTATTCCAGTCAGAATTGATAGTCATAGTCCCGGGTTCTGCAAAGAAGGTGATTCGGTCGTTTATATCGTTATTATCCCTTTTATCTAAATATAGATAGAATACCTCAGGACTCATTAATTTGGTTTTGAAAGAAAAGTTTCCATCTCCATTTATAGCTACAGAATCAACCGTAATTAAAACAGAGTCAGGTACATGTTGTAAGTATAATGTTCCTTTTTTAAGACCTTTTATTTTACCGTTTACAATCAAAGTTTCCTCGGGGTTATCTCCACACGAACCTAAAGCCAATAAAGCGGTAATAACAATTAATATTTTTTTCATTCTTTTTATTTAGGGCGCAAATATCTATAAAATTAAATAATTAAGAACGCCAAGATTTAATTTGTTAGTAATTATGATAGCTATAGGCTAGAGGCAACTTCCATTAAATAAGCACAAAGTAAAGCACCGCCTGTTCCGACCACGTAGCCTAAAACAGCTAAAAGAACGCCTACGGATGTTAATGACGGATGAAATTCGGCAGCTACTACAGGTGCAGATGCGGCACCACCAACGTTGGCTTGACTACCTACCGCTAAAAAGAAATAAGGAGCTTTTATAAGTTTGGCGACCACTATCATCAATCCGGCATGAATGGTGATCCAAATGAAACCAACAGCAATCAATCCTGGGTTTTCAAGTACTTTTCCTAAATCCATTTTCATACCAATTGTAGCTACTAGAATATAAATGAATATACCTCCAATTTTACTTGCACCTGCACCTTCATAATTTTTGGCTTTAGTAAAAGAAAGAGCAATTCCCAAACCGGTAGCTATAACAACCATCCAAAAGAAGGCAGAACCTAAGAATGAAAGAAAACTTTTTTGATCACTAACAGATTCAAAACTACTCGTAAGAAAAGTACTTATATGATCTCCAAAAAAATGTGCTAAACCCACTGCGGTAAAGGCTAACGATAGCATAATCATGTAATCGTTTAGGGTTGGTACTCTTGTAATTTTTTCAGTAAATTCGGTTACTTTTATCTTTAAAGTTTCTATAGCCGATGTATCTGCTTTAAGCCATGTATCTATCTGCTTTGTTTTACCGACTCCTAAAAGAACAATAGCCATCCAAACATTGGCAACTACGATATCGATTAATACCATACCTCCATATTTTTCAGGATTATATTGAAAAATTTCTAGCATGGCAGCTTGGTTGGCACCACCACCGATCCAACTACCCGCAATGGTTGATAATCCTCGCCAAATAGCATCAAAATCATTTCCACCAACAGTATCGGGTGAGAAAATAGAAACAATAAGTATAGCAATAGGCCCGCCAATGATAATACCTGCGCTACCGGTTAAAAACATAATAATGGCTTTTGAACCTAAGTTAGAAATCGCCTTCATATCTATACTTAGCGTCATGAGCACTAAGGCTGCAGGTAATAAATACCTACTTGCCATAAAATATAAATTTGAAATTTCATCTGAAACAATACCTGTACTTGGAAGTATTGCAGGTAGTAAATAGCACATGAGTACGGCTGGTACAACAGAGTAGAACTTATTCCAAAATCCGGTTTTTAAATTTGAAGTGTAAAAAATAAAACCTAGGCAAAGTGCCAATAGTCCGAATACTACGGTATCATTTGTAATTAGGGGTTGAGAAAAAAGGTATGGCATAAACTATTCGTAAGTTGGTATTTTCAAATATAGTTAATTAACCAAGTTTTTAGCAATGTAATGTGCTACACCGTCAGCTGTATTTTCTAATGTTATATCATTTGAAACCGCTTTTACTTCTTCTCTAGCATTGGCAACGGCAACACCACAACCTACATTTTTGAGCATATCGATATCGTTGTAGTTATCTCCAAAGGCAATAATGTCTGTTAACGATTCATTATCTTTCATTAGAAGTTTAATAGCAGAAAGTTTCGATACCGATTTCGGGGCGATTTCAATTAGGGTATCATTAGAACGGTATAAATTGAGTACATCGCCTAGTTTTTCTTGAAGACTAGGCATCAAAAAATCTGCACTACTTTTCGAACACATAAGCATAATTTTATGTGCACCTATATTTCGTTTTTCCCAATTATTTAACGTGCTTTGGGTATCTTGAAGTGTAGGTATGGATTTTGTGTATTTAGTTTCCTTCTCTACACGTAAAGTGGTTTTTGGTACATACCATTCATTATTATAATATAATCCTAAATCAGCCTCTAACCCTTCACATAGATTATTGATTTTATTTAAAATATGTATAGGAATACATACTGATGCTAGTGCTGTATTATCAGCTAATACCAAAGCACCATTGTAGCAAATAATTGGTTGATTGGTAATGCCAAGGTTCTCTTGAATGTAGTGCATACCGCTAGGCATTCTTGCAGAGACTAGAATGATTTTGGTATCGTTTTTAATTTTATCGATTTGTTCAATAGCATATTCAGAAACATCACTTTTAGAGGAAAGTAAAGTACCGTCTAAATCTGAACATAAAATTTTATACTTCATTTGATTAATTGCTGGTTAGGTTTATTTTAAGGTTGGCGAATACTATTTTAACTAAAACGAATTGATTTTATTCAAAAAATATAAACGCCATAAAAACATAAAGTAATTCTAGTTAATTAATTTTATTGAAACCTAGTTTTGCTAAAGGTAACATCTATTTCATAGCTAATCAATCAATTTTTTACGACACATATGCTATTCGTATAATTTTTAAAAATAGCAGATAACTTATATGATATGGGTTTTGGTTTTCATTAACCATTAAATTTTTTGTTCTTCTTTTTATTTGGATTTTTAAAAAGGCGTTTAAAAAATCCGTCACGTTTTACAGGGTCACAATTCAATGCTTCTAAAACTGAAGGTGATGGTTTTTGAAAATTAACCTTAGTGTAACCATCAAAATCTTTGTTTTTGTTTAATTTCTGCATCCATAGTGCAAATAGGGGTAGAGCGGCATTAGCACCTTGCCCAATACTTGTATTACTAAAACCGATTTCGTGTTGGTCAAGACCTACCCAGGTTATATGTACAAGTTTCGGAGTCAAGGCAACAAACCAAGCATCTTTATTATTTTGGGTAGTACCTGTTTTACCGGCAATGTCATTTTGGAGTCCGTATGTATTTCGAAGTCTAGCGGCCGTTCCAGAATTGACAGTAGATTTCATCATTTCAATCATAATCTGACTAGTCTCTTTAGAAAAAGCGGTTTTTTTATTTAATTCATTTTTAAATTCAACCAAAACGGAGTCTTTATGATTAGAAATACTCTTTATCAAATTTGGTTTTATGTGCTTGCCATTGTTTGTAAAACTGGTATATGCTTGTGCTAAATCGGTGATTTTTATTTCTCCCGTACCTAAGGCAATTGAAGCTTCTTTAGGTAATTTGTCCTCAATGCCCATGTTTTTAGCCATGGTTAAAACATTGTCGATACCAGCTTGTTCTAATACTTTTACGGCAATTGTATTAATAGAATTGCTTAAACCTTCTTCCATCGAATAATTGAGGTATGCTTCATCTTTGTCTCCAGCATTGGAAGGTGACCAACCTTTCAAATTATCATATTCAATTTCTTCTGCTGAGAAATAAGTACATGGTGCTACGCCTTTTTCTATTGCAGTAGTATATACAATAGGCTTGAATGTAGAACCAACTTGACGTTTACTTTGAGAAATATGGTCGTACTTATACTGCTCAAAATTAATACCGCCGATCCATACCAATATATCTCCATTAGTAGGATCAAGAGCTAAAGAACCTGTATTTAAGAATTTGGTATAATGCTGAATACTATCTATGGTACTGGCAGTTAGTTCTTCATCTTCTTTCCAAGATTTGAAAGTTCTTTTTTGTTTGTCTTTAGATAAGCTATCAATAATCTGTTTGTGCGACAATCCTATATTTTTTAATCTTTTGTAGGTAGGCGTTCGCTTAGCAATTTTTTCTATTAAATTTTGATCCTTTAACCAAGGCGCATTGGAACCGTAGCTTTTTTCAAAGCTATTCTGCAGTTTCGTCATATGTTCTACCATAGATTCTTCAGCTAGTTTTTGCATTTGATAGTTTAGAGTAGTGTAAATTTTTAATCCCGAGGTATAGATGTTGTAATCGGCATCACCATCGTTTTTGTCAGCAATCCAGCGTAACATAACTTTACGAACTTCTTCTCTAAAATACGGTGCGATTCCGGCATTATAATCAAATTCCCTATAGTCAAGGCGAAGACTTTCTTTAGAAAATTGTGTTACTTCTTCTTCTGATATAAAATCATTATTATACATAGCACGTAATACCAAATTACGTCTGCCTAAACTTTTATCAGGAAATATTCTTGGGTTGTAGCCGTAAGTAGCTTTTAGCATACCTACTAAAGTGGCGGCTTGTGTAGCAGTTATTTCTTTGGTTCTGGTATTAAAGAATTTCAGTGCGGCACTCTCGATTCCAAAAGTATTATCTCCAAAAGAAACCGTATTTAGATAGTTAGTTAGAATTTCCTCTTTCGTGTAAATTTTTTCTAACCTTTTGGCGATAATCATTTCCTTCACTTTATTGACGACTATGTTTGTCTTATTTCGGTCTTTTCGAGGATAAAGGTTTTTTGCTAATTGTTGAGTAAGTGTACTACCGCCGCCAGAAGAGTTGTCACCCAAAAGCACAGTTTTGAAACCAACCCGAAGTAGACTTCTGATATCAACGCCAGAGTGGTCATAAAAACGCTCATCTTCTATAGCGATTAATGCTTGAATTAAATGCTTTGGAAAATCATTAAAAACAATAGGTTGTCTATCGTATAGGTAATATTTACCAATCAATACACTGTCAGAAGTATAAACTTCAGATGCCATTTGATATTGAAAGTTCGAAAGTTCTTTTTTAGATGGAATGTTACCCCACAAACCAACATTAACACTAAAAATGAATAGAATAAACAGGGCAAAAAGACCTAGAATACCTAATCCGATTATTTTACGAATACTAAATTTGAGTTTAGATGATTTTATCGTCTTCTTCTTCATGTATGCAAGTTCAGATATAAATTTAATCTTACCAAGTTTTAACAATGCCTTAAAATTTGTTGTACTATTTTTGGGCAAAATTTTACTGATGAAGAATTGTATTGTTTTATTGCTTTTAGTAACTAATTTCACTTTTGCAAATGATATGTATTGGTCAAAAACCGGTCATAGAGTGGTTGGTGAGGTTGCAGAACACCATTTGAGTAAAAAAGCAAAAAGGGCTATCAAGAATTTATTGGGTGGAGAAAGTTTAGCTGCCGTTGCCAATTTTGCCGATGAAATAAAATCTGACCGTGCATATAGTAAATTCAGTGCTTGGCATTATGTAAATATTCCATTTGGTAAAACCTATGCAGAAATTGAGAAGAATAAGTATGGAGATTTAGTACAAGGGGTTAATACTTGTTTAGAAATTATAAAAGATGAAAATAGTAGTAAAGAGGACAAAGCTTTTTATCTAAAATTTTTGGTGCACTTAATTGGAGATTTACATCAACCTATGCATGTAGGTAGGGCAGAAGACAAAGGAGGTAATGATATTCAATTGCAATGGTTCGGTAAAGGGACCAACCTTCATAGAGTGTGGGACTCAAACCTTATTGATGATAATGGAATGAGCTTTAGCGAACTAGCAACAGAGTATACTGAAATGACTAAACAACAAATTAAATTTCTACAAAGTGGAACCTTACTTGACTGGGTAGAAGAATCTCATGTGTTAGCAGAAAAAGTGTATGCATCTGTAGAGACTGGCGAAAAATTAAGTTACCGATATAGTTATGATTGGTGGAACACCGTTGAAGATCAATTGCAAAAGGGCGGAGTAAGACTAGCAGCGATATTGAACGAGGCGTTTAAATAATTATCGTTTAGATATTTTGTTGCCAGTAATGTTACGTTGTCTAGAACATCTAAATCGGTCCATTTCATCGGATCTTAATTTGGCATGCTTGGTAGCACGACCTTGAACACGCTTTCGCCACAATCTAAAACTACTGGGCTTCATTTCGCGACGCATGACTTCAATAGTCTCTTGTTCGCTAATACCAAATTGAAAAGTAATGGCTTCAAATGGCGTACGGTCTTCCCATGCCATCTCAATTATACGATCTAATTCTCTTTCTGTAAATTCTTTTATCATAGCAGTATAAAGATAATACATGATTATAAATAGATAAGAATACGTATCCGTTTTTTTTAACTCAAAACGAATAGAACAAAAAAAGAAAGCTTCTAAATGAGAGTAGAATATACCATATAGAAGCTTTAAATTTTTAGTACTATATATAAGGTATAGACTTTAGACTAAAACATTCTTTAATTCATTTCTATAGTCAGATGGATTTTGACCAGTAAATGCTTTAAACGATTTGTTGAAGTGAGAAAAATTATTAAAGCCGCATTCAAAACATACCTCGGTAATACTCATTGGTTTTTCTGCCAAAAGCTTAGAGGCATGTACTAAACGGTATTCATTAACAAACTGTACAAAAGTCTTATTTGTAATTTTTTTAAAGTATCTACAGAAAGAGGGTATGGTCATACTTACCATAGATGATATTTCTTCTAGAGTCAGTTCTTCTTTAAAATTATTTTTTACATGATTGAATACAATGTTAATACGATCATTATCTTTAACATCTGTGGTAAATGAGAATCCTTCCGCATTCAATAACCGCATATCATCGGAATTACCGAGCTCATTCAATATATTAAGGATGGAAAGTAATCTTTGAAAATCGGTCTGATATTCTAAAACCTCCATTTTATCTCCTATTTTTAATTTTGTCTTACCAGAAAAAGCTATTCCGCCGCTTGCACTACTGAACAAGCTTTCTATTTTCTTCATTTCTGGAAGCTTAAAGAAATCTGGACCTAAGAAATCTAACTTCATTTGTACAACGGTTTCACTTGTATTACCCGTTAGGGCATCTGTAAAACCGCAATGTGGTAGATTACTACCTATTAATATAAGGTCTCCGTTGGTGTAGTAAGATACATGACTACCAATTTGTCTTTTGCCAGAGCCTCCGTTTACATATACCAATTCAAGTTCTGGATGATAGTGCCAAAGATTGTTTTTGTTTAATCTATGTTCATCAAATTTTTGATATGTAAAAGATTTACCGAAATCTGGCTTTATGGCTTCAAATGTAGGTTTTTGTTTTACCATGATATTTAGGGTTTATACTATAAAATTAAACATCCTATTTTGAGTGTTCTCTGCAAAATTAACCAAAATATGTGTAATCTTAACCAAAGGGTAATAATGTATAGATGTAGTGGTTAAAATAGCACATAAATTGGGAAAATATGATGTAGTGAGAGCTTTATAACGGCTGTATGTTTGTAGTGTAAATTATCATTAACCCTTAAATAATTTATATTATGAAAAACCTAGTAAAATTCACAACAGTTGTTGCCTTTATGTTAGCTACAGTAGCAGGCATGGCAAGAGAGCCGAAATTAAACCTTTTATCTGCAGGTAAAGCCAAGAGTGTGGTTTTGACAATGGATGCATCTATTAATGGTGTACAGGTAAAGTTAATGGATTCTGATTTAAATGTTATTTATTCAGAAAAAATGGCCGGTGGTCAGTTTAGCAAAAAATTAAACCTTAAAGATTTGACAGATGGAGTTTACTTCTTATCTGCAGATGATAATATGACAGAATATTCATATACGATTGTTTTAGATAACAATGATGTGAAAATCGTAGAATCTGATGAAGAGATTAAGCCTTTCTTTAGAAAGACAAATGATATGATCTTTATGAACTATTTAAACTTAGATAAGTCTAAGATGTCTATTAAGATATACGATACAGAAAGTAGAACAGTATTTACACAAGAAGTAGCAGAAGAAATGATTGTTGAAAAGGCATTCAATTTTGCAGATGCTTTTCCTGGAACTTACACCGTAATAGTTAAGTCTGCAGGTAAAACATATACTGAAGAGTTTGTTGTTAATTAAGTTGATTTAAGTTGATTTTAAAAAGGGGACGGGAGCGTCCCCTTTTTTATTTTCTATAATTTCAAATACATGAACGCCCAATACATAAGAGCAAATTGTAATGGTAATCTAAGTAAGAGAATCCATTTTGGGAAACCAGCACTTGCTTTTTCGCTAGATAACATATAAAAATGTACTAGTAAGAATACGGCAAGCATTGCAATAATGCCATAAATGGAAAAGTTTTTGGTCTCTTTAAAAAATAGACCAATACCCAGAACAATCTCAGCTAAACCGCTTAGTAGAACCAAAGCTTTGTGAGCAGGCAAGTAGCGTGGCATAATTCTAAGATATATCTTAGGTTTTATAAAATGCATTACACCCGCAAAAATATAGATTGCGCCCATTACATATAAGTGCCACGGATAAGTCATACGTATTTTAAAGTTTAATATTTTAAGCTTTGGTGTTAGCGGAAATCCAATTCATGATTTTTTCTTCAAGTAACGCTAACGGTACACACCCGACTTCAAGCACTTTTTCGTGAAAAATCTTAATGTCAAAATCTTTACCTAGACTAGTTTCAGCCTTTGCACGAAGCTCCATAATTTTTAATTGCCCAATTTTATAAGACAAGGCTTGACCTGGGTTTGCCATATACCTTTCTATTTCTGCGGTAATACTAGCCTCTGATTCTGCTTCGTTATCTAAAGAATATTGAATTGCTTTTTCTCTAGACCATCCTTTAGAATGCAAACCAGTATCAACGACCAAACGAACAGCACGGTGCATTTCTGCCCCTAGCATTCCAAAATATTGGTATGGGTCAGTGTACAAACCTAGCTCTTTACCTAAAGATTCTGTGTACAAAGCCCAACCTTCACCATATGCGCTATACCAAAGTGTTTTTCTGAACTCGGGTAAATTTTCATTTTCTTGTGTCAGTGAAATTTGAAAGTGGTGGCCCGGTATAGCCTCATGCAAGAACAAATCTTCATCAGAGTAGGTGTTGTAAGAGGTAACATCAGGTATGGGTACATAAAATATTCCAGGTCTAGTACCGTCTAATGAACCCGGGTTATATTCTGCACTTGCAGAAGCTTCTCTAAAAGCCTCTGTACGTCTTACCTCAAAAGGAGTTTTAGGTTGTTTGCTAAATAAGGCATTTACCTTAGGCATCATTCTTTTGTGGATGTTATTAAAATTATCGGTAACCTCTTGTGGGTCTTTAAAGGGTATCAGCTCCTTCTTGTTACGCACTTCATTAAAGAATGCTTTTAGGTCCCCTTTAAAACCAACTTGTTTTTTAACAGCTTCCATTTCAGCACTAATTCTAGCTACTTCTTTCAAACCAATTTCATGGATTTCTGAAGCGGTCATATTAGTTGTAGTATATAGCTTTATTTGATGTTCGTAATACCCATCACCATCTGGTATTCCTTGTATACCACTAGTTTCTCTACCGGCATTTAAATATTCGGCAGCCATAAAATCATGTAATTCTTTATAAGCCGGAATTATTTTATTCGTAATCACGGCTGTATAAACTTCAGTTAACCTTTGTTTATCTGAGTCGGAAAAATCTGCAGGGAAGTTTTTAATCGGACTGTAGAATAAGTTGTCTACAAGTTCAGTATTAGCAACACTTGCAAGTTGCGGTAATACTTTTTTGATAAGCGATTTAGGTAATACGTTTTTAGCCTTTATACCTTTTTGCATTTTAGATTTGGCTGAGTGTAACCAAACTTCATAATCTTCTAAACGTTTGCTCCAGTTTACATAATCTTCGGTAGTTTTAAAAGGTTGAGCACTTGTGCCACCAGCTAATTGCCCCATCATTAAATTCATGGACCACATTTGATCTACGGGAGTATATTGTTCAAAAGAAAGACCCTCTAGGTTAACTTCGCATTCCCATATTAAAATGTTTTTTGACATAATTTCGCTTTCAGAAAGTTTGGTATTGTCAAAATTTTCAGCTCTTTCTAAATATGTTGTATAATAGTTTACCAGTTCTTTTTTGTAAGATTCTGAAAGAAAATTTGGTAAGGTGTCGTTATATTTTTCGTTACCTTGAAAAGTAGCTGCTAACGGATTCAATTTTAATCCGTCATCATAATAGTGAGCCAACAATGTAATAAAACCAATATTATGAATGGTTGGGTTTGTTGAAATCTCGGCATTCGTTTTTAGTTGAGCTTGCGTATGTAGCCCAATAGTTAGAGCAAAAAGTATAATTAACTTTTTCATTGAATTAAATATTAAAATATTATAGGTATTTCTTGAACCTGTCCTTTTTGTATTGCGGTACAGCTTCGTTGTTCATGAACAGTTCTAGCAAATCTTTTGATTTTTCTTTAGCGAACATCAATTCATAAAATTGTTGAGAGGTAAAAGTATTTTCAGATTGTTCCACTAATATCATTTCATTACCAGCGGATACAAGACCTTCTTCTAGTATTTTTACGTAGGTGCCTGGGTGATTATGGGTAATAAATTCTTTAAGGATTTTTTGTGTGCCAAAACGGATGCCTAGTTTATAGCAAGGCTCACGTGGCTGAGAAACTTGTACGAGCGCTTTACCGATTTTGTAAATATCGCCCACTCGAATTTTGGATTCATCAAGACCTTCTACGGTTAGGTTTTCACCGAACATGCCCCAATCCCATTCTAAATCTGGGTAAAGATTCTTCCAATAATCATAATAGTCGGCAGAGAAAAGATAGCACGCTTTGTTGGTGCCACCATGGTGAACACGGTCTATTACAATGTCATCTTTAACGTCATTTTTAGTTAGAAATAAACTTTTAGAAGTTGGGTATTTGAAGATACCGGTTTGCTCTGTAGCACCGTTCCATTCAAAAGTTACTGCATCTCCTATGTTCGTTGAAATCACCTTCATGTGGTGAAGATAAAAAAAGCACTAGTATTTATGATAAAAGGTTTACCTAAAGTTGACCAAACTGTTATTAAATTGGTTGAAAACAGCTAATGTAAATGATTAACTAAAGATTTTTATGCTTCATATTTGCTAATTTCTAAATTTAGAAATTAGACTATTTGTATTAATTGATGGTCAAAGTGTCTTTTAATATGTTAGTATTCTGATGATTTGATGATTCTCTGTTTTCTGGGAAATACCAAAAAGGGATGGTTACTAAAACTTTATCTATGGTCTTGGATTCTTCATCGCTTTGATTCTCTTTAATAGGACCTGTTATGGTCAAAATGTGTTTACCTTCATTTAAGTTTTTGATATTTAAGTAAGTTTCAAAACCCAGCCTTTCTTTGGCATTCGAGCTAATTATAAAATCACTTGGATATTTGTTAGAATCAATTTCGATGATATAAGTTGAATTAATTGTCTCGAGATAATCTTTTAGATTAATTGAATCTTTAATATTGTAAGAATTAATTTCGCCAGCATTAAAGTTAATTGTTATAGACGATTGAAAACCTCTTTTATCAATCTTGGGTTTAAGTGATTTGTTTTTATTGAATAAAAAGTCTTCCATATTTCTATTATATAAAAGAAAAACCGGAAGATATTGGGTGCTAATTATTTTTGACGGGATTGATGTTATATCTATAAACATATCTTTTTCAGTTGAAAGATTATCATAGTGAGCTCTAAATAATTGAAATTCTGAAGAATCATTTTTTAAACTTAAATAATTGGAGCTTTTATACTCTATTGATGCAATAAAAACAATAAGAATATATATCGGTAATAGAATATAACTTATACGTTTTCCTAATTTATTATCTAAAAAATTATAAGCTAAAGGGCGGTATAGAAAAGATAAGGTCAGTTTACTGAATATCCAATAAATAGGAAAATAAATTTTCGAAGTCCATTTTTTCCTTTTTAAAAATCCCTGACTTAAAAAATCAATAAAAATAATTAATGCGGAGATTAGAAATATAAATGTGAGTATTACCGCAATTATTTCCATAATTTCTTTTGGAATAAATGTTAATAATCGCAATGATTCGTCTAAAACCACTAACGAAAACATTACACCAAAAAAACCAATTACATAAAATATCATTAAAAATGATACTGCAAAAATGATACTACAATATGTTTCTAGATTAGCAATATATTGGTCAAATGAACCAACTTTTTTCTTTAAATAAGAACTGAATAATCTATATCACCGGAAACATATCTAAGACCTATAGCTCCAATCCATAAACCTCTAAGTAAGACATGGAATAGTAGATTGAAAATAAATATTTGACAACAAATTAGGGCAATAGCCCAAAGCGCACCTAATTCTAGTATTCCTGTTACTGCACTTGTTGCGCTTTTTAATTCTATAGATTCGTACGCAGCTAAAAGTCCATAAATTGCAAAACCCGAAATAATCAATTCTAACTGCCAGCTTTCTTGCTGTAATGTATCTAACCACTTTTTAAACTTAGGCGAATTGTATTCCATCGATTATTCCTTTGATTGAAAGATAACAACATTTAACAAAAAAGCCACTACAAAAAATGTAGTGGCTTTTCTTAAGATTATAGGAAATGGAAATTACTTTACCATCTCGTAGCTACGCTTAATGAAATCTGTTAAAGCTTTACCTTTAAGTAACCCTTTAGATAACTTCGCCAAGTCTAGTGATTGATTGATCAATCGCTCTTTTTTCTTCGCTGTCTTTGTGTTTAGAAACTCGCTAACCAATGGGTGATTCGTATTAACGATCAGGTTGTACATGTCTGGCATAGAACCCATACCGAACATACCACCGCCACCGCCAGTCTGTTGCATTTCTTTCATACGACGCATAAACTCAGGCTCTGTAATAGTGAACGGAGAAGAATCGCTATCCATAGCTTCTAATTGAACTGTAAAGCTTTTATCAGTAATAGCTTCTTCCAATTCTTTCTTCAAGGTCTCTTTTTCTTCTTCAGATAATTTAGAGATTTGAGTTTCTTCCTTTTGGATCAATTTGTCAATATGATCGGCATCTACACGTGCAAAAGAAATATTCTCTTTAGAGCTTTCTAGCTTCTGCATTAAGTGACCGATGATAGGCGAATCTAATAACAGCACTTCATAACCTTTAGCCTTGGCAGTTTCAATGTAACTGTGTTGTGCTTCTTTGTCAGATGCGTAAAGAATAACTGTTTTTCCGTCTTTGTCTGTCTGTGTATCTTTTATTTTCTCTTGCAATTCTTCAAACGTAAAGTAAGAACCATCTACGGTTGGGTAAAGTGCAAACTTATCTGCTTTATCAAAGAACTTATCTTCAGAAAGCATTCCGTATTCAATAACGATTTTAATATCGTTCCACTTCGCTTCAAACTCGGCACGATCATTTTTGAACAGCGAGTTCATTTTATCAGCCACCTTTCTAGTGATGTAAGAAGATATTTTCTTTACCGCACCATCAGCCTGTAAATACGAACGAGATACGTTTAGCGGAATATCTGGAGAATCTATAACACCACGTAACATGGTCAAGAATTCAGGAACGATACCTTCAACGTTATCAGTAACGAATACTTGATTTTGGTATAGTTGAATTCTATCTTTCTGCTGATTTAAATCGTTAGAAAGTTTTGGGAAATATAGAATACCAGTAAGGTTAAAAGGATAATCTACATTTAAATGAATATGAAATAAAGGCTCTTCGAACTGCATTGGGTAAAGCTCTCTGTAAAAACTCTTATAGTCTTCTGGCTTTAAATCTGCAGGTTGCTTTGTCCATGCTGGGTTAGGGTTGTTAATGATATTATCAACCTCTTTCGTAGGTGCAGGATCTTCTTCTTTTGCACCTTCAGGTTTTGGTAAGGTTTCAGTTTTCATTCCAAATTTGATCGGAATAGGCATGAACTTGTTATACTTACTTAAAAGCTCGTTTATTTTACCATCTTCTAAAAACTCGGTAGAATCATCTGCGATATGAAGAATGATTTCCGTACCACGCGTTTCTTTTTCTGCTGGTTCCATGATAAATTCTGGAGAACCGTCACATGACCAATGAACCGCTGGCTCATCTTTAAAACTCTTGGTGATAATCTCTACTTTATGGGCAACCATAAACGCAGAATAGAATCCAAGTCCAAAATGACCAATAATTCCTGAATCTTTAGCAGAGTCCTCATACTTGTTCAAGAACTCTTCAGCACCAGAGAAAGCTACCTCGTTAATATATTTCTTTACTTCTTCTTCTGTCATACCAAGACCTTGGTCAATGATATGTAGTTTTTTGCCTTCTTTGTCTGCTTTAACCTCTATAATAGGGTTACCATATTCAACCTTTGCCTCGCCAATTGTGGTCAAGTGCTTCATTTTTAAGGTTGCATCGGTTGCATTCGAAATTAACTCTCTTAGAAAAATTTCGTGATCACTGTACAAGAACTTCTTGATCAGTGGAAAAATGTTGTCTACGGACACATTAATTTTACCTGTTGCCATTTTTTATATTTTTTATGCCACAGTTAGTGCGGCCATAATTAATAATGATTGTTCGTTGCTATTGATCAAAAAAAATACCACAATAGCATATTGTGACAAACTGACAGTTTACTGCCTTTAAAAGTTTAACATATATTTTTGTTTATTAAATATTAAAAAACGTTAAACATAATGTATATTTGTTTTGTGGTTATGAAAAAGTGCTATGAAAAAGAATTTTAAGCATAATCACATGTTGATTATTTATTGGTTAGGTTGTTTTGAAAACGTGCTATTTAAAAATAGCACGTTTTTGCTAAATAAAGACTAACGTTTTATGAAATCTTCTAACTATGAAATCTGCATCGTACCTCATATAAAAATAATTTGATATGCCTGCAAAAGCCAAAAAAGTAACAAAAGAGACGATTATAACAATGTTTATGGACTACGTTTTAGAAAACGAGAAGTTACCTAAAACGGTCTATAAATTTTGTAAAGTAAATGCTATTGAAGAATCAGATTTTTATCTTCATTTTGGATCAATAGATGCCATTAAGAAAGGTATTTGGAATACATTTTATTTCAATACAGTTAGTGTAATAGAGAAAAATAAAGAGTATCAAGATTTTACCAATAGAGAAAAGATGCTTACGTTTTTCTATACCTTTTTTGAAGTACTGACATTGAATAGAAGTTATATCTTATATATAATGGATAGTGCTTCTGGTCCGTTCAAAAATATGGAGCAGTTAAAAGGGCTTAGAAAAAACATTAAGGAGTTTTCTAAGGGCTTGATTGCAGATGGCAATGCAGACAAGAATTTAAAAATTACGAAACACAATCCGCAATTGTTTTCAGAAGGGGCATGGTTACAGACCATATTTTTAATGAATTTTTGGAAATCGGATGATTCTGCCGCATTTGAGAAAACAGATGTAGCTATTGAAAAATCTGTAAACACCATTTTCGATGTGTTTGATAACACACCACTAGAGAATATTCTAGACTTCGGGAAATTTCTTTACAAGGAAACCTTTGCCTAATCTAAATCATACGATTTGAAAACACTTGATAAAATACCTACCGGAAAAATAGAGCGTGCAAGCAAGCTGGTGAAAACCGGAGCTAAAATTGGTGGTAATTATGCCAAGTATTTGGGCAAGAAAATCATAAATCCAGACACGACTAAAGACGAATTAAACGAAGATAATGCCGCAGATATTTATGACGGATTAAAATCGTTGAAGGGTAGTGCGCTTAAGGTTGCACAGATGTTGAGCATGGAGAAAAATTTACTGCCTAATGCTTATGTAGAGAAGTTTTCACTTTCACAATTTTCAGTTCCCCCTTTATCGGCACCATTAGTTAGAAAGACTTTTAAAAAGTATTTAGATAAGTATCCAGAGGAAGTTTTTGATACATTCGATAAAGATTCAATAAATGCCGCTAGTATAGGTCAGGTGCATAAAGCCACCAAAGACGGTAAAAATTTAGCGGTAAAAATTCAGTATCCAGGTGTAGCACAAAGTATAAGTAGCGATTTGGCGATTGTAAAGCCTATTGCTATTCGTATGTTCAATCTTCAAGGTAAAGATTCAGATAAATATTTTAAGGAAGTTGAAAATAAACTGGTAGAAGAGACAGACTATATTTTAGAAGTTTCACAAAGTAAAGAGATTACCGAAGCATGTTCAGTAATACCTAATATCAATTTCCCAAAATATTATACAGAATTATCTAGTTCACGTATAATTACAATGGATTGGATGACCGGTAAACACTTGAGTGAATTTACAAAAACAGATTTTTCTCAGGCAACAGGAGATAAGTTAGGTCAGGCATTGTGGGATTTCTACATGTTTCAAATTCACGGATTAAGAAAAGTACATGCCGATCCTCACCCTGGTAATTTTTTGGTGAATGATAATGAAGAGCTTATTGCAATTGATTTTGGTTGCATTAAGGAAGTGCCAGATTCTTTCTATGTGCCGTATTTTGAACTGGCAAAACCAGAGGTGATATCAAATGATAAAAAGTTTACAGAAAAGTTATACGAGCTTGAAATATTGATGCCTAATGATACTCCAGAAGAAATATTATTTTTTAAATCGATATTTCATCAATTGCTAAGTTTATTTACATCACCATTTCACAATGAAGATTTTGATTTTGGCGATGAGGTTTTTTGGAGTGAAATAGCGGCGTTAGGAGAACAATTCTCTTCAGATAAGCAAATACGGAAAATGAATGGAAATAGAGGTTCCAAGCATTTCTTGTACATGAACCGTACCTTCTTTGGTCTTTATAATCTTCTTCATGATTTAAAATCAAATATTAAAGTAAACGACTACCAGAAATATTTGAGTTTGTAATTTCTCGCTTATTTTAATAATAGATGATTGTTATATTTTCAAAAAAATTTCTTAATAGTTGTTTATATTGCAACACTAATTCAACCTGAGTTTTATCAGGATTAAAAAATTACTATGTATAATTCAAAAATAATCGGCTTAGGTCATTATGTACCTGAAAACGTAGTGACAAACGATGATTTGTCAAAAGTGATGGATACTAATGATGCTTGGATTCAAGAAAGAACCGGTATTAAAGAAAGAAGACATGTAGTTAGAGGTGATGGAGACACCACCACGACTATGGGTGTGAAAGCCGCTAAAGTTGCCATTGAAAGAGCTGGTATAGATAAGGATGATATTGATTTTATCATTTTTGCAACTTTGAGTCCTGATTATTATTTCCCTGGTCCTGGTGTATTGGTACAACGAGATTTAGGTATTAAAACTGTTGGTGCATTAGACGTTAGAAATCAATGTTCTGGTTTTGTGTATGCTGTTTCTATTGCAGATCAGTATATAAAAACGGGTATGTATAAAAATGTACTAGTTATTGGTTCTGAATTACATTCTCATGGTTTGGATATGACCACAAGAGGTAGGGGAGTTTCAGTAATTTTCGGTGATGGTGCCGGTGCGGCAGTATTAACTAGAGAAGAAGATACTACCAAAGGTATATTGTCAACACATCTACATTCAGAAGGTCAGCATGCAGAAGAGCTTTCTTTAATTGCACCTGGTATGGGTAATAGATGGGTAACCGATATCATTGAAGATAACGATCCTAATGACGAATCTTATTATCCGCATATGAATGGTCAATTTGTATTTAAAAATGCAGTTGTTCGTTTCAGTGAGGTTATTGTAGAAGGTTTGGAGAAAAATAAATTGAATGCGACCGATATTGATTTGTTGGTTCCGCATCAAGCTAACTTGAGAATATCTCAATTTATTCAAAAGAAATTTCAGTTAAGTGATGACCAGGTTTTCAATAACATTATGAAATATGGTAACACTACAGCTGCATCTATCCCTATTGCACTTACAGAAGCATGGGAAGAAGGTAAGGTGAAAAGTGGAGACTTAGTTGTTTTAGCTGCATTTGGTAGTGGTTTTACCTGGGGCAGTGTAATTATTAGATGGTAAAAATAAAGCACCCATAGTTTTGGCTATGGGTGCTATATAGTTTTACTTAATAAGAAAAAACCAACCAATCTTCTTTATTAAACATCCCTATATAAAGTAATAGACGTAATTATGTTCTAAATGTTACTTCTTCATTCGATATATCGAAAAAATGAAGTGCACTTAATATGGTAAGCTTTTGTCAAGTGTAAAAAAGAAGAAACCCGAACATTCCAAAATAAATTGGAAGCCGGGCTTCAAATGCTGATAGGCTATACTAAACACTAACCATTAACTATAAACATATAGCGTTACCAACAATATTTTTAAACTCGTAAGAGTATCTAACTTTACTAATAGACGAAATATTGTCTTATTAGTTACATATTAGTCCTCTTTTAACATTTTTTTATCATGAAAAAGACCCTAGTGTTCGGAGCCTCCTTAAAACCAAATCGATATAGCAATTTAGCGATACATAGACTTGTTGATTCGGGGGTTGAAACCTTAGCTTTTGGATTAAGTGAAGGTGAGGTTTCTGGTGTCAGTATCAATAACACTTTAGACAAAATTAGTGATATTCATACAATTACCCTATATATTAATCCAAAAAGACAAGAAGAATATTATAATAGTATTATTTCTTTGGCACCAAAACGAGTGATTTTTAATCCCGGAACGGAAAATTACGAGTTTTATAAGCTATTGGAAAATAGCGGTATAGAGGTGGATGTAGCTTGTACCTTGGTACTTTTAGGAACTGGTCAATATTAAGTAATATCGCTAATACTGGCTACAGCCTTTTTTTACGAATGAGCCATAATCCTACAAAGGTTAGCAGACCATTCAACGGTAAAAGTTCATATCCGAAGACATAACCACCAAAATAGTCACTAGGTAGCTTCGCTATAATGAGAATTATGGAGACGCAAACCAGAGCTACAATCCATACATATTTATCTTTTACTTGATGTTTGGTGAAAATTCCGAAAGAGAATAATCCTAGTAACGGTCCGTAGGTGTATGAGGCAACAGTGAGCAGCCCGTCAATTACATTTTTATCCAATATATATTTAAAAGATATAACCACTAGAATTAACAAAATGCTCATGCCTACATGGGTCATTCTACGGGTCTTTTTTGCTATTTGTTCAGATTTTTTCTCTGTTCCAAGAAAATCTATACAAAATGATGTGGTCAAAGAGGTAAGTGCACTGTCTGCGCTACTGTAAGCAGCTGCAATTAAACCTAACATAAACGTTACGGCAACCGTTATGCCTAAACCACTATTTAGTGCTATTTCTGGAAATAAAAGATCAGACTTCGGTGAGCCGTCCATAAGGGGTAATGCAATGTTGTGTGCATCTGCATAAATAAATAACAGAGCACCAAGAAGCATAAAAACAAATGTAACTACCACCAATACAATACTGAAGCTAACCATATTTTTTTGAGCCTCACCTAAGTTTCTACATGTTAGGTTTTTTTGCATCATATCTTGATCAAGTCCCGTCATGCATATGGTAATGAACATTCCACCTAAAAACGATTTTACCAGATGGTTTTTAGAAGAAAGATCGTCAATAAAAAAGGTTTTGCTATACTGACCTAATTCAGGAGAGTTTAGAAACTCCATAAAAGTCCAATCCATTTTTTCGAGTATAAAATAAATGGATAACCCCACTGATATCAACATAAACAAAGTTTGCAAGGTATCGGTCCAAACAATTGTTTTAATTCCGCCTTTAAAAGTATAGATCCAAATTAGTAGTATGGATAGAATAACAGTAATTTCAAAAGGAACGTTCCAAGCATCGAACACGAATTGCTGAAGAACAATAGCTACCAGAAATAAACGAAAAGCAGCGCCAAGCACTCTAGAGATAAAAAATGAAATAGCACCCACTTTATAACTTACAAAACCAAATCTATCATCTAAATACTGATAAATAGAGGTTACATTCTGCTTGTAATAAATAGGAAGCAGTACAAACGCGGTAACCATGTAGCCTAAAAAATACCCAAAAACAACTTGCATATAGCTGAATTCAGAAGCCTTTACCCAACCTGGTACAGAAATAAAGGTAACACCAGATAAAGAGGCGCCCACCATACCAAATGCTACCAAATACCATGGCGACTGTTTACCTGCTTTAAAAAAATCTTCGTTAGAATCGTTTTTACCAGTGAAATATGAAATAATCAACAGTAAAACAAAGTAGCCAGAAATTAAAAGTAAAATATGAGAGGCGTTCATGGTGTAAAATTTGCGGCAAATTACAAAAAGTTAAAGGAGCTTGTGAGATAACTTAAAATCTTGGAGCTTAATTTGAGAATACTTTAATTAAGAACTGATAAAGTTGGTTTACATTTTATTACCGATTTAATTTTGATACCTTATCGAATATCAAATTCTAAATAAAAATAATTATGAATAAGGGGCATCTTTTGAAAAATAAAAGCTTTTTAGGTTTACTGATTTTCGGCTTGCTATTAAGTAATGTATTAAAGGGTCAAGAGAGTGTAGTTGCGGATAAGAAAATTGATAAGGCAGTCGGTAAGCTTCTAAAAGATAAAAAAATAAAAAATGCTTTTGAGATTATAGATGCTATCGAGGATGAAACAGAACGTGATTTAATTACGTTAACAGAAATTCCTGCTCCACCTTTTATGGAAGCTGAGAGGGCAGAAGCATTTAAGGAAATGTTTATGGAAGCAGGTTTAGATGAAGTTTCAATAGATGAAGTCGGTAATGTTATAGCAATAAAAAAAGGAACAATGGGCGGTAAAATAGTTGTTTTAGATGCTCATTTAGATACCGTATTCCCAGAAGGGACAAATGTAAAAGTGGTTAAAAAAGGAGATACTTTAGTTGCACCAGGCGTTGGAGATGATACCAGAGGGTTAGCAATGTTACTAGCTATTTTTAAAGCTATGAAGAAAGCTGATGTAAGTACTGAGGCAGATGTTTGGTTTGTTGGTTCTGTAGGTGAAGAAGGATTAGGAGATTTACGTGGGGTAAAGCATTTGTTCAGAGATGGGGCTACAAAAATAGATTCATGGATATCTATAGATGGTGGTACGGTTGGCAGAGTTAATAATGCGGGATTAGGTTCTGTAAGGTATAAGGCGCTGTTTAAAGGAAAAGGAGGGCATTCATGGGGTGCATTCGGATTGGCAAATCCACATCATGCACTTGGTTTTGCTATTAAGGAGTTTACTGAAAATGCTAAAGCATTTACCGATGAAGGAGCTAAAACAAGTTTTAATATTGGTAGAATAGGAGGAGGTACTTCGGTTAATTCTATTCCTTTTGAATCTTGGATGGAAGTTGATATGCGGTCTGTTGATAGTGGTCGATTAAAAGAAGTAGAAGCTATTTTTAAAGAATCTATGGAAACTGCTTTAAAGGCATATAATAAAACAGGTATTGATGATGAAATATCATTAGAGCTTATAAAAATTGGCGATAGACCATCGGGCGAGCTTTCATTAGACACTCCTTTAGTGCAACGTGCCATTAGTGCTACTAATTTATTTGGTTATAAGCCAAGTCTTACTAGGGGTTCTACAAATAGTAATATTCCTATTTCAATGGGCATACCGGCAATTACCATTGGTAGAGGAGGTATTGGCGGTGGAGCACATTCACTTCATGAATGGTGGTTAAATGAAAATGGTGCAGAAGCTATTAAATTGGCAATGTTGCTTACTGCTATTGAAGCTGGTTACGTAAAATAGCGGTTGTTGGTAAGATTTTTTCGATAATTTTTAAATGTTAAATAATTTTATGAAAACCGTAAGAGTTGATTTTCAAGTTTAGTTGTAAATTTATCCCGACAAAAACTTATGGATTTCTCATCTAAATTATTGGAAAACGCAGTGTATGAAGTTTCGCAATTACCAGGTATTGGTAAGCGTACTGCATTACGTTTGGTATTGCATTTATTAAAACAGCCAGAACAGCGTACAGAAAATCTTTCTACGTCTTTAGTAGATTTAAGAGGTAGAATACAATTTTGTGAAAATTGCCATAATATTTCAGATACGACCATGTGCGAAATATGTGCCAATCCTAAAAGAGATGGCGCATTGGTTTGTGTCGTTGAAGATATTAGAGATGTCATGGCAATTGAAAATACAGGTCAATTTAGGGGTAAGTACCATGTTCTTGGTGGTAAAATATCCCCTATGGAAGGCATTGGTCCACAAAATTTGAAAATAGGAACTTTGGTGGATAAAGTGAGAAAAGGCGTAATAAAGGAGTTGATTTTTGCGTTGAGTTCTACCATGGAGGGCGATACCACCAATTTTTATATTTTTAGACAGATAGAAGGATTGGATGTAAAAACGTCTACCATAGCAAGAGGAATAGCGGTTGGCGATGAATTGGAGTATGCAGATGAGGTCACTTTGGGTCGTAGTATCTTAAATAGGGTGCCATTTGAAGGGTCGTTAAGACAAGATTAGTACTTGATTTTCGTTTAAATATCAATAAAAAGGTATTTATTTTATTATTTTTGCAAAAAACATAAACAAAACAAGCTTTAAATTATCGATATGTCAAAATTTGAATTGAAACTACCACGTATGGGAGAGAGTGTTGCAGAAGCAACATTGACGTCATGGTTGAAAGAGGTAGGTGATACGATTGAGATGGACGAAGCCATTTTTGAAATTGCTACGGATAAGGTTGATAGTGAAGTGCCAAGTGAGGTTGATGGTGTTTTAATTGAAAAATGCTTTAATGTTGATGATGTGGTAGAGGTAGGTCAAACAGTAGCAATAATTCAAGTAGGTGGTGATGTTGATGTAAGTGATTCTACAGATACCGTTCAAGATATAGCAGAACCAGAGCCGGTTCTTCAAGAAATGGTTGCAGCGGCAGAATCAGCGGTGATGCATGCAAGAGCAGAGACATCTACGGCGCAATTAAATGGAACTTCTGATCGTTTTTACTCTCCTTTAGTTAAGAACATAGCAAAAGAAGAAGGTATTTCTTTTGAAGTTCTTGAAACAATTTCAGGAACAGGCAAGGACGGCAGAGTAACCAAAGATGATATATTAAACTACGTTAAAACCGGAGAAAGTAAGCCGGTTGCAAAGGTAGCAACTCCAGAAAGAGTTGTTGTACAAGATAGGGTTGAGGCACCGGTTAAGGTAGCTGCCCCCGCTCCAACACAGGAAAAAGTTGCAGCGCCTGCAGTGACGGCTAAGGCGGCACCGGCCGCTCCGGCAAGTGCTCCAGCACCAACGCCAGCTAATGCCCCTGCTCCAGAAAAACCAAAAATGCAGGTTTCTCGTGGCGATGAGGTAATACCTATGACTAGAATGGGCAAGTTAATTGCCAAACATATGACGGATAGTGTTACTACATCTGCACATGTACAGAGTTTTATAGAGGTAGATGTAACCAATATTGTTACATGGCGTAATAAAATTAAAGATGCATTCTTTAAAAGAGAAGGTGAGAAGTTTACGTTCACACCAATTTTTATGGAAGCTGTTGCCGTGGCATTAAAGAAATATCCTATGATGAATATTTCAGTTGATGGTGATACGGTTATAAAAAAGAAGAATATTAATATAGGTATGGCGGCAGCTCTGCCAGATGGTAATTTGATAGTGCCGGTAATAAAAAATGCGGATCAATTAAATCTATTAGGTATAGCTAAAGTTGTAAATGATTTGGCAGACCGTTCTAGAAACAATGCGCTTAAGCCAGATGAGGTGCAGGGTGGTACTTATACGGTAACCAATGTTGGTACGTTTGGTAGTGTGTTTGGAACTCCTATAATCAATCAGCCACAGGTTGGTATTATGGCATTAGGAGCTATAAGAAAAATTCCTTCGGTTATTGAAACTTCGGAAGGTGATGTAATTGCAGTACGTAGTAAAATGTATTTATCTCATAGCTATGATCACAGAGTGGTTAATGGCGCTTTAGGTAGTATGTTCGCCAAAGCTGTTGCAGACTATCTGGAAGGTTGGGATGTTAATAGAGAGGTGTAAACCTAAAGAGATATTATAATTATAGTACCCCATTATACAAAATGTATAATGGGGTATTTTTTTTCTAATTGTATAGTTTTTAATTCATTATACATGTTGATTTGGTTAAAGTAAAATGGATTTACTATTTAGGCAAATCCGTATTTTCTTCAGCTTTTTGATTTGAAATAAAATTAATCCCTAGTAATTTTATGTGTCTAAAAAACGAAAGTGTATTTTTGTTAAAAGTTGAACACTTATGGAATTAAAGCTTACCAGACCTATTTGTTTCTTTGATTTAGAGACAACTGGGATCAATGTGGCAAAAGATCGTATTGTAGAAATAGCGATTTTAAAAGTATACCCTAACGGTAATAAAGAAAGTAAAACATGGCTGGTGAATCCTGAAATGGTGATACCGGAAGAGGTAATTGCCGTTCATGGTATTACCAATGAAAAGGTGGCTAACGAGCCAACCTTCAAAGAACTTTCTAAAGAAATTTATAAGATTATAAAGGATAGTGATTTAGGTGGATTCAATTCTGACCGATTCGATATTCCTTTGTTGGCAGAAGAATTATTGCGTGCAGATATAGATTTTGATATGAAAAATACGGTATCTGTAGATGTACAGACCATTTTTCATAAAATGGAAAAACGTACCCTAGAAGCTGCTTATAAATTTTATTGCGATAAAGACCTTACCGATGCCCACAGTGCTGCGGCAGATACTAATGCTACTTATGAGGTGTTGCTTTCTCAGTTAGATAGGTATCCTGACTTGGAAAACAATATTAAAAAACTATCAGAATTCTCAAGAAGAAAGCAATCTGTAGATTTCGCAGGTTTTATAGCAATGGATGAAGAAGGAGAAGAAGTTTTCTCTTTTGGTAAGCATAAAGGCAAAAAAGTACATGCGGTTTTAGAAAATGAACCAGGTTATTTTGGGTGGATGCTAAATGCAGATTTCCCATTATATACTAAAAAGATTCTTACTCAAATTAAACTGAGCAAACTCAATAATAAATTAGGTTAAAATGAGAATTTGTTTAGTATTATTTTTATTGATAATGGGTGTTGGTCACGCCCAAGAAGTTTTGGTTGAAGGTCATGTATATGATGATAAAACCAAAACCGCAGTGCCGTATGCCAACATAAGTTTTTTAAAAACGCTCAAAGGAACTTCTAGTGATGAAAAAGGATATTTTTATATAGATGTTCCTGAATCATATTTAGAGCGGGAGGTGCATATTTCAGCATTAGGATTTAAAGACACCATAATGCCTGCAAAGGTAATTTCTGAACAGAAGAAAATTTACATGAAAGAAGAAACCTTTGAGCTTGAAGAAGTGGTGGTTTCTCAAAGTTTGGGTGATTCACAAGTGTTAAATCCTGTGAGCTCGTATAGTATTAAAAGTGGATTCTCCTCTGCAGAGACCCCTTGGGTATTGGCTTTATATTTTCCAAATATAGGTGCTGCCAAAAAGTATCTGCAGAAAATAACTATTCATGTACAACAGAATAGCAAGTTTAAAAGAGCTTCGTCTAAATTTAGACTTCGTGTTTATGATGTAGATATAAAGACACGTAAACCAAATCACGATTTAATTCGCAAAAGCATCATATTAGAGAGCTCTACAAAAGAAGATTATGTTTCCATAGATCTTTCAAGCATGGGTATAAGAATGCCAGACGAAGGTGTGTATATTGGACTAGAGTGGATTTTCCTTCCTTATAATTGGTATACAAATACGTACAAACACGCCATTACAAATAAGAATGTAGTGGAAGATCGTTTTGCTCCTACATTTGCTGCGGTATATCAGAAGAATCAAAATTTTAAAACTATGGTTTACGGTATGGGCGAGTGGAATGAATTTGGGATAAAGGCACCTGGTAATAATGAAAACTTAATACCTGCCATCAGTTTAAAATTATCTAAGAAAAAATAAGTCCGGATGAAAATTATATGCATAGGTAGAAATTATACAGCACATATTGATGAACTGAAGAATGAGAGACCGGAAGAACCGGTGGTTTTTATAAAGCCAGATTCATCTGTTTTGCCTAAACAGCAAGATTTTTATATTCCAGAATTTACGGATAATGTGCATTATGAGGTTGAGGTCTTGGTGAAAATTAAAAAAGTAGGTAAGCATATAGCTAAGGAATTTGCACCTACTTACTATGATGAAATAGGATTGGGTATAGATTTTACTGCAAGAGATTTGCAATCGAAATTAAAAGATAAGGGGTTGCCATGGGAAAAATCGAAAGGTTTTGATGGTGCTGCTGTGATAGGGGAATGGCTTCCTAAAACTGATTTTGAGGATATTAATAACCTAAATTTTAAGTTGTTAAAGAATGGTGAAGTCGTTCAAGATGGCAATACCAGTTTAATGCTTTGGAAGATAGATGAAATAATTGCTTATGTTTCAACGTTCTTTATGTTAAAAAAAGGAGATATTATTTTTACCGGAACACCTGCGGGTGTTGGGAAAATAAGTCCAAATGACTATCTTACGGGTAGTTTGGAAGACAAAGAGCTTTTTAACTTAAAAATTAAGTAATGATTTATAGCCTGGATAAGATTAATGAGATGGCAGAGGGGGATCAGGATTTTATAAATTCTGTTATATCTGTTTTTTTGGAAGAAGTACCTGAAGATTTAGAGGCTCTAGAAAAAGCCCTTCAAGAAAAAGACCATGATCAAGTATATAAACTTGCTCATAAAATAAAGCCAAATGTTGATCTGCTAGGAATGGAACAAACACGTGCCATAGCCTTGGAGTTAGAAACTTTAGGTAAGCAAGAGGCTAATATGGCGGAGATCGAGAAAAGATTTCCAATGCTAAAGACCGATATCAATCAGGTTGTGGCAGAATTAAAAAATGACTTCCAGTTATAATGCTTGCAGAAATTATTACTATTGGCGATGAAATTCTCATCGGTCAAGTTATTGATACCAACTCTGCATTTATAGGTAAGGAGTTAAATAAGATTGGTATCTCGGTTTATCAAATAACTTCTATTCAAGATGAACGCGAACATTTATTAAATGCTTTTAAAGATGCATCAGAACGCGTAGATGTAGTCATCATCACAGGTGGTCTGGGTCCTACAAAAGATGACATTACCAAACATACTTTATGTGAGTTCTTTAATGATACCCTTATTGAGAACGCAGAGGTATTGGCGCATGTAGAAGAGCTGTTCGCAAAATATATAAGTAATACCCCAATATCCGATATCAATAGGATGCAGGCTCTAGTACCTAGTAAGGCAGAAGTCTTACATAATGCCAATGGTACCGCTCCTGGTATGTTGATAAGGGAAAATGAAGTTACGTTTATTTCTATGCCGGGTGTGCCTTTTGAAATGAAGCACCTAATGACGGAATCTGTGATTCCTAAATTGGCATCTTATTATAAAAGACCACATATTATCCATAGAACTGTAGTTACTTATGGTTTGGGAGAAAGTGCAATTGCCAAACGTTTAGAGGTTTGGGAAGGTGCATTGCCGGTTAATATAAAATTAGCTTATTTACCTAATCTAGGTAAAGTGAGGTTGCGTTTATCGGGTAAAGGACCTAGTCTTGATGAGTTGGAAACGGCGATGAACGCTGAAATTGAAAAATTACACCCTTTAATCGATGATATTATATTCGGTCTTGAAGATGACGAAAGTATAGAAGAGATTGTAGCGAAATTATTGACTAGCAAAAATTTAACCTTATCCACTGCAGAGAGTTTTACAGGTGGTAAAATTGCCGAGAAGATTACTTCAATACCTGGTGCGTCCAATTATTTTAAAGGAAGTGTGGTCAGTTATGCTACAGAAGCAAAAATAAATGTATTGAATGTACCTAAAGAAATTGTAGATCAATATTCTGTAGTTAGTGCAGAAGTTGCTACGGCAATGGCAAAAGGGGCAAAAGAATTGCTAAAAACCGATTATGCAATAGCAACAACTGGTAATGCAGGACCTACAAAAGGAGATTCAAATGCAGAGGTTGGAACGGTATTTATTGCGATCGATGGTCCGAAGTCAAAATATGTACAAAAATTTCAAATGGGAAGCACCCGTGAGAGAGTTGTGGAAAAGTCTGTGAATAAGGCATTTGAGCTTCTTCAAAAAGAAATTTTAAAAATGTGATCTTTATTGTTGTTGGAACGATAAAAAAGATATAAATTTGCACCCTGTTTAAAAGAAAAAGTCAGCACGATGTCAAAAGTTTGTGAAATTACGGGTAAGAAGGCGATGTTTGGAAACAATGTTTCGTTTTCCATTAATAAAACTAGAAGAAGATTTGATGTAAATCTATCTAAAAAACGTTTTTACATTCCAGAGGAAGACCGTTGGATAACTCTTAAAGTATCTACAAGAGCTTTAAAAAGTATCAATAAGAAAGGTATATCTGCTGTTTTAAAAGAAGCAAAAGCAAAAGGATTCGTTATTAAGTAATCTGGAAAATAGAGCGATAAGATGGCAAAGAAAGGTAATAGAATACAAGTTATATTAGAATGCACTGAGCATAAAGAATCTGGTCAACCAGGTACTTCAAGATATATCACTACCAAGAATAAGAAGAATACTCCTGAGAGATTGGAAATTAAAAAATTCAATCCTATTCTTAAGAGAATGACCCTTCACAAAGAAATTAAATAGATTTTCACTTTAGAGAATCACAAAAAATATAAGTCATGGCTAAGAAAACCGTAGCAAGTTTACAGACAAGTTCTAAAAGATTGACAAAAGCTATAAAAATGGTTAAGTCACCAAAATCAGGTGCTTACGTTTTTGTAGAACAAGTAATGCCACCAGAATTGGTAGATGCTTGGATTGCCAAGAAATAAGAAATATAACTTTTAGTAGTTATTGAGCCCCTTTCCTACGAAAGGGGCTTTTTAATTTTTTATATTTGACTAACCATACAATCAAAAATGAGTTTATTTAAAAAAATATTTTCTTCTCAGAAAAAGGAAACCTTAGATAAAGGTTTGGAGAAAACAAAAACAAGCTTTTTTTCTAAATTAGGAAAAGCAGTTGCCGGTAAGTCTAAAGTTGATGATGATGTTCTAGATAATCTTGAAGAAGTACTGGTTTCTTCAGATGTTGGTGTAGATACTACATTGAAAATTATTGAAAGAATAGAAGCAAGGGTAGCTCGAGATAAGTATGTAGGTACAGATGAGCTTAACTCTATTTTAAGAGCTGAAATTGCTGGTCTACTTTCTGAAACTAATGACAGTGAAACTGGCGATATTCAGATACCAAAAGATAAAAAGCCCTATGTAATAATGGTCGTTGGTGTAAATGGTGTTGGTAAAACAACCACTATTGGTAAGTTGGCACATAGATTTAAAAACCAGGGTTTAAAAGTAGTGTTGGGTGCTGCAGATACATTTAGAGCAGCTGCAATTGATCAGTTACAAGTTTGGGCTGATCGTGTAGATGTACCCATTGTAAAACAACAAATGGGAAGTGATCCTGCATCCGTTGCTTTTGATACGTTGAGTTCTGCCGTTACCCAAGATGCAGATGTAGTTATCATAGATACGGCTGGGCGTTTGCATAATAAGGTGAACTTAATGAATGAGTTGACCAAGGTTAAACG
Organism: Maribacter sp. Asnod1-A12; assembly: GCF_045063735.1. Taxonomy (NCBI): domain Bacteria; kingdom Pseudomonadati; phylum Bacteroidota; class Flavobacteriia; order Flavobacteriales; family Flavobacteriaceae; genus Maribacter; species Maribacter sp. Asnod1-A12. The sequence goes on from NZ_JBEFNZ010000006.1 coordinate 2,601,616, forward strand.
TGTAATGCAGAAGGTAGTTGAAGATACGCCGCATGAAGTATTATTGGTATTAGATGGTTCTACAGGTCAAAATGCATTTGAACAAGCAAAACAGTTTACAAAGGCTACGGAAGTAACTGCCTTAGCCATCACCAAATTAGATGGTACGGCAAAAGGTGGTGTTGTTATCGGTATTTCTGATCAATTCAAAATTCCGGTAAAGTATATTGGTGTAGGTGAAGGTATCGAAGATTTACAGGCTTTCAATAAGCACGAGTTTGTAGATTCATTCTTTAAAATTTAAAATTGAGATACGGCTGGTTCATACTTCCTCTTTTAATATGTAATCTGAGTTGGGGGCAAATGAACCACCCTAAAGCTAGTCCGTTTGCTAAGATTGAACAAGAAGTCGGGCTTTCAAAAATTACTATAGCATATTCAAGACCATCTGCTAAAGGTCGCACTTTATTTGGCAATCAACCTAACGGTGAACCTGGTCTAGTACCTAACGGTCGTATTTGGAGGGTAGGAGCCAATGAATCTACCAAAATTACTTTTAGTACTGATGTTTTAATAGATGGAAATAAACTTGCTAAAGGTACTTATGCCCTATATGCTTTTCCTGAGGAAGAAGAATGGCAAATAGTTTTTCATAACAATACTACACATTGGGGAGATGGCAGGGCGAATTACAATGCTGAAGAAGATGCATTACGGTTTACGGTTACGCCCACACATAAAAACGATTTTCAGGAGACATTTTTAATTTCGTTCGATAATATTGATCACAACCAAGCATCAATTTATTTAAATTGGGGAACTACTCAAGTAGTAATTCCTATAATGTTTGATACAACATCTATGATGCAAGAACAGATAGATGAATTATTATTAAAAGAACCCACTGCACAAACTTATTACGAAATTGCACGATATTATCAAGAGCAGGATTTGCACCCCAAAGAGGCACTTGATTATGTTGATAAAGCAATTGAATTGGGAGGTGATACATACTACTTTTATAGGGTGAGATCTTTAATATTGGGAGATTTAAAAAAATATGAAGCTGCCATCAATGCATCTAACATTTCCATAAGTCTAGCCGAAAAAGAAGGTAAAGATGAATTTGTTCGATTGAACAAGAATGATATCATGAAATGGAAAACTATTCAAACAAATAAATAACAGTATGAAAAAACTTGTATTATTATTATTATTAATCATTGTTATAAGTGCATGTAAGAACAAGCAAGAAACGAAAAAAGAGGAAGTAGTTCTTTGGACTCCCTATAATGATTCTACTGAAGTTGCTGACAATGCTGATCACGAGAATGGACGTATGCAGTACAAGCTGATTCAATCTAAGGTATTAGATAAGAATGAGGTTTTTATGCCTTTGAATGAAGAGGTTTCTAAGTTTACTAAGGCTCAATATAAAGAGTTACTTCCCATGATTTTGGAACAAGATATTTTTGTTATTAGAAATCATATAAAAGAGGGTAGGCTTACTTATGAAAATCTAGTGTTGTTTTATTTACATCGTATTTATAAGTATGAACTGGATAATACGACAACTTTAAATACTGTCATCGCTCTTAATAAAGATGTAGTAAACCAAGCCCGAGAATTAGATAGGCAGAATGAAAAAGGAATAGCGGCTCAAGTTCAGCACCCAGTTTATGGTATGCCTATTTTGCTGAAAGACAATATTAATACATTGGGTATGAAAACGACAGCGGGTTCAATTGCCTTAATGGATAATGAAGTTGATGATTCGTTTATCGTTCAACAATTAAAAAAGAACGGTGCTTTAATTTTAGGAAAGGTAAATTTAAGTGAATGGGCGTATTTTTTATGCTCAGGTTGTCCAGTAGGGTATAGTGCTTATGGTGGTCAAACACTAAATCCTTACGGGAGAAGAGTCTTTGAAACAGGTGGTTCAAGTTCTGGAAGTGGTACGGCCGTTGCGGCAAATTATGCAGTTGCAGCAGTAGGTACGGAAACCTCGGGTTCTATTTTATCACCAAGTAGTCAAAATTCTGTAGTAGGCTTAAAACCAACTATAGGCTTATTGAGTAGGTCAGGCATAGTTCCTATTTCTAGCACATTAGATACTCCCGGTCCTATGACAAAGAGCGTTAAGGATAATGCCATTTTATTGTCTGCTATGTTGGGTTATGATAAATTGGATGCCGCTTCTGTAGAAGATAATTTTCCGGGTGTTTTATCTGCAGGATTACATCCCATACCTTTTTCAGAAATGAGATTGGGTGCTATCAAAGAACTGGTGGAGACTGATAGTATTTATAAACAAACCATTGAAGATTTAAAAGAAGCTGGTGCAACAATTGTAACGTTTACACCGCCAGAAGTTGCCATGGATGGCTTTCTAAGTATTTTAAATATTGATATGCGAAATGATTTAAAGTCGTATCTAAAGGAGTATACCAACCCTGAATTAGTAAAAATTTCTTCAATTACAGATGCGGTGGCATTTAATAATACGGATTCATTGGTTAGAATACCATATGGTCAAGCATTGTTCAATGGAATACTTTCAGATTCTACTACAACGACCGAATTAGAGGAGATAAAATCTAATCTTGAAACAAATGGACGATCTTTCTTCGATACAGCGATGGATAAGTACAAGCTGGATGCTGTTTTATCTATTAATAATTACCACGCAGGTTATGCTGCAGTTGCCAAATACCCTGCTTTGACAATACCTATGGGGTATAAAATATCGGGCGAGCCGATAAGCTTAACTTTTATAGGAAAACAGTTTTCAGAGGCGCAACTGTTAAGGCTGGGAAAATCATATGAAGACAAATTTCAAAAGCGTGTGACACCTGAAGCATATCAAAACTAAATTTGATTACTTAAAATGAAAAGAAGAAACTTTGTCAAAAAGACTTTTCAGTGGGTAGCGGGGCTAGGTTTGTTAACAGGATTGTACAGTTGGCAAATAGAGCCTTTTTGGATGCAGTTTGTGTATGTAAATATGCCTTTGAAGAACTTACCGGATTCACTGGTTGGTAAAACGGTAATGCAAATAAGTGATGTGCATATTGGCAATTCTTTTGATTATCAATACATCATAGATTCATTTAGGGAAGCCCAAGAATTGAATCCTGATTTTGTGGTGTATACCGGTGACTATGTTACCTATGAAGATAATGAACAACTAAACCAGTTGCAAGAGGTATTAAAATTTGTGGTTAAAGGCACTTTGGGTACCATTGGTATATTAGGTAATCACGATTATGGAATCGATTTTGTAGAAGATGATGTCGCGCAAAAAATCACGAAGAGTTTAGAAAATGTAGGGGTAACGATGCTGCGAAATGATGCCGTGGAAATTAACGGACTCAATTTTATGGGTATGGATGATTTTTGGGGAAGTAATTTTTATCCTGAAAAAGCTATTGCAAAATACAATCCTGAGAAAGCAAATATTACCCTATGTCACAATCCGGATGTATGTGATCTTCCCGTTTGGAATAATTTTGAGGGTTGGATACTCTCTGGTCATACTCATGGCGGACAAGTTAAACCACCTTTTTTGCCGCCACTTATTTTACCCGTTAAAAACAAAAATTACGATGCCGGTATTAAAGATTTAAAAGACGGAAGAACACTGTATATTAATAGCGCATTAGGTTGTTTGCGTCAAGTGCGTTTTAATGTAAGACCAGAAATTACGGTATTTGAATTGGCTAAAGAAGTTTAAAATCTTAGACTAATCAATTGATTGAATCACGGTATCTGCAGCCAATCTAGATTTACCTATTAAATTGGGTTGTGTAGTATCATTTTCATCTCGGTAGCCAATTGCCACTGAAAATAAAACCTTGTGATCTTCAATACTAAGTATGTCCTTGTATTTAGTAGCGTCTATACCTTCCATAGGAGTGGAATCTATTTCCATAGATGCACATGCGGCCAAAAAGAATCCTAACGTAATATACACTTGATGAGATAACCAATTAACCGTTTTCTCTTTTGATTGCGTTTTTATGTATTGCTTATAAAACTTAATAGAGTTTTCAAGTAAATTTTCTTCAACACGTTTTTCAAACTCTTCAAGGTTATCCATTACACTAAAAACGACCAAATGACTAGCATTTTTTATTTTAGGGGCATTAGAATATGAAGCTTCAGCTAAGGCATTTTTCACCTGTTCATTAGAAACGAATGTGAATAACCAGGGTTGACTATTAATAGAAGACGGACTTAATTTTAGAATGTGTTTTAAATCTTCAATATCTGAATTTGAGATTTTTCTAGAAACATTATATTTCTGTGTAGTGTATCTTTTTTCTGCAATACTTCTAAAATCCATTTTACAATTTTATACAAAAGTAAGCATACTTATTTGCTAAGTGTAGACTACGAATATAAGATGTGTTTAAATAGAAAGAAAAACTAATCGATGATAGCATTGATCAGCTCCCATATTTCATTATCGAAACTAGAAGGTCCTAAAAGTTCTTCATTACTAGCACCGCCCATACGTACGACTACTAAATCTAGGCTTGGCACCATATATAGTTTTTGGTCATTTAATCCAAGTCCGGCATACATATCAGCAGGGGCATTAGGTATTAAGCTACCTGTAAATTCTTCTACAGTACTTGGTAGTCTAAAACTACTTTTACCGTTTAACCAATACAAATATCCGTAAGAAGGATTTAAATCTTGAGAACTATTGATCATGGTGTTAAAGTAACTTTGGTCAGATAGAATGGGTGTTCCATCCCAGTTACCTTGATTCAAATTTAAAATTCCAAAACGAGCCATACTTCGTGCAGAACTAAAGAATACATTATTGTATCCTACTTTAAAGAACAGACCTTGCATGCCAATTGGTTCTTTGATTTTTTCTGAGAAATAGGAATTAAAATCGGTTTCGGTAGCATTGGCAATGACATCATCTAATAATGTATATGGTGCATTATGATAATACCAAAATGTGCCAGGATCATTTAAGTAAGACAGACATTCTGGTTCGGTACAGAAAATATCATCACCTGTATAATCTAGACCAGTGGTCATCGTCAATTGATTTTTTATGGTAATGTTCAGTTCTTGTTCTAAAGGCATGCTTGACCAGCCCTCACCTAAATAAGTAGATGTGGTATCTGTAATTTTGAGAAACTCCTCTTCTTGTGCAATACCTGTAAGCATTGCCGTTAAATTTTTCCCGGCAGAGTTCCATGCATGATTGTCATCAGACTTAAAATCGCCAAAGTATTTTTCTATTACTATTCTGCCATCCTTTAGGATAATAAAAGCATCGGTATTATTGTTTTCTAGGAAGAAATATAGATTACTTACTTCATCTTCGTTCCAACCTAAGGTTTCCATAGATATGGTTTCCCATTCGTTAGCTCTTGAAATTGGAGGGAAATAAGTTTCTGTAGGTATAGGTGATACCTCGGGAGGTACGCCACTTTTACCAGTTTCTGATGTAGGTTCAGAATCTTTGGAGCATGAAGCTACAATTAATGATAGGGCAAATAGCCTGAAATATTGGGAGAATTTCATGGTTAATTTAAGATTTGGGTCTTGATGAACTGTAATCAAATAAAGATTACAAGTAAATTTGTCCATATCTAACGTTTTTAAGTACCCAAATCGTATTTTTGCACCCCAATTTAAATTATGAGGACAAAAACCCTTAAGAAGAACAAAATCAACGTAGTAACTCTAGGTTGTTCAAAGAATGTATATGATTCTGAAGTACTCATGGGCCAATTGAAGGCAAACGACAAAGAAGTTGTACATGAAGAAGAAGGAAACATAGTTGTAATTAACACCTGTGGCTTTATTGCCAATGCTAAAGAGCAAAGTGTTAATACCATTTTAGAATATGTTCAAAAGAAAGAAGTAGGTGCGGTAGATAAAGTTTTTGTTACTGGTTGCTTGAGTGAGCGTTACAAACCAGACTTACAAAAAGAGATTCCTAATGTTGACGAATACTTTGGTACCAGTGAGTTACCAGGTTTGTTAAAAGCACTGGGTGCAGATTATAAACATGAGTTGATTGGTGAGCGTTTGACGACGACACCTAAGAATTATGCGTATTTGAAAATTGCAGAAGGTTGTGATAGACCTTGTTCTTTCTGTGCAATTCCTTTAATGCGTGGTAAGCATAAGAGTACTCCAATTGAAGAGTTGGTGACCGAAGCTGAAAAACTTGCGGCAAAAGGTGTCAAAGAGCTTATTTTAATTGCCCAAGATTTAACCTACTACGGGTTAGATTTATATAAGAAAAGAAACCTTGCCGAGCTTTTAGAAGCTTTGGTAAAGGTAGAAGGTATAGAATGGATACGTTTACATTACGCTTTTCCTGCAGGTTTTCCGATGGATGTGTTAGATGTAATGAATAGAGAACCAAAGGTTTGCAACTATTTAGATATTCCATTACAACACATATCTGACCGTATTCTTAAAAGTATGCGTCGCGGTACCACAGAAGCGAAAACAACCAAGTTGTTAAAGGAGTTTAGAGCTGCTGTACCGGAAATGACCATTAGAACTACTTTGATTGTAGGTTACCCTGGTGAAACTGAAGAAGATTTCGAGATTCTTAAAAATTGGGTAATTGCCATGCGTTTTGAGCGTTTAGGTTGTTTTACCTATAGCCATGAAGAAAATACTCATGCCTATACTTTGGTAGACGATGTCCCAGAAGAAGTAAAACAAGAGCGCGCCAATATTATCATGGAAATTCAATCTCAAATTTCTTGGGAATTGAACCAAAAGAAAGTAGGGGAGACGTTTCGTTGCATTATAGATCGTAAAGAAGGTAACTACTTTGTGGGAAGAACAGAATTCGATTCTCCAGATGTTGATAACGAGGTATTAATAGATGCAGCAAAGCATTATGTGAAGCAAGGTGAGTTTGTAAATATTAAGATTACAGAAGCAGCTGACTTTGACCTTTATGGTGAACCTGTTGTGTAATTAATCAAATAAAAAACCTGCTTTAAAACCGCCCCAATTGGCAGAATTACCAAACGTGAACTCTTTGGTAATTGATGTTCGGCTATATTCTAGATATAATTTTCTGTATTTGAGTATGAGTCCATAATCTACTTGTGCGGTTAACCTTTCTATATTTTTTGAAGAAATGGTATAGGGGTTGTCATTGGTAAAAATGCCGCCTTGCAAGGTGGCATCAAAACCAACGACATGTACTGTTGGCTGTACAAAAGCATAAAATTTAAACTTTGGCGGTGTACTGTTTCTAGAGAACGGATAATCTAATAGTCCGATAGTAGAATTAAATCCCAACGATGCATTTGTAAATAAAGTTCCTAGTTGTAGCGAAGTTATTGCTTGTGTATTTACTATGTTTTTATAATTGAATATTTGTTTCTCGTAGCCAATTTTATAGTTCAATACTAAATCGTTCTGAATTTGATTGTCCCAACCGCCGGGAGTTTTGTTTTCAATAAGTTTATGAATTGCTGTTTGCATTTCTCTACCAAATGCCCCTGGACCAATTAGTCCTAAACTTAGCGATTTAGATAATCTTGATTTTTTGATGGTATCTGTTGCAACAGCAAAACTCTTAAGGTATATAGCAGCAGCAAAGGGTCTATCATCAATTTGTATATCTGGACTAACATAATCACTAGGTGTATAACCGATATGTTCTACTGATAATCCGTAAGTGAAGTGATTACCTTTTGGCTTGATGAAAATATGGTTTACTGGATTTTTCTTTAAGCTTGGATTTGCATACTCAAAACTATATCCTTGCGTGTAATTTTTATCTGAAGCCGCGAAGAAATCATTGTCATAATTAAATCGGAAATAGCTTTCACTACCCATATCTCTGAAAGAGGCAAGATGGTCTATTTTTTGACTTAAAAGAACCGTTGGAAGTAGAAGCAGTAATAGAATGTAATATTTCATCACACTACTTACGATGAAATATTGTGAAGGTTTTACCTATTAGTAAGTTAAATTATATCAACCACTTTTACATGAGATTATAATATATATAACCATGGTTTAATTATTGATTCCCAGATCAGAGAGATTTGTTTGAACTTAGTTACGTAACTAGTTAATATTTGATTTTAAAAATTAGTTGTGTCCACTTTATATAGTAAATCATTTGATAAAAACAACTAAAGCTCCTTCTTTATCATCCCAATAGTGAAATACCCTAGCAAAGCGATTACAACACCAATAATAACCCACAACCACCATTTGTTTTCAAATAAAGGATTGGTTGTTGCAGTTTCTGGTTTAGGTATTTCTAACACGCTACCAAAATCTAGTTTTGTAATATTATCTGGTAAAGTAACCGTGGTTTTTGATATATCATAATTGGGAAAGTTGCCATTAGGTTTACCGTAAACCAGATAGTAAGTAGCCGGTTCTGTAAAACGTGTGGTTAACGTGTGTAGGTATCCTTTAAGTTTCACATCAGAAATTTTTAAAGGTTGATTATCATTGTTTAAGATGATAACACGTAGTTTTTGTGTTAAAGTACCAGGTAATTGAAAGCTGTTATCTTCCATTGAAGAAAGCGTCTTTGTAGCTAAAGGTCTGTAATTGTGGTAATATCCTTTTTCAGTCTTAACGCTATCAACCAAATACTGAATAGAAATTGATCGGTAGTAATCAATTTTATCATCGACCGTAAACTCTAGTAGGTTGAGGGGTACACGGTTTTTTAAATCAATGTCTATAATCGTTTTTTTGTCTTCTTTAGAAATTTTAAAATCACTAACCTCATAATCGCGATAAGTGGCCGCCTTTTTAGCCTTTTTGGTAATATGTACAGATGTTAGATTTGGCTTTTCTTTACTCTTTATCAATACTCTATAATATCTAAAGCTAGCATCTGGAAACTTTAATGTGGTAAACGAATAGTTTGTCTGGTCATTGTTAATAGATAAAATACGATAATCTTCTAGAATAGTAAACCATTGTTTCTGATGTTGACTACCTTCTAGTAAAATTTCCCAATTAAAATTAAGATCTTCTATGTTTAGTCGTATCTCATTAATAGTTTCCTTCTGAGGTAGCTCATAAGTATAAAAGTAACCTTTAGAATTATTAACGCTATTTATTAGATTGAAAGAAATCTCTGAATTGGAAACTTCAGCTTTGGAAACTTTGTGTAGGTACGGTGCTTCAATAGTATCGGTAGCGGTAACCCCATAAACGCGAATATCGCTCATGTTGGCATTTACATTTTCAAATACTTGGTTAGGTACTTCAATAGTATGCCATTGATTTTCGACACCCTTTAACGCTATCTTTTTGGAATAGGAATCCATCTGTCCGAAACAAACTGAAATAGATAAAAAGGCAAGTATTGTTAAAACGCTATTGTTCAGTCTCATCTGAAATAATGTATTTGTATTTGTTGTAAAGAAATGATATAATCAATAATAAGACACCCAATGATACAAATACTATTGTCTTAGAAATAGTATTTAAAGATGAAATATCATAGAAGAACAACTTAATTAACGTAATAGAAAATAGTATAATAGCACCAATTCGCAAGTATTTTTTCTTTTTCCAAATACCTAATGCGATTAGAAGTAGGGCATATACGCCCCAAAGAATACTAAGGCCTAGCTTATAAGATTGTTCAGATCCAGATATATCCATCCAGTTTAATAATTCGCTACTTGCCACCCATATAATTGTGGTATGCATTAGAATTTCAAACGGAATTTTATAATTGAATTTTAAATACTCTCGCTGTGCTAATTTATAAATGGAGAATAGAAGAAGTGTAAGAAATGCAAATGAAATATAGCGTATGTATATGTTATATGCTCCTACATTGTAAAATTCTGTAAGTTGCTGTGAAAGGTAATTTTCACGAAGCTCACTTAAGGTATAAAGTCCGTTAGTAAGAAATATTAAAGTTATTAAAAGCGCGGAGCCTAAGGCTACAATTCCTAATATCTTGTTTTTGATTTTTAAAATATTTACGAAACTTAAAACGCCAATGAAAAACATAGTATATAGAATCAACCAAATAGCTTCAAAATCTATGAGATTGTAGTTGTATTCCGGGTATTCGCCAGAGGTACTTGATATCTCTATTTTAGATAACTGAAAGGCATTGTTCCAATATTGTTCAATTTCAAGATAGAAGGCAAAGTAGAGGGTTCCTATAAACAAAGCAGGAATAACAAATGTCATTATCTGTTGAATTATTGAAGGTTTTTCAGTGCTGAATTTAGTTTGAATCCAATTCATGAATCCGAAGACAGCAACGCAAAGTATCGAAGTCAAAAACGTAGTGTTTAATAATAGGCTCCATTCATCTGTGGTATTCATATATGAATACCTTGCTGCCCAATCCATTGTTAAACTTAAGAATGCTAGAGCAACCAAAATATAGGAAAGGTATTCATAGAATTTGACTTTTTTGGTGCGCCCGATCCAAAATAATAATGCGGCTTCAAAAGCCCAAAATAATGTTACCCAATTGCCATCTAATTGAACAGGTACCGCTATGGTAATAAACGTAAGTACAAACCCAGAGGTTAAGAAGAATAGCTTTCGATCGGCTAATTTTCTTTTGAAGATAATTACCGTTATCACAAAATGAATAAGTGCATTCAATAGGGTAAATAAACCTAAATAAAATTCTCCACCTTCATAATCATAGAGCCAGGCAATACCAAATCCGTAAAATATGAACGAATTCAGCATGATTAGAATAATATCAGCAACTTGGAATTTTTCGGATTTTATTAATTTAAACGCTAAAAACGTAGCGTAGAACAATGTGAAGAATAGCGCTAAAAACCCAAAACCAATATAGAAATCTTCATCGTAGCTAGAGAATGCATACCAAGATCCATAAATAAGCCAGGTGAACGCAAATGCAACGTAGTAAAGTGCTTTCCAATATTTTTTAAAAGATATAACTAAGAGTCCGATATTAATTAAGGCGATATAACTAAATAGTGCAGTAACATTGCCAGAATCATTACTTAAAAGAAAAGGTACGGCGTAAGCCCCTACTAGACCTATATGAGCAATAATCTGCTTATTGTAACTCAGTGCGGCTACAACCCCAAAAATGGTAAATAATAGCATAATACCAAACGCTATCATCTGTGGGAATAGCCCATAAAGGTCGTAGGCTATATAGGTTAAGAAATAAAGGATAGCCAAAGCACCACTTACTAAAACAGCGCTGTAGCTTACGTATTTTGCTTTTAACTTAAATCCGAATCCTAATAAGCCTATGCCTACTAAATACCCAAGTATAATTCTGGTTAGCGGACTAATTAAGTTATTTTCGATAGAATATTTTGCACCAATACCAACACCGATTACGGTAATAAGTATCCCAATTTTATTGATAAGGTTTTCCCCAATAAATTTCTCAAGATTAGATTTGCCTTTTGGAAGTTTTATTTTCTTTTCAGGAATTTTTTTAGGTTCTTCTTTTAAAGAAGCAACTTCTATTGCAGCTTGAACAGGAGCGGGAGTTTCAATTTCTACTGCTTTATCAGTTACTGCAGCCTCTTTTTCAATACTTACCGCTTCAGGTTTAGTTGTTTGTTCAGTAGGCTCCTCGTTGAATTTTATTGCCTGGGTGTTTCTAAGAATTTGAATATCCCTACGAATTTCATTTACCTCAATATTAAAGTCTTGCTGCTTTTTTAAAAGCAGTTCTAACTTTTGCATTAATGCATTTATTTGCTCTTGGTTGTTTGGCATTGGTGGTGGTTTTTGCACTAACAGGTTAGTGTCTTCTATTTTAAACGCAAAAGATGCGTATTTGTTGGGAGCAGTGCCATGAAGCCATAAAATAAAATATCCCTGAAACAATTTTAGCTGTTTCAGGGATATCTAAACTAGACGTTTATTTGTGTTCTTTTACTTTTCAAAATACAGATAAATATACATAGCCATGCCAAATTCGGTAGTATCTGTAGATACCAAACGCCATCCATTTTTAGCATATTCGTTTAGTTTATCTTGAATTGCTTTATTTGATGACTTCGCTAAATGGTTTTTGTCAAAAGTAAATTTCGAGTAGAAAATGAGTGTTTCAACTTTATATTCTTTCATATTGTTTTTTATTTAACCATAAATAACGCATTGGCGAAAAATAATTTTCCATTTTCCCAAAAACCTCTAAATAAAGGGTTGTCTACCATGTATATTACTTGTCCGCGACCCATATCTTCTGTCCCGAAGATCAAGGTTTCGGCAATCTTCTTCTTTGCTTCACTACCTGCAAATCCAGATACGGGTTCATTGGCACCTTCACTTAAATAAACAGCACTTCCGTTTTCTAAGTAATTATAAGCACGAGATCCTAGTTTAAGCGTGAAATAAGTGTCGCCATACCCATAAGCCAACGGATTTGTATTATCAACCGTTGCTTTAAAAATAGCTCCTGTAATTGCTGATTTAATCTGTTCTCTTTCAGAAACCTCAAAGGATTCAATAGTAGTAGAAGTATCTTTTAGCACTTCTTTTTCAGATAGTTCAAAATCCTTATCAGAAGCAGTAATACCATCAATTGCGCCACCCATGGCAATTAATTTTCCGCCACGTTTAACCCAGTCCATGATTTTCTCTTTATTATATGTGCTTAAGAAACTGTTGTAGCCACGACCGTCAGGTAATATTAAAATATCATATTTCGCAAGGTCAACACGACTAAAATAAGCCTCGTCCAACACAGAAATAGGGTAGTCTAGTTGTTGTTCAAAAAAGTTCCAGATTTCTCCAAAACGTAGGGTAGAGGTAGGCTCTCCAGATAGTACGGCAATTTTTAAATCTTGTAACACATCAACATAACCAGAACCAAAATCTTTACCGCTTTCTACAAAACCTGTGTTGGTAGAAGTTAAATTTTTAGAGTGGTTGGTAGATGCAGTTCTAAGAACTTCGTTGAAATTCTTTAGATGCTTGTTATCTCCTTTTGTGATGATCAATGTACCACGATCATGAGAAATACCATCTAATGTAAATGGTTTGTGGGCATAACGCACACGTACCTTGTTGCGTAATAATTCAGCCAAGAACCTAGCGTCTTTCATACTATTCCAGTCTGCCAAGTAAGCGTAACTGTCTGGTTTTAAAACTCCATATTCAGTACCGTTATGTGGCGGGTAGGTTTTACTTATAAGGCTTTCACTTGCAATAGCATCTAATCCGTAAGCATAAGGTAAAGACCATGCGGTAATATCATAGGTGACAGAATCACTTAATTTCGCCATTGGCTCAAAGAGTACTTTAACCAAAGTGCTTTTTGGCTGATTTGAAGAAATTACTAAACTCTTGTCAGTACTTTTTAATGAGCCAGATTTGCCTGTAGCATAGTTGTAGCCTTTGACTGTAGCGTTTGGACCTGCTTGGTATTCAATTTCATGTTTGCTTAATAAATCTGCTAGAGCTTCAATTTTATCTGGATTACCGTTCAATACATAACTTTTGTATTTGAAGTTTTTGTTAAGATAGAATTTCTTGAATTCATCATTTAATTTAGAAATATTTTTGGATGCTACTTCTACGGTAGATAAACCTGTTGTAAGATGATGCACTATTCTATCTTTTAAAGAAAGGGTGTCTCCAATGCTAGTTGTAATGGCTAAGCCAGCACGACCGCTACCACCTTGTTCATAAGTCATGCCAATACCACCATTGTAGGTAGGGTAGGTATCACCATAACTAGGGTAAAGTAAATCGAACACCTCTTTTGTAAAATAGAACCATCCATTTTCGTCAAAATATTTAGCGTGGTTTCTACCTATGGTTTCTTGAAACTCTCTTTGGAAATCCGTAATTACTTCATGAAAAGGCTCTGCTGCTGGGGCAAAAAAATATGGGTTGTCAACTCCTTGCTCATGAAAATCTACGTGTACATGAGGCAACCATTTATTAAACTGCTTTAAACGTTGCTGACTTTCTACTTGTGTTAACCAAGCCCAATCTCTATTAAGATCGAACATATAATGGTTACTGCGACCACTCCACCAATTCTCATGATGCTCCTTACTATTAGGATCTACCTGGTTGGGTGAATTTTTAAATTGGTTGTACCAATTTACATAACGATCTCTACCATCTGGATTAATACACGGATCGATCAATACTACTATATTATCTAGGTAACTGCTCTTAGTAGTGAAAAGGTCATATATAGTCTGCATTGACGCTTCTGTACTTACGCTTTCATTACCATGAACATTATAGCTAAGCCAAACAATTGCTTTATCTGGTGATCCTTCGCCATTAATACCTTTCATGTGCTCTTCCTTAATTTTATCAAGGTTTTGCATATTTTCCTTGGTAGAAATAGTAGCCAATAATAAAGGTCTTCTTTCATTGGTTTTACCGTATTCCATAAGGTTCATGCGCTGAGGTTCCGCTTCGGCTAAATATTGGTAGTAATCAACAACCTCATGATGTCTGGTAAATTGAGTTCCTAGTTCATAACCTAAAAATTCTGATGGGGATTTTAATTGGGATAAACCAAGAAAGGGAATTAAAAATAAGGTGTAGCGTAGAATTAGTTTCATATAGCGTTGTTTGTATTCAGAGTCAGCCAAATCTATTAAAATAAATGCAAAATAATCTCCATTTGCAGCGTATTTTGACGAGAATTCGAGTATTTAATACTAACGGTAATTAACTTATATTTAGGAAATGTAAGACGAAAGGGTTTTATATTTACCAAGTATTTACTTTTTATATGGATATTGATTGTTTGCCCTTAGCAAAAACGGGTTATTTTTCGAAATTAATTTGCGATTACACTGCAGCGGATACTAAGCTTAAACCATTATATAATCGGTTTCCCGATATTGAAGGTTTTAAAGAGCAGATAGAAGAAAAAGGTGAGCATTTTACCCAAGCCCAAAGAGATGTGTTGCATTCTTCAATGCAAAATCAATATAAAAATACGGATACTTCTAAGGATACGGCTGCTAATATAGCGTTGTTAAAAGAAAAGAATACGTTTACGATTGTTACCGGTCATCAATTAAATCTCTTTACGGGTCCGTTATATTTTTTATACAAGATCATCTCTACGATCAACTTGACCAAGCAATTAAAAAAGGAATTTCCAAATAGTAATTTTGTACCTATCTATTGGATGGCTACGGAAGATCATGATTTTGACGAAATCAATTATTTTAATTTCAAAGGATTAAAATTTCAGTGGAATAAAGAAGCATCTGGCGCAGTAGGGCATTTACCTACGGATGGGCTAGAGGAGGTTTTTTCATTGTATTCAAGAACCATTGGTGATAGTAAGAATGCCAAGGTGCTGAAAGACCTATTTGAAAACGCCTATTTAAAGCATGATAACTTAACGGATGCAACCCGATTTTTGGCAAATGAAATTTTTAAGGATTACGGGCTAGTCATTGTTGATGGTGATGATATAGATTTGAAAAGGACATTAGTGCCTTACATGAAGAAAGATATTTTTGAACAAACGGCGTTCATGAAAGTGTCTGAAAGTATAACTAAGATTGAAAATATATCATCGGATTATCCTATACAGGTTAATCCGCGTGAAATCAATTATTTCTATTTAGCAGAGGGTGTTCGCGAAAGAATTATAGAAAGTAAGGGCAACTACCTAGTAAATGAAACGAATATATCATTTACAAAAGAGAAATTGGTTGCAGAGATGAATGCTCACCCAGAGCATTTTTCTCCCAATGTAATAGCTAGACCGTTATACCAAGAAGTAATTTTGCCGAATCTATGTTACATAGGTGGTGGTGGTGAGATTGCCTATTGGTTTGAATTAAAAGCGGTATTTGAGGCTATGGATGTTCCTTTTCCAATTTTGCTGGTTAGAAATTCGGCGCTGATCATTACCGAGAAGCAAGCCGAAAAGTTAGAGAAAATGAATATTTCCAAATCAGACATTTTCTTGAAGCAAAACAGTCTTATCAATAAAAAGATTAGAGAAATTTCAAATATCGATATCGATTTTTCACCACAGAAAAAATTACTGGAAGAACAGTTTAAAGATATGTACGTACTTGCCGAAAAGACCGATAAATCTTTTCTAGGAGCTGTAAAAGCACAAGAAGTAAAGCAGAAAAAAGGACTGGATGCTTTAGAAAAACGCTTGTTGCAAGCGCAAAAAAGAAAGTTGAAAGATCACGTAGTTCGTATGACAGAATTGCAAAATGAAATATTCCCAAATCAGTCGCTTCAAGAACGACAATCTAATTTTTCTGAGTTTTATTTGGCTTATGGCGAAGACTTAGTGCCTATGTTATTTGAAGCATTGAATCCGCTAGATTTAAGTTTCACGGTTATTACCCAAAAATAAGCGATGGGCAAGAACGCATCTCTAAATAAGATAACCGTCCTTGCTTTTTTATCATTTTCAGCTATAACCTTAATTACATTTTTTAAAAGTGCCTTAGAATTAGAAGACGCTGAACAGGCATATTACTCGCAATGGTTTCGTTGGGGGTATGATGATCAGCCACCACTTTATACATGGTTGCAGTATGGCTTCAATACCATATTTGGTGTTAGTAAAATTTTATTCTCCATACTAAGGGGATTATTATTTGCTGGTATAATACTGCTATTGTATCAATTTTCAATACTTAGAATACCTGATAAGTATAAATCAAAACTTCCTGTATTGGCATTGGTCTTCATACCAGTATTCGTAGATTTTACTTTTAGAAGGCTTTCACATACCAGTCTATTGTGTTTAAGCGTAGTTGCGTCTTACTATTGCATACAGTTATTGATGCAACGAAAAACCATATTAAATTATCTATTACTAGGTTTTGTTGTGGGTGTAGGTTTCATGTCTAAATACAACTATGCATTTTTTCTGGTAGCGTTTGCTTTGGTTTCTTTATGGGACTCAAAATTGCGGGCTATAGTTTTCAATCCCAAAATACTGATAACTATGCTGCTTTCTTGCCTGTTAGTTGCGCCACATGTATATTGGTTATTGGGTCCTGACGGATTTCAAACTTTTTTGGCTTCTAGTATTGAAGAGAAAATAGGAATAGAAGAAGTTGAATCAGGGTTTTCATTGATGCCTATTCTAATTTATGTAAAAGGATTATTTGCTTTGTCATTCCCTTTGTTATTGGTAATAGGTATTGGTTACTTTTCAAAATTGATCAATTTTAATAGGCAAAATTTAAACTGGTTTTCTAAAATGTTCTTGGCGCAGTTAGTTGTGGTTGGCTTGTTCTTTCTTGTTTTTCAAAGTCAGAAAGTAGAAACAAGATGGCTATTACCCCTTTTTATTCCTTTTGTAGTTTTATTATTAGAGTCAGTTAGTTTTAAAAATGAAAAGAAGTTTGTTACTGTTGGATTTTGGGTTTTTGTAGCTGTAATTTTTATCCAAACAATTAGAACGCCAATAGAGAAAGTGCTGAACATACCTTCGTCTGTTCATTTTGGTTTTGATCCTATTGCCAATAAGTTAAGCGAAAATTATGCTCATTATCAATGGGTGCTTCCTAATGTAACCTATGCAGGTAATGTGCGATTACTGCATCCTGAACGAACAGTATTTTCGGCAGATGACTATTCGTTACCCCTTATAGAATTGAAACATGAAAGAGAAGTTGAAATAACTATTAATCAGTCCGAAGAAAAACAAACTACAGCAGTTGATAGTCTTATAGGATTTGGGAAAGAAAAGGAAAATCTTTATTTCTATATCAATTAAGGAACAAGAAATTCCCCGTTCCAAGAATTATCCACATTTTTGAATAACGCTCTAATATGATTAGGACGTTTAAGCTTTAGGTATTCGATCTTTGTGGGTGTAATATCAATGATGCTGAAATAATTCTTCTCTTCAATATATTCAACATTATCTGGGTTTTTAATAAGGCTTCCAGGTGTAGTTTGGGTAATGTAGTCTTTTCTACTATTAGGCTGTATAGTTTGCCAAGTTGTTTTTAATCTTTCTGTATTAGTTACTATTTGTGCGGTACCTTCAACTTTTAACTGTAGCATTTTTTCAGGATGATAAAGTAGAAAGCTAACCTGATTGTTTTGGGCAATATGTTTCATCTTTTGCGTACGGCTATCGGTATATACCGTAATTCGCAAATCTTCGGTAATCTCACGTAACACTACAGTACGCAAACGAGCGATAGTTTCATTGCCAACTGTTGCCATGGTAATGAATCTGAACGGATGCCCTTTTTCATTTACTCCGTTTTGTAATTCAGTACTTAATTCTTCAAAAAATGAATGGATCATACAGTTAATTTATCTAAAGGTAAAAATAAATGAATTTTATAGTAGGGTAAATGATGAGCTGGTTGTTATATAAGTAATAGCTGTGAAAAAAGAATTGATTAGGTTCAATTTTTAAGCTTTGGTTTGAATTTGGTTTTTGATTTATGTGAAAGCTCGGGGTGGTTCCTGAGCTTTCTTTTTTTTATAAAAAAATTGTAAGGTGAAAAGATAAGTAACGACCTAGTGTTTGAATACAGATTGTTATGAAAAAGATTTTTTAAGTATTCGATTTGATAATTGGTTGATTGAAAAGCCCGGGTGATTACCGGGCTTTTATATTTAATATATTCTTTACCAGATCAGTAAATGACATTGATCAAAGTAACACTATTACTTCACCTTGTATTCTAGGCGCATGGTAATAGATGCTGTTTTATTTTTAGATGAGGTGTTGTATGCACCGCCCCAGCTATAATCTTCACCAGAATTTTGCCCTGTAATTTGAAAAACACCCATATTGGCAGAAACCAAATCACCTAAATTACTACCTGCATTTTCAGCTATTTTTTCAGCACGTATTCTAGCATCTTCGGTAGCTTTCGAAATCATTTCAATTTTAAGATCGGCTAATTTGGTGTAGTAATATCTTGGTGGCGATGAGTTGAATTGCACTCCTTTATTTAATAATTCGGTAATTTCTCTTGATACACCTTCAATCAAGGCAACATCTTCAGATTCTATTTTTAGAGTTTGAATTAATTGATATCCTCTAAAAATACTACCAACATAATTTCCATTTTCATATTGGTTATCTCGCATTTCGGTAGTTTGTACACTATTGAAAATTATACTGTTCACATCAATACCTTTTGAGGTTAAATATTGGCGAACAACTTCTTTATCGCGGTTTAATTGATCAAAAGCTGTCTTTAATACGGTACTATTTGTAGAAAATTGACCTTCCCAAACAATAAGATCAGAAGTGAAATTTTCATTGCCCAAACCTGTAACAGATATCATTTGTGGCGGGTTCGCCCTTTGTATATATGCGTTACCCAAAAAATAGGCAGCAATAACAATTGCCACTCCAAAAATTAATGCACTAACGTGTTTCATGAAAAATATTTAAAATAGAGTTTAAATATAACAAAAGATCCTTTTCAAGAACCGCCAATTTGCTATTTTTGCCCATGCAAAATAAAGTCCTGATACTAGATTTTGGTTCACAATACACCCAATTGATTGGAAGACGCGTACGTGAGCTGAATATTTTCTCTGAAATTAAACCTTATAATAAACTACCAAAAGACCTTTCTGACTATAAAGCGGTGATTCTTTCAGGATCTCCTTTATCGGTAAGAGGTGACGATGCGGTTCACCCGGATCTGTCTGAAATACGTGGTAAAAAACCATTATTGGGCGTTTGTTATGGCGCACAGTATTTGGCACATTTTCACGGTGGTAGTGTAGAAAAATCCAATACAAGGGAATATGGTCGTGCCAACCTTAGTTTTATAAAGGAAAATGAACCATTTTTTGATAAAGTAGATACAGGCAGCCAAGTGTGGATGAGCCATGCAGATACTATTAAGCATTTGCCAGAAAATACAACCTTGTTGGCAAGTACCCATGATGTAGAAAATGCAGCTTTTAAGTTTCAGGGAGAAGAAACATATGCAATTCAGTTTCATCCAGAAGTTTATCATTCTAAGGATGGAAAACAGGTTTTGGAGAACTTTTTGGTGCATATTGCCGGAATGGAACAAACTTGGACTCCAGATGCCTTTGTTGACAAAACCGTAGCGGAGTTAAAAGAAAAGATCGGCGATGAAAAGGTGATTTTAGGCTTATCTGGTGGTGTAGATTCATCTGTAGCAGCGGTATTATTACATAAGGCGATAGGGAAAAACCTGCATTGTATTTTTGTAAACAACGGTCTTTTAAGAAAAAATGAGTTTACCGATGTATTGAAGCAATACGAGGGTATGGGCTTAAATGTAAAAGGTGTAGATGCTTCGGCACGTTTTTTGGATGATTTGGCTGGTGAGAGTGATCCAGAAACCAAACGAAAAACAATTGGTCGTGTATTTGTAGAAGTTTTTGATGATGAGTCACATTTAGTTGAGAACGCAAAATGGTTGGCACAGGGTACTATTTATCCAGATGTTATTGAATCTGTGTCTGCAACTGGTGGTCCATCACAAACTATAAAGAGTCACCATAATGTTGGTGGTTTGCCGGATTATATGAAATTGAAGGTGGTAGAGCCTTTAAAGATGTTATTTAAAGATGAGGTAAGAAGAGTAGGGGCTAGCTTAGGGATTGACAAGGCATTGTTGGGAAGGCATCCTTTTCCAGGTCCTGGTTTGGCAATTCGTATCCTTGGAGATATAACGCCAGAAAAAGTGGCTATTTTGCAAGAAGTAGATGCCATTTTTATAGACGGATTAAAAAAATGGGATCTATACGATAAAGTATGGCAGGCAGGTGCCATGTTATTACCTGTAAATAGTGTTGGTGTAATGGGCGATGAGCGTACATATGAAAAATGTGTTGCACTTAGAGCAGTAGAAAGTACAGATGGTATGACTGCCGATTGGGTGAATTTGCCGTATGAGTTTCTGCAAAAAACATCAAATGATATTATTAATAAAGTCCCTGGGGTCAATCGTGTCGTATATGATATAAGTTCAAAGCCGCCAGCAACAATAGAATGGGAATAGTATGAAATACATGTTTAATCAAATTTACTTAATAGGGTCGTTTTGTTTTTTAGTGTCTTGCACGGCAATGGCGCAAAAATTTGATACCCATCAAGTAAAATCAGGAGAAACTTTAGAAAGCATT
The DNA here is from genome assembly GCF_045063735.1 of Maribacter sp. Asnod1-A12. Taxonomy (NCBI): domain Bacteria; kingdom Pseudomonadati; phylum Bacteroidota; class Flavobacteriia; order Flavobacteriales; family Flavobacteriaceae; genus Maribacter; species Maribacter sp. Asnod1-A12. Next base: position 2,622,661 of record NZ_JBEFNZ010000006.1, read on the forward strand.
TCTAAAATGTACGGAGTTTCAACATCAAGTATATTACAGTATAATAAAGAGATTAAGGAAGGTCAGAAGTTAAGATCCAATACCATATTGGTAGTGCCTGGTAAAAAGATTGTGGAGCAGACAAGTGCACCTATATCTAATACGCCAACTTCTACTACAGTAACGACGACTACGAATACTACGGTTGTTCAGGACTCTGTTAAGGCAAGAGAACCTATAGGTTATGCGGAGCATCGTGTCAAGAAAAAAGAAACCATTTTTGGCATCACTCAAATGTATAATATAACAGAAGATGAGCTGAAAAAATATAATCCAAAGTTGTATGCTTCACCACTTCAAAAGAAGATGGATTTACGTATTCCTAAATACCGCACTCCTAAGGTGGAAGAGGTTACAGGTAATACTGATGATTTGGAAAAATACATTGTTGCGGCAAAAGAAACAAGGTGGAGTATAGCTCATAAATATGGTATAACCATAGAGCGAATGCTAGAGCTAAACCCTGGGTTGTCTACGGCGAATAATTATTTATCAGAAGGCTACGAATTAATGATGCCTAAAATTGCGGGTAGTACCGTAAAAAATCAGGTAACTCAATTATATACTTCATATACAGTGCCTGCCAAAATGAATTTCTATCGTTTGGAAAAGGAATTCGGAGTTAAATCAGACGAGATAGTTCGTCTAAATCCTGAGATTACTGAGAGAGGCGGATTGAAAGAAGGTATGATTATTCGTATTCCTGAGCAAAAAGTAGAGACCGGGGAAATTAATACGGATAACTACATTTTTTATGAGGTGAAGCCAAAGCAAAATGAATTTCGATTAACTAGAAAATTCGGAATGACTTGGGCGGAGTTGGTTGCTTTGAATCCTGATTTAAAAGACGGTCTAAAAGCAGGAATGGTTTTAAAATTACCAAAAGACAAGGTTGGTGATTTTGAAGTTAGAAATGCGTTAGTATTGGATAAGGTAAATTTATTGGATAGTATAAATGTTACTGTAAAACCAAAAGTATTGTTCTTATTACCTTTTAGATTAGATAAACTTGATCTAAGTAATAAAGCGGCAACTGAAAAAATCATTGATAATAGAAATAGCTTAAAATATAGTTTGGGGCTTTATTCTGGAGCATTGGTAGCAATTGATTCTATGAAATCATTAGGGGTTTCTATAGATGTTAAAACTTTTGATAATCAATTGGATTTAACTAGGACAAAGCAGGTTTTACAAGGCGAGCAATTAGGTGGTTATAGTGCTGTTTTTGGTCCTTTAGATATGCCATCTTTGAAAGAAACCGCGGTACAGGCATCTAAATTTAATGTTCCTGTTGTAGCGCCAGTACCTGCTAAAAGCGAGTTAAGTTTAGATAATGTTTTCTTTTCATATACCGATGAAGAGGTATTGTGGAAACATATGCTAGATTATGTAGAAGCGAACCATACGGAAGAAACACTTTTGATTATAGCGGATGAGGATAACAAAAAAGAGAAAGATGCTATTCTTAAAAGATTTCCGACAGCTAAAGTAGTTGTTGTAAAAGAAGAAGAGAAAAATATTGGTATTAACAGAGATAAATTGCAAACCTTATTATCTGATCAAGTACCTAACTGGGTCTTTGTAGAATCTGATAATTATAAATTGATTGCCAGTGTGGTATCTATATTAAATTCATTTAATAATACCGCTTTTGATCCATTATTAGGTAAGGATAAGGTGAGTGTACGGATGTTTACTACAGATATGAATTCAGCATTTGAAAAAGATGTGATTTCAAATACGCATTTATCCAACTTAAAATTTACGTATCCTTCTGTAAATCGTCAGGTAGCCAATAATTCATTTGTTGAGCGATATAGAAAACGTTTTGGCGATGACCCAGATAAATATGCGGTAAGAGGATTTGATCTTACCTATGATCTTTTGTTGAAACTAGCATATAATAATAGCCTAATAGATGTTTCAAGATTTATTGGTGAAACGGAATACAGTGGTAATAAATTCAATTACCAGAGAAAAGGAGTAGCTGGTTATTATAATCAGTCGTCTTATATTATGATGATGGATGATTTAAGAATAAAAACAATAGAGTAGAATGACATCAAAGGTTACTTACAACGGCGAGTTAAGAACAGAATGTATTCATTTACAATCGAACGATTCTTTTGTTACGGATGCACCGGTAGACAATAACGGATTAGGACAGGCATTTTCACCTACCGATACCGTGGCTACAGGTTTGGCAAGTTGTATGTTGACAATGATGGGTATTAAGGCAAACGGATTGGAAGTAGACCTAAAAGGCACTACGGCATCTGTCACCAAACATATGGCAGCTTCACCAAGAAGAATTTCTAAAATAGAAGTTGAGGTTCATTTGCCAAAAGAAATATCAGATAAGAACAGAAAAATTTTGGTGCACACGGCAAACACTTGCCCTGTGCATTATAGTTTACATCCAGATATTGAGAAAGTAATCACTTATAATTGGGACTTATAAAAAAGGTGCATTTTATTATATTTCTTTTAGCGCTACTGAGCATCTCTAATGTTCAGAGTCAAGAGGTAGTGTCTTGGGAACCTGATTTTAGATTTACTTGGAACGATTTTAAAGGAGCTGCTCCCATAAATTCTAGAGCAGCAGCAACCACGGCAAGTGGTATAACCTATCGCTTTTCCACTTTTTACGAGAATAATGAATTACAGGTAGATTATAAGGTATTTGCCTATTTTTATCCAACAAAGTCATGGTATAAACCTGCGCTCTGTAATGACATAACCTTGCTACACGAACAATTGCATTTTGATATTACCGAACTCTATGCACGCAAATTGCGAAAGAAATTGGCAGAGACAAAATTTTCCAAGAACGTAAAAGAAGAGATTCGTAAAATCTACAAGGCTACCATTCGCCAACTAAATGATTTTCAAAATAAATACGATTCAGAAACCAACTATTCTAGAAATCTACCTGTACAAGAACGTTGGGTAAAAGAGATAGAAGAGGCTTTAAATCAATAAGATTTAAGATTTTTAGGTATAAAAAAAGCACTTCTTAGAGAAGTGCTTTTTTATTCATTCGAGTATTTAGACTACACCCTAATTGATATTTTAGAATTAAGAAAAGTTATTATTAAAACTACACATCACAAATAGTAACGCCTTGTTTTAAAGCATCTATTTTGTTTTCCCAACTAGGTACAAATTCTTGTGCTACGTGACCGGTATAACCCGTTTTTAAAATAGCCTTCATTACGGCAGGGTAGAAAATTTCCTGTGTTTCATCGATTTCGTGTCTGCCAGGGTTTCCGCCAGTATGGTAGTGTCCGTAGTATTGGTGGTAATTTTCGATATTTCTTATAATGTCGCCCTCCATAATTTGCATATGGTAAATATCATATAGCAGTTTAAAATGTTCGGATCCTATAGCTTCACAAAGAGAAACGCCCCACTCAGAAGTATCGCACATATAGTCTTTATGGTCCACCTTACTGTTTAAAAGTTCCATCTGTAAAACAACACCGTGCTTTTCAGCCAAAGGCATTAATTTTTTTAATCCAATGGCACAGTTACGTAAACCAACTAGATCGTTCATTCCGTTTCTATTACCACTAAAACATATAAGGTTGGTGTAGCCTACTTCAGCTACTAACGGAATTACGCGTTCGTAGTCTGCAATTAATTCATCATGTAAAGAGAGGTCGTTAAAACCTTTTTCAATACCCATGCCAGCACCCCAACACATGGCAGCGTGGATATTATATTTTTTTAAAAGCGGAAATTCATCTGGTCCCACTAGATCTACAGAACGTATATCTAGCTCTACTAAATTTTTAAGAAAATCTTCAAAAGGGATGCTACCATAGCACCAATAACAAACACTATGGTTAATATTGTACTTTAGTTTGGCGGTAGCTTCGTTTTTATTGTTGTTTGCTACTGCAGCTGAGGTGGTTAAGAATCCGACAGAAGCAGCCGCCGAGGTTCCAATAAAATTTCTACGTTTCATGTTGTTGTGAGTTGTTGATTTTTTTAAAGATAATTTTTTTAGATTAAAAGATGGAAATAAATCCTGATAAGGAAAAATTAATAGAATTGGCACATTACAGAATGCCATTTGGTAAGTTTAAGGGGAGGTATCTAATAGATTTGCCAGAACCTTATTTAGTTTGGTTTAAACAAAAAGGATTTCCTGATGGTAAATTGGGAGATTTGTTGCAATCTATGTTAGAAATCAAAACAAATGGCTTAGAATCGATAATTCGAAAAATACAAAAACATTTTCCTAAGGAAACCCGTTAAGTTCTCACCTCAATTTGTAACTTTGTGTCCCGTAACATAGAAATTGATACATGGCACAAACCAAATACATCTTCGTTACGGGAGGCGTTACTTCTTCGTTAGGAAAAGGCATCATTGCTGCATCTTTAGCGAAATTACTGCAATCTCGCGGCTACAAAACTACCATTCAAAAACTAGATCCTTACATTAATGTAGATCCAGGAACTTTAAACCCTTATGAGCATGGCGAATGTTATGTAACTGATGATGGTGCGGAAACAGATCTAGATTTAGGTCATTATGAGCGTTTTTTAAATGTTCGTACCTCTCAAGCGAACAATGTTACTACAGGTAGAATTTACCAAAGCGTTATTGAAAAAGAACGTAGAGGGGAATTTTTAGGTAAGACCGTACAAGTGGTTCCCCACATTACAAATGAAATTAAAGAACGTGTTCAGGTTTTAGGTAAAAGCGGTGAATATGATATTGTGATTACTGAAATTGGTGGTACGGTAGGGGATATTGAATCTTTGCCATATATTGAAGCGGTTCGTCAACTTCTTTGGGAACTTGGAGATAACAATGCTATTGTAATTCATTTAACTCTTGTACCTTATTTATCAGCTGCAGGTGAATTAAAGACCAAACCTACACAACACTCTGTAAAAACACTTATGGAAAGCGGTATAAAAGCCGATATTTTGGTGTGCAGAACAGAGCATGAGATTTCTAATGATATTAAAGATAAACTAGCGCTTTTCTGTAATGTAAAGCGTGAAGCGGTCATACAGAGTATTGATGCATCTACAATTTATGATGTGCCGTTATTAATGCAAGAAGAAGGTTTAGATACCGTAACCTTACAGAAATTGGCATTGCCTAATGAAGTAGCTCCAGATTTAGGTCGTTGGAACGAGTTCTTGGCGAGACATAAGAACCCAAAAGATGAGGTTACTATAGGTTTAGTGGGTAAGTATGTAGAGTTACAAGATTCATATAAATCTATTCTAGAAGCTTTTATACATGCGGGAGCTGCTAACGAGGTAAAAGTAAAAGTAAAATCTGTTCATTCAGAATACATTACAGCTGCCAACTATGAGAACAAGCTAAAAGGATTGGATGCTATTTTGGTAGCACCAGGCTTTGGTGAGCGTGGTATAGAAGGTAAAGTGAAGGCTGTTGAATATGCACGTGTAATGAATATTCCATTTTTGGGTATATGCTTAGGTATGCAGATGGCAGTTATTGAATATGCACGTAATGTGTTAGGTCTTGCAAATGCAAATTCTACAGAGATGGATGAAAACACTCCTGATCCGGTAATTAGTATTATGGAAGAACAAAAAAGTATTACCGATAAAGGTGGTACCATGCGTTTAGGAGCGTGGGATTGTGAATTGAAGGAAGGTAGCCTTGTTAAAGAAATGTATAATGGTGAGTCTCAAATTTCTGAGCGTCATCGTCATAGGTATGAGTTTAACAATGCATATTTAGAGCAATTAGAGAATGCAGGTCTAAAGGCTACAGGTTTTAACAAAGAAACCAATTTGGTTGAAATTGTAGAGTTAGAAGATCATCCTTGGTTTATTGGCGTGCAGTATCACCCTGAATATAAGAGTACGGTAGCTAATCCACATCCATTGTTTGTTGGCTTGGTTAAGGCTGCTTTAGAGCATAAAAATGCACAAACTAATGCCACATTGGCATAAACATCATATTTGGACATATATTTGCTTTCTTAAAAACTCAAAATATTCCCAATTAATTAGAAATACCACATGGAAGAAAAGAAATTTGATGTACAATCCATAATTGGCTTCGTGCTTATTTTTGGAATACTCATCTTCATGTTTTACCAAAATCAACCAACTCCAGAAGAGTTAGAGGCAGAAAAGGCAAAGCAAGAACAAGTAGAGGCTGCAAAGGCATCAGAAAATTCAGGAACAGAAACTGTTATCAATGATGTACCGCAATTAGATTTACAAGATTCTACTGCAGTTGCCAATTACCAAGGTAAACTTGGCGCATTTGGTTTTACAAAACCTTCTAATGACATTACTACTTTTGAGAATGAAGTACTTTTATTAAAGATTAGTAATAAAGGTGGACAAATTGTAGAAGCGAAAATGAAACAATTCGTTACCTATGATTCTGTACCTGTATATTTAATAAAGGATGGTAATGCTTCTTTCGGATTGGATTTTGCCACTTCTGATAATAGAACATTGAATACCCAAGATTTATATTTTGAGCCAACAATGTCAAATGACAATGGTAATAAGGTATTATCATTAAAAGCTAAGACATCTGGTAATCAATATTTAGAGTATAGATATGTTATTAAGCCGAACGATTATTTAGTGGACTTTACGATCAAGTCTAAAGGTTTGGACAATGTTATTAGCACAAGTAAGCCGGTAATCTTAGATTGGAAATTAAAAGGGATACGCCACTCAAAAAGTATTCAATATGAAAACAGGTATACACGTTTAACCTATAACCATGAAGATGGTAAGATAAGTAAACTTTCTGAAGGAAGTGATGACGAGGAAACTGAAGAAGATATAAAGTGGATTTCATACAGACAGCATTTTTTTAGTAGTATTCTAGCAGCTGATGAGCCTTTTAAAGGTGGAGATCTTACTTCTGTTAATTTAGTGGAAGAAGAAAGTAGAACTTTTGGTTTTACTAAAGAATATGCATCTGCTTTACCTGTGGAATTGGAAGGCGGAGAAATATCTAAAGATTTACATTGGTATTTTGGTCCTACCGATGTTGATACCTTATCTCAGTACGAAGATTTAGGTTTAGTAGATTCTATTCCTTTTGGTTGGGGTATTTTCGGGTGGATCAACCGTTATGTGTTTACACCTTTCTATGGCTTGATCAGTACGTATTTCCCTTACGGTATTGCGATTGTTATCATGACGATCTTAGTTCGTTTGGCAATGTCGCCGGTAACCTATAAGTCGTATTTATCTCAAGCGAAGATGAAGGTGTTGAAACCTGAAATCACGGAGTTAGGGGAGAAGTACAAGGACAATGCGATGAAGAAGCAACAAGAAACCATGAAATTGTATGGTAAGGCTGGGGTCAGCCCCATGAGTGGTTGTATACCCGCGGTCATACAAATGCCTATTTTCTATGCGCTTTTCATGTTTTTCCCAACATCCTTCGCATTACGTCAGAAATCATTCTTATGGGCAGATGACCTTTCGTCTTTTGATACTATTTATCAATTCCCAGAAGGGTTCTCAATTCCTTTCTATGGAGACCACGTAAGTTTGTTTCCAATATTGGCTTCCATAGCGATTTTCTTTTACATGAATATGACTACGGGTCAGAACATGCCAACACAACCTGGTATGCCTAACATGAAGTTCATCATGTATCTAATGCCATTTATGATGTTGTTTTTCTTTAACAACTATGCGAGTGGTTTAAGTTTGTATTATTTTGTGTCTAACTTAATTACCATAGGTATTATGTTGGTCATTAAGAATGTTATCATAGATAATGATAAGATACATGCTCAAATACAAGAGAATAAGAAGAAACCTAAAAAGGAGAACAAGTTTCAAAAGAAAATGCGTGAAATGATGGAGCAAGCAGAAGCGCAGAAGAAGAATTAAAAAAACTTCATATACTCATATAAAAATAAAAGCCCTTTCAATTTTGAAAGGGCTTTTGCCATTGGTTAAGGCTTGGTTTGGTAAGATTTGGGATGTCAAAGATGTAATTAATTTAAGGTTCTATAAAAAGTTAGTTGTCAAGGTTGGGTTATTGTATGTTAAAAGAGTGTATAATGATGTTAGCCATTTTAAGGCATAAAAAAACCTTCCTATTTGTAGGAAGGTTTTCTTTTGTGTTGAATTGAATGGTATTTATTAAAGCGCATCAAGTGCTGCCTGTGGTAAAAGTACCTTGTTAATTACATGAACTACGCCGTTACTTGCTTCTACATCTGCTATAACTACAGTAGCGTTATCTGCACTTGCATCTTCAACATGTACAGTACCATCTTCCTTAATATTGATACCTACGTTTTCACCTTGAAAAGTAGTAATTGTCTGTCCGTCACTTAAATCAGTTGAGAAAGCGGCACTACCAGAAACTACGTGATAGGTAAGAATGGTCGCCAATAAATCCTTTTCAGCTTCTGTGTCAAAATCCGCCAAGCTATTGTAATCTTCACCTAAAGAATCTAATAAAGCAACAAAAGCATCGTTTGTTGGGGCGAATACAGTAAATGGTCCGTCACTACTTAATGTTTCTACCAAACCAGCATCTGCTTGGCCAAGAGCGTCTACCAATAAATTTAAATCATCTGTTGCAACAGCAGTATCAACAATGGTTTTTAATTGTAGACTGGTAACGAAATCTATAGCCGCTTGTGGTAATAAGACTTTATCTATTGTATGTGCAATACCGTTAGATGCCATAATGTCTACACCTGTAATATTTGCGTCAGTATCAGAAGCATCGCCTATAACAAACGTGTCGCCCGAAGCTATAATTTCAACGCTATTATTTTCCAACGCCGTAGCAACTTGCCCCGCAGCCAAATCAGTTGATTTTACTTCTGCAGCAACCACATGAAATAATAAAATATTCTTTAATAGAGCAATTTCTTCATCGGTATCAAAATCATCAAGACTATTGTAATCATCACCTAGAACCTCCAATAAAGCAACAAAAGCATCATCGGTAGGTGCAAAAACGGTAAAAGGACCGTCTGAACTAAGAGTTGCAACCAAATCAGCTTTGATTACTGCAGCTTCTAATAGTGATAATGGTTCGGTAGCTACTACTATATCAACTAAAGTTCCGTTTTCCTCAGGCATTTCTTCGCCATTTAAAGCGTCGATAATTGCTTGTGGCAACATTACTTTATCGATAACATGTACCACTCCGTTACTAGCTTCAACATCTGCAATAACAACCTTTGCATCTACTTCAGTAGCATCATCAATAAAAACGTCACCATCTATATTAATGGTCAAATCTTCACCTTGAACAGTAGTAACTGTCATTCCGTTACTAAGGTCAGAAGAACTTGCAGCAACACCCGATACTACATGATAGGTTAGAATAGAGGTTAAAATTGCTCGTTCTTCATCCGTATCAAAATCGGATAATGATTCAAAATCATCTAGTTGATTTAATAAGGCCGTAAAGGCATCATTTGTTGGGGCGAAAACGGTAAAAGGTCCGTCAGAACTCAATGTACCAACAAAATCTGTTCCTTCAGAATTATCTGCGGTAGTAAGTGCGGAAACCAATGAAGAAAGAGCGTCTTCTGCCTGGGCAGTTTCAACAATGGTCAATTCGTCAGCTGTCATAGGTTCCACATCATCATCGTCACTACAAGACCATGTAATCATTGCAATGGTGAGTAGCAGTAAAAAGTTTCGTAATCTCAACATTTTTTTCATAACTGTGTTTTTAAAGATTGTTTAATTAAGTGTAAAAGATGTTTAACATTAAATGTAATAAAATACATTTATGGTAATAAATCATCTACAATGCTAAAAATACGATAGTTACCTATTGTTTAACTAATTTTTAAAAAAGTTTAACAAAATATTTTTAACTCAAAAAAATATGTAGGTAAAAAGGAAATTGGCTGAGCATCGAATTTTACTATGCTTATCGTTAAAGGTTTATGGGAAAAGCAGTGTTTGAAAAAAATAGACTTTGAAATGAAATTTCGTAATTTTGTATCGACCAAGAAGAAGAGATGAAAAAAGTAGTAATAGGACTTTCTGGAGGAGTAGATTCAAGCGTGGCGGCATACCTTTTAAAGGAACAAGGTTATGATGTCATTGGTTTGTTTATGAAGAATTGGCATGATGATTCGGTAACGATATCAGAAGAATGTCCGTGGTTAGAAGATAGCAACGATGCATTAATTGTCGCTGAAAAATTGGGTATTCCGTTTCAAACAGTTGATTTAAGTACTGAGTATAAAGAGCGTATAGTTGATTATATGTTTAAGGAGTACGAGATGGGACGTACTCCAAATCCTGATGTGCTTTGTAATAGAGAAATCAAGTTTGATGTCTTTATGAAAATAGCTATGCAGCTTGGAGCAGATTATGTAGCTACCGGTCATTACTGTAGAAAGGGCACTATCAAAAATACAGACGGTACCGAAACCTACCAGTTGTTAGCTGGGAAAGATGGTAATAAAGATCAGTCCTATTTTTTATGTCAATTATCGCAAGAGCAATTATCAAAAACATTATTTCCAATAGGGGAGTTGACCAAGCCGCAGGTTAGGGAAATTGCCGCAAAGATGAATTTGATAACTGCAGATAAAAAAGATTCACAAGGTTTATGCTTTATAGGTAAGGTTAGATTGCCGGAGTTTTTACAACAACAGTTAAAACCAAAAACAGGTAAAATTGTTGAAGTTCCTGCTGGGTTCGAAGCTTACGAACGTGCAACACCTAATTTCAATGATAAAAACTCGGAATTAGAGTTTTACGCGGAGAAACCTGTATACCATTTAACTGACGGTAAAGTTGTTGGTGAGCATCAAGGTGCGCACTATTTTACCAAAGGGCAACGAAAAGGGCTGCACGTGGGTGGAACAAAAGAGCCTTTATTTGTAATAGATACCGATGTTAACGAGAATATCATTTATACTGGTCAAGGTAAGGCACACCCAGGGCTGTATAGAAGAACTTTATTTGTAAAGGATGAAGAAATACATTGGGTACGTACGGATTTATCCTTAAATATTGATGAGAAATTAGAAGTAAAAGCACGTATTAGGTATCGTCAAGAACTTCAAGAAGCTACTATTTATAGAGTGGAAGGAGGTATGTACGTAGATTTCAAAGAAATGCAATCTGCAATTACTGAGGGTCAGTTCGTGGCTTGGTATTTAGATGATGATCTAATAGGATCTGGTGTTATATCTTAAATAAGAGTTTACATTTTAAGAGTTATAATTATATCTTTAAAATGAAAGCTTTTACGCGATAATCGAGATTTTATAATATATCAAATACATGCATAATAGAATTACTGAACTTTTCAATATAGAATTTCCAATTATTCAAGGAGGAATGATTTGGACCAGCGGATGGAGACTAGCCAGTGCTGTATCCAATGCTGGAGGATTGGGAGTTATTGGTGCCGGGAGCATGTACCCTGATGTTTTACGAGAGCATATTAAAAAATGCAAGAAAGCCACCTCAAAACCTTTTGGAGTAAATATCCCTATGTTGTATCCTGATATTGATAAGTTGATGGATATTATCGTTGCCGAGGGTGTAAAAATTGTGTTTACAACAGCAGGAAATCCTAAGACTTGGACCTCCTTTCTAAAAGAAAAAGGAATTACGGTTGTGCATGTGGTCAGTAGCTTGAAATTTGCATTAAAAGCACAGGATGCCGGGGTAGATGCAATTGTAGCGGAAGGATTTGAAGCAGGCGGTCATAATGGTAGAGATGAAACAACAACATTGGTTTTGATTCCTGCAGTGAAAGAAAAAATAACTATTCCTTTAATTGCAGCAGGAGGTATTGCCACTGGTAGGGCCATGTTAGCAGCCATGGTTTTAGGTGCAGACGGAGTGCAAGTGGGTAGTCGATTTGTAGCTAGTGAAGAAGCATCGAATCATATGAATTTCAAAGAGGTAGTAGTCAATTCCAAAGAAGGGGATACGCAGTTGACATTAAAAGAATTAGCTCCTGTTCGTTTAGTTAAAAACAAATTCTATAACGAAGTGCAAAAAGCATATGCTCACGGAGCAACTACCGATGAGTTGAAATCACTCTTAGGTAGAGGTCGTGCTAAAAAAGGTATGTTCTTAGGCGACTTAGAAGATGGCGAACTAGAAATTGGTCAAGCATCAGCTTTAATACACGAAATTAAACCTGCAGGTGAAATTGTAAAACAGTTGATGAGAGAATTTGAAAAGAGGAAAGCAGAACTTTCCTCTTTGTAGATAATCCTAATTTAATATTAGTAAAATTAGATTTTATTTTTTCAATATTTTACAAGTTGTTTAGAATCAATAATTGAAACTTCTTTTATATTTGATTACTTATCAAACCAATAATTATATGAATACTATAAAAACAGCTGCTTTCATTTTTTTGATGGCTTTCAATTTAAACCTACTACAGGCTCAAGAAGGTCATCCGTTAGAAGGAAAATGGAATTTGACAATTGATCAAGAAGGCAAAAAATTACCATCATGGTTAGAAATTAGACATTCTGGTACCAATACTTTGATTGGTAGATTTACGTATGCATTTGGTAGTGCAAGACCAGTTGCTGAGATTGAAAAGCACGGAGAATTATTTTCATTTGAAATTCCGCCACAGTGGGAGCCAGGAGCTGCCAATATGGAATTTGAAGGTAAAAAAGAAGGAGAAGGTTTAACAGGAACCATGATTTATGTAGATGGAAAAACGTATAATTGGACGGCTACAAAATCCCCAAAACTACCGTATTATGACAATGCGAAAGAGGGCAAGACCGTGAAGCTTTTTAATGGTAAAAACTTAAAAGGATGGGAGATGAAACCAGGAAATCAATGGGCGGTTTTAGATGGTATATTGACTAGCTCTAAACCCGGAGTAAACTTAGTGTCAGAAGAAAAATTCAAGGATTTTAAATTACATGTAGAATTTAGATACCCAGAAGGTAGTAACAGCGGTTTGTATTTACGTGGTCGCTACGAAGTTCAAATAGCAGATAATATAGGATTAGAGCCTTCTTCAATTTATTTTGGAGGGATTTATGGTTTGCTAACACCTAACGAAAATGCGGCTAAGAAAGCAGGTGAATGGCAAACGTATGACATTACTTTAATCGGAAGGAGAGTTACCATTGTCGCAAATGGAAAAACTGTAATTTCAAATCAGAATATTGAGGCGATGACAGGTGGCGCTTTAGACAATAATGAAGCTGAAGCAGGACCAATAATGATTCAAGGAGATCATGGTCCAGTCGAATTTAGAAAGTTAGAGATTACACCTTTGACTAAAAATTAGTTTTAAATCATAAAAAAGCCTCTTCTATAGAGGCTTTTTTATTTTTTATGATTTATTAAGTTGGGTCATTAGTGTCAATGCTTTTTCTTCTTCGTCTTTATTAACGAAAATTTCTACTAGCTCAGGCTGGGGAGAACCGAAACCGGCAAGCCGTGCTGATTCTGTCTCATCTTTAAGAATCGGTATTATATCATTTTCTTTTAACTTACTCTTTATTCGAAGTGCTTCTATACTTATTGCCTCCAAAAACTTTTATATAATTTACATTCATTGTTTTCAATTTAATATTATTCTGTTGCTTCGTGTTTTAATTTACACTTTCTAGTTGTTCTTGATTAAAGTTGTTATTGAATGATTTCGTGTTGATAGTAAAATAAAAGGTACTGCCCATATTTACTTCAGACTCTACCCAAATTTTACCTAAATGATGGTCAATTATTTTTTTGCTTCCGTAAAGACCTATGCCTGAGCCCTCATATTTTGTTTGGTTATGTAACTTGTGAAAAGCATTGAAAACATTTCCTAAATGCTCTTTAGGTATTCCAATTCCATTATCGGCAACACTGAATAAGTACTCGCCATTTTTATTTTCGGATGAAATGGTTATTACAGGTTGAACGTTCTGAGCCTTGAATTTTAAAGCATTGTGAATCAAATTTTGAAAAAGCATTCTTATGTCGCTAGGTCTAGCAATCAATATAGGCATCTCACTAATTTTTATTTTTGCATTAGTTTCTTTGATAATTTCAGATAAATCATCACAAACTAATTGTAAAATATCAGCTACGATGACAGTTTCCATACCGCTTGAATTGCCAATTTCAGCATACTTTAAAAGTCCTTCTACTAAATTTGATAATCTTTTTGAACTACCCTGTAAGTGTTTTAAATAACTGCTTAAATTAGTATAATCACTTGATTGATGCTTTTTCTCTATTTCTGTTGCAATGACATTTATATTATTAAGAGGACCTTTTAAATCGTGGGTAACAATAAATGTAAATTCCTCGATATGAGTGTTTTTTAATCTTAATTCATTATTTAGAATAGCAAGTTGATTATTCTGGTTTTTTAAATCGTTTTGGGCATTTTTAAGATTTAACTCACTTTTTTTTAATGCAGTAATATGGTTTTCTAGATCATTTGTATAAGTTCTAGTTTTGTTTTGGTCATACATTCTAAATGTTAAGGAAAGCCATGCTAAACATGCTAGAAAAGCAAAAACTTCGTCAAAAGGTACATCTATAGTACCTAAAATAGGTTCATTGATCGAAATGTAAATTGTGGGTATTATAAATGCTAGAATGTCAAAAACGATTATTATATTTCTTAGTCTAGGGTTTTTACGATAGCCTATAAATGCTAAAAAACCCATGGTAGCAAAAGCAACTGCCTGACCGAAAAAACCTCCAATTAAAAATATAAGAGTCATGAAAATGACCGGTGGAAATAGGGTCATATATATTCGAGTAGTCTTATGAAGTTTTAATCGATTTAAAAGAAACCCCAAAGCAAAACCTATAGCAACTACAAGTGCTAGAATCTGTTCAATGAAAGAGCAGAATAATAACGTATAGATATAAACTGCAAAGGTGAAAATAGAAGAGATAACGGTTATTAAGCCAAATTCATCTAAAAAGTTTATACTTTTTGAATCGCTGTATGAAGAATTCTGTTTAGACAAATTTTATAATTTTTAAAAACCAATTCGATTTATCGTATTGTTCACATGTAAAAAATTCATTAGATAATGAATTATTGCCTTATCTTTAATTTCTAATTTCGGGAAATATGCAGAATACGTTGAGTGCTTAACGAAATCAATATATTACTTAAATATAAGAAAGAGTAAGTTATAAAAAGAAAAAGGCTTCTAATTTTTAGTGTGTTTTTAACATTTATGTAAAGAATTATATTAATGTGCTAGTAACTACCAAAACTAAATTTATGTTTTTTTACTTGTTATGAAGTTAAATTTATTTGATACTTATATTTAGAATTCGTAATGAAATTTTAGTCGTTTATTTTCGACTTCCTTATTTATATTAAAAGAAAAACTATCCTTGTTTATAATTTTATTTTAAAAAAACGCAATTGTAAATCTTTATAGATTTGAACATCTATATTATAATTGATATGCACATACGTTTTAGTATTAATAATAAATAAAAAGTTATTAGGATCAATTAAAGTTACATCGACTAAATCTTATTTAAATAGTCAGTTACCTTTTAATATTATTGTGATGATATTCAATTTAAAAGAGACTCGAACTTGCGAATAAATGACGTTAGTTTAATGTTGTGTTTATTTAAAATTGATTTTTAAGTGCCTATTTTATCATCTTATATTAAGCGAAGTTATACAGTCTATTTTAAATTTTATTAGACTATAAAAATTACCTTTTAAAACCTAAGTTTACCAAGCTATTCATTTAAGTGTAGATATACTTTTATTTTGAAAATAGCGTTATTCAGAAAAATCCCCCTGTGAAATGAAATATATTATTTTTCTATTTCTGTTTTTTACATTTTTTAATTTTTATGGACAAAATGGTACAAGTGCAGATGCTGCCAAACATTTAGGAGCGGGTGTCGTAATTGGCGGCGTTGGCGGCTATGCTGCCAATAAATTATCTAATGGTAATAGAGCTTGGACCTGGACCGGTGCGGTTGGCAGTGCTTTTGCAGCAGGTCTGGCAAAAGAGGCTATCTATGATTCTTCAAGAGGAGCAGATTGGGAAACAAGAGATGTTGTATTTACCACGTTAGGCGGAGTAATATCTGCTTTGGCTTTGGAAGTTTTTACTGGGAGTGGAAGCAATGGTAGAGGAGGTAATAGAAGAGGCAAAAGCTGTGGTTGCCTGGTGGCACAAATAGACCATACTAATCAAATTCAGTTACCCGTATTCGTAGAAAACGGAACTGGTGATATTTCTTCAGAATTACAGGCGGCTTACCTTCTTAGGTAGACTATAAAAGTCCCTTCGCTTTTATTTCTAAGTATTTATTAATTGTATTAATGGTTAAATCTTCAGGTTTAGTTAAAATAGTCTGTATACCATACTTCCTTAGTTCATTTACTACTAATTGTTTTTCGTAGATAAATTTCTCTGCAATAGCCTGTTCGTAAACTTCAAGAGTACTATTTGGTTTCTCTTGTGCAAAAGAAAATAACTCTGTATTCTCAAAGAAAATGACCACCAATAAATGCTGTTTGGCTATTGCTTGTAAATAAGGTAATTGACGATGTAAAGCATCAAGGGTTTCAAAATTAGTGTATAATAATAGCAGGCTTCTTTGAGGTAAATGCCTTTTTGTGTCAATGTACAATCTACTATAATCACTCTCAACAAAATTAGTCTCCAGATTATATAGTGTTTCTAAAATAAGGTTCATTTGAGAACTTCTACGTTCGGCAACGACCCTGTTTTCAATTTTATTGCTAAAAGAAAACATACCCGCTTTATCATTCTTTTTAAGTGCAATATTGCTTATGACCAAAGTGGCGTTGATGGCATAATCTAATAAGCTAAGGGACTTAAAAGGTATTTTCATTACTCTACCTTTGTCTATAATAGAATAAATAGGTTGCGATTTTTCGTCTTGAAATTGGTTGACCATTAACTGACCTCTTTTTGCCGTTGCCTTCCAATTTATATTACGAATATCATCGCCTTGTATGTAATCTTTAATTTGTTCAAACTCCATCGTATGGCCAATACGTCGAATTTTTTTAATTCCGAATTCAAATAAGCGATTGCTAAAAGCTAAAAGGTCATATTTACGAAGTTGTAAAAAGGATGGATAAACAGGTACTTCTTTATCTTGGTCAAATGTATATTTCTTGGCCAACAAACCAATGGAGGATGTAGCGAATACGTTTAAATTTCCAAAACTATAGACTCCACGTTCAACAGGTCTTACATTGTAATTATAAAACTTTTGTTCTCCTGATTTTAATACGCTATGAAAATTAAAATCGCGTTTTTGAAATTGGAAAGGAAGTTCATCTATGATGTTTACATGGCTTGTAAATAGGTATTGATTAGTGACCTTGATTTTGATTTTATTTTCATCACCATTAGAAAGTTTGTCAGGTACAATTCTATCGGCAATTATGGTTCCTTTAGATAAAAATAAAAGGATAATGTCTACAATTGTAAGGGCTAAAAATAGATAAAAGAGAAGCTTGGCTACAAAAGATACATTTTCAAAAATATAGGATATTAAAAAGCACAAGATGATTCCTGTTAAAGCCAGAAAGAATCTTTTTTGAAGAAATATATTTTTGAAAACCTTTTTCACGATAATTATCTTGGAATTTCTATAGTTTGAATAAGGTCGCTAATCATCTTCTCAGCAGTATAGCCATCCATTTCCCTTTCAGGGGTCAAGATAATTCTATGACCTAGAATAGGACCTACTACTTTTTTAATATCATCGGGAGTAATAAAATCTCTTCCGTTAATGGCTGCAACGGCTTTAGAAGCATCTAAAATAGCTATTGAAGCTCTTGGCGATGCACCTAAATATAAATTAGCATTTGTTCTAGTATTGTTGACAATAGCGGCAATATACTTTAGTAAGTTGTCTTCAACGATAATATCTTTTATCACTAATTGATAAGCTGCAATCTGTTCGGCTGAAAGAACGGAATCTATTAGTGCTTCAACGTTCGTATTTTTCTGTTGATGTTTGTTTTCAAGTATCTGTATTTCTTCTTCTAAAGTTGGGTAGTGTACATTAATTTTAAATAGAAAACGGTCTAATTGAGCTTCCGGCAGTCTATATGTGCCTTCCTGCTCAACAGGGTTTTGTGTAGCAAAGACTAAAAATGGAGGCTGCATTTCAAATTCATTTCCATCAATAGTAATCTGTCGTTCCGCCATAGCTTCAAAAAGAGCGGCTTGGGTTTTGGCAGGTGCTCGGTTTATCTCATCAATCAGAATAATATTAGAGAATATAGGACCTTTTTTAAATTCAAATTCAGAGGTTTTTACATTAAAAATGGAAGTACCTAAAATATCACTTGGCATTAAATCTGGCGTAAATTGAATTCTACTAAAATCTACGTTCATTGTTTTTGCCAAAAGCTTTGCGGTCACTGTTTTGGCAACACCAGGTACACCTTCAATAAGTGAATGCCCATTTGCCAAAATAGAAACAATCAGTAACTCGATCATGTCTTGTTGACCTATAATTACTTTTCCTAATTCAGATTTAACCTTGGCTACAGATTCTTGTAATTTAGAGAGATCAATGCGCGAATTAAATTCTACGTTGTTTTCATCCTGTGTATTATCTTCCATAAGATTGTTTAAATATATTTATTTTCTGAACTAGGGTTAAAGAATCCTGTTCAGAATGTACCGTTTTGTTTTTTAGACTAAGTATGAGTTCAATTAAAGCTTTTGTTTCTTCTTTAGGTTTACCTGCTTTAGCACTTAATTGGGTTATTAGATTCTCATCTAAAACTGAAGTGTTTAGGTAGTACTTATTTCTAATGTGCGTTAAAAAATAAGTTATCTTTTTATTGTTCAAATTAGTATAATCCCTATGTTGATAATATAGTGACCCAACGGTTTTTGCAAATTCTACAGAAGAGTTTTCTAAAGGTTTAATAATAGGTATGATTCGCTGTTCTCTTTTTGCTTTAAAGATTACAAAAAGCAGCAGACCTATAACGAGTAAGTAATAACTCCATTTTAAGGCAGGCTGGTTTAATATAAACCGCATAGGTGAAGTAATAACTTTTCTGCCAGATTTTTTGTAATCGTCCCAATACAAAAGTTGGTCGTTTAGGTAGGAAAAACTTTGAACACTGTAGTTACTATTATCACCCAAAACGTAATAATTGGTATAGGCAACTGGTAAGGTGTTTATCAAGAAATTTCCCTTACCAAAAGTTGTTTTAATAAAGTTGGGTTTAACTTTAATTTCATCTTCATTATTTTCTAAAAAGGTAGAAGACTTGAACTGTAGGTGTCCTAGAATTTCTGTTTTTAAGGTATCTACACTTGCAAAATAACTAGGGTCAACACCTCTTGTAAAATAGAAATGTTCTTGTTCAAAATTTTGATTGGTAAACGAAGCTTTTACAGAATCTTCTTGAATGTCATATTGTTGTCTGATTTCAATATTTAATGTATCAGCTAATTGACCTGTAAGATTGTTGCTAGCTATAAAAACTTGATTGCCGTCAGCTACATATTTTAAAACTTGATTAGTCTCTTGCTCATCTAAATAGACAAAATCGTTGATGATTAAATAATTGGAGCGTATGGAGCTATCTCGTTGAATTAGAATATCGTACATGCTATTTTCGACAGATTCAATTTCGTTGTTCGAAAATATGTTCGGTAGTTCGTTAAACAGAACAAAACAGCCAAACGGAATTTTAGAAACCGATGTGTAAGACGGTCTCCAATTTATGGGTCTAGGACGCACAATTTCTGTCACGATGATACCAATTAGCACCACAATCAAAAGCCCAAGTATTATTTTAGAACGCTTACCCAAGTTATGTTTGAATTTGTTTGTTGATCGATTCAAAATCCAAAACCGATTTCGTGTATTTATTATTATCTATAGTTTGCTCACCATACCATATGTAATCGTATAGGTATGCTATTTGCTTAAACCCCTTTTGTATTTCTGGCTGTTCTATTTCAGAAAGGTAGTCAGAGTTTGTTTTGTCAAAATGCCATTCTATAATATCACTTTTAGATAACTTTTGTAATGTAAGTAGGAACTGGTAGCGTATAGCCAGTCTATAATCCTTGTTCTCAATAGCTGTGTTCAGTAACTTATTAATGTCAATACCCTCTATATGCTCTTCTGTTAAGTTGATGTCGTTAATGGTCTTTGCTTTTTTCTGAAAAAGTGAATTAAAATTTTCGTTAATCAGCACCTTAACGATAAGGTAAATAGCAAGAATTACCAGTAAAAAGTAAATGAGATATTCAATGATTTGTAATACTTGCGGGGAAATGTTAATACCGAAAATATTACTCAATCCTTGTCCCACCCAATTTATGAATCGCGCCAGCAGGTTTTGAGATTCTCCTGTTTTAAATGTATAGTTAAACTCATCACCAGTATATTTTTTTGACAAATCTTCTTTATTGGTCCTAATGTTCAATATTGACGAAGAATCAATTTTTATGATACTATCATTTGAACCCTGTGCAAATGTGCAGAGAATGGTTAATTGGAAGAATGTGATTAGAAAAATATACTTCAATTTAATCGTTTTGACCTATTTGTTCTATAGTAGCTCTAGTATTTTCATTGTATGTTTTTTCATAAAGGGCATAATATAAAACACCATTTACAAATTGACTAAGGCATTGACCGTACACCGCAATTATTAGTACAATACACGTGCCTAAGGTGTATACAATTGTAGAAACTATGGAATGTGAATAGTCTACGTTATTTTCAACAACATGAAAGGTATAAATACCTATGATAATGCCAGGTACTATTAAAGCGATCATTAGTAAAATACCTAATAAGAGACCTAAGATAAAGTTGACACCTACAGATTTCCAGAAGTTAGTGGTTACTAATTTCCAACCTTCACCTAAAGCTTCTGTTACTCCTTTTTTCTTTTGTAGCATGTCAAAAAAAGAAACACCTACCCAGGCGGTTAAAAAGAATTGAACTATATATTGCCCAATAAACCCCACAATTGGGATTATAGCCAAAATAATGGCGGCAATGAGAAACACAAAATAAATAGGAATAAGTAATAATACGAATAAAAAGATATTTCCAAATTGACTTTTTGCCAATTGCCAAACCACTTTTTTATCAACGTTTTTATCCCTAGTCTCAACGTATTTAATCATGTAACTAGTAGATAACGAATAATTCAAGAAAGCGACACCTAAAAAAATGATTACGAATAAAAAGCCGCCAATACCTAAGTAGATAAAATAGTCTTGTTCAAACTCCGTACCGTTGGCAAAAGAATTACTGCTAGATTCTTGTGCGATCATCCCTAAAAAGCCAGATACCAATAGGTAACTTGTAATTAAAAGACCTATTAAAAAAACACCATTGTAGCTTATAAAAACATTTGTAAAGTTTTTAATATTTTGTTTGAAAAAGTCGAAATAAACGGATACGATTCCGCCAAAATCACGGTTTACCCGTAACGGTATGTAATTGTCTTTCATGTTGGTTGTTGAGTATGATCGGGTATGCTATATAATAAAATATGATTAAAAATAAAGACGCGCCTATAATAAAAAATGCCAACCAATTTGGCATACCAGTATATCGTGTAATAAAACCTTCTATAAAGCCGGCAATGATAAAAAACGGAATAGTGCTGACAACAACTTTTAGTCCATCTTTTGCACCTTTCATAAAGGAAACACGTCTAGAATACGTTTTAGGAAATAGTATGCTATTGCCCATTATTAAGCCAGCGCACCCCGCAATGATAATAACTGAAATTTCTATGGTACCATGTAGCCATATTTGTTTATTAGCTTCAAAGAAAACCCCTTTTGTATAAAAGAAGGTGATGAATGCACCAAGCATTACGCCGTTACTGAAAAGAATATAGCCAGTACCAATACTAGTAATTACACCAAAAGCAAAGGCAAGAAATGCAACTCTTAGATTGTTGATAGTAATACCTAAAAATGAGCCAATTTCACTACCTCCTTTATAGATAGCTGCAGGATCGCCGTTGGCAATATTATTTAGGGTTTCGTTTACGTATGCATCACCTAAAATTAAACGAACAAAGCTAGCGTCGTTCAAAGCAGATAATGAACCAATGGCAGAAGCTATTATAAATATTAAAAAAGCGATACCTAATGTGTAATGATATTGCTTGAAAAAAAGTGGGAATTCATAAAGCCAAAAGCTAAGAATTCGGTTTTTGTTTTCTTTTTTATTCTTATATATTTTTTGGTGAGCCTGAGAAGCTAATTCGTTTAAATACAATAAAGTCTTACTTTCTGCGTAATACGTTTGCGCGTAGGCTAAATCATTAGTAAGTTGAATGTAGCCATTGGCAAGTTCATCTGGGTTTGAGGTAGCACCAAGGTTTATAGCATTTTCAAATGCTATCCATTTTTCCTTATTTTGCTTTACAAAAGCAGCTTCGCGCATAAACTATATTTACCTTGTTAAATTTAAGACTTAATGAATAACCTTCAAATCAATACAACGCAAAATGTTAACCTTAATTATACTATTGTTGGTATTGGTGAGCGAATTGTGGCATTTTTTATAGATGCATTTATATTATATCTCTATTATATTCTGGTCGATTTAATTGGCGATGCAGTGGGTTATGTTTATAATGATGGATGGACACAGAGAGGTATTGTGGGCTTAATTTCTTTACCAGCAATGTTTTACAGTTTATTGATGCATATTATATTTAATGGAAGAACTGTTGGGAAAATGATTATGAAGATGCGGGTAGTGTCAGTTGATGGCTCGCCGGTAAACTGGAGCAATTACTTAATTCGTTGGATGCTTCGTTTGGTTGATATTTGGATTTTTGTAGGCTCTATAGGTATACTTTCTATTTTATTTTCAGAAAAAAGACAACGCTTGGGTGATGCCGCAGCTGGTACTGTGGTGATAAGTGCTAAGAACAAAACAAAAGTTTCTCATACCATTTTAGAAGAAGTAGAGGATACGTATGTGCCCACATTTGTAAACGTTACCATGTTGACCGATAAAGATGTAAGACTGATCAAAGAAACCTTTGGTATAGCTAAAAAAAGTAATGATTTTAAAACACTGAAAGCACTTAGAGATAAAGTAGATAGTATATTGCAGACCAATTCAGAATTGTATGATATTCCATATTTGGATACCGTGCTAAAAGATTATAATTACTTTACCCAAAAGATATAATCAATGTTTTATTCTATCATTGATATTTTAGGAACTATCGCATTTGCCATTTCAGGAGTTTTGGTTGCTATGGATAAAAAGCTAGATGCATTTGGTGTCTTTATAATAGCATTTGTAACAGCCGTTGGTGGTGGTACTTTGCGCGATCTATTAATTGGTATTAGACCTGTAGGTTGGCTGAACGCACCTATGCATTTGCTTATAATCGTAATTACGGTATTACTTGCAATCATTTTTGTTAAGCAATTGAAATATATTAGAAAGTCACTATTTCTTTTTGATACTATAGGTATAGGTTTGTACACAATGGTGGGTATTGAAAAAGGTTTAGCCGCAGATTTACCAACTGTTATGTGTATTGCTTTAGGTACGATCACAGCTTGTTTTGGTGGAGTAATTAGAGATATTCTATGTAATGAAATACCGGTAATATTTAGAAAGGAAATTTATGCAACGGTATGTATTTTGGGTGGATTGGTTTATTTTCTTTTAATTCAATTTCCAATACAAAATACCATAGCCTATTCTATGGCTATTGTAACCATCATCATTATGAGGATATTGGCAGTTCGCTTCAAGATTTCACTGCCCAATATTTATCGAAAAGGAGTGTAAGTTTTTTTTATTTTTTTTTGGAATATTTGACGAAGCCAAATAATTGTATTTCAACCAACAACCAACAACCAACAACCAACAACTACTCTAAAATTTCGGCTTTTTCAATGTAAATGTTCTGTAAAGGCCAATCACCTTTTTCAACCGGTACATTATTAATTTTATCAACCACGTCCATACCTTCTATAACTCTCCCAAATGGAGTGTACTCTTCATCTAAATGATAAGATCCAGGATCGGTTACCACTATAAAAAATTCAAAAGGGCTAGCTAACATATGAGGGTTGTCCATTTCACTACTTGGCATAGAAACAGTACCTCTATGGTGTTTATGACCTTTTCGGGTGTCAGGTGGTAATAAATATCTACCTAAATCATTTCTTTTCTTTCCGGTTCGTTCATCATCGGAGTTGCCACCCTGAATAATGAAATTTTTCACAACTCTATGAAATTGGGTATAATCAAAATAACCTTTTTCAGTCAGATAAATGAAATTAGCCCTATGGTATGGTACGTTCTCAAATAATTCTATGGTAAAGCTACCTAGGTTTGTAGTGATTTTAACTTTATTCGATGTTAATGTTTTTTCGTAGTTGAAAAAGAAATCTATAGCATTGTCTTCGGTAAGTTCAAAAGCTTCTTCTTGCTCGTCTATTATAACTTCTTTTTCTGTAATTTTAGTAGAGTCTAACGCAGTCGGTGACTTAGAAGTTGTATTGTCAACCTTCTTAGGGGTATCTTTGCAGCTAGCAAAAGCTACAATAGCAACGAAAAGGAATATATTGAATTTAAGTGAACGCATGGATTTCAATTTTTTTGAACAACGAATATCAAAAATAAAGGATCTACCGCTACCGGGAGAAGCTTCACAGTACAAAATGGCACCAGAAAGTCGTATTGAAGATTTGCAGCGAATTAACCTTTCAAAGAAGAATCCAAGAAAGGCGGCTGTCATGGCATTGTTTTATCCTACAGAAGTGAAGTCTACCAATCTGCTGTTAATATTACGTAAAACCTATAAGGGTGTACATTCAAATCAAGTAGGTTTTCCCGGTGGAAAATCTGAAAAATCTGATGATGGATTGCTTACAACTGCATTAAGGGAGACATATGAAGAAGTTGGTGTTTCGCCAAAGGATGTTACTTTGGTAAAGGAAATTTCTGAGATTTTTATTCCGCCAAGTAATTTTATAGTACAACCATATATTGGGCTTTATAAAAATCCAAAACCATTTATAAAACAAGATACCGAAGTAGAATTAATACTAGAAGTACCCGTTGTAGATTTTCTTGATGAAGCAAGAGTCGTGCTTAAAAAAATGACAACATCTTACGCCGTAGATGTCGAAGTACCTGCCTTTAAATTAAACGGTTACATTGTTTGGGGAGCAACGGCTATGGTGTTAAATGAGATTAAAGAGTTATTAAAACAGGTGTTATAAGGCATATTTATTTATTTTAGCATTCTATGGGATTATTTGATAAAAACCCTTTTGGGCATAATTTATTTATAAAAAAATGGCTAATACGTATTTTAGCCCTTCTATCGCATCAGCGCTATAAGCGATTTAATACGTTAGAAATAGAAGGTTCTGAGATTATTAGAAACCTACCAGATAGAAATGTACTTTTTGTAAGCAACCACCAAACTTACTTTGCTGATGTGGTAGCTATGTTTCATGTCTTCAATGCTAGTTTAAGTGGAAGGGAAGATTCCATAAAAAATTTAGGTTATATCTGGCAGCCAAAATTGAACATGTATTATGTTGCAGCAGCTGAGACCATGAGAAAAAGTTTATTGACAAAAATAATGGCTTATGCCGGTTCGGTAAGTGTTGAAAGAACATGGCGTTCAGAAGGTAAAGATGTAAAACGACAGGTTAAAATGAGCGATATCTCTAGTATAGGTAAAGCTTTGAACGATGGTTGGGTAATTACTTTTCCTCAAGGTACAACGACACCGTGGAAACCTTTGAGAAAAGGAACTGCGCATATAATTAAAAAATACAAGCCGGTTGTAGTTCCAGTGGTTATCGATGGATTTAGACGTTCTTTTGATAAGAAAGGACTTCGTGTGAAGAAAAAAGGAATTCTTCAATCAATGGTCATAAAAGAGCCATTACAAATAGACTATGATAATGAAACTTCTGAGTCTATAATTGAAAAATTAGAATATGCCATAGAGCAGCATCCTTCATTTTTAAAGGTGATTTCTAAAAAAGATTTATTAGCATTTGAAGAAGAGAACAAGCAGCGAAAGTGGAAACAGCCTTAAACCGCCAAATGTTTCAATTCACTATAATTATTCTTTAATTTTCTAAGTAATAGGCCATAAAGTAGAAAGTAAATACCGCCCATAATTAAAGTTAATATTACACCAAAAATACCTATGGATAGCATAACGGTAATCTTTAATTTTTCTGCAGATATGTTTTCTAGACTATCTTTTAATTCAGGGAAGGCTGAGGTTATATCATCGTTTAAATAAACTCCAATGACCATTATGATTATAGTGACCATAATCATAGATAAAGAAAAGATAACATAGTGCTTTACGGTCTTTCTGGTCTTAATTATTTTCTTCATCAAATTTTTAGAATTATCTAAAACCGAAATTTCCTTAAACCTTTTGTAGAATTGGAAGATGAAGTAAAATGCTACCAAATAGGTTAAACCAGATAATACTTTTAAGTATTTGGCAATACCAAAACTTTCATAGATTTCCATACCCTCTTTATAAGAAGGTAAAAGATACAGAAGTTGTGGTAGTGTAAATTCTAGTATACTTATTATAAGTATCCATTTAACGATAGAGGAAGATTTCTTCCATATCATTTTATGTATTTCATCATAGCTCAATTTAGGAACGTTAAATTCCTTTTTCTGCCAGTCTTTTTTCAATAATTCCAGTTCGTCCGTCATACTCTTATGGGTTCAAAATGGTTCTTAATTTTGTTTTGATACGATTCATCTTCACTCGTGCATTTACTTCGGTAATACCCAAAGTTTCTGAGATTTCAGTATAATTTTTATCCTCCAGATATAAAAAAACCAATGCTTTGTCAACATCGTTCAACTGCTTTACCGCTTTGTACATCAGCTTTAATTGCAATTCTTCGGTTTCATCATACTCATCTGCCTTGATTTTAAAAATTATAGACTCATAATCAGCGGTATCAATTCTTCTTTTATTTTTTCGGTATAAAGTGATGGCGGTATTCAATGCCACACGATACATCCATGTACTAAACTTTGCATCACCCCTAAATTTAGGGTATGCTTTCCATAATTGAATAGTGATTTCTTGAAACAGATCATTGTGAGAGTCGCGGTCATTTGTATACAGGGTACAGACTTTATGGACAATATTTTGATTGTCCTGTAGCTCGGTCACAAATTTGTGTTCAAGATCTTTCTTCACTATTGGTTGGTTGTTGTTAGCATGTTAGTCTAATAAAAGTTTCATTTGTTACAAGAATTCTTTAATAAAATAAAAAAAGTGCCAAAATTGACTTTGGCACTTTTTATCGTATATACTTCTAAAATTATTTTCTGTAATCTAGTGCTGGAGCTCTATCCCCCAAAAGCGGAATATAATTGAAATCTGCACCTCTTTTTTCTAAGAACTCAGCTTTGGCAGCTGCTACCAATTTTTTATCCTTGAATAAATCAATTGCTGTCATGGTCAATGTTTTTGCAGCGATCATCATGCCTTTGTTACCTATAGATGTCCCGCCAGCGGCAACTGCTTGCCAGCTATGCGCCGGTGTACCTGGTACCCAAGTAGCAGTACTAAAACCAACAGTTGGTACGGTGAAACTAACATCGCCAACATCTGTAGAACCAAATGCTTTAGCTTCGGTTTTATATGGTTGTACATTTTTTGCCGTAGTAAGATCAGCCTCTTCTTGACCCAAAGTTTTTGCAATTTTATCTGCAAATTCTTTTTCCTCGACTGTATATTCCATTCCGCCTACTTCAGATAAGTTTTCATGCATCACTTTTTGTAATGTTAAGTTGGCTAATAGCTCATGCGTACCACCGATCATTTCATAATCCATAGTTGTACCGGTACCCAATGCAGCACCTTCTGCAGCTTTTACCATGCGATCAAAAATTTCTATAACTACGTCACGTCTATTATGGCGGGCATAGTAGTACACTTCTGCAAAATCAGGAATAACGTTAGGTGCTTTACCACCATCTGTAATTACATAATGAATTCTAGCTTCTTGTGGTATATGCTCACGCATCATATTTATCATCATATCCATAGCTTCAACGCCATCTAATGCAGAACGACCTTTGTCTGGTGATGCTGCGGCATGAGCAGAAATACCGTGAAATCTAAATTTAGCCGATTTGTTAGCCAAAGCTGCGCCGGCACTTGCAGCATTTTGTGCTCCAGGGTGCCAATGTAAAGCGATATCTACATCATTAAAAAGTCCTTCGCGAACCATATATACTTTTCCTGATCCACCTTCTTCCGCTGGTGTACCGTAAAAACGAATAGTACCCTTAGATTTGTTCGCCTCTAACCATTCTTTAGTTGAGATAGCAGCAGCTGTAGAAGCCGTACCAAATAAATGGTGCCCACATGCATGACCTGCCGCCGCACCAGCAGATTCCTTTTCAGAGACCGCTTTTTGAGAAAGACCAGGTAAGGCATCGAATTCACCCATAATGGCAATTACCGGACTGCCACTACCGTATTCGGCTATAAAAGCAGTTGGTATACCGGCAACACCTTTTTTGATAGTAAAACCAGCATCTTGTAACGTCTTTTGAAGAAGACCGGAACTTTGTTCTTCTTGGTATCCCATTTCTGCGAATTCCCAAATATTTTGAGCTATAATTCCGTATTCGTCACTTTTTCGCTCTAAATTTTTAATAATATCTTTTTCGCTCTTTTGAGCATTCATCGAATAAAAGGAAGTACCGAGTACTGCCAATAAAATAAGGGTTTTGCGCATTTTGGTGATTGTTTGAGTTAGACCTTAAAGATACTAAAAACACATAATTATTTTAAAGTAGAAGTCCATTTGTTTAATTTCGCATTTAAGTATTCATACTATGAACATACCACTTTCGAGCTATCCTAGAATTGTCATAATAGGTGGTGGTTTTGGCGGAGTCTCTCTAGCTAAAAAATTAAGTAAACAAGAAGTACAGGTCGTTCTTATCGATAAGAATAATTACCATACTTTTCAACCATTATTGTATCAAGTATCTACAGGCGGTCTTGAGCCAGATTCGATAGCATACCCTTTGCGTAAAGTTTTAATAGGTTATGATAATTTTTATTTCCGCTTAGCTGAAGTAGATAATATAGACACGGCTGCCAAAAAGTTGAATACTAATATTGGAGAAATTAGTTTTGACTATTTGGTTGTAGCAACAGGTTCTGTAACCAACTTCTTTGGGAATAAGGAGATTGAAAAGAATGCGATGTCCATGAAGTCTATTCCACAATCATTGAATCTTCGTAGTTTAATATTAGAGAATTTTGAACAAGCGCTTCTTACAGATGATTATCATGAAAGAGACGCGTTAATGAATTTCGTAATTGTAGGTGGTGGACCAACAGGGGTAGAGTTGTCTGGTGCCTTGGCAGAAATAAAGAAAGGTATTTTACCAAAAGACTATCCGGATTTAGATACTAGAAGGGCACAGATAAATTTAGTGCAAGGAGGAGATTGCTTATTGCCGGGTTTTAGTGCGCAAGCATCAAAAAAAGCAGAGGACTTCTTAGAAAAATTAGGAGTACAAGTTTGGAAAGGAGTTCGGGTTACCGGGTATAATGGTAAAACAGTAACCACAAAAACAGATCTTAAATTCGATGCAGCTACTGTAGTTTGGGCTGCAGGGGTAAAAGGAGCCGGTATAAAAGGTTTAGATGCAGAAGGTGTAATTGCTGGAGGAAATAGAATAAATGTAAACGAATATAATCAGGTAATAGGTCATCCAGATATATTTGCTATAGGTGATATTGCTTGCATGGCAACAGAAGACAATCCTCGTGGGCACCCAATGGTAGCGCAATCGGCAATTCAACAAGGAAATTTATTGGGTAAAAACTTAGTGAACCTAATAGAGAACAAGCCTATGAAGCCATTTGTCTATTTTGATAAAGGTAGTATGGCTACTATTGGAAGAAACAAAGCGGTTTGCGATATTAAGAAATTAAGGTTCCAAGGTATTTTTGCTTGGTTTGTTTGGATGTTCGTACACCTTTTTTTCTTGATCGGATTTAGAAACAGAATGGTAGTATTTATCAATTGGGTATATAATTACATACGATTTGATCGTGAAGCACGATTAATTATCCGTCCATTTAAAAGAGATTACAGTCAGTTTAAAGATTAGGTTGTTTTCAACTAATTTTCTGTAATTATAATGATGCGGACTACGTTCCGGAGCATGTCTTTTTAATGATTTGTTCTAGGGTGATAGGTATTCATGACCTCTGCTAAATGCGAACGGTCTACATGCATGTAAATTTCTGTAGTAGTAATACTCTCATGACCTAGCATTTGTTGTATAGAGCGTAAATCGGCTCCGTTTTCCAGTAAGTGAGTAGCAAAAGAATGTCTGAAGGTATGGGGACTAATGCTTTTCTTTAAATCAATTGTTATGGCTAAGTTTTTTACAATGGTAAATATCATTGCTCTGGTAAGTTGCCTGCCACGTCGGTTAAGAAATAGAATATCTTGAAATCCTTCCTGTATTTTTAAGTGAACTCTAATTTCATTTCTATAAATATCAATATATTTTTTGTTCACTGCACTAATAGGTACAAAGCGTTGTTTGTCTCCTTTGCCGGTAACTTTAATAAAATCTTCCTCAAAAAACAAATCTGATATTTTCAATCCTATAAGTTCAGAAACTCTAAGTCCGCAGCCATATAAAGTTTCTAACATTGCCCTGTTGCGTTCTCCTTCAGCGGAACTTAAATCTATAGCGCCTATCAATTTATCTATTTCATTTTCAGAAAGTGTATCTGGTAATTTGCGTCCAATTTTTGGCGATTCTATTAAATCTAATGGGTTGTCTTTTCTGTAATCTTCAAAAATGAGATAGTTGAAGAAACTTTTGAGTCCGGATATTATACGTGCCTGTGACCTTGGGTTAACCACTTTGGCAATTTCATAAATGAACTGTTGAACAGTGCTTTTATCTATAAGAATTGGGGTAGTATTCACATCATGGGTTTCAAGAAAAGACATCAATTTCTCAATATCCATAGTATAGCTCTGAATAGAGTTTTTTGATAGACCACGCTCAAGCTTTAAATAGGTGGTGTAATCTTTTAGCGCGTGTTTCCAATTCATGGTTTAAAGATAGAGAATACGTTAATTCTGTAAGGCATAAATTATAGCGCTTAGAAATAAACGCGGAATTATTTGGTGTAAATTTTCTAATTAGTATAACATGACACCTATTTAAATGCAAGCTGTACAACTACTTTTGACATATTCACAACAAAGATGCCTATAAGCTTAGTCTTACCTTTATTTTTGAAGAAAATAAACCAACCATACCATGAATAAGTTTTTCATTTTATTATTTGCCTTAAGTCTTTCAACCGGAGTTTTTGCTCAAGAAGGCTTCAAATTCGGTATTCAAGGAGGTATTCCGCTAGATGATTATAATGAAGCGGTAAGTATTGTGTTAGGGGCAGATTTCTCATACATGTATCCGCTTGGTGAAGTAGTGGATATAGGACCCGCAGTAGGTTATATACATGGTTTTGCGGAAACCTTTCAAACAACGATTATTAGAGAAGAGCAAGAGGCTGTTCAGTTTTTGCCACTGTCTGCAGGGGTTCGTTTTTGGACATCAAATTATTTCTCATTTGGAGGCAATGTAGGCTATGCAATGGGCATTAATGAAGGTAATGAGGGTGGTTTGTATTACAGACCAACAATAGCTTATTTAATGAGTTCAAGTGTTGAGGTCAATTTTTCTTATACAGGTATTGATATTGAAGAAACTACATGGTCTACAGTGACCTTGGGAATCGTTTACAATTTCGAGCCTAAATATAGAACTCGTCGCTAGAGAAATACTTTAATTTACTTCTAATATTTCTAATTCATTATAAGGTAACATTCGTTATTTTTGATGTATGAAGATTATCATTATAAATGGTCCCAACTTAAATTTATTAGGAAAAAGGGAGCCAGAAGTATACGGTTCAGAAACTTTTGAAGATTACTTTTCAAAACTGCAATTCAAATTTAAAGATGTTGAATTGGAATATTTTCAATCAAATATTGAAGGGGAGTTGATTTCTAAAATACAGGAAACCGGTTTTTCATATGATGGTATCGTGTTGAATGCCGCAGCGTACACACATACATCGGTGGGTATTGGCGATGCCGTAAAAGCAGTTGAAGCACCTGTGATAGAAGTTCACATATCTAATACACACCAGCGCGAAGAGTTTAGGCATATATCTTATATATCGCCAGCAGCAAGTGGTGTTATACTTGGCTTTGGTTTAAAAAGCTATGATTTGGCTATTGAGAGCTTTTTATTTTAAGTAGTGTAATTTTAAAAGCACTTTTAGTACTTACTTCTAAAATGAACTATCAGTACCATTTTTGATGGTTACTCA
Organism: Maribacter sp. Asnod1-A12; assembly: GCF_045063735.1. Lineage (NCBI taxonomy): Bacteria > Pseudomonadati > Bacteroidota > Flavobacteriia > Flavobacteriales > Flavobacteriaceae > Maribacter > Maribacter sp. Asnod1-A12. The sequence goes on from NZ_JBEFNZ010000006.1 coordinate 2,655,085, forward strand.
TATAGGTGAGTCTTGACTAAATGGTAAATGAGTTTTAAGCGTTGTCTTCAGGTCTTAAATATTTCTCTTCTACATAGAAAGTAGCAAAAGGTAGTAGTGATGCGATACCGAAAATAAATACTTTTTTAAAGCTCCATTTATGGGTAAACCCAACAATTAGGGTTAGGGCGATAAAGACAATGAAAAGTACGCCGTGGGCGTAACCTACCAATTTATTAGGTTCTGGTATTTCTGCCCAATATTTTAAAGGCATAGTTACTCCGAACAACGCCAAATAGGAGATTCCTTCTAAAATTGCCGTTGCTCGAAATAATTTTAACATGCTATGATTTTTTTAATTAATTATAAGTGAATAACCTCATCATATGCTGCAGCAACAGCTTCCATAACAGCTTCACTCATGGTTGGGTGAGGGTGAATAGCTTTTAAAACTTCATGCCCGGTAGTTTCTAGTTTACGACCAAGAACAGCTTCGGCTATCATGTCTGTAACGCCTGCACCGATCATATGGCAACCTAACCATTCGCCATATTTGGCATCGAAAATTACTTTTACGAATCCGTCAGAAGCACCAGAAGCTTTTGCTTTACCACTTGCGGAGAAAGGAAATTTACCAACTTTAATATCGATACCTTTTTCTTTAGCTTGTTTTTCGGTTAAACCAACAGAAGCAATTTCAGGAGAACAGTATGTACAACCTGGTATGTTGCCATAATCTAGTGGCTCTACATGCATTTCTGCTAATTTTTCAACGCATAAAATACCTTCGGCAGATGCAACGTGGGCAAGAGCTGGTCCTGGTGTTACATCACCAATGGCATAGTACCCAGGTATGTTGGTTTGATAATAATCATTAACCAGAATTTTATCACGGTCTGTAGCGATACCTACATCTTCTAGTCCAATATTTTCTATATTGGTTTTAATACCAACTGCAGATAATACGATATCGGCCTCTAAAACCTTTTCTCCTTTTGCTGTTTTTACGGTAGCTTTTACTCCATCGCCAGAAGTGTCGACAGAAGTTACTTCTGCCGAAGTCATTATTTTGACTCCCGCTTTTTTGAAGCTTCTTTCCAATTGTTTAGAAACATCTTCGTCTTCAACAGGTACAATATTGGGTAAATATTCAACTACGGTAACCTCGGTTCCCATAGAGTTATAGAAATAAGCGAACTCAATACCAATTGCACCACTACCAACAACAATCATTTTTTTAGGTTGTTTACCTAAAGTCATAGCCTCTCTGTATCCAATGATTTTTTTGCCATCTTGTGGTAAGCTCGGTAATTCACGACTTCTTGCTCCTGTAGCAACGATAATATTATTAGCACTGTATTCAGTGGTAGAGCCATCTTCGGCTTTTACCGAAACTTTCTTTCCTGCTTTTAAGGTTCCGTAACCTTTGATAACCTCAATTTTATTCTTCTTCATTAAGAACTGAACACCTTTGCTCATACCTTCGGCAACGCCACGGCTTCTTTTTACTACAGCATCAAAATCTTTATCGGCACCTTTGATTTTTAAACCATAATCTTCTGCATGTTTCAAATATTCAAATACTTGTGCAGATTTTAATAGGGCTTTGGTAGGTATACAACCCCAATTTAAGCAAACACCGCCTAAACTCTCTTTTTCAATAACGGCAGTCTTAAAGCCTAATTGTGCAGCCCTAATAGCGGTAACATATCCACCAGGACCACTACCTAAAACAATAATATCGAAAGTGCTCATATTTTGATTTTTTGTAGTTTTAATTGAAGAGCAAAAATACAAAACCTTATTGAGATTGATTGTAGGATTTTAAAATATGACCTTTAATATGAAATTGTGATATTTTGAAATAGGTCTATTTAGTTTGCTATGAATGTTATAGAAACGAACAAGAGGCCTTTAAAGGCCTCTTGTATCTAATATATTTAGTGGAAAATTATTCTGCGGGAACAAAATTTAAAGCTACACCATTTATGCAATGACGTAAACCTGTAGGATTTGGTCCGTCCTCAAAAACATGACCTAAATGACCTCCACAAGTGGCGCAATGTTCTTCGGTTCTTTTGTAACCAATTTTATAATCTACATCATAGGCTACGTTGCCTTCAATCTCTTCATAGAAACTTGGCCATCCCGTACCGGAATCAAATTTTGTATAACTTTTAAAAAGGGGAGTAGCACAGGCGGCACAAACGTAAGTTCCTTTTTCTTTATTGTTTAATATTTCACTGGTAAAGGGGTTTTCGGTAGCGGCTTCACGTAGTACATAGTATTGATCATCAGTAAGCTCTTTTTTCCATTCACTATTCGATTTTTGAATAGCGAATTCTTTTTTCTTCGTATCATTTTTAACAACGGCCATTTCTTTTTTCTGAGAAGTGCCTTTGCAACTTACAAAAAGTACTATAAGTGCAATTAGGATATTTATTTTCATTTTATCAATTTTTTATTTCTGTCGATAAGTTTAGGTATTCCTTTCAATGTATCTTATTTACGGAATTTTTCAAGTTAGGGTTTTAAAAATTGTATTAAAAAAGCCTTTGAAGGTTCCTAAAGGCTTTGGCTTAAAATAGGTTACTTTCTTAGGGGTGTTAATCTAATGTAACTTTTTGAATACTATCTTCTGTTACACCTAAATGTGCCATTACGGAAATAATGTTAGAAGTGTCTAGTTTACCAGTAGCAGAATCTGCAGGTAAAATGGCTATTCTAAAAACTTGATTATCAGTATCACCTGCTTGTAATGTAGCTAGGTCAAAATCTGATTCTAAAAATATGCTCACATCAAAAAAAGTATAATCGAAATTATATTGTAGAAGACCTTGATCTAAAATTCTAGTTTGTGGCATTAATCTCCAGATATCAACCAAATCACCATTGCTATCTTCAGTTGTTTCCCAAAGCATATAAACAAGTACAACATCAGTATCAAAAACTTCTATAGTTTGCGGAAATTCGTAAAAGATTGAATAGTCGTTATCTAAAGTAAATGACCCTTCTATATCTACCACTTGGCCTATAAGTCCGCTTTCGCCATCTACACCATCAAAACCGGCAGGTCCTTGTGGTCCTTCGCACGATATAAAAAATATGGTTACCAATGCTCCAAAAAATAAATTCAGTTTTTTCATAATGTTATAATTAATCGATTTATGTTTAAATATTGAATTGTTGTTTCAAAAAGCGTTCCATTTTTGGTATTTAGATATTTAAATCGGATATTAACTGCTATATTTTCAACAAAAAATAATTAAAGTTGATCGTCTTTAAAAGATGATTAGCTTTGCCAAAATAAACCTTTTGTATGCCTAACGTAAAAGTTCACTCATTATTTACAGATTTTGATATTAATCTTTTTAAAGGAGGGAAGCATTATAGACTATATGAGAAATTAGGATCTCATCTAGTAGAAGTTGATGGTGTACAGGGTACATACTTTGCCGTATGGGCACCGTCTGCAAAAACCGTTTCAGTTGTTGGTAATTTTAATTCTTGGGATGTTGAGCAACATCAACTAAATGTTCGTTGGGATTCTAGCGGAATTTGGGAAGGTTTTATACCTAGTATTGGTAAAGGAGAAATCTATAAGTATAAAATACAATCAAATAATAATGATATTTGGACAGAAAAAGCTGATCCATTTGCTAGGTACTGTGAACATCCGCCAAACACAGCATCGATAATATGGACTGCAGAGCATGATTGGAAAGATGATGCTTGGATGGGCTATAGAAAAGATAAAAATGGTCTGGATAAGCCATATTCTGTTTACGAGGTGCACTTGGGTTCTTGGAAAAAAAATGCTGAAGGTAAGTTTTTAACTTATAAGGAATATGCGACCGATCTTGTAAGTTATGTTAACGAAATGGGGTATACTCATGTAGAGTTTATGCCTATTATGGAATACCCCTATGACCCTTCTTGGGGGTATCAGTTAACTGGATATTTTGCTCCAACATCAAGGTTTGGTTCGCCAGAAGAATTTAAATTATTAGTAGATACTTTTCATCAAAATGATATTGGTGTAATTTTAGATTGGGTACCATCGCATTTTCCAGAAGATGCACATGGTCTAGGTTTTTTTGATGGTTCTAATTTGTATGAGCATCCAGATAGAAGAAAAGGATACCATACCGATTGGAAAAGTTTGATTTTCAATTATGGAAGAAATGAAGTAAGGGCTTTCCTTATAAGTAACGCTATATTTTGGTTAGACCAATTTCATGTCGATGGTCTTCGTGTAGATGCAGTGGCATCTATGTTGTATTTAGATTATTCTAGGGAAGATGGAGAGTGGGAGCCCAATATGTATGGCAATAACGAAAATTTAGAAGCAATGTCATTTATTCGTGAATTGAATGAAGCCGTTTATTCTAGCTTTGATGGCGTACAGACTATTGCTGAAGAATCTACAGCGTTTTCTGGTGTTTCAAAACCTGTGGAGCATGGTGGATTAGGTTTTGGTATGAAATGGATGATGGGGTGGATGCATGATACATTGCAGTTTTTTCAGAAAGAACCGATATATAGAAAGCACCATCAGAACGATTTGACATTTAGCATGACTTATGCTTTTACTGAGCATTTCATGTTACCATTTTCACATGATGAGGTTGTTTATGGTAAGCAGTCATTAGTTTACAGAATGCCTGGAGATGAATGGCAAAGATTTGCTAATTTAAGACTATTGTTCGGGTACATGTTCACACATCCAGGTACTAAATTAATGTTTATGGGTGGTGAATTCGGTCAAACGGCAGAGTGGAATTTTGAGCAAAGTTTAGATTGGCATTTATTACAGTACGATGGTCACAAAGGAATTCAAGATTTTGTAAAAGATTTAAACCATCTATATAAAAGTTCACCGGCATTATATGAAAAGCAATTTAGTCCAGATGGTTTTCAATGGATAGATTATGGTGACCACGAAAATTCGGTGTTAACTTACGTTCGTAAAGGACATGATGAAGAGAATGATTTAATTATTGCTTGTAATTTTACACCGGTACCACGTGAAAACTATAGAATTGGTAATCCTAAAAAAGGAAAGCTAAAAGAGGTTTTAAATAGTGATGACACCAAATATGGCGGTGGCGGTAATTTGAATAGTAAGATAAAGGCTTCTACTAAACCATCTCATGGTTATAAGAAATCTTTTGAGATAACTATTCCGCCTTTAGGAATTGTGATACTGAAATAACTTGAGGTAATTGTATTTCATTAGATTACTTTAAAGAATATCAGTATCAGTATTAATATGATTTTTTTTAATTTATAGATTCATGATTACAAATACAGAGCTTGAATATAAAGGTAATTTATATCCAAACCATATCGTTGAATTTTCACAAGACTCAGATAAGCTATACTTTACCTCAGAAAATGGTGTTATTTTACAAATAACCATTTTAAGAGGTAGTATTTTTCGCTTTAGGTATGCAACCAATTATAATTTCGAACCAGATTTTTCTTATGCTATCGACCCCGATGCAACAATGGGGTATAGCAAATTAGAGGTAATAGAGAACGATACGGAATATATTATTGCAACAGCTAGGTTGAGTATATTGGTTGATAAGAAAACTTTACGTACTCAAATATCCGATTTAGAAGGTAATATCATCAACGAAGATGAATTGGGTTTTCATTGGGAAGAGAATTATGAGTACGGTGGCAATACAGTAAAGCTAAGTAAAATAACCCAATCTGGTGAAAGCTTCTATGGTATGGGCGACAAGGCCATGCACAGTAACTTAAAAGGTAAAAGGGTCGAAAATTGGGTTATGGACCAGTTCGCATTTGCCAAAGAACAGGATCCTTTATATAAGGCAATACCTTTTTACATAGGCTTGAATAAGGGTAAAGCTTATGGTATATATTTTGATAATAGTTTTAAAACAGGATTTGATTTTTCTCAAGAAAGAAGAAACATCACTAGTTTCTGGGCAGATGGTGGCGAAATGAACTATTATTTCATTTTTGGTCCGGATATGGCAAAAGTTGTAGGTTCATTTTCGAGTCTTACCGGTACGCCAGAATTACCACCAATGTGGGCATTAGGTTTTCATCAATCTAAGTGGAGTTATTATCCTGAAAGTAATGTTAAAGACATTGCTGCAGAATTTAGAAGACACCAGATTCCTTGTGATGCTATCTATTTAGATATAGATTACATGGACGGATTTAGGTGTTTTACTTGGGATAAAAATCATTTTCCCGATCCAAAAAGAATGATTCAAGAACTTGAGGAAGACGGTTTTAAAACTGTTGTTATGATTGATCCGGGTATAAAAGTAGATCGAGATTATTGGATTTATAATGAGGCTTTAGAGAATAATTATTTTTGTAAAAGGGGAGATGGACCCTTAATGCATGGTAAGGTATGGCCTGGTGAGTGTAATTTTCCAGATTTTACGAATCCTGTAGTTCGTGAATGGTGGGCAGAACTATATAAAGAATTTATGTCTGAGTTAGGTGTTCATGCTGTATGGAACGATATGAACGAGCCTGCAGTTATGGAAGTGCCGACCAAAACAGCACCTTTAGATACTCGCCACGATTATGATGGTCACCCATGTACGCATCGAAAAGCGCATAATGTGTATGGTATGCAAATGGTGAGAGCCACATACGAGGGAGTTAAGAAATACGTCTATCCTAAACGTCCTTTTGTAATAACAAGGGCTGCATTTGCAGGTACACAGCGATATTCTTCTACATGGACAGGCGATAATGTTGCCACCTGGGAACACTTGTGGATAGCCAATGTACAGGTACAGCGCATGTGTTTAAGTGGGTATTCGTTTGTAGGTTCGGATATTGGCGGATTTGCCGAGCAACCCGATGGTGAGCTTTTTGCAAGATGGGTACAATTAGGTATTTTTCATCCTTTTTGTAGAGTGCATTCAAGTGGAGATCATGGAGATCAAGAACCATGGTCGTTTGGTTCGGAGATAACCGATATTGTTAGAAAATTTGTTGAGTTGAGGTACCAATTATTACCATATTTATATACAATGTTTTATAAATACACTAAAGAAAATATACCTATGGTGCAATCTTTGGCGTTTTTTGATCAAGAAGATAATCAGACACATTTTAGAACAGATGAATTTATTTTCGGAGAAAAAATATTGGTTTGTCCTATTCAGGAACCCAATGCACAAGGTCGAAGAATGTACATACCTCGCGGAGAGTGGTATGACTTTTGGACCAATGAATATGTAACAGGGGGTAAAGAAAAATGGGTGGCTGCGGAATTAGATATGTTGCCAATTTTTGTCAAGGCGGGTGCTGTAATTCCTAAATATCCTATTCAACAATATGTAGGTGAAAAGAAAATTGATGAATTAGTTTTAGAAGTATATTTTAAAGAAGGTACTGAGGCTTCTGAAGTTTATGAAGATGCAACTAATGGTTATGATTACAAAAAAGGAAGATATGCACTAAGTAATTATAAGTTGACGGGAAAAGAGAACTCATTGACCATTCAATTATTTAAAGACGGAACTTTTGAAACAGAGTATGATAAGATTAAACTTAACTTTCATGGATTGCCATTTGAAATTATGAGCGTAATGGTCGATAATGAAGAAATAGCTTTAGAGAGTGTCTCCGTAAATAAAAATAATGATTTGCGAATAGACAAAAACTTTACCTTATTGCATTTATTAGGAAAACAATAACTTCGTAGCTTTCTGCCATTAACTTTAAATGATAAAAAATGAAAAAAATAATATTAATTATAGCTGTATTTTTAGTTGTTTCTGCCTGTAAGGTCAACCCGTTTACAGGGCAAAAAACTTTAAATTTTTATCCTAATAGTCAAGTTTTTCCATCTGCATTTGCACAATATGATACTTTTTTAACTGAGAATAATGTTGTTGCCGGTACAACAGATGCCCAAATGATTACTAGGGTGGGTCAACGTATTTCTTCTGCTGCCGAACGTTGGTTAACTGCAAATGGTCATCCAGGTTATTTACAAGATTATGCTTGGGAGTATAACTTGGTAAAAGATGAAACTGTAAATGCATGGTGTATGCCAGGTGGTAAAATTGTGTTCTATACAGGTATATTGCCAATTACTCAAACAGAAACAGGGGTAGCTGTGGTTATGGGTCATGAAGTGGCACATGCTCTGGCTGATCATGGTGCACAACGTATGAGCGCAGGTACATTACAACAAGTAGGTGCTGTCGCTGGTAATGTTGCAATCAAAAATGAACAAACATTAGGTTTGTTTAATCAAGCTTACGGTGTAGGTACTCAGTATTTGGGTATGTTGCCGTTTAGTAGAAGTCACGAAACAGAAGCTGATAGAATAGGCTTACAGATTATGGCTATTGCAGGTTATGATCCTTATGAAGCTGCAGAATTGTGGAAAAGAATGAAGGCCAACAGCGGTGGAGAGGCACCGCCAGAATTCATGAGTACACACCCTTCTAACGATACAAGAATAAATAATCTAACAGCTTGGGCACCAGATGCTGAATCTGAAGCTGCGAAATTTGGAGTAACTAAATTTCAATAAAACGTTAAGGAATATTGTATATTGAAGCCGTTCAGAAATGAACGGCTTTTATTTTTATATATGGGGAAGACACAAGTTGTAAAAGGAAGTAAAAAATTATTGAACGCTTGGGCATTTTATGACTGGGCAAATTCAGTGTATACGCTAACTATAGCTTCTTCAATTTTTCCTATATATTATTCTACACTATTTACGTCTAAAGATGAGTTGGTATCGGCTTTTGGTTTCGATATGAAACAGACCGTGCTCATTTCAATTGTTACTGCTTTTACCTTTCTTGTTGTAGCCTTTTTATCACCCGTATTATCGGGTATTGCAGATTATGTGGGTAATAAGAAAATGTTCATGAAGTTTTTCTGCTATGCGGGTAGTATAGGTTGTATGGGTTTGTATTGGTTCGATTTAGAAAATGTTCATGTAAGTCTTCTTTTCTATTTTATGGGATTAATAGGGTATTGGGGCAGTCTAGTTTTTTATAACTCATATTTACCAGATATAGCTTTTGAAGATCAGCAAGATAGTATAAGTGCAAAAGGATTTTCTTTAGGATATTTTGGTAGTGTTCTTTTATTATTGTTGAATTTAGCCATGGTGATGAAACCAGAGTGGTTCGGATTTGATATTGGTGATACGGAAGACACGCTGAATCTCGCTAAAGTAGAAGCGATGAGAATATCGTTCATAACCGTAGGGGTATGGTGGTTGCTTTTTAGTCAGTATACATTTTGGGTACTACCAAAAGGAGTAGGTAAGGGGCATAAAATAACGCGTGATGTTTTGTTTAATGGTCTTAAAGAACTTAAAGTGGTTTGGGGTCAATTAAAAGAAAATGAAAGGTTAAAACGTTATCTATATGCTTTTTTTGTATTTAGTATGGCTGTTCAAACAATTATGTTGGTTGCGGTATATTTTGGAGAAAAAGAAATTGCTTGGGGTACGGAAAGCGAAAAAACCACAGGTTTGATTATTAGTGTATTGGTCATACAATTGGTGGCAATTGTTGGTGCTGTAATCACCTCTAAGGCATCTGAAAGATTCGGTAATATAAAAACCTTGATAGCTGTAAATGCAATTTGGATGTTATTATGTATTTATGCTTATTTTATGATTACACCCACCCAATTTTATATTGCAGCGGGTTTTGTAGGTTTGGTAATGGGAGGTGTTCAATCTTTAGGAAGATCTACCTATTCGAAATTTTTACCAGAAACAGAAGACACCACTTCATACTTTAGTTTTTATGATGTCGCCGAAAAAATCGGTATTGTTATCGGTATGGCACTCTTTGCAATAATTGACCAAGTAAGTAATATGCGTTATGCCATTTTGTTTTTATTTATATTCTTTTTAGGTGGTATAATATTGTTATTTAAGGTAGATGAATCAAAAAAAGCCCCTTTAAAAGAGGCTTAATTGAATTGATTGTTCGCTATTTTTATTTTATATATTATCCTTTAGAAATGTCACCTGAACCAGAAGTTTTAGTGTTTACTTTTTCCGGATTTCCTTTGTAAGAAATATCACCGGAACCAGAAACCCTCGCTTTTAAAGATTTGTTTGCGGTAACCTGTATATCTGCAGAGCCAGATACCGTAGCGTCTACATTGTCAGCTTCAAGATCGTATGCCTCAATATCGCCACTGCCAGAAATAGTAGCTTCAAAGTCTGTGGTTTTACCACTTAAAGAAATATCTCCAGATCCAGACATTGAGGCTGAAATTAAATTAGAATCTATATCTAAAGTAATATCTCCTGATCCTGACATTGCGGTACTGAATTTATCGGCTTTGATTTTTGTCTTACCAACGATATCACCAGAACCAGACATGGCAACGTGGCTAATTGATTCTACTGGTATTGTAATATGAATTCCAGATTTCCAATTACTTGATTTTAAGTTAACGCCTTTTTCTGTTTTAATGACCAATTTGCCGTCCTTTACTTCGGTAATAATATATTCCAATAGATTTTCTTCTCCTTTTAAGGTAATTTCTCCTTCGTTGCCAGAAACCAAGTCAACATCGAACCAGCCAGATACGGCTACCCCATCATAATCACCGGTGTTTCTTTCAATAGTAACATTGTTTCCATTTCCTTTAATGGTCTTTCCCCATTGTGCTGAACAGGAAAGGGATATGAATCCCGCACATAGTAATAAACTTAATTTTTTCATGATTTTCATTTTTAATTGATTGATTGATATTTATTTTTTTGTAAAACTTATTCCACCATAATCACTAGACAATGTCATTCTATTCCCACTTCCTTTAGAGCCGTAAAAACCTTCGTAATGTTTATCGGAAGATTTTTCAGTACTGATGTTAATAGTAAAATCGTCTTTTCCGCTAACTCCAGAATAACTAGTAGATATGTCAAAATCAAAATGGTATTCGCTGTTGTACCCAATTTTTATTCCCGTATAGTCTGTTCTTATTTCTACATTACCGGCATCCGCAGCTAGTTCGTTGATACGTACAGAACCATAGTCTGCACGGATGGACACATCACCATGAACAACACCTAGTTTTACGGTTATATAGTCGCCGTTACCATCTATATCTTTTAATTCAGAAACATCCATATTTCCATAATTACTGGTGTATTCCAAATTATCCATAGTACCAATGCTGGCGTTTGTATAATCGGCATTTATAGCAAGGTCTCCGGCTTTGTCAATAGTAAAACCAGAGTAGTCAGCTCTAATTTCGGCACTGTTGATATAGCCTATTGTAGATTTAGAAGTATAATCGAAATTTAATTTATTGTTGCGCCCTCTAAGCTCTCCTAATTCTAATCTACCGTAGTCACAACTAATTCTGGCATGACCATCTATTCTATCTAATATAATATTACCATAGTCATTACTAAGGTCTACATTGTTTTTAACCGGCACTTTAATGGTGTAGTTGATCTGCATATTAACATTGTTGTTATTTCCCCAGCTCCATCCCCAGCCATTACTACTTTTGTTGAAAATAGTTTCTGCAGATACGCGTTCGCTACTAGCTTCAAAGTCAACAGATATTTCATCCAATTTTTTCTGAACTTTATCTTCGTTGTTTCCGTTGGTCTTAATATGAACTTCAATAACGACCCTATTCTCGTTCCATGAAGTAATATTTAAATTTCCATAAGAGTTATCTATTTTGAGTAAAGCGTTGGCATTAACGTTGAACTCTTTTTTTATGGTTTTCTCTCTTGTATGCTTACCGTCAAAAGAGGTGTTATTGGCAGTAGCGACTGTTGTGAAGGCTAGCATTAATAGCCAAGTATATTTATATAGTAAAGTTTTCATCATTCGATTTTTTAATTGATTTAATATTTTCAATCTGTATCATTACCTCGTTTAAAAGGTCTATTCTAGTTTGGAAATTGGTAATCATAGCGCTTAGTATTAATTTACTATTACCACCGTTTAAAAGGTCTTGTTCCATTTTTGTATAGTTCAATTGAAGTTTTTTCAATTGCGCCATAGTATCATTAATAATTTTTTCTGTTTCTGGTGATTTTTCAGAATTCAGTTCGTTGATCTGCTCTTCGATTAGGTTTGCAAAATAAAATTGGGTCTTAGAAGCTTCAGGTGAAATCTCTGCAACCTGATCTTCAATGCTACTAGCCGTATTAAGTTGAAATATTCCAACAGATAATAGAATAGCAAAAGAAGCGGCAACGGATAAAAATAGCACCCAAGGATTCTTTTTCTTAGGAGCAAGCGTTGCCACACCTTTAGATTCATTTAGTTTTTCTAAAAAACGTAGTTGGTGCCCACTGGTGGGTTCCGCATAATCCATTTTGTCTTGTAGCTCAATAAAAAGCTCGTCAATAGTATCTTTCTTCATTAGACAGCGAGTATTAATTTTTTTCTAAGACTTTCTTTAGCTCTTGAAACAGTAGTTCTGCAATTGGCATAGCTAATGTTCATGATTTCGCAAATTTCATCATAATCAAACCCTTCAATTAGATGTAAGGTCAAAGAAATTCTGTAATTGTCTTTTAAATCTTTCATGGTTTCCATCACTTTTTGAGCCTTTAGTTCTGTAAACACATGGTCAGATGCAATTCCGTCATTATCTTCGACCTTGTACAATACTTCATCTAAAGCAACTTCATTCTTTTTTTGTTGCTTTCTATAATGATGAATGCTGTTGTTGATAACAATACGTTTTAACCAAGATCCAAAAGTTACTTCCCCTTTAAAAGTATGCAGTTTCGTAAATGCGCTTAAAAACGATTCTTGCATAATGTCTTCTGCTTGGGCAGTGTCTTTTACGATTCTTAGAGATGTATTGAACATAGCCTTGTAATACCTGTTGTACACTTCTAGCTGTGCACTCTGTTTACCGGCTAAGCACAATTGCACTAGCTCATCAATATGTTCCTTTTGTTGGCTCAAAAAGTGATTGGTTTATTGAAAGATGATTCAATTTACGGTTTGTTACAGTTTGTTAGAATTATTATCAAAAATTCTTTCTTTTTATAAAGTTCAATTTTTAAAATGAAATAAATCAGTTGGCACAGGAATTGAAATACATATGTGCAATTGAAGGTGTAAAAAGCTGTATTCGCTTAGTTTTCATTGCTATTACAGTATTTATGTATAATTTATAAAAATAAAGTTCTGTTCTTTTAATGACAGAATGACCGATATATGAGTATGGAAGATTCTAAATTTTCAAATTTTGACAATATGTCTTTACAAGGAATAGATCAAGATTCTGAGCTAATACCACTTTTGACCCCAGAAGATGAGGAGCAGATGAATAGTGAGACTTTGCCAGAAACATTACCTATTTTACCTTTAAGAAATACAGTACTTTTTCCGGGTGTGGTAATTCCTATTACTGCAGGTAGAGATAAAAGTATACAATTGATAAAAGATGCTAATAATGGCTCTAAGGTTATTGGCGTGGTTTCACAGAAAGATGAGGAAACTGAAAATCCAGATGTGCAGGATATCAATACCTTGGGTACGGTTGCAAGAATACTACGTGTGCTACAAATGCCCGATGGTAATACTACAGTAATCATACAAGGTAAAAAGCGTTTTGAGATAGCTGAGGTATTGACCAAAAAGCCATATTTTACAGCAACGGTAAGGGAGACGGAAGAAGTAAGACCGGAAAAGAACGATAAGGAATTCTTGGCGATAATAGAGTCTATCAAAGAATTAGCCTTAAAGATCATTAGGGATAATCCAAACATTCCTAGTGAAGCATCTTTTGCTATAAAGAATATTCAAAGTAATTCATTCTTGATAAATTTTGTGTCCTCTAATTTGAATTTAGATGTAAAGGCAAAACAGGATTTATTAGAAATAGGTAGCTTACAGGAAAGAGCATTGGCAACATTGAAGTATATGAATGTTGAAATGCAAAAGCTGGAGCTTAAGAACGATATACAGTCTAAAGTTAGAAATGACTTAGATCAACAGCAAAGAGAATACTTCTTGCACCAGCAGATGAAAACCATTCAAGAAGAATTGGGTGGTGTTTCTTATGATGAGGAATTAGAGGAGATGAAAATCAAATCTAAAAAGAAGAAATGGGGTAAAAAGGTAAAAGAGCATTTCGATAAAGAATTAGCTAAAATGAAGCGAATGAATCCGCAAGTTGCGGAGTATTCTATTCAAAGAAACTATTTAGATCTTTTGTTGGAATTACCTTGGAAAGAATATTCGAAAGATAAGTTCGATTTAAAAAGAGCACAACGAATATTAGACCGTGATCATTATGGTTTAGAAGATGTTAAGAAAAGAATCATTGAATATTTAGCAGTATTAAAACTGCGAAATGATATGAAATCTCCAATTTTATGTCTTTACGGACCTCCAGGAGTTGGTAAAACATCTTTAGGTAAATCTGTTGCGGAGGCATTGGGTAGAGAATATGTACGTATGTCACTTGGTGGATTAAGAGATGAAGCTGAGATTAGAGGTCATCGTAAAACTTACATAGGTGCAATGCCAGGTAGAATTATTCAAAGTCTTAAAAAGGCAGGTACTTCAAATCCAGTATTCATTTTAGATGAGATAGATAAACTATCCAACAGCAATCAAGGTGATCCATCATCTGCAATGTTAGAGGTATTGGATCCTGAGCAGAATAGTGATTTCCATGATAATTTTTTAGAGTTGGGCTATGATTTATCTAAGGTTATGTTCGTTGCTACCGCCAATAATTTAGGAAGTATTCAACCGGCACTTAGAGACCGTATGGAGATTATAAATGTTAGTGGATATACCATTGAAGAAAAAGTGGAGATTGCTAAAAAGCATTTATTGCCAAAGCAATTGACAGAGCATGGTTTAGATGCTAGTAACTTAAAAATAGGAAAGCCACAACTTGAAAAAATTGTTGAAGGGTACACGCGCGAATCTGGAGTGCGTTCTTTAGAAAAGCAAATAGCCAAAATGGTTCGTTATGCCGCTAAATCTATTGCTACAGAAGAAGAGTATGATATTAAGGTGAGCAATGAAGATATTATAGAAGTATTGGGCGCGCCAAAAATGGAGCGTAACAAATATGAAAATAATGAAGTTGCAGGTGTGGTTACAGGTTTAGCTTGGACTAGTGTTGGGGGTGATATTTTGTTTATTGAATCTATACTGTCAAAAGGTAAAGGTTCTATGAGTATTACTGGTAACTTAGGTAAAGTCATGAAAGAGTCTGCTACCATTGCCATGGAATACATAAAATCTAATGCAGAACGTTTTGGTATAGATCCGTCTGTATTTGAAAAGTACAATGTACATATTCACGTGCCAGAAGGCGCTACACCAAAAGATGGACCAAGTGCTGGTATTACCATGTTAACTTCTTTAGTTTCTTTGTTTACTCAAAAACGAATTAAAAAGAGTTTGGCAATGACAGGTGAAATTACCTTACGTGGTAAGGTGTTGCCTGTAGGCGGAATAAAAGAAAAAATTCTTGCAGCCAAAAGAGCAAAGATTAAAGAGATTATTTTGTGTGCGGATAATGAGCGTGATATTAAGGAAATTAAAGAATCTTACTTGAAAGGACTAACTTTTCATTACGTAAAAGAAATGTCTGAAGTGATTGATATCGCTATCACAGATGTCAAAGTTAAGAACGCAAAGGAATTATAATCTAGCTTTTCTTTATATTTTTAATACAATGAAAAAAATCACCATTGCAATAGACGGATTCTCTTCTACGGGAAAGAGCACTTTGGCTAAACAATTAGCTAAAAAGTTAGAATACGTATACGTAGATACAGGTGCAATGTACCGTGCGGTTGCATTATTTGCTATGAAGTCAGGTTTTATAGATGCAGGTAGAGTAGATGAAGATGCATTGGTAAAATCCTTAGGTGATATTGAACTGAATTTTATTTTTAATTCGGATTTAGGTTTTGCCGAAATGTATTTGAATGGTGAAAATGTAGAGAAAGAAATTAGAACCATGCCGGTCTCCAAGAATGTAAGTCCGGTTTCTGTTATAAAAGCTGTACGCGAGAAGTTGGTTGCCATGCAACAGGCAATGGGTGTAGATAAAGGTATAGTTATGGATGGTAGGGATATTGGTACCGTTGTTTTCCCTGATGCGGAACTTAAAATTTTCATGACGGCTTCACCAGAAAAGAGAGCGGTAAGAAGATATAAAGAATTGCTGGATAGGGGAGAAGATGTGGAGTATTCAGATATTCTTGAAAATGTTCAAAAAAGAGATTATATAGATAGTAACCGTGCAATTTCACCCTTGAAAAGGGCAGAAGATGCTATTGAGTTTGATAATAGTGATTTAGGGTTAGAAGACCAGTTTCAAAGAATCTATGAACATTCGCTTCGGGTTATTGAGAAGCAAGCATAAAAAAGAGGTTTGCAATGCTAACCTCTTTTTATTTATATTCAATTGAATATTATTTGTTTGGTATAACCAATACTTGATCTGGATGAATTACATCCGGATTTTTCAAGATACCCGTATTTGCTTCAAAAATATCTTTGTATTTCATTGCATCACCATAATAGTGCTTTGCTATTTTACTCAAAGACTCACCACCTTTAACTACGTGTCTATGATAAACAGAATCATCTTCAACAGAGATATTAGCTTTAATGTCAGAAGGACTTTCACCACCTAGTTGCTTAATTTTATCCCACATTAGGTCTTTTTCATAAGGCGTTTTTGCTTGTCCTTTTACTTTAAGAACATCACCTTCAACAGTTACATTACCGTCTTTTATACCTAATTGCTCACCAAGATCCAATACACCTTGATATTTTGCCTTAACACTCATAAATTTACTTTTTTAATGGTTATTATAATACTTCTAAGATAAGCATATTTAAGATGTATAACTCTAAAATCATGCCATAATCCATAAATGAACGTGTAATAAGTAGTTCTGTTGTCTAATTTAAATAAAATGATTATTTTTGCACACCTTTTTTGCAAGGAAGTCAAGAGAAAAAGGGATTAGATAAACAAATAAATATAACTACTTTCATAGTTGTTGCCTAAGTCTTGATGAGGTTATGGAATACAAATTATTAATCAGCAAATGGCTGAAGAAAAAACAAACGCAGAGGTAGAAGCTACTACTGAAGCAACACAACAAGCTGTTGAAACTCCACAGCAAGATCCAAAAGAGTTCTTAGAAAACTTTAACTGGGAAAAATACGAGCAAGGTATTGAGCGTGTTGATGATTCTAAATTAAAGGAATTTGAAGAATTAGTTGCCGAAAACTTCGTAGATACTGCCGATGAGGAAGTAGTAGAAGGTAAGGTTGTTTATATTACTGATAGAGAAGCTATCATTGATATTAACGCAAAATCTGAAGGTGTAATTTCGTTAAACGAATTTCGTTACAACCCAGGTTTAAAAGTTGGAGACAAAGTAGAGGTATTGATCGATATTCGTGAGGATAAAAGTGGTCAATTAGTATTATCTCACAGAAAGGCGAGAACTATTATGGCTTGGGACCGTGTTAACGCGGCTCATGACAAAGAAGAAATCGTTAGTGGTTTTGTTAAGTGCAGAACTAAAGGTGGTATGATTGTTGACGTATTTGGTATTGAAGCTTTCTTACCAGGTTCTCAAATAGATGTTAAGCCTATTCGTGATTACGATCAGTATGTAAACAAAACAATGGAATTCAAGGTTGTGAAAATCAATCATGAATTTAAGAACGTTGTTGTTTCTCATAAAGCGCTTATTGAAGCTGATATTGAAGAACAGAAGAAAGAAATCATTAGCCAATTAGAAAAAGGACAAGTATTAGAAGGTGTTGTTAAAAACATTACTTCTTACGGTGTGTTTATTGATCTTGGTGGTGTTGATGGTTTAGTTCACATTACTGACCTTTCTTGGAGCAGAATCAACCACCCGAACGAGGTTGTTGAGCTTGATCAGAAATTAAATGTTGTAATTCTTGATTTTGATGAAAACAAATCTAGAATTCAATTAGGTCTTAAGCAATTAGAGAAGCACCCTTGGGAAGCTTTATCTGATGAAATTAAGATTGGTGATAAAGTAAAAGGTAAAGTAGTTGTTATAGCTGATTACGGCGCATTCATTGAAGTTGTTGAAGGTGTTGAAGGTCTTATCCACGTTTCTGAAATGTCTTGGTCTACGCACTTGCGTTCTGCACAAGATTTCGTAAAAGTTGGTGATGAGGTTGAAGCAGTTGTATTGACATTAGATCGTGAAGATCGTAAAATGTCTCTTGGTATCAAGCAATTGACTCCAGATCCTTGGACTGATATTACTACTAAATACCCTGTAGGTTCTAAGCATAAAGGTATTGTAAGAAACTTTACAAACTTTGGTGTTTTCGTTGAACTAGAAGAAGGTATTGACGGTTTAATTTACATCTCTGATCTTTCTTGGACTAAGAAAATCAAGCATCCATCTGAGTTTACTAACGTAGGTGATACTTTAGAAGTTGAAGTATTGGAATTAGATGTTGATGGTCGTAAATTAAGCTTAGGTCATAAGCAGACTACAGAAAACCCATGGGATAAATATGAAACTGAATTCGCTTTGGGTACAGTTCATACAGCAACCATTTCTGATGTAGTTGATAAAGGTGCAACAATTGAATTTAACGAAGATATTACTGCATTCATTCCTCAACGTCATTTAGAGAAAGAAGATGGTAAGAAACTAGGTAAAGGCGATGAAGCTGAATTCAAGATTATTGAGTTCAATAAAGACTTCAAACGTGTAGTAGCTAGTCATACTGCTATTTTCCGTGAAGAAGAGCAACGTAATGTAAAAGCAGCTGTCAAAAGACAAGCAGCTAGCGCAGATGAAGCTAAGCCTACTTTAGGTGATGCTAACGATGCACTACAAGCGTTGAAAGACAAAATGGAAGCTGATTCTAAGAAGAAGTAATTTCATTAGTATATATCCTTGAAAAAGGATAATAAGTAAAAGCCCGGATTCATATCCGGGCTTTTTGTTTTTCAAGATTATGGAGTTTGATAGCGCTATTATACCTAACAAAACCATTTATATTGCCAGATAAGGTGAAGATAAAAAGCTTGGAACAATAAGTTAGTTGCAATTTATAATTAGGAAATAACTAATGTATTTAGGCTCCTATAAGTAGATGTAAATAAAATTCTAAAAGCTTCCAACGTTATAGATTGTTGGGTTTGATATGTGCCAAACTTAACTAATGTGCGCTTAACAAGCTTAAATACAAAAGCCCAGATTATTCATCTGGGCTTTTTTTAATATCCACAATTTCAGTTCCTATTAGGGTTCTAAAAAAATGAATTACTAATGGAGATCTTAATATAATTAGGTATGTGCTGATGTTGCTGAAATGGAACTAATGCTTATAGTTTGCACCAATTACTAATAGACTTTTTTCTTAACAAACCATAAGTCTTCTAAGCTTAGGTTTAATGTAACTAAATGGTAGTTTTCTTTTATGAGAACATTCTGCAATAAGCCTTTAGAACCATAACTATACGAAAGGTTTATCATAGAATGTGTACCTCTACTTGTAGGTATACCTATACCTGCGGTAAAGTTGTAACCTTCTACTTTGTTGTCGCCTATTGCTAAGTAACCATTATCATAATTGTACCCTAATCTATAGGCAAGCCTTTGACCATATTTGTAGCTAGTAGGGTCTTGAATAAATTCTAATCCGAAGGCATAAATATCTTGGTCTTGATATGACCCTATATTTTCAGATTGATCGGTATCCGTCCAAAAGTTTTTCTTGTAATCAGCACTAAAAGTTAATTCTTCAATAGGTTTTATACTCATTCCAAATCCAAGCTCTAATGGCAGTTTAAAGTCGGAAACAGAATCAGAGCTTTCGTCTTCTACTGAAATTTCAATACCGGATAATGATTTGTCTACAGATCTTTTAAGGTTTCCATTCAAATTAGTAGGTAATTGGACGGTGCTACCAATAGTGATCTTATCATTAACGTCATATTGAAGTCCAAAACCTAACCTTGCACCGCTATAATTCGTTTTTTCTATTGATTCAAATGATGTGGAGTTATAAATAAAAGATTCGGTTTCTTCAATGTTTCCGAATAAGAAAGAAGCACTTAATCCTAATCTTAATTTTGGGTTAAGAGAATAACCAACATTTAGTTTGATGTCGTTTAGCCCTCCTAGACCTGTAATGTTGCTTTCGAAGACTTCTGTTGAACCTTCAATGTTACTGCTTACACCAAGTAGGGAATATCCAACATCACTGTATGGAACCATTGTAATACCTGCGCCAAGATTCTCCATAATTCTAAAACCAAATGCGATATTAGAGAAGTTTACATTAGATTTTTCTTCAGAAGCAGATGTGTTACTATAGTTATTGAATTCTCCTGTTACCCCTATATCATATAAAAAGGAGTTTTGTGGAATTAAGGCATAGTTAGCAGGGTTCAAGTTATTGAGTTCGTATGGAGATTTTATTCCAATACCGCTATATCCTAAGCTATTGAATTTACCGATACTAGTTTGGTTTATTACGCCTAAACCATATAGTGAATATGGTGAACTAGTTAGCGCTTCTGACTGTGCAGAGACTTGATTAAAAGCGAATAATATTCCTATGGTAATAAATATAATTTGGTTAATCTTCATCGTATATACCGTATGTTAATTCTAAAATTGTTTCATTTTCACCATTTCCATTACCGCTCATAATAAATCTATCAACAGAAGAATTGTAATCAACGGGAAGTAAAATTAGAGCGTCATCTATATCTCTGTCTTTTAATTGAAGTTCTTCTAAATAATAGGACAATGATATCTCATAATAGATTTCATTAAATTCTTGATCCTCCCTGTTGAGTATAGCATAAGAGGAAGAGGACAGTGTCTCGATTAAGTCATTGTTTTGGTCAACGACATAAACGGCAAGCGTATCTCTTAGTTTTAAATGATCGTCATAGGTACCCGCAACCGGTTTTATTTTTAAAACACCATCTAGTATGGTTCCACTACCAGGTATATCATAAAGACTGGTTATACTTGGGAATTGTACTCGCATAGCTACGCCAACACCAGACTCTATATAGCTTTGATTGTAAGAATCTTCACTAGGTAAATTTACTTTGCTGTCTGTTAAGGATTGTAGTGGCGTTATGGGGTCATCTGCCGTAATTCGATTAAAGAATGGAATTGGGGTAGTGGTAGCATCAATTTGAATATCAATGTACTCTTGAACAGACTCATCTGCAGTGTCTGTACTGTAATATAGACGCATATATGTGTTTTCCGAAGATTTAGAAAATCCTATTATAGACCCATTATCAGTTTCATCCGGTAGTATCGCAATCCCTTTAAAGTAGTCTCTGTATTCGTCAGAATTAACAATATTTTTTTCCTGAAGCTGATCAAAAACATCGGTTCCAAATTCATCTATTAATTTAATAGTTAAAGAGTCGCCGGCTAAAGGTCTTGGTCTATATTCTAAAAATCCAAGATCATCTTCATCATACCCAATATTACTTGTATTATAAAAATAATCGTCGCTTACTGGTTTTAGATTTTCATTAATTTTTTTAATATGAACTGTATTTGTTTGCAGTGTATCGTTATAATAATAACTGTCATACCCTAAAACCATTACAAGGCTGTCAAATTCAGCTTCAATATCTATAGTATAGGTTTCTGGCAAAAATTGCATGTAACTTGATGCTGTTATAGTGCCAAAAACTGTGTCGGTGTATTTACCATTAAGAATTCTAGAAGATTCAGAGGTGGTAATACTATCAAACTTCATAGTAGAAGTACTGACTGTTAATGTGTCAATCAATATGAGACGAATGTTGCTATCGGTAAATGTATCTCCGGCAACAAAATCTGAATCATTATATATATCATTACTGCAAGAGATGGCGGCAATCGATAAGAAACCGCCGAACATTATAATGTATAGCGTACGCATTTTGTTTAATAACACCTTCATTTAGAATTAGATTTTTATCAAAACTAAATACCAAGTATGGTTGTAAAAACCTGAATAGACGAATCGGTAATGTTAAGGGATGAACACTGTTATTTGAACTATTAATGAAATGTTTGTGTTCGTAGATAAAAATTAGGGTTTGGTATGTTAAATATCATTCTTAATCTATTGTGTTTTTTTAGACACTATGGTCTCTAGTAGATTTGATCTTGAAAAGAAGAACTTTAAAACAAAAAATAATGAATAAAAGAAAATCGTATGTATACAAGATTACTGGAATGGCATTTATGGCTATGGTAATTTCAAGCTGTTCAAGTGATGATGATGACGATTTAGGAAACTGGATAGATAAATCTGTTTTTGATGGTAGTGCTAGAAGTAGTGTGTCTGGATTTACAATAGACAATGTTGGTTATATGGGTGTCGGTTATGATGGTGATGACTATCTGTCATCATTTTGGGCATATGAGATTGATGGAGATTATTGGTCGCAGAAAGCAGATTTCCCTGGTGTTGCCAGAAATGCTGCGGTAGGTTTTGAAGTTGATGGAACTGGTTATATAGGTTCTGGTTATGATGGTGTTAATGAATTAACTGATTTTTATAGTTATAATACGGCATCTAATACTTGGACAGAAATTGCATCATTACCAACTGCAAGAAGAAGTGCAGTAGGTTTTGGCGTTAATGGTTCTGGTTATGTTGGTACCGGTTATGACGGAGAGAATGATAGAAAAGATTTCTGGAAATATAGTCCAGGAACCGATACCTGGACCGAACTAGTAGGTTTTGGTGGAGATAAACGAAGAGCTGCAACTACCTTTGTTATAGATGGTTTGGTGTATTTGGGAACAGGTGTTTCCAATGGAGCTTATTTAGATGATTTTTGGGTATTTGACCCTTCAACAGAGGTTTGGACAAGTAAATTGGATCTTGATGAAGAAGATGAATATGTTATTACAAGAAGTAATGCTGTAGGTTTTACTTTAAACGGTTACGGGTATATAGCTTGTGGAGAATATGGAGGAACTGTTAGCACTGTTTGGGAATATGATGCATCAACTGATGAATGGGAGCAGAAAACCAATTTTGAGGGAACATCTCGCCAAGACGCCATTGCTTTTTCGAATGGTACACGTGCTTTTATTGGTATGGGTAGAACAGGTACTTTATATTTAGACGATTTAGATGAGTTTTTTCCTCTTGATGAGTATGAAGAGGAAGATTAGTTTTTCATAGTGAGTGCATTTTTTAATTTTATGGGCCAATCTGTGTGGGTTGGCCCATTTTTAAATATTTATTTATGAGTTCCACTCTAAAATATTCGATTGCAATTGTTTTATTTTTGATGTTAGGGTTAGGTTTTCTAATTTATAATCAAACAGTTACCAATAAAAGTAAGACTCTTCATAGTGAAGTGATCGATTTAAATGATGGTTATGGTTATCAAATTAAGGTTGGAAATAAAATTGTAATATTACAAGAATATATTCCTGGTTTTCCTGGGAAACAAAAATTTGCTTCTGAAGAAGAGGCTCTTAAAACAGCAAATTTGGTTTTATCTAAATTAAAAGAAGGTAAGTCACCTGTCTTGTCACCATCAGAAATGGAGAAACTGGATATTGCTACCTTGGTGGGTCATTAACCTTTATGGAAATAATAATAAAAAATAGAGTTCAAATACTTGTTCATATTAGTATATGGATATTGTTATGTGGGCTTGCTTTTTATCCGGTATTAAATGATGCGAGACCAATTCCTTCAGATGTTTTTCCTAAGCTGATCGTTATTCTTATACTTTTTTATTTCAATTATTTCTATTTAGTACCGTCGTATCTATTAAAAAAAAGTGTTCTTGTTTACCTTTTGGTTTCCGCTGGTCTATTAATCGTTTCAGTTTTGTTAATTGATCACTTTTATGAGCCAAAATTTCCTGAAAACATATTTATGGACCATCAACCTCCCAGAGGATTGGCATTTATGCCTGTCTACAGATCTGTTGTAAATCTTGGAATCCCTTATGTTATCAGCGCTATCTTAAGAATGTATGTTGAATGGAAACGAAATGAGAATTTAAGATTGTCTGTCGAGAAAGAGAACATAAAGTCTGAATTACAATTTTTAAAAGCACAATTAAATCCACATTTTTTATTTAATTCACTCAATACTATTTATGCCCTTTCTGTAAAAAAATCTCCAGATACTTCTGAAGCTATAGTTGATTTGTCTGAATTGATGAGGTATATGATTTATGAGGCAGATAAAGATTTAGTTCCGTTGAATAAAGAATTAGACTATATTAAGAGTTATATTAAATTACAGCGTTTAAGATTATCTGATAGTGAAAATGTATCTTTAAAAATAACAGGAGAAGATAGGGGTAGGGCAGTACCACCTTTATTATTTATTTCTTTTATAGAAAATGCCTTTAAGTATGGTACAGATTATAAAGGTAAAACTTACGTAAAAATTACGTTGACAATTACAGGTGCTTCTGTTTATTTAAATGTTAAAAATAAAATTGGGGTTTTTAGAGAACCCACTAAAAATTCAGGTATTGGTTTAGAAAATATTAGAAATCAATTAGAATTGATATACCCAGGTTTACATGATCTTGTTGTAGAGAATGATGGAAAGGATTATGAAGTTTCACTAACTATTTACCAAAAACAACCTAGCTTATGAAATGTATAATAATTGATGACGAACCACTAGCAATTGAAATTCTTTCTAGCTATTGTGAAAAGCTAGATTTTATTGAATTGGTAAATACATATACCAATCCTTTAGATTCCATTACGGAAATCAATGAAAAGAAAATTGATTTGATTTTTTGTGACATAGAAATGCCTCAAATAAATGGAATTGATTTTATGGGGACATTAGACAATAAGCCTTTGTTTATTTTTACCACAGCCTATTCTCAATATGCCGTAGATGGCTTTGAGTTGAATGCTGTAGATTATTTGGTGAAACCAATTCCATATCATCGTTTTATAAAATCAGTATCTAGAGTACAAGATTTAATCTCAAAAAAAGAAAAACCTATTATGGAAGCAAATGTTTTCTCTTCAACCGGTGATAGTACAATAGAAAAAAAATTCATTTTTGTTAAGGCTGAGTATGAAAGCATAAAAATTGATCTTGACCAAATTGAATATGTACAAGGTTTAAAAGATTATTTGAAAATTCATATTGCTAATACGAATAAGACGATTTTAACATTAATGAGTTTTAAAGAAATAATGAATAAATTACCTGCTAACCAATTTCTTAGAGTTCATAAATCTTATGTGGTTAACGTAAATTATATTAAAACGGTACAGCGTAACAGAATTGTAATTAATGACATGCGTATTCCAATTGGTGAGAGTCATAAAGAGGCTTTTTTCTCTATCCTAGGTTTGTAGACTCGTCTTTTAAAAGGGTTTAGTTTACAGTTTCATTTTTACTTCCTTAATTAAGCTATTAAAGTTTAGATAGAATTATCTATTTTTGTTTAGCTAAAAGCACGGGTGCCTATTATGAGTCAAAAAGTTTTACTCTCTTCTAAAGAAATAAATATCATCCTGCATCGATTGGCTTGTCAGCTTCTCGAAAACCATTTAACTTTTGAAAATACGGTTTTAATAGGTATTCAACCTAGAGGGAAATTTCTTGCTCAACGCTTGACAAAAATTCTGAAAGATGAATACAAAGTAAAACAGATAGATTTAGGTTTCTTAGATATCACTTTTTATCGTGATGATTTTAGAAGGGGTGATAAGACTTTAGAAGCTACAAAAACAAAAATCGATTTCTTAATAGAGGATAAGAACGTAGTCTTAATAGATGATGTTCTTTATACAGGTAGAAGTATAAATGCGGCGTTAACTGCTTTACAATCTTTTGGTAGACCAAAAGATGTAGAACTTTTGTGTTTGATAGACCGAAGATTTAGCAGGCATTTGCCCATACAGCCTAATTATAGAGGTCGTCAGGTAGATGCGATCAATGATGAGAAAGTAAAGGTGATGTGGGAAGAAAATGACGGGGAAGATATTATATATTTAGTAAATAGATAAGAAAATGAGCGAACTGAGTGTTAAACACTTACTGGGAATTAAATACCTAAAGGAAACCGATATTCAGCTTATTTTTGAAACTGCCGATCATTTTAAGGAAGTGATCAACCGATCGATTAAAAAAGTGCCTTCGCTTAGAGATATTACAATTGCCAATATATTTTTTGAGAATAGTACCAGAACAAAATTGTCTTTTGAGCTTGCAGAAAAACGATTGTCTGCAGATGTTCTTAATTTCTCTGCCAGTCAGTCTTCTGTAAAAAAAGGAGAAACCTTAATCGATACCGTAAATAACATTTTATCTATGAAAGTAGATATGGTAGTTATGCGGCATCCTAATCCTGGTGCGGGTATATTTTTATCCAAGCATGTAAATGCATCTATTGTCAATGCTGGAGATGGTGCGCATGAGCATCCTACACAGGCATTACTGGATTCTTATTCTATACGAGAAAGACTTGGTGATGTTGCTGGTAAAAATGTAGTTATTGTAGGTGATATTCTTCACTCAAGGGTGGCGCTCTCAAATATATTTGCTCTCAGATTACAAGGAGCAAATGTTAAGGTATGTGGACCTAAAACTTTGTTACCTAAACATATAGAATCTTTAGGTGTAGGTGTGGAAACCAATTTAAGAAAAGCTTTGGAGTGGTGCGATGTAGCTAATATGTTACGTATACAGAACGAAAGATTAGATATATCTTATTTTCCGACAACACGAGAATACACCCAACAATTCGGAGTCAATAAAAAATTACTTGATAGTTTGGATAAAGAAATTGTAATCATGCACCCTGGTCCTATAAACAGAGGTGTAGAAATTACAAGTGACGTTGCAGATTCAAAACAATCAATAATTCTGAATCAGGTTGAAAACGGAGTAGCCATACGTATGGCAGCGATTTATTTGTTAGCATCTAAAATTAAATGATATGATTTTTACTAAAGAAGGATCGTTGATAATCGTCTCTCAGGAAGAAATTTCTATTGAGCGTTTTTTGGAAAATTTGGATAAGGAATATACCAAATTAAAGAATGATAATTTAGTGTTAGATTTATTGAGATTCTCTGAGCTTACGCCATATAATGTTATTTCATTTTTAGAAATAGCTAGAAAACATAAAGAGAACAAACAGTCTTTTGTTTTGGTATCTGATAAGGTTTCATACGATGAAGTGCCAGAAGAAATCAATTTAGTGCCTACACTTCAAGAAGCTAGGGACATTGTTGAAATGGAAGAAATAGAACGTGATTTGGGTATTTAAAACAACCCTGAATTGCAAATAGGAATACTTAAGTACTTTTTTATGCATCTTACTGTATTGGGTTGCTATGCGGCAACACCAAGAACACTTACGAACCCTACATCTCAAGTTCTAGAGATCAATAATCAAGTGGTGTTAATTGATTGTGGAGAAGGTACCCAAGTGGAGCTGAGAAGGCATAAAATAAAGTTCTCTAGAATCAATCATATTTTCATTTCTCATTTGCACGGAGACCACTTTTTTGGGTTGCCAGGTTTTATTTCTACAATGAGATTGTTGGGAAGAGAGAAAGAGTTGCATGTTTATGGTCCTAAAGGAATAAAAGAGGCGATAACTTTACTTTTAAAGTTGGGAGATTCTTGGACCAACTACCCTCTATTGTTTCATGAACTATCAAGTAAAGAATCTGAACTTATTTTTGAGGATAGTAAAATTAGTGTTACTACAATACCGCTAGATCATAGAATTTATACAAATGGTTACTTGTTTCAGGAAAAAATTGGAAAGCGAAAACTGAATATTGAAGCTGCTGAGGAATATGGTATTGATAAGGCATATTATCAAAACATAAAAAATGGTAAGGATATTACTTTAGATAATGGAGAAGTGATAGCCAATAGTACATTAACTTTTAATCCACCAAAGCCAAAATCATACGCTTTTTGTAGTGATACTATTTATGATGATAGCTTAGCTGAGAAGATTAAAGATGTTGATGTTTTGTATCATGAATCTACTTTTTTAGAGTCAGAGGCAGAATTGGCAACAAAAACTAAGCACGCTACAGCTATGCAGGCGGCAAAAGTAGCAAGAGATGCTAATGTAAGAACCTTGGTATTAGGTCATTATTCTACTCGATATAAATCTATAGCACTATTTAAAGAAGAAGCTTCAACAATTTTTCCTAATGTACTTCTTGCCGATGATGGTAAGACTTTTGATTTTTAAGCTATTAAATACATTTTTATAACGTTTATTTTCCTTTCTTTTTAGAACTTTGTTTATCTTGTTTTTAACACGAAAATGATGCAAAAAGATTTAGGCGATTACAGGAAATCTTACGAGAAAAGTGCGTTGATGGAAGACAGTATATCTGACAATCCAATTCAACTTTTTCAAACATGGTTCTATGAGGTTGAAAAATCTGATGGAGTAGATGAACCAAATGCCATGACGGTATCTACAGTTGGTTTAGATGGTTTTCCTAAAAGTAGGGTAGTACTTCTAAAAAAATATACTCACGAAGGTTTTATCTTTTATACGAATTACAATAGTGAGAAAGGTCGTGCCATTAGTGCAAACCCAAATATCTGTATTTCTTTTTTCTGGGCAAATTTAGAACGCCAAGTGATTATAAAAGGAATTGCGGAAAAACTGCCAAAAAATCTATCTGACGGGTATTTTGATTCAAGACCAGACGGAAGCAAGTTAGGAGCGATGGTTTCCGATCAAAGTACGGTAATAGACTCTAGAGCTGTTTTAGAGGATAAACTTACCAAGTTGGAGAAGGAATATGAAGGTAAGGAAATTGAAAGACCAAACTATTGGGGCGGTTATTTGGTAAGACCGGTTTCTATGGAGTTTTGGCAAGGAAGACCTAATAGATTGCACGATCGTATTAGGTACACCCTTACAAATGAATATGATTGGAAAATTGAGCGATTAGCTCCTTAAATAAGTATGATGAAAAATCTATTTTTAATGCGCCATGGTAAATCTTCTTGGGAGCTAAATGTTGGCGATGAAGACAGGGCATTATTGCAAAGAGGAATTTCTGACGCCCGTTTGGTAGGCGAAGAAATTTCCAAACTAAATTTAAAAATAGATCATGTGTATACCAGTCCGGCAAACAGGGCGTTTCATACCTGTATGATTTGTTTGCGAATTCTGAATTATCCGTTAGAGAGTTGTAGTGTAGATGCTCATCTGTATGATTTTTCAGGGAATCAAGTTTTCCAGTTTATTAAAGATTTAGATGATAATTTAGATAATGTCCTTCTTTTTGGACACAACCATACCTTTACCCATTTAACAAATTCTATGGGAGATAAGCATGTTGATAATGTGCCTACTAGCGGATTTGTTCATTTGCAATTCAATGAAAATACCTGGGCTAATGTTAATAAAGGCTCAACAATACAAACCATTTTTCCGAAGCAACTAAAAGCATGATAAAAAATAACAACCAGTACGTAAATAGAGAAATAAGTTGGTTATGGTTCAACGAGCGTGTATTACAAGAAAGCGCGGATAAGAATGTTCCATTAATTGAAAGACTTCGTTTTTTAGGAATTTTCTCAAATAACTTAGATGAGTTTTTTAAAGTTCGTTACGCAACTGTAAAGCGAATAGTTGAAGCCGGTAAAACAGGTAAAAGTGTTTTAGGAGGTGAAAAAGCAAAAGACCTTTTAGAGGAGATTACAAATATTGTAATTGAGCAGCAAACCAAGAGTTTGACTATTCTAAGAAGAATTGAGCATGAGCTTGAGGGTAAGAATATATTTATCATTCAGGAAACGGAATTAAACGAAAATCAAAAGGAGTTTGTAAAAGCCTATTTCTTGAAAGAGGTGAGTCCGCAATTAATGACCATTATTCTCAATGATCTTACTCGTTTTCCTACCTTAAAAGATACTGCAGCCTATTTAGCAGTGAAAATGGTTATTAAGAGTGAAGAAAGTAAGAAAGAGAAGCGCTACGCGTTAATTGAAATTCCGAAGGGGATAGATCGTTTTGTTGTATTGCCAGATGAAGGAGAAAAAAGTTTTATAATTATTCTCGATGATTTGATTAGATATTGTTTGGATAATATTTTTACCATGTTTGAGTACGAATCTATTTCTGCTCATATGATTAAAATAACCAGAGATGCAGAACTAGATATAGATAATGACTTAAGTAAAAGTTTTATAGAGAAGATTTCATCTAGTGTAGAACATAGAAAAATAGGTGACCCTGTTCGTTTTGTATATGATAAAAGTATTGGTAGGGATACCTTGACCTTTTTGAAAGAAAAAATGAATATAGAGGACACGGATAGTGTTATACCAGGTGGTAGATACCATAACCGTAGAGATTATATGGGTTTTCCAAGTTTAGGTAGAAAAGACTTATTATATGATAAAATTACGCCTTTACCGGTAAAAGGTTTAAGTGTTGAAGGTAGTATTTTAGAGAGTATCGCTCAAAAAGATTATTTGCAATATACGCCATATCATACATTTACATATGTGCTTAAGTTTTTAAGAGAAGCCGCACTTGATCCTAAAGTTCGTAGCATAAAAATTACAGTATACAGGTTGGCAAGCAATTCGCAAATAGCGGCCTCATTAATCAATGCCGTTAAAAACGGAAAGCAAGTTACTGTTCAGATTGAACTTCAAGCTCGTTTTGATGAGCAAGCGAATATTGAATATGCTGAACAGTTGCAAGCTGAAGGCGTAAAACTAATTTTCGGTGTACCTGGTTTAAAAGTTCATAGTAAGATTTGTTTAATAGAGCGAGAAGAGAACGATGCAATTAAAAGATACGGATTTGTAAGTACAGGTAATTTTAACGAATCTACAGCTAGAATTTATACAGATTTCACCCTTTTTACGGCAGATGATTCTATATTAAAGGAACTAAATAAAGTTTTTGACTTTTTTGAAACTACCTATAAGATAAATAAATATAAACACTTAATTGTTTCACCGCATTATACCAAAAATGCATTTATGAAATTAATTGATAATGAGATTACAAATGCAAAGGAAGGTAAAGTAGCTTTTATTAAAATCAAGATGAATAGTTTTACTTCTTATAAGATGGTAGATAAATTATATGAAGCAAGTAGGGCAGGGGTAAAGATCCAGTTGATTATAAGGGGTATATGTTGCTTAATACCAGGGGTTGAGGGTATGAGTGAAAACATAGAAGCGATTAGTGTCATTGATAAATTTTTAGAGCATACACGTACTTTTGCATTTGCAAATGGGGGAGATACCAAAATATATATATCATCTGCAGATTGGATGACAAGAAATCTTGACTATCGAGTAGAAGTAGGTTGCCCTATTTATGATGAAGATATTAAAAAGGAATTAATGGAAACTTTCGATATCTGTTGGAATGATAATATGAAGGCTCGTGTTTTTAATGAACAACAAGATAATATATATAAAAAGACAACGGTACCTAAAATAAGATCACAATTTGCTACATATGAATATTATGCAAATAAGCAAGAATCTTAAAAAAGACATTTTTTGAAAGTAAGAAAATTTGCAGCAATTGATATAGGCTCCAATGCTATTAGATTGCTAACGCACAATGTTATTGAGGATAAGGATAAAAAGACTCAATTTAGAAAAAGTGCATTGGTTAGAGTCCCTGTACGTTTAGGCGAAGATTCGTTTACCGTAGGTGAAATATCTGAAGTTAATGAAGCGCGACTCATTAAGACCATGAAGGCTTTTAAACTTTTAATGGAAGTTGCAGGTGTTGAAAAGTATAGAGCGTGTGCGACGTCTGCAATGAGAGAAGCGAATAATGGGAATGAAATAATTGAGAAGGTCGTTCAAGAATCTGGAGTCAAAATAGATTTAATAGATGGTAAGCAAGAAGCTGCCATTATTGCCTCAACAGATTTAAAGAATTTAATTAAAGATGATCAATGTTATTTATATATAGACGTTGGTGGAGGTAGCACGGAATTTACCTTATTTTCAAATGGCAATATCAAAGTTTCCAAATCTTTTAAATTAGGTACGGTAAGACTTTTGAACGATATGGTCAAACCAGAAACTTGGAAAAAATTAGAAGAATGGATAAAGAAGAATTTAAAGGACAAGCCTAAATTATCGATCATAGGCTCAGGTGGTAATATCAATAAGTTACATAAGTTATCAGGTAGAAAAGAAGGCGAACCATTATCTTATATATGGCTAAATGCCCAATACCATTTCTTAGATAGCTTAAGTTATGATGATAGAATTTCAGAACTAGGCTTAAATCCAGATAGGGCGGACGTTATTATTCCGGCAACTAAAATATTTCTTTCAGCGGCAAAATGGAGCGGAGCAAAGAAAATTCACGTTCCTAAAATTGGACTTTCAGATGGTATTATTAAGAATTTATATTATTCAGAAATTCAAAAAAAATAATCTTTAACCGTGAATACTTTCTTTATTTCCTAGGTTTTTCATGATTTGAGCTTCATATTCCAAAAGGCTGTCCCATTTTTTATTCACTTCTTCTAGTTCACCATATTTGCGAGCAAATTTTAAGAACATGGTATAGTGTCCAGCTTCACTGATCATTAATTTGTGATAGAAATCGGCAAGTTTTTTATCTTCCAATTCTTCAGAAAGCAACCTAAAACGCTCACAACTACGGGCTTCAATTAGTCCGGCATAAAGCAATCTATGAACCAGTTGGGTAGTTCTGCTCCCTCCCTTTGGAAAAAACTTAATGAGTTCGATTACATAATCATCCTTACGGTCTCTACCTAAAGTATTGCCACGTTGTAAAATAAGATCGTGTACCATTTTAAAATGGCCCATTTCTTCCCTGGATAAAGCTACCATTTCTGTAACTAGCTCAGTATATTCAGGAAAAGATACTATTAACGAGATTGCAGTACTAGCCGCTTTTTGCTCGCAGTACGCATGATCGGTCAATATTTCGTCAATATTTTTTTCGACAATATTAACCCATCTTGGGTCGGTAGGTAGTTTTAAGCCCAGCATAATTTACTTTTTTCCAAAATTAGAAAGATTTTGAAGACCTCACCAATTTTAATCAAAAACCTAGACGACTTACTGCTGAATAATAATTATTTTTGAAGTAAGATCAATCCTATATTTTAAAATGCACAATCAAGAAGATATTCAGAATATATTAATAAAATATGGAAATGCAGAAAGTGTTGCTTGGTTAAAGGGTAAAATTGAAACTTTGGCAGATGATAAGTCTTCAAAAGACTTATTTATGACTTACAGCCTTTTGAATATAAAGTTTGAAGGGGTAAAACCAATTTCATTTGAATTTCAAGATTCTGAAAGTGCCCGTTATTTTAGCGAGCATAAAGCAAATATTTTACAAATAGCACGTATCTATTTGTTGTCAGAGGTTCTTGTTCAAGATTTGGAGTTTTATACTCCTAAAGTGGCGAATATTATACAAGTGGCTGATACAAGTGAGTTAGAAACATTTCTCAAATACTTGATTTTATTACCAAATCCTGAGGCCTACAAACAAACAGCGGTAGAAGCTTTAAGAACAAATATTGCTACTATTTTTGATGCCATATCATTGAACAATCCTTACCCTGCAAGGTTTTTCAATGACCAACAGTGGAACCAAATGTTTTTGAAAGCGGCATTTATGGAACGTGACCTTTCTCAAATAGAAGCTGTTGACGAAAGAGCAAATGAAGATTTAACAAGAATAATATCGGATTATGCACATGAAAGATGGGCTGCGGGTAGAAAAATAGACCCATTATTTTGGAGGCCAGTTTCAAAGTTTTTGAATGAAGAACTTTTAAATGATATGAAGAAGCTACTTAATAGTGAAGATGTAATAGAAAATAATGCCGGAGCGCTTTGTTGTTATCTATCAGAGAATGATAAAGCAATGGCACTTTTAAATAGTAAACCAGAGCTAAAACACAAAATAGCGGACGGGCAAATAACTTGGAATACGATTAAACAACATTAGAATGGAAGATAAAATGATGATTATTGACCCACATGTTCACATGACGTCAAGAACAACAGATGATTATGAAGCAATGGCGGCTGCGGGTGTTGTGGCGGTAATAGAACCTTCATTTTGGCTTGGTCAGCCAAGAACTCAAGTTGGTTCTTTTCAAGATTACTTTAGTAGCCTGGTAGGTTGGGAGCCTTTTAGGGCTAGCCAATTCGGAATTAAACATTACTGTACTATTGGTTTAAATTCTAAGGAAGCCAACAATGAAGCCTTGGCAGAGCAGGTAATTGAATTATTGCCTTTATACCTACATAAAGAGAATGTAGTTGCTATTGGTGAAATAGGTTACGATGATCAAACTCCTGCAGAAGATAAGTTCTTTAGAATGCAACTTGATATGGCTAAAGAATTGGATATGACTGTACAAGTACATACACCGCACCGAGATAAAAAAGCAGGAACCATAAAAAGTATGGAAGTATGTTTGGAGCATGGTTTAGATCCTGCCAATGTAATTATTGACCATAATAATGAAGAAACGGTAAAAGAAGTTCTTGACCGCGGATTTATTGCTGCATTTACAATTTATCCAAAAACAAAAATGGGTAATGAACGTATGGTAGAAGTAGTTAGAAAATTTGGAAGTTCTAACATTATCGTAGATAGCTCTGCAGATTGGGGCGTTAGTGACCCTCTTGCAGTACCAAAAACAGCTAATTTAATGCTGAAAAGAGGTATTTCTATGGAAGATGTAAGAAAGACTTGTTACCAAAATGCTTTAGATGCGTTTAGTAAAAACGGTAAAATGAAAGAAGCACATTGGTTACAGCCAGATAGCATTAACCAATCCCAACTATTTAATGATAATAGTGTTTTAAGAGGTCAGAAACCAAGAATAGACGAAGACCAAATTACCTAAAATGAAAGATAAATTAATGGGTTTTGCTCGTTTAGCAAGACCTGCAAATTTGCCAACTGCAGCAGCGGATATATTGGCAGGTATTGCCATTGCATTATATTTAAGTACCATAGACGTACTCGGTTTTCTAACCGAGCAAAGTGGTGACGTACTTTTATTGGTCTTTTCTTCGGTAGCATTGTATGCTGGCGGAGTTGTTTTTAATGATGTTTTCGATGCAGCGTTAGATGCTGTTGAAAGACCGGAAAGGGCTATACCTAGCGGACTGGTACCTAAACGTGAAGCTATTTATTTTGGAACTATACTAATGTTGATTGGTATTACTTTGGCATTTAAATGTACTATGTTATCCGGACTCATTTCAGTTGCCTTGACCATTGCAATTTTAACCTATGACGGGTATTTCAAGCAATTCGGTTTCGCCGGGCCTTTGAATATGGGTATATGCCGAGGATTGAACCTTTTAATGGGAATGTCAATCTTAGGAACTCTCTCAAATTGGTATATAACAATGGTGCCGGTAGTTTATATTTTTGCCATTACATTAATAAGTAGAGGAGAAGTACATGGTAACAATAAAAAGCATATAGTTTGGGCTGGTATTTTGTATGCAATAGTTATACTATCTATTACGTTAATTGTAATGCAACAGAAAGACAGTATCATGGTCTTATTGCCGTTCTTATTTTTATTCGGGTATTTGATTTATAAGCCATTATTACAAGCATACAAGGAGAATTCCCCTAAGAATATTAAGAAAGCGGTTATGGGAGGTGTTTTGTCGTTAGTCGTAATGAATGCTTGTTGGGTAGCCGGTTTTTCTAATTGGTATTTGGCATTAGCGGTTTTATTACTATTACCGATTTCAATGCTTTTGTCTAAATTATTTGCAGTAACATAAAATTCGTATGCAATTACAACCTATAAAACAGTCTTTTCAAGTACAATATGATTATCAATTGTATTTTACTTCGGGACTCTTTGATTTAGAAAACCTTTTGTTCGCAAACTTAATTGCAGACTATAAAGATTTTGAGCCTGTTAAGCTTCTTTTTGTATTGGATGACGGAGTTGAAAACCATCATCCTACATTAATAAATCAGATTGAAAAATATTGCGAAAAGCATCAGCAAACTATAAAGTATACTAATACTTTAGTTTTACCGGGTGGCGAGCAGGTAAAGAACAGTGATGATGCCATTGAATCCGTTTTAAAAGGAGTCAACCAAAATAAAATTTGTCGCCATTCATTCGTTGTAGTTATCGGAGGTGGTGCGGTGATAGATATGGTTGGCTATGCTGCAGCTATTGCACATAGGGGAGTAAAGTTGATCAGAATACCTACTACGGTTTTATCTCAGAACGATTCTGCCGTTGGTGTAAAGAACAGTGTAAATGCATTTAAGAAGAAGAATTTCTTAGGGACATTTGCTCCGCCATTTGCCATTATTAACGATAGCAATTTTTTGGAAACTCTAGAACAACGAGATTGGATTTCCGGTATATCCGAAGCTATAAAAGTAGCATTAATTAAGGATAAGACCTTCTTTAAATATATAGCGGATAATGCCACGGCTTTGAAAAATAGGGAAATGGAACCTATGCAATATGTCATTTATAAGTGTGCA
Organism: Maribacter sp. Asnod1-A12; assembly: GCF_045063735.1. Classification (NCBI taxonomy): domain Bacteria; kingdom Pseudomonadati; phylum Bacteroidota; class Flavobacteriia; order Flavobacteriales; family Flavobacteriaceae; genus Maribacter; species Maribacter sp. Asnod1-A12. Next base: position 2,691,589 of record NZ_JBEFNZ010000006.1, read on the forward strand.
GAAATGCACATGCACCATATTGCCCAAGGTGGTGACCCATTTGAATCAGGATCATCAAGACCGTTAGATTTTGGACATTGGGCTGCTCACAAGATGGAATTCATGACCAATTATGAATTGAGACATGGAGAAGCTGTAGCAAAAGGTATTGCATTAGACGTCACCTACGCACAATTAATAGGTTTAATTTCCGAAGAAGATTTACAGTACATATTAGATGTAATGATTGCTATAGGTTTTGATCTATCGCTTCCTGTTGAAAGTGAAGAAGAAATTCAGTCTTTATTAGATGGTATAGAAGAGTTTAGAGAGCATTTGGGTGGGCAGTTAACAATTACTCTAATTTCTGACTTGGGAGTCAAGCATGATGTTCATACCATTGATATGATGCTAATGGCACAGGCGATTACAAAATTGAATCATCAATTCGCATTAAATTAAGTTCAATGCAGCTACGAGATAACTTTCATTTAACCTACTGTACTAACATTCACCCTGGGCAAGATTGGAAAAGTACTTTTGAGAGTATTAAAAGCCATGTACCGGGTATAAAGCAAGAAGTTTCAAAAGAACAACCTTTTGGTTTGGGGCTGCGCTTATCTAATAAAGCGAGTGAGGAGCTTGATTTAGGTGATAACATGTCTCATTTTAAAAGTTGGTTACACGACAATAATCTTTATGTATTTACCATGAACGGATTTCCTTATGGGAATTTTCACGATGAACGTGTAAAAGATATGGTGCATGCTCCAGATTGGACTACTAGTGACCGTTTAAAGTATACAAAGAGATTGTTCCGTCAATTGTCGGTGTTAATCCCTGAAGGAATGAATGGCGGAATTTCAACTTCACCCATTACCTATAAATATTGGCATAAAACAGAAAGCGAAACACAAAACACATTTCAAGTTGGTGCTAAAAACATGCTCGAAGTTGCCAAACAATTATTTGAAATTGAACAAACTACAGAAACCTATTTACATCTAGATATTGAACCAGAACCAGACGGATTACTGGAAAATAGTGATGAGGTATTGATGTTTTATTCCGATTATCTAGTGCCTTTGGGGATTGCATATTTTAAGCAGGAATTAGGATTAAATCCCGATGCAGCAGAAGCATTAATTAAAAAGTACATCACGGTTTGTTATGACGTTTGCCATTTCTCACTAGCTTATGAAGAGCCAACGGATACATTTGCAAAGCTCAAGGCAAACAATATTAGGGTAGGAAAAATTCAAGTAAGTGCCGCATTGAAAATTCTTTTTAATGGAACCAATGATGAACGTATTTGGGAAGAATTATCCCAATTTAATGAGCCAACTTATTTACATCAAGTAACAGAGAAAATCGATGGCAAAGTAAAAACGTATAGTGATTTGCCTTTAGTTTTAGAAGGGGAGAGAAATCATAAAGAACTACGTGCGCATTATCACGTTCCTATTTTCTTGGAAAAATACGGCGAGTTGTTTTCAACACAAGACCATATTCTAAAAACGATGGAGTATCTAAGGATTGATCCTATATCTGAACATTTAGAAATAGAAACTTATACTTGGGATATGCTTCCTACAGATTTAAAACAAGATTTATCAGTATCCATAATTCGCGAAATAGAGTGGTTTAAATCACATATGTAATATGAAGAAAACGGTAGTCATAAATGTAGTAGGATTAACGAAGCGATTGATAGGTGAACACACTCCGTTTATAAAATCATTTTTAGAAAAAGGTCAATCATCATATATAGAACCTGTACTGCCAGGTGTTACCTGTGCCGTACAATCTACCTATGTTACCGGTAAATGGCCATCAGAACATGGTATTGTTGGTAATGGCTGGTATTTTAAAGATGAATGCGAAGTCAAATTCTGGCGACAATCTAACAAATTGGTGGAGCAGCCAAAAATTTGGGATGATATTAAAGAGCAACATCCTGATTTTACTTGTGCCAATCATTTTTGGTGGTACAATATGTATAGTAATGTTGACTATAGCCTAACGCCAAGACCAAATTATTTGGCAGATGGCAGAAAAATTCCAGATGTGTATTCTCATCCCGCACAGTTGCGTGACGATATGCAAAAAGCATTAGGTACTTTTCCATTGTTTGAGTTTTGGGGACCTAAAACAACTATCAATTCATCAAAGTGGATTGCAGATGCTGCTTTATTGACGGATAAAGAGCATAATCCAGATCTAACCTTTATTTATCTACCGCATTTAGATTATAATTTACAACGATATGGACTTGATTTTAATATCATATCCAAAGATTTAAATGAAATAGACGCTGTAGTAAAACAATTAGTGCAACATTATGAAGCATTTGATACCAGAGTGATACTGCTTTCTGAATACGGAATTACAAATGTAAACAGACCCATTCATCTTAATCGCGTATTACGTAAAGAAGGTTTGATAGCTGTACGTGAAGAAAGAGGATTGGAACTTTTAGATGCAGGGGCAAGTGATGTATTTGCCGTTGCAGACCATCAAATTGCACATGTGTATTGCAAGAATATCCAAGATATTGAACGGGTAGTTGCATTGATTAAAGCTGTCGAAGGTGTAGAAAAAGTACTTTACGGAGAAGATTTAAAAACATATCACATAGATCATGAACGCTGTGGCGATATAGTGGTGGTAGCTGATAAAGATTCTTGGTTCACCTATTACTTCTGGCTAAATGATGCAAAGGCACCGGACTATGCAAGAATGGTAGATATTCATAAAAAACCAGGCTACGATCCGGTAGAAATGATGACAGACCCAAAAGATAAATTGGTAATGGCCAAAGTAGTTGGCAAGCTACTAAAAAAGAAGATGGGTTTTAGAACCGTCATGGATATCATCCCAATTGATGCAACTCTAATTAAAGGGTCACACGGTCGTTTAACTGAAGAAGAAGAAGATTTTCCTATCTTCATTAGTAACCATTTAACTGGCGATAACGATCAGAGAATTAGTGCAGTACAAGTGCGTGATCTTATTGAAGATCACTTATTAAACTAAACTCAAATGAATCTATTATTTAAGATCTTAGGCTACGTTTTTGCCATGTTATTTTCTGTTGGCGCTATTTTACAATACAATGATCCAGACTCGTTACATTGGATTATCATATATGGCATTGCGGCTTTAATGTCTTTGTTGTTCGCATTAAATAAAATAGGCTATACAGTACCGTTGATATTAGGAATATTTGCTTTTATTGGCTTCGTTTACCTTTATCCTTCAGATTTTCAAGGATTCGATTTAAATGATGGAGATATCGTTACTGTAGAATTAGGGCGAGAGGCTTTTGGACTTCTGATAATTTCAATAGTTCTTTTAGTCTTTGCTTTTAGAATTAAGAGAAAGCTATAAGAACAAATCGAATTCTTGTCTCAATAAATCAATCACTGGATTTTTCTCTCTTAGTTTCTCGTATTTCTCTTCGGGTGTAAAAGCAAATTTAGTTGCTGTAGTTTCATTGACTTCAATGACTAAATGAACGAAATGGTTATTTAGTTTAGCACGTAAATACTCCATCAATTCGAACTGTTCACGTTCTATTTCCTTTTTCATTGTACTGTTTGGAAGCTCTAAATGAATAGCGAAGCCCTCTTTTAGTTTAGGAATATCTGAATGTAAGTTAGAAGCAAGGATTTTTTGACCTTTCTTATCGATGATCTCTATAAAATCTGCCCAATGTTTACGAAGTTCTTCTTCAGTAAAAGGTTCTTTAGGTAAGTTGTTTTCGTCAATAACAACCTCAATCTTGTTCAGTTCGTGTTGTTTTTTGGCGTTTAAGCTAGAAATTGAAAGTCCAGAAACCCTTTTGGTAGGCCGATTAATAATTGGTTTTTTAACATCAGTACTGGTTTCCGCTGACGTTGATTTTTCAGTATTTTGTTGAGGTTCTTTAGTTTTTATCGGTGCTACTTGTGTCTCAACAGCTGCTACAGGTTTTTTATCTTCTATCGTAGTTTCAGAAGTCTTGTTGACAACATTTGTTTCTTTAGGAATATTGGTTTGGGTAACTGCCGGTTGATTACCGCTTACAGGCTTAACCTCAGATTCTTTGTTAGGTGTTTTTGGAGCTTGGTTGTAAAATGCGGAAGGGGCAATGAAATCAATAGTCTTATTGTTAAGAGCTACGGATTCAGGATTTTTTTTTTCTCCATCAAAATTGATAGAGGCAAGTTTCATAAGGGTAAGCTCAACAAGTAAGCGTTGATTTTTACTTGTTTTATACTTTAAATCACAGTCGTTTGAAATTTCTAAACCTTGTAATAAAAATGAGGGAGCAGTCTTTTTACTTTGATCTCTATATAATTGTTGTGCTGCTTCGCCAACTTCAAGTAAGTTAATGGTATCAGGATGCTGGCATACCATTAAATCCCTGAAATGAGATGCTAGTCCAGATATGAAGTGGTGTCCGTCAAAACCAAGGGATAATGTCTTATTGAATAATATAAGTAAACCAGGTATATTATGCTCTAAGATTAAATCTGTAGCTTCAAAATAAGTATCGTAATCTAAGACATTTAAATTTTCGGTAACTGCTTTACGAGTAAGCTCTGAACCGGAAAAACTGACTACTCTATCAAATATAGATAAGGCATCACGCATAGCACCATCTGCCTTTTGGGCAATGATATGTAGTGCATCATCCTCAGCATTTACACCTTGGTTTTCAGCAATATATTTTAAATACTCGGCAGCATCTTTAACGGTAATTCTTTTGAAATCGAAAATTTGACATCTAGAAAGAATAGTAGGTATGATTTTGTGCTTTTCTGTTGTTGCCAAAATAAAAATAGCATGCTTTGGTGGCTCTTCTAAAGTTTTTAGAAATGCGTTGAAAGCAGATTGGGACAACATGTGCACCTCATCAATGATATAAACCTTGTATTTACCTACTTGCGGTGGTATACGTACTTGATCGATAAGATTACGAATATCGTCTACAGAGTTGTTAGAGGCAGCATCAAGTTCAAAAATATTGAAGGCAAAATCTTCATTTTCCTTTTCGGTACCATCAGAATTTATCTGTTTTGCCAAAATACGTGCGCAAGTAGTTTTACCAACACCTCTGGGTCCACAGAATAATAAAGCTTGTGCTAGGTGATTTTGGTCTATTGCATTTTGTAGTGTATTGGTTATAGACTGTTGGCCCACAACATCTTTAAATGTCTGGGGTCTATACTTTCTAGCCGATACAATAAATGGTTCCAAAATTCTATCTCTAATTAAACTTATACAAATATAATTATAGCCATTAATTCTAACGAGAATAAAGAAAAGAGATCATCCTTAGTTATCAACAATTGCAGTACATTTGCGCTCAGCAGGCCACCTTATCGCTGCCAAGTAATTGGGAGAGGAAAGTCTGGACACCATAGTGCAGTATAGCGGGTAACGCCCGTCCGCAGAGATGTGAGGACAAGTGCAACAGAAAGCAAGTACAGTTCGGCTGTAGTGAAACCAGGTAAACTCTATACGGTGAAACGTCATGTAAATCGGTGTTTGAGGGCTGCACGCTCAAGCCGAAGGGTAGGCGGTTAGAGCTCTGGGGTAACTCATTGCCTAGATAAATGATAAGGAATTCTGATTTTTTTCAGAATACAGAATCCGGCTTATGGCCTGCTTTTTTATTGAAATGGTAAGTGTAAAATTTACCTAATGGAAACAACCTTGAGTGTAGTTAAGATTCTTTACTTTTTAAGAATTAAAAACGTTCTTTTAAAAAATTAATTCTCAAAAAAGCTAAAAACACTTCCGCCGTATTTTCTAGAATTTTTATAGTGTGGAAATTCTGCTAAACTGGTACGGTTAGAATGTTCAATGATTAATACACCATCTTCCAAGAGAAGGTCATTTTCAAAAACGAGTTTGGGCAATTTTTCAAAATCAGCTAATTCCATATCGTAGAAGGGATCAGCGAATATGATATCGAATTTCTCTGTATTTCTTTGAAGAAAACTAAACACATCACTTTTTAAAGTGCGAATATTCATGTCTAGCAATTCAACTGTTTTGTCAATAAATTGTATGCAGCCAGAGTGTGCATCAATGGCAAGTACATCATCAACACCTCTAGAAGAGAATTCGTAGCTAATATTACCGGTACCTGCAAAAAGGTCAAGAACTTTAAGGTCTGGAAAATAGTAGCTATTGTTCAAAATATTGAACAAGCTTTCTTTAGCCATATCTTTTGTAGGTCTAACAGGTAGTTTTTTAGGGGCGATTAAATGACGACCTTTATGTTTTCCTGATATGATGCGCATTATATAGTATTAATGAGGGTGAAATCTATTGAGCCTGTTGAAGGTTCTCCAAGTTTTAATAGTTGAGCTGCTGATGGTTCAAAAATACTGATATGTTGAATATACGTATAGCAAAGTTGAAAAGTTTCGTCATCTTCTTCAATATCTCCAAATAGTTTTACAACTACGGTCTTTGGGTCTAATTCTAATTGCTCGATTACGAATAATAGGTAGTAGACAAAGTCTTCTTTTGTTTGATATTTAAAGCTGTTGTACAGAAGAAGTTTACGTTGGTTTAGAACGGTAATATCTAGTTGCTCTTTGTTTACATGTACAAAACATGTAATTTCTTGATTCTGTGTTTGGTTGTTTAGCAAAGATTGTAATAACACCGTGCCATTATGCATAAAATCGAACTCGCCAAAAAGATCGTAGATGTAATTGTTAATGTTCACATAGGGTACATACACATTTACCAAATCATGATTTTCTACCTCGTCATAAGCTAAAACATCATTTGCTAATACCTTGGTATTGAATTTAAGGTATTCATTTAAATGATTAGGGTTGAATAATGATTTTGGCACCAGACCAAAAAGTGTATTTCTATGAACAGCAACTACTTCATCAAACTGCATGTTTTCTATATCATGCTTCTGAAAAAGCTTTTCCAATTCATCTTTAGCGGTCATCGGGTTTTTTTCATCAGAAAAATCGATTCTGTCAGAAATCAACAATTTTTGCGAAACAGTATCTGCTACACAAAAAGAAAGTCCATTCAAGCTAACCTGAATGGACAATTTTTTAAAATTTTTATCCGCTATATTTAAGCTACTATTTTTTAACTTTTTTGTCATATATGGAAGGCCAGTTACCGCTTGTGCTAACTTCATCTAAAGAACCTACATAAATAGTTGGTCCATTTACTTCTTCTACACTTAAGGCTGCTTTTTCACGAGATAATAAATCTTTTGGCTGATCGTAAAGAACAACTTCTTTATCAACTTTTGCCTCAAAAACAGGGGCTTTATATCCACTTTTTTCTACAAATCCAGCTTTCATTGTAAACTTTTCACCATTTGCTGCTGTAGGTACATCCATCAAGCTTTTGTATCTACCATCAGATTTAAAAAGTGAATCTTTTACAGAAACAGTTCCTAATGTATCAATGATTTTCATTTCTTTCAACATATCAATACCGTATGCTTTGTCAAACTCCATGAAAGAAGAATCTCTCTGCTGGGTAATAACATATTTACCAGTGTCGATAAAACGAATAAGACTATTGAAGTCGTTTGCGTATTTGCCATTCACTGTTTTGTAAGCCTCTTGAGAGTTTTTAATGTCTTTCAATTTGGCGATAACCTGCGAATAACGCTCTATTTTTACTTCTTTAAATTTGATTGGTCCAGTAATGGAGTTGTAAATAAAGTATCCTAAAGCGATACATCCAATCCAAAGTACAATTTGTATTATGGTCTTCATTTCGTAATTGTTATTTTTATTTAGTGGTCTTCACAAATCTACAATTTTTTTTTAATCGTAAAAGTTTTTAGGCTAAAAATCATCTTTATCTTTGAAGGCACATGAAACCAACTACACCCGCATCATTCTATAGTATACTAGAAACCAAATTTCCTCACACACCAACTGCCACACAATCAGTGGCTTTGCAAAAATTGGCTGAGTTTACACTTTCAACGGTTAAGGATGAAGTTTTTTTGTTAAAAGGTTACGCAGGTACCGGTAAAACTACTTTAATAGGCACTTTAGTTAACAGTTTATGGAAGGTTCAAAAGAAAGCTGTGCTCATGGCACCTACTGGGAGAGCGGCAAAAGTGATGTCAAATTATTCAAAAACACAGGCATTTACCATCCATAGAAAAATATATTTTCCGAAGAAACAAAGTGGAGGTGGAGTACAGTTTGTTTTGGCACCTAATAAACATAGGGATACTTTATTTATAGTTGATGAAGCTTCTATGATACCAGATACGGCTGCAGATTCTAAATTATTTGAAAACGGTTCGTTATTAGATGACCTAATGATGTTCGTATACTCTGGTCACAAATGTAAGTTGTTGCTAATAGGAGACACTGCGCAATTACCACCGGTTCATTTAGTATTGAGTCCAGCTTTGGATGGCGATAAACTTTCACTTAATTATAATAAAGAAGTGGTTCGTTTAGAATTGAATGAAGTAGTTAGGCAAGCAGGCGATTCAGGAATTTTAGCAAATGCTACCTTATTAAGGGAACAATTACAAAGTGAATTCTTTGAAGATTTTAAATTTGATGTAGATCCGTTCACTGATATAGTACGCTTAATAGATGGTAATGAAATTCAAGAAGCCATTGACAGTTCATACTCTGAAAACGGAAAAGAGGAAACGGCATTTATTGTACGCTCTAATAAACGTGCAAATCTTTACAATCAGAATATTCGAGAACGCATATTATTTTTAGAGAATGATATTGCCGTAGGCGATTTTATGATGGTGGTTAAGAATAACTATTATTGGTTAAAGCCAAGCACAGAAGCTGGTTTTATTGCAAACGGAGATATTATAGAGATTCTAGAAATATTCGATATCAAGGAGATTTTTACGTTTAAGTTTGCCGAGGTTAAAGTGAAGATGGTAGATTACCCTAATATGCCTCCATTTGAAACCGTATTATTGTTAGATACCATAACGGCAGAATCTCCGTCGTTGTCTTATGAAGATGGTAATAGGTTGTATCAAGAAGTCATGAAAGACTTTGCCCATGAGAGTTCTAAGTACAAGAAATTTTTAGGGGTTAAGAATAACAAGTACTTCAATGGGTTGCAAGTAAAGTTCTCGTACGCCATAACCTGTCATAAATCTCAAGGGGGACAATGGAATACCGTTTTTGTTGAGCAACCATATTTGCCTAATGGGATAGATAAAGAATACTTGCGTTGGTTGTATACCGCGGTAACCAGAGCAAAGAGCAAGTTGTATCTTATTGGTTTTAAAGATGATTTTTTTCTTGATTAAGAAAAGGTTATTTTAGTATTTATTGATACAACAAAAAATTTCGCAAATAGTATATAGGATATGACAACAGATACGGTTTTAAGTATTTTTTTAGGAATAGGATTAGCCGCATCTGTGGGTTTTAGGGTATTTCTACCCTTATTTGCTTTGAGTTTGGCTTCCTATTTTGGAGTATGGGAATTAAATGATAATTGGCAATGGATAGGAAGTTTGGTAGCTGTGCTAACTTTAGGTGTAGCTACATTATTAGAGATATTCGCCTATTTCATCCCTTGGTTCGATAATTTGTTAGATAGTATTGCAGTACCCTTGGCGGCAATTGCAGGTACAGCGGTTATGGTTTCAACAGTTGCAGATTTAGATCCAGTAATAACGTGGTCATTGGCTATTATAGCTGGTGGCGGTACAGCTACGGCGATTAAAGGAGCAGGGGCAACAGGAAGATTGGCATCTACTGCCACAACAGGTGGTTTGGCGAATCCGCTGATTACCACAGTAGAAACAGGTACTGCAGCTGTAGTATCGGTCGCGTCGATATTTGCACCTATCTTAGCAGCGGTTTTGGTCATAATCATTTTGGTTGTCATTTTTAGGATATACAGAAGCTTAAGGCCAAAGGCAAAAACATAAAATAAAAGTAGTTGAAGAAAATAGCAATGATACCTGCCCGTTATGCGGCATCAAGATTTCCTGCGAAGCTAATGCAAGATTTAGCTGGTAAACCGGTCATTTTAAGAACATATCAAGCTGCGGTACATACCAAATTGTTTGATGAAGTATACGTGGTTACAGATAGTGAGTTAATCTATGAAACTATCGTTAAAGCAGGTGGTTTGGCGATTATGAGTAAAAAAGAGCACGATTGTGGTAGTGATCGTATTGCTGAGGCCGTTATGCAGATGGATGTCGATATTATCGTAAATGTGCAAGGCGATGAGCCCTTTACTGATAGGGAAAGTTTAGAAGGGGTGATGAAGGTTTTTGAAGATGATATTCATAAAGAAATTGATTTAGCTTCTCTAATGGTGAAAATTACAGATGAGGAAGAAATCAATAATCCGAATACGGTAAAGGTAATAGTGGATAACAGAGATTTTGCACTGTATTTTTCAAGGTCACCTATACCTTATCCTAGAGCAAAAAGTGAAAGCACCATATATTATAAGCATAAAGGTATATATGCTTTTAGAAAAAGCGCTTTAATGGATTTTCAAAGGTTACCAATGTTGCAATTGGAAGCAACGGAGAAAATCGAAGCCATTCGTTATTTGGAATATGGCAAAAAAATTAAAATGGTAGAAACGAATGTTCAGGGCATAGAAATTGATACTCCTGAAGACTTAAAGAAAGCTCAAGCAGCATGGAAATAAATTTTGACGGAATTAATGTAATAGGTTTTGATGCTGATGATACCCTGTGGGTAAATGAGACTTACTTTAGAGATACAGAAGATAAGTTCGCTAATTTATTGGAGAAGTATGAAACCAAGAATAAGATAGATCAAGAACTTTTTAGAACGGAAATAAAGAATTTAGATTTATACGGATACGGTATAAAGGGCTTTGTGCTTTCTATGGTAGAATGTGCTTTAGAACTTTCTAATAATCAAGTTTCATCCAAAACCATAAGTGCACTATTAGATTTGGGAAAAGATATGATTACCCAGCCCGTAGAATTATTGGATGGAGTAGAAGATGTTTTAAAAAGCTTAAAAGATAAATATCGATTAATTGTCCTGACAAAAGGAGATCTTTTAGATCAAGAACGAAAACTGGAACGATCGGGATTATCGGAATATTTTCATCATGTAGAAGTATTGAGCGATAAAAAGGAAAAGAATTACAGCGATCTTTTAGAGCATTTGCAAATAGCACCAAGTGAGTTTTTAATGATAGGTAATTCTCTGAAATCAGACGTTTTACCATTGGTAGAATTAGGTGCGCGTGCCATACATGTACCCTTTCATACTACATGGGAACACGAAGAGGTAAAAGGACCAATAGAGAATAAGGGATATATGACAATTTCTACACTAACGGATATTTTGGAATATGTGTAATGGAGATGGACGTGAATAAACAATTGACATTGAAGAAAATACCAACAAAAGCATCGGAGGAGTTTAGAAATTTTCCAATGGTGCCAAGAGTAGTTTATGGAAAAGGAAGTTTTAATACCCTAGGCGATATTTTAATGCCTAAAAGAAAGCATTCAGAAGCACCAATGATTTATTTGGTAGATGATGTTTTTGAGAATACTGAACTTATAAGTAGGGTGCCAAGCATTTTTTGTGATCAAATTATATTGATTTCTGCAGAAGAAGAGCCCAAAACAGAACAAGTGGATGCTCTTGTTAAAATGATACAGGAAAAGTTTACAGAATTGCCATCGGGTATTATAGGTATTGGTGGTGGTACGTTATTAGATTTAGCAAAAGCAGTGGCTATTATGCTAACCAATAAAGGTAGTGCATCAGAATATCAAGGGTGGGATTTGGTGAATAAGCAATCAATTTACCATGTAGGTATACCCACAATAAGTGGAACCGGTGCAGAAGTATCTAGAACTACGGTGTTAATGGGTCCAGAAAAGAAACTGGGTATAAATTCAGATTATACCACTTTTGATCAGGTTTTATTAGATCCAGAGTTAACTAAGGGTGTATCAAAAGAACAATGGTTTTATACAGGTATGGATTGTTATATACATTGTGTAGAATCTTTGAACGGAACATTTCTAAATGCTTTTAGTCAAAGTTATGGCGAGAAATCATTAGAACTTTGTAAAGAAGTATTTTTAGAAGATATAGAAGAATCGGAAAGTAGAGAGAAGCTGATGATGGCATCTTGGCATGGTGGTATGAGTATTGCATATTCACAAGTTGGCGTAGCACATGCTATGAGTTATGGTTTGGGTTACGTTTTAGGTGTAAAGCACGGAATAGGTAATTGTCTTGTTTTTCAATACTTAGAAGAGTTTTATCCAGAAGGAGTGGAGGTGTTCAACAAAATGCTTGAGAAGCATAATATAGTATTACCAAAACAGGTATGCTCAAAATTGACAAAAGCAGAAATGGATACTATGATTTCTGTTGCTATGGGTATGGAACCTTTATGGGAAAATGCGTTAGGGGAAGAATGGAAATCAATCATTACTTCTGAAAAGCTTAAGGCTATTTATCAAAAAATATAGTTTATTTCATTTATTTAATCAGTAGGTTAATTATTATCATAGCCTACATCTTAGTCTTATGCAGCAAATAGCAAAATTTATATATTTTAAAATGCTAGGGTGGAAACTTAATGGTGAATTCCCTTCACATCTAGATAAGTTTGTAGCTATTGTAGTGCCACATACCAGTTGGTGGGATTTTCTTTTAGGATTGTTAATTCGTGCCGTATGGCAAGAAGAAATAAACTTTATTGGCAAAAAGAGTTTGTTCAAGCCTCCTTTTGGTTGGTTTTTTCGTTGGACAGGTGGAGCACCTATAGATCGTACCAAAACCAATGATACTGTAAAAGCTACAGCAGCCATATTCAGTGAAAGAAAAAAGTTTAGGCTGGCACTTTCTCCTGAAGGCACACGAAAGAAAGTAGAAAAATGGAAAACAGGATTCTACTATATAGCTAAAACTGCTAATGTACCTATTGTACTAGTTGCGTTTGACTATGGCAAAAAAGAAATTAAATTATCAGAACCTCTTATCCCAACAGAAGATAAAGAAGCCGATTTTAAAAAATATCATGCTTTTTTTGATGGGGTAGAGGGGAAAAATTAATTAAGATGTTTTTTCAATTAATGAATAATTTTAGAAATATAATACGATAAACGGCTTGTTTTTTTAACACTTACAACTGAACCCAACCTAAGTTTTTCCGTAAATATGGATGAATCAAAAAAAACTGATTCAAAAATTAACGCATAGGTTAATTAGGTTGTTTGTACTTTTTTAAAGGTCCGCTTTTGGGAAGCGGACCTTTTTTATTCACTTCTAAGAATTTATTTTTCATTAAAACTGATGTAATTGAATCTAATGCAGCCGTTTATATGTTTTAAGTTAATTTTCTATGTTGTGTATTATATCGAATAAATTATACGTTTATCGTTAATAGTATTTGATAATGTTTGAGTCTTAACATAAATACATATTCTTGCTTAGAATATATTTTTTGAGATTTTGGTTTTCTAAGCCTTAATTTCCCCCTTCAGAAAAGTTATTTATTTCGTACCCCACTTACGATAATAAATTAACCTGTATAGTGCTTTGGTTGTTATTTAACCAAACCTATTTCAAATGACCAAAAATTACCAATTGAGAATTCCTGGGCTATTTCTTAGTTCTTTGGAAAATTCTAAGCGCACTCTCATTTTATTTCTTTTTTATTTGAAGCATACATATTATGCTGGCGCAATTTATCTCTCCGCAGAAAAAAAAGACTCCCTAATATTTTTAATAAGTAGTTCTTTATTCACTTTTAATTCTCCACGTTATGCATAGATTTTTAAACAAACGTATTGGAAGTCTTAATCCATTGCAATTAGTTCGTTCCGTTCAATTGGAAAATAGATTATTAGCTTTTTTGTTTTTCCTATTTTGCTTTAATTTATCATTGCAAGGTCAAGTACAGATTTCTACAGACCCTTCAGCTCTTTCGGTTACAGCTGATGATACATTTGTAATAACTGTAGCTGTACAGACCGATCAAAATGTAGATGGAACGGAAATTCATATGAGTTTTGATCCAAGCATATTACAGGTGTCAAGTGTTAATGTACCAGAATCAAATCCTCTACCAGTTCCGCTTGTAGGTGCTGGTTTTGATAATAGTATAGGTGTAATAGATTATGTTGCAGGTACTTTTTCATCTTTTCCTGATTCAGATTTTGACTTCCTTGAAATAGAATTTATTGCTATTGCGGTAGGGTCAACAAATATAGAATTTACAGGTCTTCCGTCAAAGGTCACATTTGGTGGCGTTAATATACTTTCAGGTGTTACCGGATCTACAGTTACCGTTGGTGTTATAGATGTTACACCTCCGGTAATTACTTTATTAGGTGATCAGATTATCAATTTATTAACTGGCGATATTTATATCGAGCAAGGGGCTAGCGCGGTCGATAATGTCGATGGTGATATTAGTGAGAATATTATTATTGGTGGTGATGTCGTGGATACAACTATTGAAGGTGAGTATGTCATTACTTATAAAGTTGTCGATAGTTCTAACAATCAGGCAGTAACATTAGAACGTATTGTTGTAATATCTAATGAGATTATTAACACCTATGCCGTAACAACTAATTCTGGCCTCAATGGAACTATTTCTCCTTCTAGTACTACTATAAATCAAGGCGATAATATTGTATTTACGATAACTCCCGACCCTGGGTTTGAAATAGAAGATGTAGTGGTTAATGGAGAGTCAGTTGGTGCTGTAACTTCATATGAATTTATTGATGTTCAGGCTACTTCTTCAATTAGTGCGACTTTTATTGAAAATTCTATATTTCAATTATGCATTGCTAGCGGTAACGAAAATTTAACTGCATTTGGGCGTGATTTTATTGGAGACCCGGTTGTAGAGTCACCAATAGGCGAAGCATTTATGCGTACTAATGGTAAAACGTATTTAGGATATAATGGAGAAATTAACGGAACTACATCTACAGAAGAGAAGAGTTTGTTTCAAAAAGAAATTTATGGAGGAAAGGATAATTTAAATCCCCCTCTCGATTATGAGATTCCTGTTCCGAATGGTTATTATCAAGTTGATCTTTATTTTGCAGAGGTATATCATGCTACTCCTGGGGGAAGAGTTTTTGATGTATTTCTTGAGAATAATAACATACTAGACGAATATGATTTAGTGGATCCAATAAAAGATGGTATTCTTACTAATCAAACAGCTATTGTAAGAACTTATTATGTAGAGGTTACTGATGGTAGTTTAAATGTGCAGGTTGGCCCAGCGTCTGTTGATAATGGAAAAATATCAGGACTTTGTGTAACTGCAACGTCACAAACCAATGTACATCCTATTGCGAACTTGAACAACCTTCAGTTTGAAGTAGGCGAGGAAGTTACAGAACTTCTTAGCGTTCAAGATAATGATGAGCTTAGTATAATATTTAATAATCTACCCTCATCTTTAATTTATAATCCCTCTAATAATCAATTGGAAGGTACAATTTTGGCAACAGAGTTAGGAGAATACCAAGTAAATGCGATTATTACAGATGGAGTTAGTTCTCCTGTAACTGCAGAATTTACAATAACTGTGTTTCCGTCGGGTATAGATTTACCGCCTAGTATTGAAACTATCGAAGATATAAAGGTTTCAGAAGGGTTGCTGGCACAAACTAATATCATCATAAATGATGATAATGAGGTGTATAATACGAGTATAATTATATATGATAAAAGTAATGGAGGAACCAATAATCCTTTTTTACCAACCACCATTGTACCTGAAAGTAAATACTCCTTGACAGATAATGGAAATGGTAATTATACATTAAATTGGAATACTGTTTCTGGTGATGGTCGTTCATATTTGGCAGAAGTTGTTACAGATGATGGGGTTAATCAATCTATCTCTCAATCATTTAATATTGATATAGCTCAACCTGTTCCAGGAAATATTCTGGCTAAGACATTTACTAATCCATTGCCATGGTACAAAGGGGCGTCAGATAGTGCTCCAATAGCGCCATTCACAGTTGCTATCGAGGATAATTCAGCACAAAATGTAGGCTATATTGATGCAGATGATTTTGTAGATTATTTAATCAACGTGCCATCTTCTGGAATTTATGATATTGAATTTTTAGCAGCGAAAGGAAGTAATGGCGTAACCACAGTAACCATATTAGAGGAGAACGGTATAGATTTTTCAGCTATTGGTTCGTTTGATATTTTGAAGACCGCATGGCAAACTTATACATCATATTCAACATCTGTTGAATTTACTAAATCTGGTTTACAGACTATTAGATTAGAGTTTAACTCTGGTGCAAATCTCAAAAATTTTATAATTTCTCAATCGCAGATTGCTTCCTGTAACGTGGCTTTTCGTATAAACGCTGGAGGTCCTATTATTGGGCAAACAGGAAGGGAATTTGAAGCAGATCAATCTAATGCAGACGTCGGTGGTACAGCTGTTGTTGGAACTCCATCTCCATATTACAAAGGAGCAATAGATAAAACTTTTGGATCAAATGCAGCTTTGGTTTCTAATGTTACAGGTTACCCTGATGCTATTTTTCAAACAGAAAGACATATTGAGGGAGGAAGTTTAATGAATTGGGAGTTTCCTGCAAATGGAATTTATGAAGTTAATTTATTATTTAATGAAAACTGGACAGGCGAAGCTAATAACCCTAGAGTTTTTGATGTTGAAATAGAAGGCGGTTTGGTATTAGACGATTATAGACCTTCTGTAGCTTCAGGTGGTGTTAATATTGCCAAAGTTGAAACTTTTACAGTTGAAGTTTTAGATGGTATCATGAATATTGATTTTATTCAAGGAACTCAAAATCCTTCAATAAAAGGTTTTAGTATTTGTTTAGTTTCAGAGGCTGTCAATACCCCTCCATTAGTTAGTATTGTTTCGCCATCAAACGAACTTTCGGTAATAAGAGGTATGGATGTAGACTTGTTAGGTACTGCAATAGATATAGAAGATGGCGATATTTCGAATCTAATTAACTGGAACTCTAATGACACAAGATTTACAACTACACCATTAAATGGGATTGGTTCTAATATAACAGCGCAGTTCGTTACTCCAGGGGTACAAACTTTAACTGCAACAGCAATTGATAGCGATTCTGAAACAGGAAATGATGAAATTATAGTTAATGTATCTGGTCCCGAAGTTGCAATAGATTTACCACTACAATCTTCAGAACTAAATTCAACGAACGTTCGATTAGAATGGACTGGAACCGATGTTTTATATGAACTTACTGAGCATTATCATTTGTTTGTTAATCCTTTAGATATTAATAATATCGATTCTGCTACGAGAATATCAACAGCTTCACAGATTGGACAAGAATTTTGGGACTTAACTGAATTGGATGGGATAGTAGAAGGAGATAATACTATTGTTGTGGTTGTAGCAGACCCTACGCATGCAGAGTTTATAAATACAGAAGCTAAGGATATAGTTAATTTTAACATCACCTTACAAGATAATACTTCACCAATAATTACCTTATTGGATGATGATCCTCTTTTGGTAGAACTGGGTTCTCCATACAATAATTTAGGGGCTAGTGCTTTTGATGAAGTAGATCAAGATTTGACAGGTGAAATAATGGTTGGTGGTGATTTTGTAGACGTTAATACAATTGGCGATTACTTAATTACATATAATGTTTCGGATGCAGCAGGCAATATGGCTGTCGAGGTAACGCAAATAGTAACTGTAGCAGATAGTGTAGCTCCAATAATTACGTGCCCTATTGATGCCGTAGTATCAACAGATGTAGACCTATGTGGGGCGATTTTAAGCATAAGTGATCCATCGGCAATGGATATAAGTAATACAATTACTTATGAAGGTTTAAGAAGTGATTCTTTGCCTCTAACAGAACCATTTTCTCTAGGTGAAACTACTATTGTTTGGACAGCAACAGATGAATCGGGCAATATATCCCAACCTTGTATACAAACCATTACGGTAAACGATGAGGTTGGACCAAATTTAGATTGTCCAATTAATATTAGTACTACCAGCTTAAATGGAAACCCTATTGTAATAGACATTATTTCTTCAATAGTATTCGATTCTTGCTCAGGCCAAAATGTAGTTTTAACTAGTACTCGAAACGATGGTCTTGATATTGAAGATGCTTTCCCTGTTGGAACAACTCAAATTGAATGGAAAGCCTTTGACGAGGTAGGAAACTTTACTTCTTGCATACAGTCAATAACGGTTAATTTTACGGCGTCTGTTCAGAATGATATAACATCTTTTTCGGTTATAGGTCAAGAGGGATCAGGTATTATTGATGACTCAGCTAATGCTGTATTACTAACTGTAGTTGCAGGAACAGATGTATCTACTCTTACACCGGTTATTGGTGTTTCGGCAGAAGCAAGTATAAACCCAAATTCTGGAGTAGAAAGAGATTTTACTAATCCATTAAATTATACGGTAACGGCTCAGGATGGTACCGAAAAGATATGGACGGTTATAGTAACCGTGCAAGATGATAATGAAAATCCAGAAATTTCATGTCCAAATGACATTAGTATATCCAATGAAGCTGGTCAATGTGGAGCTGTAGTCAATTATACCTTACCGGTAGGGACTGATAATGTACCTGGCGCCATAACTGTACTTACAGAAGGGTTAGGTAATGGAGCGTTTTTTCCAATAGGTACGAGCACAGAAGTCTATACAGTAACAGATTTATCAGGTAATAGTACTTCTTGCAGTTTTGATATTGTTGTCTTAGATACAGAAAGCCCATTGATAAATTGCCCAGAAGATATAATTGTTCAGGTAGACGAGGGTATAGTTAATGCAGTAGTTGAATATGCTTCTCCTTTTGCGGAAGATAATTGTTCGAGTGTCATTTTGCATCAGATTTCTGGATTTACAAGTGGCTCTTTATTTCCTGTAGGAACAACAGTAAATACTTTTGAAGCAACTGATGAAGACGGAAATAAACAGACATGTAGTTTTAATGTAGTTATTGAGAATAATTATGCTGATGTATTATCTATTGTCGATTTTACTTTGGTAAATGCAGACACAGATCAAGATATCATGACTTTGACGGATGGTTTGTTAATAAATTCAACTTCATATGAAAATATAAATTTAGCCATTCGGGTAAATGCTACAATAGACGTTGGTAGTGTTCAGTTATTACTGAGCGGTAGTAAAAGCAAAAATCAATCAGAAAGTGTAACACCTTTTTCATTGTTTGGAGATAATGCTTCAACCGGTGACTATGTTGGTGAATTATTCCCTGTTGGAAGCTATAGTCTCACAGCTACACCATATTCAAATACTGGTTTGAGTGGTGATTTGGGTACAACAAAGACCATAGATTTTCAGTTTATCGATGAAAATCCTTTATGTGTTAATTTCGAGGTAAATGTAAGCGAAGCTATTAATCCAAGTAGTTGTAGTGATAACGATGGTTCTATTACCATAAATACGGTAGGTTTTGAAGGTTCTATTACATATAATTGGAGCCACGATAATAATTTAAATACAGCAACGGCAATTGGCCTTGGGGCTGATACTTATAATGTTACTATAACTGATTCTAACGGCTGTTCCGAAAACTTGTCTATAACTTTAAATGAGCCTGAACTCCCAATTGTAACGTTAGAGCCTTTTAGTAATGTTCTTTTATCCGATAGTCCATTTATTTTAACCGGAGGAAGTCCGCTAGGTGGAGAGTATACTGTTGACGGAGTAAATTCCAATACTTTTGATCCTTCTATTGGAGTTGGTGAATACATAATAACATATACTTATACAGATGAGAATGGTTGTTCTAATAGCTCGATCAATTCCATTACCGTTGGCAATACACCGATTACCGATGCAACACTATATATATTGAATGCCGACGATGACAGTGAGTTGTATGCGTTGACCGATGGTCTACAGATAACCAAGTCGGATATCGGTAATACGCCATTGGGCATCATCTATAATGCAGATCTCAACCCAGGCAATGTTTCGTTCAGGTTGAGCGGTCCTTTGAACCAGACTAAATCAGAAGGTCCATCCGCACCGTATTCGTTGTTCGGTGATATCGGGGTCGATATTCAGGGCAAAGTGTTCCCTGTTGGTAACTATACCTTGGTTACGACGACCTCTTCTGGTATGAGTGAAACGGTGAATTTCTCTGTAGTAAGCGGACCACCTGCCAATGTAGCACCGTTAGTTTCATTAACGGGCGATGTTGACGGTACCGAACCTTTTAAATTGAATTTTTCCAGTGCCGGTTCTTCTGATAATGATGGTAGCATAGTGGATTATTCATGGAACTTTGGCGATGGCGATACGTCCAACGAGCAAGACCCTTCGCATACCTATGTAACGGGAGGGAGCTATAATGTAACCCTTACCTTGACCGATGACGACGGTGCCACGGCGGTAAACGGTATAACGGTTACGGCAATAGACCCTACGGTCAACCAATTGCCTAGTGCGATGGCAAGTGCATCGCCTAGTAGTGGTACGGCACCATTGATAGTTGAATTTTCAAGTTCAGGTTCCAATGATGATGATGGTTTTATAAGCTTGTACGAATGGGATTTTGGTGATGGATCAACCTCTACCGAGATGAATCCTTCACATACTTACGCCACTGTAGGCAACTTTATAATAACCCTTACGGTAACAGATAATGATGGGGCTGAAGATATGGATAGTGTAAATATTACAGTAAGTGCGCCGGTCGATAATTCAACCTTGTTTATATTGAATGCCGACGATGACAGTGAGTTGTATGCGTTGACCGATGGTCTACAGATAACCAAGTCGGATATCGGTAATACGCCATTGGGCATCATCTATAATGCAGATCTCAACCCAGGCAATGTTTCGTTCAGGTTGAGCGGTCCTTTGAACCAGACTAAATCAGAAGGTCCATCCGCACCGTATTCGTTGTTCGGTGATATCGGGGTCGATATTCAGGGCAAAGTGTTCCCTGTTGGTAACTATACCTTGGTTACGACGACCTCTTCTGGTATGAGTGAAACGGTGAATTTCTCTGTAGTAAGCGGACCACCTGCCAATGTAGCACCGTTAGTTTCATTAACGGGCGATGTTGACGGTACCGAACCTTTTAAATTGAATTTTTCCAGTGCCGGTTCTTCTGATAATGATGGTAGCATAGTGGATTATTCATGGAACTTTGGCGATGGCGATACGTCCAACGAGCAAGACCCTTCGCATACCTATGTAACGGGAGGCAGTTATAATGTAACCCTTACCTTGATCGATGACGACGGTGCCACGGCGGTAAACGGTATAACGGTTACGGCAATTGATATAACAGAAGTAGATAAAGTGGTCAGTTTTACCTTAATAAATGCGGTAAACCAACTTGAGATATTCAATATTGAGAATAATATGAATATTAGTGATGCCAATGATGTTAATATTAGGGCTAATACATACCCTAGTATTGTTGGTAGCGTAAAATTCGAGTTGTCGGGAGCATTATCAAGAACATGGGTAGAAACAAATGCACCTTATGCTCTGTATGGTGATTTCGATGGACAGTTCATACCTGCTAATTTTCCAATTGGATCTTATACACTAAAGGCTACACCTTACACAAATGCTGGTGCCTCTGGTGAAACAGGGCAATCGTTGACGGTTAAATTTAATGTTGTACAAGCTATTTCTACAGCAAAGACTATTGAAAAATCAATGAATGTTTATCCTAATCCAGCTTCTGAAAGTATTACGCTTTCATTTGATGAACCTACAAATCTAACATTGATATACATATATGATATAACCGGTAGATTGATAAAGACTTTAAGTATAGATGCAAGTCAAGATGTTGGAAATTACCTTATTGGAGTTCAAGATCTGCCTGCTGGTTCTTATTTTATTAGAACCATAGATTCAGAAGGTAAAGAATCACAACAGCAGTTAGCAATTAAGCGATAATCTAGTCCCCAAAAAAAATCAAAAGATGAAAAATTTCAATTTTAGACAAAATATAATTCCTAAGGTTATGAGATATTTAAAATCATTTAGGGATATCAATTTAACTTTGATGAATAAAATTAGACCTATTATTATAATTGCTATTTTATTTATGGCTGTTGTAAATGAATTAAGTGCACAAAGTTTTGGTCAAAGTAATCTTGATTTCAATGGTAATGGTGCAGTTAGTCAAGGTACATCCTTAATGTACGGACCAGATGGTAGATTATATGTGTTAAATTTAAATGGTACTATAGATATTTTTACTGTTCAAAAAAACGGGACTAATGATTATGTAGTAACAGCCTCTGAGAAGTTATTAGATGTTAAAAATATACCTAATCATAATGACGACGGAAGTTTTAATAGTGGAGATAACAGGGAAGCTACAGGTTTGGCAGTTGCAGGAACAGCTCTAAACCCAATAATTTATGTTACATCGAGTGATTCTCGTGTTGGTGGACCCAGTGGAGACCTTAATTTAGATACAAATTCAGGTGTAATTACAAGATTTACTTGGACAGGAGGATCATGGGACGTTGTTGATATTGTAAGAGGTTTACCGAGGTCGGAAGAAAACCATGCAACCAATGGATTAGAGTTTATCACAATTGGTGGTGTAGATTTTCTAATAGTAGCTCAAGGCGGACATACAAATGCCGGATCGCCTTCTGATAATTTTGCTTGGACAACTGAATATGCATTATCTGCTTCAATTCTTTCAATAAATTTAGACTTAATAGAAAGTTTGGGGATTAAAAATGATGGTAGAAACTATATTTATGACATACCTACTTTAGACGACCCAACTCGTGATAATATCAACGGGATAGAGGATCCGGAAGCCCTAGGTTATGATGGAATAGATGAAAATGATCCTTGGGGAGGAAATGATGGTTTAAATCAAGGTAAAATTGTAATTGGAGGACCTGTGCAAATATTTTCTCCTGGTTATAGAAATGCCTATGATTTAGTTATCACTAATTCTGGTGCAGTTTATGTTACAGATAATGGAGCCAATGGTGGCTGGGGAGGATTTCCCAATAATGAAGGAACAGGAAATGTTACCAATGAGTATAATCCAAGTGAACCAGGTAGCAGTTCATCTGTTGGAGGAGAACAAGTTGATAACTATGATCATTTGACTTTAATTACAGACAACATTCATGGATATGCAAATGGAACATTTTATGGAGGTCATCCTGCCCCAATTCGTGCTAATCCTTTATCAGCAGGACTTTATACTAACCCTTCGGTAAATAATACTAATAATGCAGTATATAGAACGTTAATATATGATCCTACAGGTGCTAAGGGTGTGGGTTATACCGATGATAAAGATTTAGCATTACCAGTTGATTGGCCACCAGTTCCTTTGAGTTTGGCAGATGCTGACCAAGGCGACTGGAGGGGACCTACCGTATCAAATCCCGATGGACCAAATGATGCAATAGTTACTATTTGGGACAATAATACTAATGGTATAGATGAATATACTTCTACAATATTTACTGGTTCTGAAAGTATGGAGGGTGACCTTATTGCTGGAGAAAATAATGGAGGAATTTTAAAAAGAGTTAAATTAAATCCGGATGGAAGTTTAAATGATTTAACCGATCCGTTCGCTTCGGGTCTTGGGGGTAATGCATTAGGTATTACTTGTAATTCAGATAATGACCCGTTTCCAGGAACGATTTGGATAGCCACATTTAATGGTACTATTAAAATTTTAGAACCACAACCTACAGTAGTTTGTTATGACCCAACAGACCCATTATATTCTAGTACAGGAGATACAGATCAAGATGGTTACACAAATCAAGATGAAGTTCAGAATAGTACCGATTATTGTAATGGTGGTTCTCAGCCTAGTGATTTTGATAAATCTGCAGGTGGTGTATTGGTTTCGGATTTAAACGATAATGATGATGACAATGACGGAATTTTGGATGCAAACGATCCATTTCAAATGGGTGACCCTTTAGACACTGGTAGCGACGGATTTGACTTACCTGTTTTAAACGATTTATTTTCTGACAACCTAGAATTGGGAGGCTATTTAGGACTTGGGTTTACAGGGCTTATGAATAATGGAGCTGCTAATCCAAATTGGATAAATTGGTTAGACGTCAAAGAAGCAGGTCCAAACCCTAATGATATTTTAGGAGGAGCTGTTGGGGCCATGACCATGCAAATGACTTCTGGTTCGGCACTGGGGTTTGCTAATAATCAAGAAAAGGCTTTTCAATATGGTGTCAATGTAGATCAATCATCTGGTTCATTTACAGTTGCAAGTAGAATATTTGGCTTTATGGATCCTACACAGATTTATGGAGATCTTTCGCCAGCTAATAGCGAATTGGGCATTTTTATTGGTGATGGTACACAAAGTAATTATATAAAAGTAGTATTAACAAAGAATGGGATTTTGGCGCTACAAGAAATTAACGACGTACCCCAAACTCCTTTGAATGTAACCTTTACTACACCAAATAGACCTTCAAATAATGTGGTCTTTTCATTTAATATTGATGCGATTACTGCAGATGTTGAGATACTATATAGCATTGATGGTAATTCATCTATTTCATTAGGTACAATTGCTGCTTTGGGCACAATTAAAACAGCCATACAAGAATCTTCAGAAATTTTGGCGGTCGGATTTATTGGTACATCAAATGAAGTAGGTCAAGAGGTTGAAGGTACTTGGGATTTCCTCAATGTTACAGGTAGTAAACCAATAGTGTCTCAAACTTTAGCCGATTTAGATAAGCTAATTGATTCTCCAAATCTAGAGATTGATCTATCTCAATATTTCGATGATGATCAAGGTGTAGGGAACTTAAATTTTACAGTTGAAAATAGTTCTAATAATGCTATCGGAAATAATATTTCAGGAAATTTATTGACCATAAGTTTTCCTGATTCAGAAGCAAGTTCAACTATAACGATTAGGGCAACAGATTCCGATTCGTTATTCGTAGAACAAATTTTTACTGTTAATGTAACCGAACAACCAGCTGTTTTATTTAGGGTAAATGCTGGTGGTGCAACTTTAACCGCTACTGATTTACCAAATCCTGATTGGATAGGTAATGATATTGTAGGTACCTCTGGAGGTACTAATTTCAGTGTTAATTCAGGAAATATTTCTACATATACAGGTACTACTTTGCATTCTTCCGTTCCTGACTACGCACCTCAGGCAATATTTGATGGAGAACGATGGGATCCAACGGGTTTGCCAGAGATGGAATGGGCTTTTAATACTGGTGATGGAACTTTTACGGTAAATCTTTATATGGCAAATGGATATGCGGGCACTGGGTCTCCTGGGCAGCGTGTTTTTGATGTTAATATGGAAGGAGCTTTGGTCATTAATGACAAAGATTTATCTGCTCAATATGGGAATAAGATCGGTGCTATGGAAAGTTACCAAGTTACTGTGAATGATGGTATTTTAAATATTGAGTTTATACGCCAGACCGAAAATCCTTTGATTAACGCTATAGAAATTCTAGGTGCCGGTAGTATTGTAAATTCACCTATAATGATTGATCCGATCGTAAATCAATTCAACAATCCTGGAGAAACGCCTATTCTGAATGTAACAGCAAGTGGTGGTGATCCAAATGAGAACTTTACATTTTCAGTAACAGGTCTACCTCCCGGGTTAAGTATAGAGCCTACACAAGGTGCAATTTTAGGAACGATTTCTTCTTACGAAACCGACGCTGGCCAATATGATGTTACGGTTACCGTAAGTAAGCCATCTTCTACACCTTCTAATTTAAATTTTGCTTGGACGGTCAACAATCCTAATACACCCAATACGGTATTGTATCGTATTAATGCAGGAGGTAATATGGTTGCCTCTAATGATTCGTCGCCATTAAATTGGACAGAGGATCAAGCTATGACAGGTGCAAATGGAAATGCTGAAAATGGAACACCTTCTTCATATGTAAATATTGCTGATGACGATAAAACTTATGGAGCTACATTACCAGGAAGCTTCCAGAATAATACAGGTTACCCTGATAGCTTATTTTCTACAGAAAGATATAATACGTTGGCTGTTCCAGAAAATTTGCAATGGGATATTCCTCTTTCTCAAGGTACTTATACCGTTAATTTATTATTTGCAGAGATATATGCAGGTGCGAATACAATAGGTTCTAGAGTTTTTGATGTGGCAATTGAAGAACAGATAGTTTTAGATGATTTTGATCAAACAGCTACATTTGGTTTCGCTACAGCCGGAGTAGAAAGTTTTACAACAGAGGTCAATGATGGTAATTTAGATATTGATTTTATACAAGGAATTGAGAACCCAAATATTAAAGGAATTGAAATTATTTCTAGTGATGGTAGTATAAATAGTAATTGGACTAATATTAGTAATGTAACAGAGCACACTCCAAGACACGAAAATTCATTTGTACAATTGGGTGATAAATTCTACTTGTTTGGTGGACGGGAGAGTGCGGATAAAATGGATATTTATGACTACAACACAAATACATGGTCACAGGCAGCATCTACAGCACCATTTGAGTTTAACCATTTTCAGGCAGTTGCATATGAAGGGTTAATTTGGGTAATTGGATCCTTTAAAGATAATGGCTATCCAAATGAAACACCTGCAGATAATATATTTATGTATGATCCCATTTCTGATACTTGGATAGAAGGTCCTGAGATTCCTAATAGTCGAAAGAGAGGCTCGGCAGGGTTAGTTATGTATAATAATAAATTCTATGTAGTTGCGGGTAATACAATTGGTCACAATGGGGGGTATATACCTTGGTTTGATGAATTTGATCCGGCAACAGGAAAGTGGACTGTGTTGGAAGATGCGCCAAATTCTCGTGATCACTTTCATGCAACAGTTGTAAACAATAAATTATATGTAGTAGGAGGAAGGCTTACCGGTGGAGAAGGAGGTACTTTTGCACCTGTAATTTCAGAAGTCGATGTTTATGATTTTACTACGGGTAGTTGGTCAACATTACCAGCATCTGCTAATTTACCTGTTCCACGTGCTGCATCTGCTACTGTAACATTTAATGGACAAGTAGTTGTCATCGGGGGAGAGGGAAATGGACAAGCTTATGTTAACACCGATGTATTGGATGTAAATAATAATACTTGGTCGTCTCTAAGTGATCTTAATAATCCTCGTCATGGAACTCAAGGTATTGTTTCTGGTGATGGTATATGGATTTCTTCTGGTTCTCCAAATCAAGGTGGAGGCAACCAAAATAATATGGAGGTTTATGGAGTGGATAATCCAACTGGTACAACTGTTTTGCCTAGTATTTTGTCAGCACCGAGCTCGGTAACAATCCCTCAAGGTGAAGTGGAAAGTCTAATGATAGATATATCAGGTGGTAATCAAGGTATTTATATTAAATCTATTTCATTAACAGGTGTAAACGCTTCTAGCTTTAATATTTCAGAATCAACGGGTTTTTTAATAGAAGCAGGTAATACAAAGACAATAGAAATTGAACATACTGGCTCATTATCTGGTGAGGCTGCAACATTAGTTTTGGCTTATGGCAGTGGTAGCTCTACAAACATTAGTGTCTCAAGTGGAGAAGAAGTATCAACTGTTTTATATCGTATCAATGCTGGCGGTTCATTAGTTGCAGCGGCAGATACGGCAGATATAGATTGGAGTGTAGATCAAGGTGCTTTTGGTGCGGTTGCCAATTCACAATATCTTTCGGCAGCAACCTCACCAGGTGGTTTGTTTGATACGTCGTCAGGTTCGGCACATTCTGGATCTATCAATATGAGTCATTCTTCCATTCCTATAGGAACTCCTAGTAGTATATTCGAAACAGAAAGATTTGATGGACCAGGAGAACCAGAGATGTTATGGCAATTCCCTATTGATGATGATACTGAAGTGGAAATACGGCTTTATTTTGCAGAATTGTATAATCAGGTAACAACATCTGGTCAAAGAGTTTTTGATGTCGCTGTAGAGGGATTAGTACCAACTGCTTTTAATGACATTGATCCATTTGCTGAAGCAGGTGCCTTAGGGGCGTTTATGAAATCATACAAGGTTACTGTTACTGATGGTATTTTAGATTTAGAATTCATTCATGGAGAAGAGAATCCTTCTCTTAAGGCAATAGAAATTATTGAGGTAAGTGGCAATCCAACTTCTGGTTTACCGCCTGTTGTTACAAACCCTGGTGCGCAAATGAATGTGGATGGGGATATTGTAAATCTACAAATTATCGCAAACGACGAAAATACCAACATATGTGGTCCTTTAAATTATTCGGCAACTAATTTACCGCCAAATCTAACAATCGATTCTACTACAGGTCTTATTTCAGGTACTATAGTAGGAGGTTCTGGTAGCGGTACTGCAGGTGCTTTTATAGAAAATAATGGAATAGTGATTTTTGAGGCAGAAACAGATTTTGAGGACACTTCTGGAGGGTGGAACCTTGAAACAGAATCAGGTACCACGTTTATGGTAGCAAGCACAGATCATTTTTCAAACCTTAACGGTCAAGATGTAATATATAATGTAGAAATTACAACGCCAGGTGTTTATCGTTTTCATATGAAATCGGCAATTTCCGGTTCCTCTTCTACTGATCAGAATGATACTTGGTTCAAAATAGAGAATACACCTAACGTACATTTCTTTACGGTACAAGGCGGTAGTCTTACGGGTACAGCACAATTTCTTAACGAATTAAATGATTCAGCAAGTACTTCTAAAACTTTATACTGGCCAAAGGGAAATGCTCAAGGTAGACCTGATCACGGTGATGAGAACCCTGGGAATAATGGTTTTTTTAAGGTATATACAAATACAGTATCTAATTCATGGACAGCTAAGACTATTGATAATAATGGTTGGCCGATATATGCTTATTTTGAAAGCCCTGGTACATATGGAATAACCATGAGTGAGCGTTCAGATGGGCATATGATAGATCGACTTGCCTTGACACTTATTGATGGTAGTGCAGGCACCGGAGTTAATAATTCTATTTTGAACGGTACACTTTCTGAGCAGAATGTAGGGGCAACGCTCGGTGCTTCAGAAAATAGTCCATATAATATTGTAATAACGGTTAATGATGCATGTGAGCCTTCTTCAAGTGCCACAGTAGATTTTAATTGGAATATTACTGCACAGCCAGTAGGAAACCCAGAAGCTATCGTTCAAGTTACCCCAGGCGATGAATTAGGTGCGTCAACTTATGGCGATAATTCGTTCATTATAAATAATACAGGTGATGATGATATTTTAAAAATTACAATTAACACCGTATCTAGTTTTATGATGGATGTAGTTTTTGATCCAGTAGGTACTGCAGGTGATAGTGTAGCAAAATGTTTATCGGCAGGTAGTGCAGGCAATACTCCTGATACGGTTGGATTAACCGTACCCGGTAATGGAGGATCAGATAATGCCGATTGTGTAAGTGTTTTTGAACAATCACATAACGGTATCAATAACGCTGAAGGGTATGATGTTTTGTCTTTGGATTTTACCGATTTCAATCCTGGTGAATCCTTTGCATTTGGAGTGGATATCGACCCTACAACAATAAAAGGAGATTTGTCTTCTGGTGATGCAGGTTCAATCTCAGGATTTGAATTGATTGGAGCAACAGTAAGTATTGAGTTTGCAAGTGGAGTAGTTTATACAACTAGTTTATACGATGAAGGTTCTGTTGGGGGTTCAGATGCTGTTATTAATGGTGATAGTAATAGTTTGGTGGCACCATCGATATTGGTTGATGGTTCATCTACTCCAAGATTGGTTAGTCAAGCAAATCAGGTAATACAGATAACAGGTCAGCCAAATGCAACTGTTAGTTTATTGCGTGTCGATGGGCGTTTACATATAGATGCCGGAAACCCTTCAATTGGTTACGACATTGATCCATTTGAGGCTAATGAAGCTTTGACAAAAGAGTTGTACATAACTCAGCTTGATGCATCTGGATTTGCAAACATTCCAGTAACCCTTACAGAAACCATTGGTGAAATAGGAACTCCTAATGGAGGCATAAACCATTTTGTAGCAGTAGTCACGGGTGCAAATGGTATAAATAGCATCGCTTCTAATATTATAATTCTTGAATATGACCCGTCAGCTGCAGAATCTGATTTGACTATTTCCTATAGTTTACAAGGGCGAACGAATAATAGTATTGATTTGGTCGTAAGTATATATGAAGTAGGATCTGTTACAGCATTATTAGAATTTAATCCGACAGGAAATTCAGATGGTGAAGCGGTTATAACAGGTATTCCATTAGGTACTTACGAAGTAGCTATTAAATCTGGAATGCATCTGCAAAAGGTTTCGACTCTAACTTTAGAAGCAGGAGATAATGGTTTGGATATTGGCGAACTTAGAGTAGGGGATGCTAACAATGATAATACAATAGGTTTAGAAGATTACTCATTATTAGTAACAACTTTTAATCTTGATGCTAGTAATTCAGATTATAATACTCAAGCTGATTTCAATGGTGATGGGTCTATAAGCTTAGAAGACTTTTCTCTATTGGTAACTAATTTTAATGTTTTGGGAGAGGAGCCAAGTGGATTTTAAAATGGATGATTACATCAATCATTGATTAATTTTAAGACCAATCAAGTAAAAGTAAAAAGGAGACCCGATAAGGTCTCCTTTTTATTATGAAATACTTTCAATATCTATTCTTCCATAGAATGGTAAACATTCTGCACATCATCATCTTCTTCTAACTTTTCAAGAAGCTTTTCTACATCTGCAGCTTCCTCTTCATTTAGCTTTTTTGTTACTTGTGGTATGCGCTCAAAGCCTGATGATAAAATTTCAATTTCACGGTTCTCCAATTCTTTTTGAAGTGCACCAAAACTTTCAAAAGGTCCGTATATTAGAATTCCATCGTCATCTACGAAAACTTCTTCTGCACCAAAATCGATTAATTCTAATTCAATTTCCTCGGCGTCTAAGCCATCTGCAGGTATTCTAAAGTTACAGGTGTGGTCGAACATAAATTCTACGGAACCTGATGTACCTAAGTTACCATTGCATTTATTGAAGTAACTTCTAACATTGGCAACAGTTCTTGTATTGTTATCAGTTGCCGTTTCTACTAAAACGGCAATTCCATGAGGGGCATAACCTTCAAAAAGAACTTCTTTATAGTCACCAAGGCTTTTGTCACTAGCCCTTTTAATAGCACGCTCAACATTGTCTTTCGGCATGTTTACCGACTTGGCATTTTGTATTACGGCTCTTAATCGAGAATTGGAATCTGGATCAGGTCCTCCTTCTTTTACGGCCATGACAATATCTTTGCCAATACGTGTAAAGGCTTTGGACATTGCTGACCATCTTTTCATTTTACGTGCTTTTCTAAATTCAAAAGCTCTTCCCATGGTAAATTATTTTAAACAAATGTACAAAAACGGGCTATGTTCAGAAATCATAAAAATGAAATTCTGAAAACATATAGTTATTCTGTAATTGGTATCGGTTATTAAAATTCACTTTCTATTATATCTTCTATGGTTCTTGCTAGAACGAAATCTTTTTCTGTAACACCATTTGCGTCATGTGTATTTAGCCGAATATTCAAAGTGTTATATACATTACTCCAATCAGGGTGATGACCTTGAGATTCACACTCAAAGGCAATTCGTGTCATCACAGAAAAGGCTTCTTTAAAATTCTTAAACTCAAATGTGGTTTCTATGGCACCATCCACATATTCCCACCCGTCAAGTTGACCCAAATAATCCGCTATTTGCTGGTCGGTAAATTTTTCCATTTCTTTCATAATTGCTACTAATTTAAAACATGATGGTCAATAATATCTTGAAAAGTAAACTGTAAATTTTTAGGTAGTGTATTGGACTTTGGTAAAACTGCCAAGTATCTGTCTTCATTGGTAGTGTATACTCTTTTTATAATTGGGTTAAAATTGCCAACACGTTCTAGAATTTCCTTAATAAAATCTTCGTGATGCGTTAAATCATTACTTCCCAAGTGATAGATACCTGTTTTGTTCCTATTGATAAGATAATGAATTTGTTGAGTAAGTTTATCATCATTGGTCACATTTAATATCAAATTAGGAAATACTTCAATAGGTTCATTTTCGATTATAGCTTTTTTCATATCCTTTACTCTAGGAGAACTATTTCCAAAAACCATTGGTACCCTTAGTATAGCCATTTTATTTTTTGGTAACCTAAGCAACATATTTTCAATCTTTATTTTTAGTCTACCATATACACTTTCAGATAAGGTTTTGTCCATTTCGTATGATGGATATTTACTATAGGTATCGAAAACATTGGCAGATGATATAAAATAGATTTTGCAGTCTTCTTTTAAAAGGTATTCTGCAATATGATTATGGGCAATAATCAGGGCAGCAAAATTCCCTCTTAAAGCAGAAACAATTACTTGTGGCTTAACAGCTTCTAAAACCTCAATAATATCATCTTCTTCAAGATTATAATGTACAAACTGCTTATTTGAAGAGAATGAATTTGAGGCATGGCAATAGGTGCCATAAGTATTAAAATATTTACAAAGTTCTTTGTAAATAGCATTACCTATGAATCCGCTTCCGCCAAGAATCAATATTTTTTTTGTGTCTAATTTCAAAAAATAGAGAGTTCAGTTTCTGTAGTTAATTTTTCTAAGGCAAGCATACCTAATTTAGAATTTCCTTTTGGATTAAGACCTGGAGACCATGTAGCTACACAGAATTTATTTGGTAATAATGCAACAATACCACCGCCTACACCACTTTTACCAGGTAGGCCAACTTCAAAGGCGAACTCGCCAGCTTCATCGTAAAAGCCGCATGTAAGCATAATAGCGTTTATGCGTTTAACTTGCGATATGGTCAAGAAGATATTCTCTCTTCTGCACTTTCCATTATTCATGAACATAAAAAAAGTGCTCGTTAGCTGCGCACAACTCATAGCGAGTGAACATTGATGAAAATAAAAGTCTAATACTACTTCTACCTCATTATCTAAATTACCGTAAGATTTTAAGAGGTTGGCTGCCGCAAAATTTCGAAATCCTGTTCGTTTTTCAGACTCCGCTACATCTATATCATAATCTATAGTGTCATCATTCGCAATATTTCTTACGAATGTTAAAAAATCTTTTTTCGGATATTCCAATTGAGAAACTAGAATATCGGCTATCACTATTGCACCAGGATTTATTAACGGATTTCTCGGAATTCCATTTTCTAGTTCTAATAATGACAGATGATTAAATGGATCGCCCGATGGTTCAACATCTACACGTTTCCATACTTTTTCACCAATTTGACCTAATGCCATTGAAAGACTTAAAACCTTAGAGATACTTTGTATTGAAAAGCGTTCATCAGCATTACCGGCAGAAAAACTATTTTGATGAATATCTTGGAGGTGAATTCCAAAGTTATTTACATTAACCTTAGCTAATTCAGGTATATAGTCTGCAATCTTACCCCTATCGTTCTCAGTCGAAGCAGCTTCATTTATCGAGGCAAGAATACTTTGAAAATTTATCATTTACTTTTTGTAAAATGGTAATTTAACTACAGTAGCTGGCACTGCATTCTTTCTAATTTGAATATGTATTTTACTGCCAATAGCTGAAAAAACAGGAGGAACATAACCTAAGCCAATACCTGTACCCATAGAAGGAGACATAGTGCCAGATGTAACTACACCAATGGTTTTTCCATTATTGTCAACAATATCGTAATTGTGTCTTGGTATACCGCGTTCATCTAATTCAAACGCTACCAATTTGCGTTCTGGTCCATGTTGTTTTTCTTTTGCTAAAGCTTCAGAGTTAACAAACTCTTTGTTCAATTTTGTTACCCATCCTAATCCAGCTTCAAAAGGCGATGTGTTATCGTCAATATCATTTCCGTAAAGGCAGTATCCCATTTCTAAACGAAGGGTGTCTCTAGCTGCTAGTCCTATTGGTTTAATTCCAAAAGCTGCTCCAGCTCTAAAAACGTTATCCCATATTTTTTTTACCTCGTCATTCTTACAGTAAATTTCAAATCCTCCAGAACCGGTATATCCAGTTGCAGAGATGATTACATTGTCTATACCTGCAAAATCGGAAACTTCAAAATGATAAAATTTTATATCGGCTAAATTAACAGAAGTCAAAGATTGCATTGCTTCAACAGCCTTAGGACCTTGAATAGCTAAAAGCGAATATCCTTCAGAGATATCTCGCATATCTGCTTTTAAATCTGTATTGTAAGATGAAATATGATTCCAGTCTTTTTCAATATTAGAAGCATTTACTACTAGTAAATATTGCTCTTCTTTAATTTTATAAATGATAAGGTCATCTACGATACCACCTGTCTCATTAGGTAAGCAGCTATACTGAGCTCTACCAATGGTCAATTTAGAGGCGTCATTAGATGATACTTTTTGAATTAGATCTAAAGCAGTAGGTCCAGAAATTAAAAACTCACCCATGTGAGATACATCAAAAACTCCAACAGCATTTCGTACTGTTTCATGTTCGGCATTTACACCTTCGTAAGAAACAGGCATATTGTAACCTGCAAATGGAACCATTTTGGCACCAAGAGATTCATGTGTTGTGGTAAGCGCAGTATTTTTCATCTTTTTAATTTATGAGGAACAAATTTATCGAAAATACTTGTGTTAAATAGGGTAACTTATTGCTTTTAATAATTTTAACCTTACCTTATTTGAAAATTATTTTTGTAAGGTATAATTATGCCATACAACTAATATGTAAAGTATTTAATCAAGTTTTATCTATGAAGCATTTAAAAAGTATTTTCAAATTGCAATTATTAATTATAGCGGCACTCTGTTTTACCCAGCTTACTGTTAGTTGTTCGAGTTCGAATGACAATGAGCCAGAACAGACTCCAGAAGAAACTATTGATGACCCAGAAGTACCTGTCGAAGAAGAGAATACAGATGAAGACCCAGAGGTAGGTGAAGAAACTGGAGATGAAATCTTTGGCTTAAGTGCTAATTTAGAACCATGGGAAAATTTTGATTTGTCTGATTGGGCAATAGATACGCCGGCTGTAGATGAAGAAGATGGTTTTTCTGAACGTTACGGTGAATTGAGTTGGGATGAGCTTGCAACAAGTGATTCACGACCATTCTTTTTTACGCACAGTGATGGTGGTATGAGATTTGTTTCTACTGTTGGCGGGGCAAGAACTAGTCAGAATACTTCATACCCGCGTAGTGAGCTTCGTGAGATGTTGCGTAGAGGTAATACAAGTATTTCTACTCAAGGAGCAAACGCAAATAATTGGGCTCTTGGGTATCAACCAGAAGGAACTGATCACGGAGGTAGAAATGGTACATTAGCCGCTACTTTAATGGTCAATAAGGTAACTACAACAGGTAGTAATTCGCATCAAGGAAGAACTATTGTAGGTCAAATACATGCGGATAATGATGAACCGGCAAGGCTTTATTATAAAAAATTACCAAATGCCGAATATGGTTGTATCTATTTGAAACATGAAATAAGAGATAGTGATGACGTAACTTTTGAATTGATCGGTGATGAAGATTGTAGTGGAAATGGTCCTGAAGACGGTATAAAATTAGATGAACTTTTTTCTTATGAGATTATAAATGATAATGAAGATATTATCGTTCGTATTTATAGAGGTGATGTTGACGGCCCTATGATTGCAGAGACTACGGTAGATATGAATGATTTAAGCAGCGGCTATGATTTAGCTGACGAATGGATGTATTTTAAGGCTGGAGCATACACCCAAAACAACACAGGTGATGAAGATGATTCTGATATCATTACTTTTTATCGCCTAAATAATACCCACGATGCAAATTAATTTTGTTAGTGAAAATCTTATAGGTTCATTTTAGATGAACTAAAATGGAATTAATAAAAAAAGTCGAACTATATAGTTCGACTTTTTTTAGCACATCAGATTTTGGTTTGATATTATTTAATTTATTAGGAAAGATTTCAAATCACCATAGTTTGCAATGCGAATAGATTTTTTGTCTTTTCCCATTACTTTTTCAATCTGTGCAGGTATTTCTAATTTTACATCTAGCGTTTCTTCTACAATATCCAAGAATTTTACGGGGTGTGCAGTTTCTAAGAAAATACCATAAGTGTCAGGGTGTGTTTCCTGATATTTCTTTAATCCCAAGTAACCTACAGCACCATGAGGATCGGCAATGTATCCGTTGATATTATAAATTTCCTTTAAGGCTTCTTTTGTTTGATTGTCATCAAAAGGATAGGAAGAAAGGTTCTCTTTTAATGCTTCAAAATTATCCTGAAACAAATGCCTGATTCTTATAAAATTACTAGGGTCGCCTACATCCATAGCATTGGAAATTGTAGCTGTTGATGGTTTAGGAGTGTACTCTTTTGTTAGCATAAACTGAGGTACGGTATCGTTAACATTCGTAGAGGCTACAAAATGTTTTACAGGCATTCCTAGACGTTGAGCTACTAATCCTGCGCAAATATTACCAAAGTTACCTGAAGGAACAGAAAACACTATTTCTTTACCTTTTGATTTCGCTTGCTTAAAAGCAAAAAGGAAATAGAATAATTGTGGTAACCAACGGGCAACATTAATGGAATTCGCAGAAGTCAGCTTCATATTGTCCAGAAGTTCTTTATCTAAAAAAGCATTCTTTACCATAGCTTGGCAGTCATCAAAAGTACCATCTACTTCTAAAGCAGTAATATTTTTACCCAAAGTGGTTAGTTGTCTTTCTTGAATATCGCTCACTTTTCCGCTAGGGTAGAGTATAACAACATTAACACCTTCAACACCTAAAAATCCATTAGCTACTGCGCCACCAGTGTCACCAGAAGTAGCTACAAGTACGGTAACCTCATTTTTTGTAGACCTGGAAAAATAACCTAAACACTGGGCCATAAACCGAGCACCAACATCTTTAAAAGCCATCGTAGGACCGTGAAATAGTTCTAATGTGGCAATATTCTGTGTGATTTCAACTACCGGAAAATCAAAGTCCAATACTTCTTTTAAAATGTCTTTCAATACATCGTCAGGCACTATACCTTCTACAAATTGTTGTATTGCCTTATATGCAATTTCTTCGTTAGAGAAGCTTTCTATGTTCTCGAAAAAAGAACTTGGTAGCGGACTGATTTTTTCAGGAAAGTACAAACCTTTATCAGGTGCAATACCATTAATTACGGCGGTATCAAAAGAAACCTGGGGCGCTGAATTATTTAAACTATAGAATTTCAAGCTGAATATTTTTAATTGTTATTATTGTAGTGATGTCCAACTTATAATAGTTTAACACCTTCCATATTGATTTTTGATACGTGTATTTCGTAAGCAATACCGATTTTATCGTAAACGGTTTTCATTGCATCACCAACTTTTATAGCTGTTTCGTTTCCTTTGCTAAATGCAAAAATTGATGGTCCAGATCCAGAGATGCCAGAGCCTAAAGCACCGGCTTCTAAAGAAACTTTTTTAACTTCATCAAAACCGGGAATTAAGATAGAACGGATGGGTTCTACAATATGGTCTTCTAAAGAACGACCAATTAAGTCGTAATCTTCTTTGAATAACCCTGCAACCAAGCCACCTACATTACCCCATTGTTTAATTCCGGTTTCCATAGAAATAGTAGTTTTTAAAATCTTTCTAGAATCTGAAGTTTTTATTTCTATTTGCGGATGGATTATGGTTACATATAATTCTGATGGTGCGGGAATGTCTATAACGTCTAGCGGACTATAGCTACGTACAAGTGTAAAACCACCGAATAGGGCAGGGGCTACATTATCTGCATGAGCAACATCACTTGCCAAACGTTCGCCTTCCATGGCAAATTTAACCAATTGGGTCTTACTAAATGGATTTCCCAATAAATGGTTCATTGCCCATACGGCACCTGCAGAACTAGCGGCACTACTGCCAATACCACTGCCTGGTTTTATTTTTTTATCTATTTCAATTTCAAATCCCCCATCATAATCAGAAGCCAATAAAAAAGCGTTTCCGGCTACACCAGCTACGTTGTTTAAAGTTTCTTTTGGTAGATCTTGCCCGGTAAGTTTGGTAATATAAATACCTTTTTTAGATACCTTTCTAACGACCATGTCATCACCGACCGAGTCTAGGGCAACACCTAGAACATCAAATCCGCACGAAACATTTGCAACCGTTGCAGGGCAAAAAACTTTAATTTCATTCTGGTTCATAATGAATATATTATTTATGAAATTTAGAAATTACCAATTCGTATGATATCCGCAAATATACCTGAAGCCGTTACAGCTGCACCAGCACCGGCACCTTTAATGATCATTGGCTGGTCTGGGTATCTTTCAGTATAGAATAAAACAATATTATCGCTACCCTCTAGGTTGTAAAAATCGTGTCCCCTAGGTATTTCCTGTAAACCAACACTAGCCTTGCCATTATCAAACTGAGCAACATATTTCAATTTGCTATCTGCATTTTTTGCGCTAGTAAATAGAGATTGAAAATGAGCTTCGTTTTGTATTAAAGAAGCAAAGAACTCATCATTATTAGCTGTGTTTAAACTTTCTTCAGGTAAGAATGGATTGTTGGTAATGTCGCTGATTTCTAATTGATTTCCACTCTCACGAGCTAAAATTAATATTTTACGCATTACGTCAACTCCACTTAAATCAATTTTTGGATCAGGCTCCGTATACCCCTCTTCCTGAGCTTGTTTTACCACATCATGAAAGGTAGTTTTGTCATTGAAGTTATTGAAAACAAAGTTCAAGCTACCGGATAATACAGCTTGAATTTTCAATATTTTATCTCCTGATGCAATCAGATGTTTTAACGTATCAATAATTGGTAACCCGGCGCCAACATTAGTTTCGAATAAGAAGGGCGCATTATAAGTTCTTGCCAATGATTTAAGATTTGAATAGTTCTCGTAGGCAGAAGAACATGCAATTTTATTACAAGTAACTACTGATATGCTATTACCTAAATATTCGCTATATGTTTTGGAAACCTCTTCACTTGCTGTGTTATCAACGAAGATGCTATTTCTATAATTTAAGCTATTTACTAATTCTAAAAACTTGACCTTATCGGCTTTTTCACCTTCGGCAAGTTTTGCTGACCAATCATTTAAGTCTATTCCTTTTTCATCAAAGAGCATAGTTCTAGAATTAGACATACCAATTACTCGAATATTCAATTTTAAATTCTCTTTCAAGAATTTACGTTGCTCTTTAATTTGCTCTAAAAATTTAGCCCCAACATTACCAACACCCATTACAAATAGGTTTAATTGCTTAATGTTTTCTTCAAAAAACTCTTCGTGCAATGCATTTAGTGCTTTTTTTACATCCTTTTCATCTATTATACAAGAAATGTTTCTTTCAGATGCACCCTGCGCAATGACTCTAATATTTACATTGTTTTTACCAAGAGTGCTGAACATTTTACCGCTCAATCCTTGATGGCTTTTCATGTTATCACCAACTAGCGCAACAATGGCTAAATCTTTTTCAGGAATTACTTCTTTTATGCGACCTCTTTCAATTTCATATTCAAAGGCTTCATTTACTATGTGTACTGCATTTTCAACATCGTCCGCAGATATGGCTACACAAATGGAATGTTCAGAAGAAGCCTGTGTAATTAATACGACACTAATATCCGCTTGTGAAAGTACTTCGAAAAAACGTTTAGAAATTCCTGGAATTCCTACCATTCCTGGTCCTTCTAAGGATAGCAAAGCAATATTGCCAATATGGCTTATTCCACGAACGGTCTTTCCTTTTTCGTTTTTAGATTTTGTAATTAATGTTCCTGCTTCATCAGGACTAAAGGTGTTCTTAATAACAATGGATATGCCTTTAGCTAACACTGGCTGTATTGTTGGTGGGTAAAGCACTTTAGCGCCAAAATGAGAAAGTTCCATGGCTTCCTCATAAGAAATATGTGGTATAGCTTTGGCTTGTTTCACCATTTTTGGATTGGCAGTGTACATTCCGCTTACATCGGTCCAGATTTCGAGAACATCCGCATCAATGGCGGCGGCATAAATTGCAGCGGTATAGTCAGATCCACCTCTGCCTAATGTAGTAGAAATTCCTTCTTCAGAAGTAGCTATAAATCCAGGACAAACAGTTATTTTTTTATTTGAAACTTTAAAATAATCTACGCAGTTAGCATTGGTTTTTGCGAAATTAACCACATTTTTACCGTTAAGCTTATGCGTTATTATAAGCTCTCTACTATCTTTAAACTCAGCATCCAGTTTTTCACTTATTAGATATTCGCTAATAATATATGAAGATAGAAGTTCGCCGTAGCTAACTATCTTGTCAGATAATTTCGGAGTAATTTCTCCGATAAAAAAGGCACCTTCTAAAAGAGTTTCCAATACATTGAACTCGCTTTTTACTTTGCTAAGTACCTTGCTTTGTGCGGTAACCGGCATAAGCTCTTTAATGGTAGAAAGATGTCTTTCTTCTAATGTGCTTAGAATTTTTTTATAAGATTCATCTTGGACAGAAGCTAAGGATCCAGCTTCTAATAAAAGATCCGTTACACCGCCTAATGCAGAAACAACCAGAATTATAGGGTCGTTGTACTTAGAGATGATATTTTTAATTTTAATTATATTTTCAGGTTTGGCTACAGATGAACCACCAAATTTTAGAACTTTCATGATATGAAATATTGACTTTGTAATTTAAGATATGGTGTAATTAAACACAGGTACGGAGAAATATAGTTTTTAACCCCTAAGGGTGAAACATGCCGTAGTAGTACCATAAGTAATAGTAGCTGAAGTGAAATCGAATGTTATGTCTGTTTTATAGCAGTCCATAAATACTAATGGTTGAAAATCAAAAGTAGTACATTTGATAACTTAAACAAATCATTCCACAATTTTTTACGGAATAGTTATTTTTTAGATATAAATACAATAAAGAATGAAATTATATAGTGCAAAACAGATTTATAAAGCAGATCAGATTTCTATAAAAAAAGAGGAGATAGAAAGTAATGAGTTAATGGAACGTGCTGCTTTACAACTCTTCAATTGGATGCATTTACGTATGCAAGGAGCTCCCGTTAAAATACATTTATTTTGT
Source organism: Maribacter sp. Asnod1-A12 (assembly GCF_045063735.1). Taxonomy (NCBI): domain Bacteria; kingdom Pseudomonadati; phylum Bacteroidota; class Flavobacteriia; order Flavobacteriales; family Flavobacteriaceae; genus Maribacter; species Maribacter sp. Asnod1-A12. Next base: position 2,732,726 of record NZ_JBEFNZ010000006.1, read on the forward strand.
GGAATTGGCAATAATGGGGGTGATGGTATAGCCCTTGCTAGGCATCTAGTGGACCATGGTTATAATGTAGAAGTATACGTTATAAATTACAGTGAAAAGCGATCAAAAGATTTTCTGATAAATTTAGATAGATTGAAAGATCGTAAGGTATGGCCTCATTTTATGAATTGTGATGATGAATTGCCTGAAATTGGAAGGGAAGATATTATTGTAGATGGAATTTTCGGTATAGGACTAAATAGAACTCCAGATGAATGGGTAGTAAAAGTAATTCAATATTTAAATAATTCTCAAGCGTTTATTCTATCAATTGATATTCCTTCAGGTTTATTTACGGATGAAGGTCCAAAAGATTTTGAAGCTATTATCAAATCTAATTTTGTGTTGAGTTTTCAAACTCCGAAATTGGTGTTCTTTTTACCGGAAACAGGTAGGTATATTGAACAATGGGAGGTTTTGGATATAGGTTTGGATCCAGAATATCTAAGAGTTACGGAAACCGATTATGAATTAATAGGTAAAAATGAAGTTCTAACTTTATATAAACCTAGAGAGAAATATGGTCATAAAGGAACTTATGGACATTCATTACTAATTGGTGGTAGTTATGGTAAAATGGGTTCCGTATGTCTTTCATCTAAAGCGGCATTGTATTCCGGTAGCGGTCTTGTAACGTCTTATGTTCCAAGAATAGGATATAACATTTTGCAGACCTCATTACCTGAAATTATGGTTTTAACAGATACGGATGAAAATGAACTTACGGATATTAAGTTTGATTTAGAGCCGTCAGTTGTTGGAGTAGGTATTGGTATTGGGACAAGTGAACCTACAGTGAAAGCCTTATCTAATTTTTTAAAAGGTAATAAAGTGTCATTAGTAATAGATGCGGATGCGCTAAATATTCTTTCTCAGAATAAAGAGTTATTAAAAGATTTACCTGAAGATTCTATTTTAACTCCGCATCCAAAAGAGTTGGAACGACTAATTGGAAAATGGAAAGACGACTTTGAAAAATTAACCAAGGTCAAAAAGTTTTCAAAAAAATATAAGTGCATAATAGTTATTAAAGGTGCACATACTATTATAGTTCAGAATGACAAAGGTTATGTAAATACAACCGGAAACCCCGGTATGGCTACTGCGGGAAGTGGTGATGTCTTAACTGGTGTAATTACAGGTCTAAGGGCTCAGGGTTATCCTGCTTTAGATGCTGCAATATTTGGAGTTTACTTGCATGGTAGAGCCGGTGATATTGCTGTAGATTCTACAGGTTTTCAATCGTTAACAGCTTCTCATCTTATTGATAATATTGCTGGTGCGTATTTAGATTTATTTAAAATGCCTGAACAACCTGTAGTGGAGGAAGAAAATCAACAAAGTTGATTTTCATTAAGAATTAACTCTTCTTTTGACCCATTTTAATGCATTGTCAAATTCAATGAAAAACTTCATAGGTTTTTTATAAAACAGCTTTTCAATCTTAAAGTTATGCATGTCAATCTCTTTTACTGAGACAATAGCAAAAGCTTTAAGATTGTCGAGTTGTTTAAGATAATTGTAAATGGTAGGGTCTATGGCAAACGAATTTTTACGAAGACTGATAAAACCAAAGTTTTTATCTCTAAAATGAATCTCTGATATACCGATAATCTGATATGCTCTTTCTAAAGTTAAAGTAGCTCCTTCATCGAAAATCGATACCATGTAATTTTCATATACTTGAATTTTTCCTGTCTCTAATTCGTACTCTCGCACAATCACCTTCTTCTTGGTAGGTCCAACTTTCATTCTATTCGTATTAATATAGTGTGTCTATAGCGAAAGTATAAGGAACTACATTCTCTAGGTAAATTTTTAGTTTAAACGCGAAAATATCGTTCATACTGCGTATGCTTACTAACTGGTGTATTTTTATTCTTACATATAAAATTATATTGTACGAAAAAGGAGCCCTCTTCAGGGCTCCTTTAATATATTCTAGTAAAGTACAAATACCTATGTTTTAGGTGATTCTTCCTCTGCTTTTTCAATTTTAATAGTCAATTCTTCACTTTTCTTATCAAGATCGATATAAATACTATCTCCCTCTTTAAGTTTAGAATTTACGATTTCTTCCGCAAGGGCATCTTCAATGTATTTTTGAATAGCTCTTTTAAGCGGTCTAGCTCCATATTGTTTGTCAAAGCCTTTTTCAGCGATATAGTCTTTGGCCTCGTCAGTAAGGTTCAAGTGGTAACCAATGTCTTTGATTCTCTTGAATAACTTCGCTAATTCAATATCTATTATCTTATGAATATCCTCTCTTTCTAAGGCATTGAAAACAATTACATCATCAATTCTATTTAAGAATTCAGGAGCGAATGCTTTTTTCAACGCATTTTCTATTACTCCTTTTTGATGAGCATCTTCTTGTGACTTTTTGGCAGCCGTACCGAAACCTACACCTTGACCAAAGTCTTTTAATTGTCTAGCGCCAATATTAGAAGTCATTATAATAATGGTATTTCTAAAATCGATTTTACGACCAAGACTATCTGTTAAGAAACCATCATCCAATACTTGTAACAACATATTGAATACATCTGGATGTGCTTTTTCAACTTCATCTAAAAGAATAACAGAGTAAGGTTTTCTTCTAACTTTTTCAGTTAATTGACCACCTTCCTCATAACCAACATATCCTGGAGGTGCTCCAACTAATCTAGAGATGGCGAATTTCTCCATATACTCACTCATATCTATACGAATAAGTGCGTCTTCAGAATCAAAAAGTTCTTTAGCCAATACTTTTGCCAATTGTGTTTTACCAACACCTGTTTGACCTAAAAAGATAAACGAACCAATTGGCTTGTTTGGGTCTTTAAGTCCGGCTCTATTACGTTGTATAGCTTTAGAAACCTTAGCAACTGCATCATCTTGACCAATTACGTTAGATTTAATAAGCTCAGGTAAACCTGCCAACTTATTACTTTCAGTTTGTGCAATTCTATTTACAGGAATTCCACTCATCATAGAAACAACATCTGCAACATTGTCTTCACTAACGGTCTCTTTGTTAAGCTTACTGTCATCTTCCCAGCGCTCTTGAGCAATAGCAAGTTCCTTTTCTAGACTTTTTTCATCATCACGAAGCTTTGCAGCTTCTTCATATTTCTGCTTTTTAACAACACTGTTCTTAAGCTCACGCACATCTTCTAATTTCTTTTCCAATTCAAGAATTTGTTTTGGAACATCCATATTTACAATGTGCACACGAGAACCGGCTTCATCTAAAGCATCAATAGCTTTGTCCGGTAAAAAACGATCCGTCATGTATCTATTAGTCAACTTAACACAAGCTTCAATAGCTTCATCAGTGTAGGTTACATTATGGTGATCTTCGTATTTACCTTTTATATTATGAAGAATTTCAATTGTCTCATCAACAGAAGTCGGTTCAACAATAACTTTTTGAAAACGTCTTTCTAAAGCACCGTCCTTTTCGATATACTGCCTGTATTCATCTAGGGTAGTGGCACCAATACATTGAATTTCACCTCTAGCTAATGCTGGTTTAAACATATTGGAAGCATCCAAACTTCCGGTAGCTCCACCTGCACCTACAATAGTATGAATTTCATCAATGAATAAAATAACATCGTCATTCTTTTCTAATTCGTTCATTACAGCTTTCATTCGCTCTTCAAACTGTCCGCGGTATTTTGTGCCAGCAACTAAAGAAGCAAGGTCAAGTGTAACAACTCTTTTGTTATAAAGAATTCTAGAAACTTTTTTATCTATAATTCTTAATGCAAGACCTTCTGCAATGGCACTTTTACCAACACCTGGTTCACCTATAAGTAATGGGTTGTTCTTTTTTCTTCTACTAAGAATTTGAGAAACCCTTTCTATTTCTTTTTCTCTACCAACAACTGGGTCCAATTTATTTTCCTCAGCCATTTGGGTAAGGTCTCTACCAAAATTATCTAATACCGGAGTTTTAGATTTTTTGGTGCCTTTTTGACTAGAAGAAGCACCAAAAGTACTTTCTTTACCTTCGTTCGTATCTTCAGAATCACTAGGGAAAGACTCGGCCGTTGGGCCGTCTACCATATCGTCATCGCTTGTAATCATAAATTTAAACTGTTCCTTTACTCCGTCATAATCCACCTTTAGTTTATGTAAAAGTTTCGTAGTAGGGTCATTTTCATTTCTAAGAATACAAAGTAAAAGGTGCGCTGTATTTATAGAAGAACTTTGAAAAAGTTTAGCTTCTAGAAATGTGGTTTTCAATGCACGCTCTGCCTGCCTTGTTAAGTGTAAATTCTTTTTATCTTTTTGTACGCCACTGGCGTTAGGGTTAGAAGGACTAAGTATTTCTACTTTTCTACGTAGGTGTTCCAGATCAACTTCCAAAGCATCTAAAATGCTTATAGCCTTCCCGTTTCCATCTCTAAGAAGCCCTAGCATGAGGTGCTCGGTACCGATAAAATCGTGACCAAGTCGCAATGCTTCCTCCTTGCTATAAGCAATTACATCCTTTACTCTTGGGGAAAAATTATCATCCATATACTATATTATCTACTATAAAATTACTAAATATGATTCAATCAATGGCAAATACCGTACCTATAATCGTTAAAGTTATTGTAAAACCCATTAAATACGGCTTTAATAGTGCTCAAATACTCATTTAAAGTAAAAATTAACATAACTATGCCAAGTGTTAATAAAAAATAATATTATTAAATACACTTATTCTTGAAACGCTCAGGATTTAAGTATATTGGCATGCTTTTTTACTAATTAAAAAACAGAAGATTTTAAAATGGCTGACGGTGAAAAATTGATTCCCATTAATATTGAAGAGGAAATGAAATCTGCCTACATTGATTACTCAATGTCGGTCATTGTGTCACGAGCCCTGCCGGATGTCAGGGATGGATTGAAACCCGTACACAGAAGAGTTCTTTTCGGAATGCATGAATTAGGAGTTAGAAGTAATAGCTCACATAAAAAATCTGCACGTATTGTTGGTGAAGTTTTAGGTAAGTATCACCCACATGGTGATACTTCAGTATATGATGCCATGGTTCGTATGGCTCAAGAGTGGAGTTTGCGTTACATGTTGGTAGATGGTCAAGGTAACTTTGGTTCTGTTGATGGTGATAGCCCTGCGGCAATGCGTTATACGGAAGCTCGTATGCGTAAGATTGCAGACGATATGCTAATTGACATAGAAAAGGAAACTGTAGATTATCAATTGAATTTTGATGACTCTTTAAAAGAACCAACGGTTCTGCCTACTAGGGTTCCAAGTTTGTTGGTGAACGGTGCATCTGGTATTGCTGTAGGTATGGCAACCAATATGCCGCCACATAACTTATCTGAGGTAATAGATGGTACGGTTGCATATATAGATAATAATGACATTGAGATAGATGAGCTTATAACACATATTAAAGCACCAGATTTTCCTACTGGAGGAACTATTTACGGTTACGATGGTGTAAAAGAAGCTTTTCATACAGGAAGAGGACGTGTAAAAATGCGTGCAAAAGCAACTTTTGAAGAAGTTCAAGGTCGCGAATGTATTGTTGTTACCGAAATTCCTTATCAGGTCAATAAGGCAGACATGATTAAGAAAACTGCCGATCTTGTCAATGATAAAAAATTGGAAGGTATAGCCAATATTAGAGATGAATCCGATAGAAACGGTATGCGTATCGTTTACATTTTAAAGAGGGATGCTATTCCTAATATTGTGTTGAACATGCTGTTCAAGTATACGGCATTACAAACATCTTTTAGTGTAAACAACATTGCTTTGGTAAATGGAAGGCCACAGTTGTTGAATGTGAAGGAAATGATTCATTATTTCGTTGAGCATAGACATGAAGTGGTAGTTAGGCGTACACAATTCGAATTAAAGAAGGCTGAAGATCGTGCTCATATCTTAGAAGGTTTAATTATTGCATCAGATAATATTGATGAAGTAATTGCTATAATAAGAGCCTCTAAGAACGCTGATGAAGCAAGAACAAACTTAATTGAACGATTCAAGTTAAGTGAAATTCAGGCAAAGGCAATTGTAGAGATGAGACTTCGTCAACTTACTGGTCTGGAGCAAGATAAACTAAGAACCGAGTATGATGAAATAATGCTTTTAATTGCAGATCTTAAAGATATTCTTGATAAGAAAGATCGTAGAATGTCTATTATCAAAGATGAGCTTCTTGAGATTAAAGATAAATACGGTGATGAAAGACGATCTGTAATTAATATTGCAGGTGGTGATCTTAGTATGGAAGATATGATACCAGATGAGCAAGTGGTAATTACTATTTCTCATGCAGGTTATATTAAAAGAACTCCGTTAAGTGAATACAAAACACAGAATAGAGGCGGGGTCGGTCAAAAAGCATCTTCTACAAGAAATGAAGATTTCTTAGAGCATTTGTTTGTAGGTACCAATCACCAATATATGTTATTCTTTACCCAGAAAGGTAAATGTTTCTGGATGCGTGTGTTTGAAATTCCGGAAGGAAGTAGAACATCAAAAGGACGTGCAATTCAGAATCTCATAAATATTGAGCAAGATGATAGTGTAAAAGCTTTCATTTGTACACAAGATTTAAAAGATGAGGAGTATATCAATGCACATTATGTTATTATGGCTACTAAGAAAGGTGTTGTTAAGAAAACATCTTTAGAGCAATATTCAAGACCACGTCAAAATGGTATTAATGCCATTACCGTTCGTGAAGGTGATGAACTGTTAGAGGCTAAATTAACTACAGGTTCTAGTGAGATTTTCTTAGGGCTTAAATCTGGTAAGGCAATTCGTTTTGAAGAAAGTAAAACACGACCAATGGGTAGAAATGCCTCGGGTGTTCGTGGTATTACTTTGGCAAATGACGACGATGAAGTAATAGGAATGGTTTCTGTTCATAATTTTGAAGATGAAATATTAGTTGTTTCGGAAAAAGGTTATGGTAAGCGATCAAGTATTGATGATTATAGAGTTACCAATAGAGGAGGTAAAGGAGTTAAGACTATTAGTGTGACCGATAAAACGGGCGGATTAGTAGCAATTAAAAATGTTACCGATTCTGATGATTTAATGATTATCAATAAATCTGGAATTGCAATACGTATGAGCGTTGAAAATTTACGTGTAATGGGTAGAGCAACACAGGGCGTTAGATTAATTAATATTAAAGGTAACGACTCTATTGCTGCAGTAGCGAAGGTTATGAAAGATGAGGATGATTTGGAAGAAGCTGAAATACTTGATATTGAGGTAAATGCAGAAGATGGCACGGAGATTGATAATTCTGATTCCGAAGAAAGTACAGACCCGGATAATCCTGAAACTGAAGAGTAACATCATTTAAAAGTAAACACTAATAATTAATATATTAAAAATGAAGAATAGATTATTACTTGTAGCAGCACTGACATTTACAATGGTCGGTTTTGCTCAGAAGAATGAAATAAAAGCTGCTGAAAAGGCATTGAAAGCTGGTGATTCAGCTACTGCTCAAACAGCTTTAGAAGCTGCTTCAGGTACAATTGCCGCTGCAGATGAAAAAACACAAGCTCAATATTATTTTACTAGAGGTAAAATCTATAATGATTTAGCTAAGAAAGGAAATGATGATGCCTTTGAGAAAGCGGTAACTTCTTTTAAAAAGGTTGTTGAAATAGAAGAAGCTTCAGGTAAGCAAAAATATACAGGTGAAACTAATCAGTATATGACTTCTTTAACTGCTGATCTTGTGAATTCTGCTGTTAGCGATAACGGTAATAGTAAATTCAAAGAAGCTGCAGAAAAATTGTATATGAGTTATACGCTTAGTCCAAAAGACACTTCTTATTTGTATTATGCAGCAGGTAGCGCTGTAAATGGAGGTCATTATGAAATGGCTTTAGAGTATTATAATAAATTGCAAGAAGTAGGTTATGATGGTAGTGCAGTAGTTTATAAAGCTACTAATGCAGCTTCTGGTGAAGTTGAAGAAATGGATAAAGTACAACGTGATTTGATGGTGAAATCAGGTACATACTCTAACCCGATAGACGAAAAAACTCCATCTAAAAAAGCTGAGATTGTTAAGAACACGGCATTAATTTATACACAATTAGGGCAAGATGAAAAGGCTTTAGAAGCTTATCAAGAGGCTAGAAAAAACGACCCAGAAGATGTAAATTTAATTTTGAACGAGGCTAATTTATATTTTAATCAAGGGGATAAAGATAAGTTCAAAGAATTAATGGCTCAGGCAATTTCTTTAGCTCCAGATAATCCAGACCTTCATTACAATGTTGGTGTAATTAGCATGGAACAAGATAATTATGAAGATGCACGTGTGTCTTATAAAAAAGCAATCGAAATCGATCCTAATTATACAAATGCCTATTTGAACCTTTCGACTACTTATGTTAATGAAGGTAATACGTTGATTGATGAGATGAATTCTTTAGGTAATTCTAGAGCTGATATTGCAAAGTATGATGACCTTAAGGAGAAAAAGGATAGCTTATTTAAGCAAGGAGCGGATGTTTTAGAAGATGCATTGAAAAATAATCCTGAAAGTGAAAATATTATGACTCAGCTTAAGAATATATATGGAGCAATGGGTGATACTGAGAATTTCACTAAAATGAAGAAGATGTTAGGAGAGTAATTCTAATAACTTATTTATGAAATAAAAAAAGGCCCTAACAAGGGCTTTTTTTTATACTATTTTTTTAATGACTCTTAGTTGATGAGTATACGTTCTAAGGTTATTGTTGAATATGCCAGTATGGTCTAAACGGTCTATTCTGACCTTTCCGTTTACGTGAATAACATAGTTGTTTTCCATAATAATGCCTACATGGTCAATGTCTCCGCTAACATTATCAAAAAAGGCTAAATCTCCAGCCTCACTTTCTTCTACAAAACTTAAGGCAGACCCTTGTGCTGATTGGTTTTTCGCGGTTCTTAAAAGGTGGTATCCATTAATTCTATACACCATTTGAGTAAAACCAGCACTATCAATACCAAAAGGGGATTTTCCTCCTTTCAATTCCGGAGAATTTAAATAAAGTAAGGCTGTTTTTATTAAGTTCGCTTTTGACTGCGCTTTTTTGATAACGTTACCATTGAAATTAATAGGCAATGATGGAGTATCGGGTATGCAAGATCCAATTAATATTGGTGTTAAAATTTGATTAGAGTCTTCGACAAAAGATATTAACTCGGCGACATGTTTTATTTCTTTGTTTGACTGAATGGAATTGAACTCCTCTTCAGGTATAAAAAACAATTGGTTGTTCATTATCCAACCTTCACATTTATCGAATATGGTTTTTATTCTAGACCAATTTTTTCGGCACTCTAATATTTTAAAGTGTTCTCCGAATAAAAGTTGCGTAGTTAGCTCGGCGACTTCGTCTGGCGTACTTCTAACAGGAATAATGCTTAATTGGCAAATACCGTATTGCATAAATAATTTTTATACACTTAAATCTTTTCGATAATTATTGCCGAAGCACCACCGCCACCATTACAGATTGCAGCTGCGCCTAGTTTCGCATTATTTTGTTCTAATACATTTAGTAGTGTGATTAAAATACGTGCACCAGAACACCCTAATGGATGTCCTAAAGAAACTGCGCCACCATTTACATTAACATTTTTGTCACCTAAACCTAATATTTTCATATTTGCAAGACCGACTACAGAAAATGCTTCATTAAATTCGAAGAAGTCGATTTCTTCTAGCTTTAAATTAGATTTTGCTAAAGCCTTCGGTAAAGCCTTTGCTGGTGCAGTGGTGAACCATTCAGGTTCATGAGCTGCATCAGCATAACTTTTTATTATAGCTAATGGTTTTAAGTTTAGCTCTTCTGCCTTTTCTCTACTCATTAAAACTAATGCCGCAGCACCATCGTTAATAGTTGAAGCATTTGCGGCGGTAACTGTTCCGTCTTTTGAAAATGCAGGTCTTAAATTTGGAATCTTATCAATAAAGACATTACTAAATTCTTCATCTTTGGTAACCATTTTAGGTTCCCCACGTCTTTGAGGTACTGCTACAGGAATAACCTCGTTGTCAAATTTTCCATTTTCCCAAGCATCGGCAGATCTCTTGTAAGACTGAATAGCATAGGCATCTTGATCTTCTCTGCTAAATTCATATTCAGTAGCACATGCATCAGCACAAACACCCATGGCGTTTTCATCATATGCATCGACTAAACCATCTTTTTGCATTCCATCAACGAAAGTGGTAGGTCCGAATTTTGTACCTGTTCTCATGTGCACATAATGAGGTATTAAACTCATGTTTTCCATACCGCCGGCAACAACAACATCTGCATCACCTAATGCAATAGCTTGTGCACCTTGTATTACAGCTTTCATACCTGAGGCGCAAACTTTATTTATAGTTGTACAAGGTACAGTGTTTGGAATACCGGCAAATATAGCAGCTTGTCTTGCAGGTGCTTGACCTGTGCCAGCTTGCACTACATTGCCCATAATAACTTCATCAACTAGAGTAGGGGTTAGGTTAATTTTTTTTAATGCACCTTCAATAGCAATTGCTCCTAATTTAGGAGCAGGAACTGTTGATAATCCGCCCATAAAACTACCTATTGGTGTTCTTACGGCTGATACGATAACGACCTCTTTCATGTTTTTCATTATTTGATAGCACGAAATTACTAAATTCTATACCAACCCAAGGGATATCATTTCAATTACTAGTTATCAGTATATATTTTCTATTTTTGAGAAACTTAATATATTTTTCTTTTGGATAATCTTTACAAACAACAATCGCTAATTTTTAAATACATACTTTATGTTGTGGCTGTTGCATTCATTGTTTTCTTTTTGCCTAAGGGAGGGAAATTTAAGTATGAATTTCAAAAAGGTAAACCTTGGCAATTTGAAAATCTCTATGCACCTTTTGATTTTTCTATTCAAAAGACCGATACTGAAATTACAAAAGAAAAACAAGGTATTGAAAGTTCTCAATTACCATATTATCGATATAATCAAGCAGAAGTAGATAGTGTTGTAGAAGAATTTGAGAGAAAGTTTGAAGATAAATGGGATAGAACTACTTTAAACGATACTCAGAAAAAACGTTTAAAATATTTTTCTAAAATTGTATTGGATACGGTTTATGCAAAAGGTATTCTGCAAAACAACGGTAAACAGGTTAAGCGAAGTTTTATTTATTTAGTCAAAAATAATGAAGCTAGTAAAGTTAGGGTCTCGGATTTTTTTAGATTAAACGAGATTAATAATTTGATAAGTAAAGTTCTTGCTGAAAACAATTTGTCTGTTTTCGAAAAAGAAACTCAAGCCTTGTTTTTTGACATTATATCTCCTAATGTAAGTTTTGATAACAATCTTACTCAAAAGGCTAGAGACGAGGCGCTATCTAAACTTTCGTATACTCGTGGTACGGTTGATCAAGGTCGATTGATTATTGCTAAAGGCGAAGTTGTTGAGGCTGAAAACCTAAAGATATTAGAGTCTTTAAAATCAGAATACGAATCTGAACTTTGGACTGCAAGTAATTATTATTATATATTAATAGGGTATACCGTTTTAGTAGCGCTTGTACTTGTTATGCTTTTTTTGTTTTTAAAAAAATATAGAAGAACGGTTTATGAAAATAACGTTAAGGTTACGTTTATTTTCTTCAATATTCTTTTGATGGTTTTTATAACTACTATGGTTATAAAGTATAATGATCAACTAGTATTTGTTGTGCCGCTTTGTATATTACCATTGATACTGAAAACATTTTTTGATGCTAGATTAGGGCTTTTTGTACATGTTCTTACAATATTAATTTTAGGCTTTGTTGTACCTAATAGTTTTGAATACATCTTTTTACAAATTATAACTGGTATCGTTACAATACTTACCGTCTCTGAGTTGTACAAAAGGGCTAATTTATTTGTAAGTGTAGGTCAGATAACACTTATATATATTATTGGTTATTTGGCATTTCATACGATACACGAAGGAGATTTAAGTGATATTGAATGGTATACTTTAGGTCTTTTTCTTTTAAATGGTATGATTACGCTATTTGTTCAGCCATTAATTTATATTTATGAAAAAGTTTTTGGGTTAGTATCAGACGTTTCATTATTAGAGCTTTCGGACACGAACTCTAAACTTTTAAAAGAATTGTCTAACAAGGCACCGGGCACGTTTCATCATTCGCTACAAGTCGCTAATTTAGCCGAGGCAGCCGCTAATGAAATTGGAGCAAATGCAATGTTGGTTAGGGTAGGGGCTTTGTACCATGATATTGGTAAAATGAATGACCCAACTTTTTTTACGGAAAACCAGGTAACTAATGTAAATCCACATGACGAACTAAGTCCTAAAGACAGTGCAGGTATAATTATAAATCATGTAATAAAAGGTATTGAGATAGCTAGAAAGAATAATATTCCTGACCGTGTTATAGATTTTATACGTTCGCATCATGGTACTACTTTGGTATTTTATTTCTATAAGAAACAAAAAGAGTTAGAAGAAGATGTCAATGAAGAAGATTTCAGGTACCCTGGTCCTTTGCCATTTTCTAGAGAAACGGCAATTTTAATGATGGCCGATTCTGTAGAGGCTGCATCGAAAAGCTTAAAAAACCCTACATTTTTGATTATTGATGAGTTTGTTGACAAAATAATTTCGGGTCAAATGAAGGCAAATCAATTTTTAAATGCAGACATTACCTTCAAAGAAATAGAAACAATTAAGAAAATATTCAAACAGAAGCTTATAAATATTTATCATTTGCGTGTGGAATATCCTGAGTAACAGGGAGGTATTTTTTTATTGAAAAAAAACATCAAAAATAGTTGTGTATAATCAGTAATACTTACTACATTTGCATCCGCTATTTAGAGCAACAGTTCATTGAAGAATTACTGGAGAGGTGCCTGAGTGGCCGAAAGGAGCGGTTTGCTAAATCGTCGTAGGTGGAAACATTTACCCAGGGTTCGAATCCCTGTCTCTCCGCAACAATGTGTTGAGAGACATATTTTTTGATAACCAATTCGGGGTGTAGCGTAGCCCGGTTATCGCGCCGCGTTTGGGACGCGGAGGTCGCAGGTTCGAATCCTGCCACCCCGACAAAAAGCCACTGAGAAATCAGTGGCTTTTTTTGTTTCTCTATATTGGGTTTGGTTGATCAAAACTTTTTATATTTAACTTCTTGTCCATGATTTTTATATTTTAAATTAAAAATTATCAATACTTACTTTATGGTTGGCATTGTTGAGAAGATTTTATTTATAACTAGTATGGATTTTTTCGCTGTAATAGTTTAAAAAAAATATATGTCTACAGAATTATTTAATTTAAAAGGTAAAGTTGCTTTAGTAACAGGTAGTACACATGGTCTTGGTATGGCTATGGCAAAAGGTTTGGGGCTTGCCGGCGCAAAGTTAGTTGTCAACGGTAATTCATCGCAAACCAAAATTGATGATGCGGTTAAATTTTATGAGTCACTTGGCATAGAAGCTTATGGCTTTAAATTTAATGTTACTGAAGAAGATCAAGTAATTAAAGCGATAAATGACATTCAAGTTGCTGTGGGTCCTATTGATATTCTCGTAAATAATGCAGGTATCATTAAAAGAACCCCTTTAGAAGATATGGACGTTGAGGACTTTAAAGAAGTTATCAATGTTGATTTAGTTAGTCCGTTCATAGTATCCAAACATGTGGTAAAAGCCATGATAGAAAAAAAAGAGGGTAAAATTATAAATATTTGCTCTATGATGAGTGAGTTGGGTAGAAATACAGTTGGGGCCTATGCAGCAGCAAAGGGGGGATTGAAAATGTTGACCCAGAATATGGCAACGGAATGGGCTAAGCATAATATTCAGGTAAATGGTATAGGACCAGGTTATTTTGCTACTAGCCAAACGGCTCCTATTCGTGAAGAAGGTCACCCATTTAATGATTTTATTTTAAATAGAACACCGTCAGCTAAATGGGGAGATCCAGATGATTTGTGCGGTGCAGCTATATTTTTATCATCTAAAGCCAGCGATTTTGTAAACGGTCATATTCTTTATGTAGACGGAGGTATCTTGGCGACCATAGGAAAACCGAGTAATGAAAATTAAAATCATGTATTGAATTTAAATATTATTGACTAAAATTGGTCGATATTATTTGCATAAAGTTTATTAACAAGTAGTTACGTAAAATTTAAAAAAGGAATAAGGTTTCATTATTTCAATAATAGTATTAGTATAAGTTAATATGAGGAATTTTTTAGTTTATAGCTTCGGTATATTGGCATTTTGCCAAAGTACCTTAGCACAATCAAGTGTTGATCAAAATTTTGAAGGTAAAATAGATTCTCTTTTGTCCATAATGACTTTAGAGGAAAAGGTTGGTCAAATGAATCAGTATAACGGATTTTGGAATGTAACAGGTCCTGTGCCAGAAGAAGGTGATGCGTCTAATAAGTTTGAACACCTTAAAAACGGATGGGTGGGTTCTATGCTTAATGTTACTGGCGTAGAAGAAGTACGAAAAGTACAAAAAATAGTGGTTGAAGAATCAAGACTAGGTATCCCTTTAATTATAGGTTATGATGTAATACATGGTTATAGAACACAAAGTCCAATACCTTTAGCAGAATCTGCAAGTTGGGATATGGAAACGATAAAGGCTTCAGCGGCCATGGCCGCTGACGAAGCTTCGGCAAGTGGTATAAATTGGACTTTTGCTCCAATGATAGATATATCGAGAGATGCGAGATGGGGTAGGGTCATGGAAGGAGCCGGAGAAGATCCATATTTGGGCAGTCAAATAGCAAGGGCTAGAATTATTGGTTTTCAAGGCGAAGACCTTTCTGCTTCAAACACAATTGCGGCTACAGCTAAGCATTTTGCTGGCTATGGTTTTTCTGAGGCGGGTAGAGATTATAATACAGTAGATGTTGGTACATCAACCTTGTACAATACTATTTTTCCTCCGTTTATGGCAGCTATAGAAGCAGATGTAAAAACATTTATGAATTCCTTTAACGTGCTTAACGGAATTCCTGCTACAGCAAATTCTTATTTACAGCGAGATATTTTAAAAGGAGAGTGGGACTATCAAGGCTTTGTAGTTTCAGATTGGGGTTCTATGGCGGAAATGATTGCTCATGGGTATTCTAAAGATGGAAAAGCTGCTGCTGAAAGTGCTGCAAATGCAGGTAGCGATATGGACATGGAATCTTATTTATATGTAAAGCATTTAAAAAACTTGGTTGATGAAGGGAAAGTGTCAGTAAATAAAATAGATGATGCAGTTCGTAGAATATTAAGGGTGAAATATGAACTAGGTCTTTTTGAAGATCCTTATAAGTATTGTAACGAAGAACGGGAGAAAACTGTAATAGGAAGTGATAAGAACAAAGCGATAGCGCTTGATATGGCTGAAAAGTCTATTGTACTTTTAAAGAACGATAACCAATTATTGCCTTTAAAAAAGAAGGGTATGAACATTGCGGTTATTGGTCCGTTGGCTGCTGATAAAAATAGTCCATTAGGTGGTTGGAGACTTGCTGCAGAAGATGATTCGGCAATATCTGTTATGGAAGGATTAAAGAAATATAAGGGTAATAGACTATCTCATGAAAAGGGAGTAGCGTTGGTAAAGGGTAAAGAAGCTTTTGTTTTTGAGATCAATATTAATACTACAGATAGAACTGGAATTGCAGAGGCTGTGGAAGTAGCCAAGGGCAAAGATGTGGTAGTAATGGTCTTGGGCGAACATGGTTTTCAATCGGGAGAAGGCAGAAGCAGAGCTAGTTTAGATTTACCAGGTTTACAACAAGAGTTACTGGAGGCGGTATATGCCGTGAATAAGAACGTAGTTTTAGTTTTAATGAACGGTAGACCGTTAGCTATAAACTGGGCAAATAAAAATATACCTGCCATTGTAGAAGCTTGGCAATTAGGTACTACCAGTGGTGATGCTATTGCCAAAGTAATTTATGGGGATTATAACCCAAGTGGAAAATTACCAATGACGTTTCCGAGAAATGTAGGTCAAGTTCCCTTATATTACAACTATTTAAGTACAGGTAGACCCACTGATCCTGGAAATGACCTTGTATTTTGGACACATTATACTGATGAGGTGAATACCCCATTATATGAGTTTGGTTACGGATTAAGTTATACTGATTTTAAATACAGTGATTTAAAATTGAATTCTAAATCTATAAGTAAAACAGGAGAATTGAAGGTTACTTTCAATTTAACGAATACCGGTAAATATGAAGGGAAAGAAGTTGCACAGTTATATATTCAAGATCTATTTGCAAGTAGAGCAAGACCAGTGAAGGAGTTGAAAGATTTTCAAATGATTTCATTAAAACCTGGGGAAACTAAAAAAATAAGTTTTACCATTGATTCTAAAACCTTAGAATTTTACTCAGCTAATAATAAATGGGAAGCTGAAGAAGGTGATTTTAAAGTATATATAGGAGGAAGCTCAAATACTGTTCTTGAGTCTAATTTTATATTACAAGATTAAAAAATGAATTAGGCTAAACATCGTTAACGATATAATTTATAAAGTAAAGCGTATAGTTTCTAAATTTAGCAACTATACGCTTTACTTTGTAGACCTACATTAACATTAATTGTAAAAGTAGTTTGAACTTAATACTTCGTTTTATCATGTTTAGAAGCCCAATTATTGAAAACTCCTACAGCTTCTTCTTGCAACATTTGTTTGAAATGAATTTGTCTGTCTTGCATTTCAACTTCTAGTTCATCATAAATAAATTGATCATCAAAATCAATAGCTTTTGCATCTGCTTTGTCGCAACCATAATACACAGCTTTAGGTCTAGCCCAGTATATAGCGCCAAAGCACATAGGGCATGGCTCGCAAGAAGTATAAATAATACAATCGGTTAGCTGAAAAGTATTCAGTTTGTTACAGGCATCTCTAATCACCACCATTTCTGCATGTGCTGTTGGGTCATTGGTAGAGGTTACTTTATTATGGCCTTCAGCTATAATTTCTCCATCTTTAACAACAACGGCACCAAAAGGTCCTCCTGCGTTCGAGTTCATTCCCTTTGCTGCCATATCAATGGCTCTTCTCATAAAAAACGCGTGATCTTTCATCATATTTATAAAATTCAAATAGTATGTATTCCATTATTTGGGGGTGCAAATTACGTCTTTTATATAGAATTCTAGGTATATCTTTTTTTGAAAGAAAATGCCCTTTTTAGATAATTGTTAAAAAAATTATGAAAGATTTTGATTTTTACCCGACTTAATCTAGAACCAACCAATTGTAAAAAAAAATAGAAAAACTATTTATCAAAGCATTTTTTGCATTTATAACTACTAAAATCTACTCAACTGTCGTCTGAAGTAACTCTGTGAGTTTTATAGTTTTTGCATACTGTTGATAATCAGTAATATTGGTTTTTATTAAAAATAGATATTGAAAGCAATTACGAAATATTGGTTCTTAGAAGGATTTAGCCTTTTTCAAAAATTAGGAATGCCTTCTATGATGAAACTTTGTGATCTTCTAGAGATGGATCATGTAGACAAAGGCAGCATCATTGAGATAGGAGCAAGAGATAAAAAATGCATTTTCTTTTTAAAAAATGGATCTGTTAAAATCATGGACTCTGATAATGACATTGTAAAGTACGTCGTTAAAAAGGGTAATATTTTTGGTGAGCTATCTATTTATGATAAGGATAACTCGTCTAAAGAAGTAGCTCTTGCTTTAGAAGATGTAGTAATCTGTTATATAGAATCTGATATGATGGAAGGCTTAATGGAAGAGTATAAGTCTTTAAAAAATGGTCTGTTAAAAATATATGGTCTTCGTATCAGAAAATTAGAAACAAGACTACAAGACCTTTTATATAAGGACAGTAAAACGAGAATCTCTGAATTTATAAAAGCTTTTATAGAAGAGTTTGGCGAAATAGAAAATGATAGGGTAGTGGCAAAAAACCTACTCTCTCATAAAGACATAGCTAACTTGACTAATACTTCTAGGCAGACAGTAAATAATGTATTAAGCATAATGCGAAAAGATAAGGTCATTAACTACGATTCTAAATGTATATCATATTCAAAGAAATTCATATAACTAATTAAAGGCACGTTTAAATAAACCAACTATAATGAAAAAGTTTTCCTGTTTTCTCCTAATATCTTCATTAGGATTATTTACAAGTACCGTTTTTTCTCAAGAAATAGAGAAGTCTATTTTTATTACTGGTAACACTTGGGATACTACAAATACAGAGGTTCTTTCTGAGATTTCAAAAGAATCGCAGTTAGCTAAGAAACCTACAGTTTTGATACTGGGAAATGCAGCACCTAAGACTGAAATAGAAAAGTCATTAGACAAGCAGTTGTCAATTATGTCTGAACTGGGTAATGATGTCATTTTTGTATCTGGTAATAAAGAATGGTTAAAAGGTCATAAAGGTGTTTCTGATATTGAAAACTATATACAGAAAAATAGTAAAGCAAAATTTTCTCCTGATGACGCTAAACCTATTAAGCATCAAGATTTAGGAGTAAACGTAGAATTGATTACTGTAGATTCTCAATGGTTCTTAGAAAACTGGGACAATCATATTTATATCAATGAAGATTCTGAAATTCAAAATAGGAACTTGTTCTTTTTAGAATTTGAAAATCGAATTAAAAAAGTACAAGGTAAAATCGTATTTGTTGCATTATATCACCCCATAAAAACAAATAGTAGGCAGGGTTTTTTTAGTAGTATCGGTGGCTTCTCTACTCAAGAATTTCAAAACAAGCAGTACAGAACGCTTAGAAACAGGTTGAAAACAATAGCTAGAGGTGCAGACAACGTTATTTTCTTGTCGGGTCAAGGTAAAAATTTGCAATATATTAATGGAAGTGTTCCTCAAATTACAAGTGGTGCTGCTGGTAAAATCGAATCCGTTAAACATGGTGAACCAGATGATTTTTCTATAGCCAAAAAAGGTTATGTTCGCCTAGATATTACAACTGACGGTAGTGTAAAGGCAAATTATTACGCTTTAGATAATGGTTCTTTTAATGAAGTTTTTAAGACTACTGTACTAAAAAGCGAAACTGAAGATTTACAAGTATACAACTTCGATAAAAATCTAGGAGCTAAAAAATCAGCGGCTATTTATACGAAAGAAGCTGCAACAAAAAGCGGATTCTATAAAGCGCTATGGGGTGAACATTACAGAGAATTCTATGGTAAAGAAGTAAACGCACCAGTAGTTTTCTTAGATACTTTAATGGGAGGTTTAACCCCGTTGAAACGAGGAGGCGGACAACAATCAAAATCACTTAGGTTAGAAGATAAAGAAGGTAAGCAGTATGTTATGCGTGCCTTAAAAAAGAGTACTATAAAGTTTTTACAAGCCAATGCTTTTCAAGAAACTTACATTGGAGATGTTTTAGACGGTACAACCGTAGATAAATTTTTAGCCGATTTTTATACGACTTCAAATCCATATACTCCTTTTGTTGTAGGTGGGTTATCTAATGCCGTTGGTGTCAATCATACCAATCCTATTTTATACTATATTCCTAAACAAGAAACATTAGGTGTTTATAATGATGAGTTTGGTGATGAATTGTATATGATTGAAGAGCATGTAGGCGATTCTCAAGTAGAAGCTGAAAGTTTTGGAAAACCGTTAAAAATATTAAGTACTGCAGATGTTTTACAAGAAATAAACAGATCGGGAAAATCTGTAGTAGATGAGTCTTCTTATATCCGTGCAAGAATATTCGATATGCTTCTGGGAGATTGGGACAGACATGAAGACCAATGGCGTTGGGCGCTTTATAAGAATGAAGACGGAACGGAGTATTGTAGTCCAATACCAAGAGATCGTGACCAAGCATTTTCAAAGTACGACGGTACTTTAATCAGTTTTCTGACAAGAGTAATACCAGGGCTACGTAAAATGCAAACTTATGATGAGGACCTTAGAAGTGTAAAATGGTTTGCATCATCTCCTTATCATTTAGATTTAACTTTTATTCATGCTTCTGGTTGGGAAGAGTGGGAGAAGCAAACCAATCATATTCAAATCCAGTTATCAGATGCTGATATTGAAAATGCTTTTGAAGCAATTCCTGATGAGATAAAAGGACCAATCATAGATGATATTAAACAGAAATTAAAAGGTAGAAGAGATAATCTTAAAAAAATAACTAAAGCATATTATCTCTATTTGAACAAGTTTCAAGTTGTTACAGGAACACAGAAAGCAGATGATTTTACCATAACTAGATTAGCAGATGGTAAGACTACGGTAAAAATAGACCGTAAAGATTTAGGTCTTTTAAATCATACATTTTCGAATGACATTACCAAAGAAATTTGGCTATTTGGGTTGGATGGAAAAGATACGTTCACGGTAGAAGGTGAGGGAGACCATCCTATAAAAATTAAAATAGTAGGTGGAAAGAAAAATGACACATACGACTTTAAAAACACACGAAAGGTAAAACTTTATGATTACAAGGATAAGGAGAATACCATTGTAAATAAAAGATCTAAAAAATGGTTGGTAAATGATTATGAATTAAATAATTACGATCATAAAAAAGTAAAATATAATTTTAATCAGTTGTTACCTATAATAGCATTCAATCCAGATGACGGAGTGAAATTAGGAGTGATTAGTAATCATACTTCATATAGTTTACAACGTAATCCATTTACATATAAGCATAGTATTAATGCTGCATATTATACCAGCACATCAGGTTTTGATTTGTCGTATAAAGGGGAGTTTTCGAATATTTTTCATAACTGGAATTTTGGTTTAGAAGGTTTATACACAAGTCCTAGTTTTTCAGAAAATTTCTTTGGCTTTGGTAATGAAACGCTTTATGACGCTGATGAGGTCGATTTAGATTTTAATAGAATTAGAATTAGTAAATTTAAAGCAGCAGTGTCATTGCAATGGGAAGGTATTAACGGAGGTTCTTTCTATTTTAAACCTTTAATAGAATCTTTTGAGGTTGATAATACAGCCGATCGTTTTGTAGCACAACTACCACAGACTAATACAATTTTTGATAGGCAAACCTATGCAGGTGTAGAAACTGCTTATAATTTCAAAAATAAAAATAGTGCCGCTTTTCCTACCTTGGGGCTAGATGCAGGGCTGACCATAGGTTATAAAACGAATATAGATAATACCGAAGCAGATAATAGTTTTGCGTACATACAACCACAATTTATCATAGATCACAAATTAACTAAAAGCGGTAGTATCGTTTTTGCAACCAAGATTGCAGGTGAAGCATTGATCGGTGATGATTTTGAATTTTACCATGCAGCAACTATTGGCGGTATCAAGAGCTTAAGAGGATTTAGAAATGAAAGATTTACTGGAAAACAATCTTTTTATCAGAATACAGATTTAAGGTTTCCTTTAGGAGGGTTAAGAACCAGCCTTGTACCTTTTAGATTCGGACTTACCGGTAGTTTCGATTATGGTAGGGTTTGGGTTGAAGATGACACTTCAAATAAATGGCATAATTCAGTAGGTGCATTGGCTTGGCTTATAGGAGCTGAAGCTTTTACGGCTAACATAGGATATTTTAATAGTTTAGATGGTGGGCGTGTTGTCTTCGCACTAGGCTTTTCTTTTTAATTAAAAAATTACTACCAATGAAAAAACCAATTGCAATTGCCCAAGTAGACACTTTAGAAAACAAAAAACCAGAACACGCATTAGTCAATGGTTTGGATTTAGTAATCGTAAAATTTGATGATGATATTTCTGTATTGTATGGTAGATGTCTGCATAGAGGGGCATTAATGTCAGACGGTCATGTAGATGGTCATAACCTTATTTGTGGTGTTCACGGTTGGGATTATAGAGTAGATACCGGAGTTTCAGAATACAATAACGCTGAGGTATTACATAAGTTTACTACTAAAATAGAGGGTGGTAGTCTTTTTGTAGATGAAGAAGAGATAGATGCTTATTTAGTAGACAGTCCGCAACCTTTTAATAGAGATGCTTATTTGGGCGCTTACGCAGATACACACCCTGAAGAGACAGAACCATACACCGGGTATATAAAAGAATTAGCTACCAACGGACTTAAAAATTTAGGGCATCACGGTTTTTCGGCTTCCATGGGTGTAGATAGAAATACGTTACCAAAATGGAGTGATATTCAATTTTTGCCTGCCCAATTGGCAAGTAGACCGTTGCTAGATGAAGATGAGGTGGCTACAAAGGTGGTTATAGGACCAAAGGCTAAAAAGCCTTTACATTTAGATATTCCCCTGTTTGTGAGTGATATGAGTTTTGGTGCTTTGTCACGCGAAGCAAAAATAGCGTTGTCTAAAGGTGCAGAACTGGCAGGTACGGGTATTTGTTCAGGAGAAGGTGGTATGTTGCCTCAAGAGCAAGAAAATAATAGCAAGTATTTTTACGAATTGGCTTCGGCAAAATTCGGCTTTACTTGGGATAAGTTAGATAATGTACAGGCATTTCATTTTAAAGGCGGACAAGGAGCAAAAACAGGGACGGGTGGTCATTTACCAGGTGCTAAAGTAAGTAAGGAAATTGCTGAGGTAAGAGGTTTAAAAGAAGGTGAAACGGCAATTTCACCAGCCACTTTCCCAGATTTTCATGGTGTAGATGACTTCAAATCTTTCGCAGCTCAGGTAAGAGAACGTACAGGTGGTATACCGATCGGATTCAAAATTGCAGCAAGTCATATAGAAAAAGATATTCAATTTGCATTAGATGTGGGTGTCGATTATATCATTTTAGATGGTAGAGGTGGGGGAACAGGTTCTGCACCAACCATATTAAGAGATAATATCAATGTACCTACAATTCCTGCTTTGGCCAGAGCAAGAAAATATTTAGATAAAGTAGGTGCCACAGATGTAACCTTGGTTATTACCGGAGGTTTACGAGTAGCTGAAGATTTTGGTAAAGCCCTTATGTTAGGTGCAGATGCTATTGCCGTATCTAATTCGGCTTTACAGGCAATTGGCTGTTTGGGTATGCGTGCTTGCGGTAGTAACAACTGCCCTGTGGGTATTGCAACCCAAAAAGAATCATTACGCAGTAGATTGATAATAGAATCTTCGGCAAAACAATTACATAACTATTTTGATGCTACAAATAACCTTATCAAGGTTATAGCAAGAGCTTGTGGGCATGATGATATTTCAAAATTCAATTTTGATGACCTATCTACTTTTAATCATGACATGCATCGTTTAACAGGAATTAATTACGGCGGTGTTAACGCTTAAAAACAATATAAGATGGATAAAATGATGCATTTAGCAGCACAGTATTTAGCTGCTGCAGGAATAAGTTTTGTAGGGAAGAAAGCAGATGATAGTCATACCAATCTTGGCTGGTCAACTGAAAAACAACGTTTAGAAACACACCCATTATCAAAAGAAGGAGATGTTCTTTCATTAAACTATAATACCTTTTCGTTAGAGTGGAATTCCCCTAAGAACAATGCTTCTTTTGCTTTAGATGGTAAAACCCATCAGCAGGTATTGGAGTGGTTGACGAATTCTACGGATACATTTTTGGGTAAGAAATACACCTATGGTTTTCATTACGAGCTACCATATTCAATTGATGATTCTTTCACCTTTATACTAGAAGCATCTAAATTAAAGGAACTCGCCGATTTAAGAAGTTTGACGCAATCTGGTCTAGAAAGAACACTTGAGGTAAATGGTTTGTCATCAGACATTCGTATTTGGCCCCATCATTTTGATTCAGGTGCTTATGTTATTATTTCTAATGATTTGTCTATAGGCTTTGGTTTAGCTGTACCTGATACGATGATCAATGAACACTATTTTTATATCAGCGGATACAAAGGGCATAGCGGTTTAGATACTTCTAAGTTTGATTCTCTTTCATTAGGTGAATGGAAAAACGACGGATTTAAAGGAGCAGTTTTACCAGCTACAAAAATTGACAAAGAACAAGTGGTACAGTTTTTCACGGAAGCTATCAATACCTATAAAAAGTAAATATGCAAGTAACCAGTCTTTCGTTAGAAGCCTTTAAAGAGATGGATTATTGGGCGGTTGAAAAATACAACCTGTCCATTGAATTGATGATGGAAAATGCCGGGCTTCAACTAGCAAGATTAATCGCCAAAAAGGCAACTGAGACCTCTGTAATCACTATTGGCGTTGGTAATGGAAACAATGGCGGCGGCGGTTTAGTAGCTGCTCGCAGACTTGCTGCTTGGGGGTTTAACGTGAATTTAGACTTGGTGGTTCCTATTACCAAAGACCTGCCAAAAGCACAGTTAGAAAGAGCGTTGTTATTTGGAGCTAAAGAAGGTATTCCAGAAACAACGGATATTTGGGTAGATGCTTATTTAGGATTTTCTCAAAGATTGCCGTTGTCAGATGCATTTGTAAAAAGTATTGAATTAGCAAACGCATCATCGGCATTTAAAATATCATTGGACATTCCCGTTGGTATTTCTAAAGATGGTGAATTATCAGGGTTTAAAGCACACCAGGTAATGACCTTGGCAGCTCCTAAAATTCTTTTAGAAAAATTACCGAGCGGAGTAGAAGTATTTATGGCTGATTTAGGAATTCCAAAATCGGTTTATGAGCATTTTAATATAGAGGTGCCTAACTTTAAAGAAAATCAATTGATAGCTTTATAAACATTATATGATAAACGATAAAGAAGAAGCTAAAGAGATTGATAAACAATTGCGAAAAGAATTGGGTATTGATAAAGAGAAGCTAAAAGAACTGAAGAAAAAATTAGCAAAAGTTGAGCCTCGTTCAGAACGTGGTGCAGAAACTTTGTTTCGTTTGGTATCTAAAAACCAGTATACTTTGAACGCGATGATCGATAGAAAATCGAATATTCTTATTTCTATCAACGCGCTTATTCTGTCTATAATTCTGGGAACTGTATTAAGTCAGTTAGATAAAGATCCGCATCTTATATATCCGGCAATTATAATGTTGGGAACTAATCTCATATCTATAGCATATGCAGTATTTGCCACTAGACCAGAACTTACGCATGGAGATAAGAGTACCAATAACCTTTTGTTCTATGGTAATTTTAATACTATGAATGAGGAAAAGTACACAGAAGAACTTACAGGTTTAATGTACAAAGGAGATGAACTTTATAAGACCATTGCAAGAGATACATTTCACTTAGGGAAGACAATTGATAGAAAGTTTAAACTACTTAGAACTTCTTTTCATGTTTTCTTAGTAGGTATTATTTTAGCAGTGGTAGGCTTTATATCTTGCCATATCATGTTTGCTATGTAATCTTAATTAATGTTGCGTCTGTTTTAATTCTAAAGCAACGCTCTTCGCCTAAATAAAGTGGATTACCATGTTTTTCAGACCAAAATCCGTCTAAAATATCTTTGCTGATACATTGATAAACAGCAACACCTTTATAAATATTATGGTCTTCTCCATTGTATCTAAAGTTTATAACTAGAATATTGTTTTTAAAAAATCCAGTACCTGTCTGCTGTTGATTAGTACCAATAGTCCATATGGCATTTATTCGGCTATTTGAATCCAAAGACAAAATCAATTTTCCTTTGTAAGAATGCTGTTCGGCATCTTGGTTGCTTCCTAAGATATTATATTCTCCAACTAAATCTTCAATGGTCATATATTGTTTTATGAATGACGAAAGTATTGAAAATTTAGCGCATGAATTAAGTGATAAAATAAAAGGTTAGCGTCAAACTTTTTGTAGAATCATTTGAAAATAGCAATCTTTAACTTTAATTGAGAATGAATATGAAGAAAGCAATTTTAATATGTCTAGTGATAATAGGTTTTGCAACTAAAGGTCATACCCAAAAAGAACAGTACGGAGATAATCAGCCCTACTCTTCGTATTGGTTCGTTGATGAATTATTGCAATGGTCGGCAGAAAGTGAAAAAGACGCTAAATTCAATATTAGTCAGGTAGCATTGGCAAGTCGTTTTTTAAATGATTCAACTAAATTGAATGATGATGCCCAGAAAATTCCTGGTATCATAGCCTTGATGGCTCCATATACAACCAACTTTCATCCATCGCAAGGATTTTCTACGGTAAAACAGTATGTGTTCCCGTTTTGGCAGTACATAGATTATTTTGTGCAATGGGGTGGATCTGCAAATGAGGGAATCATAGTATCACCCACTGCTTTCTGGACAGATGTCGCACATAAAAACGGAGTTAAAAGTATTGGTACCGTATTTTTTCCACCTAATGTATATGGAGGAAAAGAAGAATGGGTGTACGAATTTCTTGTACAGAGGGAAGACGGTAGCTTTCCTGTTGCCGATAAATTGATAGAAGTAGCTACAACTTATAATTTTGATGGATGGTTCATTAATCAAGAAACGTATGACTTGGTAGGTGAAATGGGTGAATTGATGCAGCAGTTCATATCATATTACAGAGAACGTTCAAACTTAAAATTAGTTTGGTATGATGCTATGATAGATGACTCTAGAGTGATATGGCAAGATGAGTTAAATAACCATAATCAAATATTCTTTCAAAAAGAGGATAGAAGTATGTCTGATGTCTTTTTTATAAACTTTAGATATAATGAAGTCAATTTAGAAGATAGTAAGGTTTTGGCCCGAGAATTAGGAAGAAGCGAATGGGATTTGTTTGCTGGTATAGATGTACAATCTAAAAGTTTTAAAACTCCCATAAAATGGGATGCCTTATATAAAGATGGAAAACCAAACAATACTTCTATAGGTATATATTGGTCAAATTCCACGTTCGATATGTCAGAAACAAAATTACCCGATGATGTGTATGCCAACGAACAACAGTTTTGGAACGGTGGTCAGTCAATAGAAACACGATTTGGTAAAAAAACCTGGTTAGGTTTTGCAGATTATTTTGAACCACGTAGTGTCATCAATGAATTACCCTTTAAAACGAACTTTAATTATGGTCTTGGCTATTTTTATAATGAACAGGGTAAAACCGTTTCAAGTAACGAATGGCATAATTTGAGTATTCAAGATATACTACCAACATGGCAATTTCAAGTAGACACTATCAAAGTAAAAGCCTCAATTAATTTTAATGATAGTTATACTGGTGGTAGTAGTTTATTATTTGAAGGAAATGAAGATGCTGATATTCCTTTATATAAAACCAAAATTAATTTAGATAAAAATGTAAAATTTAAAGTAGTCACAAAAACAATAGGACCCATTTCGTTAGAAATATATTGTCAGTTATCTAATGGTGATATTTTGACATACCCGATAAAAAAATCACTAGCATGGAAAAATAATAGTTTTACCATACCAGCAAATAGGAATCTTATATTGTCAAAAATAGGAGTACGCACAAAGGGAAAAGGTAGTGGTTACGTGGGTGAATTATCGCTGATATCTAAAAAAGAAACTAAGCCATCAACATCTACATTTAAAGTTCAAGCTTTTTCTCACGAAAATGGTACCGAATTATATGTTCATTTTACTTCTATTTTAGAAAATGTATATCATAATTTGTACTATGTAAACGCAAAAAATGAAAAAGTATGGTTGGGGAAAACTCCTGCTCAAGATTTCTATATTTCCGATATTCCTACAAAAAAAGGAATTATTAATTTAGAAGTACAATCAGAAAGTTTTGGAGGTGCAAAGGGCAAAATTATCGGTAAAATGGTGAATTTAATGAACTAGCTAAAGTAGTGATTTAAGTGAAAAATATAATGCTTAGGTTGATATGGTTTTAGTTATATTATTGAACGGAAACCACTTAAGGCAATGTTAATGTAATTCGAAAACTTACGTCGAGTTTCATAGTTGATTATTTTAAAAAATAACCTATGAGAAACACCGTAAAAAATAATTTAAAAAAGTTTTAGCTAAAGTAATTCTTTAATAGTATATCACTTCTATGTTTATATTTTTAAATATAAACAATTGATTATAAGTATTTTATGTTTTGTTTGTGATTAGGAATATGGTAAGCCATTTTACGTGAAAAATCAAATTGTTGATAACCCTGTTAAAAGCTTAAATAGGTAAATGTAAAATTAAGGTGATTAATTTTCGAACTTTACACCTCGCTTATTAACTACAACATTAACTTTATATTAACATGAAAATCACAGAAGTCATAAAAAGGGATTTTTCAACTAAACCCTTTCATTTACACAAAATCACAAATGCCATTTTGAAGGCTATGACAGCTGTTGAACATGGTGGACCGGGTGAAGCTGAAATTATATCCAATAATGTTCATTTAGCATTATTAGAAAGAAAGCAAGCTGATGTTAATTATATTCCTACAGTAGAGGAGGTTCAAGATTTCGTTGAAAATAAATTGATGGAAGGTGGTTATTTCGATGTAGCTAAGGGATATATTCTTTATCGAAATGAGCAAGCACAGAGAAGAAAGTCTAATATCTTTGAAAAGCGTGTAAATCTTAAGCCATATGAATACCCTGCATTGTATGAATATGTATCTGCAATAAGACATTCATATTGGATACATACTGAGTTCAATTTTACAAGTGATATTCAAGATTTCAAAACTGGTTTAACAGATATTGAAAGAAACGCAATAAAGAATACTATGTTGGCCATTTCTCAAATAGAGGTTGCGGTCAAAAGTTTTTGGGGAGATATCTATCACAAAATGCCTAAACCGGAAATTGGTTCGGTTGGTGCCACATTTGCAGAGAGTGAAGTAAGACATCATGATGCTTACTCACACTTGTTAGAGATATTAGGTTTAAACGAAGAGTTTAAAAACTTGAAGAAAAAACCTGTAATAATGAAGAGAGTTCATTATTTAGAAACAGCTCTTAAGAATTCAAAGAGTGAGAATAACCAAGAATATGCCGAGTCGGTTTTATTGTTCTCATTATTTATAGAGCATGTATCTTTATTTTCTCAATTCTTGATTATTATGGCTTTTAATAAACATAAGAATATGTTTAAGGGCATATCTAATGTTGTAGAGGCTACTTCAAAAGAAGAGCAAATTCATGGTGATTTTGGTATTGATATTATCAATATCATTAAAGATGAAAATCCTACATGGTTCAACAAAGAATTTCACGGCACTGTACAAGAAATGTGTAAAGAGGCATTTTTATCAGAAAGTGATATTATAGATTGGATTTTTGAAGCCGGTGAAATTGATTTCTTACCTAAGAAATTAGTAAAAGAATTCATTAAAAAAAGATTTAACGATTCTATCGAAAGTATTGGAATCGAAAAAGTATTTGACGTAGACGAAGAATTACTATCACAAACAGAATGGTTCGATGATGAAATTATTGGAACCAAACATGGCGATTTCTTCGTAAAACGCTCTATCAACTATAGCAAAAGAACACAAAGTATAACCAGTGACGACTTATTTTAAATGAACGATTCAAAAATTAAATTAGAGACTAGCCTACAAGAAGAAGTTAAATTGAATGGTTCAAATGAACTGGTACAAGCTAGAAAAGAAGCACTTGAAAGCCTAAAGAAAGATAAAGAAGAAGGTTTCAAGTGGTTAAATGAAGATAGCCGTAATTTTTTAGGTTCTGGTTACTTGACTCCGGGTGTTACAGCAGAAGCTCGTATTCGTGAAATAGCTGACAGAGCAGAGAAAATATTGGGTATGCCCGGTTTTTCAGATAAGTTCTATGGCTATATGAGCGAAGGCTTTTACTCTTTGGCATCACCGGTATGGTCGAATTTCGGAAAAGAAAGAGGGCTGCCAATTAGCTGTTTTGGTTCTAACATAGCCGATGACATGGGTAATATTTTATATACACAGTCAGAGGTCGGTATGATGTCTAAATTGGGTGGTGGTACATCTGGTTATTTTGGTAATATTCGACATAGAGGAGCAGACGTTAAAAATAACGGCAAAGCTTCTGGAGCTGTACATATTATGCAGCTTTTTGAATCTATGGTAGATGTAGTAAGCCAAGGTTCTGTTCGTCGTGGTCGTTTTTCACCTTACTTACCTGTAGAGCATGCAGATATAAAAGAATTTTTGGAAATAGGTACAGAGGGAAACCCTATACAAGAGCTTACGCACGGTGTTACCGTTACCAATGAGTGGATGCAAGAAATGGTAGATGGAGATAACGAAAAACGTTCTATCTGGGCAAAGGTGTTACAGAGAAGAGGTGAAATGGGTTACCCATATATTTTCTTTAAAGACAATGCCAATAACGGAGCTTCAGATGTGTATAAAGAAAAAGGACATAAGATTTATGCAAGTAATCTTTGCACGGAAATCATGTTGCCATCTAGTGACGAATGGTCTTTTGTTTGCGTATTATCTTCTGTAAACGTACTTCATTACGATAAGTGGAAAGATACCGATGCAGTTGAAACAATGGTATTCTTTTTAGATGCTGTTATTACTGAGTTCTGTGAAAAGTTAGAAGTTTATAGAGATTCAGAAAGCCGTGAAGATAGACAAACGTTTATGTTTATGGAACGTGCGTATAATTTTGCTAAAGATAACCGTGCTTTAGGTTTAGGTGTTTTAGGATGGCATTCATTATTGCAATCAAAAATGTTGCCATTTAATAGTCAAGAGGCTTATAATTTGAATAGCGAGATATTCAAAACTATAAAAGAAAAATCATACAGTGCGTCTGAGCAGTTAGCTGTTAAATTTGGTGAGCCAGAAGTATTAAAAGGATATGGTAGAAGAAATACAACGTTGAATGCTATTGCACCAACAACATCTTCTGCATTCATCTTGGGTCAGGTATCTCAGGGTATTGAGCCAATATGGTCTAACACTTATGTAAAAGATATAGCCAAAGTAAAGACTACGATTAGAAATCCTTTTTTGGTAGAACTTTTAGAAGATAAGGGAATGAACACCACAGAAGTATGGCATAGTATTCGTGATTATGACGGTTCTGTTCAGCATTTAGATTTTCTATCAGACTTAGAGAAAGATGTATTCAAGACCTATTCGGAAATCGATCAAATGGATATCATCTATCAAGCAGCAAATAGACAAAATCATATTGATCAAGGTCAATCGGTGAATATTATTGTTCATCCAGATATGCCAGTTAAAGAAATCAATAAGATTCACGTAACTGCATGGAAATTAGGTCTGAAGTCATTGTACTATCAGCATAGTATGAATGCAGCGCAAAAATTCAAACAAAAGAAAGATTGTGCTAGTTGTGAAGCTTAGTTCTTAAAGCTATTAATAGATTTACAATATTAAAATCTGGTGTGTTGACAAAGGAAAATAACCTTGTTGATACACCAGATTTTTTTATCTATTAATAAAAAGTTGCAAAAGAAAAGTAAATAAGATAAAAGTGTTCAATGCGACAAATTTTTTAACGAAAATTACTTACATAGTAAAGTAGATATTTATGTTATATTTTTGTAGTCCTTTTCTTTGCTATATTTAAAAATAAAATAATTGAGGATATCAAATAGAATCGCTTTTGCTGTTAAAAACAGTATAATTACCTAGGTTTAGCTTAAACTAAAAAAATGAATGTAAGGTCTTGAATTTAAAGGGTTAATCGGTGTAATGCATAAATAATTTATTTGGTATATATACAAAATAGGCATTTTTACATACACATGTCTCTTATCACACAACATTTAATTCTCCACTAGATGTGCTGATAACTACCTTTAAGATAATAACATGTTTTTTGTAGTCCATAGGGCAAATTGTTCAATGTCTACTTATATAAAAAAATCCCTCAGTTATGAATTTTGTCGGTTATCATTCATCATTATTTTCATTTTCCATTACTAGACATTTTATGTCTATTGGTCTATACAAAACTGCATTTTCAATTTCAATTATATCCCTTATAAATTATTTTGGATTTTATTTAACCTGTTCAGGGCTTATAATAAACGAAGAGGCTGTTTGAATATCAAGTTTTAAAGAAAAGAAAACTAAGTACAAAAAAAAATTACTAATTACCGATACGATTTAAGAATCTTGTTTGGGTCTCCAATAAATTGCTATGAATTCAAAGACTTTAAATATTAAAAACTGTATTACAATACTTTTTTTATTTTTTACGATTACTGGCACTTTTGCACAACTAAGTGACATACATTATTTACCGCCTTTAAGGCAAAGAGCTACAGATATGAACTTTCAAGCGGTTTATTTGTCTACACCAGAGACAACGCCATTTGATGTATATATTTATGAAGGAACATCTAATACACCAGATATTGTAAGTGTATCTAATGCTAATCCTTTCGTTTATGCTTTAACAGATGGTAACAACAATATTACAATGGTAGAAGCTACTAATGTTGGTGTTGTTTTAAGTGCTAGCGGACTTCGTTTTGAAGCACCAGGGGGTGAAAAGTTTTATGTTAACTATAGAGGGCGAAATGGCGCTCAGGGCGCTTCTCTAACCGCAAAAGGTAGAGCGGCATTTGGCACGCATTTTAAGTGGGGCGGTGTTCCTCTAATTCGAAATAGAAATATTCATAATGCCACTCTGGGTATTATGGCAACAGAAGACAATACAACGGTTACTATTTCCGACTATGATCCAAATTGTGAATTTAGATTACAAAACGATGTTTTTGGGCTAACTGATGATATTATCACGGTAACATTGAATAAAGGTCAAAGTTATGTAGTTGAAAGTAGGGGCGCAGGTGTAGATGCCAATAAAGATGGTTGGCTTGGTGCAGATATTCTTTCCGATAAAGATATTGTTATTAGTAATGGTAATATTTTAGTAGGTGTAGTTGAAACATCTAATGCCCAAGATGCGGGTATTGATCAACCTGTTCCAATAGAGAGTGTTGGTAGAGAATATGTTTTTGTAAGAGGTGGTGGATCAGATAGGTTAGAATTTCCAATAATAATAGGTACGGTAAATGGAACCGACATATTTGTAAATGGATCTTCAACTCCTATTGCTACAATTAACGAAGGAGAATATTATTTAATTCCAGGTTCTAACTATTCGGGTTCAACAGCAGGTAGTAATCTAACGGTCATTACTTCTAATAACGTATATGCCTATCAAAGTTTAGCAGGTAATACCAGTGTTGCCACAACAGGATTAAACTTTATAGCTCCGGTAAACTGTTTATTACCTAATACCTTAAGTAATATTGTTGATATTGAAGATTTGGTAGGGGTTGATATTTCAGGAGGCTTAACTATTCTGGCATCTACAACAACTCTAGATGAAAATATTATAGTAACGGATGGTGACGGTACGGTTACCCTGCCTGCAGCTCAAATTGCTTCTGGTTTACCTTGGAAAAGTTTTTATTTACCGAATTTGAATGGAAATGTTTCTGTAGAATCTACAGGTCCTATAGCTGTAGGTGTAGTTGGTTTAAGTGGAGCACTCGGTTTTGGGGGGTATTTTTCCGGTTTTGATACGGTACCAGTAGTTGATTATACGATATCTGGAGGAGGATGTTTAGGCGGCGAAATAACATTGACTAACAATTTTGATACCTATCAATGGTATAGAGATAATTCTCTGGTTCCAGGAGCAAATACTGCTTCTTTTACCCCTACAGCTATCGGGGATTATTACGTAAAGGTTTCATCAGGAGGCTGTTTTTACGATTCCAACGTAATCAATATATATTACTGTAATCCAGATATAGCCGTCACAAAAACAGCGGACAAAGCAATATATTCAGAGGATGAGTCGGTAACTTTTACTATTACAGTAGAAAGCTTAGGAATTAATGATGTAACCAATGTTGTTATAAATGACGTTTTACCAACGGGCTTAACTTTAACTAGCGCAACTCCATCTTCAGGTTCATGGTCTAGTCCTAATTGGACTATTGGCACTATGACAGGTGGTGAAAAGCAAACGTTAACTATTGTAGCTACACCAGACGCCATAGAAGCACCAATAAAAGAAATTACAATTATAAATACAGTTTCTAATTCACAGGATCAAGTAGATTCAAATGAGACATTAGATGATCTAGAAGAAACTATAATTATTGAAAATAACGATGATGATGGCGACGGAGATCCAGATATTTCTGATCCAGATCCAAATGACGCTTGTACTTTTAGTACAAGTCAAAATACTGCAAATGCAGATGCTAGCTGGAATGCTATTGATTGTGATGGTGATGGTGAGAACAATGGAACCGAAGTAGCAAATGGTACAGATCCTTCTGACCCTTGTTCGGTAACAACGCCAACCTCAAGATCTAATGCAGTTGAAAACTATGCTATTTGGGCAGCGGCAGATTGTGATAATGATGGTAATATTAATGGAAATGATCCTAATCCTTTTACACCAACCGCAAACGATGATTTCACTACTGCAGATGTAGGGGTAGCCAAAGTATTCAATGTTTTAAATAATGATGATTTTTTAGCAGGTAGTACTATAACCGATTTGGGAACAGGTAATGCATCGGGTATTATAGCTATTAATCAGGCAACTGGTGAAATAACATACACGGCATTAGTAAGTGAGAACCCTAGTACGGTTACCATAGATTACCGTGTTTGTAACGGTACTGTATGTGATACAGCTACCTACTTCATTACTATTCCTGCATGTGCAGATACTGATGGGGATAATGTTTGTGATGTAGAGGAAGACCCATCCACAATAAATGACCCTTGTGCGCCGCAAAGCGACCAATATTGGCAACCACAAGGTACCAACGATTGTGATGGCGACGGACTAACAAATGATGAAGAAGCTACTGCAGGTACAGACCCTTATAATGCAGACAGTGATGGTGATGGTATTGATGATGGTACAGAAGTAAATACGGATAATACAGATCCTACAAATGACTGTGACTCTAACGGTGGTACACCTTTAAGCACAAGTGATTGCGATAACGACGGGCTTACGGAAGCCGAAGAGGCAACGGCTGGTACCGATCCAACAAACCCTGATTCTGATGGAGACGGAGTTTTAGATGGTACAGAAATAACTGTAGATGGTACAGATCCTTTAAACCTATGTAGTTATGAAATTGCGAGTGCAACAGAAACACCTTCAGCGGCATGGAATACTGCTGACTGCGATGGTGACGGTGTAGATAATCAAACAGAAGTTACCAATAACACAGATTCCCTTGATCCTTGTGATCCGTCTCAAGTAGCAGGGTACACAGGTTTCGATGCAAGCAATGCCATTTGGGCAGCAGCTGATTGTGACGGTGACGGAGTAACAAATGGAACGGAAGATACTAATGGTACAGATCCATACAATACGGATACGGACGGTGATGGTGTTCCCGATAATACAGATGCAGATGCTTTAGATCCTTGTGATCCGGTTCAAACAGCAGGTTATACAGGTTATGATTCTACTAACGCTATTTGGGCAGCAGCAGATTGTGACGGTGATGGTGTTACCAATGGTACGGAATTTACAGATGGAACGGACCCCTATAGTGCGGACACCGATGGAGACGGTGTTCCTGATAATATGGATGCAGCTCCACTTGACCCATGTGATCCTGTTCAAGCAGCGGGAAACACAGGTTATGATTCCAGTAATGTCATTTGGGCAGCTGCCGATTGTGATGGCGATGGAATTACCAATGGTACAGAAGATACGAATGGAACCGATCCTTATAATGTAGATACGGATGGTGACGGCGTTCCAGATAACACGGACACTGACGCATTAAATCCATGTGATCCGGTCCAGGCTGTAGGTTATACAGGTTATGATGCTAGCAACGCTATTTGGGCAGCAGCCGATTGCGACGGCGACGGAGTAACAAACGGAACAGAGAATACCAATGGAACGGATCCATATAACACAGATACCGATGGAGACGGCGTTCCCGATAATACAGATGCTGATGCTTTAAATCCATGTGACCCAGTCCAGGCTGCAGGTTATACAGGTTACGATTCTAGCAATGCCATTTGGGCAGCTGCCGATTGTGACGCAGATGGAGTAACGAACGGCGCAGAAGATACCAATGGTACTGATCCATATAGTGACGATACCGATGGAGACGGTGTTCCTGATAATACAGATGCTAATTCGCTCGATCCTTGTGATCCAGTTCAAGCTGCGGGTTATACAGGTTACGATTCTAGTAATGCCATTTGGGCTGCTGCCGATTGTGACGGCGACGGAGTAACAAACGGAACAGAATTTACAAACGGAACTGATCCTTACAATACAGATACCGATGGAGACGGTGTTCCCGACAATACCGATTCAGATGCACTTAATCCATGTGACCCAGTTCAAGCTGCAGGTTATATAGGTTATGATTCTAGCAATGCTATTTGGGCAGCTGCGGATTGTGATGCGGACGGAGTAACGAACGGCGCAGAAGATACCAATGGTACTGACCCATATAGTGACGATACCGATGGAGACGGTGTTCCTGATAATACAGATGCTAATTCACTCGATCCTTGTGATCCAGTTCAAGCCGCAGGTTATACAGGTTACGATTCGAGCAATGCCATTTGGGCAGCAGCCGATTGTGATGGAGACGGTGTTACCAATGGTTCTGAAGTTACAAATGGTACAGATCCATACAATACAGATACTGATGGAGACGGTGTTCCTGATAATACAGATGCTGATGCATTGAATCCTTGTGATCCGGCTCAAGTGGCAGGTTATACAGGTTACGATTCTAGTAATGCCATTTGGGCTGCTGCCGATTGTGACGGCGACGGAGTAACCAACGGAACAGAATTTACAAACGGAACTGATCCTTACAATACAGATACCGATGGAGACGGTGTTCCCGACAATACCGATTCAGATGCACTTAATCCATGTGACCCAGTTCAAGCTGCAGGTTATACAGGTTATGATTCTAGCAATGCTATATGGGCAGCAGCCGATTGTGACGGTGACGGAATAACTAACGGAACAGAAGATAGCAATGGTACTGATCCTTATAGTACAGATACCGATGGTGATGGCGTTCCCGATAATACAGATGCTGATGCTTTAAATCCTTGTGACCCAGTTCAAGCAGCAGGTTATACAGGTTTCGATGCAAGCAATGCCATTTGGGCAGCAGCCGATTGTGATGGAGACGGAGTAACTAACGGTACTGAAGATACGAATGGAACAGACCCTTATAATACAGATACCGATGGAGACGGCGTTCCCGATAATACCGATTCAGACCCTTTAAATCCATGTGACCCAGTTCAAGCAGCAGGTTATACAGGTTATGATTCTAGCAATGCTATTTGGGCAGCTGCGGATTGTGATAGTGATGGAGTAACGAATGGAACAGAAGCTACCAATGGAACTGATCCATATAACACAGATACTGATGGAGACGGCGTTCCCGATAATACAGATTCAGATCCTTTAGATCCATGTTTACCAGCACAATCTCCTGGTTATACCGGTTATGATGCTAACAATGCCATTTGGGCAGCTGCTGATTGTGATGATGATGGAAACAATAATGGTACAGATCCTAATCCTTTTGCTCCAACAGCAACAGATGATTATACCACCGCAACAGTATCGGAAGAGAAAACAGTAAATGTTTTATTCAATGACGACTTTTTACCGGGTAGTATAATTACGGATCTAGGCACAGGTAGTGCGATAGGTACCATAGGTATTAGTCAAACTACAGGTGAAATTTCTTATACACCTGATAATTCGGAAAATAATTCGATAGTAACTATAGATTACAGAGTTTGTAATGGTACCATCTGTGCAGATGCTATTTTTTCTATAGAAACTCCTGAATGTCAAGATTTGGATAATGATAATATTTGTGATGTAGTAGATATTGATGATGATGATCCATGTGTAGATAATGGTCATCCAGATTGGCGTCCACAGGGCACTAATGATTGTGATGGTGATGGTCTTAACAATGATGCGGAAACCGCAGCGGGAACGGATCCTGCGAATGCAGATAGTGATGGCGATGGTATTTTAGATGGAACAGAAGTGAATATAGATCTTACGGATCCGTTGGATGATTGTGAATCAAATGGTGGAAATCCATTAGGAACAAGCGACTGTGACAATGATGGTTTAACAACAGATGAAGAAACTACTGCTGGTACAGATCCTACAAATTCAGATTCTGATGGCGATGGTGTGTTAGATGGAACTGAAATTAATATAAATGGTACAGATCCTTTAGACTTATGTAGCTATGTTATCGGCAGTGCTACAGTAGCGCCTTCAGCGGCATGGAATACTGCTGACTGCGATGGTGATGGAGTCGATAATCAAACCGAGCTTAGTAATAACACAGATTCCCTTGACCCTTGTAATCCGGCTCAAGTGGCAGGTTATATAGGTTATGATGCAGGCAATGCTCTTTGGGCGGCTGCAGACTGCGACGGCGATGGCGTAACAAACGGTGATGAAGATACGAATGGTACAGATCCATATAATACAGATACCGATGGAGATGGAGTTCCTGATAATACTGATACAGATGCTTTAGATCCTTGTGACCCAGTTCAGGCGGCAGGTTATACCGGTTATGATGCAAGCAATGCTATTTGGGCAGCTGCAGATTGTGACAGCGATGGAGTTGCAAATGGAACAGAAGTTACAAATGGAATAGAAGTTACAAATGGAACAGACCCATATAATAACGATACAGATGGTGACGGCGTTCTCGATGATACAGATGCTGATGCTTTGGATCCATGTGATCCGGTTCAATTAGCAGGCTATACAGGTTATGATGCTAGTAATACTATTTGGGCAGCTGCAGATTGTGACGGCGATGGAATTGCAAATGGTACTGAAGTTACTAATGGTACAGATCCATATAATACCGATACCGATGGTGATGGCGTTCCTGATAATACAGATGCTGATGCTTTAGATCCTTGTGACCCAGTTCAGGCGGCAGGTTACACAGGTTATGATGCTACTAATACCATATGGCAAGCAGCAGATTGTGATGGGGATGGGGTAATCAATGGTACTGAAGTTACTAATGGTACAGACCCATATAATACCGATACAGATGGCGACGGCGTTCCCGATGATATTGATGCTGATGCTTTAGATCCATGTGATCCAATTCAAGCAGCAGGTTATACAGGTTACGACGCAAGTAATGCCATTTGGGCAGCAGCCGATTGTGATAGTGATGGCGTCACCAATGGAACAGAAGACACCAATGGAACCGATCCTTATAACAATGATACAGATGGTGACGGAATTCCTGATAATACAGATGCATATGCTTTAAATCCGTGTGACCCAGTTCAAGCGGCAGGTTATACTGGTTACGATGCAAGTAACACGATTTGGGCAGCTGCTGATTGTGATGGAGACGGAATTGATAATGGCACAGAAGACACAAATGGTACTGACCCTTATAATACGGATACCGATGGTGACGGCGTTCCTGATAATACAGATACAGATGCTTTAGATCCTTGTGACCCAGTTCAGGCGGCAGGTTATACAGGTTACGATGCAAGCAATGCTATATGGGCAGCTGCAGATTGTGATAGTGATGGAGTAACGAATGGCACGGAAGATACCGATGGTACGGATCCATATAATAATGATACCGACGGCGATGGTGTTCCTGATGATACAGATTCTAGTCCACTAGACCCTTGTAATCCTTCACAATCACCATTATATACTGGTTATGATGCTACCAATGTAATTTGGCAAGCAGCAGATTGTGATGGTGATACTATTACTAATGGTACAGAAGCTATTAACGGAACGGATCCATATAATACCGATACGGATGGTGATGGAGTACCCGATAATACCGATGCAAACGCATTTGACCCTTGTGATCCAAATCAAGTAGCAAGTTATACGGGTTATGATGCTACCAATGCAATTTGGGCAGCAGCAGATTGTGATGGCGATAGCGTTAGTAATGGAATTGAATTTGATAATGGCACGGATCCATATAATACAGATACGGATGGTGATGGTGTTCCTGACAATGGAGACCCAGAAGGTAATAACCCATGTAATCCTATTCAAACCTCAGGGTATTCTAATTATGATGCTACCAATGCAATTTGGGCAGCAGCGGATTGTGACGGTGATGGTGTAACAAACGGTGATGAAGATACGAATGGCACAGATCCATATAATACAGATACAGACGGTGACGGCGTTCCCGATAATACAGATGCTAATGCTTTAAATCCTTGTGACCCAGTTCAGTCAGCAGGTTATACCGGTTATGATGCTACCAATGCAATTTGGGCAGCAGCAGATTGTGACGGCGATGCAGTTGCAAATGGAACAGAAGTTACAAATGGAACAGATCCATATAATACCGATACAGACGGTGACGGGGTACCAGATAATACAGATGATGATGCTTTAGATCCTTGTGATCCGAACCAGACAGCAGGTTATACGGGTTACGATGTCAGCAACGCTATTTGGGCGGCGGCTGATTGTGACGGAGACGGAGTTACTAATGGAACTGAAGTTACCAATGGTACAGACCCTTACAATACAGATACAGATGGTGATGGCGTTCCCGACGATATTGATGCTGATGGGTTAAATCCTTGTGATCCAATTCAGGTAGCAGGTTATACAGGTTATGATGCAAGTAATGCAATTTGGGCAGCAGCTGATTGTGATTCGGATGGAGTAACAAATGGTACAGAAGATACCAATGGTACCGATCCTTATAATACTGATACCGATGGTGATGGTGTTCCCGACGATATTGATGCTGATGGGTTAA
The DNA here is from genome assembly GCF_045063735.1 of Maribacter sp. Asnod1-A12. Classification (NCBI taxonomy): domain Bacteria; kingdom Pseudomonadati; phylum Bacteroidota; class Flavobacteriia; order Flavobacteriales; family Flavobacteriaceae; genus Maribacter; species Maribacter sp. Asnod1-A12. The sequence goes on from NZ_JBEFNZ010000006.1 coordinate 2,773,449, forward strand.
ATCCTTGTGATCCAGTTCAGGCAGCAGGTTATACAGGTTACGATGCAAGTAATGCTATCTGGGCAGCGGCTGATTGTGACGGAGATGGAATAACCAATGGAGTGGAAGATACAAATGGTACAGATCCTTACAATAATGATACAGATGGAGATGGCGTTTCGGATAATTTAGAAACAGTCAATGGTTCAGATCTATTGAATCCTTGTGACCCAGTTCAATTAGCAGGTTATATGGGTTATGATGCCGGTAATGCTATTTGGGCGGCGGCTGATTGTGACGGAGATGGAATTACCAATGGAGTAGAAGTAACTAACGGTACAGACCCATACAATAATGATACAGATGGTGACGGTGTTCCCGATAATACAGATGCAGATGCTTTAGATCCATGTGATCCAGTTCAGTCAGCAGGTTATACCGGTTACGATGCTACTAATGCTATTTGGGCAACTGCAGATTGTGATGGTGATGGAATTGATAATGGAACTGAGTTTACAAACGGAACTGATGCTTATAATATAGATACAGATGGAGATGGCATAAATGATGGGTTGGAAGATTCGAATGGAACGGATCCTTTAAATCCTTGTGACCCGGTTCAAGTAGCAGGTTATGACGGTTATGATAGCTCGAATGCAATTTGGGCTGCCGCAGACTGTGATGGTGATGGTATCGATAATGGTACTGAAGTAACCAATGGTACAGATCCTTACAATAATGATACTGATGGAGATGGTGTTTCAGATGATTTAGAATCAGCTAATGGTACCGATTTATTAGATCCATGTGATCCACAACAAGCAATTGGTTACACAGGCTATTTTGCAAGTAACACCATTTGGGCTTCGGCAGATTGTGATGGAGATGGAGTTACTAATGGTACTGAAGTTGCCAATGGCACCGATCCTTACAATGAAGATACCGATGGAGATGGTATTTCAGATAGTCAAGAAATTTCTGATGGTACCGATCCATTGAACGATTGTGATTCAAATGGAGGAGCTCCATTAGGAACTTCGGATTGTGATGAAGATGGTTTGACAACCGATGAAGAAGCATCTTTAGGTACAGACCCGAATGATCCTGATTCAGATGATGATGGTATTTCAGATGGACAGGAAATATTGGATGCAACAAATCCTTTAGACGATTGTGATCATATAAATGGAACAGCTTTACCTGATAGTGATTGTGATGGCGATGGATTAACGACATCTCAAGAGGATGCTATTGGAACCGATTCTTACAATGCAGATTCGGATGGAGACACGATACCAGACGGACAAGAGATTGAGGATGGTACAGATCCATTAGACCCATGTGATTCTATTGGAGGTGTTCCAAGTCTAGATGCAGGTTGTAACGCTGAGGTAGTCGATTCTGGTATTGCTGTTGCCAATGAGGTAATTACACCTGATGGTGACGGTACGAACGATTTTTTCAGGATAGAGAATATCGAGTCTTTCCCTAACAACACGGTACAGATCTATAACCGTTGGGGTGTTATAGTATACGAAATGTCGGGTTATGACAACAACACTAATGTATTCGTTGGGTCATCTAATGGCAGAGCTACGATAAACCAAGATTCCGAGTTACCGGTTGGCGTGTATTTCTATGTGATCAAGTATAATAACAACGGGGATAACTTGGACAAGTCGGGTTACCTATACATAAACAGATAAAAAAATCTCTTTAAAAAAGATAAGATGAACAAATATTTTCTATTCATATTGATCAGTATAGCGGGTCTTCTGACAGGGTATTCCCAGCAAGACGCGCAGTACACGCAGTANGGGCAAAGGCTACCGCGGAATATTTGATAGAAGCAGGTATCCCGAGCGACAGGATCTCATATGAAGGCTATGGAGAGACCGAACTTACAAACGGCTGTAGCAATGGTGTACCATGTAGCAAAGAGAAGCATCAGCTCAACAGAAGATCGGAGTTTATAGTAGTGGAATAGTATTCAATATAAGCGTTTCATAAATGTATTATATAGCATACAATTACAGTTACAAAACTAATAAATCCGGTAATTTTAGTATATTCATTATGTCTACTTAAAACACCGAATTTTTTTAGATGATAAATAGTAATCAAAATATAATTTGACAATCATAAGGTTATAGAATGCAAATAATTTGTTAAATTAAAAATTGTATTAATCCTTTTTATTTTTTTGTTGTCATATGACATAGTCTATTTTTACTTTTTTAAATAACCATAGAGTTAGTTGCTAAAACCTTGTTAAATATAGCTTAATATATACCCAAAATTGGTGATTAGGTTTAGATTTGTTAGTAACCAAACTAACTAAATTCTATCCTTTACCACCTATGAAAACAAAATACATTGTTTATAGTATTTTGCTAATAGGTATTATCGCGTTGATTGTTTATCGCGTTAATGCAAATAGCGAAATAGGAGCACCTAAATCTTCTGAACAAACAAATACGGCGACTACTGTAAAAGGATTGGTTTTGCATCCTCAGAAATTTAATGACAATATTTCACTTTCTGGTACAATTGAGGCCAATGAACAAATTGAAATTAGAAGTGAGGTGTCTGGAGTCGTAGAAAGTATTAATTTTCGAGAAGGTACAAAAGTAAACCAGGGTCAAGTCTTGTTCAAAGTAAATGACATTGAATTACAAGCACAACTATCAAAAGTACAAACTGCACAAAAATTAGCTTCTGAAAACGAACGTCGAGCTAAGCTATTATTAGAAAAACAAGCTATAAGCCAAGAAGAATATGATATTGTTAGCGCAGATTTTCAATCTGCCAGTGCCGAGTCGCAATTAATGCAGGCACAACTTTCTAAAACAATCGTTAGGGCGCCATTTACAGGAACTATTGGGTTAAGGTCTATATCTAAAGGAACATATGTAACCCCTGTAACGCCAATAGCTAAATTGGTTAATACAAGTAAATTAAAAATCACATTTTCGGTTCCAGAGAAATATGCTTCACAAGTAACCATAGGTTCTCATTTGACTTTTACAACATCAGGTTCTAAAGCAGCATATGAAGCTAAAGTTTATGCTATAGAGCCAGAGGTGGAAATTGCTACAAGAACATTAAAAATGCGAGCTATTGCAGAAAATGAAGAGGGAAGATTATACCCTGGTACTTATGCTAATGTAATGTTGCCATTAGAAAGTATTGATGATGCATTAATGGTACCTTCAGAATCATTGATTCCAGTACAAAACGGTAAACGCATTTTTATTTCAGAAAATGGGAAGGCTAAAGAAATAGATGTTGAAATTGGAGCCAGAACAGGTAATGAAGTTCGTGTTCTTACAGGTTTAAAAGTAGGTGATACAATTTTGACTTATGGTGTTATGGCTTTAAAAAATGGCACACCTGTGAGTATAGATTTGGATCAATCTCATAAAAATATTGCCGAATAATGAATTTGTCTACCTTAAGTATAAAAAGACCGGTACTTACTATTGTAATGAATCTTACCATAGTATTATTTGGTATCATTGGATATACCTATTTAGGAATTCGTGAATTTCCATCGATAGATCCAGCTCAAGTTTCAGTACGTACAACTTATTCTGGAGCAAATGCGGACATCGTTGAGTCCCAGATTACAGAACCACTAGAGAAAGCGATTAATTCAATTGATGGTATAAGAAACATAACCTCATCAAGTGTTCAAGGATCAAGTTCAATAAATATAGAGTTTAATTTGGACAAAAATCTAGAAGATGCGGCTAATGATGTTAGGGATAAAGTTTCGCAAGCAGTTAGGAGTCTTCCCGATGATTTAGACGCACCACCTGTTGTTTCAAAATCTGATGCCGACGCCCAACGTATTCTATCCATGACCGTACAGAGCGATGGAAAGAATATTCTAGAATTGTCCGATTATGCAGAAAATGTAATTGCCCAAAGAATAGAGACAATACCTGGTGTTAGTAGCGTTCAAATTTGGGGGCAACGTAGATATGCCATGAGATTATGGATCGATCCATTAAAACTTTCTTCTTACGGTCTTACCGTTGCAGATGTTCAAAATGCATTATTAGCTCAGAACATAGAACTGCCATCCGGTAAATTAACTGGGGATAATACTGAATTGACCGTAAAAACTATAGGTAACCTGAATACCGAAGAACAGTTCAACAACATTATCATCCTGGCGGATAATGAAAGATTAGTACGATTAAGCGATATAGGTAAAGCTTCATTGGAAGGTGAAAATATGGAGACCAAAATGAGTGATTCGGGTCAGCCTATGGTCGCCACTGCAGTTATACCACAACCAGGTACAAATTATCTTGAAATTGCAGATGCATTTTATGAGGAATATGAAAAGCTTAAAAAAGACCTGCCAGAAGGCTTCAAGCTTAATATTGTAATTGATGATACCGTATTTGTGAGAAGGGCGGTTACCGAAGTTGCCGAAACCTTACTTATATCGGTAATATTGGTAATACTGGTGATTTTCTTGTTCTTTAGAAACTGGTCTATGGCTATGCGACCATTAATTGATATACCAGTTTCTTTAATCGCCACCTTTTTTATTATGTGGCTTTTTGGTTATTCTATAAATGTATTAACGCTATTGGCAATTGTGTTGGCTACAGGTTTAGTGGTAGACGATGGAATTGTTGTTACCGAAAACATATATAAAAAAGTAGAAGAGGGAATGAACCCAATTGAAGCGGCTATAAAGGGTTCTAATGAAATATTTTTTGCCGTAATATCGATATCGATAACTTTGGCAGCGGTATTCTTACCCGTAATATTTTTAGAAGGGTTTGTAGGTAGATTATTTCGTGAATTCGGGGTGGTATTGGGTGCTGCGGTATTGATATCGGCTTTTGTTTCATTATCGCTAACACCAATGTTAAATGCATATTTAATTAAGCCTGGTAAGCAAAAGCAATCAAAATTTTATCATGTAACAGAGAAGTATTTTCTAAAAATGAATCACTCTTATGGTGAATCTTTAAGAGTGTTTATGAAAAGAAAATGGTTGAGCTTTCCAATTCTTTTTGGCTGTTTAGGGCTTATAGCATTCTTTTATATTTTAATACCAAAAGAAACTGCACCTTACGATGATCGTAGTTTTATACGATTAAATGTAAATGCACCTGAAGGATCTTCTTATGAATATATGGACCGATTAATGACTGATATAACAGAGTTGATCAATGATTCGGTACCTGAAAAAAAAGTTAGCTTGGTACTTACATCTCCTGGGTTTGGATCTTCTTCAGTAAATAGTGGTAGAGCCAATATAGCTTTAGTTGATCCTAGTGAAAGAAATCGTTCTCAACATGAAATAGCAGAAGATTTGGGTGAGTGGGCGAAAGCTTATGTGGGAGGAAAGTCTAACGTATCGGAAAGACCAACCATTTCGGTAAATAGAAGAGGGGGACCACCAATTCAATTTATCATTCAAGCTCAAAATTTTAAAAAATTAGAAGAGAATATTCCTGCATTTATGGCGGAAGCGGAAAATGACGATACTTTTTCGTTTGTAGATGTAAATTTAAAGTTTGATAAACCAGAAATCTATGTAACTATAGATCGTGAAAAAGCAGAAACTTTAGGGGTTTCTGTAATTGATGTTGCAGAAACTTTACAACTGTCTTTAAGTGGTCAAAGATTTGGATATTTTTTAATGAATGGTAAACAGTACCAAGTTATTGGACAGTTTGACAAAGAAGATAGAAATGCACCTGTAGATTTAACTTCCATTTTCGTTAAAAATAAAGATGGTTTGCTAATTCAATTAGATAATTTGGTACAAACTTCAGAACATAGTAGTCCGCCGCAACTTTACCATAACAATAGATATATGTCTGCTACGGTTTCGGCTAATTTGGCGCCTGGTAAAACTATTAGTGATGGTATTGAGGCAATGGAGCGTATAAAAGATAAAGTTTTAGATGAATCTTTTACCACCGATCTAGGCGGCGAAAGTAGAGATTTTGTCGAAAGTAGTTCAAATACCTTATTTGCATTTGGTTTAGCGTTACTATTGATTTTCTTAATACTAGCAGCACAGTTTGAAAGTTTCATGGATCCATTTATTATTATTTTAACCGTGCCAATGGCGGTAGCAGGAGCCTTATTTTCACTTTGGTTATTTGGTCAGTCATGGAATATTTTCAGTCAGATCGGTACTATCATGTTAATTGGTCTGGTAACAAAGAATGGAATTTTGATTGTAGAATTCGCGAACCAATTACGAGAACAAGGTCTTGAGAAAAGAGAAGCTATTTTACAGGCTTCAGAATCAAGATTACGACCAATTTTAATGACAAGTTTAACCATTGCTCTTGGGGCATTACCGATTGCATTATCACTAGGTGCAGCATCTACAAGTAGAATAGGAATGGGAGTTGTTATTATCGGTGGCACTATGTTTTCATTGATGTTAACCTTATTTGTAATACCTGCTCTTTATATGTTATGGTCTAGGGAGAAAGAAGAAAGACCAGAATTTAAAGAGCTTGAAACATTATAAAATGACTAAGTTTAAATATAGCACATTAGTTTTATGTCTTATTGTCTTTAATTGTTTTGGACAAGAGGTTTTGACTATACAAGACGCTGTTAAAATAGCAGTAGAAAATAATTACCAAATAATTACGGCAGGCAACAATTTAAAAATTGACTCGCTATCTGTGAGTCCGGGTTTTGCAGGTATGTTACCAACTATTGAGGCTGTTATTGAAGATGATAATAGTATTCAAAGTTTATCACAAACGCGTTCAGACGGTTCTCAGGTAGAACAGGATAATGCGAAGAACAACAGTTTAGATTATGGTGTAGCTTTAGATTGGACGTTATTTGATGGTTTAAGTATGTTCGCCAACTTTGAGCAATTAAAACAAAATCAGAATTTAGGAGAAGAAGAATTAAAACAAGTGATTCTTACTAAAGTTGGCGAGGTTATGATTACCTATTATGACTTAGTACAGCAACAACAGCAATTATCAGCATTAGACAGTACTATCATCATATCAAAGCAACGGGTTGAATTGGCTCAAAATCGATTTAGTATTGGTAAAGCTTCAAAATTAGAGGTTTTGAACGCTCAAGTAGATTTGAATACCGATCAAACGCTAATGCAACGTCAAAAGGAGTTATATGTCAATACAAAGATTTCACTTAATGAACAATTGGCAAGAGATTTAAAATCTGAATTTAAGGCTGTGCCAGAAATATTTGTAAATCAAGCTTTATTATTACCCGATCTAGAATCATTAGTGATTTCGAACAATCCGCAATTGAATGCTCAAAGAATAAGTAAAAGGATAAGTGAGTTAGAGTTAAAACAAATAAAAGCAGCTAGGTATCCAACTATTTATGCAACTACAGGTTATAATTTTGGTAGTTCAGAATCTAGTCTAGGTTTTACAACTAGTTCAGAATCTAATGGTTTTAGTTATGGTTTTGGGGCAACCTTAAACCTGTTCGATGGTTTTAATCAAAATAGAAATGAAAAGATTGGAAAGTTGGAATTACAAAATGCAACTATAGCTATTGAAGAACAAGAACAACAATTGTTGTCATTGCTAGGGTCTACTTATCAGACCTATTTAACCAATATAAGCCTAATAGAACTTGAGGGGAATAACGAGGCGATTGCCAAAGAGAATTTAGATATTACCGTTGAAAAATTTAGAATAGGTACAATACCTACCATTGAGTTTAGAACAGCTCAATTAAATTACATTAATGCAAAAGTTCGATTCAGTAATGCCAAATTTCAAGCAAAATTATCTGAGATAATTCTAAGACAACTTTCGGGTGATTTAGAAATTTGATTGACCTAATTAAAATCGACTTAGGCGTATATTAAATAAAAAGGTTTTATAATAACAAACAAGTTATTGTAAGATAGCTATTTTAATAAATCGTATACTTGCTTTGCAATCTCTAATTCTTCATTAGTTGGTATGACCAGAATTTTAACTTTAGAGTTATTTGTATTTATTTCACGAATAGTTGATGACCTTAAATCATTTTTAGAATCATCTAATTTAATATTGAAATAGTCCATTTCAGCACAAACCAATTGACGCATTAAACTTGAATTTTCGCCAATGCCGGCGGTAAAGATAATAGCATCTATCCCATTCATTACAGCTGTATATGCACCTATGTATTTTTTGATACGGTACGCATTCATTTCTAAAGCCAAAATACATTCTGTATTGCCTTTACTTGCCTCTGCTTCAATATCTCGTAAATCATTAAATTTGGTAAGACCCAGCATACCGCTTTTCTTGTTAAGATGTTCTTTGACTTCATCTAAAGTGTACCCTAATGTATCTACCATGTAAAAAATCAAAGAGTGATCTATATCACCGCTTCTAGTACCCATAACAAGACCGTTTGAGGGAGCAAAACCCATACTGTGATCTATACTTTTACCATCTTGAATAGCGGTAATACTACACCCGTTTCCTAAGTGAATAGAAATAAGTTTTGTATTTTCTTTATTTAGATACTCATTTGCTTTTTCGGACACATATTTATGACTGGTACCATGAAATCCATACGCTTGTATACCTTTTTGTTCGTAAAGTTCGTTAGGTATAGCGTATTTTTTAGCTTTTGTGGGCATGGTACCATGAAAAGCAGTATCAAAAACTACCATCTGTTTGGCTCTAACGAATATTTCTTCAGACATCAGAATACCTTCTAAATTTGCAGGATTGTGCAATGGAGCTAATGGAGAGAGCTTTTTTATTTTCTTTTTTACCTCTTCGGTTACCAAAGTCGTCTTAGTATAATCACTACCACCATGTACTACTCGGTGTCCAATGGCATCAATATCATCGGTAGTATTAATAACACCCATTTCTGGGTCGAGTAAGAGTGAAGTTATTCTTTCTAGCCCAGCTTTGTGATTTTTAATTTCATATATTTTCTCAACCTTATGGGAGTCGGTCTTATAAGTAGAGATAGCGTCGGTACTACCAATACGTTCTATGGAACCCAGGCAAATAATTTTAGCAGAAGGCATTTCTAAAAGTTGATACTTAATGGAAGAACTACCCGAATTTATAATTAATATATTCATGAAATTTGTTTAAAATCCTTGTGCTTGAATAGCAGTTATTATTACGGTATTAAAAATATCATCTACGGTACAGCCACGGCTTAAGTCATTTACAGGTTTGTTCAGTCCTTGTAACATTGGTCCGATAGCTAAGGCACCCGTTTCTCGTTGTACTGCTTTATAAGTGTTGTTTCCGGTATTTAAATCAGGAAAGATAAATACACTAGCTTGCCCGGCAACCTCAGAATCGGGCAGTTTGCTTAATCCGACTTTAGCATCAACCGCTGCATCATATTGAATAGGACCTTCAACTTTTAAATCGGGTCTTTTTTCTTTTATAATATTAGTTGCTTTTCTAACCCTATCTACATCTTCACCAACACCAGATGCACCAGAAGAATAAGAGAGCATGGCAATTTTTGGTTCAATACCAAAGGCAGCACTTGTAGCAGCCGATGAAATGGCAATTTCAGATAATTGCTCAGAATTAGGGTTTGGATTAATTGCACAATCTCCAAAAACGGTAACCCTGTTTGGTAAACACATGAAAAAGATAGACGAAACTATAGATACACCTGGTTTAGTTTTGATAAACTGAAGGGCAGGGCGTATGGTATGTTGTGTGGTGTGTATTGCTCCAGAAACCATACCGTCTGCATGACCTTTATGTACCATCATTGTTCCATAATATGAAACATCTTCCATTAAATCTTGTGCCATTGCCAAGTTTACGTTTTTATGCTTACGCAATTCAAACAAGGTAGTAGCATAATCTAAAAATCGATCAGATGCAGTGGGGTCAATAATTTCTATATCGTTAACGTTTAAATCGATATCTAATTCAACAATTTTAGCGATAATTAGTTCTCTATTTCCCAAAAGGGTGATGGAGACAGCATCGGTATCGATTAGCTTTTTCGTAGCTAACAGAATACGCTCATCTAAACCTTCTGGTAAAACTATATGCTTTTTAGAAGATTTAGCCTTTTGTAGAAGGTTATATTGAAACATTCTGGGAGTTATACCTTTTGCCTTAAAAGTAATTAATCGCTCAGCTAATTCTTTAGTAGGAATATGTTTTTCAAATTCTTGAATAGAGGTAAGGATCTTTTCTTTGTTCTCTGCATAAATACGAGGTCTAATAGTACCGATTTTATTGGTAACGAAGAACGTACCTCTAGCAACCGACAGTATAGGAATAATATCAGAAAGCCCTTCTATAAGTTTAATAATAGACTCTTCGGGCAATAACCCGCCTGTTAATACAATACCTGAAAGATTAGGGTAATTTGTCGAAATGTTAGCCTGTAAAGCACCCAAAATAATATCTGCACGATCACCTGGGGTAATGACCAGACTATCACTTTTTAAATGGGTTATATAATTACGTAATTGCATGGCGCCAACGCTAAAACTACCTACTTGATTGTTAATGTAATCTTCGCCGAAAAGAACCTTTGCATCTAACTCTTGTGCAATTTCTTTTAATGTGGGGCTACCTAAAATATTGTTTACCGGTATAGTACCCACCAAAACATCATTTGGTAGCTTTTCTTTTAATCCTTTATTTACAATACTTACATTTTCAGGCTGTACTTTATTTGCAACAATCAATAATACCTCAACACCTTTTTCTCTGAAAGAGTCATACGCCATATAGAGATTACCTACCAATTCATCTAAAGTTTTATTTTTTCCACTGGCAAGAATTACTGAGGGTATTCCTAGATTTTTGGCAATAAGTACGTTTATATCCCATTCTATAATCGCACCTTCTCCAGAAAAATCAGTTCCTTCTACTAAAACAAAATCGAACTTGTTTTCAATGGTTTTATACTTATGAATAATGTGTCCTACAATCTCATCGTCTTTGTCTTGATTTTTTAATTGTACGACTTGGCTACGCGTGTATGCATAAGCCTCTTCTGGTTTCATATCTACATTAAAGTAGCTTAATACAGTATCGATGTGGTTATCGGTTTTGCCATTGGGGACATCATCGATAATAGGTCTAAAATATCCTACTTTGGCAGTTTTGCCTAATAGAATTTGCATAAGGCCAAGTGAAACAATTGATTTTCCACTATTAGGTTCTGTAGTTACAATATATATAGCTTTACTCACGTGTAAAAGGTATTAGTGTTTAACAAATTTATGGGATTCTTGGAGTATATGAGATTATTAACCAAAATGAATAATAAATGTTTAAAATTTAATATAGACATTTTGTAGTTTGAATCATATAATTACGATTTATTCATAAATTTTAGGCAAAAATAGCAGCTGAAATTATGGTTAAATATGACAATGCTCATATCTTTCTTAAGATAGGTATATGGTATTAATGAAAAGGTCTATATAAGTTGAGATATAAAACTTTAAAGATTATTACAAATTTAGCTCATAGATAATAACTAAATTTTAAGTGAAATGCACAATTTTTAATAAAAGGTTCGGTTAAATTCATAGTGGTATATCTGGAATAAAGGGTATTTTAAGAAAGTAAGTTAACGGTCAAATAATACATTAGATGAAGAAATATATATTGTTTCTGTTATTTGCAGTGATTAGTGTTAGTTCAATAACAGCGCAAGACTGGAATACAGATTTTACAACAGCTAAAAAACTTGCCGAAACTAATAATCAGCCAATAATACTAGTTTTTCAAGGTTCAGATTGGTGTGCACCTTGTATTAAATTAGATAGGGCAATATGGTCTACAAATGAGTTTAAGGAATATGCAAAAGAGCATTATATAATGTTGCAAGCAGATTTTCCTCGTAGAAAAAAGAATGCGCTGCCAGAGGAGCAATTGAATAAAAACAAGGTATTGGCTGAAAATTATAACAGACAGGGGATTTTTCCCTTTGTTGTGGTTTTGAATGCCAATGGTGAAGTTTATGGTGAAACCAGTTACAAGAAACTGACACCCAAAGAGTACATAGAAGAATTGAATTCATTCATAAAATAGATTGAAGAAACTAACTCTCATAGTATTACTTTTTTCTGTTGGTCTACTGTATGCCCAAGAGCCTTATAAGCGCACCGTTAAATTAATGGGTAGCCGTTTTGATATTACGGTTGTGGCTAAAGATCCTGTTGAAGGGGATGTGTATATTGATATGGCTATCAGTGAAATAACAAGAATAGAAAAGCTGATTTCTTCTTGGGATTCGAACTCGCAGACATCAAAAATTAATAGAAATGCTGGTAATAAGCCAGTGCAAGTTGATATAGAATTATTCAATTTAATACAACGGGGTATAGGTATTTCTAAGCTGACAGATGGGGCTTTTGATATTAGTTATGCCTCTATGGATAAAATTTGGAAGTTTGATGGTAGCATGACCGTTATGCCATCAGAAGATTCGATTAAGGCATCTGTTGCTAAAGTGGGTTATCATAATATCATTTTAGATAAAGAGAACCACACAGTTTTTCTGAAGTTAGCAGGAATGAAAATTGGTTTCGGAGCCATTGGTAAAGGTTTTGCCGCAGATAAAGCAAAAGAACTGTTGAAATCTAAAGGCGTTGTTGCAGGTATCATAAATGCATCTGGCGATATGAATACTTGGGGAAAACAGCCCAATGGTAAAGAGTGGAAGGTTGGCATAACCAACCCTATGAATAAGAATAAGGTTTTTGCATTATTGCCAATACAAAATGGGGCAGTGGTAACATCGGGTAATTATGAGAAGTTTGTGAGTTTTAATGATGTAAGATATACTCATATAATTGATCCTCGAAGTGGTTATCCTGCAACGGGTATTATTAGCGTTACCGTATTTGCACCCAAAGCAGAATTAGCAGATGCCTTGGCAACATCGGTATTTGTTATGGGTATAGAAGTCGGTCTAAATAGAATAAAACAATTACCACAAGTAGAGTGTATTATTATAGATGAAAAAGGAAATATTATCACATCAAAAAATATAGAAATAGAAAAATCATGATGAAGAAGTTTTTAATTTTTGCCCTGATAGCAACTTCTTTTAGTAGCTGTACCGTGTTGAAGGAGTACGAAAAAATTAATATTAACGATCCCGATATGGTTTTGCAAGATAAAAAGGTGGAGCGGAATTTAACTACTGCTCATTCTTACAGAGAAGCTGCAGCAGGTGCAAACGGAGGTAAAACTGGTGGAGGCTGCGGCTGTAATTAGAATAGCATATAATTTTTGTAAAATGAAGATATTCAAAATAACAGTTTCTTTAGCGGCTTTATTCATGTTCACGATGAGTTATGCCCAGCAAACTCAAGATTCTGTAAAAACATACAAAAAGCGTGTTTTAGAAACTACTGAAGTGGATTTCTTAACAAGTTATTATTCACAAGACGGTGACAATGCTGCTGTAAGTGGTGGTTTGGGTACCGAAGAGTTGACAGATTTCACAGGTACTTTCATAGTGTCTATTCCTTTAAACGATGACGATGTTCTTACCATAGATGCAGGTGTTTCTGCTTATACATCTGCGTCTTCGAGTAATGTTGGTCCTTTTGATGGCAGTCAACCAGCAGATCCTTTCGTAGCAAGTTCTGGTGCTTCTAGCTCAGATATTTGGACAAATCTGACAGGTTCGTATAGTCATAGCTCTGATGATAGAAATACGATAATTTCTGGTAAACTATCCGTATCATCAGAATACGATTATTTCTCATTAGGTTTCGGTGGTGGATTAACAAAGTTGTTTAATGAAAAGAATACGGAGGTTAGTGTAAATGCTAATGTCTATTTAGATAGCTGGACGGCAATTTATCCTACTGAATTGAGACCTTTTGCAAGTGGAGCAAATGGTTTGGCGAACGGACTATTTAGTAATAATACAATTACGGGCAATACCAATTACAGCCCCATATTCAATGAATTTTCTGATGAATCAAGAAATTCTTATTCTGTGGGATTCGGTTTTTCTCAAATTTTAAGCAAGAATCTACAAGGTTCATTAGCATTAGATTTTATTCAGCAAGAAGGTTTGTTGTCCACACCTTTTCAAAGGGTTTATTTCAGCGATGTCGCAGATTCTTTTATAGATAATTTTCAATTGGCAGATGCCATAGAGCAATTACCAGATACCAGATTTAAGGTTGCTGCAGGCGGTCGTTTAAACTGGTATATTAATGAAACCATGGTTGTAAGAAGCTTCTATAGGTATTACTACGATGATTGGGGCATAAACTCCCACACTGCTAGTGTAGAGGTGCCTATTAAGCTTTCAGATAAGTTTACGGTTTATCCGTCGTATCGATATTACCAACAAACGGCGGCAGATTATTTCTTTGGTTATGAAGAAGCACTTTCTACAGATACGTTTTATACCTCAGATTATGATTTGTCAAAATATTCGGCAAACCAATTTGGTATGGGCGTTTCCTATACCGATATTTTTACCAAGCTGCATATCTGGAAACTGGGACTTAAAAGTATTGATTTGAAGTTCTATAAATATGATAGGGATACAACCTTTAGTTCTAGTATCATCACCGCAGGGTTTAAGTTTGTAATGGATTAAAATTTATGATGATTGATATATAAAAAGCTGGTCTATAGACCGGCTTTTTGTTTTTATGATATGGTTTTAATTTCTGGTTCATTCAAGAATTAACCAAAAGAAATAGTTAACTTTTCAAGCGTATAAAGGAGTAATAAAATTTGATTTTGATGGAGTTGAGAAAAGAATATGATCTTATTTGTGTAGGTGCAGGTATCATGAGTGCTACACTGGCATTATTGGTAAAACAGTTAAAGCCAGATCTTAATGTACTGATCGTTGAACGATTAGATAAAGTAGCACAAGAAAGTTCTGCAGCTTGGAACAATGCCGGCACAGGTCATTCTGCCTTATGTGAACTGAATTATACACCAGAAGATAAAGATGGTCATGTAAATATTAAAAAGGCAATAGATATTTGTACGCAATTTGAAACCTCTAAACAATATTGGTCTTTTTTGGTAGCTGAAGGACTTATTAAAGATTCAAAATCATTTATTAGTCCGGTGCCACATCACAGCTGGGTAAAAGGGAAAGATAATGCCGACTACCTTGAAAATCGATTTAAAGCTTTTAAAGAGCATTTCATGTTCGATACCATAGAGTTTACAAGAGAAGTTGAAAAGATGCAGCAGTGGTTTCCGTTGATGATGCACAATAGAACCGAAGCTGAGGTTATGGCAGCTTCTAGAATTGAAAGAGGAACAGAAATGAATTATGGTTCGTTAACAGAGCAATTATTCGATATTCTAGAAAAAAATATGATACTAAAGTATTGTTCAATACCGAAGTAGAAGATATTGATCCCGATGATGATGTAGACTGGTTGGTGAAAATGGAAAATCTGAATACAGGTGCCAAGAATACGGTAGATGCCGAGCATGTTTTTATAGGTGCTGGCGGCGGTAGTTTGTTATTATTACAAAAAGTAGAGATTGATGAAAAGGATGGTTATGGTGGTTTTCCGGTAAGCGGGGAGTGGTTGGTATGTAAAAATCCAGATATAATTAATCAGCATAATGCCAAAGTATATAGCAAAGCAGGTATTGGAGATCCACCAATGTCGGTTCCTCATTTAGATACACGGTTTATAAATGGTAAAAGAGAATTGTTATTTGGTCCGTTTGCAGGTTTTAGTCCCAAGTTTTTAAAGGAAGGCTCGTACTTAGATTTATTGAAATCAATAAATTTTGATAATATACCATCAATGTGGGGTGTGTTTTGGCACAATTTACCGCTAACAAAATATTTGGTAGAACAAGTAGCTATGAGCTTTGAAGATAGAATGGATTCGTTAAGAGTATTTCTTAAAGATGCCAAAAGCGAAGATTGGGAAATTATGGTTGCCGGGCAACGTGTGCAGACCATAAAGAAAGATGAGTTTGAAGGTGGCTCGTTAGAATTTGGCACACAGCTAGTAAGTAGTAAAGATGGTAGAATTACTTGTTTGTTGGGTGCATCGCCAGGTGCATCTACATCGGTAAAGATTATGTTAGACGTATTAGAAAAGGCATTTCCAGAATTAACATCATCTGAAAAAATAAAAGAACAATTGAATAAAATGGTGCCTTTTTATAAAAAAGAGGTTACCAAAGAATTGTTTAATGCTCAGCTTGAACGCGTAACTCAGGTTTTAGAATTATAAATACTTTATTCTATTTAAGATAGTTTTATGCTTAATAGCACTAAATCAATACAATAAAAAGAAGGTACTTGCATTATCATTATTTAGTGCAGATACCACAAATAGAAAATGCGGCTTAAATTTATATTTTTTTTTCTTTTCATAATTAGCTTTACTTCACAAGCGCAATTAAGTGATTTGGCACGTTTAGATTTTACCTTCATTCCTAATAAGGGGTCAGATGTAGAATATACGCGGTCACGATTTCTTGTAAATTTTCCAGTAAAACTTAAAAAGGAAGGTGAATACCTTCTCTTAGGTATAGATTATAGTAATGTACATCTTCGCTTTAAAGATGATGAGCTACCTTTTGATCGCGAGTTATTGAACGATTTTAAAATTTTAGATTTTACTATTGGATATACAAAACCATTAAAAAATGGATGGCGTTTAGGGCTACGATTTCAGCCCGGTATAAGCACTAATCTAACTGCTAAAAATCTAAATACAAATGATTTGGTTTTTTCCGGAGATGTTGTTTTTATTAAAAAATTTGAAAATAATATAGATAGGCCATCTCGATTAATTGTAGGTTTATCTTATTCACAAAATAGGGGATATGTTTTTCCATTACCTTTTATAAGCTATTATAAAAAGTTTAGACCGGATTGGTCTTTTAATATTGGTATTCCAAGAACCAATTTACAGTATCACTTAACTGACAAACATAGGTTTAAATTATTTGGGCAGTTAGATGGTTTTACATCTAACATACAAAACGGTGCATTGGTAAATGGAACTGATACGGCTGAGATTATAAACATGTCTTTAATTAATGGAGGTCTGCAATACGAGTATCATTTTACCAATCATTTGCAATTAGATTTACGTGCTGCCTATAATTTTAGTATTAATAATAAGCTAAAAGACGGTAGTAATAATACTTTACTTACTATAGACAATGACTCTAGAAGTTATTTAAGAGCAGTGCTGAGGTTCAAGATATAAATTAATTAATAAAAAATAAAACGCCGAAATCTAAGATTTCGGCGTTTTCGTTTGCAATAGCATAAGGGCGTTAGCCAATTACCGATTTTTCAGTAATAAATGGTTGATTGTAATGTCTTTGACCTGTTGCCTTATATAAGGCATTTGCCAAAGCTCCAATTATAGGCGGCAAAGAAGGCTCTCCTAATCCGGTTGGGTCTATTCCATTATCTACAAAATAGCTTTCAATTTCTTTAGGTGCTTCTTTGTGTCTTATTAAGCGATAAGTGTCAAAATTTTGGTGTTGAGGTTTTCCATCTTCAAAAGTCATTTCGCTGTATGTAGCATGACCGATGCCATCAATGATTCCTCCTTCAATTTGATTTTTTGCAGCCATAGGATTAATGACAATTCCGCAATCTACGGCACACCATACTTTAGTAACCTTTGGTGATTTTGTATCTGTTGCTAGGTCTAAAACTTGAGCAACATAAGAGTTATGGCAGTAGTAAGCTGAAACTCCTCTTGCGGTACCGTTCTTTTGACTTCCATCCCAACCAGCTTTATCTCTCACTAATTTAAGAACACCTGCATAACGTACTGGATCGTAATCGTTCTTTTCGGGTTCTCCAACAGGATTTTTGATAGCTCTGTCAAATAACTCTAATCTAAAATCAATAGGGTCTTTACCGGCTGCTTCGGCAACTTCATCTAAAAATGCTTGTTCTGCACCGGCAACAAAGTTAGAACGTGGCGCACGCCAAGCACCTGTCGTTACATTGGTTTCTAAACTGAATTTTTCAGCTAAGTAATTATCTACTGCACCTGCCGGAAATCTATTTTCAAAAAGTAAATCGTCATTAGATCCCGCACCTTTTACGTGCCATGCAATTAAATTACCCTCTTTATCTAAACCTGCTTTATATTTTACTTTATATGTTGGGCGATATGTACCTTGGGTCATATCATCTTCACGCGTATACATCAATTTAATAGGTGCTTGCATGTGTTGGGAAATTACCGCAGCTTCCACACCGAAAGTTCCATATAATCGACGACCAAATCCGCCACCCATACGGCTCATTTTAATATCAATTTTTTCAACTGGCATTCCTAGTCTAGAAGCCAGGGTCTTTTCTAAAAACTCAGGAGTTTGTATTGGTCCGTTGAATAAAGCTCTTTCAGCAGTAACGTCTGCATAAAAGTTCATTGGCTCCATGGTATTGTGTGCTAAAAAAGGAGCACTATAGGTGCGCTCTATAACCTTATCCGCTTTTTTAAATGCACTAGCTACATTACCATCTTTACGAGCTGGCTGTTTAGAAGAAGTATTCAATAATTTAGTCAATGCTTCATCATGTCCTTCTGTACTTTCTAAAGCCGAAGATTCTTCCCATTCCACATTCAATGCCTTTTTTGCCTGCATACATTGCCAAGTAGATTCACCAACAATAGCTACAAGCTTATTTATGGCTCCAGCATCAGACCATTGTTTCTCCGTATCATCTTTATACGCATCAATTGGGAAAACATCTTTAATACCTGGCATAGATTTTACAGCATCGGCATTCATTGATTTATAGGTCATGCCAAACGCAGGCGGGTGAACGATCATGGCAATCATCATTCCTTCTTCTTGAATATCAATACCGAATAAAGGTTTCCCGGTAACAATATTTGGACCATCAACATTTCGTCTATCGGTACCTATGATATCAAAATCATTTGTTTCTTTAAGTTTCACCTTTTCAGGTACGGTCATCGTAGCTGCTTTAGAAGCCATATCACCAAATCCGGCTGAGTTGTTTGATACGGTATGACTGATAACACCTGCATCAACTGTAATTTCAGAAGCATCAACCTGCCATGCGTCTGCAGCTGCGGCAACTAGCATATGTCTAGCAGTAGCACCGGCCATTCTTAGTCCAGACCATCCTACGCGGATAGACTGACTACCACCTGCCAATTGTCTTTGAAAAATATCAGTGTTCAAAGGCGCTTGCTCTACAATTACATTTTTCCAATCCACACCAAGTTCATCTGCCACGATCATGGGCATTGAGGTCTTTACATTTTGTCCTATTTCTGGGTTAGGCGACATAATAGTTACCATACCGTTATCGCCAATTTTAAGAAAGCTATTAATATCAAACCATTCTTTTGGTATATTACTAACTTGTTCTGGGGTAGGCTTACAAGATGCTAGCCAACTGAATCCTAAAATCATACCACCACCGGCAAGCGTACCGCTTTTTAAGAAAGAACGTCTATTATATGTTGTTTTAATGAGTGTCATCTGTTTGTTTTTTGAAGGTTAAAATCCCAACATTGTGGGGTTATAATTACGCGTTAGAAATACTTGAAGCATTTTTAATTGCTTTCTTAATTCGCGTATACGTACCACAACGACAGATATTACCGTTCATAGCATCTTCAATTTCAGTATCTGTAGGATTAGGATTTCGCTTTAAAAACGCACTGGCATTCATAATTTGACCTGCCTGGCAATAACCGCATTGGTACACATCTTCTTCTAACCAAGCCTTTTGAACCGGATGATCTCCGTTTTCAGAAAGTCCCTCGATAGTAGTGATTGATTGTTCCCCCACTGCAGAAACCGGAAGCTGACAAGAGCGAACGGCATTATCACCTAAATGAACGGTACATGCTCCACATTGGGCAATACCACAACCAAATTTTGTGCCTACCAATTTTAAATGATCTCGTAATACCCAAAGCATTGGTGTAGTGGGATCTACATCTACTTCTTTGGTTTCTCCATTAACTTTTAAACTGAAATTTGCCATTCGTTTTTCCTATTTGTTTGAGTTCTTTGAAATTAGGTATTTTTTAGATAAAAGTGGATAATTTAAGAACAAATAATCTTTAAGTTCTATTTTAAATGTGAATATTATCGAAATATAAAGAGGTCTGTAACATTCAGAAAACTAATACACGCTATATTTTGATGTATGTTCATTTAAAAATGTCGCTTTCGATTTACATTTTTGACTTAAAACCGAAAGAGTTATTTAATTTTTGAATTGTGCTATTCTAAGATTACTCGTGAAAGTATTTTTATCAATATGGATAATCCTTGTTTTCTGCTTGGATATTAATTGATTATATATGATAACTCAAAATATTTCGGACACGGTTTCTGAATCTATTATAAGCACCGTAGGTAATACTCCTTTGGTACAATTAAATAAAATATTCAAGCAAAGTACATTCAACCTTTTTGGTAAGCTTGAAGCGGCTAACCCGGCCGGAAGTATTAAAGACAGAACTTCCCTTTTTATATTACAACAAGCACTTGCAGATGGTAGAATAAAAAAGGGAGATACGGTTATAGAATCAAGTTCAGGAAATATGGCGGTAGGTTTGGCTCAGGCATGTTTATACTATGGTCTTAAATTGATTGTAGTTGTGGATCCAAAATTAAATTTACACACAGAGAAAATTCTAAGAACATATGGTGCCCGTATAGAAAAAGTTACAGAGCCAAAAGAGGATGGTGGTTTTCTAGCGGCAAGATTAGAGCGAGTTCAATATTTATTGATAAGTATTCCTAATAGCTTTTGGTCTAACCAGTATGGCAATAAAGACAACCCGTTAACACATCATAAAACCATGACAGAGATCATGGATTCTTTGGAAGGAGAATTAGATTACTTATTTGTGGCTACAAGTACCTGTGGAACATTGATGGGCTGTGCAGATTATATTAAAGAAAACAACCTAAACACTAAGATAATTGCAGTAGATGCCGTTGGTAGTGTTTTATTTGGTGGTCCACCATTAAAGCGATTAATTCCGGGGCATGGGGCAGGCGTACCTTCCCAATTTTTAGATACTAATAAGATTCATGATCATGTTTATGTAGATGATGTTGACTGCGCAAGAGGGTGTTGGTCGTTGTTAGAAACCGAATCTATTTTATGTGGAGGTTCATCTGGCGGTATGATCAGTGCCGTTAAAAAGTATAGCAAAAAAATAGAAGCAGGTAGTAATTGTGCCTTGTTTTTATGTGATCGCGGTGAGCGTTATTTAGATACTATTTACAATAGAGATTGGTTGTTGAAAGAATTGCCAGAAAGTAAAAACGCATTTACTCCGTTAGGAGGGTGGTAGGTAGCATAATTTATGAATGATAATAACTTATATAAAGTTGGTATTATAGGTTTTGGACCTAAGGGATTTTATGGTTTTGAAAGATTGTTAGCTTATTTAAATGAAGCTGATATTTTAAACGATATACAAATTCATATTTTCAATACTACCGAATTTGTGGCATCTGGTGATGTATATAGAACAGATCAGCCGGAATATTTAATAATGAATTACGCCAACCGTAATATCAACAGTTGGGTATTGCAGGAACCTTTTTCAATTGCTAGTGCTACACCAGACTTTATAACATGGTTGACGGCAAAGGGCCACACCAATGCGGCTCCAGGGAAATATGCTCCAAGAGCAGTGGTAGGAAGTTATTTAGTGGATTGTTATAGATTGCTATTAGAGCAGTTACCAAAGAATATAAAGGTGATTACGCATATTGGTACGGTAACCAATATGATAAAAAAGAATCATAAATATCAGGTATTTTATACGGAGGGGAAAAGGGGCGCGCAAGAAGCTGTTGTTTGTAATAAAGTCCTATTTACAACAGGTCACCATTCTTTTAAGACTCAAAAAAACCAAAGTGATATTTTAGATAGTAAGATTAATTTTATTTATCCTACCAATGAAAAATTAAAATCGGTTAACGCAGCATCTTTAGTAGCTATAAAGGGTTTCGGTCTAACAGCCATCGATGCCATTTTAGCATTGACAGAAGGCAGGGGAGGTAATTTTAAAAAAAATGATACCGGCGATTTAAAATATATTTCGTCAGGGAGAGAGCCTCGTAAAATATACCCGTTCTCAAGAACAGGCTTGCCCATGGTGCCCAGAAATGGTTCACCTATGTCAGAAACTGAATTACATTTTTTTACTGAAGAGATTATAGCAGAATTAAAACAAGATAGGTCTATTAGTTTCAATTGTTCGCTGCTGCCTTTAATCAAAAACGAATTTTATTTTGCCTACTACAATGTACTTTTTAAGAATTACGGTCATCAATTCTATTTTGATGAAGATTTTACGGTAATTGAGAAACAGGTGAAATATTTTCATGAGGACTATCCAAACGCTCCTGTTTTCAATTGGGAAACTATAGTAAATCCGTTTAAAGAGAAGTCTGCCTTATCAACTGATGAAGTACAAAATTACATGCAGTATTTGATTGATGAGGTTAAAAATGGAGAAGAAGAAAGTCCACTTATGTCAGCTGTTGCCACATGGCGTAAAATCAGTCCTATTTTCAATGAACTCTACAGTTTCGGAGGTTTAGATGCGGTTTCGCACAGGGAGTTTGATTCGCATTATTTCGGCTTGTTCAACCGCCTATTTTACGGTCCGCCAGTAAAGAACGTGCAAAAAATGTTAGCCCTGTGTAAAGCTGGGGTTTTAGATTTTACTTATGCTAAATCCGCAACTATTTCAATAGACGATTGCGATAGTAATTTTAGTCTATATATGGAAAACGGACAGAGAACGGAGATAAATTATTTTGTAAATGCTACGATTTCTAGGGCAAAGGAAGGCGGGTTTAAAAATGAACTTTATCAGAATTTATTGAAAAATGGACTAATTCGTGAATTCGAAAATAAATCAAAGACTAGTTATAAACCAGGTTGTATAGAAATTAATAAAGCCGGAAATGCTATAGACGTTAATGGTCATGTCAACCATGATATTTCATTTTATGGAACACCTACAGAAGGCATAACCTTTGACAATGATACCCTGTCAAGAACCCGAAACGATTTTGCATCGGTTTGGGCAAAATATGTTTGTGGAGCAATTAAAGAGAAAGATGAAAGAATTGAAAATTATAAAAGACAAGAACATGTATTTTAAGGGAAAACCTGAATATCAATTAACCCCAAAAACTTCTGACTGGATGCATGAACTATTTAATGACCAAGCGGTTGTTAGAGGTTTGGTGGAAAGATATGGTTCTCCGATAAATATACATCACTTACCATCTTTCAATAAAAATTGTGAAAACTATCAGCAGGTTTTTCAATCTTACGGATTGAAATATAGAATTTTTTATGCCAGAAAAGCGAATAAATCCAAAGGTTTGGTAAAACAGGCATTTGTATCTGGTATAGGTGTAGATACCGCTAGTTTTAAAGAATTGGAACAGTCTCTGGCATTGGGCGGAAATGCTGAAAATTTAGTGCTGACTGCAGCCATAAAAACCGAAGCACAGATAGAACTGGCAATAAATAATGGAGTACCTATTATTTTAGATAATGAAGATGAATGTAGATTGACCCAAACTGTAGCCGCTAAATTGAATAAAAAGGCAAATGTTGGCTTTAGAATTAGCGGATTTGAAGTAGACGGTGAGAAACTTTATAGTCGTTTTGGATTTGATGTAGATGAGGTGGTAGGTTTTATTGCTTCTTACGTAGGTGACGGTAAAACTTTTGATTTATTAGAAGTAACCGGACTGCATTTTCATTTAGATAGTTATTCTACACATCAACGAAGTCTCAGTTTAATTGTTAGCATTCATATTGTATCAGCTTTAAAGGAAAAAGGATATCCTATTTCCTTTATTGATATAGGTGGCGGTATTTTAATGAATTATTTAGAGGATGAGGAAGAGTGGACCAATTTCAATGAAAAATTAAAGGACGTAGTATTAAATCAGAACAATGATATTACGTTCAATCATAACGGATTAGGCTTTAGATTGGAAGATGGTCAGTTAAACGGAAAGCTCAATACCTACCCGTACTTCAATAAAATAAATAAAGGTTCCTTTATAAGAGAAGTACTGGATTTTACGGATGATGTATCCAGATTATCGGTAGCATCTTTATTGCTCAAAAATGATATAGAAATACGCATTGAACCTGGTCGTTCTTTATTGGATCAAGTAGGTATGACGATAGCTAAAGTCATCCACAGAAAAAAAGATGCAAGAGGACAATGGTTGGTAGGTCTAGAAATGAATATGAGTCAGATGATGAGCTCTAGCGCAGATTTTCTATTAGATCCATTTATGCTCTATAATTCTGAAATTGAAGAAAATGAACATGTAGATGTATATTTTACAGGAGCTTATTGTTTGGAAAGAGACGTATTGTTGAAACGAAAAATAACCCTACCAAGATTGCCGGCAATAGGGGAGTATGTAGCCTTTGTAAATACGGCAGGTTATATGATGCACTTTTTTGAAACGGAAGCACATCTTTTTGAATTGACTACCAATTTAATTTTTACCGGGTCCAATGAAAAATTATCGTTCTTTCAGTTTATAGATGATAATAAGATTGTGCTAGAATAGTATTATTAATAGCATCAATAACTAAGCGTTTAAAGACAAAGCGAATATTGGGTATTAGGTAAATTGTATAAAAACAAATTATCATGAAAACACAAGCATATTTAGCCTTCAACGGCAATTGTCAAGAAGCATTGAACTTCTACGGAAACCTATTCGATGCAGATATTAAAAACAAACAAACATACGAGGATAAGAAAATAGATGTACCGTCATCTTTTCGTCAAAAATTACAACACGCAGAATTAAAAGGAAAAGGTGTGCATTTTATGGCATACGATGCTGCACCGGATACACCATTGAATAATGGAAATCAGATTAATATGAGTGTTGATACCAATAGCTTGGATGAAGGGAAACAGTTATTTGAAGATTTGTCTAGTGGAGGACAAATTCATCACGAGTTTAGAGAACGAGAATGGGGACATTTTGGTAGATGTACCGATCGCTACGGTATTGGGTGGATGGTCAACGTAGATAAATAGACCACACTTAATTAAGTAATTAAGATTTTAGAATTAAAAATATGAAAATATCGAGGCAAAACTCCTTTCAGTTACGCCTCGATTTTAGATTAAAATAAAAGATATTATATATGAATATGACGGCGTAACCGCTAGTCAAAGATTAGAAAGTTTTGCAGAAGAGAAGTTGAATAAACTACACACAAAATTCGACGATATTATTAGAGCAGATGTTTTTCTAAAACAAGAAAATACATCGTCAGATGAAACAGGTATGATTTGCAATATTAGATTAAGCTTACCTGGTCCAAGAATTTTTGCTGAAGCTAGTAATGAAAACTTTGAAGAATCGGTTATAGAATCAGTGAGTGAATTAGAAAGACAACTGAAGAAGAGAAAAGATAAAATGAAAACTTATTAATACACTATTATGAAAAAAGCATTAATACTTTTTTTTGGAGAAAAGTTTTATAAAAACTGGTTAAAAAAGAAACGTGCTGAGCAATCTAATAGAACAAAGAAATAATAGGTTTTGATGGCACACAAAAAAAGCCCTTGCAATTTGCAAGGGCTTTTTTTAAATGATTAGAGATTTCTTATCTGTAATCTTCTAATACTTCAGTAGTCTCCAAATCATTTTGCAATTGTTCTTTCTGTACTCTAATAATTTCCTTTAATCTATGAGGCATCATAACATCTGCCAATGCATTGTCATAATCATTAATAGCGGCTTTATCACCTCTAATAGCTTCTTCTAACATTGCTTCATCATTATCTTCTGCAAAGAATGCTTTAACGTCCATCCAAGTTCTATGTAATGTTCCGGCAGCACTTCCTTCAATGTGTACACTACCTAATTCTAACTCTGGTACCGATGCTCTTAATTCTTTTAAGAATTGCATACGATCTATAATTTTTTTCTCGAAGTAACTTTTGATTCCTACATCCTTTGAATTTTCTGATGCCTTTTCAAATCCTTTGATTGCATCTTCATTTTTACTGATTAAATCTTTTAAATGATCTTCAATTTTTTTTATATCGGTGTTCATATATTAAATTTTACTAGACCTCATGGTCTATGGTTAAACAAAATTTCTACTACTAAGGTACGTGCATAGAACGGTAATACTTAGCTATAAAAAATATCGCTTTTGCTCTATACGATAAACTGCCAAATACCGTAAACATTGGGATTGTATAAGTGTATTGGTATATCATTTTTGGGGATTGAGTTAAGCTAAAAAGGCACTTACTATTATTTTGGTCGGGAACAATAAAAAAAAGATTATGGGATTATCACCACTATTTGGAGTAGCAAAATTATTAGTAAGAAGTAGAAAATTGAAAATGGCAGCGGTAG
Source organism: Maribacter sp. Asnod1-A12 (assembly GCF_045063735.1). Classification (NCBI taxonomy): domain Bacteria; kingdom Pseudomonadati; phylum Bacteroidota; class Flavobacteriia; order Flavobacteriales; family Flavobacteriaceae; genus Maribacter; species Maribacter sp. Asnod1-A12. The sequence continues at coordinate 2,799,824 of NZ_JBEFNZ010000006.1, forward strand.
GCTTACAATTGGCATATTTAGGGTATACTTATATCTCAGATAAAAGAAAAAATACACAGGTTAGAAAATAAGCATAAATTTTATTCAACTAATTGATTTTAAGAAGAATGTGTTTGAATTTCGATTCAATAGTTCATAAAATATTCAAAAACCTATGAATTTTTATTAATAATCAATTGAATGAGTTACAAGACCTTTGGAGTATTAATCCCCAAAATCTAGTAACATGAACAATTCAATTAAAATTAGCCTTTTGTTTGCTTGTATGGCAACCATGGGCTATGGCCAAGATTTGGCCTACAATGACAACAGTACAAGTTTTCAACAAAGAAAGGTTGAAGAAGTAACTAACCGTACAGAAAATTACAACAAGTTAAAGACACTTGGTTTTTCTGATGCGGAAATTTTTGAAGATTTAGGCAATGCCAATTTCCTGACCAAAAAATATGCAAATGCTTTATACTGGTACGGTAGATTAATGGAAATCTCTGAAGATGGTACTTTAAAAAGAAGCTATCAAAAAAGATTTGACCACGCAGTTTCTCAATTAGGTAAAGAAGTTCAGAATGAGTTAGCAGATGAAAACTGGACAGAGTTAGTTAAAGACGATTACAAAATGACACGAACTGTTGTGCCATCTCGTCTTACCTCTAATAATAGAAGGAATTTTTTACCTTGGGATAATCAAGGCACTACCAAGGAGTTTGCTTCAAACCAGTCAGTTCCTGTAAAAACTACTGGTGAATATGCCCCACCAGTAGCGTTAACAAATGGTGGTAACACTGCCTACTACAGTAAAACAACATACCGTAAACCTACAACGGGTATGTTCTCAAAAAAGAAAGAAATACACAAAATTTACAAAGCTGATAAAGTTGGTGGTGAGTGGAAAAAAATTACCGAAGTAGCTGTATGCCCAGGTGATTATTCGGCAAAGCATCCGGCGATATCACCAGATGGTAGCCGTTTGTTCTTCGCGTCTAACATGCCGGGTACTTTTGGCGAGTATGATATTTATGTAGCAACAATTCAAAAAAACGGAATGTTAGGTCAAGCTAAAAACTTGGGCTCGAAAGTAAACACAGCTAAAAATGACGTACTTCCAAACCCTGTTTCAAACGGTAGTTTGGTATTTGCATCAGACGGTAGGGATGGTTACGGTGGTTTAGATGTCTATATGGTAGAAGTAGGGCAACGTAGTGTAGGTCTTGCTGTGAACATGGGTAATACCATCAACAGTTCTTATGACGAGTATTCGGTAAATCTTTTACAAAGTGATGGTTCTGGATTTGTAGTATCTAACAGAATGGCACAAGGTAAGCATACCCAAAATGTAGCTTTCAATTTAAGTGATAAGCCTATAAATGATAAAGATAGAGACGATCGCTTCTTAGAAGCCTTTAATTCAGATAGACGAACGCAGTATTCAAGTTCTGTTTTCGAGGATGAATAACCACCCATTATTCATTTCCCCCAATTCATTTGACAAATTCAATTCTAATCACAAAATCAATCGTTATGGAAAGTCCTTATAAAATCAATAGTTTATTTATTGCTTTATTCTTATTGGCTCTTGTCCAAACAGTAAAAGGTCAAGAAACCAATGCAAATTTAGGATCAAGTAGTACGTACCACAACCAATTATTCTTCAATAGGTTCTTTATAAACCCAACGTTCTCTTTGGTACGTGAGAATAAATCATATTTAAACATTCTACATAGAAATCAATATGCAACCTTTGATGATAATAGTCAAAACTATTTTCTAGGTTTCAGTAATAAATTAAACGAAAATACTGCTGTAGGTATAGGCGTCTATAGTCAATGGTCTGGTGTAGTTCAAGAATTCGGATTCAATGCCAACTACGCAACGGCAGTTCGTTTAGGAGATAAATCAGTATTGACATTTGGTACTAATGTCACCTATTTTAATCAAGGTCTTGACCAGAACAGAATAGTTGTCAGCGAAGCTGATCCAGAATTGGCAGATGCACGTAAAGAAAGTAAAATTGCCATACAACCGGGTATAAACTTATCATTAGGAAAGTTCGATTTTGGGTTTTATGCAGAAGATCTTTTAAAATACAATCAAACAACGAACGAATTCTTAACCGAACTATCTACTAAAAGTGTAAAAGCATCGGTACAGTATACACACTCATTCGAACATTCAAGAGGTCTTTTTACAGATGCTCGTTTAATGCCAATGGCACAAGTGGGTCAGAATTATGACGGAAGTTTATATTACTTTGGATCGTTATTATTAGATATGCCAAAATACGGTTGGTTACAAACAACGGTAGATGAAGAATATGGAGTAGCTGCAGGTGTTGGTTTTAACCTAAGTGAGAAAATGTCTTTAGGGTATTTAATGGAGAAAGATTTATCAAGTGAAGATGCCAATTTAGGTTGGAATCATGAAATAACTTTAGCTTACAAATTCAAAGATGATGATTTGGCGATATCGGTAGCGGATAATTCATCAGACAATCAAATAGATAATATAGTACGTAATTATGAAGAGCAGATAGCTCATTTAATAGAAGAGAGAGATAGTGCTAGAAAATCGGGTCGTAAGAGACAAGATGCATCTTCTAAAGCTACTTCTACGGCTTCAGAAAGCAGCTTGGCCTATGAGAATAAAATTATTTTAGATGAGTTGATCCTACGTCAAGATTCTATAGAAGTCGAGAGAATAGCAGCATTTGAAGAACGATTCGAGTTAATTGTTAGAATGTTACGTAATGATATTGATACGACGATCAAGAGCTCTTTACAAGACTTTAGTGTAGAGGAAAACACATCTTATGCTTCTAATGATCTTAAAGATGATGCAATGGACTTTATAACGGAACCTGCAGATGCATTTGCAACGGCATCAGCATCAAAAGCAACTTCGGTAACAACTACAACAGCGGCGGCTGAAAAAGCATCAAGAAGAGCGAATTTTAAAGAATTACCATCCACAAGAGATAACTTTAAACAGATGCCCGTAAAGATGATGGTAGATGCTGATGTTATAGATATGAACTCTGGTTATTATGTAATAGCAAATGTATACAGCCAAACAAAGTATATGAATGCGTTTATGAAAGATTTGCGAGAAAAAGGATTAGATCCAAAGCAATTCTACAATAAGGAAAACGGTCTGTATTATGTGTACTTGGCAGATTACGATTATAAGAACGATGCACAAATGGCAGCAAGTACAGATTTAAACGGAAAATATAATCAAGAGAAATGGATCATGCAAGTAAGCGAAACAACGGCGACTGCATCTAATACTTTTGAAGATGATGATATAAGTATAGAGTAACATATTAAAAATCTATAAACCTTAATGGTTATATGGTTGATTTGAATTGTCAATAAAAGGAGGGGTGTTGTCCGGGGGGATAACTGGGTTCCCTCCTTTATTTTTTTATTTTTTGGTTTACATTGGTGGTGATTCTCGGTTTTAACTTTATGTTAACTATCGACGAATTACCTTATTTTTTATAAAAAGTTGGTATTTGAACGAAAATTCTTATGTTTTCAACGGGTATATTGTATTAATATATATATTTCGATCACCAATAAGATTCAAACCCAATTGTATAACCCCAAATCCCCCCACAACCATGAATGAATTTTACCTACTAAATTCCGGTTTCAAAACACATTTTTTTCTTCGCAAGATTTCTATCATTTTAGAACTCCGAAATCTCATTAATCCAAAGTATGGCAAACGCCTAAGTTTTTTGAATTGATTCACTAGCGGTAATCCGTTTTTGATTTAATTTTTGCTGAACGATTGCGAAGAACAATCCAACTATTTTGATTGTTCTTCAGGGCATTTTTTGTCATTATATATGTAAAAGTGAACTTATAGCAAATACTATTTGTTCATAATACATTGCTATTGTTTAGTTATTCAATCCTTAAATAAACTGATTGAAATTACTTAAAACTAACTTTAGTTATTGTTCTTTTCAAGAATGATAGCTTCAAAAACTATGGAGATTATGAAAAATTCAAGCATTAGAATAATTGTACTGGAAAAAGAAACCTCATTACATTCTGTTTATAAAAATCACTTCGAAGAAATTGATGGTTATGAAGTGGTAGGCAGCTATACATCTGCCAAAGATGCTATTAAGGATTATAAGTTTACCAAACCTCATATTGTACTTTCAGAAATTGAATTAGATGATATGAATGGAGTAAATGCCATTAAACTTTTCAAGAAAAAAGACTGGGAAGTAAAAATCATCATGTTTAGTGAAATAAATGATTTTGATATTATTAAAAATGCATTTAAGAAAGGAGCAAACGGTTATTTGACAAAACCATTGACCTTGGATAAATTAGAACATGCATTACGTAGTATGGAAAAAGAAGGTGCTGCTATGAGCAATGATATCGTAAAGAAAATCATTAGTAATTTTCATAGAAAGACCTTTGCATTTTTCTCTGAAAGAGAGAACCAAATTGTAGATTTTTTATGTCAAGGAGCTACTTATAAAATGATTGCGCAAAAGTTATTTGTAACGCCCAGTGCAGTGAATTTTCATATTCAGAATATCTATTTAAAGTTAGATGTAAATTCTAAATCAGAGGCACTTTCAAAGTTAGAACAATTACAAAATCAGCTAGAACAGTATTAAAAATACGAATTCTTATGTACTGATATTAAGGGTAGTACGAAAACCCTTTCGAAAATAGTAAGTTTTTAATTAAGAATGTAATTAGATGATAATCAGTTTTTTATATTTATTAAATTACACTTTTAGATTTTTGATTAATCTAATTACGATAATATTTCGTGATGCAAATATCGAATGGTCGGTATAGTAACTATTTTTGGTTTAACTTATTACAGCAAACCAATTTATATTATTTATGTACCATTTAGGATTAGATATCGGAAGTTCATCTATTAAGATTGCTTTGGTAAATGCTTCAACAGGAAAAAGTGTTGGAGTAGTTTCAGAGCCAGAGACAGAAATGTCTATGGAAGCTGTAAAAAATGGCTGGGCAGAGCAAAGTCCAGAAGATTGGTGGCGCTACGTTTGTAGTGGTATCGAGAAATTATGTGTACAAGAAAATATTAGCAAATCTGATATTTCAGGTATCGGAATATCATATCAAATGCACGGTCTAGTGCTTATTGATAAAGAAGGAAATGCCTTAAGAAAATCTATAATTTGGTGTGATAGTAGGGCGGTAGGTATTGGTCAAACAGCCTATGAAGAAATAGGTGCAGAAACTTGCGATACACATCTTTTAAATTCCCCTTCAAACTTTACAGCTTCTAAATTAAAATGGGTCAAAGAAAATGAGCCCGAAATTTACGCGAAGATTTATAAAATGATGCTCCCAGGAGATTACATCGCTTATAAATTATCAGGTGTTGCAAATACAACTGTATCTGGTTTATCAGAAGGTATTTTTTGGGATTTCAAGAAAGATGCAATTGCTGATTTGGTATTAGATGAATATGGATTATATAAAGAAATGATTCCCGATATCGTAGATACTTTTTCCGTACAATCCATAGTAAATGAAAAAGGGGCAACCGAAAGTGGATTATCAACGGGTACACCCATATTATATAGAGCAGGCGATCAGCCAAATAACGCATTGACATTAAATGTTTTTAACCCTGGTGAAGTGGCGGCTACTGGTGGTACATCTGGTGTCGTATATGCCGTAACAGATAATCTTTCAGTAAAAGAAAGTTCTCGTGTAAACAACTTTGCACACGTAAATTATTCACCAGGTAAACCATCCAGAATTGGAAAACTACTTTGTATTAACGGAGCGGGTATTCAATATAGATGGTTATTGAATAATCTTAATGTTGAATCTTACGAAGAGATGAATACATTGGCAAATGAAGTACCAATTGGTTCAGATGGTGTCACAATGATTCCGTTTGGTAACGGAGCCGAAAGAATGTTGAAAAACAAAGATGTAGGTACAAGAATTCTTAACCTAAATTTAAATAATCACGGTAAAGGTCATTTGTGTCGTTCTGCATTAGAAGGCATTGCTTTTTCGTTTGTCTACGGTATGGAGATCATGGAGTCAGACGGTATAAAAGTGAATGTGATGCGTGCCGGTAACGACAATCTTTTTCGGTCAGAAATATTTTCGAATACTGTGGCAACCTTAATAGGGTATGACATTGAAATTTATGATACTACTGGGGCAATTGGTGCGGCAAGAGCTGCTAATCTTTATAAAGGTGATTTTGAGGCATTCGGTAAGGCAATTTTAGATAATGATTACGTAATGACATTTAGTCCGAAGAAAGATAAATCGGCATACCAAGAAGCTTATGCAACTTGGAAAAAAGAATTGAATTTAATATTGAACAACTTATAAAATCAACATAATGGCAAACAAGGAATATTTTAAAGGAATAGACAAAATTAAATTTGAAGGAAAGGAATCTGACAATCCGTTAGCCTTTAAATACTATAATCCGGATCAAGTAGTGGCTGGTAAAACCATGCGTGATCACTTTAAGTTTTCAACGGCCTACTGGCATACGTTCTGCGGTCAAGGTTCAGATCCATTTGGTCCAGGTACACAGAGTTTTGAGTGGGATAAATCTTCTGATGCCGTACAAGCAGCTAAAGATAAGGCAGATGCAGCTTTTGAATTTTTTGATAAAATAGGATTTGATTACTACTGTTTTCATGATTTCGATTTAATACAAGAAGGGTCAACGTTTGCAGAATCTGAAAAAAGATTGGCAACGATAACTGATTACTTAAAAGAGAAGCAAAAAGAATCTGGTAAGAAATTACTTTGGGGTACGGCGAACTGTTTCTCAAACCCGAGATATATGAACGGTGCATCTACCAATCCTGATTTTAATGTCTTGGCAAGAGCAGGTGGTCAAATTAAATTGGCTTTAGATGCGACAATTGCTTTAGGTGGTGAGAATTATGTTTTCTGGGGAGGTAGAGAAGGCTATATGTCTTTATTGAACACAGATTTAGGTCGCGAAGTCGATCATATGGGTCAGTTTTTGACTATGGCAAGAGATTATGCCCGTAGCCAAGGTTTTAAAGGAAACTTCTTTATTGAGCCAAAACCTATGGAGCCAATGAAACATCAGTATGATTTTGATTGTGCAACAGCAATTGGGTTCTTGAAAGAATATGGTTTGGAGAATGATTTTAAAATGAACATTGAAGTAAACCATGCAACATTGGCGCAGCATACTTTTCAGCATGAAATCGCTGTAGCTGCTAAAGCGGGTATGTTAGGTAGTATGGATGCTAACCGTGGAGATTACCAAAATGGTTGGGATACGGATCAGTTTCCAAATAACATTCAAGAAACTACAGAAGCCATGTTGGTATTCTTGGCAGCTGGTGGATTACAAGGTGGCGGAGTAAACTTCGATGCCAAAATAAGAAGAAATAGTACGGATTTGGAAGATGTATTCCACGCACATATTGGTGGTGCAGATACTTTTGCAAGAGCTTTGATCACTGCAGATAAAATTATCGAATCATCTTCATATAATAAATTACGTGAAAAGAGATATAGTTCTTTCGATTCTGGTAAAGGAAAAGATTTTGAAAACGGTAAATTAGATATGAAAGATCTTTACAACATCGCTAAAGAAAATGGTGAGTTGCAATTGCAGAGTGGTAAGCAAGAATTGTTTGAGAATATAATCAATCAATACATATAAATCGTGTACCCCAAAATATAATCACTAGTGTTTTTGGGTGATGATATGTATGAACAATAAAACGAACTGTCCCTAGGTTTAACCCTTAGGGACAGTTTGCTTTTACGAATAATTTAAATGTCAATTTAAATCTGTTCTTTTGTAGTTACAAATTATGAAAAAAGTAACTCTAAAAGACATTGCCGGGCATTTTGGCGTTTCTATCTCTACCGTTTCAAAAGCGATAAATGATAGTCACGAAATCAGTAATGACCTAAAATTAAAGATTCAGGCATACGCTAAAGAGAAGCATTATAAACCTAACAGACTTGCACTTAATTTGTTGAATAAGAGTACCAAAACCATTGGAGTAATGGTTCCAAATATTTTAAATTATTTCTTCGTACAAGTATTATATGGTATAGAAAAGGTAGCTAATGAAAGCGGGTATAATATTATTAGTTGTATTAGTAATGAGTCGAAGGCAAAAGAAACAAAAACGCTAGAATTTTTTGATGCAGGTACTGTAGATGGTGTTATTATGTCTTTAGCCGAAGAAAGTCAAAACGAAGATAAACATGAAGCACTTATAGATGTTATAAACAATGATATACCTGTAGTACTTTTTGATAGGGTTTCAGATAATGTGCAATGTGATAAAGTAGTGGTCGATGATTTGGAAGCAGGTTATAAAATTACTAAGTATTTAATAAATATTGGTTGTGAAAATATAGCAGTTGTAAACCCTATTTCTAGCTCAAGTGTCGGTAAATTAAGATTACTAGGTTATAAAAAAGCATTAGAGGAATTTGAGATTCCGTTCGATCCTAAATTAATTATCAACCTTACCGTTAAAGATGATTTAGATTTATTGATGTCCTTTTTACTGAATTATAAAACCATAGATGGAATTATTGGAATTGATGAACTAATAGCTGTTCAAGTATTAGAGGTAGTAAAAGCAAGAGGATATAACGTACCCAATGATATTTCCATAATTGGTTTTACCAACGGACAGTTATCTAAATACGTGACTCCGTCTTTGACTATGGTTAGTCAGCATGGTAAATATATTGGGGAACAAACAGCTAAATTGTTAATTAACAGAATAAAAGATCCTAGTTTACCTTATGAGACTAAAATCGTAAAAACTAGTTTGTTGGTTCGAGATTCTACTAAAAAACTACAATAAACTACTTTTCTTAAACATATATATTCACAATTTTCTACATCATTTTTGACCGTAATCTAACTAGTGTATTGTTGAATTTTAAAACAGCTATACTTTATATGGGTTAAACTTTTTTGATTATCATACTATTGGTATTGTCATTTATAAAAGGTGATATTTTTCTATTATGACAAATTCCAACTCTTATAAGTTGATTATTAATGCGCTATGATATATTTTAAAAAGTACTTCTGAGTGAAATATTATAAAAATATCATCGTAATATTATGAATTTGCTAATATTAATCATATTTAGGTATATTTAAATCAAAATTTTATCAATAACTATGAATTTGCGCTATAACCTAATTTTGCTTTGCCTACTAGTGACCACTTTTGCGAAGGCAGAAATTACACTTCATAATATATTCTCTAGTGAAATGGTCTTACAGCGTAATGCAGATGTATTGGTTTATGGTTGGGCAGATCCTAATGAAGTGTTTGAGATTTATACAAGTTGGAACGATGAGACGTTGAAGGTTAAGACCGGTAACGATGCAAAATGGGAGATAAATGTAAAAACATTAGAAGCAGGAGGACCTTATCAAATAATAATTAAGGGAAAAAATAACGAGATAGTATTAAAAGATATTTTGATTGGAGAGGTTTGGCTTTGTTCAGGGCAGAGTAATATGGAGTGGAGTGCAAATAGTAAAATAGACAATAGAGATTATGAGGTCGAAAATGCAAACTATTCTAATATTAGGTTATTTACCGTAGCGAAAAGAACTTCAGAATATCCACAGGAAAATGTGGTGGGTAACTGGGTTTCATGTTCTCCTGAGACGATGCAAGATTTTAGTGCTGTCGCCTATTTCTTCGCGAGAAAGGTTCAAAAAGAGTTAAATATTCCAATCGGATTAATAGATAATGCATGGGGAGCCTCATGTGCAGAAGTTTGGACACCTGAATCTGTATTTGATATACGCTCGAATTTGGCAGAGGCCCACAAAAAGATAGAGCCCAATAAATGGGTAACAGTAAAGAAGTCTACATTATTTAATGGTATGATAGCACCTTTGACCAAATTTAAAATTTCGGGTGTTCTTTGGTATCAAGGAGAAGCGAATACAGTAAACGCAGAACATTATCAGGAGCTTTTTTCAAGTATGATAACATCTTGGCGAAAAGAATGGAACGATAATTTTCCATTTTTCTATGCTCAAATAGCTCCATTTAAATATGACCAAGAATATGCTGGTGGTATGGTGAGAGACCAGCAACGAAGAACTCTGATGTTAAAAAATACGGGCATGGCTATGACGAGTGATATTTGTACCACAGAAGATATTCATCCATTGAACAAGCAAGATGTAGGCTTACGATTGGCGAATATCGCATTGAAAAATCACTACGGATTATTACAAGATCAAGAAGTTTATGGTCCGCTTTACAAATCATTTGAAGTAGACGGTAATCAGTTAAAAGTGAGCTTCAGCAACGCGGGCGGATTATATAATAAAGGAAAGAAAATAACACTTTTTGAAGTTTCAAATGCAGCCGGAGAATGGTTTCCTGCAAAGGCAAAATTGAAAAACGAAGAAGTGATATTAAGCTCAAAAGAAGTGAAAAATCCGACAGGTGTACGATATGCTTTTAAAAGTACCGACATAGGAACTTTGTTCAATGCTGCTGGATTGCCTGCTTCAACCTTTGTAAGTGAATAATCAAATTGCTAAAAAACGGACTATGGTGCTTAAAAAATATCCGTCCGTCCAGTAACGCATGTTATTCAGCTAAAAACAAGGCTCTTATTTTAATAAAGAATTAAATTGTAATCATCAACTAATCTCAAATTATGCAAATAAAAGAATCCTCAGAAATCTTTGATGTTATCATCGTAGGTTCAGGAGCTGGTGGTGGTATGGCTACCAAACAATTGGCAGATGCAGGTTTAAATGTAGCTGTTGTAGAAGCCGGTCCATTTTTTGATCCTGCCGATCCAAAAACCATGACCCAACTAAAACAACCATATGATTCGCCAAGAAGAGGAGCGGGAACAACCCGTGCTTTTGGTGAATGGGATATGTCTTGGGGAGATTGGGAAGTAGAAGGAGAGCCATATACGCATGCAGAAGGCACTGAATTTAAGTGGTGGCGAGCAAGAATGCTCGGAGGACGTACAAATCACTGGGGTCGTATTTCATTAAGATTTGGGCCTAAAGATTTTAAAGGAAAAACCCGTGACGGTCATGGAGATGATTGGCCGATAGGGTACGAAGATGTTAAACCATATTATGATAAATTAGATAAGTTAATTGGTGTTTTTGGCACCAATGAAGGTAGAGAAAACGATCCTGACGGATTTTTTCTTCCTCCCCCGAAACCAAGATTGCACGAGTTGTTTTATATCAATGGTGCAAAGAAGTCGAACATACCGGTGATTCCCGGTAGACTTTCAATGTTGACCAAAAGAATCAACGAAGATCGCGGAGTTTGCTTTTACTGCGGACAATGTGGTAGATCCTGTCAAATATATGCAGATTTCTCGGCAGGTAGCTGCTTGATTTTTCCAGCTCAAAAAAGCGGTGGCCAAGTGAAATTGTTTGTAAATTCAATGGTACGCGAAGTTCTTACAAATGAAGAAGGTAAGGCAACTGGTGTATCGTACATCAACAAAGAAGATAGAAAAGAATATACCCTTAGAGGTAAGGTAGTGGTATTGGCTGCATCTGCATGTAGTTCTGCACGTATACTTTTAAACTCTAAAAGTAAGCAACATCCTAATGGCTTGGGTAATAGCAGTAATTTGGTAGGTAGGTATCTACACGATTCAACTGGGGCAAGTGCTGCGGGTGTAATTCCTGGTTTAATGAATAGAAAAACCTCTTATAACGAAGATGGTGTAGGCGGTATGCATGTTTACTCACCATGGTGGGGAGATAATTCAAAACTAGATTTTCCAAGAGGATATCATATAGAAGTTTGGGGCGGTATGAGTCAGCCAAACTACGGTTTCGGTTTTGATCCAAATGCCATGAACAAGTACTTCGGATTAAAATCTGGAGGTTATGGAGAAAGCCTACGTGACGATGTAAAGAAATATTACGGTTCAGTAATTGGTTTTGGAGGTCGTGGAGAAGGTTTGGCCAACATCGATAATTATTGCGAAATTGACCCTACTACGGTAGATGAATACGGAATACCTGTATTAAAGTTCAACTATAAATGGTCTCAGTATGAAAAGAATCAGGCAAAGCATATGCAAGATACGTTTGAAGAAATCATTCATAACATGGGCGGTCATTATTTAGGAGAAAAACCTGGTAAAGATCAAGATTACGGACTTCATAAGCCAGGAGAAATTATTCATGAGGTAGGTACCACCAGAATGGGAGATGATCCTAAAACATCGGTTACCAATAAGTTTCAACAATTGCATGATGCGGACAATGTATTTATAGTAGATGCAGGAGTTTTTGTTTCTCAAGCAGATAAGAACTGTACTTGGACGATAATGGCGCTTTCTTGGAGAGCATCAGATTATATCATAGAACAATTAAAGGCACAAAATATTTAAATCATGGATAGAAGAAAGAGTTTACAAACTTTAATACTCGGTGGTGCTGCTGCAACCTCTGGGCTAGTCTTCAATTCATGTAAGACTGAGAATGGCGAATCTGTAGATGAAGTAATTTCAACCAGCAGTGAGAAGTTTTTTGGTAGAACACCAGCAGAATTAGAACGTATAGAAAAATTAAATGCAGAACAATTGTTCAACGAGCATGAGATGGAAACTATTGCGGCTTTAAGCGTAGTGATATTACCTCCAAAAGAGCCACATGGTGGTCCTATAGAGGCAGAAGTACCTGCACTTGTAGAATTTATGGGTAAAGATATTCCAGAAATGGCTCCTATATTATTAGGTGGTTTAATGTGGTTGAACCATAAAAGTAATACGGAGTTCGGTACCGAATTTAAGTCCGCGACCTTAGAGCAAAAGAAACAGATTTGCGATGAAATTTGCTGGCATGATACAGAGAAGCCTTTAAGCGAGCAACCATTGGAAATACAGTTTTTCTATACCATGCGTGGCTTGACCGTTACAGGTTATTATACTTCTAAAGTAGGTATTGCAGATTTAGGATATAAAGGAAATTCACCAAATGTTTGGGACGGTGTACCGCAAGATGTTCTTGATCAGCATGGTGTTGCCTACGACCCAGAATGGATTGCTAAATGTGTAGACCAAAGTCAACGTAACGTAATGGCCGAATGGGATGACGAAGGGAATTTACTTACGTAATTGATATAATGATGATAAAAAAAGTAATAATTGCCGTTATCTTTTTAATTAGTAGTTTTTCAACTCAGGGTCAAGAAGTAGGTTTGCAACTATACAGTCTTAGAAATCAATTCAAAATGGATGTTTCTAACACCTTAGGGTTGATAAATGAATGGGGCATCACCAAAATTGAAGGAGGGGAGACCTATGACATGCCATTAGAGGATTTTAAAGCCTTGTTAGTTGAAAATGATTTAGAGATGGTAAGCGTAGGTGCTAGCTTTGGCGATTTGGAAAATAATGTTGAAAAAGTTGTTCAGAATGCTGAAGATTTCGGGGCTACATACGTAATGTGTGCATGGGTTCCTCATGATGATAACAAATGGGGTTTAGAAGAAACTAAACACGCCACAGAAGTCTTCAATACAGCGGGTAAAATTCTAAAACAGAACGGACTCGTATTGGCGTATCATCCGCATGGGTATGAATTTAGACCATATAAAAATGGAACATTGTTTGACTATATGGCACAGAATGCTAAAGACTTTACATTTGAACTAGATGTGTTCTGGGCACAACATGGTGGTGCAGATCCGTTGGCGTTGATGAAGAAATACCCTAAGAAAATTACTCTGTTACATTTAAAGGATATGGAAAAAGGTATTGAAGGTAATAATACCGGTCATGAAGAAGATGATACCAATGTTGTCTTAGGAACAGGACAAATAGATATTTCTGGCATAGTTGCAGAGGCTAAAAAATTAGGTATTGAATACATGTTTATAGAAGACGAATCTAAAAATGTGGTGACCCAAGTTCCAAAAAGCTTGACGTATTTAAAAACCTTGAAGTAAACCAACAACCAAAAGTGCAATGCAACCTTCTATTTTTAATTAAATAGGAGGTTTTTTTGTGGCTCCAGATCTGATGATCATAGGGTTTCTTATGTAATTGTATATTATAAAATTTTAGAGTGTTATTTTTACTTTCTTTATCATGAAACGGTTTTACAAAAAATATAAGTTTCTTACTTATAATTAATTATAAATGAAAAAGACATTAATTCCTAAAACGACAATTTCTATTATATTTTTAAATATAATCATACTTATTGGCTGTAAAACTGAAACTTCCAAAAAAGAGACTACAACAGAAAAAGAGCCCATAGGTCAGATTGTTGTTGATTCAATAATAGAACCTAAAGTGGAGAAATCTGTATTTAAAAGCTTAGAAGGGGTTGCAGATACTACATTTGTTCGATTAGCAGACTATAGCGATGGCTTTGCGTATGACTTAAGATATGCTACAGATAATAATTTCTTGAAAGAGCAAGTATACGATTGTGGTGAATGCTATACCAGGGCAAAAACGGTAAAGGCTTTGCTAAAAGCAAATGAAGAATTTAAAAAGCACGGAGTAAAAATAAAGTTCTATGATTGCTACAGACCTAATTCTGTACAATATAAAATGTGGAAAATAGTACCTAATCCGCAGTACGTAGCAAACCCTGTTAAAGGTTCTATTCATAATAAGGGTGGAGCAGTAGATATTACTTTGGTTACACTAGATGGTGATGAAGTGAAAATGCCGTCGGATTTTGATTTTTTTGGTAAACGCGCGTATCATGATAATTTTGACTTACCTCAGGAAATTTTAGATAACAGAAAGTTGCTCAAGGAAACCATGGAAAAACATGGGTTTTGGTCCACTAGAACAGAGTGGTGGCACTATAATTTACAAGGAGCATCGCATGACCCTATAGCCAACTTTAAATGGGATTGCGAATAACCTAATAGACTACATATGAAAAACATGCTATTATTATTAATGCTGGTTGTTATGGGTAATGCCGCTGCCCAAGATACCATTATGCAATTATGGCCAAAAGATAAAATTCCTAACCATTTAAAGAGCTTAGAAAAGGAAGTACATGAACAAAATGAAATTTTGCGAATTAGTAAAGTTCAAGTTCCTACTATTGAGGTGTATTTACCATCAAAACGAGATGCAACAGGAGAAGCATTTTTAATTTTTCCTGGTGGCGGATATGGAATTTTAGCCTATGATTGGGAAGGTACAGATATTGCAAAATTTTTGAATAGCAACGGTATAGCAGGTATAGTGGTAAAATATCGTTTGCCGTCAGATGTATCACAGACCGACAAAAAGTACGTGCCACTTATAGATGCTCAAAGAGCGGTAAGGCTTGTTCGTGCTAACGCAGAACAATTTAATGTAGACTCTGATAAGATTGGAATAATTGGGTTTTCAGCTGGCGGACATTTAGCATCTACCTTAGGAACACATTTTAATGAAAAGGTTTATGAGCCAATTGATGGTATAGATGATGAAAGTGCTCGACCAGATTTTATGGCGTTAGGGTATCCTGTAATATCATTTGGTGAAGTGACACACCTAGGTTCGAAGAATAATT
Organism: Maribacter sp. Asnod1-A12; assembly: GCF_045063735.1. Classification (NCBI taxonomy): domain Bacteria; kingdom Pseudomonadati; phylum Bacteroidota; class Flavobacteriia; order Flavobacteriales; family Flavobacteriaceae; genus Maribacter; species Maribacter sp. Asnod1-A12. The sequence goes on from NZ_JBEFNZ010000006.1 coordinate 2,815,388, forward strand.
TAATTGGCGAGAACCCAACGATTGATATGGTCGAGTATTTTTCGAATGAAAAACAAGTTACCAAACAAACGCCACCAACTTTTTTACTCCATGCCTCAGATGATACCGCAGTACCTGTAGAAAATAGTTTGTTATTCTATAAAGCGGTAAAGGATAAAGGGGTTTCTGCAACAATGCATATTTACCCAAAAGGTGGTCACGGATTTGGACTAGGTTTGCATGATGAGCATTTAAAAGACTGGGGAGATAGAATGATAGACTGGATAGTTTCGTTGAGATAACTAATTTAAGTTTTAGGAAAAGAGTGATTTTAATTTACAGAACTTCTCTATTTTTGCAATCGGAATTTTCGGGATGTAGCCCTTCGACTCCGCTCAGGATAAACTGCACTACAGTGGATCTTAGGCAGTTGAAAAACTATACAAAATAAGGGAGATTTTCTTCCATTAATATTTCGGGATGTAGCGCAGTCCGGTAGCGCACTCGGCTGGGGGTCGAGTGGTCGCAGGTTCAAATCCTGTCATCCCGACTGAATAAGAAAATGAACTGTGAGAACAGTTCATTTTTTGTTTCCAAAAGCGTCATAAACATAGTTTATGAAAGCGGTTTGGAACAAAAAATGAAAAGGCGATAGCCTTCATTTTGTTATTTGCACCGAGGGTTTATTAGGATTATCCAAATCCTTTTTTGTCTTTTTTATGAAAGCGGTTTGGAACAAAAAATGAAAAGGCGATAGCCTTCATTTTGTCATTTGCAAGAAGGGTTTATTAGGATTATCTAAATCCTTTTATGTCCTGCTTATGTAAACGATTGGAATCAAAAAAGTGAGAAGGCGTTAGCCTTCACTTTGTCATTTGCAACGAGGGTTTATTAGGATTATCTAAATCTCGCTTTAATCAATAAAACCTTTATAAAGGGCGTATTTGTCTTGAATAGTATTTTATTTCCTAATTGCTTATATTTCATTAATATGAAAACAAGTCGCAGGTGTAGTAATAATTACACAAGATTTGTTCTTTAGAAAAATAAGCGTAAATGAATAATATTTCCCCGTTTTTAATTCTACTTGGTATCACTGTTTTATTCGGATGCTCTAACACAGAAAATCAAGTAAAAAATAGTCCTTCAGAAGGTGCCGACGGTATTGAAACGACTGAAAACGATGTTATACCTGGTGAAGTTATCAATGGTGATATGCGAGCTATATCGCCCAAAGAATTTGTGCTGGACATGGGTTCTGGTTGGAATTTGGGTAATACTTTAGATACAGAAGATATAGATGTAACCGCATGGGGAAATCCTATAACCACAAAGGCAATGATTGATGCAGTTGCTGAAAAAGGATTTAAAACCTTACGATTACCTGTTACTTGGCGGTTTCATTCAGGCGATGCGCCAGATTATATTTTAGAATCTGACTGGTTAGATAGGGTAGAAAACATTGCAAACTTTGCTTTAAGTAATGAAATGTATGTCATCATCAATATTCATCATGATGACGAATGGATTATACCCACATATGAAAATGCACCAGCTGTAAAAGATCGATTAACAAAAACATGGACACAGATAGCCAACAGATTTAAACCTTATGGAGACTATGTAATATTTGAAACTTTAAATGAGCCACGCCACGAAGGGTCTCCAGAAGAATGGGAGGGTGGTACTACCGAAGGTCGAGATGTTGTAAATCAATATCACCAAGTAGGTGTTGATGCAATTCGTGCAACAGGTGGCAATAATGCTGTTCGTAAAATAATGGTTTCTACATATGCCGCAAGTACTGGCGAAAATGTATTAGAAGATTACCAAATTCCAACTAGCGATGAAAATATAATTGTATCTATTCATAGTTATTCTCCTTATTTGTTCAGTCTAGCAGGAACTGATCCAACTTGGGGTACAGATACAGATAAGGCACAGTTAACACAAGAATTTAATACCATTCAAAATAAGTTCGATAACGAAGGTAGGGCAGTAGTAATGGGAGAATGGGGCTCTACATTTGTAAATAATGTGGCAGATCGTTTAGCACATGCAGAATATTATGCTGAGTTATGTGCTGAGCGCGGTATTTGTCCTATTTGGTGGGACAATGGTAATGCCGATGAATTTGGTCTTTTTAATAGGAACACATTAGAATGGGTTTACCCAGAAATTGCAGATGCTATAATCAACGCTACGAGGTGATGGTATAATCTGAAAAAGATTTTGACATTTAAATGTTATATGTAAAGCTTAAGCCTTTTTTTAAATGGAGCAAGAACATATACCAACAAATATTCTAACTCCTTCGTTTCTTCTCAACACCTTGCTTACGGCTTTCATACCCGCTATGTAAAGGCACTTCTTTAAGAGGAATTGACCCAGGCTCTTCCATTTTATCAATAATAATTTCAAGATCTTCATCAGCCAATAAGGTTCTTATTTGGTCAATATTATCGCACCATGTCTCTTCTTCATTTTTATCGAGACTCGGCGATCTTTCGTTACTTCGGTTTTCATCAGCTACCACACGTGCTTGTATTCGGCTGAGGTTGGTAGGACTCATAATTTCAACTCCGTAAAGTGAATTTGATTCCTTTTTAACAACTAGGCGCCCGTCTTCAACCCAAGCAGTTTGCATATTGTCATTTATAGTATATCCAGCTTTCTCTAGGGCAGATGTAATGGCAATTCTTCTTGCTTCTACAATTTTGCTTTCAGAGGTATTTTCATAAAATGTTCGAGCCTTTTCTGCTGTTTCTAATACAAGGTCAAGTTCTATAGATTGAAGTATTTCTGTCCATTTTGGTACAAATTTAAAATCTTCGCCAAGTGTTTTTATTAGGAGTAAACTATTGCTGAGGTCTTCACGAGCTTCACGAAGTGCAAGTTCATTTTTAGTAAAGTCCGCAGCATCTATAATAAGGGAATCTAATTGCACCTCATAATTAAAATCGTTGGCATCAAGTTGTCCACAGCGATCTATTAAGGTTTGTATTTTTACTTGAGACATTTCATGCACGTACATTTCTTTGAGCGTGTCTTCTAGTTTTTTAAGGCGAGATTTGGTTCTTGGTAGTTTGGCTTTCCAGTCAGTAACCAATAACATACTTTCGCCTTCAGACAAACGCTCTTGCAATTCCAGTTGTTCATTAGATAACGCGTCAGCCTTAGAAATTGATTTTTGTAGCAGTTCATATAAGTTATCTACTTGTGACTTATATGTTTGTAAATGACTTTTTGTTAGGATACTAGGAGCATCAAAAGGGGCAAAAACAATTTTTTTTTCTTTCGAAAGCGCTTTCAACTCATTATGGGTGCTTTTAAGTTGCCTAAATCTATCCCAATCTGAAGTTCTTTCACTGGCGACTTTATGTTTAAGTTTCTTAAGTTCTGCATTTAAGTAAGCTATCTGCTGCGGTACTTCTAGCTCAATTTGTCGGTAATCATCTATGGTTAAATTGGCATAATGTTCATGGGTTTCTAGAAGCCCTTTCTTCAAATCATTATCTAATAGATTATTTTTTTGAGCATAATCTTCAGTTCGTTTTAAGGCATGTGCGAGTTTGGTGAGCCATCGATCTTTTATAATTTGACGTTCTTGAGGTGTAACAATACGTACTACTTTAGGTCCGCTCATGTATTTTGTATAAGTGCCAATTCAATGGCGTTTTTTAATTTTAATTGCTCCTCTTGTGTATTCTCAAGCCACTGATAAGAGGTGGTTCTGTGAATATGTGGAATGGACCTTTTTAAAACTTTAGGTCGCCACAATTCTCTATAACGAGCCTGCTTTAAAAGACTGTCATACGGGGCGTCACATTCTATACCCAATATAAAATGACCACGTTTTTTGTCTCTAATGGCAAGGTCCATATAGAATACGGAGTTCTCATTGTCTTCTACGGTTTCATACCCTAAGCTTTCAACGAATGCTTTAACGATATTTTTAAATCCGTCATTTCTAACCTTTGTTATTTGCTGATGATCACCAGTGGATAAAAGACGTAAAGTTTTAGTAGCAATATCTATTTGCTCGTTAGAATGTATTTCCGCGTAGTTAAGATAGGTTTGTATATAGTCCCGTGGTTTAGAGGCTAGTCTACCCGTAGACAAAATATCTGATATTGCTTGGGTAGGCATAGAGGTGGCAATTACCACTTTGTTTCTTGCTCTGGTAATTGCCACATTAAGACGGCGTTCACCACCGCGATGACCTAATGCACCAAAATTACGACGGAAAGCACCTAACGGATTGATACCAAAAGTGGTACTGAACAAAATCATATCTCTTTCGTCTCCTTGAACATTTTCTACATTTTTAACAAAGAAGCCCATGTCTTCTCCATCTTGCTGCTTATTTCTTGCTATGGTAAGCGCACGACCAAAAGTGGCATTTTCTGCAGCGTATTCTTCAATAGTATCTTCGATAAGCTCCGCTTGTTTTTTATTGAAGGTAACAATACCAGTACTTAGTCTCTCGGCTTCGGGTAGCGCCCAATGTTCGGCTAAATATTCAATTAGGGTATTTGCTTCTGCAACATTGGTTTGTTCGTCATAGATTCCGTTAACACGAAGAACTTCAATAGGCTTTACCACGGCAATTTCTTCTTTAGGGTGATATGCAGGAATATGAAGCATGGCATCATAGAATGCATAATTGGAAAAGTTGATGAGCGCCTTGTATTTTGATCGATAATGAATTTGTAGGGTAGTGGTAGGCAGAACGGTTTTAGCCAGTGATAAAAGATCCGGACTGTCTTTCACTTCTTTCTTATTCCACGCATCTTCATAATTTTCAAGCTCCTCTTCAGAATGGTCTTCGTCAAGTTCTGCCTGATCTAGTTCATCATCATTCTCTTCTAATTTTTTAGTGAAAAATCCTGTAGGGGGCATTTGTTTTTCATCACCACTTATTATCACCCGTTTTCCTCTATAAAGTGCAGGTATGGCATGATCCACTAGCATTTGCGATGCCTCGTCGAAAATAACAACATCAAACATACCGGCTTGTAGCGGTAATGCCTGAGAAACCACTTCTGGATTCATAAGCCAAACAGGTCTTAATTCTAATAGACCTAAAGGCTCACCTTCCGAAATAAATTCACGGAGTTTTTTGTAATTCTTACCTCTTAATCTGGTAATACTGTTCCATGCGGTTTGCGATTCTATATCATCAAAATTATAGTTAAGGGCTAAAATATTCCGATTAAGCGCTTTCATTGCCTCTAGATTATCTTCTAGATCACTAATTTTATTAAGTACCTCGCTCTCGGCCATAAGCATGGATGGGTATGACTTTTCTATACGCTGCTTCCAAGCCAATAAACCTTCACGATGTAGTGAAGTGGCAATGATAGTTGACCATTTTTCCTGAGAAAAACTAGATATTTCTTTTTCGTAGTTTCTGAGAACAGCGAATATTTCTATGAGCTTATTTTTAGACGGACTGTCATTGAAGCGTATTCTGAATTTTTGATAGGGAACAAAAGCAGTCATATCAGCAATGATATTCTCCATTAGGTCTAGGTCGGTGTCGTTTTGCACTATTGCACCGTTAAATGTGGAGACGGATTCTGGTGTTAACCATTTTTCTAGTACCTGTAATTTTTCAATAGATTGTTGCCTGTTTTTATAACGTTTGCTGGCACTTTCTAAAGCAACTGAGAATTCTGTATACCCATTTTCATCTCCGGTTTCTAAAACTGTTCTTGCTTCTTCTTTCGCAGGGCAGGTTGTTAAAATACGTACTAACGAACTGGCTTGTTCAAGTTCACGCGCAGTTGATTTTATGTCTACCGCTAGTCGTCTTGGTTCTTCTATAACGAGCGAATTGGTTTTTAACTTTACCAGATGTTGGGCATATTCATTACGATAAGTTCTAAAATTATTCTCATAGCTTACGGTAGTTTGTAATTCTCTAACGGTTTTTTCGGATAATTGAAGATTGTGCTTATTTGCTACTTTTTTAAGTTGTGATTTAGATAGCCAATAGAAAGGATTGAGCACTTTTAAACCGGAAGTACTCAAGTAGGTAGCACAAGCTTTATTTAATTTCAATACTTTTTCATCATCTAAAGAATCAAAATATTGAGCGAATCGGTCGTCTTGATAATTAGAGATGAGCTGTTCTACTTGCGCTAATAAATTGAGAAGTTTATTATGAATATCATCTCCTATGGAACGATTGTCAAATTCATCATAAAGAAGGTCTAGCCAGAGTTGACTTTGAGAAGCCTGGGGTTTTGATACATTAAGTAATACCTCTTTATGTTCAGCTAACCATTCACTATAATGGGCAGCGTTTGGGGTGTCTAACTTTCCAGAGGTTTCTTTAATGAATTGTACACGCTCTTTCTCTGCTTCGTAAAAGGTCTTTAAGTCATTGTTCAATACATTTTCTGTAGTGCTGTCAAAAGAAGTGACTTGTAGGTTTTGAAGATGGTTGTTTTCATATTTAGACGGAACCCAGTCTGTTATTAAACTACTTATTTCTTCAATATGGATGTTAAGCTTATTTCTAGTACTGTTTTCAAAAAGCATTCTCAGCTCTGGAACTTCAATGTATTCTTTAGAGGTAATATCAATTAATTCTGAAAGTACATTGCGATAGCTTAAACCAGAAGTTTCGTCTACAAGATGAATTTGATGCGATAGTACATCAAGATTAGCCTCTATTCGATCTATTTTTTTACCTAAATTTTCGCGTTTCTGAGCTAGGTTATCTAATGTATTTTGATTGTAAGGTTGAGAATAATAATGCGCTACTTGTTCTCTAATACCTTGTATTATGGGTTGGCGGTCTCTTGCTAAGTCTGTAATCAACAAAGCTCTCTTTTCTAGACCTACAGCCTGTAATCTTTTTAGAATAACTTGTATTGCAGCTCTCTTTTGAGAAATGACCAATACTTTTTCTTTACGACCAATACAATCTGAAATAATATTTACAATGGTCTGACTTTTTCCCGTACCTGGTGGACCTTCTATTACAATACCTGGAGCTGTTCTACTTTTTAGTACGGCATTATCTTGAGATGGGTCAATTGCCATTGTAGTGTAGCGGTCGTTTTCTGTACTATCGGCAACCTGTTCTATAATTTCAGGTTCAGAAATTTTTAAGATAGGCTCCATTGACGAACCTGTATGCGGTAATTTTTGTAATAGTCTTAAGTCTTCACTAATAGCCTGACCTGTGAAATTTGCATTAAAGAATACTGCAGATGCATGAAGCTCCGTTCCAACTTCATCTCTTTTAAAATTAACGCTAGGGTGGGCGGCAAGCTCGTTGCTCTTGGCAGGAAAACATGTGCTAAAAGCATCTATAATTTTAGAACTATGCAACGATTGCCTCCCAAGAATCTCACGGCTTATTTTTTCTATTTTTTTGTAGCTATCAGGATCTAATGTATTAGCAAGAGCAGGATTCAGTCTTATTTCACCTTGAGCATAATCAAAACTGATTTTCAAAGATGTAGTTGCCCGTGAGCTAAAGTCTAGATGAACGGGCCATAATAAAATAGGCATTATGCGCGGTCTGTGGGTCATTTTCTGTTGTGCGATCAAAAAAGGAAAACCCATAAACAGGGAATCTAGACCCGTATCTCTTTTAAAATTGGCAGCTTTAAGCAGCATTCTTCTAGTGCGTCTTGCTAATAGTGCATTCTTGTTGAAAGCCAAGGGGTCTACATTTTCAGTACCTGTAGACCTTTTAAGAATGTTTTGTACAAGTTTCTCCGTAGTTTTTAAACTTGTACCCAGTTCATTTAAATCTATACGAGCAGAGTGTTTTGATATGATTAACCTAACCAACGGTCCTCTAGAGGAGGCATAAACAACCTTTTTCTCAAAATGACGTAACAAGCTAGAGCCGTATTCATGTTTTGGTGGGGCAATCCATTGATTCTTGGGTACAGAAAGACACAAAACGGAAGGTATAATGGGCAATCGCTTTTCAATTCTAAAACGATCTGCCCATCTATCTAGCGCTTCATTATTACAGCGAGAGAAACCTTCTAAATGGTTGTTGAGCATTTCAAAAATCTCTAATCTATACTTTACAAGGCATGCTTCATAAAAAGGAATATTGAGTTCTAGATCATGCTTTTTTGCAAGTTTTTTCGTCTTGTTTAAAAGTTCTTCAAGTGTAATAAACTGATCACGGTTGGCACTTAAAACAAGTATCATATCTTCTTCCCGCACACGTAGATTACTCATGACATCTGAGAGTCCGCCATTATGAGCATCCGGGTAGAGTCGGCGTAAGAAATCTAATTCAGATTTAAGTTTAACTCGAGAAGAACTAAGGCTATAGATTAAAAACTTATCGTTGTCTAATTGAATTGCCTGATTTTTGGCTTTACGCGCAATGTTAGCTTTTCTTTCTTTAAGTTGTGTAAGCCACTTTTCTCGCTGAATACTTGCCAGATAATCGGGCACTTGACTTTCCACAAGTTTAATAGCTTCTTTTGTATTCCCCATTAGCCATACCGGGATTACGATCTGTCCACGCCAAGTTAACGGTAATGACTCGTTTAGAACCATTAAGGCTAGGGGGTAGCGCCATTCTAGCGCAATGTCTTCTTTGTTTCTAAGATTACGTACGGCAGCAGATTTTTGGTCATTACCAAGTACTTCACTTACCCAACTTGCAAGAGAACCAGAATTAAAAAGCGATAAACCCTCTTCCCAATGTTCTTCTTCGGCAGCGGCCAGTGCAAAAAAAGCAACATTGGTGTAGCTTTCAGAACCTAACGTAATCTTCTTTTCTTTTTTTGTAGTTGTTGTATGCTGTTCTACAGGAGCTAAGACCTCTTCATTTTTGAGCCATTTATCAACCTGTTCCCAATTCCAACGTTTAACTGGGTCTCTGTAAAGTAATCCCTTAAGTAAAAGTAAAATGCGCTCATCAATAGAAGGCGGAATATCCACACCCCTAGTGATTAAATGTATCATAAAGGCTTTGTCATTGATATTGTCAAAGAAAGCCCCTTTGGTGATGTGCTCAAGAACGATCATACCTAAACTCCACCAATCTGAAGCAGGACTAATGCCACCAATAATAGCTTCTGGTGCGGTATATCTTGTGAGTTCAATAGGGGTGTCGGTATCTAGGTCATAATCAGACAAACGTGCAGAACTGTAATCTATAATTACAACATCAAAATTTTCAGAATCTCTAAGCAGTAGATTTTTAGGACAGATATCGCGATGGCGAATACCAGCCTCAGAAAAATCATGTATTGCTCTACCAACTTCATCTACTAATTTCTCTATTTTATTAAGCTCTAGGTAACCAAGTTTATCTAAAGATCCACCATCTATACATTCGGAAACTTCAAAAAAGCGACCGTTCCATTCGCCAGTTTTTATAAGTGTGGCAATATGGTCGCTATCCATTTTATCCAATACCTTATAAATACTTTTGTCTGGCTCGCTATTTTCAAAATATAAGGTGAGAAAGTATTTTTTATCGGCTGCGTCTTTAACAATAAAACATTCTTTGGTAGTGCGTTCTGCCTGTACTGTTTTTACAACTTGATATTCGTCTATTTGCTTAACATTATCATTTTCTTGTGGTACGGAAAGCGTTTCAATATCTGCGCCACATTCCATACACATAAAATCGTTTGGCTGTACTTCGTGTCCGTTAGTACAGTGGCGTGCATTAACAACCTCAGGGATATTTTCAATTTCTACCTTGCCGCCCTTTGGTGTTTGGGTAACGTTCATTAACAACCAACTACATGTGGCATCATTCACCGTATTTTGGCAGTACATTTCTTGAACGGGGCGTTCACTATTACAAGCGGGGCAGTGTCTTACAAATTTCATAATTATTAATTTTTAATCACTGCTTGACTGTGAGATAGGGTTACATTATTTTCTTTACTTACTTGAGTTATCTCATTCATTCCGTCAATGGGTATGCCTGCCATCCATATAGTCTCTGGGGTTATATGAATATCTAGTTTTTTCTCTATGGGTTGTTCTAAGTACGTAGTAAATTCACTTTTGCCTAACGCTGTTAAAAAATGAACCTTTTGATTATCGCTACCTAGAAGTCGTTTGGTCTGACTTTCACTATGATCATAAGGTTCAGAAATTAGAACATCTATCAATCCATTTTGCACCAGCTCTTTTTCCTTTAACACATCAAATGGATAGCCGCTATACACTAAGATATTCTTGTTGAAAGAATTTAAGAATACAAGTAGTTCTATTAGTGCAATTTCTTGGTCAAAAGGTTCGCCACCAGTGATGGTAATTCCGTCGCACTGCGGTAACCAAGCTTTTAAAACTTGCTTTAAATCATTAATAGCTACTTTGTTGATGTTAAATTGCCAAGTATCCATAGAAATACAACCTTCGCAATGAATTGAACAGCCTTGCAGCCAAATACCTATCCGTTTTCCAGGTCCTAGTGTTGTAACGGGATAGTGCACTCTAGATATATGAATATCCATAAAGGTTATTGTTTTTGCAGGGTGATAGTTGTGCCAGTGTTATCCACAGTAATAGCAGTAGCTTTCAAAACATCATTTGGTGAAGGGTCAAGACTAAAAAGAGAGCGGGAAATAGGGGTAATGAAGTGATATTCTATTTTATTTCGAATACCTCTACCACCATTACTTAAGTCTTTTAAGGCTAATTCTTTGAGAACCTTTTTTACAGATTCGTCTAGATTCAGGGTGATATTTAGTTGCTTTTGAATGGCCTTTAAATGATTATCAAGCATCATATCAAAAATCATCTCGCCAACATGTGGTCTTATGTAGTCAAAAACGATAATATTATCACCAATACGATTTAGAAGTTCAGGTCTGTTCAGTTCAAACTTGAAATAGTTCTCTATTTCATATTTAATTTTTTCTTGAATGGTTTCAAAAGGATCTTCATAAGAAGTATGCGCTATACGACCGCCGGTAGCTGTTTTTTTGTAAATACCTAGATTAGATGTGAAGATAATAAGGGTTTCAGAGAAATAAACCTTATCACCACGACCGCTGGTTAAAACCCCATCGTCAAGTATCTGTAGAAACTTATCTAATATACGTGGATGCGCTTTTTCAATTTCATCAAATAGAAGTACGCTAAAGGGTTTTTCGCGTACTGCATTGGTTAATTCACCGCCAACATCATAACCCACATACCCAGGAGGTGCGCCTAAAAGTCGCTGATCAGAATGCTCTGCGCTGAACTCAGACATATCAAAGCGTATGTATGCATTCTCGTCTCCAAAAAGTAAACTGGTCAGTGTTTTTGCCAATTCCGTTTTACCAACACCCGTTGGTCCTGCTAAGAATACTACACCTCTAGGTCGACTATTTCGTTTAGAAGAACCAACACCGGTAATAGCCCTTTTTACAATATCCATAATATGTTGCACGGAATGATCTTGCCCTTTTACACGGGTCTTAATAAAGGTTTCTCCTTGTACAATTTTCTCTCGGTCAATGTTGATCCAAGGATCTTCTGTAACCCCAACTTTGTATCTACGTACTGCATCGGCAATATGGGTGATAGGTATAGATTCTGCCCTTGTAAGCTCAATTATTGCTACAAGGTCTAAAAGTAATAGACCTTCAGTTTCATTTACAAAATCGGTCACTATTTTATCTACATCTTCATCCTGTTTTCCAAAACCCTGTATCAATGTATCTACAAGTCTTCTACGTACAATGTGGTCTGGTTTTTCAATGGGAATGTGACGTATCTTAGGATTGTTTACCACCATCCAATCAGGTAGATCACCTTCTTTATCTACGATCCAAATTACCGAATTGTAAAATGGACTGGGAGGAGTACCGTGGGGTCTTGTATTTGTGGTTTGTGAAAGTACGTTTGCAAGACTAAAAGTATCGTGCTCCGCTTTTACCAAACTTTCAGGATTCATAAGCAGTTGCGATGCAAAATCTACAATCAATGCAATAGGACTTTCTTTAAAGTTGACTATAGATTGAAGTACTTTATTAAAAGTATCTAGATTATTAAAACTAGCGGGACTGCTTAGCGGTATGTTCAGCTTGTTGAACAGGGCTTTTTTCTCATTGGCATTCCCGGTAAAAAAAGGAATATCAAATCCGTCTAACGGATTGTAGTATAATACTTGGGCGTACCCTAAACTTTTAAGTTCAATATCTATTGCATTTTCTAGCCGATGCCAGTTGAAACCGCCAAAACCATTGTCAATAAGTTGTAAGTCTTTGGTGTTTCCAGAAAGTATAAATTGGCTCTTAAGTGTAACAAATCTTCTAAGGTCTTGTAGCCATCTTACTTTGGTATCTTTCATATATGTTTGACTTGAAATTTATGAAGCTGTATAAAAGCTTTTTAATTGAACGATATCAGTTGTTTAATATTTCAAATAAAAGACAATTACAACTACGCCGAGTGTACTCAAATATAATTGATTCTATTTGAAAATAGTTTGTGGAACGTAGTATTTAGGTTACGTTTTTGCGAAAGAGAAAAACAGTACAGTAATAACCAGTTAGAAGTAATCTACCTAATCAGGTACTGAATATAGTTTAATAAAGTATAAATAGTGGTGAAGGAAAATACTCTTTACTACGTGGTATGATTTTGGAGTCTCGCTAAATTTAGATAAGCGTTAAATACAAAAAGGGAGAATGTAAATTATGTTACTTAGTTACTTGTTATTAAGGTAATTAAGTTGAATTTTTTTGAGGATGATAAGTGATGTGAAAATCAGTAACGATATATAGCACATAGGTATTCCTGAATCAGTTTTAGGGCATTCTGCATTACCTATAAACTGCATTACCGATGCCACTAAAGCAATTAGTGCTGCAATACCGGTAAATAAGAAATAAATGAGATTCCATTTTTTAAGCAAATGCGAAATAAAGGGAAGTATAAAACATATTAAGATGATTAAACAAGCAGGCACAGCCCCAAATTTGGGGCAGCCATCACCTGTTGTAAATTCTGTAATAACTAGACTACCCGCACCAAAAAGACCGATGAGGAATAGTATATTTATAACCCAGAATAAAGTAGTACTAGCTTTCATTTTTAGGGGTTATATGACAAGTTGGGCACTCTAGACCGCTAACCTTACTTTTTAGCTGTATACCTGTTAAATGGGTAACCACAAAATTTTGAATAAAGGCATGTTTACTACTGTGATTATTAACTTCAATCTGTAGATCTTTATATTTTTTACGAACTACGTTTCCGTATTCTTGGTCACCCCAACAATTAGGACAAACACCTTCAGGAACTTTATCGAATTCGTCAGATCTTTTATTGAACATTCTTTTTAGAGATTCTATCATTTTTTTGTTTTCAAGTTTGTTACTACAGTATCATTTGGCATTTGTTGATTACGTTCTTTGATAACATCTACAACCGAATTAATTTTAGGCGAAATAATCTCGTCTTTATTACCATTTGAATAGGCTACCGTTATTTTATCGATATGCTGAGTTTTGCCTAATCCAAAGTGCAGTAATGCAGTTTGATCACTCGCTAATCCTTCACCGGTTACCAGCCAATCTGTATAAGTTTCATCTGGTGTAACAACGGTAACTTTAGCTCCCATAGCTTCTGCAGCATCTGCTAAATCTACTTGTACAAAATTGTTAGCATTTCCTTTATTGATAAAAGCATTTGAAGGACCGTCTATATTGGCCCAAATAAGGTCTAAATGTCCATCAGCATTAAAATCACTTACAAGTGCGGTTATACCATACAAAGGATTCTCAACACCACTATCTGTTTCTGTTGGTACAAAAGTGTGGTCTTCTTTTTGAATCAATAATCGCCCAGGTAGTTTAAATATTTTACTGAAAGGAAAATCGACATAATTTTCTGCAACTATCAAATCTTGTAGTCCGTCATTATTCATGTCGGCAAAAGTGCATCCCCATGAAAACTCATAATCAGCAATTTTAGCCTCTTCTGCGGCATCGGTAAATTCAAAATTGCCCTCATTTTTAAACAGAATCCATTTATCATTAAAAAGGGATTTATCCTTAATGTCACCGCTTGCCATAAAATTTGGGGCGGTAGTACCAACATTAGAGAACATAAAATCTACCAAGCCGTCATTATTATAATCACCAACTGCAAGCCCCATAGGGTAAGCGAACTTACCAGTTAACGGATTCGATTGCATAGTAAAAGTCAAATCACCGTTATTTTTATATGTTCTAGCTTCGCCGGTATCATGAACTACAACAAGATCTAACCAAGAGTCATTGTCAATATCTACTAAAACCCCTTGAAAAGTATTATGTATGTAGTCTAAGCCAGCAGCTTTCGTAATACTCTTAAAAGTATTATCACCGTTGTTTAATAATAACTCACTTGTAGAGCCATAATCATAGCGTTCAAAAATGTTTTGCCCCTCCATCAGTTCTTTGTGCAGGTAGGTAGCTAAGAAAATATCTAAATCTCCGTCCTTATCAATATCACCAAGGGTAATTCCTGCAGGAGATGATTTTTTATTTACAGGTGTATTAATGATTGTTTCTGTAAACTTTTTTCCATCATTATAGTAAATACAAAGACCATCTTCGCGAGCAATAATAAGGTCAGTAAAGCCATTATTGTCCATATCTCCAGAAACAACTCCTAATGAAGTTGTGGTGTTGCCTTTTTTTGGTAAACCAACTTCTTCTGAAACTAGTACGAATTCATTATTTCGATATGCGTAAATGGCATCTTCTTGGCTCATTCCTCCACCAAAAAATACTTCATCGATGTTGTCATTATCAATATCAATAAGTGCTGACGGAGCTAATGGAAGTGATTTTTCACTAGTGTATTTATGAACAAAGTCTAGGGGTACATTTGAAAATTCAGGTATTTTCTCCGATTCAATACTAACATCGTATTTATCAGAAACAGAATCTCTCCAGAATCTGAAAAAGACTAAGATTATCATCATCAATAGGAGTGTACCTATTATTTTAAGTAGCTTTTTAATCATTATGTAAAGGTTTTATAAGAATATGTAGTTGGTATAGCGATAAGCTGAAAAGTATAAAATGAGTAATGTTCATAAGAATTGGTAAGGTATGCTGACCAATAGACGGGATTGCTAAACCAACAAGTGCCACAGCAATTAAGATAACAATTGGACTGAAAAATGCCATCCATTTTTTATAGTACGTACCGCCTTTAAGTATGGCAACAATGAAAACAACAGATAGCAGTGCAACTATAACCCTTAGTGCTTGCACTAATACTTCCATATGATTTGTATAATGCGCTAGTAGATCTTTATAAACTTCTGGGTTCATGGAATCTTTAAGATGAACAATGTTACCTATAGAAGAGCGAGACCCAATCCATATGCCTCCAACGGCAAAGGCAATAAAGCCAATGGCGAGTACCAATCTAGCTAATGTTTCATTACCTGATCTTAACATTAGATATATATGAATGTACCCAGCAAAATAAAAAGGTAGACCAATGACCGCTAAAAAGTGACCTAAAGTCATATGCTCTAGGTCTACAAAGGCAAAGAATTCATAATTCTCTGAATGTCCTAAAATATTAGTAGAGTAGTGGAGTAAATATTCTCCCATACCTACTAGAATTGATCCGATTAATCCTAGATATCCTAGAAATTGAATGGTTTTGTTTGTACTCATTTGGTTGATTTAGAATCTTTGACGAAAAATTTTAACATTTCTTTCAATAAAAAGTAAAAAAATATTGAAGCTGGTAAAATAGTTAAGCCCCAACCTACAAAACCACAGAGTAATTCATATGAAAGCGAGCTTAGCGTATTCCAAAAACTAAGGTCATAACTTGCTTTTATAGCCTCAAAAGTTAATAGGGTATGTGCCGTTCCAAAAAGTGTTTCGCCAATATTGATAAAAGGAATAAAAAGAAGTGCCTTAATAGGCTCCACAACATAGCTCAATGCAATCATTATGGGTAGATTTAATTTGTACCTGACAGCAAGTGCAGTAAGAACTATTGTTGAAATACCAAAAATAGGAAACAGAGAAACAACTATTGCAACAGTAATACTTAATGACAATTGCTTAGGAGTAAGCCCTTGTTTAAAAAGTTCTTTGAACTTATTCCAAGTTTTTTTAATAAAATTCATTCCATAATTATATTCAGATGAGCTTTAAGTCGTAAAACGAACTCAAAACTTTTAATACGATTTTGAAAGTAGTATTAATTATATGGGAATGTTACTAAGGATTTTTGAGAAGTTACTACAGGCGACAATTACAAATTATATAGTATAATTCTGAAATTTAGAAGCATAATTTCATTTAGCAATCACAGCATATAAAAAGCCAACTACAATAATACCTGTAAAAGTATAGCCCACTAATTTACCAGTTATTTTAGAACCTTTAAATAGGGCAATTCCTAATTTAACAAGCATATTACTCATTACGGCTGTAACTAAGAACTTTATGCATACTATCATGATGGTCATAATCATGTGTGTACGTTTACTTACAGGTGAGGTCATGGGGTTTCGTCTATAATTCGATATAGCCCTGGGTAATTATGTTGAAAAATTAAGACCAAAGTCATCTTCGTGTAAAGTAAATTGATTTAATAGACTTGTAGGATTTTAGTTTAATTTGAAGAAATCAGTTAGATAAAGTTTTGCTTCAATGTAAATTTAATGTTAATTTTGTGTAAATAAAATAATATAACAGTGATAAGGTTATAGCGATTAAAAATATAAGATGAGTACCACAACTTAATTTTAGAGAAGAGGATACTTTGAAGACTATAACTTTCTAAAGAAGTTTTTTAAATTAAACACTATATAAATTAACTAAAGGAATGAAAGCAGAGATTAAACAAGTTACCAAATCAGCTAAAAAAGTAGAAAGTCTTAAAAGCGAATTGAAAAAAGCAAAAAAGAAAAATGCTAAGAAAAGTGAAATCAAAAAAGTAAAAAGCAAGTTGAGCACTTCGGTCAAAAGACTTGAAAACAAAAAAGCAAAACTTAGAAAGGCTTTAAAATAGTTTAGAAAAGACCGAGATGAAAATCTCGGTTTTTTTATGCTATAATTTAAGACTTGGAACAATGTTTATTCTAGTTTATTCTCTTCAAATTTATATGAAAAACTTAGAATATTATTTATGAACAAATGCTATTTTTAAATGGCTAATATTTATCATGTTTTTTTCAGAAATTGACAGCTACATTGCCGTTTAACGAGATTTGAAGTAATTGTAAACTTCTTAAAAATACAAGCACCTCATGTGGACTTCAATTTTTATTGGTATTTATATTGTAGTAGCATTGTCTATTGTATTTTCGATATTGTTGTATGGTGCAAAGCCTACAAAAAGTCTAGCTTGGCTTTTAACCATTTTTGCACTACCTGTGGGTGGTATTTTCCTTTATTTATTATTGGGTCGAAATAGAAGAAGGTATAAGCTTATTCAGAATAAAAAAGACTTGTTCAAAAGATTACCTAAGCCAAATCCGGAACAGAAAAATGTATTTGAGCGTAAGTATGGTAAATTGATGACACTTAGTTATAAGAATTCTCATTTTCCGCCAACTTCAGGTAATGATTTAAAAATATTGAAAGACGGCAGAACAACTTTTGAAACAATATTTGATGCATTAGAAGGAGCAAAAGTCAGAATACATATTCAATATTACATTTATGAAGACGGAGATCTAGCTAATAGACTTTTGGCATTATTTGAAGAAAAGATAGCTCAAGGTGTATCGGTAAGAATGATTTATGATGGCATTGGCAGTTTCTCTTTAAGTAAAAAATACCTAAAGAAACTTATAGAAATTGGTGTAGAAGTATATTCTTTTTTACCGTTTAAATTTGGCAGGTACTTTTATTCATTGAATTTTAGAAACCATCGAAAAATAATCGTTGTAGATGGTGAAATTGCATTTACCGGTGGTATTAATGTTTCCGATAAATATTTAAAAGGTCAGGTTGGTCTTGGTAAATGGCATGATATGCATTTAAGACTTATAGGACTATCAGCCATGCAGTTAGATCAAGTATTTATGACAGACTGGTATTTGGTAAGTACAAAATTATTAGAACCTATAAATCTACCTCTGCCTGCTGAACCAGATGCTAATTCTATTGAATTGGTACAAATTGTTGCCGGTGGACCGGATGATGATTTTCCTGTGTTAGAGCAGACTTATTTTTCTATGATAAATATGGCCAAGAACTATATTTATATTACCAACCCATATATTATACCAGGGCAGGCATTGGTCAGGGCATTGCAAACTGCGGCATTAAGTGGGGTAGATGTTAGGCTGCTAGTTTCTGAAAAGGCAGATAACCAGGTGGTAAGTTGGTCTGTACATTCTTATTTTGAGTTGTTTTTAAAAGCAGGTATTAAGATATATCTTTTCCCCGACGGCTTTCTACATAGTAAAATAATGGTGAGTGACGATGCCATATCTTCTATAGGTACGGCAAATTTAGATGACCGAAGCTTTGAGCAAAATTATGAGGTAAATGCAATTATGTATCACAAACAAATTGCCAAACAATTGAAAGAAGATTTTCTAAAGGATTGTCTTATCAGTAATGAATTAATCTATGATGAATATATCAAAAGACCTTGGAGCAAAAAGCTCAAAGAAGGTGTAGGTAAAGTACTGAGTCCGTTGTTCTAGGTTTACTAATTAACTTGAGAAGTAAATACCAAATCTTGATCTTCCATCGCAACAATAATCATTTTAACGTAATCTTTAATTGCCTTATCAATATTGTTAGGCTCAGTGATTTCGATGATTCCCCTCCATATCATAGCTCTTTCTTTACCTTCACAAATGCAATATAATGTAGTCTCTGCATGGTAAATAGTATATTGGTCGTAGTAGTTGTCATCGTAATAAATACCTTGGTGTTCTAAATAATCATCGTTGAATCTAGACTGGTGGTCATCCCATCTAGAGATAGATTTTATAAAATTTTCGCGACTCTCAGACCCTATGATTTTTGTAAGTAAAATGGCATCAAAATCTTTATCTAAAAGACTTTGTTCTACATAGTCTAGTTCTTTTTCGGTTTTACGGGAATCAGTCAGGGACAGGTCGAAAATATCTAAACTGCGCCATGCTTCTATATTTCTACTGGTAAACTCTTTTCGTAGTTTAGTCTCAAAGTTTTCTCGTGTATTATCATTTTGTGTCATGCCGACGATAAGAACTTTATTCGCATTGAATAAAACGATATCTGGGTTTTTCCAATTTTCAACTAAATTAATAGAAGAGCAACTTGTTAGCATTAGAGAAATAATTACGATTATTTTTTTCATTATTTTGAATTCAAATATGTACTAAAAATAGTGTTCCAGTTTTTAATTCAATATGATAAATATCAGTCTTGTACCGGTAGAATTAGAAACGGAATAGTGGCATAGATACTTAAATCCATAATTACGGGCTCATGTAAAAAACGTTCAAAGAATTTTCTTCTATGATACGCCATTGTCAACATATTGATCTCTCTTTCAGCTATGAAATCTTGAATAACATTTGCCTTATCGGCATAGTTCCAAATCTCATCATAGCTGTGCGGTGTATTTAATAAGCAGGTATCTAATAGTTTTTGATTGGATACCTGTTTAGAAGTCATTAATTCCTCTTCATTAATATGCAGAACCGCAACTGAAGCATCTGAAATTGACGCGATATCTAACAGCATAGAAATAGAATTTTTAGTACATCCTTTTTTATAATCGGTAACAAAAGCGATTTCTTCAATAGGTTTAAATGCAATTTCTCTAGGTATGGCGAGAATGGGACATGTAGTAATAGTATTGGCAATTTGAATGGTATTGCTGCCCATAAATAATTCTTTGGCGCCCGTTTTACCTTTGTTACCCATAACTACCAAATCAATATCATGAGTATCTATCGTTTTGGATATTACACTGGCAAGACTACCATTACTAGAAATGGTATTGAATTTGTATATTTCATTACCAGTGTCAAGTACAATTTTATGTGCTGTTTTCGTCAAGTTTTCTTGAGATTGGTTTTGTAAATGCTCCATCTCTTTCTTACCTGTAAATAGCGCGTTTTTTGCACTCAAAATTATATCATCATAGGCATGAACTATATGAAATGTGCATGCTGTTGACGCAAAAATCTGGGTAGCATAAAAAAGCGCGTTATAGGCTTCATTAGAAAAATCTGTTGCTACAAGTATGTTTTTGGTTTTCATAGTTATTATTGTGGAATTACTAAAAATGGCACTGTTACATGAAAGCCTATTTTCTTGATTACGGGCTCAATAAACAAACGTTCTAAAAAGGTATGCTTGTTTTGTACCATGACTAATAAGTTTATTTTTTGCTTTATCTGAAATTCATTTATAGCCGCAATAATCTCATTACATTTAACTTCATGGAAAAAACCGCTTTCAGATAATACTTTACTCAATTGTTTTTTATTATTTTCCTGGGAAGGAGTAAGAACATCCCCAGTATCAACATGCATTACATTTACCTGCGATACGTGAGAATTGGTGATCTTTAATAATTGTGCCAAACTTTTTTTATCTAATGACACTTCAAAATCATTTGGGAAAAGTATTTGCGTAGGTGCTTCGTATTCATATTTTGATGGAATGACCAAAACTGGACATTTAGAATTTTTGATAACGTGCACCGTATTGGTACCTAACAAAATTTCTTTGGCACCTGTAGCGCCCTGAGTTCCCATTACAACAATATCTATACCCTCAGCTTCCACCGTTCTGGTAACTTCACTAGAAAGCACGTTTAGCGCAGAATGAGTAATGAAAGTATGTAAAGGATTTTTAAACTCTTTTTGTAATTTTTCTTTCAGGTTCTCAAGATTATCCTGCGAGTTTTGTTGTACGATATCTCCAAGACCTATTTGCGCTGGGCTACCCATTAAATATTCGGTATGGTATACTGGAGGCATGTAACTATTTAAAAGATAAAAAGTACAATTTATGTCTTTATATAATTTAAGGGCATAACGTATAGCCGTTAAAGAATTTTTAGAGAAATCTGTAGGAATTAGGATTTTAATCATGGACGAAGAATTTTAATTAACGAGGTAGATTTTGCATTACCATAAACGGAGTAGTAGAGGAAAGACCAATTTCATCAATTGTGGATTGGTAGAGTAAATCTTCTAAAAAAGAATGTCTTGAGTTTACCATTACCAGTAAATCTATATCATGCTCTTTTATATATTCGGTAATCGCATTTGCCCTGTTCTTGACACCCGTTCTTGTAAATGATAATCTAGCATGGGGTAAAGATTCTTCTAAGAATTTTTTGTTATCTAGTTGTCTAAGACTTAAATCTTCAAAGTCAGAGATGTATAAACTAATAACTTCTGCTTTGAATTCTCCTGCCATAATATCCAACAGTTTTAATTCTCGACGTTTATAAGGAAGCATATAGTTACTTGGAAACAGTATTTTCTTAGGTTGGTTGTAACTATATTGATCAGGTACAGCCAAAACCGGACATTTCACATACTTAAATACTTGCACGGTATTACTGCCAAAGGAGATTTTAGAGTTGGCAGTTTTACCCTTGGTTCCCATAATTACCAAGTCTATGTTCTTTTTATCGGTGAAGTTGTTTACAGCATCCACCAAAGATTCAAAAGAAGAAATTGCCTCATATTTATGCAATGGGTTATGTGTTTTTGTTTGCGTATCCGCAACAAGCTTTTGTAATTTATTCTCAGATTCCTCGGCAATACTATTTTTTTGTTTGACGAATGTATCCTTATCTACATTATGATAAGGTCCATATACTTCATCTGCATAAGCATGAATGAAGTAAAAATGGGTACGTTCACATTTGAATATATTTAAGGCATACGAAATGGCATGATCGGCATTTTCAGAAAAATCGGTAGGTAATAATATTTGTTTCATGAGTTTTCATTTGTTGACCACCTAAAAGTAAAAGAGGACACAAAAAAATCCTATGATAAATATCATGATCAAATTTTGTCAAATCTGTGTTCAACAATGTGTATTTTTATGTGCTTTAATTGAAGATTAAGTTTCAAAACATAACTTTAGAATAAATATCTGCATTCATGACCATTCATAATTTAGGAGACCAAAATTCAGTTCTTAATCAGTTTATTTCAGAAATACGCGATATACAGGTTCAAAAAGACCCTATGAGATTTCGTAGAAATATAGAAAGAATAGGAGAGGTGCTAGGTTATGAGTTTAGTAAAGAACTATCTTATAATCCTAAAAATATAGAAACTCCGTTAGGTAATAAATCTATGTATTTAAGTAAAGATCAAGTAGTTATATGCTCTATCTTAAGAGCGGGTTTGCCATTACATCAAGGACTTTTAAATTATTTTGATGCGGCTGAAAATGCATTTATATCTGCCTATCGTAAACATGAAAACAACGAAGATGATTTTGAAGTCGTAGTCGATTATTTTGCTGCACCTTCTTTAGAAGGTAAGGTTCTTGTACTTACAGATCCTATGTTAGCAACAGGCAGAACCCTAGAAAATGTATTAAAGGGTTTAAAAGATCATGGCGCACCAAAACAAATTCATATTGTATCGGTAATTGGGTCTAAGGCAGGTATAGATTATATAAAAAACATTTTCCCGGAAAGTACACATTTATGGATTGCTGCTGTAGATCCAGAATTGAATGCACGTGGCTACATTATACCGGGCATAGGAGATGCCGGTGATTTGGCATATGGATCTAAAATGTAAATATGAAATCAGTTTTTGTTTCTTAGTTTTCCGATTAACTGGTTGATGTTGATTCTAAAAATTATAGGAGCAACTTCAGTATCTATTTTTGCAGAAAACTCACTTATACATTTAGGGTTTTTACCGTAATTCTCTGATATTACTTCTTTAACGCCCTCAGAGAATTCATGTAGCATATGCTTGGCGTCAATACGCGAAAGTTCTTCAAAAGTGCCTTGAACCAACACAGATTTCCAATTAGAAATAGAGGTAATATTATCTATAGATAAACACACAGATGGGTTTTTTCTCATTTCTTGAATCTTATGACCTTCAGATGAATAGCTTGTTAGGGTGTTGGTATCTGCATCATAGAAATAGGTGATAGGTACAATATGTGGGCATCCACCAGAAATATAGGCTAGTCTACCAATGTAGTTTTGCTTTAGTAATGCTGCACTTTCCTTTTCATCTAAATTTCTTCTCATGACCTTATTGTTGTTTGTTGATACGATAAATGTATAAATCATTGAATTAGTGATACATGATATTCGTCAGTAGTTGAAAAGCTATAGTGAACTACGAATTCTAGTTCATACCCAACGAATACTAAAAGGCACCCATTTTACGAGTAGTTCGCAGTTAGATTTGACTTCAAATAATAATAATCTAAAACTACGATCATGAAACTACTTTACACCTTTTTACTGTGTTGCACCATCTTCACAGGCTTTTCTCAAGATAATGACAGTCCGTATTTATTGGTATCTACAGAAGATGCCGTAATACCTTTAAAGTCTTCAAAAACAGAAGTTGAAATATCTGGTACTATTGCTCATGTTAGGGTAACACAGGTATATCAAAATAAAGGAGCAGGGGCAGTAGAAGCAAAATATGTATTTCCGCTTTCTACACAAGCAGCGGTGCATAAAATGCAGATGACTATTGGTAACCGTATTGTAAATGCCAAAATATTTGAAAAGCAAGAAGCCCAAAAAGTATATGAAACCGCTTTGAGCGAAGGCAAGCGAGCAGCGAAGTTAGACCAAGACAGACCCAACGTGTTTAAAATGAATGTGGGTAATATTATGCCTGGCGATGAAATTGCCATAGATATCTATTACACAGAAATATTGGTACCTGTAAATGGGGAATATCAATTTGTAGCACCAGGTGTTGTGGGTCCAAGGTTTACTGGTGAGAGCACTCAAAATGAAGAGAGCCTTAATATGCCATACACGACAAAGGGTATTGCAGATAGTTTTGATTTTGATATGACGGTAACCTTAAATGCGGGTATGATCATACAGAATATATACAGTACAAGTCATAAAGTAACCGTAAAGCATCCTGATGCAAAAACAGCTGAAGTCTTTTTATCCGAAGGGAATAAGAATCCGTCGAACAGAGATTTTATATTGAATTATAACTTACGAGGAAACCAAATACAAACGGGGTTATTGATGTATGAAGGGGAAGATGAGAACTTCTTTACCTATCAAATGGAGCCAAGTAAAAATGTGGAGTTAGAAGATATTCCGGCACGTGAGTACTTATTTATTGTAGACGTATCAGGTTCTATGAACGGATACCCTTTAGAAGTATCAAGACAATTAATGCGAAACCTACTTTGCAATTTACGAATGAGCGATACCTTCAATGTTCAGTTATTCGCATCTAGTTCAACTGTTTTCAGCCCCACACCGGTAGAATCGACCGAGCAGAATATTGAAGCAGCCATTCGTTTTTTATCCGATGGTCAAGGCGGTGGAGGCACTCAGTTACTAAGTGCACTACACGAAGCATATAAACTACCAAGAAAAGATATGGGTAGTGCCCGTTCTATGGTCATTATTACAGATGGCTACGTAAGTGTAGAAAAAGACGCTTTTGAGCTGATCAGTACTAATCTAGATAAAGCCAATGTATTCACCTTCGGTATCGGTTCTAGCGTCAATAGGTATTTAATAGAAGGTATGGCAAAGGTTTCTAATAGTGAATCCTTTATTGCAACGACATCTGAAGAAGCGGCAGAAGTAGCCAAAGACTTTGCTAAATATATTGCTACACCATTATTGACGAGAGTAAAAGTAGAGGCAAAAGGCTTTGAAATGTATGACCTAGCCCAAAAGAGTATACCAGATGTTTTTGCGGCAAGACCAGTTGTTATCCATGGAAAATATAGGGGCAAGGCAGAAGGGAAAATTATAGTAACCGGTTACCAAGGCAAGAAGCGATTTAGAGAAGTATATAATGTATCTGACGGACAATTAAGTAAATCGAATAAAGCATTACGTTACTTATGGGCAAGAAAGAAAATAGGGGAGTTAGGTGATTACAGCAACTTATTTAATGAAGACGTAAAAGCAGAAGTAATTGAATTGGGATTGAAATACAACCTACTTACCAACTACACTTCTTTTGTAGCGGTAGATGAAGCCATAGTAAATGAAGATGGCACATTGACCAAAGTGAAGCAACCGTTGCCAATGCCTAATAATGTAAATAATTCAGCCGTTGGTGCAGAAGCTGAGGTAAAAGAGAGTAGCAAATTCAAACGCACCTTTACCATAGATTTTGAAAACGAAATAGAGAAGAATGTAAAAAGACAATTGACGATGGAGTTCAAAGTGATGTATACCAAACTAATAACTGAGTACCTAAAAAAGTATGAAAGCTTGCGCATAAAATTCAATGCACAAGGCAAGGTTATACGTGTGGAGAAACTTGAAAATGGTAGCTGGACGATAGATAAAACCATACAATTAGAATTGGAGAAAATCAGTTTACAATCCTTTAAAAAAGAAATGACCATAACTCTTAAAAAATAGGTAGTTAGTTTTAGTTAGTTGGTTCTCCGAAGGGAGAAGAAGACCTGTGAGATTTGTAAAATCTTGCAGGTTTTTCTTTTGTAATAAACTCAATAAAGAACAGGTACAGAATAAATAATTACAGCATATTCAACGAATTCTAGATGAGGTGCTACGAATACTAGAACACCCTCATAAAAGCGCTGTCTCTGCTGTAATTTAGTAGTGTAGAAAGAAAACAACTAAAAATAACAGTATGAAAAATTTAATCCTATTCGCCTTTTTATTCAGCATTTGTATCACCAATGCACAGGAGTTTCAATTAACGGATACCTACGATATCACGAACCAAAGAAGTAGTGGTCAAGAAGAGGAAGACACCTGGTTGGTAGACGTAATCGAATCAAACAATCCAGAGCGTCTTGTGGCAACATTGTCAATTGCCGATTTTGGTTTATTAGATGAAATACGCATCTCGGTTTTAAGCAATCCGGATTTAGAAGATATCAATGAAATCTTAAAAGTAACCCTAGAATATAACGCTTGCTGTTCAAGCACAGAAGAATTCTATTATTTGGTAAGTAATGACAATGATTTTATCGCGTTGCCAAGTATAAAAAATGAGTATGCCTACGAACCTATTTTAGACATACACTACATTTTTCCTAACCAATTATTCGGTAAAGAAGGAACCATACTAAGAGCAGCATTAGAATACACAGAAACAGCTACTATTAAAGATATTAAAGTACTTAGAAGCATTGCCTGGAACGACGATGATTTTGATACTGAAGACGCTATAACAGCAATTAATTATTAATAACCCTTAAAATTTAGAATTATGAAAAATTTAAAGAAAAGTGCCTTATTCCTATGCTTATTTGCATTTGTAAACATGTTCGCCCAAAGTATAGAACAAGTAGAATTTGAAGTGATGGATAAAGATATTCCTGCAGAAGAACTAACGTATGAGTATTTATTGGCTCACAAAGTATTTCTTCGTGAAAAGCCATCTGTTAGAAGTAAAAAAGTAACACTTCTAGATATTGGAACTAAAATGGTACTGTGGGAAAAAAGCATGTACTCTAAAGAAATAGATGGCATCAATAGCCACTGGTACCGAGTAACCACAGGCAATGAAACCGGATGGGTTTGGGGAGGCATGATCGCTCAGAAATCCTTCGGGAGTATTGCAGACAACCAAGTGAAGTTTGTGTACGGTTATGAAAGTAGTGCCAAAAACGAATCAGGTATTACAGAAGTAAAATACCAATTACGTGCCTTTAAAAACGGACAACAATTAGACAAAATGGTGTTAGATAGTTTGGCTGCGATTCCGGTTCATATTGAAAACCACGGTAGTTTAGGTCTATTCAATGTAGAAGATGTGATTACAGTAGATTTAGCTGATAAAGACACAGGTTACCAAGTAGGTAAGAGCTACCTGTTTTGGAATAATGGTAGATTCAAGAAAGTGGCAGATTTAATAGATTATGCAGACACCAATTACTTAAAGACCGAGTCTTTTGTTTTTCCGTCGGATATGCAAGGCGTTAAGAGTACTATTTTACTGAAAACGACCATTACAAAAAACATCAAAACACTTGATGATGCATTGGCTCAAAACAACGTAGAATTCATTACCACTTCTTATGTGTGGAACGGCTCTAAGTTGACAGAAAAAGAACAAGTTCGTGAGGTTAAGGATGATGCTGTAGTTAGTATAGACTTTTAAAAAATAATTATGAATAAGTGTTTAATTATAGTATTGGTTAGTGTGCTGATGCTAGGTAGTAAGAAGCCGTTTTCGCAACAGTCGGAGGCGGCACTTGCTTCACCTAACAAAAAAGAAATGGTACAAGGAGCTATAGTATTTATTGCTGGTTTTGATGAAGGTGATAATACCTATTATAGCAATGCCAAGCAGTATTTTGTAAAACAAGGAATGCAAATTGTAGATAGCTTATATGCTATTGATGAGATTGTAAGTTATCTAAATAGTGCAGGAGAAAATCAAGTACGTTTTAAAGAAATACACATTGTAAGTCATAGTAATGCCTGGTTGGGTATGTCTTTAAAGACTACAAAAACAGGAGAGCGAATTACCGTTTCCACTTTACAAAATGCAATACAAGATTATAGTATAGAAACGATTTGTGAGAACATTGCTAGTAGTTCTAAAATCATATTTCATTCGTGCGGATTAGGAGAAAATCAACCCTTACTTCAAGAATTGAAAAATACGTTTAAAGCAGAGCAAGTAGTGGCGTCCTCATATTTTAATGTATTCGGTGGTAAATATGCAAATCACTATTTGGCAAAGCCCTACTACGGCTATTACCCAACAGCAGAATCTAAAGGACCTGCGCATCTTGCAAAGGAGTTTAAACAAGCATATCCTGATGTAGCTATCGATTGGTTTACTGCGTTAAAGACAAGGCAAGAGTCTTCATTTGGTAAAGCCTATAGTTTCAAGTTTAATATTCCGATAGATTGGGAGTTTACTTTTGATACTGTTACCGATATTCCTACTTTAGAAGACAAAGAAGCAATTATGGATTGGATTTCAGAATCTCCAGAAATGGCTGAGGTACTATTTAAATTGAACATTCCGATAGAAAAATTCCGTTGGAGAAGTAGGGTACAAGGAAATAAATTAATAATAAAAGGAAAAACAACCGTACTCTGCGTATTGGCACCTATTTTGCAGGCTAATGATACCAGTGAGTACCAAAACACAAACATACAAGACCCTATATTATATCAAATATTATAGGCATAACAACGTTAGATAATTACTTAAAATAGCACACATATTTGAATCTGCTTAGAACATACGTCTTATTGGTATTTTGTTTCTTTGGAACAATGTACATTGCTGCGCAAAATAGCCAGCTACGAGCATATACCATTGCAGATGGTTTACCACAGTCTCAAGTATATGATATTGTACAAGATGAAATGGGTTATCTATGGTTAGGAACCCAAGGTGGCGGATTGGCAAATTTTGATGGCGAAACCTTTGAAGTATGGAATGAAAGTGACGATTTACTCTCTAATTATATTGATGCCTTATATACGGCAAATGACTCGCTTTTTGTGGGAACTAGAAAAGGACTTTCTATAAAAGTAAAGAACAACTTCCTAAATTTTAATTCCCCACAAATACTTGAATTCTACAATGCTGAAAATGTGCTGTATGTAGGTACTAAAAAGGGACTCTATATCTATTCTAAAAATAAAGAATTAAGTAAGGTTACTATTAATCCTGAAATAGATTCTAGCGAAATCAATTCCATTCTTTTTGATGGAAATTACTATTGGTTAGCAACCAATAATGGCTTATGGAAACTGAATGAATTAAGAGATATAGCAACAGAAAAAACAAAATTAGAAGTCAATAATTTTAAGTCCGTTATTGCACATCAAAACAAAATTCTTGCGGCTACTTTTGATGATGGTGTTATTATATTAGACCAATATAATAACGATGACAGGTTTTTAATGCCAGAACCATCGCGTATAAACTCCATGTCAATTCAAAATACAGATGAGCTATGGATAGCTACTGACAATGAGGGTATAGCAATTGTAGAGACGAATACCTTTGCTGAGGTCAAGCAATTGAATACAGCTAGTGGTTTAGCAACTCCGCATATTAGAAAAGTAGTAAAAGATGACAATGGCAATTTATGGATTGCTACATCTGGTGGAGGATTTTACAAGTACTTTCAGAATAACTTTAAGCACTATAATCAAAGATCAGGTCTAAAGGGAAATCGGGTTTATGCCGTGCATAATGCAGCAGACGGATTGTGGTTTTCCACATCAGAAGCTGGTTTGGCAAAAATCGATTCCATGGGAATTCACGCACTACCAAGTAAGGGTACATTTTTCGATGTCAAAATCAAGACAATCGATAGCGATTCAAAAGGCAATATTTGGGCAGGATCAGACAATAGAGGGCTTTTATTTCGAGAAACTAAAATGGTTGATAGTTTAGTGTTCTCATCAAGCGAAACTTTTTTAATTCAGATAGATACCGTTTCCGTTGAAAGAACCACCAATCATATCATTGATGAGAGCAAAGGCTTTCCTTCAGATTGGGTGCGTACCGTAATTGCCGAAGATGATTATATCTGGGCAGCTACGTATGCCCATGGTATTGTGAAATTCAATTACTATTCATATAATGACAGCCTTGTGGTTAGAAAAACCTTTTCTAAGCGCAATGGTATTACCGATATGCTAATAAAAGGCATGGTAAAAGCACCAGATGGTAAGCTGTGGTACTCCACGCAAAATGGTCATTTAGGGTATATAGAAAATAACAAGGTTACCAATATTGAAACCGGTTTAGAACAACAAACTGCAGTTAATACTATTTTGTTTCATGATGATACTATTTTCTTAGGTACATCAGGTAAGGGTATTTGGTATGCGAACAGCACTAATCCTGTAAATTTTCAGCAATTAAAAGGAAGCAAGAATTTATCTTCTAATAACATCTATCAGCTCATTTTCGATGACCAAGGGTACATGTGGGCAGGTTCCGAAAGGGGAGTGGATAAAATAGAATTAAATACTGATAACGAAATTGTAGACGTCTATCACTTTGGTAGAAATGACGGATTTTTAGGCATAGAAACCTGCTTAAATGCCGTAGATAAAGATGACTCTGGAAATCTATGGTTTGGTGCCATTTACGGATTGACCAAACATGTGCCTAGTGAAAGCAAAAAGGCATCGTTACCACCAACAGTTTATTTTACGGGAGTAGAGGAGCGGTACAGGAATATTGATTCCTTAATTCTAAAAGACTGGACAAATAGTAACAAGGTACTACAACTAACTCCAGAGCAGACACAACTAGGTTTTTCATTCAGAACGGTAGATGTGGATCACCCAAATGAAATTGAGTACAGAACACGATTAGATGAAACGGATTGGAGTCCGTGGGTAAAAGAGAACAAGCAAAATTTTGCGGGTCTGGCTTATGGGTCTCATACTTTTCAAGTGCAATCTAGAAATTACAGATGGCAAGAAAGTGAACCTATAAATTTCGGTTTTTTTATTGATAGTCCGCTGTACAAAAAAGACTGGTTTCAATGGTCCGTTTTAGCATTGGCAATTGTTGTATTGTTAAGTGTTGGGTGGTTTTACATTCGTAAGATAAAAGCAAAGAACAAAGCGGAGCAAGAACGATTGAAAACACAGAATTACCTGCTAACCTTAGAGCAGAAAGCATTGCAATTACAAATGAATCCGCATTTTATATTCAATGTTTTAAATGGGATAAAAGCAATGGCAGGCAACAAGCCAGAAAAGATGGATGCCACCATTAATAGCTTTGCCATATTATTGAGAGAAACACTTCAGAATTCAAGGAAAGAACATATTAGTTTAGACCAAGAAATTAAGGCGTTGCGGCATTATGTAGAAGTAGAGCAATTAATGGCACAGAAACCTTTTGAGTATACTATCAGGGTAGAAACTAACCCTGATGCCGAAGAGATATTGATTCCGCCAATGTTAATTCAGCCATTTGTGGAAAATGCCATTAGACACGGCATTTTAAAAGGCAATAAACCGGGCAAGCTTGAGATAGGTTTTAGTACTAGCGAGACCCATTTACAATGTAGTATTATTGATAACGGATTAGGTATTTTTAAATCGCAAAGCGAAAAGCCAAAAACAGACCATCAATCTATGGCATTGACCGTTACCAAAGAAAGGCTAGAATCTATTGCAGGTACCAATACCCTGCATATCAGTGAAATCAAAAAAGAAGAAGGTAGTATTGATGGTACCAAGATTACCTTTAAAATACCTTTACTAACAGATTATTAGAGACCTATGCATACAGCGATAATAGTAGAAGACATGATCGATGCCATGACCCTTTTAAAAAAGGATATTGAGACGCAACACCCAGAAATTGAAATTATCGCAACGGCACAGAGTGTAGTGGAAGCCGCTAAGGTACTGCGCAAGAATCAGCCAGACATTCTGTTCTTGGATATTATGTTGGGTGATGGTACGGGCTTTGATATTTTAGAGATTTTTCCAGACCTGAAGTCGAAAATCATATTTGTAACTGCCAGTGATGAATTTGCGATACGCGCTTTTAAGTTTGCCGCAATAGACTACGTATTAAAACCATATTCGAATGAAGATTTGAGTTTAGCGTTATCTAGAGCAAAAGAGCAATTACAGCCAAATAAAGAACGCTTACAGATTTTAAAGGAAACCATTGCAGCGCCGGAGAAAAAGCCCAATAAGATATCGTTGCACACGCTAGATCAAATTATCATTGTCAGCTTAGATGACATTATACGGTGCGAATCTGATAGTAATAATACCATTTTTCATCTACAAGATAAACGCAAGATATTCGTAACAAAGACTTTAAAGTACTTTGCCGATTTATTAAGCAGTCACGATTTTGTTCGTGTACACCAAAGTCACCTGGTCAACCTGCAATGCATTAGTGCATATATAAAAACCGATGGAGGTTATTTAATGTTGAAGAATGGAGAGAATGTACCGGTATCTGTGCGTAAGAAAACCGAGATTATTGAGATTTTAGATAAGATGCATAGGTAGGCAATAGCTATCATTATTAATCACAATTATAGAAAAATGAAATTATTTGTAATTATATTGACTTTTTGCACGTTTGTTAGTAACGCACAAAAATCAACAAATATGCATACTCCAAAAGATGCGAAAGAAAATTTTGAGAAATTCATAGCAAAAGAAAAATTTGTGAAAGAAAATCATTATCCAGGTATTGGTATTGAAAAACTAAAGCCAATTTTAACAGATAAAATAAATCTAGCTGCAAAAGATTTTCTTTTTGTTTCCCAAATGGAAAAACCAACCGATTCTATATATCTTGAAAAAATTGCAATAGGAACCAAACGATTTTCTGATGTATATCTAGATATTGACACAGAAGATAGAGAAAGGATTTGTGGTTATTTTATGGAGTTAATGGATATAGTGGAATTACAGAGTTCAAATGGGCTACTTATGAAGTTTATGTATAATATTAGACTTGAATAGATAATATATAATTGTCTGGAGAAAACCGAAATTATTTAGATTTTGTTTAAGATACATAGGTAGGTTGA
Organism: Maribacter sp. Asnod1-A12; assembly: GCF_045063735.1. Classification (NCBI taxonomy): domain Bacteria; kingdom Pseudomonadati; phylum Bacteroidota; class Flavobacteriia; order Flavobacteriales; family Flavobacteriaceae; genus Maribacter; species Maribacter sp. Asnod1-A12. The sequence continues at coordinate 2,848,000 of NZ_JBEFNZ010000006.1, forward strand.
GGTTAATAATAAAATTGTTCTTAAAAAATGAAAAAACAGTTTCTGATTTTAACTTTAATATTGATTTCTAAGCAACTATTTGCGCAAGATACTTTGGTCTTTTCTCAGAAAAATTCTTCAATGTTTAGTAATAAATATTATTTATTTCCTGAGTCAAAAGTCTTCGAACATAGATATAACACTGATGACGGACAACTTTGGTATGGGAAAGGAAATTATGAAATAAAAAGAAATAAATTGTTTTTAAGTTTTAGAGATTCTGAAAAGGCAATTAAAAGTAAAAATCAAATTGCTAAAATTTATGATCGCGTAAATAAAACTGACACTTTGATTGTTCAGATTATTGATAAGCAAGAAGTTGCATTTGTGCATATTAAATACAACGAAGAGTATTTTTATGGTGATTTAGATAACGGATTAGTAAAAATTCCAAAAAGTAAATTTAAAGATATAGAAAATCCGATTATAAAGACTTCACTTCAAGGTTCACCCATAGCTATAGAATTGACTGAAATTTCAGAATTAAATTTTGTAAAGATCACAGGTATTGATATTAATACGATATATCATTTTGAATCAAATTTCAAACGAAATTTATCTTTCAAAAAGAATAAATTAAAATCAAAAGATTTTTATAATACATCAAAAAAAAGGAAAGTAATATTTATAGTTGAAGAATAAAAAAGGCATTGTTATTCTATAGATTCGATATTATTGATTTTTTATTCAATATGTACTGAAAAGTAGGGTGATATCAAACCATTATTTAAATCACTATGAGAAGCATTTTTTTTATTCACTATATCACTGATTTCTCCTTTGTTACCAGATTTTTCATTGGTTGACAATAATAATAAACCGATTTCAGGTCATTATGGCTTTCCTTGTCGAATCAGTTTAGTAAAATAATTATCCTTACATCCAATTTTCAATTTCCTTTCCTACCCTTCCGAAGAACAAAAAATCAATGCCCCATTTTTATATTATTCTCAAAAGCGGTATTGAATGTTATAATTTATGTTAAGGTTAACATAATAGTTTCAAAAGCCTAACTATTTTTAGAGGGCACGAATTCAGTTACATATTTCAAACTAACCGTAAAAAGGGATATTCACGAGTTGTCCTTATTACATATGGTAAGCTTAGAAATAGTTGTTTTCTTAAAGAACAACGCTAACAACATTGAAACACTATAAAACTAACACATGAAAAGAAGAGATTTTGTACAGTACGCCGGGTTGGGTGCCGGAGCACTAATGATGCCATCATTATTGCTAGGAAATGACATCCCCACGGAGGCTTTGCTAGAACCTGGTATGGATACCTTGGTAAAAAAGAGAATGGCAGATGTGGCATTGAACACAGCCAAATCTTTAGGGGCAACATATGCAGATACCAGAATTGGTAGGTACTTGAACCAATATGTATTCACTAGGGAAGATAAAGTACAGAATGTAGTAAATACAGAATCTTTCGGTATCGGTATTCGTGTTATTGCTAATGGAACTTGGGGTTTTGCCTCAACCAATAGCGTTACCGAAGACGGTATTAAAAAAGCAACAGAACAAGCTGTTGCAATCGCCAAAGCAAATTCTAAAATTCAAAAAGAGCCGGTAAAACTGGCTCCCGTAAATGCTTACGGAGAAGTTTCTTGGAAAACACCGATCAAGAAAGATTTTAAAGAAGTACCTGTTTCAGAAAAGGTAGACCTTTTATTAAGCGCAAATGCAGCCGCTTTGGATAACGGAGCAAACTTTGTGAATTCCGCCTTATTCATGGTTAACGAGCAAAAATACTTTGCATCTACCGATGGTTCTTATATAGATCAAGATATACACCGCTTGTGGCCAACATTAAGGGTAACTGCTGTTGATAAGGCTGCGGGTACTTTTAAGACTAGAGAGAATATGAGTGCACCTGTAGGTATGGGGTATGAGTATTTAGACGGATTAGAATCTGAAAAACTTGAAGGTCCTGCAGGGTTACGTTTATACAGAAATAGTTATGACATGGTAGAAGATGCTACTATGGCAGCGAAACAAGCTAAAGAAAAACTAACGGCAAAGTCAGTTGATCCCGGTAAATATGATTTGGTTTTAGAACCTAATCACCTAGGGTTGACTATTCACGAATCTGTAGGTCACCCATTAGAATTAGATCGTGTATTAGGCTACGAAGCAAATTATGCCGGTACTAGTTTCGCCTCTTTGGATAAATTGAAATCAGGCAATTTTAAATACGGTAGCGATATTGTAAACCTTGTTGCAGATAAGACCCAAGTTGGTTCTTTAGGCGCTGTTGGTTATGATGATGAAGGAGTGAAAGCCAAGAAGTGGGATTTGGTACGTAACGGAGTATTGACAAATTTCCAAGCCATACGTGACCAAGCACATATGATTGGTGAAGAGGAATCTCACGGTTGTTGCTACGCACAAAGCTGGGACGATGTTCAGTTTCAACGTATGCCTAATGTTTCTTTAGTGCCGGGCAAAGAGAAATATTCTATTTCTGAAATGATCAAAGATGTAGAGAAAGGTATTTATATAGCGGGTCGTGGATCATATTCAATAGATCAGCAACGTTACAATTTCCAATTTGGTGGTACTGTTTTTTACGAAATTAAAAATGGTGAAATCGTGGGCATGTTAGAAGATGTAGCATACCAATCAAATACCCAGGAGTTTTGGAATTCATGTGTTAAGATTTGCGATAAAGATGATTACCGTTTGTTCGGTACATTCTTCGATGGTAAAGGGCAGCCTTCACAGGTGAGCGCAGTATCTCATGGTAGTTCTACTGCCAGGTTCAATGATGTAAACGTAATTAACACCGGTAGAAACATTTAATTGTTTCACTCAAAAAAGAACAACAATGGCAATTTATACAAAAGAAGAAGCAAGAAAAATATTGGAGAAAGCATTGAGCTTTTCCAAAGCCGATACCTGCGAGATAAATTTAAGCGGTTATAACAGCGGTAATATAAGATATGCACGAAATACGGTATCTACATCTGGGTACAGTTCTAATCAAAGTTTGGCGGTACAATCTAGTTTTGGTAAAAAATCAGGTACGGCAACTATTGATGAATTTGATGATGCATCATTAGAAAAGGTAGTAAGAAGAGCCGAGGAATTGGCGCAATTATCTCCTGAAAACCCTGAGTTTATGGAACCTTTAGGTCCGCAGATGTATGATGAAGCAATTACGTATAGTGAATCAACTGCAAATGTAACTCCAGAATATAGAGCAGAAGTAGCGAGCAGCAGTATTGTTCCTGCAGATGCAAAAGATGTTACAGCAGCAGGTTTTTTAAATGATTCCGCGGGTTTCAACGCAATGATCAATTCTAAAGGATTGTTCGCTTACAACCAATCTACGGATGTTGATTTTACGGTAACCATGCGTACCAATGACGGTACCGGTTCTGGTTGGGTTAAAAGAGATTTTAACGATGTAGATAAGTTCGATGCTGATGAAGCTGCAAAAACCGCAATCGACAAGGCAGTATTATCTAGAGAAGCAAAAGCTATAGAGCCAGGTAAATATACAGTGATATTAGAACCGGCTGCATCGGCAGATTTATTGCGTAATATGTTTAGATCATTAAATGCACGTTCTGCAGATGAAGGTAGAAGCTTTATGTCTGCACCAGATGGTAAAAATAAAATTGGGGAGAAAATAGTTGACGAACGCGTTAATATTTATTCAGATCCATTGAATCCGGAAGTGCCTACAGCAACTTGGAACGGCGAAGGGCAACCAATTAAAAAGACAAGCTGGATTGAAAACGGAGTCGTTAAAAACTTGGCGTATGATCGTTTTTGGGCAAAGGAGAAAGGTGTTGAGCCAGTTCCTTTTCCGTCGAATGCGATTATGACTGGTGGGGATGCCAGTTTAGAAGAATTGATAAAGAGTACCAAAAAGGGAATTCTGGTAACACGTTTATGGTACATACGTAGCGTTGACCCGCAGACCTTATTATATACGGGACTAACAAGGGACGGAACGTTTTACATCGAGAACGGAGAAATTAAATACCCTGTAAAAAACTTCAGGTTTAATGAGAGTCCGATCATCATGTTAAACAATTTGGAAACCCTTGGGCAGCAAGTACGTATCAATGGTAATCTAATACCGTATATGAAGGTTCGTGACTTTACGTTCACCAGTCTTTCAGATGCCGTATAAATGACATTATGAATATCTAAACTGGTTGTTTGTGACACGTCACGACAACCAGTTTTTTCTTTTTTCTATCGGAATAAAAACACAAATCAATTGCCCTTGAGCAACGAATTTTTCTTCACGAGATTACAGTATGAGTCCGGCGATTGGGATGTGGATCAACGTATGCCTTCTAATTTGTTGAATTCATTGGTAGAGTACACCACCTTGAAAGTAGACACCCAAGAAAAGATAATCACACTAGCGAGCGATGATATTTTTAAGAGTCCGTTTTGCTATATCTCAGGACATAAATTGGTAGAGTTTACTAAAAAGGAACAAGATAATTTTGAGAAATATGTGCGCAACGGAGGTTTCGTTTTCGCAGATGATTGCAATCATGACATTGACGGATTGTTCGCTAAATCTTTTGAAAGGCAAATGGAAGAAATATTTGGTCCGTCCGCATTAAAAAAAATACCCAACGACCACGAAATCTATACCATATTCTTTGACTTTGAAGATGGACCACCAACCACATCACAAGAGCTGAACGGCTGGGGAGATGATTTGGTGCATGATTATTTAAAGGCAATTGTCATCAATGGAAGAATAGGGGTGTTGTACAGTAATAAAGATTACGGCTGCGAATGGGATTATGATTTTAGAAATAAACGTTGGTATAAAATAGACAATACACGGTTTGGGGTAAACATCGTCATGTACGCCTTAACCTCATAAACACATTTTTGAATGGATAAAGAATTACAACGTATTGCAGATGAGGTAGAAATGCTTTCCGGTAAATTGAATGCTTTAAAGCAAGAAATAGGAAAGGTGATTATCGGTCAAGAAGAAACCGTATCGCAATTATTGATTACGTTTTTAGCCGGTGGTCATGCTTTGTTAGAGGGAGTACCCGGTTTGGCAAAAACCTTAATGATCAGAACTTTGGCAAATGCAATCGATTTAAAGTTTAAACGTATTCAGTTTACACCCGATTTAATGCCCTCGGATATTATAGGTACAGAGATATTAGAAGAAGACCATACCACAGGTAAAAAGTTCTTTAAGTTCAATAAAGGACCTATATTTTCTAATATTATACTAGCGGATGAAATAAACCGTACACCGCCAAAAACACAGGCGGCATTGTTAGAAGCGATGCAAGAATTTGAGGTTACTTACGGAGATAAAACATATCCTTTAGATAAACCATTCTTCATTCTAGCAACACAAAACCCTATAGAACAATCGGGAACCTTTGTTTTGCCAGAAGCACAGCAAGATCGTTTTTTACTATATATAAAAATTGGATATCCTACTCAGAAAGATGAGGAAACCATTTTAAAGGCAACTACTGGAGGTATAAAGAAGAAATTAAACAAGGTAATTTCTGGTGATGATATCGTACGGTTACAACAGTTAGTTCGCGAAGTTTCTATAAGCGATGCTTTAATCAGTTTTGTGAGTGATATGATTCGTGCTACAAGACCGGAAACCACAACAGATGCTTATGTAAAAGACTGGGTAGACTGGGGTGCAGGTCCGCGTGCAGGTCAAGCAATGATCTTAACGGCAAAGGCTAATACATTGTTAGAAGGTCGGTTAGCGGTTACGCTAGACGATATTAAAAGTGTGGCGTTGCCAGTGCTTCGTCATAGGGTGTTGGTTAATTTCAGGGCAGAGGCAGAAGGCATCACTTCAGATAAAGTAGCATCACATTTATTAAATGCTATTGAAATAAAAGGCAAATAAACAACGCTCCATTATCGAGTACATGGCAAAACAGGACTATCACGATTTATTAAAACCAGAGGTCATCAATACGGTTGAGGGACTCTCCTTGATATCCAGAATTGTGGTCGAGGGCTTTACGTCTGGTTTAAATAGAAGTGCCAGTGTGGGGCCTGGTATGGAGTTTAGTCAGTACAGAGGTTACGAACCTGGTGACGATTTACGCTTGTTGGACTGGAAAATGCTGGCACGTTCGGGCAGGTACTACATTAAGCAATCTGAGATAGAAAGTCAGGTGACTATTAAGTTTATTGTAGATGCCAGTGCTTCAATGCTGCATAAAGAAAAGGACTTAACTAAAGTTGATTTTGTACGTGTCTTGGTGGCTACACTAGCATATATGGCTCATAAGCAAGGAGATTCTGTTGGTCTTATCGCACTCAATGAAAATGATGTGTTCAGTATTAACCCCAAGGCAGATAAAAAGCATTACAACAGATTGCTGCTAGAATTAATTAATCTTTCTAACTCTGGTAAATGGCCAGAAACCCATATTTCTAATAAGCGCATACCGAATAGAGGAGGAAAAGAATTGATTTTCTTTCTAACCGATATGTATGAAACCAGCGAGGAGATTTCAAAGTTTATCAAAGGATTAAAATCTGCCAGAAATGAAGTTGTGGTACTACAGGTGATGGGATCAGCTGAAATGGATTTTAATTACGGTCCAAACATCACTTTTGAAGATTGGGAAACAGGGGCGCGAGTAAAAGTAGATACCGAAAAAGCTAAAACAGAATATTTGGCTGCTCTAGAAAGTAGATTGAAAAAGGTTAAAGAAGAATTACTTTCAAACGGCATTGATCACTATGTCTTTCGTATGGATGCACACTTGGGTGAAGCATTACAATTATTTTTAAAACAACGTAAAAGACTCGGTTAATATGTCATTCGCACAACCTTCATATTTATGGGCTTTATTGGGACTTTTAGTTCCGATAGCAATCCATTTATGGAGTAAAAAGGAAGCGAAAACTATAAAAATTGGTAGTGTTCAACTGCTATCAGAATCAAAATCAAGACAATCTAGTAGTATTCAATTAAACGAATGGTGGTTGTTGCTACTGCGTATGGCAATTATTTCCCTGATTACTTTGGTCATGGCAAAACCGCAATGGCAATCAAAGGTGAACAACTGTAAACTGACCTATGTTATTGAACCTGAATTAGCCCGGAATGAAAATTTCATGGCTCGTTTTATTGATTTACAGGCAGATCAAGAAATAAGACTATTACAATCAGGTTTGCCTGAAAACGATATTGAATATGTCAATTCACAAGATTTCAGAAGTGTCGATTACTGGTCATTAGCATCAGAAATGAATACCTTAAAAACAGATAGTATTATTGTTTTTACCCACGGATATGCAAAAGGACTAAAAGGCGCTAGACCCGAAACCAATCATGATATCAATTGGATAGTTTTGGATTCGGCTCAAACTGTTGAGAAGCCTTTATTAGCATATCAGAAAGAAAAAAATATAGCTTTATTTACAGCCAATAACAGTCCGGTAGTTTCAAAAATAGCAACGAAGACTATTGAGCTAGGTGATGCATACCAACTAACATCAAATGGTGATAGTTTACAGGTTTCAAGTTCAAGTTTAAGTTCAGTAAAAATTCCTTTAATTCAACAATCTGCTTTAGAAGTTTCTTTGGTGTATACCGATAGTCTAAGTACAGATAAAAGTTATATTGAAGCAGCATTGGCAGCTTTATCGACTTACTTAAATAGAGAAATAAAAGTCGAAAGTTTTTTAGATAGCGAATTATTGGAGAATAAAGAAGCGGATTTAATGATTTGGTTGAGTACTAAACCTATTCCTGTTTCGGTTGGAAAGACACTTATATTTAAAAACGATTCCATTTCTAATACGCTGATAATAAAAGGAGAAGATGATGACACCTTTTATATAACAAAAAGAATCACGACAGAAAATGCAGTCTCCGGGCGATTAACAGAGAACCTACTAAGCATTTTAGATGTCGATGAAGAGCTACGTGAACTACAAGCTAATGCTGATATTCGCTCGGTTACAGAAACAGATTTAAAAACAAATTTCATTGATAATAAAGAATCGAAAACACACCAAGCCAGCTGGAGTCTGAATCCGTATTTGTGGATTGTTCTGCTAGTATTATTGATTGTAGAACGCTTTGTAGCATATAAACGAAAACAGTAATGGAATCAGGTAAACTACACTTGATGAAATTTCACAGGCGATGGCAAATCTTGTCATACGCAGAAGCTGTCTTGTATGCTGTTGGTATTGCCATTCTTTTTTATTTAGCATCTAAAAATCTATGGCTTGGCGTTTTAAGCTTTGTAGTTGCGGTAGTCGCAGTGCTTTTTATACAGAAGCCTTGGAAACATAATTTAGCTACCACAGGCACTTATGTGGATGCACATGTAGATGAAGCATCGTTTAGTACAGGACTATTGTTGCAGCCAGAAGATTCATTATCAAATCTCGCCAAATTACAACGCTATAAAGTATCAGAAGAGCTTAGCAAAAGGCTAGGTGCTATTCATCCGCCAAACAAATTAAAACAAGCGGTATTGGTTACGCTAGGGTTGGTATTACTTGGTATTGTTGTTCAGAAATTAGACTTGTTTAAAAGCGTAGAAAGCATTTTAGGGAATGCTACTAACGAAACACAAATTCAGTTTATAGCAACAGATAGTATTAGTGAGAAGTCCATCATTCCAAAAATTTCTAGTCAAGATATTAGTGTTACTTATCCTTCCTATACCCGAAAAGGTACAATTGCTGTAAGTGACCCAAACATAAAGACAATTGCTGGTGCTACGGTTCAGTGGCTATTGGTCTTTGATAACTCTGTTACTGAGGTTTACTTAGACCGCATGGGGGAACTAATTCCGTTGCAAAAAGGCGAAAACGGGTATCGTATTAAACAAGTATTGTTAGAATCGGGATTCTATAGTTTCAAATTCAAGAATGAAGACGGTATTGAATTTACATCAGATTTATTCTCGTTGGAAGCAATACCCGATAATCCGCCAGAAATAGAGATTTTAGGATTGGAGCAGTACACGTATTTTGATTTTTCAGATAAAAAAGTTGTCGAACTACAAAGTACAATTACCGATGATTACGGAATTGACGAAGCCTATATCATAGCAACCGTAAGTAAAGGATCGGGAGAATCGGTCAAGTTTAGGGAAGAAAAATTGAATTTTAAGCAAGCTATTACAAAAGGTGTGAAATCTATACGAGCAACTAAAACGCTGGATTTAAATACCTTAAAAATGGAAGTAGGCGATGAGCTTTATTTTTATATTGAAGCCTTTGACGAAAAACGACCTAAACGAAATGTGTCGCGTAGCGAAACCTACTTCGCTGTAATTAAAGATACGGTTGGTGAGCAATATGGTGTGGAAGGAACCTTGGGCGTAGATCAAATGCCCGATTATTTTAGAAGTCAGCGACAGTTGATTATCGATACCGAGAAGTTGATAAAAGATAAACCGAGGATTACGATTACCGAATTTAATTCGAGAAGTAATGAACTGGGGTTTGACCAAAAAGCGTTGCGCTTAAAATATGGTCAGTTTATGGGCGATGAATCTGAAATGGAAGAAGCTCCAGAAGAGATTGAAAGTGAAGAAGAAGGTGAGGACCATGATCATGCTGAAGATCAAGAAAATGTAATAAAAGAATTCATGCATGACCATGATGGTGATAATGAGCATAATCTGGTAGAAAAGCATGAACATCATGAAGAAAATGATACCGAAGAAGCAGAAGATCCATTACACGACTATCTTCATAATCATGATGATCCTGAGGAGTCTACTCTGTTTGAAGAATCTTTGAAAACAAAATTGCGAAAGGCATTAAGCATTATGTGGGATGCCGAATTACACCTACGATTAAACGAGCCAGAAAAGTCATTGCCATTTCAATATGAAGCTTTAAAATACATTCAAGAAATAAAGAATAGTGCCCGTATTTATGTACACAGAATAGGTTTTGATCCACCACCAATAAAGGAAGACAGTAGACTTACCGGTAAAATAAAGGATATAGAGAATTATCGAAAGAACGAAACTAAAGAGGTAGAAAATCCTTTTAAAGCACTTGAGAATGCAGTTGCTCGCTTAGAACAGTTCATTCAGCAAGAAAGCACTTTTAATGAGGCTGATAATGCCCTTTTTACAGCCGCAGGCAATGAATTGGCTCAATTGGCTATAGTTAACCCAAGTAAGTATTTACGAGTGTTACAGGGTTTAAAAGGAATTGAGAATAATACGGAGCGAACAATGGCTAATTATAAATTCGTACAAAAGGGATTATTAGCAGCTTTACCCAAAACACCACAAATACCTGGGGCTAAAAAAGAGTATACAGATGAAATCAATTCATTATTTCTAAAACAATTACAGGTGTATGATTGATGGATTCTCATTTATACAAAAAGAGCTCATGATCCCCATCTTACTTGGCGGATTAGTAGTTTTTAATAGCTATGTTTGGAAAGAATGGAAGACCAAGCGTAGTGGTCGGTTTGTAGTAAATACTATTGTTGCTTTAATAACCGTCTTGGCTTTGGTTGTGTTAATTCTAGAGCCTACAAAAGAGGTAGAAATTAATGATAGTCAGGCAGTAGTGTTGACCAATAATTTTGATGAGATACTAAAAGACAGTCTTTTAAACCGTTATGAGGGATTAAAGTTTTTAGATTATAATCCTAAAAAATCGATTCGTAAAGAGCTCGATTCACTTACTAGTGTTATTGTACTAGGTGATGGCATAGAACCGTATGATTTTTATTTGTTTGATAGTCTACCAACTACCTACATTCCTAATGCTGCTCCAATGGGAGTAACACAATTGAACTATACGGAACAGCTTGTAATAGGTGAAGAATTAATGGTTTCTGGCAGTTATTCTCAACCAATTGAAAAGTCATTTTTAGTACTACAAGATTCAAGGAAAAACGGGTTAGACTCTATTCAGATTACTGAAGATAAGAATGCAGATTTTAACCTAAAGACTCGCCCAAAACTAGCTGGAGTTTATGTATATCAATTAGCTGTTAAAGATAGCGCAGGCTTTGTTTTAGAAACGAATTCGATACCTATAGAGGTAATGAGAAAAGAACCGTTACGGGTTTTGATTTTAAATACCTTCCCCACGTTTGAGACCAAATACCTAAAGAATTTCTTGGCGGAATCTGGTCATGAAGTTATTGTTAGAAGTCAGTTGACAAAAGGGAAATACAAGTTTGAATATTTCAATACGCCTACGCGACCAATATATAAGTTTACCAAAGAGACCCTTAAAAATTTTGATATTGTAATTGTTGATGCTGAAACTTATACGGGTCTTGGAAATTTGATTAGAAAAAGGTTTGAAACAAGTATTGAAGAACAAGGTTTAGGACTATTTATTCAGCCAAGTGATTTTCTGTTTAAAAGCCGAAGTAACAATGCTTATTTTAAATTTAAACGTGATAGGGTGAACACTGTGAAATTACCAGTTTATGCCGCAGAAACAGAAAAGTACCCGTATCATTTCAGTGATCAATTATTAGTAGAGCCAATTCATTTAGGTGGAACATCAAACTTGGCAGCGTATAGACAAATAGGAAAAGGTAAAATTGCAATTACCACATTATTAAATAGTTATCAGCTTTTGTTGAATGGTAAAAGTGAAGTATATCATGGTATTTGGACCACTATTTTAGATAAGATAGCAAAGAAGAAAGGGCAGGCAGTTTCTTGGCAATCCAATACGAAATTTCCTAGAATAGACGAGCCTTTTCATTTTGAGATTCGAACAAATTTAGAGGAGTTCGGTATTATAAATGAAGATAGTATTTCGATATCGCTTGTTCAAAATGCATTGCTGCCTAGTCACTATTCAGGTACTATTTATCCGAAGAAAACAGGTTGGAATTCAATGCAAGTTGAAAATGATAGTACGAACTTCTCATACTATGTTTTTGAACATAAAGATTGGAACGCTTTAACTAGTACTACAAACATAGCAGCCAATAAAAATCAATTCAAAAAAGAAACTCTAAAAAACAGGACGGTTGTTGTGGACCGTCCTGTTTCTCTACTAGTATTTTATATCCTCTTTTTATTAGGGGTAGGGTGGTTATGGCTTTCGCCAAAATTATCCACTGAAGGCTAAACTACTTTATTAATTTAATGAGGTAATTTATTTTTCACCAATCCGTAAACGAAAGTACCTAAAAGAGCTCCGCCAATAACAACCAGAATAGAGTAGTAGCCAGCACCTACAAGTACATACATTGGTCCTGGGCAAGCACCAGCCAATGCCCAACCTAATCCGAAAATAATACCACCAATTAAATAACGGGCAACACTTTTGGTCTTAGGGTGTAAATTCATTTCATTACCACCAATCGCTTTTATCTTATATTTTTTGATGATTTGCACACCGATTACTCCGATAACAAGGGCAGAGCCTATAATCCCATACATATGGAAAGACCCAAACTGAAACATTTCATAAATACGAAACCACGATGCAGCTTCAGATTTATACATGATGATACCGAAAAAGATACCTATGGTCAAATAACTTATATATTTCATATTAACTGAATATTAGAGGGAATAACAAGTGAATCATGACTAGACCACCAATAAAGAAACCGATAACGGCAATTAGGGAAGGCAACTGTAAATTACTTAATCCAGATATGGCATGCCCACTGGTACAACCCCCAGCATAACGAGCACCAAAGCCAACTAAGAATCCTCCAATAATTAAAACAGCCAATACAAAAGGGTCGCTGAGGTTTTCTGTTGCAAAAAGTTCAGTTGGTAAATATGCTTCGTCGGCACTTTCAATTCCGTAATCAGTTGAAAGTTGTTGCGCAACATCAGGGTTTATAATAACCTTGTTATTAGACATAAATTGAGAAGCGATAAAGCCGCCGATTATAGCACCGATTACAACAATCAAATTCCACCTTTGTGACTTCCAATCGAACTTAAAGAAATCAGAGTATTTACCTGCACCGCCAATAGAACACATGGTTCTAAGGTTAGATGACATTCCGAATTTTTTGCCGATAAAAAGCAAAACAAACATCGTGAGGGCAATTAAAGGTCCGGCCACATACCATGGCCATGGATCATATAGTAAATTCATAGTATTTTGTTGAAAGAACAAAGTAATGGAATTTTAAGTACTTCTAATGTAACTATTGTTACAGATGCTAATTATATAAAAGTGGAATTGAGGTATATGATTTTATGACATGAACGAACAGCCGTATTATTAATAGCTACGTACGGAAAATGTTATCAAATAAAAATATCAAAAGACAGTCTTAATTATATTGACTAATGTCATATTTCTTTGCTGGAAAGAGACTTAATTTTAAGAATGTGCTTAAAATATGGTAGCTATGAGAGGAAGTTCAAATACACTGATTTATGTTATTGCAGGTATCATCTTACTTCACTTTGTTGTAGGTTTTATTTGGCTTATTTATAAATTCAACAAGAAAAAAGAAGAGAAAGAATAAATCTGACCTAAACTGAAAAGTTGGTTCTACAATAAATAGGTTGTGACGTTTAAGATTTATTGAATTTCTGATAGACCTTTTTTGCAATTATAAGACCTAAAACACCGCCAATAGCAGATACTGCTAAATTTATGGTTAGGCGAAAACCATCAAAATCTCCATTGTTCATTATAGACCACGGGTTAAAGCCTAAACGACCAAAGGTTTTTATAAATAAGATACTTCCAAAAACACCAATTACAGTATTGCCGGTAAAGCCAAAAGAATACTTCTTTTTAAAATTACCAAAAACGTTAGCGGCAATAATACCTATAAGAATACTGATCAATGATATTAACGTACCTGTCATGATGGTCTCTTTATACTAATGCCCATAATCCATATTGTCGACTTTACCCTTCATCAGTCTTTTTTGAATGATCATGTAAATTAATATAAGGAGGAACCCTAAAATACCCCAATAAATGCCCACAGACAACCCGTATTCTGATGCTGCAGTATTATAAATAGTTAACGGTTCATGAGTATCGTTCACTGAAGGTAATATTACAGGGAACAAAGAAGCCAACGACGATGTAATGCCACCAACAATCAATAAAGACGATAGTATAAATGCGTGACTGTCTTTTTTTATTTTTTTGATAAAAAACAATCCTACCAATCCACTTAAGTAAATTAATGGAAATATGAGTAAATATGGTTTGTCACCAAACTTATCTAATGAATTCGGATTCACTACTTGCCATACAACTAATGAAAAAACGGTAAGAGTAGCTAAAACAATATTTAGCTTAAAAATGACCCCTTTAAGCTTCGTATTTATAGAGGAATTAGTTTTTAAGATAATCCAGTTTGCACCATGTATAGCTAGGGTTACCACAGCTATTAATCCTATAATAATTGTAAACCAATCTATAACTCCAGGGTGGTCGGTCAAAGGGCTAAAGCTACCATCCCATAACGGTAAAAAGAAATAATGTCCTTCGTGAACAGATATTCCATTATCGACACCACCTAGGTTAACACCTCTTACAATATTGCCTAAAGCAATACCAAAGAATAAGGCTAATAGTAAACTAGAAACTCCAAAAGATGTATCCCAGATATCTTTCCACATTTGAAATTTAAACTGACTCCTTAATTCAAGTCCGATAGCTCTAAAGATTATGAGCCATAAAACGAGTATTAACGGCAAATAGAATCCGCTAAAAACAGAAGCGTAAAATGTGGGGAAAGCCATAAAAAGCATACCACCGGCAGCGACTAACCAAACCTCATTAGAATCCCAGAATAAGCCAGCAGATTTTGCAATTACTTCTTTGTCTTTTTCGGTTTTAGCGAAGAATAAATGAATGATTCCTGTTCCGAAATCATAACCATCTAAAATAAAAAATACAGCTAAAACAACGGCTATTGAAATGTACCAGAATATTTCCATAATTAATGTAATTTAGATTTAGGACCTTCGTTAATAGTTTTACCGACTAAGACTAAAAATAGTAGTCCAAGTAGCATATATAAAGCAACAAAACCTAGTAATGTAAACAAGGTATTACCAGAAGAAACGGTTGGTGAAATACCATCGCTAGTTCTTAATAAGCCATAAACCAAATATGGCTGTCTTCCTAATTCAGCAGTGTACCAACCTGTTAGGTTTGCGATATAAGGGAACGGAACTAGAAACATAATTGTCCAAAGTAGTGGTTTTATATTGTATAATTTTTTACGCCACAGTAGAAAAGCAGCTAATGCCATGATGCCCATAAACACGGTACCCAAACCAACCATAATATGATACGAATAATATAGGGCAGGTACGTTGTCTGGTAATTCCTCTTTTTCAAATTTATCCATTCCATCAATCTGTTTATCCCAATCTTGATAGGTTAAAAAGCTTAATATGTTTGGTACGGCAATTTTGTTGTCCAATTTTTTTTCAACCATATTAGGTTGTCCTATAAGCACTATTTCGGCACCAGCCTCTTCAGTTTCAAAAATACCTTCCATTGCCGCAAAAGCCGCAGGTTGATGTTTAGCAACATTTTTAGAATTCCAGTCTCCCGTAGGGAAAGCAACCAAAATACTAGAAATTAAACCAAAAATGACTCCAGTTTTTAAAAACAGCTTACCATGTTCAATTTGCTTATTTCTTAGAATATAAAAGGCACCTATACTCGCTACAACAAACGAAGAAGTAACAACAGAAGCTAGTTGATTATGTAAGAACGCAGGTAAGAGCCACGGGTTGCTAAACAGTGCAGAGAAGTTTTCTAAAACGAATTTACCGTTTTCTAATATTTCGTAACCAACGGGGTGTTGCATCCAAGCATTGGTCGCTAAAATAAACCAACCACTTGCCCAAGACCCTAAGAATACCAGAAAGCCTGTTAAGAGATGGAGTTTTTGCCCCATTAATTTTTCACCAAAAATAAATAGTGCTAAAAAGGAAGATTCTAGAAAGAAAGAAAACATGCCTTCCATAGCTAAGGTCTGACCAATTATGCCACCTGTAAGTTCAGAGAATTTTGCCCAGTTGGTACCAAATTGAAATTCCATAGGTATGCCGGTTACGACACCCATGGTAAAATTGATAGCAAAAATTTTCATGAAAAATTTAGCCGAATCATTATATTTTTCAATCTTATTTCTAAGGTATTTCCATTTAAAATAGACTATCAATAAAGATAGACCCATTGTTAATTGTGGAAATATATAATGGAATGTGATAGTAAAAGCAAATTGCAATCTATCATAAAAAATCATGTCTTCCATAGTCTATATATTTTATAATATGTAGTATGATGACAAAAGTAACCAACACCTGATTTTTAAAGGTAACCAATGTTACATATTTGAAGAAAAACCAAAATAAATAAGAATTTAAATCAAAATATAAGAGCATATAGAATAATGCATTTAAATTCTTATTTGATGCTATGTATTTATGGGCAGAATTCTCCACTCACAAAATTGGGGGCAAAGAAAAATCCCTAGAAATTGAATGAACAAATTCTAGGGATTCATAGATATCAGCGTTGGACTTAGTCTTTATATGCAGAAAGCATCCAAACTAATTTTTCTTGTTGCGTAATATAATCGCTCATTAAAGAAACGGTACCTTCATCTTCTGCATCGGCAGCAATTTTAAGGGTAGCTCTTTCTTTTTTCAATAAGATACTTAAGCTATCTAAAATATTGTCTACCGCCTTATCGCCATCCACCACATTTTCACTGGCTTTAATTTCAGAATTATCAATATACTTTGTGAACGTATGAATAGGGGTATTGCTTAGCGTTAACACACGCTCTGCAATTTCATCTACTTTGATTAAAGCGTCATTATACAACTCTTCGAATTTAAGGTGAAGTTCAAAAAACTTCTTCCCTTTAATATTCCAATGAAAACCTCTTAGGTTCATGTAGAACATTTGATAATTAGATAATAAATCATTTAAATGATTTGCGATATCGTTAGAATCTTTTTTATCTAGACCGATGTTTGATAAATTTGAATTTGGCATGATTTTTTGTCTTTAAAATATAGAATTGATAATAGACTGTAATTATGAGTACATAATTATTTAATAAATTTAATCTATTGTCGTAAAATTTCCCGCAACCTAAGTTACATAGGTCTATTTTTAACATATTTTAACATGAAAAATATCTTGCAACCAAGAGTTTGGATTAGACTTGAAGTAATATTGTTCATATGATTTTCACGGTATCAAAATATATCCAGCTATTTGGTAATTGGCAAGTACCATCATTGCAGAAAGCCCTAGTTCTGTATTCGGGTTTAAATCTGCAGCGGTAATATTTCTAGCAGCCGTAGCTTGTGCGCACACATAAAATTCCACCCCGTAATCCTTTAATAATTTTATTACCGCTTCATTTGGATTTTCCTTTTCGTATTTAGCCTTGTATTTAGTCTCGTTTAGGGCAGTGAAAGTAGCTCCACCATGTACAGCAGCGATTATATTTACTTTATCGGCAGGAACACCACCTGCACCTAGCATATTTATCATTCTAGCAATTTTAAAATAACCAACATTAATGCCATCTAACTCACGTTCATCTTTAAGATCAAATACAAGATTATATTCTTTGTTAGGGTCTGCCTGAACGGCAACATCCTTAAATTCTTTTATCTTCCCATAACCATCAATAATGGGTGTGGTCCAATCTTGTGCGGTTGTCATTTGTGTTGCCATAAGTACTATTGCAATTAGAAGTGCTTTTTTCATGTGTTCGTCAATTTTAAAAAGAATATAATTTGGTTAAAATAAAATGTTGATTACTACTAATGTCCTCTATTTTTGATTGGAATAAAAGTAAGTTAAAGTATTTAACGTTACTGTAACTAGGGTTACAGTAATAATCATGTGTAAATTATAGTTTCGTTATTTAAATTAGCTTAAGATTACAGATCTATGAAAGATTTACGTGTATTTGCGAAATTACTTTTTAAGCTATTTATTATAATCTTCGTTTTAGTCGGTCTTGTCTTTATATGGTTGTTAACCTATGAACCAAGCACTGAAAATGATGTAATTATTGAAGCTGAAGAAATAGTAGCTAACGATGATTGGCAACCTAAAGATGCCATGGCAGAATTGCCTACTATGTCTGCGACAGTGAAACAGGGGTATTACCTTATTGCTGAATCCTCAAAGTATATGGGACCGAATGCAGCGCGTGCAGAAGATAGATATAGTGGAAATAATTTGGCTTGTGCCAACTGTCATTTACAAAAAGGGGCACAGGCGGGCTCTGGTTCTTGGGTTGGTATTATTGAACGATTTCCACAGTTTGGTGGCCGAGGTAATAAAGTAGGTACTATTGAAGATAGAATAAATGGGTGTATGGAGCGTAGTATGAACGGCAAAATGCTTCCTGTAGATTCTGACCAAATGAAAGCGATTGTGGTCTATATGAATTGGTTGAGCGAAGATGTACCCGACAATAGAAAGGCAGAGTTTAAAGGATATCCAAAAATAAAGATACCTGCTGTAGCGGTAGATCTAGAAAAGGGAAGTCAGGTGTATCAAAAAGAGTGTATCATCTGTCATGGTGAAAATGGAGCGGGAGTTCTAAATGCGGTCGATGGTAAAAGCTACACCTATCCGCCACTTTGGGGTCCAGATAGTTTTAACGATGGTGCAGGTATGAATAGGGTGATTACATCCGCGGAATTTATTAAAAGTAACATGCCATATTTACAAGCCACTTGGGATAACCCCAAACTAACTGATGAAGAAGCGTATCATGTAGCAGGATATATCAATAGTTTTTCTAGACCGCACAAATTAAATACAGAAAACGATTATCCTGATAAGAAGTTAAAACCGGTTTCTACGCCTTATGGTCCGTGGGTAGACGATTTTTCTCCAGAGCAGCACAAATACGGACCTTTTTTACCGATAATGGACTTTTACAAAAAGGAATACGGAATTACCAAAACAAAGTAACCCCATGCGATTAATATATCTGTTCATTATTTGTTTGCCTATTTTTTCTATGGCACAAGATACTGTTGCGGTAAAGAAAAAAGGAACCCTATCTGGGCAATGGCGAACGTATTACATGATGACGTCAAATAAAGGGGAATTAAAAGACTTTAATGCTTTAGCGACAGGAGGTAAATTAAAGTACCAGTATAATCTACTAGAAAACTTAGAAATAGGTGCTGCATTATATAATGCTACCAATTTAGGATTACAAGATTTAACCATACCAGATGCAACAACCGGAAGAATTAGTAGATACGAGGAAGGACTTTTTGATAGGATAGATTTAGAAAATGATGCTGTTTTTTTATTAGGAGAACTGTATGCAAAATATCACCTAGCTTATCATTCATTTACGCTTGGGCGGATGAAAATAAATACGCCCTTAATTAATCCTGAAGATGGTAGAATGATACCCACTTTGGTACAAGGGTTTTGGTATAAATACAATAAACAAAAGACATCGTTTCAGTTTGGAATATTAAATGAAATAGCACCACGCTCCACAGGAGAGTTTTATGGTATTGGTGAAAGTATAGGTACATACCCAGTTGGTAGAAATAAACTTGGTAGCGCATCTCAATATACAGACAACACGGTATCTGATTATATTTCATTGGCAAATGTCGATTTTGAAGTAACTGACGATTTTAATGTAAAAATATGGAACCAATATGTAGACAATATATTCAATTCGTTCTATATAAAATCTGCTTATAAAATATCTAAATCGTTGACGTTAGAAGGGGAGTGGTTACATCAAAATAAGGTGGGTGATGGTGGTAGCAGTGTAGACTCACTTCGCTATTATAATCAGAGAACTGCAGATGTCTTAGGGTTGAAAATTGGGTATAAAAATAAAGTAGGACTGGTTTCTTTGGCATATAATAGAATATTACCGCACGGTCAATTTATATCGCCAAGAGAATGGGGTAGAGAAGATTTATTCAGTTTTCAAAAGAGGGAACGTAGCGAAGGTTCAGCAGACAATCATGCATTAGTATTCAATTATAAAAAAGATTTTACCCTTTTTAAAGATCTAAATCTTATGTCGATCTTAAGTATCGGTAAGCATTGGAAACCAGATCCAACCGATGCAACTTTAAATAAGTATGCTATGCCAAATTATACGCATATTAATCTTGATATTTTCTTCGATATTAAAAAGTTAAAGCGTTTAAGACCAGAACTGTTGTTGACTTCTAAAATAGGTAATGGTGATATACCGGACAATGCCAATCTCTATTTTAATAAGGTAGATATGTTTCACCTAGATGTCATTCTTAATTATAATTTTTAGCGCCCTAAAAGTTGGACGCTAAAAATTTCATTACGTAATAATCCTATTTTTTCACTTTACAAGTGCTACCGCCAAACAGTGTATACAGAGGGCAAAAACTAACAAAAGAAGTTAAAATGAAAATAGCTGCTATTGCTAATGCCACATAACCCAAAACGCCTGTTATGGATTCTGTGAAAAATGCAATCAAAAGTATCGCTGCAATAATAAATCTTATGAATTTGTCTGTGGTTCCCATATTCTTTTTCATGATACTAGTTTTTAAATGTTATTTGTAATGTTGACACTGTATAGTAGACATACTCAATAGTTATGTACTTGATACATCTTATACTTTACCAAAGTACTATAAACTAAGAAATTGACATATGACATTGGTCAGCTCAAAACTAATGGCTGACCGTGGTTTTTAAAGTAACTTTAGTTACAGCAATGCCATAATTATTACATTATTTTTGCAAAAAGCTTTAGAGGAATGGAAGCATATATAGATGCGTTTTTAAATGCGATAACAGGAACTTTAAGTTGGACATGGAAATCAATCATTTTTCAAGTGCCCTGGTATCTTAATTACTTTTGGGGTTTAATATCTATATCGCTTATAGTTTGGCTGTTAGAAATTGTTTTTCCTTGGAGAAAACAGCAAGGGGTGTTTAGAAAAGACTTTTGGTTAGACGGTTTTTATATGTTCTTCAACTTCTTTCTATTTGCTATAGCCATAAGTGGAATTTATAAATTATTACAAGTGTTTTTTAGTGATATAGGTGTAAAAGCAAATAGTTTGGCATTAATAGATATTTCTGGTTGGCCAATGTGGGGGCAGTTGTTATTGTTCTTTATCGTATTAGATTTTGTGCAATGGTTTACACATACATTATTACACAGGTACGCCTTTCTATGGAAATTTCATCAAGTACACCATAGTGTAAAAGAAATGGGCTTTGCAGCTCATTTGCGTTACCATTGGATGGAGAATATTCTATACAAACCGCTGAAGACTTTTGGTGTAATGATTCTTGGCGGTTTTGAGCCAGAACAAGCCTATATCGTCCATTTTGCCGCTATAGCAATTGGTCATTTTAACCATTCTAATATTAAAATTACATGGGGGCCTTTGAAGTATATTTTAAATAACCCGGTTATGCACTTGTACCATCACGCATATGATTTGCCAGAGGGTACTTACGGTGTAAATTTTGGAATTAGCTTAAGCCTGTGGGATTATATATTTAGAACCGATTACATACCGGAAGATAGCGGAGATGTTAAATTAGGTTACCCAGGAGATGAGAATTTACCGCAAGACTTTTTAGGGCAGATGACTCATGGGTTTAAAATAAAGAAGAAGTAATACGTAATTACTTCTTCTTTATATTTTCAAAATCAGTCAGATAGTTTACCTGTTGCGCAGCTTACAAAGGACTTCGCTTTTGATAGTACCGAATTATCTTGGTCTAGACTTGGATAGCCAATAGCCTTTAATTTAGTTTTTGCAGTAGCAATATCTTCCTGTTTTAAAGCATCAAAAGAAACCGATGATGATTCTACTGATACGGATACATTGGTTATTGTAGGGATCTCTTCTAATTTAGAAATAATTGTTTTGGCACAGCCACCACATTTTAAATTTTGAATAGGAATTACTGATGTCATATCTTATTTATTTTGTTAGTCTTTAAAACTTATACTCCAAATGCCTCTAACCTCATTTTCTTTATAGCCTACAGCTTCGTCATATGGGTATTTATCGTTCAAAAGTTGTGTAACCTTTGGGTCGATATTTGTTTCTGGTACACCATGGCAATTTAGGCACATGGTATTAGTAACAATAGGGGAATAGAAATTAGTTGTTCCATTCTCATTTGTTAGTATAGGTTCGTAAGACTCGTTGTTATTAATTTTTGATTTAAAAAACTCAATATACTCAAGCTCTTTTTTATTGGCTTTATTATTTTGATTTCTAGGTTTATCGCTTACCCTTTTAATTTTAGCATGATGAACAGTTGCCATACTATCTGTTAGAGGATATGCCTTTTCATTACAAAACGCTACAGCACCTAATGGGCCATTTTTTTGAATGTTGAGCATAAGATTCTTACCTAAAACTTTCTGGGTAGTTTGGGCATACATTTTACATTTTTCTAAAAGTAGGCTATCGTTTATTTTAGTATCTATTTCAGTCAAAGAGGTATTGTCGGTATTTTCTAGAACTTCTTGCTTAACCTTTGGGGAATCTTTACAGCCATTTGCAAAAATAATCGCTAACATTAAAAAGATATTTTTCATAAGTATGACATTTAAACTATGTTGATTGCCTTTGAATTTTATGATCCTCAGTAGATAAAACTGCCAAAAGCTACCTATTAAAGATAGCTTTTGATTTTAATTCCATGAAGTATAACCTCCTTTAAGATCATATACTTGTGTAAAGCCCATTTTTAATAGTTTACGAGCTGCTTTTTGGCTTCTTGCACCTGATCTACAATATACGTATACTGGTTTTTCTTTATTTACTTTTTCAAAGTAAGCGTTAAAATTACCACCGTTGAAAAAATCAACGTTTATAGCGTTTTTAATATGACCGCCATTATATTCAGACGGTGTTCTTACGTCAATAGGTTTGATATTATTAGCTATAATTTGCGTAGCATATTCGTTCTTGTTCAGTATAGTAATATTACCTGCGGTTTCTTCCTTTTTACCAAAGAGTGTACTTAAAAATGACATAGTATTTTATTTAAAATTAATATTCAACAATAGAAAGAAACGGTCTTGGTATATGACCGTTCCTTTCTTTAACCAACCATTAAAAATTATAATGTAGTAGGACAAACAAATTCCGTTACTGGTATACCAGCTTCCTTAATTTCTTTAAATCCTCCTTTTACATCTATAAGATTATGAATTCCTCTACTTTTTAAAATAGATGATGCAATCATACTTCTGTAACCACCTGCACAATGCACATAAAATGAAGTTTTGCTTGGGAACTCGGCTAAATGATCATTTAAAAAATCTAGCGGTGTATTTTTAGCATCGATAATATGTTCAGAAAGGAATTCAGATTCTTTACGAACATCGAATACCGGTACGTGATCGGTTTCAATAGCTTTCTTAAGTTCACCTGCATCTATCTGACTTACAGTGTCATATTCCATTGCAGCTTTTTTCCAAGCATCGAAGCCGCCTTCTAAATACCCTAGGGTACCGTCAAAACCAACTCTTGATAATCTAGTAACCGCTTCTTCTTCCATACCAACAGGAGTTACCAGTACAATAGGTTGTTTTACATCTGCAATCAATGCACCTACCCATGGGGCAAAACTACCATCCAAGCCTATAAATATGGAACGTGGAATATGGCCCTTGGCAAAATCATCTTGATGACGAACATCTAAAACTATGGCTCCGGTTTCATTTGCCGCAGCTTCAAAGGCTTTTGGAGAAAGAGCTCTTGTACCACGTACCAAGACTTCTTTTATATCTTCATACCCTTCTTTGTTCAATTTTACATTTAAAGGAAAATATTGAGGTGGTGGCAGTAAGCCGTCTATGACTTCATCAATAAATTCTTCTTTCGTCATATCTGCACGTAGGGCATAATTCATTTTCTTTTGGTTGCCCAAGGTATCTACTGTTTCTTTCATCATATTCTTACCACATGCAGAACCGGCACCATGGGCAGGGTAAACAATTACGTCATCTGCTAAAGGCATAATTTTTTCACGTAGACTGTCAAATAAGAATCCGGCAAGGTCACGCTCAGTTAGTTCGCCCATTTTCTGAGCAAGATCTGGTCTGCCAACGTCACCTAAAAACAAGGTATCTCCGCTAAAAATAGCATAGTCCTTACCTGATGCATCTTTTAATAAATACGTAGTACTTTCCATTGTATGACCAGGTGTATGCAAAGCGGTAATACTAATATCTCCTAATTTAAATTCTTGATTATCTCTTGCGATAATAGCTTCAAAAGACGGATTCGCTTTTGGACCATATATAATTTCTGCACCAGTTTCTTTGGCCAAGGTTACATGACCACTTACAAAATCTGCATGAAAATGAGTTTCAAATATATATTTGATTTTAGCATTGTCTGCAGCAGCTTTTTTAATGTAAGGCTGTACTTCTCGTAGAGGATCAATAATGGCGACTTCGCCATTGCTTTCAATGTAATAAGCACCTTGCGCAAGACAACCAGTATATATTTGTTCTACTTTCATAAGTTCATATTTATTATTGATACAAAACTACATTGGTAAAAAGGACTACACAGTAACTTAGGTTACATAGGTATTTAGAAGTAAAACAGCGCTGAAAAAACAGCGCTGTTTTAGTCTTGAATTTTACAAAAGTGTTGATGGGCAAACATATGCGGTTTTAGATAGTGTTGTTTTTGAAATAGCTTCAAAACCACCTCTAACATCAGTAAAATCTTGCCATCCTCTTTGTTTTAAAATTGAAGCTGCGATCATACTCCTATACCCACCGGCACAATGTAAAACAAAGGGCTTGTCTTTTGGAAACTGAGATAGATGCTGGTTAATTTCATTTAATGGCACGTTGATTGCCCCAACCACATGTTCAGAATCAAATTCGCTCTTTTTTCTAACATCAATGATTAAAGGTTTATCTGTTTTATATTCAGCTTCTAATTCATCGGCATTAATTCTTTTGCTTACCTCAAAACCTTTTCCTGAGTTTTTCCATGTATCAAAACCACCATCTAAAAAGCCAACGGTATGATCATAGCCAACTCTTGCTAAACGGGTAATGGCTTCTTCTTGTTTGTCTTTGTAAGTGACCAATAAAATTTCTTGTTTAATATCTGGTATCATTTCACCTACCCATTGCGCAAAACTACCTTCGAGTCCAATATTGATACTATTAGGAATAAAACCTTTAGCAAAATCTTCTGCATTTCTGGTATCCAAAACCAAGGCGCCAGTTTCATTTGCAACAGCCTCAAAAGCTTCGGGACTGTATGGGGTAGTGGCACGGTCCATAATTTTATCTAAACTCTCGTACCCTTGAATGTTCATTAAAACATTTTTAGGAAAATACCCAGGAGGAGTTGTGAGTCCTGTTAAAAGTTCTTTGATAAACTCATCTTTGGTCATATCTGGTCTTAAGGCATAGTTTACTTTCTTTTGATGCCCTAACGTATCGGTAGTTTCTTTACTCATCATTTTACCACAAGCAGAACCTGCACCGTGATTAGGGTACACAATTAAATCATCGCTCAGTGGCATAATTCTATTGCGTAGAGAATCGTATAGGTAACCAGCGAGCTTTTCTTCGGTTAGATCGGCTACTACGTGTTGTGCTAAATCTGGTCTACCAACATCACCGATAAACAAGGTGTCGCCAGTGATAATACCATGCTCTTTTCCTCTTTCATCTATTAATAAGTAAGTGGTACTTTCCATTGTATGACCAGGCGTATGAATCACTTTTACCTTGTAATCACCCACTTCAAAGATTTGATTGTCCTTTGCCGTAGTAGCTTTATAATTAGGTTTTGCACCAGGACCAAATACAATTTCTGCACCTACCTTTTTTTGTAAATCTAAATGTCCACTCACAAAATCTGCATGAAAATGGGTTTCAAAAACGTATTTGATTTTCGCATTGTCTTTTTTTGCACGGTCAAGGTATGGCTGTACTTCTCTTAACGGATCAAATACTGCAGCTTCACCATTACTTTCTATATAATAGGCAGCGTGTGCCAAACATCCTGTATAAATTTGTTCTACTTTCATGTTGTTTTATATTTTGATTTACAACATAAAATTACCCTTTCTTTAAAACGTGTACAGTGACATTAGTCACATAAGCGAAATTTTATTTAAAGAATTCCATGTAGAAAATAAAGACCGCCATAACAAGAATAAAATAGCCGAAACCTTTCTTCAATTTTTTACCATCTATGAAGTTACTGAGGTAACTGCCAATAAAAATACCAACAAAAGATAGCGATGTGAAAATGGCAAGAAACTTCCAATTGATAAGCATGTTCATTGCATCGCCTAAAAAGAAACCCATTAAAGATTTAATGGCAATTATAATTAAAGAAGTACCTACGGCAACTTTCATTTCAACATTCGCCAATATCACCAATGCGGGAATAATTAAGAATCCGCCACCAGCGCCAATTAATCCGGTTATGCTACCTACTATGAGTCCCTCTAATAAGATTAATGGATAGTTATAAGAGACATTTCCAACTTTGGTCGTATTCTTTTCAGTTTTAAGCATAGAGTAAGCAGCAGGAATCATTAAAATGGCGAAGAGTCCGAACATCGCCATTCTACGTGTAAATTGAAAGTGTTCAGTTTGAAATAAAACATCGGGCATTGCAGGGACTACATAGTATCTTACCAGAGTAACACCAATAATAGCGGGAATACCAAATACGATAGCTGTACGCCAATCTACATAACCTTTTAAATGTTGTTGCCAACCACCAACCAATGCACTTGCACCAACAATAAACAGAGAGTAAGCGGTTGCAGCTTTTTCATTAATTGAAAATAGATAAGCTAAAACGGGAACCGCCAAAATGGAACCGCCACCACCAATTAAGCCTAATGAAATACCTATAATTAAGGCACTGATATAACCAAGAATTTGCAAAATTTCCATGTGATGTATTTGATATCACAAAAGTAGAACGGTGCGGAAACCTTCGCAGTAACATTGGTTACAGTGGCATTATAAATCTAATATTTCTAAATAGTTACGGTGAAGTTTAATTTTGCCCATTTCTTCAAGCTTCTTTAAAAGCCTGGAAATTACGACTCTAGAACTGTGTAGATCGTAGGCGATATCTTGATGGGTACTATGAATTATATTGTCTTTTGTTACTCTGGCTTTTTCTTTTAGATAGCCAATTAGGCGTTCATCCATCTTTTGGAAAGCGATATTATCTAAAGTGCTTAAAAGTTCATTTAATCTAACATGATAACTATTGAATACGAAGTTTCTCCAAGATTTATATTTGCCTGTCCATTCTTCCATTTTCTGAATAGGTACCATAATCAATTTGGCATCTGTTTCGGCTATAGCTCTTATTTCACTTTTTTTGTCGCCCATACAACAAGCCATGGTCATAGAACAGGTATCGCCTTTTTCTAGATAGTAAAGCAATAGTTCATCGCCATCTTCATCTTCTCTTAAAATTTTAATGACTCCAGATATCAATAAAGGCATACCTCTAATGTAGTCACCTATTTCCATGAATTTATAACCTTCCGGAACTTCTTTAAAAGTACCTACCTGTACAATTTCATTGATCAGCTCTTCTTCAAAGATATCTCCGTATTCTTCCTTTAGGTCTTGAATCATTCTTGGTTAATTAATGTTCTTTGCTATTTCTTTATCAAATTTAAAAAATATATTCGCCCAAATAGATTTAGAAACTGCAGCGATCCAAGGCATTGCCAATACCAAAGCGGTAACTATCACTACAAATAATGCGCCTATAGAAAGCTCTAAACCAAAAATCAAGGTTAAAACATATGCTGCAACAGCTACAGCAATACCAACTCCATAGGACACGTACATAGAACCCGTGTAAAAACTAGGTTCAATGCTATATTTTAAATCGCATTTTGGGCAACGCTCCTTTACTTTATTGAAGTTACTTAATTTATAAGGATTTGCCTCAAAAAATTCGCCTTTATGACATCTAGGACATTTTAGAAATATAATACTGTATAATTTGGAACCTTCTGGTAACATAGGTATAAATTTTAAATCAAAATTATTGGATCTGAATAATTTTTTAGGTAACATAGGTTACATAAAACAACTATTAGTATTGTAATTTCTGGGAAAGTTATTTTTTTTCATTGTGCTATGAACTGATATAAATCATATTCTATACTGACTTAGACATGTAAGTTTGTGACTAAATTAGAAGTTTATGTGTTCGCTTGTTCAAAAGTATAATGTACCAGGACCTAGATATACTAGTTACCCTACAGTTCCTTTTTGGGATATTAATACCTTTTCAGGAAAAAAATGGGAAGCATCGGTAAAAAAGAGTTTTCACGTTAGTAACTCTGTATCTGGTATTAGTCTTTATATACATTTACCATTTTGTGAAAGTATGTGTACGTTCTGCGGATGTCATAAGCGAATTACAAAACGACATGATTTAGAAATGCCCTATATAAAAGCTGTATTAAAAGAATGGCGATTATATAGAGAGTTGTTCGATGAAAAACCGATTATAAAAGAGCTACACTTAGGCGGTGGTACACCAACATTTTTTACTCCAGACAACTTGAAGTATTTAATTGATGGTATTCTACGAATAGCCGATAAGGCAAATGATGCCGAGTTTAGTTTTGAAGGTCACCCAAACAATACCACTAAAGAACATTTGTTAGCATTGTATAATGTTGGCTTTAGAAGAGTAAGCTTTGGTGTGCAAGATTATAATGAAACGGTACAAAAGGCAATCAATAGAATTCAACCTTTTGAAAATGTAAAAAATGTAACCGAGTGGGCTCGTGAAATAGGATATACTTCCATAAGTCACGATATCATATTTGGTCTTCCGCACCAGAAATTAGAACATGTAATTAATACAATAGAAAAGACTAAAGAATTAAAACCAGACCGTATTGCTTTTTACAGTTATGCGCATGTGCCTTGGTTAGCAGGTAATGGTCAACGTGGATATAACGATGCGGATTTGCCGGCAGGAGATGAGAAAAGAAGACAATATGAAGTAGGTAAAGAGCTGTTGTTGAAATTTGGTTATCATGAAATAGGAATGGATCACTTTGCCTTACCTACTGACGGACTTTACAAGGCTATGGAAAATGGTGATTTACATAGAAATTTTATGGGTTATACCAGTTCTAATACCCATTTAATGGTAGGTTTAGGGGCATCGAGTATAAGCGATAGTTGGTACGGTTTTGCACAAAATGTAAAGAATGTTGAAGAATACCAAAATTTAGTGGAAAACGATATTATTCCATTATATAGAGGTCATATTTTATCGGATGAAGACCAAATTATAAGAAGGCATATCTTAAATTTAATGTGTCAGTTTGAAACCTCTTGGAGCGAATATAAATTACATCTGCCGCAAATGAATGGTATTCTTGTCAGATTAAAGGAAATGGCACAAGATGGTTTAGTAGCCATTACCGAAGGTAATCTTCAGATAACTGAAGAGGGAAGACCATTTGTTAGAAATGTTTGTATGGCTTTCGATTTGCCATTGCAAAAGAAAAAACCAGATACCAAGTTGTTTTCTATGACCGTTTAATTTAAAATATAGAAATTCCCAATCGTAATAATTGCTAAATAAAATTATCATGAAAAAAATAATTGTACTTACAGATTTTTCAGAACAGTCAGAGCAAGCGCTTAAGGCAGCTGCAGATTTGGCTAAAAAGCATAACGTTGAACTATTGGTAGTTCATATGCTAGAACTAAATCAGGCTATTTTATCATCACCAGATGGTATATATATAGAGCAGACCGTTTTTCTAGTGAAATTGGCAGAAAAGAATTTAAAAGAATTTTTAGAAAAGCCATATTTAGAAGGCTTATCTGTAACTCCGGTAATTAAACATTATAAAGTATTTAGTGAGTTGGATAGCATTGCAAAAGAACATGATGCAGACTTAATAGTAATGGGATCTAATGGCGCTAGCGGACTGGAAGAGATGTTTATTGGTTCTAATGCTGAAAAAGTAGTTCGTAACGCTACCGTACCGGTTTTAGTAATTAAAGGAGAGATTACAAATTTAAGTTTAGATCGTTTTGTATTTGCATGCGATTTTAATGATGATAATTTACCTGCCTTTCAAAAAGCAAAAGAATTTGCAGAAATGTTAGGAGCTAGTATGGAGGTTGTTTTCATTAATACGCCAAACGATGAGTTCTTGAGCGATAGAGATGCCTATCAAAAAATAAATAAGTTTTTAACCAAGGCCAACTCGGCACAACAAGTAGAAATTTACAACGATTATAGCGTAGAACAAGGTATTCTCAATTATGGTAATACCATTTTAGCGGATGCCATAGCAATGCCTACTCACGGTCGTAAGGGTATTTCTCACTTATTCAACGGCAGTATTGGCGAAGATGTAGTAAACCATGCTAGAATACCAGTTATCACTTTTAAAATATAGATACTAACCTAATCTGTAAACAAGAATAAACCCAAAGCGAAAGCTTTGGGTTTATTTATTTTAAGGCGTTTTTTGGAAACACTTATTTGTTACCCAAATGCTCATTATAAAATTTCCATGCTTGTTGAGCCACATCTCGGCCTAATTCTAAGCCTGCAATATTATCAGCTTGAATGTGGTAACCGCCCATAACTCTAGACATACCAGCCATGTTTGCTGCTTCTGTAAATGTGGGAAAAGTTATGGTTACTGGTTTTCCGAAAAAAGCAGAATCAATTTCAGTTAAAGTTCCAGGTGTTAATTCTACAGATTCACCAAAGTACTCATCTCCGGTAAATAGACGTAGTACTTCTGCGCAACCACCACTTATGGTACTATGCCCAGAAGTGTAACTAGGGAAAGGTGGGCAAAGAAATATATCTGGAGAGTATGGTCTCCATTCTTGTCCTTTCATTTCTATAACTCCAACTCCGGGTCCGCCCCAAGCTTTTATAGTTTGATCTTTATAATATTCGTGAACCAAAGCATAAGGGCGAGCATAGTCGTAAAACATTTTAGAATCCCAGGAAGCTATAAAGGCATCCATAGCGGTAATTTCAGTTAAGAAATACATTTTTACATCTTGATCAAGATTGTGATTATCACGACGAGAAACGTCCTGTGCAAACTTTAGCCAATGTCCGGCTTGTTGAACAGATTGTGGTCCATCACGCATAAACTCTACTAATGCTTTATCCTCATCAGAAAGATTAGCTTGTAATTCAACAACTTCCTTTACTTCTTGTTTTAGTTGTTCGGAACCATACATTGGTGGTGGTCCTGGTCTAAACTGGTCGGCAGATGTCATTGTAATCGGTTTTACTTTTTGCCAGTAGGGCGTAAGGCATCCGGGTGCATATTGTCCACCATTTCCATCAGAGAAGTATTTAGGTTGCCAACGGTTAATGTCGGTATTTTCATCTGCCGAATTTACCGGGGAATAATTGCTATAATCAAAATATGGCATTCCTTTAGAACCTTCTACTTCACCATATTGATTGCTTCCGTCATTTTTTCTAGCTTCAATAGTTGCCTTCGCAGCTAAGTTTCCTATACCCTCGGGAGTGGTAGCATCCAGTGATGTATTATCAGGATCTAGACCTAATTCCACCATAAAGGATCTAAACATTTCTGTATCAGAATAATAGTATTCTTTCATAGCACCAAAAGCGGCATAGCTAATAGCAATTTCTTTATTAGATAGTGTTAGTTCGCCTGGTGGTCTTCTATCAGTAGCCTTTAAATAAACAGGTATTGCATTTTGGTCGTACCTAGACCAGGCATCAAAAATGGAAATAAAAATCAAACCTAAATAACGAGATGTAATAGTAGGTCTTGGTTTAAATTTTTCTGTGTCAGAGGCTGTAGCATCTAGCGCCATTTTCCCCCATTTATAGGCTACATTATCTACACCTATGGGATTTTTTGTTTCTTGTTGAGCAAATGTAATTTTTACACTTATAAAACAGAATATAAGTGTACCTAATAAAATACTTTTCATATAGTGGGCTGTTATCTAATGGTTACTTACCAAATATAATGACCTAGACACATAAAATAAAATTTAAACCGTAAGAAGTTTCATCATAAAGTCATAAAGTTCATGCATTTGCGGTTTTCCCTTTTTCTTACCACTTCTACCTGCAAAATAAAGTACGAACCAAAAGGCTATTAGCATAACCATTACTCCTAATTGAATGTGGTTGTTTTTACCTAAAGAAGCGCTAGAATATGCCCAAATGCCAATAATGATAAATAACGTTGCTATTATAAAGTGTAGAAACATAAAAAAGGTCCAAAGGGTAGGGTTGGGGCCAAAAACACCATAAATGCGACAGTTTTCGTTATCTATTTCGTCAATTTCTAAATGTAGTTGTGGAGACCAAAAATGATGGTGGTTTTGATTGTATTTAATGAATAAATGTTCATCTAAACGCTTAATTAAGAAAGGAATTTCTTTGGTGTGTTCAAATTTAGAAAGTACTATTTTCTTAGAATTTGGTACATTCATTTGAAACCTTGGTCGAAGTACTATCTCGTTCGGTAACGGTTTCATATGAATTAATTTATTTGAACAGCGTCATTAGTCATGGCACTCTATAGCACTAGTTACCAATTGTGTAACTGGGGCAGGGGATACATAAGGAATACCCAAGCCAAGACCTCTAAGAATAAAAAGTGAACCAATAATAATGACAAAAACAGGAATGGCTTTTTGTACTTTTTGTCGGATGCCTCCTTTTATTAGATTACTAAAATATATGGCGGCCGTCATTAGTGGTAAAGTGCCTACCCCAAATAGCATCATGTATAAACTACCTTGCAAAGCATCACCCATTGCAATAGATCCAAAAAGAGCCATGTATACAAGACCGCAGGGTAAAAATCCGTTTAAGAAACCTATGGTTAAGAATGTGTCAGGAGATTTTTTTTTAAGCTCTTTGCCTAATTGATTCTTAACTTTAGATATGATTTTATAAATAGGTTTTGAAAGATTGTATTTATTGAAGGTGTTATACGGAATCAAAACAACCAGAATCATTATAATACCAATAGCGATAGAAAGTTTCTGTTGTATTCCAAAGATGGCCAATCCTTTTCCTAATAGACCAAATATAAGACCAATGATACCATAGGCTAATAAACGCCCAAAGTGATAGATAAATATCTGACCGAATTTTTTATAATTATTGGTTCTATTTACCGGAAGCATAAAAGCAATGGGTCCGCACATACCAACGCAGTGCAAACTACCCATGAGACCTAATATGAGTGCAGATAATAACATAAGTTAAAAGGTTATACTTTCTTTATGTAGATATTCTTTTCCAGCGTATTCCCAGAAAATTTTTATATCCCAGCGACCATCCAACAATTGATTGTCAGGTATGAGCAATTGTGAATTTGATAAATTAATGGGCAAATTAAAGTCCAAATTCTTGTTGGATGGTCTATATAGGGATACGATACCTTCTACATTGGTATCATCATAACCAGCGGGAAAAATTACAAGTAAACCCTCTGGAGATTTTTTAATATCTATTTGTGAAGCAGCAATACTGGCATTTCTTTCAGCATCTATTTCTTTCTGGTAGCCAAGTTCGGCTTTATAATATTCTTCAGTAACCAAATCATGGTTAGCATCATGACTGGTTGTCATTGTAATTACAAAAAACATAATAAAGCTAATGAATGCTACTATGGCAATTACAATACCGGTACCCCAATTAATCTTCATAATATTTCTATTTAAGCATTATTTATAACTACGCGGTGCTAAAAAGCGAGCGGTAGTGGTCTCTATTAACTTATCGTTACTGTAAACCCCAATTTTTAGATTGTTTTTATCGCCACTTAACGCAGATGCATTAATTTCAATAAAAAGTGTACCTTCTGCTAGTGCTTCTGGGGCAACATCAAAATTGTCAGTACGTACCAACTTAATTTCACCTTTTGGTGACATCAATTCAAAATGAACATCTACTACCGGTTTAGTGGTTTTGTTCAGTAATTTATAGGTGTATACATTACTAATGATATTACCTTCTTTGTGTTCGTAAAGCTGACCAGGTAATCGTAAAATATTAGCCTCTAAATCATTTCTCAAGAACATCATACCAACAAGAACGCCCGTTAATATTACCAGTACTGCAGTATACCCTTTTAAACGAGGCGTAAATTTAAATTTCTCTTTTTTGGTAATCTCATCTTCACTTGCATAACGAATCAAGCCTTTAGGTAGATTCACTTTTTCCATAATAGTGTCGCACTCATCAATACAAGCGGTACAGTTTACACATTCTAGTTGCGTTCCGTTTCTAATATCAATTCCTGTAGGGCAAACGTTTACACATTGATTACAATCAATACAATCGCCATTACCTAAGGCTTCACGATCTTCGTTTTTACGCCATTTTTTTCTACCGTTTTCAGCCTCGCCTCTTTCATAATCATAAGCAACTACAATAGATTTATTATCTAATAAAACCCCTTGCATACGCCCATAAGGGCAAGCTATAATGCATACCTGTTCTCTAAACCATGCGAATACAAAATAGAATACACCCGTAAAAATCAAGAGCGAAACCATAGTGCTTATATGCTGCGTAGGGCCGTCGGTTACATATTGAATTAAACGGTCACTACCAATAAGATAAGTAAGAAAGACATTGGCTATTATAAACGATATGATAAAAAAGATAAACCATTTTAGTACACGTTTACGAATTTTTTCGGCATTCCATTCTTGTCTGTCCAGTTTTATTTGAGAACCTCGGTCTCCATCTATCCAATATTCTATCCTACGAAAAACCATTTCCATAAAGATGGTTTGCGGACACATCCATCCGCAGAAAATACGTCCGAAGGCGACAGTAAAAAGGGCAATGAATACCACCCCAATGATCATTGAAATAACAAAGAGGTGAAAATCTTGAGGGTAAAAAGGAAATCCGAATATATTGAAACGTCTTTCCAACACATTGAACATCAAAAACTGATTACCATTTATTTTAATAAAAGGAGATGCGATCAAGAAAGTAAGCAGTGCGTAACTTACATACTTGCGATAGTTGTAAAGTTTACCACTTGGTTTTTTTGGAAATACCCAAGCTCGTTTTCCATCTTCTTTAATGGTACCGATTGAATCTCTAAAATTATCTTGATCTTGTGACATTGTTTCTCTCTTTATAGGCTTTGAGAGGTATTACTCTCTCACTGTACTCAGTTCATTGTAACCGCTGCAGAATCAATAACTACCTCTTTTGCTTCTACTTCAACCGGAGCTTCTTCTGCAGGCGCATTAGGGTCTACCCAAATATCACCTTCGGCAGCTTTAGGGTTTGCCGGCGTAGTACCTTGAAAACTTAGAACATAACTAGCCACCTGAGCAATCTCGGCAGGTTTTAAGTTCTGTTTCCAAGCGATCATACCTTTACCGTCACGACCACCTTCAGAAATGGTATGAAATACGTTTTTGATACCACCACCGAGAATCCAGTTTTGATCTGTTAGGTTAGGACCAATACCACCGCCACCATCTGCCATATGGCAAGCAACACAATTACTTTCAAAAATGCCTTTACCGGCACTAATATCAGATGCATCGGTCAATAATTCTACCGTATTGGCATCAACAAGACCTTTTGCTGTTTTTTTATAGGCTTCGATTTCTAACTGTGCGGCAGCAACTTCTTGTTCGTACTCTAGTTTTTGGTCGTAGTCATTAAATACATGAAAACGAAGCAAGTAAACTACACCAAATACAATAGATGCGTAGAACAAGTATACCCACCATGGTGGTAAATTGTTGTCAAGTTCACGAATACCGTCATAGTTATGGTCAAGAATAATTTCACCTTCTGCCTCCATAGGTTTACTGCCCAACATTTTGTTGTACATTTTTTTACCCCAGGTCCATTCCCATTTTTCTTCTTTGGCTTCTAAATAACGTAATTTCGCTTCTTCATCAAGCGTATTATAGAGTACATTTTCGATAGCTTGTACTATAAAGGCAATTGCTATCAAAAGCAATAAAATGAGTGCCATAAAGCCAAACATCATTGTAGGGTAGACCAAAAAGGCTGGTTGATCGCCGCTATCGATGTAAACTTCCATAAGTACAACGACCAAGAAAAAGGCCACTGTTATTCTTAACCACCAGGCTGTATTGTTTTTCATAATTGGTTGTTTTGTTGGTTATCTTCTTCTAAAGGCATTTCGCTTACTTCTTTAATGTATGATTTTGAGGCTGTAATTACCCACCAAAATAACAATGTGAAAAACACAAAGAAGATAAGTAATGATATCATGGGGTAGGTTGCTACGCCCTCTATAGTTTCCATGTAACCTTTTACAAATTTGAACATGATTTTTTCGTTTTAGTTATCAGATAATAATTCACCGGTTTCTTTGATCTTGATATCTGTACCTAATCGTTGTAGGTAAGCAATTAATGATACAATTTCACGGTCTCTCATTTCTATAAATTCTTCACCATTTTCTGCAGCATATTTTTTATCTGCTTCGTAAGATTTTGCAAAATCGGGATCACTATATAAGTTCTTCTCGATTTTCTCTGCTTGTGCATCCATAAGGGCATCGGCATTTGCAATTTCTTCTTCAGTATATGGAACCCCTAAAGTTACCATCGCTTCCATTTTGGTTTTTATATTGCTACGGTCATGCTCGTCGCGAACCAACCAGGCATAGGCAGGCATTATAGAACCAGATGAAGTACTTTGTGGGTCGTACATATGGTTTAAGTGCCAGTTGTCTGAGTATTTACCCCCAACTCTTAATAAATCTGGACCGGTACGTTTACTACCCCAAAGGAATGGGTGGTCATAAACGAATTCACCAGCCTTGGCATATTCGCCATAACGTTCTACCTCACTTCTAAAAGGACGAACCATTTGTGAGTGACAACTAACGCAACCTTCACGAATGTATAAGTCACGACCCTCTAGTTCTAAAGGTGTATATGGTTTTACACTCGTAATCGTTGGTATGTTGGATTTCACCAAAATGGTAGGTACAATTTGTATAAGACCACCAATTAAGATAGCTACAGTAGCCAAAATGGTTAACTGAATAGGCTTACGCTCTAACCAAGTATGAAAAGTTTCACCTGCAGTTCTTCGTTTAGAAACTGTAGTAAGTGCTGCTGCTTCTGCTAATTCATCTTCTATAATACTACCAGATTTAATAGTACGAACAACATTGTAAATCATAACACATGCACCAACAATGTAAAGGCTACCACCAATGGCACGCATCCAATACATAGGCATAATTTCGTGTACAGTTTCTAGAAAGTTACCGTAAACTAAAGTACCATCTGGGTTAAAATCTTTCCACATTAAAGCTTGCGTAAATCCGGCAACGTACATTGGTAGTGTATATAGAATAATACCTAGTGTACCGATCCAGAAGTGGAAATTAGCCAACCCAATAGAGAATAATTTATTCTTCGTCATTTTAGGTACTAACCAGTAAATCATCCCAAAGGTCAA
This sequence comes from Maribacter sp. Asnod1-A12, assembly GCF_045063735.1. NCBI lineage: Bacteria > Pseudomonadati > Bacteroidota > Flavobacteriia > Flavobacteriales > Flavobacteriaceae > Maribacter > Maribacter sp. Asnod1-A12. The sequence continues at coordinate 2,885,516 of NZ_JBEFNZ010000006.1, forward strand.
GAAACCGTTCCAAGCTAAGGCACCTACGTGAACGTGAGCAATAATCCAATCACTAAAGTGTGCAATTGCGTTTACGTTTTTAAGGGAAAGCATAGGTCCTTCAAAAGTTGCCATACCATAACCGGTAATTGCAACCACCATAAATTTAAGAACAGGATCTGTACGTACTTTATCCCAAGCACCTCTTAAAGTTAGTAGACCGTTGATCATACCACCCCAAGATGGAGCCAGTAACATAATTGAAAAGGCTACCCCTAAATTCTGTGCCCAATCTGGTAAAGCAGAATATAATAAGTGGTGTGGACCCGCCCAGATATATATAAAAATCAATGACCAAAAGTGAACTATAGAGAGCCTATATGAATATACAGGTCTGTTTGCCGCTTTAGGTACAAAGTAGTACATAAGACCTAAGAAAGGTGTAGTCAAGAAAAACGCAACCGCATTATGACCGTACCACCACTGTACTAGTGCATCTTGTACACCAGCGTATACCGAGTAACTTTTTAATGCGCTAACAGGTAATTCTAAATTGTTGAAAATATGCAGTACCGCTACAGTCACAAAAGTTGCCAGGTAAAACCAGATAGCCACATAAAGGTGACGTTGTCTTCGTTTTATCATAGTACCGATAAGGTTAACACCAAAAGCAACCCAAATTACGGCGATAGCAATATCGATAGGCCATTCAAGCTCGGCATATTCTTTTGAGCTAGTATAACCTAGTGGTAGGGTAATGGCCGCAGAGACAATGATGGCTTGCCATCCCCAAAAATTAAGTTTACTAAGAAAATCGCTGAACATACGCGCCTTTAGCAAACGTTGGGTGGAGTAGTAGACTCCTGCAAAAATTGCATTTCCTACAAATGCAAAAATTACGGCATTGGTATGTAATGGACGTAAACGACCAAAACTTAACCACGATATACCATCGGTTACATTGGGGAAAATGAACATAAAGGCTAACAATAAGCCTACAGACATACCCACAATACCCCAAAACATAGTGGCATAAAGGAAATTTTTTACGATTTTGTTATCGTAATAAAACTGCTGTACTTCCATAATTATACTTGTTTATTTAGTTGGATTTTCTCTTGTTTAAACTCTTTGGTACCGGTTTTTTTGGTTTTTACCAGTTCATCTTCAAAAAGCATACGTACAGAAGGTGTGTAAGAATCATCATATTGCCCTTGTTTGACCGATACTATAAAAGCGACAAAAAATATAATGGCCACTACTAAACTTATACCTAGTAAAACATAAATAACACCCATACCTACCTGAATTATGATGTAAAAATAAGTGGGATGTAAACCTTAGAAAATGACAATTGTCATACTTTAAAAAATTTCTTAAAAAAGGTAAAAAGATGAGTTGGTTGTAAATTTATTTATCACCTATAAAGTACTGTTTTTGTTAGCTTTACGAATGTGTTGAGAAGAATGGTATGACTGAATAGATGTTAAAAAGATCAAAAAAAGATTATCGAAATTACTACATTATTACCAGAGCATTTCGTTCTATAAGTAATTAAAAAAACAATGTTACTTAAAACCGTTTTAAGGAAGTCTTTTACCAATGAGATTTGTCATTAGCGTAGTAAAAATAACGATGCTAATAGAGCTCAAAGGCATTAAAATGGCGGCTATTACTGGTTCTAACTGTCCGGTAATGGCAAAATAAAGCCCTATACAGTTATAAAGTAACGATAAAACAAAGCTCATTTTTATAATACGCATAGCTTTTTTAGAAGCAAGTATATAAGCGTATAGTTCCTTAAATTTAGAAGCATCTAAGATGGCATCGCAAGCAGGGGAGAAGACATTGATATTTTCAGATATGGCAATGCCTACGTTACTTTGTGCCAAAGCTCCGGCATCATTTAATCCGTCGCCTACCATTAAAACTTTTTTACCTTGTTCTTGTAACGATTTTATGAAGTCTAGTTTTGTTTCTGGTTTTTGGTTAAAATAGAGCGGCGTCAGTTTTGGTAACAATGCTTCTAAACGTTCTTTTTCTCCTTCATTATCACCTGAAAGTATCGCCAAATTCAAAGTCTCAGACATATTTTGAAACACAGAAGACAAGCCGTCACGATATTGGTTCTGAAAAACGTATCTACCTTTATATGTATTGTTAGCGCTAATGTAAATAGATGTATCCAAAAGATTATTAGTCTTACCTTTCCCTACAAAATTGGCAGAACCGATTTTCATATTGATATGGTCTTTAGAGCTTTCTAGACCCTTGCCGACATGCTCTTCATACTCATCTAAAGTAATGATATTCTGTTCTTTAAGTAAATCATATAAAGATCTGCTTAAAGGGTGGTTAGAGGCTCTGATGGTGTTCTTTAAAATTGACTCTTCTTCAGGGGTCAAAGGCATACCTTCATAATGTGCCGTGCTTTTTTGAGAAGTGGTAATGGTACCTGTTTTATCAAAAATGGCAGTATCAATTTTTGACAAACGCTCAATAGTTTGAGTGTCTTTTATATAGAATTTCTTCTTTCCAAAAATGCGCAACATATTCCCTAAAGTGAAAGGTGAGGCCAATGCTATGGCGCATGGGCAGGCGATAATCAATACCGCTGTAAAAACATTCATCGCTTTAGACGGGTCATAGAATAACCAAAAGGTAGTAGCGATAAAGGCAATGGAAAGTACAGCAATAGTAAAACGTTTGCCAATACTATCGGTCAGGTTTTGAAAAGCAGTGACTTTATCTGTTTTAAAAACGGCATTGCCCCATAACTGGGTCAAGTAACTTTGAGAGACCGATTTTAAGGCAATCATTTCAATTACACCGTTTAATTGTTTTCCACCAGCAAAGACCTGTTCTCCAATAACTTTAGAAACAGGTTCAGACTCCCCAGAAACAAAACTATAGTCAATTTGTGCGTTTCCGTAAACCAATGTTCCGTCAACGGGAATCATCTCTTCGTTTCTGATCAATATTCTATCGCCCTTTTTAATTTCTTGAACAGGTACGGTTTCTTCTTTACCTTTTAAATTTAGTCTGGTAATTGCAATAGGGAAATACGACTTGTAATCGCGCTCAAAAGATAAAAAGCTGTAGGTTCTTTGTTGAAAGAATTTACCTAGTAATAGAAAGAATACGAGTCCCGTGAGGGAATCAAAAAAACCGCTCCCCAAGTTAAAGGCGATGTCATACGTACTTCTTAGGAATAGTACTAAAATACCAAGAGCTATGGGTACATCTATATTTAAAAGCTTAGCTCGTAGTCCTTTGTATGCTGATACAAAATAATCCCACCCAGCATAGAAAATTACGGGTAGCGAAAAAATGAACATCATCCACCGAAATAAGTCTTGGTATTTGTTCAGCCAATATTCTCCACCAGAAGCGGCACTCGATCCCAAATCAAAATAATCAGGAAAAGAAAGAAACATAACATTACCGAAAGCAAAACCGGCAACACCAAGCTTATAAATTAGGCTTCTGTCAGATACTTTCTTTTTACCATCAAAATCTTCAAGTGAAATGTAGGGTTCATATCCAATTTTAGCTAATAACAATACTAGACTCTTTAAGCTGAAACCATCTTGTTTGTAGGTAACCCGAATTGTTTTTTTCGGAAAATCAACTTGAGAGTTCGTTACATGTTTGTTGAGTTTGTTCAAATTTTCTAAAATCCAAATACAAGAGCTACAATGAATAGTGGGTATATATAAATTGATGATTTGAATGTTACCATCATTGAATTCTGTTAGTTTAGCTATAATTTCTTCATTATCAAGAAAATCATATTTTCCTTCAATTGCCTTGGGGGTTGTACCTGCTGCAGCTTGTAGTTCATAATAATGCGACAAATCGTTTGATGAAAAAATTTCATAGACGGTCTTGCAACCTGTACAACAAAATGATTTTTCATCAAATGTTATAAGTTGTCTATCACAAGGATCTCCGCAATGAAAACAATCTTTTGTCTGCATATTTATAAACTATTCTAAGTATGCAAAGGTCAAAATCAAACCGTTTCTAAAACATGATAATTGTCAGTTTTTATCTTTACAAGCTTGTTTATTTTTGTTGAATATTAAATGAGTTAACCATGGAAAGTAGATGTGAGAATTGTATTATCAGGCAGTTTAATTCACTCCGTGCGTTAAATAAAGAGGAATTAAAAAAAGTCTCTGATGCAAAGATTTCTAAAAGAATTAAAAAAGGAGATGCTCTTTTTGTAGAAGGGCAAAAACTTGATGGCGTTTTTTGTGTAAGAGATGGTGTTTCTAAATTATCTAAGTTAAGCAGTAACGGTAAAGAACAAATTGTAAAACTGACCAATAAAGGAGAGATTATGGGTCAACGTTCTGTAATTGCAGAAGACTTTACCAATTTAAGTGCCACTGCAATTAATGATATGGAGGTGTGTTTTATACCTAAAGAGGTAATTTCTAACACACTTAATACAAATCCATATTTTTCATTGGAAGTTTTACGGCATATGGCTCATGACTTAAAAGAAGCTGATGATGTTATTGTAAACATGTCTCAAAAAACAGTTAAACAACGTTTAGCAGAAGCTTTTATCTATTTAAAGAAAAATTACGGGGAAGATGAAAATGGCTTTCTGTTACTAACATTAAGTAGAGATGACTATGCAAATATTATAGGGGCTGCCACTGAATCTTTAATTCGTATGATTTCAGAGTTTAAGAAAAAAAGATTGATAAAGACCGAAGGTAAAAAAATTGGCATTATAGAAGAATGTATGTTGCAAGAATTAGCCGATGGTTTTTAAATTATATTTTACTCTGATAAATGTCATAGTTTCAGTGTTGTAAGCAGACTACATTTATCATTAAATGCTATGCACCATTTATGAAAAACTTATTGATACCAACCGATTTTTCAATGGCAGCTTGGAATGCCATTAGGTACGCTCTAAATCTATTTTCTGAATCTGAATGCAAGTTTCATTTTATAAATGCATACACTCCAGAATTGAACAGCAATCGTTTGATGGCTGGAAGAATTTCAGATACATTGAATAATTGTTCAGCACAAATAGCATCTGAAAAAGGGTTAAAAAAAACAATTTCTAGAATAAAGAAAGAATATAATAATCCCTTACATAATTACGAATGTATTTCTAGTTTTTCTATGTTGGTAGATGAGGTCAAAGAAGTTGTAACATCACAACATATAGATCTAATAATTATGAGTGCTAGTGGAGGGGCAGATGATGAAACTATATTCTTGGGCAGAAATACGGTAAGAATTTTAAACAATGTAAATAAATGCCCTGTATTAGTAATTCCATCAAGGGTTGAATTTGAAAATTTAAGTACTATTTCAATCGTATCAGAGTACAGTCACTTATTTAATGGTATTGAATTAAATCCAATAGTGGAGTTAGCGCGATATTTTAATAGTACTGTACAGATTGGGAGTGTACAGAATACCACTTCTTATATTACCGAATTACAACACTTAAATCACGAGCTCATAAGTAAAAAATTAGGTTCTATATATCATAATTTCTTTAAATTAGAAACTAACAGTTCTTTAACATCAACTTTAAAAAAGTACGTTGATCAGACTAATTGTCAATTACTTGTTCTTTCAAATAATACAAATAGTTACTTAAGAAACTTATGTAATGATTTTATAGTTGGTAAGTCTAAATTTTGCTGTCATTTACCTATTCTATCATTACAATTAATTGAAAATAATATAAGTGTTAGTCAATAAAATCAATCTTATATAATGTTGTTTTCAGTATATAAATTCTAAAATTTAGTTTACGCTATTAACAATGCTATTGGTTATTCTAAATATCTTTAGCCTAAATAAACTTAACACAAATAAAAGTGAGCGCGGTAAACGAGAAAAAAGTAGCAGCATTAGAAGCGGTAAAGTATATAAAATCAGGAATGACAATTGGTCTGGGTACGGGTTCTACAGCATTTTATATGATAGAGGCAATCGGTGCAATGGTACAAAATGGAATGGAACTCAAAGCAGTAGCTACTTCTAACGAAACGGAAAAACTAGCAACTAAATTGGGTATTAACGTAATTACACTTGCTGAGGCAAAAAGGTTAGATGTAACTATAGATGGTGCCGATGAGGTAGACGAAAATTTTAAATTGATTAAAGGCGGAGGCGGAGCATTGCTACGTGAAAAAATCGTTGCCCATAATTCTGATTTAAATATTATAATTGCTGATTCTTCCAAGAATGTTACTAAACTGGGTAAGTTTAAATTACCAATAGAAACAATTCCGTTTGCTACGCAATTGATTACCGCAGAATTGGATGGTATGGGTTTGAGTCCCGTGCAGCGAATGAGGGGCACTGAAGATTATAAAACAGACGAGAACAATGATATTATTGATATCGATATTTGGAATACTGAAATAAAATTGACCGATCTTGAGCAACAATTAAAAACAATACCGGGTATTGTCGAAACAGGTTTATTCTTAACTACCACCAATTTGGTTATTATTGGTAATGGTGAAAATGCTATTGTTAAAAAAAGGTAGTGCTAACCGCCTGTAAAATGAAATGGGTATGCAAAACGAAAATCATTATGGAACACGCAGTGGCTGGCTAAGAGCTGCTGTACTTGGTGCGAATGATGGTATTCTGTCTACAGCTAGTTTGGTTATTGGTGTGGCTGCTGCAAGCACTACAAGAGAGCCCGTAATATTAGCTGGTGTTGCAGGTTTGGTTGCAGGTGCCTTGTCAATGGCAGCTGGCGAGTATGTCTCGGTAAGTTCACAAGAAGATTTAGAGAAGGCAGATTTGGCAAGGGAGAGTATAGAGTTAGAAGAAATGCCAGAAGAAGAATTAAAAGAACTCACTTTAATATATAAAGAGAGGGGGCTAGATGCAAATTTGGCTTTGCAAGTAGCAAGACAATTAACGGCTCATAATGCATTAGAAGCTCATGCGAGAGATGAGCTGGGTATTAACGAGGTTACCCAGGCACAGCCTTTATTAGCGGCATTATCATCTGGGGCATCGTTTATTTTCGGTGGTTTTTTACCGGTGTTAGTCGCTTATTTTGGACCATTAGAACATATGGAATATGTGCAATATGCCTTTGCAGTCATTTTTTTAGCAATTTTAGGGGCTATCGCCGCAAAAGCAGGTGGTTCCAATATTTGGAAAGCAATGATAAGAATAAGTTTTTGGGGTACTGTCGCAATGGTCGTAACCGCGGCGATAGGTCATTTATTCGGTGTAAATGTAGCTTAGCTTTATTCTTTATTTTTCAGTGGAATAGAAAGCGACTCAAATTCTTTCATATTAGCATTATCGCGTAATACATCTTCTAAAAATTCAAAAATGAATTCAGGAAATTTAAACCCTTTAGATGCCCATTCGTGTCCGCCTTCAGTATTGAAATACACTTTATAGCTTCCATTTACTTTAGATAATCTTTCGGCAATAGCTTTGGGTCCATTTATTTGTAAGTAGCCAACATCTGTTGGCTTGCAAAATCGATGTGGATTCGTGTCATAAGGCACCACGGCATCTTTAACTCCGTGAAAAAATAATAACGGTGTTTTATTAGTGGTATCAATATAATTGTCTTCTAATAAGGCGCCCGATATACTTACTATACCTGCAATTGTGGCATTGGGGTAAGGCAGTCTTTTAAAACGATAATCGTATCGCATGAACTGAAAATTCAATACAGTTTCGGCACCCGCACTACTACCAATTAAAAATATTTTAGAAGGATCGGCTTTAAACGGCAAAGAATCTTTAGTTAAGTAATTAATAGCCTTAGAGAGATCGGCAACTGCCTCGACGTAAGTGTCGATTTTTATAGATGCTGGGCAATCGCACCCAAAAGATTTTCCTTTTCTAGATAGTCTATAGTTTATAGAAGCTACATTAAACCCTTTAGTAGCTAGATAAGTACTAAGCCCTTTTTCATCACCACCATTCCGTTGACCCGCTGTAAATCCGCCGCCGTGTACTAAAACTACCGTAGGTTTTGGTTCGATGCTATTAGATGGAATACTATAAAAATCTAGTTGTAAAGTATCGGCATAATTATAGGTTTTCATTTGAACGGCATCAGGTAACTGTTGAGCATCTTGACCAAAAATAGGGTTCAAGTAAAGCAAGAAAGTGATAATTATGAGCGGGTTGTATGTGAAACGCGATGGAAATTTTAAAATCATAGCTACAATTGTGTGTTTTTAAGTATCCGAAGTAAACAGAAAACCTCTAAAACGTTACAAATTAAAAGTTGAAGCAGCTGTTTGTTAACGAATTAAAAGATTGGCATATTAATATCAATTTGAGAATAAAATAAACTTAGCGTGCAAATGTAGGTCGTAAGTAGCTTACTTTTAGTATTTAATGATACAATAAGGTCGTTTTGATTTAAAACAATGTTTCCGAAAACCCTTTCGAGAGAGGTATTGTGTTAATTAAGAAGTAATCAGCGGTTTAATACTTGAATACTATAGAATTATGTTAGTTGAAATATTTTAATTAGCGCCTATTATAAAGTATCTTTGGGGGAGAATTTTGTAGATAGTAAAATAAACACGAACCTGAAAAATAATCTAATAATATAATGAACAAGGAACTAGATCAATTAGCAGCCGACAATATAAGGGCATTAGCTGTAGCGATGGTAGAAAAGGCAAATTCTGGACACCCAGGTGGGCCAATGGGAGGAGCAGACTACATGCACATTTTATATTCTGAATTTTTCAACTACGATCCTTCTGATATGAAATGGCCTTTCCGTGACCGTTTTTTCATGGATGCAGGGCACTTATCTACTTTAATGTACGCTCAGTATTATCTTTTGGGTAATTACTCTAAAGACGATGTGTCTAATTTTAGACAATGGGGATCGGTAACTCCTGGTCACCCAGAAGTTGATGTTGCAAGAGGTATTGAAAATACATCCGGTCCTTTAGGTCAAGGTCATACCATGGGTGTTGGTGCAGCAGTAGCTGCTAATTTCTTGAAAGCACGTTTTGGAGATTGGATGAACCATAAGATATATGGTTTTATTTCTGATGGTGGTGTACAAGAAGAAATCTCTCAAGGTGCAGGTAGAATTGCAGGTCACTTAGGCTTAAGCAACTTTATCATGTTCTACGATTCTAACGATGTTCAATTATCATCTAAAACAGATGAGGTAACTTCAGAAGATACTGCCAAGAAATATGAAGCATGGGGATGGAAGGTAGTAACTATTGACGGTCATGATCATGATCAAATAAGAAAAGCACTTACAGATGCCAATGCAGAAACAGAAAAGCCAACTTTAATAATCGGTGAAACGATTATGGGTAAAGGTTGTGTAACTGCAGAAGGTACTCCGTACGAAGGGTATACAGAACTACACGGTAAGCCAATTGGCGATACAGGTGCAGATTATGAGAAAACTTTAGTGAATTTGGGTGCAGATGTAGATAACCCTTTTGATATCTATTCAAAAGTAGAGGAGTACTACGAAGGCATCATCAACAAGAAGAAAGACGAAGCACAGGCTAAGAAAAGAGAAATAGATGCTTGGCGTTCAGAAAATGCTGAGCTATCTGCAAAATTAGATGGTTTCTTAGAAGGTAAATTACCAGAATTAGACTTCAGTTCTGTAGCACAGAAAGAAGGTCAGGCAACACGTGCAGCTTCATCAAACGTTTTGGCTTACTTAGCGCAGAACGTAGAGAATATGATCGTATCGTCTGCAGATTTATCCAACAGTGATAAAACAGACGGTTTCTTAAAGAAAACCAGTGTTTTAAAGAAAGGTGATTTCTCTGGAGCATTCTTACAGGCTGGGGTTGCTGAATTGACCATGGCGACTATGGCAAACGGTATTGCGCTTCACGGCGGGGTAATGGCAGTAGTAGCAACATTCTTTGTATTCTCTGATTATATGAAGCCAGCCATTCGTTTAAGCTGTATTCAAGAATTACCGGTGAAGTTTGTTTGGACGCATGATGCCTTTAGAGTAGGAGAGGACGGACCAACACACCAACCAATTGAGCAAGAAGCTCAAATACGTTTGTTAGAGAAATTAAAGAACCATAGCCACGAGCAAAGTTTCGTAGCATTGCGTCCTGCAGATTCTCAAGAAACCAACGTAGCTTGGAAAATGGCAATGGAAAACCAAAAAACTCCTACCGGACTTATTTTATCTCGTCAAGGGATAAAAGATCTTCCAGCAAAGAGCGGTAACCGTTATGAGGAAGCATTAGGAGCAGAAAAAGGAGGTTACTTGGTACAAGAAGTAGCCGATCCAGATGTAATATTGATTGCTAACGGTTCTGAGGTTGCAACATTGGTAGCTGCAACAAAATTATTGGAAGAGAAAGAAGGTTTAAAAGTGAATATCGCTTCTATACCATCAGAAGGTATATTTAGACAACAGTCAGAAGCATACCAAGAAGCAGTGATTCCGCCAAACAAACCAGTATTCGGTCTTACGGCAGGTCTACCTGTAAACTTGGAAGGATTAGCGGGACCAAACGGAAAAGTATTCGGTTTAGAGCATTTCGGTTATTCTGCACCGGCAACGGTACTTGATGAGAAATTCGGATTCACCGGTGATCAAGTATATCAACAAGTAGTAGATTTTTTAAAGTAAACAATCTTTAGGGGGTGCCCAAAAGACATTCATAATAAATTTAAAATAAGACAAAATGAAATTTTTTATAGATACAGCGAATTTAGACGAGATCAAAGAAGCTCAAGATATGGGTATTTTAGATGGTGTTACAACAAACCCATCTTTAATGGCTAAAGAAGGTATTACAGGTGCAGACAACATTTTAGCACATTACAAGAAAATATGTGATGTAGTTGACGGTGATGTAAGTGCTGAGGTTATTTCTACAGATTACGATGGTATGATCGCAGAAGGCGAGAAGTTGGTTAAAATAAGCCCACAGATCGTAATTAAAGTACCTATGATCAAAGAAGGTGTAAAAGCAATTAAATATTTCTCAGATAAAGGGTATAGAACAAACTGTACGTTGGTATTCTCTTCTGGTCAAGCATTATTGGCTGCAAAAGCAGGTGCTACATACGTATCTCCTTTCATTGGTCGCTTAGATGATATCTCAACAGACGGATTAGGATTGATTGCTGATATACGTATGATCTATGATAACTACGGTTACCAAACTGAAATATTAGCAGCATCTGTACGTCACGTAATGCATATTATAGACTGTGCTAAAATTGGTGCTGATGTTATGACAGGTGGTTTAAGTTCAATTACTGGACTATTAAAGCACCCATTAACTGATAGTGGTTTGGCAAAGTTCTTGGCAGATTACCAAAAAGGAAACTAAATCGTAAGATTTAATCAATTTATTATTAAAAACCATCACTGAAAAGTGATGGTTTTTTTGTTTTATCTTAGTTGGGATATAAAAGATATATGTGCAATTGTGTACATATACGATTGTTGTAATGCATTTAACAAAAAATGAAATATAAGAGACATTTGGTTGTGAGCATCATACTCCTTTTAGTTTTAGGGTGTGGTAATGGAAAAACAAAAATCGTTGATTATTATTACATCTTTGATTATGTTGATTTTGATAATAATAGAAACCGAATCGATGGTAAAAACGTTTTGATGTGTAATCCTGCTTTTAAAAACGATCCATTTGTAAAGGATTTGAAATATGTTGAATGGAATGACTCAGTAATAATTGCTACAACAACTAATGGACATTTTATTATCGAAGCTAATTCAAATGGACTTTGTTGTGGATGTGGAAATGAAACTAAGGGACCATTCACATTAAATGAATTGAACAACTTTAAAAATAAAAATGACTTCCAACATATTGATAAAATAAAGTTAGATTAGTAAACCAAGCAGCGGAATAAAACGCATTACAATAAAACCTATAAACAATACGGGCTTCGGGCTCACTAGAAGGGTTTGCGTATTTTTATGAGGTCGCGAAATCTTTGGGATTTCGCTTTGACAAAAAAAAAAAACAAAACCAAAAGATTTCGCTATGCGCGTGGCGGAAAGCAAACGCTAGTTTGCTCCCGTACTGTTCATAGCTAAACCGTTGTAAAACATTAATAAAATCAAACATTTTAGAAAAAAATAAGTAAAAAACATCAAATATTTGTTACAACATGTTAAATTAGACCTTGTATTTAACACGTTGTGACATGAAAATAGAAATACCTCCTCAATTTGAAATAGATTATACTGATTATATTGACTCTATTGGAAATGATAATATTCTACCTTTTCTACATGAAGCAGATAAAAGATATTTCTATTGGTCAGAAATTAAACATAGGCCTAATATGCCATTCGATAGCCCAGAAAGCGCTTGGAAAATGGTTAAAACACATAGAAAAATTTCAGGAAAAAATCTTTATTTTTATAACCATCAATTCACTTATAATCTAACTTCGTTTATACAAAAAGATTTACACCTTTTTGATTTAAAATTAATTGGAGGTCTCTATAAAAACTCTATTACACCACAAGACCAACAAGAATATTTCAAAAATTCTCTAGTAGAAGAGGCGATTGCATCCTCTCAAATTGAAGGAGCAGCTACAACAACAGATGTTGCCCGTGATATGTTAAAATCTGGCCGAAATCCAAGAAATGAGTCGGAACAAATGATAATCAACAATTTTCGAGCAATTAGAGAAATTGAAAATAGATTAGAAGAAGATTTATCAATTCAGTTCATTTTAGAAATTCATGAGTTGATGACAACTAAAACTGAAGCAAGTAAATATGCAGGAAAGTTCAGAGATCATCCTGTTTATGTAAAAGACCATATAGACGGGGAAATTGCTTTTACAGCCCCTAAACATGAGGAAGTAAATAATTTGATAGAAAGTATAATCTATTTCATAAATAATGAGGAAGATTTTATTCACCCAATAATCAAGGCATCAGTATTACACTTTATGATTGGTTATATCCACCCCTTCGGAGATGGAAACGGAAGAACCGCAAGAGCTTTATTTTATTGGTACTTGATAAAAAAAGGTTACACATTACTTAAACATATTTCAATATCCAAAGCCATACTTAATTCGAGAACAAGTTATGATAAGGCTTTTTTGAGAACTGAAAATGATGAAAACGACTTAACATATTTTATAATGTACTCGATGAAAAGTTTAAGAGTAGCTTTTCAAAACTTAGTAAATTATAGAGACAAAAAAAGAGCAGAAAGACAAAGAGCTTCTGAACTAATGTACGAATTAGTAAAAAGGAATTTTAATAAAAGACAAGCAGACGTTCTTTCATATTTATCTATCAAACCTACCTCGGAAATAACAATTCAAGCTTATTCTTCTAAACATGATATTGTAAGACAAACGGCCAGTAGAGATTTAACGGACTTAGAAGATAGAGGATATTTGTTAAAGCTAAAAGATGGAAAAAATATCGTTTATAAATTGACGAGTATCGAATGGATAGATGAATATCTAAAAAAATAACGTTTTACAACAAAAGTAACCGTTGCACAACTTCTTTTATAAAATAAATAGATGATATTCAGACGGTTTAATAGAATTAAACATCAAAAAACCAGCTGTTTATGATTTTGATAAACTTAAAAAATAGGTTTTTAAGCTTATTTTATAGTTGTGCAACAGGCACATTGTATAAGTAATAGCGGTTTCAGTGCTTAATCGAAATCGCTTTTTTATATTTATGGTTTGGCTTAATCCGAAAAGGTAGCATTTCAAAATTCGCTACTATTCTTATACTAGACCGGTGGTAATTTAAGAAAAATATAGACCATTACTTAGAAATTGACTTTCGCAAATAAGTCCCAAAATGACTACATTTCTTTAATTAATAAGGCACTAAGATGTAATAGTTGTTGTTTTACTGTTTTAGTTCCCATAAACATTTCATAGTTCAATTTTCCATCATTAAAAATCCATTCTCTTTTAGAAGTTTGCATCCTTTCATCATTAATAATTAATCTTGATTCGAATAAAAGCTGATAAGAATCTTTTGATACCTTAATTTCATTCAAATTCATACACTCCATTCTACCGTTTTCATGTACATTGTTCATAAAAAGTTGTTCATCATTTTCGAATGAAATAAACCCAGATTCCCAATGAGAGCTTCTTCTTTTTTGTGATGAACTTGGTTTAAGCCAAGTTCTTTGTTCATAATGAATAACAGCCCTTTCCTCATCCTTCTTAAACACTAAATGCTCTATAAACTCAAAATTTTTAATTGTTGGAAATATTCCTGAACCTTCACCTTTCCAAGTGCCAACAATACTGTTAGCAAACGACTCAAAACTAAATTCGTACATATCTAACTTTTATAAATTGTTGTTGCAGCGCTTTGCGCTGAAGGAAAAATGGTCATATCGGCAATTTGAACATGTTTCGGTAAATCAATACAATAAAAAATAGATTTTGCTATATCTTCGGCAACTAAGGGTTGGTAATTTTTATAAACAGCAACCGCCCTTTTTTTATCTCCTTTAAAACGGGTTAATGAAAATTCTGTATTCACCGCTCCTGGAGCTATATTTGTAACTTTTATCCCAAATGGAACAAGTTCTAAACGCATGCTATTACTAATTGATTCTACAGCAGCTTTGGAAGCACAATAAACCATTCCGTTCTGATATGCTTGTTTTCCTGCAATCGAACTCATATTAATTATTTGACCTTTATTATTGGAAATCATATACGGAATTATCAATTTTGAAATATAGAGTAGTCCTTTTACATTGGAATCAATTGTTTTTTCTAAATCAATTATTTCACTATTAATAAAGCTACACAAACCATGAGCTCCACCTGCATTATTTACTAAAATGTCTACATTCTTAAAATATTCAGGTAAGCTATCGATGTTATCTTTTGTTTCTTCAAAATTTTGAACATCAAAACATAAGACATGTACTTTTACATGCTCGCTAAGTGTCGATGCTAATTGTTCTAGTTTTTCTCTGCTTCGACCACAAATAATTAAGTCTATATTATTCTTTGCAAAAATATTGGCAGTCGCCATACCAATACCTGATGATGCACCTGTTATAAAAGCTATTCTATTCATGTGTATTAAAGTTTAAATTAAGTGCCAAAATTCTAACTTTTAAATAGAAAAAAACAGATTCAGATTTTTATATTTACACCATATCAGATTTACTGTTATGAATAATTTTAAGTTTGAAAAAATAGCACAATCCATTGAAGAAAAAATTCATCGTGGAATATTTGAAGTTGGTCATAAATTACCCTCTGTAAGAGCAGCCTGTAATGAATTTGCGGTGAGTCCATCTACTGTATTCAAAGCCTACTACGAACTTGAAGCTAAAGGTTTAATAGAAGCCAGAAATAAATCGGGTTACTATGTAAGTTTAAGTGCAACGCAATTAAAAAAAGTAAAACACTTAAATGAAAAAGTCACTAGCACTAAAAATTCAGCTACAAAGGCAAAAAATGTAGATGAAATGATAGAGGAAATGGAACGCTCAAAATTAGGTGATATTAAGGTCGATTTTAGCTCCGCAACTCCCTCAGTAGAAATGCTACCCATAAAGAAATTATATAAATCGCTACAAACTTCTATTTTACACGAAAAGTATAATTTAATTCCATATGAAAATCCCATTGGTTCTATTGAATTGCGCAAGCAAATAATATTGCAAACCATTAGAGGAAGTAAAGTCAACCCAGTTGATGATGTAGTAATTACAGCTGGTTGTTTAGAAGCGATTGGAATATGTATAAATATTTTAACTGAAAACGGAGATAATATTCTAATAGCAGACTCTAGTTATTATAATATCATTTCATTATTAAAAAACAAGAATGTTAATATACATACATATGACTTTAACCAATCATTGAATTTTGACAGTAAAGCTTTTGAACAGGTATTAATTGAGAAGAAAATTTCTTTATGTTTAATCACTTCTAATTTCCACAACCCTACCGGGGCAACCTTAGATACTTCTGCCAAACAAAAAATTGTATCTATAGCAACACAAAATAACATTAATATTATAGAAGATGATGTTTATGGCGATCTATATTTTGAAAAGAATAAGCCAACTACTTTAAAGCAGTTTGATACAGAAGGTATTGTCTATTATTGTTCTTCCTTTTCAAAAACTCTAGCTCCCGGATTTAGAATTGGGTATTGTATAACTGGACGAAAATCACAAGAATTTGCTAAGCAAAAACGCCTATTATCTTTAAGCACAAATAGTATTACACAAGCAGCTTTAGTAGATTTTATGAAAACAGGTCGTTTTGACTTGAATTTAAAAAATCTTAGAAAACAGCTGCATTTGAATATGTTAAAATATGGAAATGCAATTTTAAATTACTTTCCTTCTGAAATTAATATTGAAATTCCGAAGGGTGGATATGTTTTTTGGATAGAATTTTCAGCGTCTTTTGATGGTTACGAATTTTATAGAAAAGTGTTGAAAGAAAAAATTCTAATTACTCCAGGCGAAATTTTTTCAGCAAATGGATATTATAAAAATTTTATTAGAATAAGCTATTCTAAGCCATATAATGAAAAAATAGATGGTGCACTAAAACAAATTGGCAACTTAGCGAGAAAGCATGTGATAACAAAAAAACTACCACTAGCAATGTATAAAAAAACATAGGGCGGTTTAGGCTTTTCGAAAGGTCTGTGTTTATTTATAAAAGTCGCCAAATATAAAACTTGGCATTCTCAACAAAAAAAGATAAAAGCAAAATATTATATTTGGCTTAGTACCAAACCGAAACGTATCGCTTATAACATGTCCTACGTTTCGTACATTAAACGTTGATAACAATTTTTGAAAACATCAAAATTTGGAAGAATTACACAACTTTTTTAATACCATTTCACCAATTGAAGAGTCTACTTGGCTTGCGGTGAAAAGTGTTTTTAGGGAGTACTCTTTGAAAAAAGGAGACTATTTTGTTAAGAGTGGTGATACCGCTACAAAAGTGGGATTTCTTAAAAGGGGTGTCATTAGAGCCTTTTATAGAAATAATGAAGGTTCTGAATATAACAAACATTTCTTTGTTCAAAATAATATGGTTGGAGGGTATTCCTCATTGGTAAGTCAACAACCAAACAAAATAAATCAACAAGCTCTAACAGATTGTGAATTGCTCATTGGTGACTATAAAAAAATAACTGCACTATTAAATCAACATCAAGATTTGGAAAGGCTTTTGAGAAAGATAGCAGAAGGCTATTTTGTAGACAAAGAAAAACGTGAAGTAGAAATAGTACTGCTTGATGCGAATAAAAGATATGCGATATTTCAAAAAGAATATCCACTATTAGAACAACTAATTCCTCAATACCAAATAGCATCTTACCTTGGTATTACTCCAACACAACTTAGCCGTATTAGAAGTCAGAAATAAGTTGGGCAAGTTTTCTTTACATATGTAAATGTATTCCAATACAGGGTGTACTTACTTTGTTTCATCATTTAAATAATAAATATGACACAAAGAATAGTTTCTATTCTAATGCTAACCGTTTTGTTGGCGTGTACAGCATCAGAAAATGCAACCTCTAAAAAAGCGAATACGATGGAAAAGGAAGAAATCAGTTTTATCAATCCTAGTGAATTGTTTAATCCGCAGCAAAACGGATTTTCACATATTGTAAAGATACCACAAGGAAAAGAACACTATTGTTTTTCTGGTCAATGGGCTTCAGATAGTGACGGCAAATTAATCTCCAAAGACTTTAAAGAGCAAGTAAGTAAAGCCGTAGTTAATGTTAAAGCAGCTCTTAATGCTGCGGGATTATCATTAAATGACGTAGTAAAGCAGACGGTTTATATTGTAGATTTTACACCAGATAAAAAAGAAATATTAGTTGATGTAGCAGCTAAAGAATGGAGAGTTAAAAATTTTCCGGCTAGTACTATAGTACCGGTACCACTTCTGACTACAGCACCTAATTGTTTAATAGAAATAGAAATCATTGCAGCCAAATAGTTTTATGAAAATACTAATATTAATAACGACTTTTATGGCTAGTATTTCAATTGCTTCACAAAACAAAAAAGTATTGTTTGTTCTTAGCGCAGCTGATACTTTAGAGCTTAATAGTGGACAGAAAAAAAGGCAAACAGGTGTTTTTTTAAATGAGTTTTACTTGGCTTACAAATCTGTAGTTGCGCATGGATATAGGGTAGAGTTTGCAACGCCTAACGGACTCATTTCTACAATTGATGAAGAAAGTATAAACGACAAATACTGGAAGAACCAGATAGAAGTCAAGAATGAAGCTTTAACGTTTGTCAAAAAGGACAGTGCGTATAACAACCCTATAACTCTTGAAAAGGCAATTGAAAATGAGAGTGAATATTTTGGTTTGCTCATACCTGGTGGCCAAGGATTAATGATGGATTTGATGTATGATGCATATATACCGATTTTGCTAAAGCAATTTGCAAAAGATAATAGACCTACGGGACTCATTTGTCACGCTCCAAGCTTACTAATTGCTATACCGATGGACGAAAACCCGTATATAGGCTACAAGGTCAATTCCGTTTCTCCCATAGAAGAATTTGTTATTGAAAAATTTATAATGAAAGGTAAACCTACAAATAGAAAAATAGCCAAACAATTGAAGAAACTAGGTCTTAAATATAAAAGCGGTCTACCGAAAGCAAATTTTGCGGTAAAGGATAGAAATTTAGTAACCAGTCAGAATCCATTTTCTAGTAGTAGTTTCAATAGGCTTTATTTACAAGCATTAGAAGAGTATTAAATAGGTGTTATGTTCTCAAATATGAGCTTAAAGAAGTTTTTGATTTTATAATTATTCTATCAGTATATGCTAACTTATACATTACTTTTATAGCCTAAGCTGATTTCAAAAAATATTGCAACAAAAGCTTTAACTAGCTGGTAGATTTTAATAAAAAAATGAATAAGTACACTCTAGTTTTTATCCTATTGATATTCCTCTCTTGTTCTAATAAATCAACACCTAAACAAACTGTTGTTCAGGAAGAAAGTAGTGGTGTTGAAAATACCTCCATTGTAATTCTAGGTAACGTTCAAGATGCTGGTTCTCCTCAAATTGGTTGCAAAAAAGAGTGTTGTGCAGCACTTTTTGAAAATCCGGATACCGAGAGACGAGTAGTTTCATTAGGTGTAATAGATACCGACAATCAAAAAACCTATCTTTTTGATGCTACTCCAGATATTGCCCAGCAAATGAAAATGCTTACCCAATATGAATCAAAAAGCGATAATGAAGTAGTAGATGGTATTTTTCTAACTCATGCCCACATTGGGCATTATACCGGTTTAATGTATTTGGGCAAAGAGGCAATGGACGCTAGCGCGACTCCAATTTATGTAATGCCTAAAATGGAAGAATTCCTTCTAAACAATGGACCATGGGATCAGCTTGTAAAAAGAGAAAATGTTGTTCTTAATGCAATGGTTGATCAAAATGCGGTTGAACTGTCGCAAGAAATTATGATAACACCATTTTTAGTACCGCACAGAGATGAGTATTCAGAAACGGTAGGGTATCGTATTCAAGGTCCGAATAAAAGTGCCCTACTTATTCCTGATATCGATAAATGGGATAAGTGGGAAAAAGATATCGTTGAAGAAATACAAAAGGTAGACTATGCATTTTTGGATGCTACTTTTTATAGTGGAAAGGAAATTAATAATAGAGATATCAGTGAAATTCCGCATCCCTTTGTTGTTGAAAGTTTAGAGAAGTTTAAAGGGTTGAATGATAAGGAGAAAAGTAAGATAGTTTTTATTCATTTCAATCATACAAATCCGTTGTTGGACCCTAATAGTGAAGAAACCCAAAAGGTACTTGATAAAGGTTTTAAAATAGGGCGAATTAATGATCTTTTTGAATTATAGGAACAGTGAAAATCTAATTTTCCGGTTTAGATAAAAATTTCAAAAAATCAATTTTCTCATATTGAATATACTAGCCTCTGACAGCCTTTGTTTTTGGTTATAATAAGTATATTTAAATCTATGAATAAAACCTTGGTTCAGCTTCGAAAACAACTACACCAAAACCCTGAGCTTTCAGGTAAAGAGCATAACACGGCAAAACGTATTATTGAATTTGTAAAAGAATATAACCCTACGGAAATTATTAGCGCTATTGGTGGGGCAGGGGTCGCTGTTGTTTATGAATTTGAAGAAAATGGACCAATCGTTGCTATACGTTGCGAGTTAGATGCCTTACCGATAATTGAAGAGAATACATTTGAGTATAAATCTGATAATTACGGAGTGTCGCATAAATGTGGTCATGACGGTCATATGACTATAGTAGCTGGGTTAGCTGAGTGGTTGTCGGTGGCTGAGTTTAAAAAAGGAAAAGTGGTATTACTTTTTCAACCTGCCGAAGAAACAGGAAAAGGTGCTGCTAAGGTTTTAGAAGATGATCGATTTTTAAACCTCGATCCAGATTATGTTTTTGCACTGCACAACCTTCCTGGAGAAAAGATGCATTCTGTCATTGTAAAATCAGGTTACTTTACCGCAACGGTACAAAGCTTCAGCATTCAATTAACCGGAAAGAAATCCCATGCTTCTGAGCCAGAAAATGGAGTGAATCCTGCAATTGCAGTAGCTGAATTAGTTCAGGAAATACATGCTTTAGCAGATACGAATGTAAACAGTGAAAACTTTGCGCTGTTAACTCCCATTTGTATTGATTTAGGAGAAAAGAATTATGGTATATCTCCTGAAAATGCAGAACTACATTACACCATACGCACTTGGAGCCGTGCTGTAATGACAACTTTAGAAGAAAAAATAAAGCAGCTTGTAAGTACTATATCTAGCAAACACGAATTAAAAGCGGAAATGGGTTGGTTTGAATTTTTTCCGGCTTCCGATAATAACACCGAGTGTGTAACATTAATTAGGAAAGTAGCGAATCAACAACATATTAGGTTAGTTAAACATCCGAGGTCATTAAAATTTGGAGAAGATTTTGGATGGTTTTCATCTAAATACAAAAGTGCCATTTTTGGCATAGGAGCAGGGGAGCATCAATCAGCCTTGCATCATTCCGATTACGATTTCCCCGATGAGTTAATAGATACGGGACTCTTAATGTTTAAAGGTTTGATTTCTGGTATTTTAGGAAAATAGGTATCTTTAAGACAACCAGCCTATCCTATCAAAAAAATGAAAAATCTATTTCTACTATTTCTTAGTGCTGTTTCGTTTTTATCCTGTAATGATGAGAAGAAATTAGAGCAAGCAAAACCACAAAAACCTAATATCATTTACATTTTGGCTGATGATTTGGGTTATGCTGAAATAGGTGCTTTTGGTCAAGGAAAAATAGAAACTCCCCATATAGATGCATTGGCAAAACAGGGTATGGTTTTTACCCAGCATTATTCAAGTGCACCCGTATGCGCACCTGCCAGGTATATGTTTCTTACAGGTAAACATTCGGGCAAAGCGTTTATTCGTGGTAATGATGAATGGAACGATCGTGGTGATGTTTGGAGCTATGAAGCTATGGCTAAAGATTCTACTTTAGAAGGGCAGCGCCCTGTTCCAAAAGGTACAAAGACCATTGCCAATTATTTAAAAGCCGAAGGCTATAAAACGGCTTTGGTTGGAAAATGGGGACTAGGCGCTCCGCATACACATTCCATCCCCAATGAAATGGGGTTCGATTTTTTCTACGGCTTCAATTGCCAACGACAAGCACATACTTATTATCCGTTGCATTTGTATAAAAATAGAAATCGCGTGCATTTAAAGAATGATACCGTGGCACCAAGTTCACCTTTCCCAGAAGGTTTGGACCCAAAGAATCCTGATAGTTATAAAGACTATACGCTTACAGATTACGCTCCAGACTTAATGTTTAAAGAGCTTACCGGTTTTGTAGCAGATAGTAAAGAGAATCCGTTTTTCTTGTATTGGGCAACTCCTATTCCGCATGTAGCATTACAAGCACCACAACGCTGGGTAGATTATTACAAAGAGAAATTTGGACCAGAAGAACCGTATTTGTCTGGTGAGGGTAATGGTTATTTTTCACACCAGACTCCGCATGCTGCCTATGCTGCCATGGTTTCATATTTTGATGAGAATGTTGGTAAGTTGGTGCGGCAATTAAAAGACGAGGGGATATATGAGAACACCTTAATTGTTTTTACTTCAGATAACGGACCAAGTTATGCCGGTGGTGCAGATCCAACATTTTTTGAAAGCGCGAAACCTTATGATGCTGAATATGGAAAGGGAAAAGGATTTGTATATGAAGGCGGAATAAGAGTCCCCACATTTTTTACCTGGCCAGGCAAAATAAAGCCGGGTACTACAAGTGATCATGCCTCTGCACATTATGATATGTTGGCAACTTTTACCGATATGTTAGAATTTGAAAAACCTACAACTGACGGAATTAGTTTTTTGCCCACATTATTGGGGGAAGAAGGTCAGGCGGAGCATGAATTCTTATACTGGGAATTTCCCCAGTATGGCGGGCAAATAGCTATAAGAATGGGCGATTGGAAAGTGGTTCGCCAACATTTAAAAGATGGCGAGGAACCAACCTTAGAACTCTACAATTTAAAAAATGATCCTACCGAAAAGAACAATATTGCAAAAGAACATCCTGAAGTTTTGAAAAGGGCAGCTACAATTTTTGAGCGGGAACATACCAAGCCAAAGACCGAACGTTTTCAAATTCCACTGCTAGAAAACGGGTTGTTAATTGATTAGGACATAATTTCTTTAGGCGATACAAATTTTTACAATGCTATATTTAGTATTCTAAATTGAAATCTATCATTTGACTATGTAATGAGTCCGATACGTTAAAATCGCATTATTGATTAGAATTTTAAACCGTAGAAAGTATATTTAGGGTATGAATAAAAATGTGCAGTTTTTAGGCTTGAGTTTGCTGTTATTAAGTTTGGTAAACTGTAAGCCAGAAATTAAGAAAAACGTAGTAAAAGAAGGAGTAAAAGCGAAAGTGGAAAAGCCTACTTCTACGGTTAAGCATATAGTATTAACCGAACAACCAGAAGGAGTTTCCGCTCCAGAAGGTATGGTTTGGGTTGCTGGGGCAACTTTTAAACAAGGGGGCGTAAATTCAGATAAAATGGCTATGAACCATGAAAAACCGGCCATAGATGTTATGGTCGACGGATTTTTTATGGATGCCACAGAAGTAACAAACGCACAATTTGCGGCATTTGTAAAAGCAACGGGTTATGTTACGATTGCAGAAAAAGGAATAGATTGGGAAGAGTTGAAAAAGCAAGTACCGGCAGGTACCGAAAAACCTCACGATTCCATTCTCAAACCAGGGTCGTTAACGTTCAAAAAAGCAAAATCGTCGGTACCAAACTTATATGATTTTTCTCAATGGTGGAACTGGACCATTGGTGCGGATTGGAAACACCCAAACGGACCTAAAAGTAGTATTAAGGGCAAAGATAATTACCCCGTAGTGCAAGTATCTTATGAAGATGCTTTGGCATATTGCGAATGGGCAAATAGACGTTTGCCGACAGAGGCAGAGTGGGAGCTGGCATCTAGAGCAGGTTCATATGGCACTATTTATAACTGGGGAGATGACGAATCTGTTTTAAAGGAAAAAGCAAATACTTGGGAAGGGGAGTTTCCTGTGAAAAATACTATAGCAGATGGTTTTGAGTTGCGTGCGCCGGTGAAATCATATCCGCCAAATGCATACGGACTGTACGATATGGCGGGTAACGTTTGGGAATGGACGAGTGATTGGTATAATACCAATTACTATAAAGAAACGAAGTCTAAAAATATGGTTCTGATCAACCCTACGGGAGCGGGACATCCGTTTACACCAACCAACCAACTAGCTAAAGAAAGGGTGATAAAAGGAGGGTCTTTTTTATGTAGTGAATCATATTGCGCAAGTTATCGAGTGTCTGCCAGAATGGGGTCTAGTATGGACTCTTCATTAGAGCACACCGGGTTTAGAACAGTTGCAACTATTGATATGGTAGGCGATAAGTAAATTCTAAGTTTAATCAAAGTAGTTAAGTAGCTTATCTAACTCAACTATTCGCGCACGACTAATAGGAATTTTTTTATTTTTTATTTCTATAAACTCATGATTGTAGCGTTCGACCATTTTCAAATTAACAATATAAGATTTATGAATTCTTATAAAATTATCTAATCCGAGCCGTTTATTAAAGGCATTCATCGTAGATAATATTACATAATTTCGTTCATCTGTAACAACTTTTACATAATCACCAAGAGCTTCGACATATAAAATACCGTGAACGTTTAGTTCTACCTGTTTCAGATTATGCTTAACAACCAGTTTAGTTTCTGGTTGTTTCATTTTTATAGATTTTACCTTGTCGATAGCTTTGGTAATGGCAGCATCAAATCGTGCTGTGGTATATGGTTTTAGTAGAAAATCGGTTACATTATAGTCAAATGCTTCTAAGGCATATTCTTGGTGGTGACTAGTTATAATTACCTGTGGTTCATACGTTAAACCTGCTAAAAATTCAAATCCGTTCATCACTGGCATTTGAATATCCAGAAATAATAAATCGATTTTTGAACTATTTATCTCTTTTAAGCCTTCGGCACTACTACTAAAGGAGTGTATTAGATTTAAATTTTTATTTTTCTCGATAATTTGTTCTAGAATCTTCCTTTGAGTGATAGAGTCTTCTACAATAGCGCATTTAAAGGTTTTCATTCAATATTCATATAAGTTCTACTATACATACGTAAAGAATGGGGGAAAGTTCATTTTTTCTTAATTTAATACTATCTTAAAGTTAGAAAAACAGGCGAAAAATAGTAAATAGTTATCTTCATAGCTAATATTCGTATAAAAACTTTTGATAACTATATTGTAAGTTTTTAGCTCAAAAACCTACTTTTGTAGTAGAGAATTTAATAGAACCACTTGATATTATGTCTGATAAAATAGAACGTGTAAAAACATTAATTATAGGATCTGGTCCTGCAGGTTATACAGCAGCTATTTATGCTGCCCGTGCAGATTTAAAACCTGTTATGTATACAGGTATGGAGCCAGGGGGTCAATTGACCACCACAACTGAAGTAGATAATTTTCCAGGATATCCAGAGGGTATTGACGGACCTACGATGATGGTACAATTGCAACAACAAGCTGAACGTTTTGGTACGGAAGTAAGAATTGGTATGATTACTTCGGTAGAGTTTTCAAAGGAAAAAGGAGGTATACATAAGGTAGTTGCAGATAATGACAAGCAAATAGAAGCTGAAACTATCATTATTTCTACAGGTGCATCCGCTAAATATTTAAATATACCTAGTGAACAGCGTTTACGTGGCGGTGGAGTATCTGCTTGTGCAGTTTGTGACGGCTTTTTCTATAAAGGACAAGATGTAGCTATTGTTGGTGCGGGTGATACTGCGGCAGAAGAAGCATCTTACTTGGCTAACATTTGTAACAAAGTAACAATGTTGGTACGTAGAGATGAAATGAGAGCTTCCAAAGCAATGCAACATAGAGTGCATAGCATTAAGAATATAGATGTACGTTACAATACAGAAGTAGACGAAGTTTTAGGAGACCAAGTTGTTGAAGGTTTACGTATGGTAAACAATCAAACAGGCGAAAAAGAAGAAATAGCTATTACGGGTATATTTATCGCAATTGGTCATAAACCGAATACCGATATTTTTAAAGGTCAATTAGATATGGATGAAACAGGGTACCTTATTACACAAGGTAAGTCTACAAAAACTAATTTACCAGGTGTTTTCGCAAGTGGAGATGCACAAGATAAAGAGTACAGACAAGCGGTTACGGCAGCTGGATCAGGTTGTATGGCAGCTTTAGATGCAGAACGCTATTTGGCGTCTATTGGTTCTGTTGAAGAAGCAGTTGCAGATAAGTACTAGTAATCAGTATAGCATAAAATACAAAATAGCCCATTCTTTAGAATGGGCTATTTTTTTGTTTAAAGTATTAAATTAATCTATTCTTACGTAGTTTTCAGAGAATGTTCTGTTGCCTTCCTCATCTAAACTTATTTGACTGAATCTATCATCGCTTAGCTGTAGTTCGAAAGTGAAAATTCGCATAGTATCCATAGCTTGTATCATTTCATTGTCGCCGTACTCAAGAGTTTCTATTAATTTGTCGTCGGTAATATTGTAGGTTCCATATCCAAATCGTCCAATTTTGTCAACAGGTACATATCTGCTCCACATAATTTTACCATTATAATACATTTTAACCTGTCTGTATCCATCGGCAGTTGGTACGGTATCAATAACTTTTTGTCCGTCGTAATTATAAAAACTTTCTAGCTCCCAAGTTCCTTGTATGGTGTGCATGTAGTTTTCATTGATAGAATTTGTAGAGGCTGCTGAAACCAATAAAAGCATCAACAATACCAAACCTATAATTTTTTTCATAGTGATAAGGTGTTAGTTAATAAAAGAGTTGAATGAGTAGTAAAAAGATACGAATTAAATATTAGAATTTAACAAAAAATACAGACTATAATTACGAATAATATAACGATAATTAATAAATTATAGTAATTAATACGGATTTGAAGAGTGTAAATTAAGAATAGTGCAAAGCTTAAAGATGTCTTCATTGGTGTGAGAAGCGCTTAAAACTATACGACTCATGAGGGAATCATTTTCTGTTGGATATCTAAAGTTGGTCACTATAATACCGTTATCTTCTAAATAATTGACAAGGATTTCATTTTGAAAATTAAAGGTCGGATGCCCCTCGGCGTAGACAAATAGAGACCTATTTGATACGTTTTTCAAGAATAGATCCGTATTATTCGCCAATTGAATTCTTTTAGTTGCTATAAGCGAACTAGCATCTCTTAATGTTGCTAAAGAAGCAGGTGTTGCCGGACTTGCACCACCAAAAAACTGTGTATTTTTTAGCGCATTAATCATATTATTACTGCCAAATATTGCTCCGGCTTGAATACCAAAACCTTTACCTAAAGAGCAAGAAACCAAAAGTTCTTTCGGTGCCAGAGATTGTAGAAATTTAAAACTACCTCCACCATTTTCTCCAGTAATTCCTATCCCGTGAGAATCATCTACGACTAGAATTATATTTTTTAATACTAAGTTTTTAAGGAAGTTATACTGCGGATAGTTATTCCCTTGAAAATCGATACTATCTAAAAAGAGTACAGGTGTTTTGTTTGAATTTGTTTCAATGGCATTTTCAAGCTCGTTCCAACTTTGAAATATTTCTTGCTGATTTCTGTATAAGGCAGAATGCGTGTTTGGCGCATAGTATAATTGGTAATCGGGATGACTGAAGTAGTTGCACACCAATTGTCCTGCTAAATACCCAGAGGACATGGTTACACAACCTTCACTGCCCGATATTTCTGCTAGGTGGGCATCAACTTCATCGAAGATGGAAATTCTAATATTAGATTTACGGGAAGCACTGTAGGCTGTGCCATATTTTTTAATGTTCTTGATGAATATGGACAGGAAATTAGCATCGGTCTGTAATCCTAAATAGGAGGTACCACCAAAGTATAGGTATTCTTTACCGTTTATGACAATAGTTCTATCAGGAAATTCATCAATCGTAAACATCAATCTAACAATTGTAGACCGCTACCGGCAAGTTTTGGGAAAATAACTTTACCGTTAGGTTCAATATGAACTCCCTTTGCAATATCACTTTTCAATAACAAAGCACCGTCCATATCTACATAAACCAATTGCGGAATCAACTGCGCTATAGCTGAAATGCCTACGGTAGATTCTGTCATGCAACCAACCATAACACTAATACCTAATTCCTTAGCCTTTTTTATCATACGTAGGGCAGGGGTGAGTCCGCCACACTTGGTCAATTTAATATTAATACCACTATAGTGAAGCGCACATTTTTCTACATCGCTTTCTACAATACAACTTTCATCGGCAATTACGGGCAATACACTATGGTGCATAACCTCTTCCATACCAGACCAATCATCTGCTTTTAATGGCTGTTCTAAAAATTCCACTCCCAAATCTTTTAAAAGCGGAGCGTTAAAAATAGTTTCTTCTGCCGTCCAAGCACAATTAGCATCTATTCTAAAAATAGCATCTGTATGTTTTCGTAATTCGCGAACAATAGCAACATCATCGCTAGTGCCTAATTTTATTTTATAGATTGGCCAGGGCATCTCCTGCATTTTGGCTAACATAACGTCAATTGATGCAATACCAATAGTGTAATTTGTAGTAGGGTATTTTTCAATACTGGTACCCCAAATTTCATATAGCGGCTTACCTAGTAATTTTCCATACAGGTCATGAGCAGCCAAGTCTAAAGCGCAGATAGCGAAATTAGATAACCCTTTACCCACTAAAAACGCGT
Organism: Maribacter sp. Asnod1-A12; assembly: GCF_045063735.1. Lineage (NCBI taxonomy): Bacteria > Pseudomonadati > Bacteroidota > Flavobacteriia > Flavobacteriales > Flavobacteriaceae > Maribacter > Maribacter sp. Asnod1-A12. The sequence continues at coordinate 2,913,900 of NZ_JBEFNZ010000006.1, forward strand.
GAAAAACTTCAGGCTTTGTGAATTCAAATGCTTCGATTTCAGAGGATATGGCATTGATTTCATCCATCATGCTCTGTGTAGTTATTTTATAATACGGATTAGAGGTTGCCTCACCATAACCCGTTTTTTCGTCTAAAGTTAAAGAAGCAATCATAGTATCTTGAAAATCATGAGATTCTCTTGAAATACTGAAGGTGTGTTTTAATGGTAATGTATATTTCTTTAAGTGTACTTGCATACTACTAATATACAGATTAGGTATTGAACTCATCTTGATTTTTTCTTTGGAACCGAGAATTATGGCTTTTGTGCTTTAATGAAGTTCTTTTTTATTTGCATAGCCATAGCTACGGAACTTAAAAATGACAAAATTAGGGTGCAAAATGTATAATTCGTAGGTAAAAGAAAAAGTCAAGATGAGTTCATTGACAAAAAAATGAAAACCCGCTGATATTTCAGCGGGTTTTAAAGTTGAATTGATTGATGTGATTATTAGTATTTGTGCACGCTACCAGAAACCGATTTGTTCTTTTGAACAGAAGGGTCACCTTTGTATGATATGTTAGCGCCACTAGAAGCTTCAGCTGTTAAATTGTCCGTAACATCAATGCTAATATTTGCACCACTACTAGCATCTGCATTAGCTACTAAAGTTGTTAAGTCTTTAGCTCTAATATTTGCTCCGCTACTTGCGTCTACATAAACTTCTTTTGCTGTACCTTCTAAAGAGATATTTGCACCACTACTGGCATCTATATCCATATTGGTAACAAGCACGGTTGCATTGATAATGGCACCGCTACTTGCATCTACCTCTAATTTATCTGACTGAATTTTATTTTCAGTAGTTAAATGAGAACCGCTTGAAGCATAAAGTCCAGTCACGTCTGGCATGGTTACATATATCTTTTTAGTAGAACGACCAATGTTCTCGATACAGTGAATTTTTAATTTTCCGTTTTTAATATCGGTACCGATTAAGTCAATGATATTTTCATCTGCTTCAACTGCAATATCAAAATCAGATCCTTGGGTAACAAATACTTCTAAACCTTCAGAACTGGAAACTTCTGTGAACTCACCGGTAATTTCCCTGGTTTCTTCAACGATTACACCGTTGCCTTTTTCGCCAGATCCAAAATCGCCGAAGTTAATGTCAAAGCCACAAGATGAAAGTAATAGGGCTAATACGAGTGCTACTGTTATTCTTACTAAAGTTGTCATGATTGTTCGTTTTTTGATTGATTAATATATTATGATGATGTAAAAATGATTGTTTTTCTATACTCTTACTACTATTAAATACTGAATTGTTGTTTTAGATGTCTGAACTGTAATTAATTGATACTATCATTTGTGTCAACCTTTACACCGTTCTCGTCTAACTTCATTTTAAATGATTCTCCATTATCGTTAACGTCAATGTCTATTCCATTTTCGTTGATGATGATTTTTCCTTTATCACCATTATCGTTAATATTGATGTCTATACCATTTTCGTTGATGTTGATGCGATTAGAGCTGTCGTCATCTTCATCTTCCATTTCAATGAATTCAGGGCAGTCTAGACATTCAAGCTCTCCGCTTTCGGTCATTTTCCAGATATAGCCTTCTAGACCTTCAACATCTCTATCGGTATTAACGGTCGTAATCCAATCTCTAGAATTTGTCTGGTCATAAGTTAGAATAGTACCTACAGGTAAAAATATGTTTACACGAACTTCTTGATCTTTAAACTTAGGAACCTGTGTGGTTAAAAAGTCATCAAAAGAAATCGTATTGCCGCTTACTTCATATTCATAAACGATTTGATTGGCGATATCCTTTGCTTCTCTATTAGATGGGCCGTCCGCTTCTTTTCTAACTTGAACACGAACCAGGGTATCTTTAGATTTACGAATACGAAATCTTACATCATCAGAAACTAAAATTTTATTTCCCGCTTCATCGTAAGAAAGGTAAGTATCACCCAAGTTCATATCATTTTCGTGGTCATACTCGTCTGTAGAAACCAATCTAATGTTCAAAGTATCAGTTGGTATTACTGTTGTAATCTCCTCTTCTACAGATGTGCTACCGGTATATGCGTGTGCTGCAGCTTCTCTAATGCCGAATATGACCAAACATATAATTGATATCAACCATAAACCCAATAAAGAGAATTTAGCAACCGTACCAATAGACTTTAAGTTGTTTACCAATATCTTTAATCCTAAATACATTAAGAAGAAAAACGGAATACCAATGGCAAAAAATGCCAATAACGATACTACCCAAATAGGTAGGTTGGTAGAGTTTACGACATTGTAAAAGTCAATACCAGGTACATGAATGATATCTAAAATACCAACGGTGAACATGCCAACAAAAAGACCGATCAATGTTGCGGCACCAATGATAACCAAAAGTATACCAATGAATTTACCGAAGATTTTGAATAGGAACATTACAATATCACCAAAGGTGTCAAAAATTGTTTTACCTCCTTTTTTGACGGTGTCGCCTACTTTTTCATAGTCCACACTTTTTACACGATCCGCTACGTCATCAAAACCCTCTTTAACTTTACGCTCAATATTACTGATATTGACCGTTTCACCGCTCATATCTAATTTTTGAGCAGTAGTTTTAGCTTCAGGAATAAGAATCCAAAGTAATCCGTAAATGAAGATAAATCCGCCCCATGTGAAAATGGTCAAGAAAATCCAAAGTAATCTAATCCACAATGGATCAATACCAAAGTAATGTGCTAAGCCTGCAGATACACCCGCAACGTATTTCTTTTCTGTATCTCTATATAATTTTTTTACTCTTTCTTTAGTATAAGCAGACTTGGTTTTAGGTTCATCTTCAAAGATGTCCTCATCTACCATATAATCTTCTGGTTGCCCCATTATGGCAATAACTTCATCTACTTCTTTTTGAGTGATAACCTGTCTTTCATTCTCTAATTTGTCATGAAAAAGTTCGGCAATACGAGCTTCTATATCGGCAATGATTTCATCGCTGCCCGGTGTGTTGGCAAAAGAACGTTTTACAGATTCTAAATACCTACGCATTATATTGTATGCCTCTTCGTCTATATGGAAGAGCATGTTTGCTAAATTTATATTTACTGTTTTGTTCATGATTAGCTGTTTTTTGAGTTGGTTACCAGGTTGGTGGCTTTTCTTAATTCGTCCCAAGTGGTATCTAATTCTTTAAGGAATATTTTACCAGTCTCGGTTAATGTATAGTATTTTCTAGGCGGTCCAGAAGTAGATTCTTCCCAACGGTAGTTCAGAAGTCCTGCATTCTTTAATCTGGTCAGTAGCGGATAAATAGTACCTTCCACTACAAGCATTTTAGCATCTTTTAGCGTAGCTAAGATTTCAGAAGCATATTTATCATGCCCATTTAAAATGGACAGGATGCAATACTCCAAAACCCCTTTACGCATTTGTGCTTTTGTATTTTCTACATTCATAATCTCTTTTTGCTTTTTATGCAGTCCCGCTTTCCCGGGGGATTGCTCCATTGTCTCTGTTGTCTGCATAGGTTAACTGTTCGTTTTTTGTTCGATGAATAAACATCCTGATTGATTTTTGATTGATTAATAAACTCTTATGGGTGTGATGAATACCCAATATATAATGTAAGCTGATGATGCTATTTAATAAATTTTATAGTGAAAGGATATTCAAAAACTTCCCCTTCATTTGTTTTTATGGTAGCCAGTATGGTATACACGATGTTGATAATGAATAATGCCGATTGTGCAAGACCTAGTAGTGCAACAGGAACCATCCACGGACCAAATAGATCATCGGTGTCAAAATTGAAGTTGATACTGTTGAAACTGTGAACATTTACTAAACCGAAATTATCAAAGTCGAAAATGTTAGGTAAAAATCCGCCTAAGAAAAATGGAATACTAACCATACCTACAAGAATAGAGTAGAGTAGTATACTTATTTGAAAGTTTAAAGCTTGTTTACCATTATAATCTACAAACTCATATTCTTTCTTGTTCGCTGTCCATAATACTAAGGGAATGATGAAGTTCCCAAACGGAATAAAGAATTTAGAAAACGTACTTGCATGTATTAATGCAGAGAGGTTTCTTTCGTGCTTTGTTAGTGATTCTGTCATGATTGATTCGTTACTGATGATGATTGATTTTAATACTATGCGAAAGCCAATTACTTTGATTACCTATTAACTTCCTATGCAAATATATGTCTAAAAAAAGGTACTATGTAACGCATAGTACTAATATTTAACAATATTTTAACATTTTAGAATGGTGTAAATAATGGCTATTTTTATCAAAATAAATATACAATATGGCGGTCACTGCTAGTAAATTCAACATATTTTCATTTTTAAAACTACCAGCTGCATGGTGGTGCGGGGTTCGTTTAAGAGAAATAGATAAAAAGAAGGCAATAGTCACCGTACGCCATAGATGGGTCAATCAAAACCCTTTTAATTCAATGTTTTGGGCGGTACAGGGTATGGCTGCAGAACTGTCTACTGGAGCTATGATGATCGATCAAATTGAAGCAACTGGAAAAAAAATATCTATGTTGGTGGCCAATAATAATGCTAATTTTTCGAAGAAAGCAACGGGTAAAATCACATTTAAATGTGAAGATGGACATTTAATAAAGGAAGCTTTAGAAAAAACGATTGCTACCGGAGAAGGACAAACTATTTGGATGAAATCTGTTGGTGTTAATGAAGATGGAGTAGTGGTTAGTACGTTTAATTTTGAATGGACGGTTCGATTGAAGGTGAAAAAATAGTTGAAATGAGAGAAGGCGTACGGTTTAAGGAAACTCAAAAATTTACATAATGGTGGTTGTGGCTCATTATACTTGCTCCTATTATCCTAACATTATTGAAATACGGACTTGATACTTATGCTCAATTGACATCAGATTCAGCATTTTATTGGTTTGCCATAAAAATGCGATTACATATTTTACTAGGTATTTTAGTATATATCTTGACTGTTATATTTATGCTACTTTCTAAACTTTCAGTTAAGGTTATAGATGAGGAAATAAAAATTCGTCATTTATTATTTTTAAAAAGGAGATTGGTTTAAATCATATAATAAATCATCAAATAACCAATTATGATTTTGTAGGTTATGGTATCAGAAAAACTAAGAAGTACGGTACTGTTTATAATGTAAAGGGTAAAGAAGTAGTCGCAATAACACTGACTAATGGTAAAAAATATCTTATTGGGTCGCAAAAGCCAGCGGAGCTTCTCACGGCAATCAGCAATTGATTAATTTTTATTTTACAATGTAATGATTTTCAATATTTTGATTGATTTTCTTTTTATAATTCCGAATTTAAAAAAGTCCAAAACTTCCAGTTTTCAGGTGTTTCTTAAGATTTACTAAAATATTTTGTTTGGTAGATTAAATTTACCCATTGCTCTATATACTATTTCTACATATATATTAAGATTGATAATATTTTAGATAATGTTCACTTTTATGCTTTTAAGAGTGGGGTAGTCCATTCTGATAATCATAATTTTTAGTGTTTAGAATATGAAGAAAGTATCGATTTTTTTAATGTTGGTAATGGTAAGTTGGTCTTACGCTCAAGAAACAGATGATTTATATATACAATCAGAGTTTTTGCCAAGTGATGAAGTTACTAACATTTATAGATTGCAAGCGGGCATAGCTTTACCTATTATTAATAATAATACAGAAAAATTTACCGTAGGAGGTAATTTGCAAAACACAACATTAAACTACATAGATGAAGATGTACCTTTTGAAACTGGAGAAATAGAAACCTTTAATTCGTTTGGTTTGCGTTTTACTTACGAAAGAAATTTAAGAAACGATTGGAGCATATTTGCAATGCAAGAATCTAAAATATCTTCTAATTTTCGAGATGATAACATAGCATCTGAAGATTTGTTTTTTAACGCTATGCTTACCCTAAGTAAATATAACGGTAGAAACAACAGTATGTTAACTTTTGGTGCGGCCTATGATATTAAATATGGTTTATACTATCCAATACCTGTAATAACATATGCTAGAAGACTGAATGACAATTGGGCTTATAAGGTTGGTGTGCCAGATAGTCGAGTTAAGTATACCTTGGCAAATAATCATGATTTTGAAGGTTTTGCTACCTTAAACGGTTTTACCGGTAATATTAATGATGAAGTTGAGGTCTATAAAGAAGACTATAGCGGTACACTTAGGCAAACAAGTGTAGTACTAGGTCTTGGTTATAATGTCCATTTTTGGGAAAAATTTAGTGCAACAGCACAAGGAGGATACACTGCATATAACCGTATGCAGATACAAGATTATAGTAATAATGAAATTTACGATTTTGATATGTCTAATAGCTTTTACTTCAATGTAGGGGTAAAATATACCTTCACGAATAAGACAAATGATAGGGAGGTTTATTAGAATATTCTCCATGTAAAATTTAAAAGGAAAGCAGAATAGTGCTTTTTCAATAGTATTTGAGTTAGCTAGGTTTAAAAAAGTAAAGTGGTAATTTGTAACAAAGTTGCCACTTTTGCTACTTATAAGCATCAATCAAATATAAAACACAAATGAACGCACACGAGATAGATTACGAGATTTTTGGGGAAGAAATGCAATACGTTGAAATAGAGCTTGACCCACAAGAGGCAGTTGTTGCCGAGGCTGGGAGCTTTATGATGATGGATACAGATATTAAAATGAGTACCATTTTTGGTGATGGTAGCAATCAAGACAATAGTGTTTTAGGAAAGATTTTTTCAGCAGGAAAAAGAATGTTGACAGGTGAGAGTCTGTTCATGACGGCATTTTTAAATATAGGTCAGGGTAAAAAGCAAGTAAGTTTTGCTTCTCCGTATCCTGGTAAAATTCTACCTATTGACTTATCTGAAATGGGTGGTCGTTTCATTTGCCAAAAAGATGCCTTTTTATGTGCAGCTCAGGGAGTATCTGTAGGCATTGAGTTTTCAAAGAAACTAGGTCGTGGTCTTTTTGGTGGAGAAGGATTCATTATGCAAAAATTAGAAGGTGACGGAATGTCTTTCATACATGCTGGTGGAACTTTAGCTAAAAAGACATTAGGTCCTGGTGAAGTATTAAAAGTAGATACCGGTTGTATCGTTGGTTTTACCAAAGAAGTAGATTACGATATTGAATTCGTTGGCGGAATACGGAATACCGTTTTCGGTGGTGAAGGTTTATTCTTCGCAACTCTTCGCGGACCAGGTACTGTCTACATTCAGTCTTTACCATTTAGTCGTTTGGCAGGTAGAGTTCTAGCATCTATACCAAGAGGAGGAAAAGATAAAGGAGAAGGTAGTATTCTAGGTACACTTGGTGATATTGTTGGTGGAGATAATCGATTTTAGTAATTCACCACTGTTTTTTAGGTAATTTATTTTAATAGTATCCATAACTCATTTAATAGTAAACTTGGTTTACGTTTCAATGCTGACATTAGAGATGGATATTATTTGTCGGTAAGTATAAAAGAACGTGTTGCTAAATAGACCTTAGTCTATATTTGACCTTAAGCTATAAATTTTTTTTTGTTTTTTTAGTTTATTAAAGTGGTTTACTTCTATTTAGTGGGACATACATTAATTAAGGTTTAAAAATCTAATTATTAAAAACCCAAAGAAATCTTATTATTCTGCTTCAATTTTGTTTAACTTGTAATTCCCTCTAGTATATTATATTTCAATTGATTAAAGCCGAAGTCTACCCATGGGGAAGCAAAGTAATTCAACTAAAGAAACACTTGTAGACAAATTATTGATTGAAATTGAATCTAATTTAAACAATGACCAATTTGGGGTCGATAGTCTTGCACAAGCTGTTGGGATGAGTCGATCGAGTTTACATCGAAAATTAAATAAGACCTTAGGTATTTCTACGAGTCAATTTATTAGAGAATATCGACTCAAAAGAAGTTTAGAAATTCTTACTAGCGAAGATATTACAGCTTCAGAAACTGCATATCGTGTTGGTTTTAGCAGTCCTACCTATTTTAGCACCTGTTTTCATAATTACTTTGGATATACACCTGGGGAGGCAAAATCTGGAATTATCGCAGATGTTGACAATCAATCGTTAGGAACATCGACAGAAATCCTGTCAGTTGATACTAAAAATTCCAATACCAAAACAATAATCTGGGCATCGATTATTGTTTTGGCATTATGCTCTACTTACTTTGTTTATAAACCCTTTGCTAAGAAAGACAAAGTAAACATTGGTGGCATACAGGTGCTCGATGACAAATCTATTGCTGTTTTGCCTTTAAAAAACCTTACAGGAAACCCAGATTTGGAATATATTTCAGATGGTATGACGGACGCAATCATATCTAGACTCACTAAAATAAAGACCATTAAAAAAGTAATTCCGTTTACTTCTGTCCAATCTTATAAAAAGTCTGATAAAAGTTTAAAGGAAATCACTCAAGAACTAGAAGTATCAAACATTTTACAGGGTAATCTTCAAATGTCAGGTAATCAAATTAAGATTAATCTTCAATTAATTCATGGTAGTTCTAATGTTCACCTTTGGTCTGAAGAATATACAAAGGAATGGAAAAGTGATGAAATTTTTCAATTACAAACTGAAGTAGTAGAAGGTATTGCCGCTAATATGAATGCGGTTATTGCACAAGATGAATTGGCTGAAATTAAAAAAAATCCAACTCAAAGTAAAGACGCCTATTCGTATTATCTTCAAGGAGAATTTCAAAGAAACAAAGGGAACGAACTATCATATTCTAATGCTATAAACCTTTACGGAAATGCTATTGCAGCAGATTCGAATTTTGTAGAAGCCTATGTAGATATGGCAAATGTTTGGCATATGGGCGGTTCTGTTTGGGGTTTTTACAATGAGCAAATAGCGTGGGGTAACGCTAAAGTATTATTAGAAAAAGCGCTGAAAATAGAACCGAACAATGAACGAACTAAGGAAGAACTAAATACAGGAAGATTTTTTTATGACTGGAATTTTGAAGTTGTAGAGAAGTTTTATCAAAAAAAAATCAGCAATTCCAAACAGAACAAACCATCTGTTATTTCGCTTGATTATCCCATTAAAACGGGAAGGCCTGAAGAAACCCTTAAGGCAATTGAATATTACACACTAAATGACCCGTCAAATGTGTTTTACCCATTTTTTAAAGCAGAGGCCATGTTCTATTTAGGGGCTACTGATAAAGCCAATGAAATACTAACTCAATCAGATCCTTTGTATAATGATAACTGGTTCTATTTGCGAGAATCAACCAAGCTATATTTCTATCTGGGAGAATACGAAAAATCAAAAATCCAACTGGAAAAGATAACAACCCAATTTCCAGATTATCCGCCAATTCTAATGTGGTTGAACGCTGTATATGCACAAATGGATGGTAATTCAAAAGTAACGTTTCAATATTTGGCGGAGCTACAAAACGAATATGACAAAGGTTCCTCAGGAAGCCCTGCTTGGTTTATAGCACTATATTATGGACATGTAAAAGACTACGAAAGAGCGTTTGAATGGCTTCAAAAGTCCTACGACAGGCATGAAGTAGAATTGTTGTGGTTACGCGCAGAACCTTTATTAGCACCAATACGCAATGATCTGAGATATAAAAATATATACGAAAAGGTAGGGTTTTCAAGTATTAACTTACCAATAAAAACTCCTTCTTCAAATTAACCTTATAAGTTTCAACTTCAACATTAGTTAAAGGTTCTGCAACATAATTTAAAGACCTGAATAAAAGCTTAACAAGACTGAAACATGCTTGTTACACACTGTATATGCTTTCTTTTCATCTTTGATATTCATAAGTTCTACATAAAAAAGAACAGTTTTTCAACCAGTTAAAATCATTATCATGAGAACAATTTTAAAACTTAAAGTAATCACTTTTTTACTGCTAACTATTACCTGTTGCAACGGTCAATCTTTAAAAGTAGACTTACTAGACGATGAATTTCCCGAGGCACAACAACAAATAATGGAAACCTTCGGTACTATTGCCCAAAGCCTTAAAGATGGTGATATGGACAAGCTGATTTCATTTCATGCCTATGGTCCAAAATTTACAGAATTTAAAAATGGGGAACGACGTAATGGCGATGTAACCAATGAAGAATATGAACGGACTGTTTTTGGAGGCGTTACCGAAGTAGTGAAATTTGATGCGAATGATTTAAAGGTTGCAGTTTATGGCGATGTAGCCAATGTGACTTTTCACTCAGATTTTGAACTCAAGTTTGGTGAAGATTTAGTGATGGTAAATGATCAAATAAGTTTGCTTTTTCTTAAAACTAATGAAGGATGGAAAATAGTTGCTGAGCATCATTCTCCACTGAAAAAATAATATCTGGTTTTGCCCCAGAGTTAATTGAAATAATAGGTTAAAGTTCTATCATTAATATCCTCCAAAATGATTGACTTGTAATTATTAGGTATAGTTAGCATTTCAATTATCACGTTTAACAACTTTTAAATAACCATAAAACAAAAATCATGAAAAAAGTACTCATTGTAATTTACGGAATCATTGCTTACCTTATTTTTTTAGTAGCCTTTCTTTACGCTATCGGCTTTGTCGGAAACCTTTTCGTACCCAAATCAATAGATACCGGAGAAGAAATTTCCCTGGTACCTGCAGTTCTCATCAACCTTGGTTTATTAAGTCTTTTCGCCCTTCAACATAGTATTATGGCACGCCCTGCTTTTAAAAAATGGTTTACTAAGATAATTGACCCTGCTATGGAACGCAGTACTTATATTTTATTATCGAGTTTGATTCTTCTTTTTATGTATTGGAAATGGCAGCCAATGACTACAATTGTTTGGGAGACCGAAAATATAGTTTCTCTTATTGTAATGGCAATATTCTTTTTGGGTTGGACAATTGTATTCCTCTCTACCTTTATGATAAGTCATTTTGAGCTTTTCGGTCTGACGCAGATATATCAAAACTTTAAGGACCAGTCCCTGACCTACCCAGAATTTCAAGTCAATTGGTTTTACAAATTGGTGAGACATCCATTAATGCTAGGTTTTATTATAGCGTTTTGGGCAGCACCTACCATGACCTATGGCCGACTGCTATTTGCCGTAGTAACGACAGCTTATATGCTAATTGCTGTGAAATACTTAGAAGAAAAGGATTTGAGAAACCTTCTAGGAAAAGATTATGAGAATTACCAAAAGAGAGTGCCGATGATCTTTCCGTTTACCAAATTTAAAAAAGGATAAAAGAAGATTTGAACAACTTCTACTATTCACTCGATATTCGAGATTAAATGCCTCGAGGCTTGCCTTGAAATCAAAGTGTATTCCTTTTAATGCCTCGGGGGCTTGCATTGGGGTAGTTTACTAAAAATAGTTTTGCAACTAGCATTATGTAGAAATACGGATGACTTCCTCATCATAAATTAAAACTACGATGAAATACGCATATTACAAGAGCCTTGTATTGACTTTATTGTTTTCTGGAATTGCACAAGTGTTATCTGCACAAAACTGTTCTATTAAAGGAACCGTTTTAGATGAGAATAAAGAAGCTTTGGCCTTTGCCCATGTCCTTTTATTAAGCACACTTGATTCTGCCTTGGTCAAAGGTGCTACTAGTAACGATAAAGGTGAATTTTTTCTGGAGGATATCGGCCTAGGAAACTATACACTAAATGTTTCTCTACTTGGGTTCGAACCCAATATTAGGGTTGTAGAAATCCAGACTATTAAAGAAATTGTAATAGGAACTATTCAATTAGCTGCCCAAAACCAAGAATTAGAGGGTGTAGCAGTGGTTGGTAAAAAACTACTCTATGAACAAAAAAGTGATCGATTGATTTTAAATGTAGGCTCCTTACCAACATTTAGTGGGAACAACGTACTACAAGTACTTCAAAAAGCACCAGGAGTAATTGTGCAGGAAAACTCCAACAGCATAAGTTTGAATAATAAAGGTGCAGTTCTAATCATGATAAATGATAGAATTTCTCGCGTTCCTATTGGAGTCTTAATTCAACAACTAAAAGCCATGCAGGCCGAAAACATAGATCGAATTGAACTTATTCATCAGCCTTCTGCAAAATACGACGCTAACAACGCTGCCGGTATTATTCATATTGTAATGAAAGAGAACAATTTATTTGGTTTAAATGGTAATGCAAGTCTAACACTTGGAATAGGGAAAAGGAAAAAAGGAAATGGTAGTATTGACTTAAACTATAGAAATAAAAAATTTAATTTATATGGCACACTTACTGGTTCTCAGAGTAAATCGCCATTGTCACAAGTAAATCATTATCGAGAATATGAATATTTAGGTGATCAATATTATTACGAAAACAAATTAAGATTTACTAATCCTAATAACAATTCAGTTGGTTTTACTATAGGTGCGGATTTTGAAATAGATAAAAACAAAATCGTTGGTGCTATTTTTGGGTACACAAAAAGCAATACTTCCGGTCGTGATTATACCAGTAACTCAATAGGTACAATTAACAATATTATAAATACTGATTTAAATTACCTGCTCAATAGCAATAATCCGAATACAAATACCTTTGTCAATCTCAACTATTTTTGGCAGTTGACTCCTGCAAGTTCTTTAAATCTGGATCTGGATAGAGTTTCGCTAGATGTCGTAAATTCTTCACAACTTTCATATTTAGAGGTTCAAGATAATATTGATGCTACAAATTCTAATCGTGATACTTCATTCGAAATATATACAGTAAAGGGAGATTTTGAATGGAAAAACGAAAAAGGAACTACAATACAAACCGGTCTTAAAGGCACCATCAATAATTCGAATACCATCTCTAGTATTAAGAATAGAGACTCTGGTGTTTGGAGTGAAGATGATTCCTTTGGAATGAATGATGACATTAGCGAGATTATTTTAGCGGCACATGGTTCGGTTCAAAAAAAATGGAATGAAAAATGGGAAAGTAACTTAGGAGTTCGTTTAGAGCAGTATAACTACGAACTGGATGATACCTCTGGAGAAAATGACTTTAGTATCTCATACACCAATTTATTCCCCGTTGTTAGAACAAGTTACACCATAGATTCTACTAAGACCTTAACGCTTTCTCTTAATAGACGTATAGAACGCCCTGCTTTTTGGAATTTAGCTGGTTTCTATTTATTAATTGACCCGAGTTTATTTGTGACATCGAATACACGAATTAGGCCTTCGTTTACGAACGCTGCAAGATTGGCATTCAACCAAGGTTCTTTTCTCGTTGCATTTGAAGTTAACAGAACAAAAGGTGCAATATCTTTTTACAACACCGTAAACAAGGAACAGAATTTACAAACTAGTATTCCTATTAATTTCGATAGTATGGATGGACTTTTACTAAGTATGAGTTTCCCAATCAAAATAAATAAACTATGGAAAATGAACTGGAATCTTGATGGTGCCTACAAGAATGTAAAAGATGTTTCTAATCGTCCGCTTCCTTTTGAGAAAGACCTTTTTACGATTACTGCTCAACTTACTAATGTTTTTGAATTAGGAAAATCATGGACGGCTAATATTGATGGTCGATATATGAGTCCGTTCATATCGGGAGACCAAGTTCAAGTCATGCGACACTTCATAAACTTTGGAATAAGCAAAAAATTCAGAAACGAGAGTTCATTCACATTTAGCATACAAGATATTACAGCTACAAGCGGTATTATAGATTGGGAATACCATCAACCAGAACTTGGTATAAAAACCTACGGCGATAATAACTTTTCAGAAAGAGTTTTTCAAGCAACATATTCTTTTCCTTTTGGAAATCGAAAACTAAAAGAAAAGAGAAACCGTAAAATCGGTTCTCAAGAAGAACGAAATCGTATGTAATAAATCTAATTTAAATTGATATAGATGTTTATGGTGACATTTCAATTTTCATGGGTTATTCTCTTTTTGCAAGCCAAATTCCTTATTTAGACTTCATTTTTAACGATACCTATACCGATATCCACCTTTCATTAGTGGTGGTATTAGTTGCTACAAGCTAAATAGAGTTAATCAGATTTCACTGAAGATAACTCTAGTAGAAATTTTCATTTGAACTATAATATGAGATAAATTCTAAATCTGAATAAGAGTGAAATGCTAAGTTACAGAAGGGGTATAGGATAGTTTTTTTTGGAGCTTCTATTGGATGCATCTTTGGTGGAAGAAAAAAAATCGAAGAAAGAGATAAGGAGTTTAAAATTTTGCTTTTTTGTATTAGAATGAAAGCTTAGATAAAAGGTACATGGTGAAAAGCACAAAGTACAGATTATTAAAAAGTATGTTTATATTTTGAGAAGAGTAGAAAGAATATAGAGCAAAGAGAATAGACTTTTTAATAGTATTTTGCGAAGCTAAATTTAAGTAAAACCCAAAAGCCAAAATCCAGTAGCAGAAGGTACTAAGTACAAAGTTTAAAAACATTTGAATTTATTTTTTGAGTTTGAGTTTGAGTTTGATTTTGAGTTTGATTTTTGAACTTGAACTTGAGTTTGAATTTTAATTTTCCAACAACCAACGAATGAGTTTCAAAAATCAAATAGAATTCCTCAAAGAATTACAGAAAAATAATTCTAAAGAATGGATGGATGCCAACCGTAAATGGTACCACCAAGTTCGTGATGAATATATCGATTGGTTAAATAGTATGAATACAAGACTATCTGATATTGATGACGAATACTATGATACACCCGGTAAAAAGGGCATTAATCGTATTAATAATAATCTGATGTTTCATCCAAACAAACCGGTGTACAAAGACCATTTTGGAGCCGGATTTGACAAAAAACCTAAGACGGCAGATTTCTATTTTGAACTAGGTATTGAACGTTGCATTTTCGCAGGCGGATTATGGCGACCTGAGTCTAAAGTATTGCGCAGTGTTCGTGATGCTATTGATTATGATGGAGAGGACTTTGTCAAAATATTGAATAAAAAATCTTTCAAAACTCGCTTTGGCGGACTTTTCGAAGATGCCAAATTAACCAACGCACCTAAAGGTTTTGATAAAGATCATAAACATATAGAATTACTCAAAAATAAGACTTTTGCCGTATTCCAAGAGTTTTCCACAAAGGAAACCAACAAGGCTTCTTTTGATGATGAATTAATAAACGCCTATAAAGAAATGCTTCCGTTTAGGCGTTATTTAAATAAAGCGATTACGGTTTAGTTATTTAGCATCAGCTGCAGGAATCCATCTTACTTTTAAATCTGGCTGTGTCATTAAACTATCTAAAGGAAACATCGGTCTTTTAATTCTTTTATACCCTAAACGGTTAAGATCTTGGTCCACTCCTCCGGGAGTAAGCGCCATGGTCCAATCGCCACGCATATCGTACAACTCAGGAACTAGATAGCCAATTTTTACGACAACAAGATCAGTATTTTTAGGGTCTAATTCTAAATTTGTAAAATCGCTCATGTGGTGGTATGGCTTTCTCTTTTTAGTTACGATAACATCAATATTTCCAACCTTAACGACCACTTCAACTTCCGCATTTACATCACCTTCTTCAATGGCCGTAATCGTTCCGTCTAACAATAAAGGTCCGGCAAATCTATGATCTACGGCGGCACCAGCTTCCGCTTTAATTTTCCCGCCAACACCAATTTCTAGTGCTTTTTCTACGAATTCTGGTCCGGGTATAGAAGCATAGATTAAAGACTTTCCGTTTTTGGATGCAAACTCAGGTCTTGCCAAAAGCTGTTTTAAAGTCCATGTAACATCACCGGCACCACCAGCGGTAGGGTTATCGCCCATATCGCTTATCATATAGGGTTTTTTATCACTTGCCAAAGCAAGTTTTAAGCTTTCATCCAGGGTTGTGGTTGGCGCTACAAATTCAAATTCATTACGTACATTCCAAAAACTTTGAGCTAATTTCTCGGCACCTTTTTCAACCTTTTCCTTATCATCGCCAGTAACCATTACCACGGCATGGTTACGTGGCTCATCTGCCCAAGCATAACCAATCCAAATAGCGGCATCTATAACTCCGTCTTGGTCGGCAACCGTAGGTACTTTGGCATAAAGACTTTTACCAGGTTCAATACGCGTACTTGTTTTTTCTCCTGGTAAAAGTATAGGTACAGGAACCCATGCTTTATAAATAGGTTTTCCTTTGCCGCTTTCTAATCTATCTATTAAATTGGTAACCGCTCTCTTTTTAGATTCAATAGCATCTTCATGCGGAGCCATACGATAGCAAGTAATTAAATCGGTATGTTGAGCTAGTCGTTCAGATACATTACCGTGTAAATCCATTGATGTAGATATCAATACATCGTTACCGAGAACTTCGCGAATACGAGCTATAAAATCACCTTCAGGGTCATCTAGACCAACAACGCTCATTGCACCGTGGATGTCAAAAAAGAGTCCGTCATAGGGTTTGTTTTCCTCCAATAGCTTCAAACTTTTCGTAACTAGAGATTCGTAAGCTTCGCGGGTTACTGTTCCGCCAGGTAAAGACTTACCCACAAGTGTAGGCACCCATTCCGCTCTTTTTCTATTTATGGAGTCTGGTTGTAAAAATGGGTATCTAGAGAAAACAGAATCGCCCACTTTTGCATGAAAAGCCTCTTCAGTGGAAAGAGCAGGAGAGAAGGTACTGCTTTCAATGCCTAAACCAGCAATAGCAATTTTTGGTAGTTCTTTGATTTCTTCAGATGACTTATCGTCTTTACAAGAGGTGGTACATACTAAAAGTAAAATGGCGTAGATGTAGAATTGTTTCAAGGTAGTGGAAGTTTATGTTAGCATTGAAAAGATAAAGAAAAAGAGATTTAAATAGCAAGAGTTTTTGCTGGATAACAATTTTCAGGCTATTACGGTTCTATGCTAGAAGACAATACCCTTTTTATTTATGAATTGGAACGTACTAGTTATATCTTTATAATCGAATTATAAATTCAATTGAGTTGAAAAACGGAAGCATAAAAGAAGTAGAAAAAAAACTACTTTCTGATAATTGGTATACGCTACATAAATATACATTCAAATATCAACGACCAGATGGTACTTGGGAGACACAAGAACGTGAAGCCTACGATAGAGGTAATGGTGCAGCTATTTTATTGTATAACTCTAAAAAGAAGACTGTTGTGCTTACCAGACAATTTAGAATGCCTACATATGTGAATGGTAATGAAGACGGAATGATGATAGAGGTATGTGCGGGACTTTTAGATGGCGATAACCCAGCAGATTGTGTTCGTAAAGAAACCGAAGAAGAAACGGGTTATAAAATTAGTAATGTACAGAAGGTATTTCAAACCTATATGTCCCCTGGTTCGGTGACCGAGATAGTGTATCTTTTTGTAGGGGAGTATGATGAAAGTATGAAAGTCAGTGATGGTGGTGGTGCTGATGATGAAACTGAAAATATTGAGGTTTTGGAATTAGATTTTAATGATGCTATGAAGATGGTGGCTAGTGGAGAGATTAAAGATGCCAAAACCATTATGCTGTTACAACATGCAAAGTTGACTTCGTTAGTTTAAAGTTTTATATGCGACTCTTCTAATATGCATAAAGTCTTTAAAGTCGGTTTTGGTGGTGGTTGTCATTGGTGTACCGAAGCTGTGTTTATGGCACTCAACGGTGTTGAAAAAGTGGAACAAGGCTTCATTGCTCCGAAGGAGAACCCAACAGATTTTTCCGAGGCTGTAATCATTCATTATAATGCTGCGGTTATAGAATTGAAAGATTTGGTAGCTATTCATTTAGACACCCATAAAAGCACCGAAAATCATTCTATGCGAAAAAAGTACCGTTCAGGTATTTATTATTTTAATAAGTATGATGAAAAGACTTTAGTGGGTATTATGGAAGAGTTACAACAAGATTTTGAAACTCCGTTGATTACCGCAGTTATTCCATTTGGGGCATTTAAATCCTCTGAAGAACGTTTCCATAATTACTATTTTAACGATACCGAGAAGCCTTTTTGTAGAACACATATTTCTCCTAAAATTAAGTTGTTGAAAGAGAAATATGCCAAACATATTTCAGCAAAAGTTCAATAGTTAGTAGGTATCTCTAAGTGTTTGAAGCATTTGTTCAAGCCTATTTCGTTCTTCCGATGTAGATGCTCTAAAGTGATTGTTCATAAAACTGAAAATCAATACTTTTCCTGAGTTTGCAACCAAGTATCCGCTAAGACAGTAGTTATTACTGAGACTTCCAGATTTTGCATAGATATAAGGTTGCTCATCTCCTGCGAATCTATTTTTTAAAGTACCTGATAATCCCCCAGCTGGGAAGATAGAAAATAAACGCTCTTGAGGAACCATATTATATAATTGGTCTAGAACCGAGACCATGTTTTGCGGAGTAAACAGATTGTATCGCGAGAGTCCCGATCCATCTACCCACCTAGGTTCTTGTTTTAAATTTTTTAGTTCATTTTCTAAAATATAACTTCTAGTTAGTTTTCCATTTAAGGTGTCTGTGAGAACACCTGCAGATACAAGTAAAAGCTGTTCTGCAATAAAATTATCGCTTTCGTGCATCATACGCGCGTAAAGCGAATCGGTATTACTACCGTACAGTGTTTGTTTTTCGCCTACAGGCATTGTTGTAGCAATACCAACTTTTTTGGAAAGCAAATTCTCTAAAATTGATTTTGTAGTCTGATCACTTGTGATAAAGGGAGTTTCTAAGGTATCCTTTTTTGTCGGTGGATAATAAAATAAATTTGAAGTTTCGTTTCTATTATTCTTATGTGTCAATTCTAAAACACTGTCCTTAAAATAAGCAGGAGAAACCATAACCTCCGGATTCCTATACGTCATCACTACATTACCATTAATAGGTAACGCACTTTTCTCTGTAGAATAATACCACTGGTAATCGTCCCATGCCCAACCTGGTCCGTATTTCTCATCTTGAAAGTTGTTAGCAACAAATACGAGGTTAGTATGTATCTGAAGAAATTTTAAAGTTGTGGAATCTTTTATAAAAGGATGCAAAAACGAAGGGTCTCCAGTACCTTCAAAATATAAAGTGTCATTTGCTTCAATATATTTTAAAGTCGGTATCTGAACAGGCAAGGTTTTAAGCGCTGCGAAAAGTGTAAAAATCTTGGTGTTACTGGCAGGAATAAAATACTTATGACTGTTATTGGTATATATAGTGTCTTTCGTTTCTGCATCTATTACCAAAACACCGGTAAACTGATTTTGATAAAATGAAGATGACAACTGTTGGTTAAAATCTTTTCGTATAATAGATTTTGTAGAAGTACAAGCGGAAACAAGTATTAAAATAACTATAATAAAAAGTAAATTCTTCATGAATTCGAAATTACAAAATTGACTACTTATGAATGCGATAAAAAATTAACATGTAGGTAATTACTTTAACTTTTTGTATGCAATATTGCACCTGCATTTCTGTTTACCTTTATACAACAACAAATTAATTAATCTAACAACAACATGTCTAAGTCAATGCTCGAGTATAGTAAAACAGTACTTAAGAAGGTTAGTTTTGATACCTTACTTTTTTGTAAAGAATTAAGGAAAGCCTTAAAGACGTTACTACCTGAAGAGGTGGAGGAATTAAAAGTTTGGTTAGAAAGTTTTATAACTGATAAACCAGAGTTAAAACAAAGTTTAGTTTATTTAAAAGCATAATATAGAGCCACATAAAGTGGCTCTTTTTTTTGAGACAACCTTTTACCTATTTTGGTATCTAATATTAAAAGGAAACGATGAAACTAAAGTTTACTGTTCTATTTTGTACACTATTATGTATTGCTTGTGAAAGTGATGATGCTTTTGATGACACACCAATTGACAACCCTAGTTTATTAGGCGAGTGGCTTTTGACAGCATCTTATGTTAGTCCAGGTGGTGCTACGGAATGGAAAGATGTTGAAGAAGGGTATCGCTATTTCTTCGATGAATTCGGTAATTATGAAAGAACCGATTTTAATAAAGAGGTACTTAATTCTGGTGATTATGAAATTACAGATGAAGAGCTTTATCTATATTTTAGCATTGAAGGTGAAAAAGATACTTTAGGGTATAGCGCAGATTTCAACGAGGGTAAAACAAGATTAACGCTATCGCCATCTTACCCAGGTATTTGTGTTGAAGGTTGCTTGTATAGATTTAAAAAGCAATAGGTCTTATTTATGTATCGGACTTATGATTTTAACATCTTGAAAAGCGATTGCACCACGAACAATGCCTGTGATAACATCTCTTAAAGCTTCTGTAATCTGTACCTTTAATTCTTTTTTGTGGTAAATAAGACTTACCTCACGTGCAGGCGAAGGTTCTTTAAAGTACTTCAGGTTTTTCTTTTTTACATCATCTAGTTCCAACGTATTTAAATAGGGTAGAAGGGTCATTCCCAATCCTTCGTTAGAAAGGTTAATTAGGGTTTCAAAACTTCCACTTTGTAAGCTAAAATGATCTCCACCAATTTTCGGAGTTTTACAAAGATTTAGAACACCTTCTCTAAAACAATGTCCATCCTGTAGAAGTAAAATATCTTCAATATCTAAATCATCAGGAGTAATTTGTGAATTTTTTCCTAAGCGGTGTTCATTAGGGACATACCCTACGAACGGTTCATAATATAACGGTCTTTCGTTAATAAAATCAATTTTCAAAGGTGTAGCCGCTATGGCAGCATCTATATGTCCATCTTCAATATTTTGAATTAGATTTTCTGTATTTTGCTCTTTGATTATTAGATTTACTTTTGGATATTTTTGTATAAAATTTTTAAGGAACATAGGTAATAAAGTAGGCATTACTGTTGGGATAATGCCCAATACATAATCCCCACCTATATAACCTTTTTCTTGCTCTACAATATCTTTAATACGTGCCGCCTCGTTTACAATATTTTTTGCTTGCGCTACAATTTTTTTACCGACTTCGGTAATGGTAATTGGTTTTTTGCTCCGATCAAAAAGAAGTATATCTAATTCATCTTCAAGCTTTTGTACTTGCATGCTTAAAGTTGGTTGCGTTACAAAACTCTTCTCGGCAGCGAGTGTAAAATTTTTGTATTCAGCAACGGCAAGCACGTATTGTAATTGAGTAATGGTCATGTATATAGTATAAGGTTATAAAATTACTAAAAACCATTATTATAACCTATTGACGAGAGGTAATCAGACGTGAATTGTACACTAAAAACGAAGCGTTAATTCTTTATCCTCATCTTCAATGGTAAACTTTGTATCACTGAAGGTTGGCGGACCCATTGGTAAAGATTCACCGCTCATAGCATAATCTTCTGTAGGCATGCCATTGGTTGCAAAATCCATACGGTTATTTTCGTTTGCATCGTGTAATACGGAAAATGCATAATCTCCCGGTTGTATGTTCTCAAAAGTTAAAATTAATTCTCCTGCTTCAGCTTTATCTTTACTGGTTTTAATACCTTCCGCTTTCATAAAAGTAGTTTCATTATGCAATCCACTTAATATGTGACCTTCGTCGTTCAATACATTTTGGATAACTACAGTTAAAGTTATGCCTGTTTCTTCTTGGGCATTCATTGTAAAACTCATTGCAAATACGGTAATTGTAAATAATAACTTTTTCATTTTATAAGGTTTTAAAGATTAATTGATACTTCAAAGATGCCTTATAAATGCATTTATTAAAAAAGCGATGAACCCAATTGTAGAAATGTGTTACTGAACTGTAAAAAGGGAGTGCTAGTATAAAAAACTATGATTATTAAAAAGACTAAATTTCTATATCTTTTTGGTAATCAAATAATCAAGTCCAAATTTTCCAGAGCCGAAACCCATAAAAAATAAGCCTAAGCAGAAAAAGATAAATGTGGGCATTATATTCCAAGAACCGTCCCATGGCCTGCACACTATAGTAGTGAACATAGTTACGGTAATAAAGAAGGCGGTCATTCTTGTGTTTAACCCTAATATTAATAGAATACCACCAAGAGCCTCAGTTAATCCTGCAGACCAAGCAAACAGTTCTGGCATCAAGGAGAATGGAATTCCAAATTGTGTCACTAATGCAACAAACCAATCAGAAACCTCAAAATACGCTAAATCCACAGAAGCAGGAGTCCATGGAGTTCCAAATTTATTTATTGCAAAAACAAAAGAAAGAAGATAGCCAGTGATTGCCCTAGGTATCAATATTAGAACATTAGGCAATAATGCATCTACCTTAAATGGAATAATTAATTTTTTAATAGGTTGTAGCTGGTGGTACATAGGTTTAAGTATTGGTTACTTAAACTTATAAAAATTTAGGGAATTTACAGATGATAAAAATCAATGTTTAATTTTTTTAAAATGATTAATTTAAATATGAGGTTCGCATTATTTCAATGCAATACTATCTATTTCAAGCTTAAAATCTTCTTCAATACCATTTTTTATAATGAAAGCGATCTGAGCTAGATAGTCGCCGTGGTAGTTGGGTAATTTTAATTCTTCACCTCTAAAAACCGCTTCCATTTCAGCAAACGGAATCTCAATAGTTTGCCATTCTTTGCTAGATTTAAAATCAAAGCTATAGGTATGTCTTTGGTGTTCTCCAGATTTGCAGCGGAAAGCATATTTTTTTCCATCACCCTTAATTTTGACAGCAAATTTAGAAAAGGCATCTACTGGTATACGAACTAAATCGTGTCTAACTAAACAAAAACCACCATTGTTCTCAAGAGTTACATGTCCGCTGAAAACACCGTTACCTTCAAGATTCACTTGAATGAGCCCCATAGATAAACCACCCATTACACCATCATTGACAATTCGCCATTCTTTACGGTTAGAATTTTTATCGAATTTATAAATGGGTTTCACTTCGCTCATTATTATAGGTTTAAAGAGATAATTACTTTAATTAAAAGTAGAAGAAATGAGGATAGCATAAACACTCTAAACCATTTTATATTAACTGGTTTAAATGAGTTTAAAGCGTTCGTTTTTTCATTTCATCCGCGACAGCTTTTTCTGAGGCACCTTGTTTATCAAGTTCATTTATGATTTTTGGGTGATCATGCTCTCTTCCTTGAGATAGTTTGTTGACAGCCTGTATGTCATTGATTTCAATTTCAAAACCAATGATCCCTGTTACCTGTCTCATTGTTTTTTTGGACATGTCATTTAACGAGATAGGATGTTCGGACTGTTGTTCATACTTATCTACCAAAGCATATAATGATTTTAATAGTTCTTCTGATGTCTGAATTTTTATGGTACCGTAGACATGAACGGCTATGTAGTTCCAAGTAGGAACTTCTTCTTCTTTATACCATGAGGAAGATATGTAGCTGTGCGGACCATTGAAAATGCAGAGTACTTCGTCACCATCTACCAAGTTTTTACTTTGCAAATTGGCTTTTGCAATATGACCTACCAAGATATCTTTATCTGCTGAATTCTTTGATAGTTCTAAAGGAATGTGCGTACCCCAAGGTTTTCCTTCTATAGTATTGATAAGTATACCGAAACTATTTTTTTTCAGAAAATCATGAATCTCCTTAATGTCCGTATTTTTATAGTGCTCAGGTATAAACATTTGGTCTGGTTTTCTGCGTAAATATAACTGTTTTGAGCAAATGGTTTTAGAACCAATTATTTAATCTTTCGTGTTACATAATTAACGAGATACTAATTATCTTGTATGTGAATTTTAAAACCAGAATATGCCTTTTATAACAAATACAAATACAAATACAAATACAAAAGCAAAAGAACAAGTAGATATATTTTATGAAGATTACGGAAGTGGACAACCGGTGATTTTAATTCATGGGTGGCCATTAAGTCGTAAGTCTTGGGAACAACAAGTATGGAAGATAGTAGAAGAAGGCTATCGCTGTATTTCATATGATCGTAGAGGATTTGGAACATCGTCTTCACCATGGGATGCTTACGATTATTCAGCTTTAGCGAGTGATTTAAATGCAATCATTGAAGAATTGGGTTTAAAGGATGCTGTTATCGTTGGTTTTTCAATGGGTGGAGGAGAAGTGGTCCGATATTTAACTGATTACGGTTCTAGTAGAATAGCTAAAGCAGCATTGATAAGTTCAATAATACCATTGGTTAAAAAGAAATCTGATAATCCGGATGGGGTGCCGGAAGATGCTCTGGAAGGAATTATAGATGCACTTCAAAAAGATAGGGTAGGGTTCTTAAAAGAATTCAGTAAAGGTTTTTACAATTTTGAAGAAAACGAAGGTAAAAGAATAAGTCAGGCACAATTAGATTATGACTTTACCATAGCTTCATTCGCATCGCCTAGAGCAACCATACAAGCAGCGTTAGCTTGGATGCATACCGATTTTAGACCAGAGTTGAAAAATGTAACTGTACCGACATTAATAGTGCATGGAGATGCTGATGCTACCGTACCTATTGAGACTTCTGCAAAACAGGCACATGATGGTATTAAATATAGTACGTTAGAGGTTATTAAAGGTGCCCCGCACGGACTCAATGTTACGCACCCAGATGAGTTGAATGAAATATTGATTTCATTTTTAAAGAAATAAGTAAGAGTTGTATAGAATAAAAAATCCCGATTGTATTTAACAATCGGGATTTTTTTATGATTTCAATGAATATGAATAAGTTTCTATTTTTCCATAACCAATCGTGTTAACACCGGCAAATGGTCAGATATATGTTTGTTATTTTCCATTCTGTCATCAATATGCATGTATTCTAAAACTTTGAAATTCTCCACAAAAATATAATCGATGCGTTCGTTTAAAACTTTAGCGTGGTCAAATCCACTAAACGTTCCTGTTGGTCCGTAGAATTGTTTTTGAGTAATTGCTAAACCATCTGACAGGGCTTTTTGTAAATATTGAATAGGCCCTTCATGGGGACTCAAATTCAAATCGCCCATTAAAACTACAGGAAGTTTATTCTCATTTATTTCATGGATTTTGGAAACTATTAATTCTGCAGACTTTTTACGTGCTTCAGTACCTATATGATCAAAGTGGGTATTAAAAACCAAAAAGTGTTTTCCTGTATTTAAATCCTCAAATAAACCATATGTACAAATACGCTCCATAGCAGCATCCCAACCTACAGAAATTTCATGGGGAGTTTCAGACAGCCAAAAGGTTTCACTCTGTAAAAGCTTATATTTTTTGGTGTTGAAAAGAATAGGGGAGTATTCGCCCTTTCCCTTCCCGTCATCACGCCCAATTCCGATGTATGAATAATCAGAAAGTTGTTCATTTAAATAACTCAACTGATGATGTAAAACCTCTTGAAAGCCAATAATACCAGGGTTATAATGGTTCAATAAGTCTACCATAGCACCTTTACGGTCGTTCCAATTGTTTACAGAATCGTTTACATTATCATATTTTATGTTATATGACAATACATCAACTTCTTGACCATATATAGTAGACATCGAGACAAATAATCCCAATATTAATACTAGTGTCTTCAAGCTATTACTCGGCATCCTTATATTTCTTAAACCAAGCTAGTACACTTGCAATTTTAGCAATTAAATTACTTGGTCTGTTGGCAATACCGTGTCCCGCACCAGGTATACGTACCATAGCGGTTTCAACACCTTCTAACTTTAATGCGGTATAAAATTGTTCAGATTCTGCTATAGGTGTTCTGTAATCTTCTTCACCCGTTAACAGCATTGTTGGTGTGGTAACATTGGCAACGTACATTAATGGAGAGCGTCTAAAATAGTTTTCTGGGTCTTCCCAAGGTTTTTTACCGAACCAGTATTTTGAGAAAAATGCGGCACCATCGGCATATAGTACAAAACTTGTCCAGTTGATAACAGGTTTTGCAACTACGGCAGCTTTAAATCGGTCTGTTTTACCAACGATCCAAGCAGTTAAAACTCCGCCTCCACTACCACCGGTGACATATAAATTTTCGGTATCTACATACCCTTTTTCAATAACGGCATCAACACCGCTCATAAGATCTTCATAATCATGATTAGGGTAGTCGTGGTGAATAAGATTACCAAATTCCGCTCCATAGCTGGTACTACCACGTGGGTTACTATAAAGAACTACATAGCCTGCCGCAGCGTATGCCTGTATTTCTGCACTATACACAGAACCGTAGCTAGTAAAAGGTCCGCCATGAATTTCAAGAATAAATGGGTATTTCTTATTTGGGTCAAAGTTTGGCGGCGTTACCACCCAACCTTGAATTTTCTTCTGGTCAAAAGATGATTCCCACCAAATTTCTTCGGTTTTGCCTAAATCTCTAAATGAAAAAAGATCATCGTTTACAAAAGTCAGTCGTTTAGACCCTTTTTTATTGGCAGCTCCAAGGTCAGATGGGTGTTCGGTATTACCTAAAGTATAGGCGAATCTTGAATTTTTAGAAACCGTAAAATCACCTGCATTATAAGGTCTGCCCAAAGACAATCCGCCGAGCCCTTCAACAAGGGTAGTTACTTTACCTTCTAATGTAATATGTCCTATTTTCGTAGCCCCTTCCGTATCATATTGAAAGTATAGCCCCTTGCCATCGTTAGCCCATTGCGCATTGGCAATATCTCTATCAAAACTTCCAGAAAGTAATTTTGAGTTGCTACCATCGGTATTCATTACATAAAGGTTTGTAATCTGGTACCCTTGCAATTTATCATCGGTACCAGTGTAGGCAATCATTTTTCCATCAGGGGATACTTTTGGAGAACTATCAGGACCATATCTAGATGTTAAAGCCGAAACTTTGGCAGATGCTATTTTTAAGGTATAAACCTCACTATTTGCAGGCTCAAAAGCCTCATCGGGGTTAAAGTTTGCCGAGAAATAAAGCGATTTATCATCTTTGCTCCAAACAGGGGCACCATGGTCAAACGATGTTGTCGTTAATTGTTTTGGAGTACCACCATCAATAGATAAGGTGAAAATTTGAGTATGACCACCTTTTATATAACCTTGACCGTCACCTCTATAGTTCAATTTATCAATATATGTTGGCGGCGTGTTCCATTTTGCACCTTCAGGCTTTGCAGGTAGTTTTACAATAGATTCTTCAGCTTCTGGTACAAACATGGTAAATGCCAAGTAGCGGTCATCATTAGACCAACTAACGGCACCGGGTGCTTTTGGTGTATTCGTAAGTGGCGCAATTTCTTTGGTGTCCATCCACATAACATACAACTTCATCTTATCATCGGTTTGATTCGATTTATAGATGATTTTTTTACCGTCGTGCGACCAACGTGGGTAATAGTCATTTTGGTTGCCAGTAGTTAAAGGTCTGTTTTGCGAACCGTCGTAATTTACCATCCAAAGGTTAGATAAATTTCTGTCGGTCATAATATCTTTAAAATTACGAACGTAGATAATTTTACTGCCATCTGGTGATATCTGAGGGTCAGAAACATATTCCATATTAAAAATGTCGGTCAGCTCAAGATTTGAAGAAACCTGTGCAGTTGCAGATACTGTAAACAATAAGAGAAACAGTGTTTTAATAAAAATTTTCATAGTGTTGAATTTGGTTTGAAATGATGCTATGAAGATAGCAATTATGAATAAAGAAAGAACGGCTTAAATAGAGAAATGAACAAGTATTAACATTCGATTTTTTATTGCTTTTCGTATTTTCACACTATAGAAGATTAAGGCTGCATGCATTAAACTAATTCTGTTTTTTTTAATGGGATTTTATTGACATGTTTAATTTTTATAAACTGTTTAAAAACGTATTATAATTTTATACAGATATGTAAAGTGAATAGTTTTAATCAGTTGATATTCAGTAAATAAAATATAAAAATGAAAGTATTATTTATAGGAGGAACAGGAAATATAAGTACGCCAAGTAGTAAGCTTGCAGTTGCTAAGGGAATAGATTTATATGTGCTGAATAGGGGGAAAGCCAAAGTTGAGATTGAAGGAGCACATTCCATTATTGGAGACATCAATAAGCCAGAAGAACTTACAGAACTAAAAAAGCATGAGTGGGATGTTGTCGTTAACTGGATCGCTTTCACACCCGATGATATTGAGCGCGATATTGAATTATTCAAAGGGAAGACCAAGCAATATATTTTTATTAGCTCGGCATCTTGTTATCAGACTCCGTTAAGTTATCCGGTGATAACGGAATCCACACCGCTTTGCAATAATTTGTGGGATTACTCTCAAGGTAAAATTCAGTGTGAAGATCGTTTGCAAAAAGCATATCGTGAAGAAGGTTTTCCCATTACCATAGTTCGTCCTTCCTTAACATATGATACTGTAATACCTATTGCCATTGGCGGATTCAATAAATACAACACAGCAAAGCGAATTTTAGAAGGAAAAGAAATTATTATACATGGGGATGGAACCTCACTTTGGACGGTTACCCATTCTGATGATTTTGCAAAAGGATTTGTTGGTTTATTAGGATTACAGCCAGCAATTGGTCATGCTTTTCACATTACTTCAGATGAGGTTTTAAGTTGGAATATGATTTATAAAATTCTTGCGGATGCCTTAGGAAAAGAAGCAAAAGTAGTACATATAGCATCAGATTTTATATGTAAAGTAGAACCATCATTTACAGGAACGTTATTGGCTGATAAAGCAGAAAGTGTTTTGTTTGATAATACTAAGATTAAAACCTTTGTACCTGGTTTTAAAGCAACCATTCCGTTCTCAGAAGGAATAAAGAGAACCGTAAAGTGGCTAAAAGAGAATCCTGAGCATCAGAATATTGATACCGAAACAGAGGCTAAGATTGAGAATGTGTTGAAGGCTTATAAATTGTTGTCTAATTAACGATGTAATTATAAATATGGCATCTAACCTTTAACATCATCATTATTATTAGCTTAAGTTCGAGTAAAATTGGGCTATAAATTACTTTTCTTTTAATTGCTTCATCATTTCATCTAATGCCGCCTTATCAAAATAGTTTCCTTGTTTGATGACTGCATTGATACTCCTAGTGTTGTTAATATCTTCTAGAGGGTTAGCATCAAGAATGATCAAATCTGCCCAATGGTTTTTTTTAATATTACCAAGTTCTTTCTCTAAGTTGAAATATTTGGCGGGATTAACAGTTGCCGTTTTTATGGCCTCCAAAGGTGTTAACCCTGCCTCTACTAGCATTACTAATTCTTGATGTAGACTTCTGCCAGGAGTTAGAAAGAAAATAGGAGTGTCGGTTCCGGCCATGATTTCGATACCGGTATTGTGAATATTCCCTGTCATAGCTATAAGCCAATCTGAATATTCCTGTCGAAATGGGGTAATCTCCATTTGATTGATTTTGTCAATACTTTCCAACCAATTTTTTGCGATCTCTTTTGGAATATAATTGAAACTTTCTTGCCATTCAGCTTTATTGAAATGTCTTTTCACAAAACCTGTGCTTAATGCCAAAGTTGGTATTTGCCACGTGTCATTTTTTGCCAGAACGCTAAGTACCTCTTTAGCTTTATTTTTATCATAGTTTTTAATGGCTGTTTCTCGTTGTTTATTATGGATGCTGGAGCGTAGGGCAGCACCTTTGTCATCTCTTCCCAATAAAAGTAAATCCCTACGTTGCTTTAATAGTTCGTCTGAATTAGATGCACATGACAATTCTAGGTTACGAAGATGTTCCATACTGTTCAGCCCTGCATTACTAGCGCTAATAACATCCATGCTTAATGGAACATGACCGGTAACTTTAAGTCCTTTTTCTTTTCCTAGTCTTGCAATTGTTTTAAACTGCTCAGAAGTAAGCATTTCATAGGCTTTAAGGAAATCTACACCTAAACTGTCTAGTTCATTGACTTCATTAATTAAATCCTCTTGGGATTGAAGTCCAACAGATAAAGGCGGATGTCCTGGGTCGCTGCCATCATACACATTTGGCGTTCCGTCCAATAGTGGTCCAGCAATCATAACTCTAGGTGAATTTTTAGGGTCGGACAATGACTTTTCTTTCCATTTCCTTACAAAATCAATGTCGCCTCCGGTATCCCTTACACTTGTTATACCGTTAGCTAAAAAAAGATCGAACATATTGGGAGCTAGTTCTTTTATATAGGAGAAATGTATATGCGTATCCCATAGACCGGGTATGAGATACTTTCCAGTTCCGTCTATAATTGTATTTACCTCAGATAAACGAAAATCATTTGAAGGGGATACCTGAATGATTTTGCCGTTTTGGATGACTATGGTTTGATTTTCTTGTAAACCTATTTCGGGATCAATTATAGAAATGTTCTCAATAATCAATCCGTCTTTAAAAATTATTCCAGAATCTTTACATTCTAAAAAAATTAAACTAGTTAGAATAAAAAGGCTTATGGATATTTTTCTCATATTCTATATTTTAAAGTAATCTCTTTTGCATTTCTTATATTTAAATATAATCGTAAATCAATTGGATTAGTATGGTCAGGTAAATTTTTATAGGCTATTTAAGGGTTCGCTAATTTAGCGTACCAAATTATGAACATAAATCATTTTAGTGCTATCAAAATTACTTTGATGATTTTTTTATTTTCCAATCTTAGGTATCGATATTCTTTTAGAGTCCTATCTAAAACTAATGCATCATCGGTAATACCCAACCCTTAATCCCCTCCCAAGAGGGGAGACTTACGTTTTTGATTAGGGTATTTGATTAAAATGTAATTTGATGTAGCCTAATGAAATTTTCACTAAGGGTTTAGTGGATGTATATATTATTCCCCTCTTGGGAGGGGTGATTCACTTTTTTGATTGGGGTATCTGATTAAAAAGTAATTTAAAATCGCCTAGAGAAATTTTTTGGATAAAGATAAAATTCATGCTCAAACTATTCCCCTCCCGAGAGGGAAGTTTTTCGTATTTAATTGCGAATAAGTAGTGCCTTTTAAATCTAGGGTTACGATGTTAATTCTGTAAATATTCTATAATATAAGCACTAGCTTTTCCTCTCTTGGGAGGGGCTAGGGGTGGGTGTTTTATAGCATCAAACTTCTAATAAGTGAATTTATCGATTTAAAAGTATGTCATAAAATTCTAAGCACCCCATAATAAACTGCTGTTAATAACAGTAGTATAAGGCTAATAGCTAAAAACCGTATGGATCGTTGCACATTTCTAAACTTCCATGCAGAGATTTTAGAATTGATATAGATTTGTGCCCCTAATTGCTCAAAAACTTCTTTTTCATTGATACTTACATCATAGAATTTTTTGGAGAATTCTTTAATGGTGCCAAACTTGGTAATAACATCTCCGAAATAAAAGACGTTGTCACTGTAGTTCCCTTCAAGTTTCGGAATAAAGCAGCGTACACTATAAAAAATGGAAACTACGGTAGCTACAAACCACAGCCCAATTAGTATATAGAACAATATGGCATTTGAAACAGAATGCATTACTGGAGCAGCACTTTGGTAAATGAAGTTTAGAATAATACCGTAGAAAGAGAGTATAAGTCCCGCCTTCAATTCCGAAGCCTTTATGAGTCCCGATACATAATTAATGGTGCCCCAATAATGATCTACTAATTCTTCTGCATGTCCCTTAGATTTTAATTCATCTAACAGCCCTTTCTCGAAAGCCGTTAAGGTATTTTGAACTTCCACTTTTGTAGTTTTTTCCTTTTTATTGTTTGTTGGTTTAGTCATGGCTTTTCGTTTAATATCACAAGCTATTCTATCACATTGTATACGGTAAGCGGTTGTGCTTTGTTTTTCATGTTGATACTTCCTAAGTTTTCACATTTAAAGGCTTCTTTCACTTGTTCATAACAACTTTCACAGATAATAATTTGATTTTCTTTTGCCGCATCTTGCAACCTGGCGGCAGTATTTACGGAATCTCCTATAACGGTGTAATCTAGACGCTTAAGAGTAGCCGAACCAATATTTCCTGAAATCATTTCCCCACTTTTAATACCGATAGAAACTTTTGGTTGGTATGTTTCTTTGCCTTCTTCTTTAGGCAGGCTATTGACTTGATTTCTAATGGCCAATGCGGCATCAATAGCACGATCCAAATGGTATTCTCCTCTAAAAACGGCCATAACAGCATCACCAATAAATTTATCTATGATACCATCTTGCTCCATGATCTCTTTTACCATGGCATCGAAATAGGTGTTGAGCATGGTCACTACGACATCGGGACTCGTGGTTTCGCTAATTTTTGTGAATCCGCATACATCAACAAACATTACGGTACCCTCAATACTTTCATTAGCCATTATTTTAGACTCGTACTCTTGACCTCCCATAAAATTGAGCACATTTTCGTCAACATACATTCTAAGAATATTATTCTCTTTTATTGCCTGTAAAGTCTTTCGAATTTCCATGGCATGTTTCAAGGTTTTCTCCATGGTCAATGTAAGATCTTCAAAATTGATAGGTTTGGTAATAAAATCGAAAGCACCACGATTCATGGCAACACGAATATTTTCCATATCTCCGTATGCAGAAACAATGACCGCTTTAATTAGCGGACTAGATTCATGTAGTTCAGAGAGTAGGGTAAGCCCGTCCATCTCAGGCATGTTTATATCGCTCAAAACTATATCAATTCCCGGATTTTCAACTATCTTTTCTAGTGCGTCGCGTCCGTTTACAGCAAATACAAATTCATATTCGTTTTGTCGTATTTGCTTTCTAAATTTTTGTTTTATGAGTATCTCTAAATCCGTCTCATCATCTACTACCATTATTTTTGCCATAGTCTTAGGTTAAGGTTATCAGCTTATCTTTTAATAGTGAAAAATCTAAAGGCTTAGTTAGAAAATCATCGGCACCCAAGTTTTTTGCCATTGTTCTATTTTCATCATCTCCATAGGCGGTAATCATCATAACCATTGGTGGAGGCTTTACATAATTCTTTTTAATGTTATCCAATAACTCTAAGCCACTCATACCGGGCATATTAATATCAGATAATATCAACACGGCTTCATGTTCCATTGCTTTCATTAGTTTTAAGGCTTCCTCTCCTGAGAATGCAAAAACAAATTCGAGTTCCTCTTTTTTTATTTCTTTTCTAAAACGCTGTTGAAAAAGCACTTTTACATCTTGTTCATCATCTACAACTAATATCTTCATAAGTTGGTCTTTTTGTTATTTTCAAATAATTTTAATGGGGAACATTAAATCATTTATTTCATTGGTAACGCGATAGTGAAGGTGGTACCTTCTCCTTGTTTAGTATCAACAGTTAATTCACCGCCGTGAACTTTTACAATATCATAACTTAATGATAGTCCAAGTCCAGTGCCTTCGCCAGAAGGTTTGGTAGTGAAGAAAGGTTGAAAAATTTTGTCCAATACCTCTTTAGGTACTCCGTTACCATTGTCAGATACCTTAATGAGTACCATATTATCCTGTTTTTCTGTACTTACAGAAACGGTAGGATTGTAGCCTTTTGGGTTTTCTTCTTTTTTCTTTTTAACAACATAAAAAGCATTGGTAATTAGATTTAAAATTACCCTACCCATATCTTGGGACACAATGTTTAATTTACCGATGGAGTGATCAAAGTCGGTATTCAACGTAGCATTAAAAGTTTTATCTTTTGCTCGCAAACCATGGTAGGCTAGGCGAAGGTATTCATCTGATAAACTATTGATATCGGTCATTTCTTTTTGACCGGTACTGCTTCGGCTATGTTGTAGCATCCCTTTTACAATACCATCGGCACGTTTACCATGAAATATAATTTTGTCTTCGTTGGCAGAAACATTTTGTGCCAGGGCTTTTACTTCATCATAATTTCCATTAACTATTTCTTCCTCTAGTTCTTCAAGAAGTTCTTTGTTTACTTCAGAGAAATTATTGACGAAGTTTAACGGATTCTGAATTTCATGGGCAATGCCAGCAGTTAACTCTCCAAGTGAAGCCATTTTCTCGGATTGGATGAGTTGAGATTGGGTGGCTTTTAATTCATCTAAAGATTGATTTAATTCTGATGTTCTTTCTTTTACTAGTTGCTCTAAAGTATCTTTTTGTTGGGATAAAATGGATTCTTTTTCTTTAGATAATTTTTGAACACGTTCTAAATTTAACCTTAGATCTTGGCTACGTTTTCCAAAAGCATAACCTAAATAAATAGCTAAAACAACATTGGTGAGCATAAAAGCAAAAGGAATAAATTTCTCTATGCGCTGCTCTACTAAACCCATATATAAACATAGTATTAAAGTCCAAAAGACAAGTTCAATACAGCTAGAACTCAAAAATAAAAAGCTGGCAATTTTATTTTTATTCCAAGATTTTAAACTTAAACGTATTATAGCAGCATAAAATAAAATTGACCAGATTGGAGCCAACACGTCAGGGTCATATAAAAAATAACAACCTATAGTTAAAAAACATAAAACACTAATAGCTTTAAAAACAATGTCTATAGGCTGTTCTAAAATTTTATAAAAACAGAATAAAAGAATAAGGCATGAAATAAGAATGCAAGTGTCAAAATAAAACGTTAGCCAAAAATAATTACCAGTGTTAGGATAGAATGACAGTACTCCTAAAGTAAATAGAATTAAGAATAATAAAGAGGCAGCAAAATAACCGTTAATTCTCTCTTTAGGAAAGAAAATAAAAAACGATAGGAAAATAATAAACATTAAAATAGCAAGACCTAGTGAGATATTATAATTATTGATAAATTGTCGATAAAAAGCTACACGGTAATTCTTTATAAGGTCAGTTGAATTGGCATTACGCAAAGACGATAAATAAATTCTAAATAGTCCGTTATAATGGAAATAGATAGGGTATTTGAATTGGGCATTGACAAAACGTACAGCTAAAATTTGTTCTTTGCTTTTCTCTATAGGTATATGAAGTATTTGTCGAAATGGATTATTGTAAATAACTTCATCTTTGTTGGAACTTACTTTACCCAATTGGTGAATTAGTTTGCCATCTAAATAAATTTCTGAAGCTCCTTCTTGATATATATTTAAGACTAGAGCATCATTTAACGACTGGTCTGCCATAATACGTTTACGAAACCATACAATCTCACCTCTATCTGCAATAACGTTTTTACCATCAATAAGATTTAAGTTACTACTAGAGAATTCATTCCAGGTAGAGTCATCAAATTCTGGATTAGCCCATGACATATTATCTCCTTTTTGATAACGCCAATTGTCACCAAGAATCATCCATTTATCAGCAACAGTAGTATCTGTAATGACTAACACTTTGTCTTCTTGACTAAAAACTGTCAACGGTAGTAGAAAACCAATAATGTATAATATATGTTTCATTATCATTTAAATTATGGGAAAAATGATTTTAAAAGTGGTTCCTTCACCTTGATGTGTTGTCACCAGCAATTCACCACCATGCCCCTTAGTAATAATATCGTAGCTCATGCTTAAGCCCAAGCCGGTACCTTGCCCAGTAGGTTTGGTGGTGAAAAAGGGTTGGAATATTTTCTCTTTGACCTTTTCAGGAATACCGTTACCATTGTCAGAAACACTAATGGTGATATGTTCATCAGACTTTTTAGTGCTGACAGTAACTATGGGCTTGAAATTAACATTCTTTTGTTTTTTCTCGTTTACCGCATAAAAGGCATTGGTAATCAAATTGAGAATTACCCGCCCCATGTCTTGTGGTACAATATTTACTTTTCCAATGTTCTCGTCAAAATCGGTTATGAGTTCGGCGTTAAATGATTTATCCTTTGCCCTTAGACCATGGTAGGCCAAGCGCAAATACTCATCGGCAAGTGCATTGATATCAGTTGGTTCTTTAGTACCGCTGCTGCTTCTAGAATGTTGTAACATACCCTTTACAATATTGTCCGCACGTTTACCGTGATGGTTTATTTTTTCTAGGTTTTGTTTGATATCCAACGAAATAGCCTTCACTTCTTCAAGATCTCCTTTATCCAATTCTTCGTTCATTTCATCAATGAGTTCATTGCTTACTTCAGAGAAATTATTGACGAAGTTTAGCGGGTTTTGAATCTCATGGGCAATGCCGGCGGTAAGTTCACCAAGGCTCGCCATTTTCTCTGATTGGATGAGTTGAGATTGGGTGGCTTTTAATTCTTCTAAAGATTGATTTAATTCTGATGTTCTTTCTTTAACTTTTAATTCTAACTTTTCATTTTGAGAAGTAGTAAGCGCACTCTTTTCAGCTTCAACCTTTACAAGTTCCATTGCATTTTTACGCATATTCTCATTTTTCTCTCTCATGCGATAAGCGACAAATGCCAGCATTCCAAAATAAAAAATTCCCTTACCAATTAAGTCACTATTTACAGAAACTAATCTTAAACTAAGATGATCACCAGAAGCGAGCCATCTAAATATAAGTCCTAGAAAAGAAGTAGTAAAAGATAAAAATAAACTAAACATGACTACCCTGACAGACATTACTTTTTTTCTGGATTTTAATGCGAAAATGAGTAAAAATATGGCAATCCCAATTACCGTAATTAGGTAGGAATAAGAACTGAAATACATTGCTAAAGATGCTATTATACAGAATAGAATCAACAATTTATGAAGGTTTCCATATAACATCCTATAGCCCAATAAAAGACATAATATAGGGAAGAAGAAAAATAAAATATTACTTACATAATCTAATGTAATCATGATGTTAGAAGGTAGGGTGAAAAATAAACTATCTCCACCAAAGAATGCCGATGCAATGGTTTCTAGTAACATTACAGTGCAAAAAAGAGCTATAATTAATAACTCCTTTTCATCTCTAATTAGAATATAGAGAAGCCAGAAAAGAATTGAGAATATAAAAGAGCTGATCAAGTCAAATAAAGCTTTAAAACTCAATAAACTCATATAGTCAAAATACGCGTTGGATACAATTCTGGTTGAACCCACTAGAGCTTTGGTTATGTTTCCATAAGTGCTATAGTCAACATAGTGTATCGTTAATGTATGTACTGTATCAGGTTCTAAAAATATTGGGGTTCTTATTTCAAAATCTTGAATGTGTTCTTTAAATGAGGCTCTATCGTTCCCTTTTTTGCCAAATTGGCGGAACAACTTTCCATTTAAATAAATATCCTCTGCAGCATGATCTTCTTTATCTAAATAGAGAGGAAGCTTTGCTATAGCACTATCAATAGTAAACTGCAATCTGAACCATCCTTCAAATTTTTCAGAATTATCTACCATATCATTAGTTATCTCAGAAGGACTTAATCGTTCCCAGCCAGCTAAATCAATCTCTACAGGAGATAAATCTTTTTCATTGCCCGATTTAAAAATCCAACCTTCTCTATTTTTCAACGTTAAACCAAATAGTGGATCTACATCTGCTTTCGTAAAATGTATAATGGTATCGAGTGCCAATCCATTATTATCTACCGGGTTTTCTTGCCCACTTGCCGTATATAGCATACAGAATAATAGCGTGATGAATAGTAGGGATTGTCTAATCATTGATTTTTAAATTATTAGTTGAACCTAGTTCAAAAATGGTTCTAAAGAAATTAGAGGTAGAAGAACGAATTAAAAACACCTCTTTAACCGAGGTACCGTTAAAACAAGTGTCATCATTAAAAATGGTAGCATAGGATTTTACATCGTCATTTAAATAACTTGGTAACCATGTGTTATAATCTTCTACGACTTGTTTTTCCCTTTTTACAGCTAATTTCATGCACAATTGGTGGTTGGTTAAAAAAAATAGCACTGATTACAACTTCATATTCGCATTTAATGTTTTGAATTAAACACAAGACAAATCGGGCTGCACATCAGGGGGCGATGAGCAACATATTGTGAATCAGAAAAATAAAGGGGAATTTTACACCCTTAAAGTACGTAATAACTTTTACTTTAAAAGTGTTTTATTGAGAATCTTAGATGCAAGAGATGAACTAGAATTCTAAATAAGGAATTAGCACAAAAAATATAGTATTAGATTGAAGTTATGTAATAACGGTACTCGGTATCAATTCCTCAACAATTTCACCATCTTTCAAATACACGTAGTACGAATGGTTTTCGTCGTTGAGTGAAACAGAAGTATGTACTTCACCATCAATAAAATGAATGGCAGAACGATCGTCGCAGGCGTAACCATCGGTAAGTTTACCGGTTCTTATGTTTTCAAAGTATAAAGGTCTTCGTGAAGTTTCAGAATTGTAATGCGGGCAATGGCTTTTGTCTATAAACGCCATACCACCAACAATACTTAGTTCTTTTGGTCTAGAATCTGTAGTGCCGCCATTGAACCAACATAAGGACCCTGCGCTACCACCACCCATAACTACTCCGTGATCATAAGCTTTTTTAAGGGCAACGTCTATACCCTGTGCCTTCCAAATGGCTAGCATGTTTAAGGTATTTCCTCCACCAACGATAATAGCATCCATACGAGAAATGATTTCCTCGAAAGATTCTTTTTGGTCGTAAGAATTAATCCAAACGGAAAGAACATGAGGAGTAACATCTATCTGAGAGCAAACATCATAGAAAGAAGCAATATACTGCTCGTCTTCCCCACTAGCTGTAGGAATAAAACACATATTCGGTTTTTCCTTGCCAGTAGCTTTAGCAATATAATTTAAGAATGGTACGGTATGGCGACCGCTACCGTAAATAACCATTTGCTTTTTCATAATGAGAAGTATTAGTATGAATATAATGCTAACAGAAGCTATTCGCTTCTGCTAGAGTCATTACGTTTTTTGGGTCTACTTGTATTTCTATTGTTTTTTCCTCTAAAGTTGTTACCACCAGGTCTATTTCTGTTTCTATTTTTGTTTCGCGAATTACCTTGCTTTTTTTTCGGTGGCATCGGTTGATCATCAGAAGGCGTATCGGCATCTACAAATTGATGTTCTGGCATACGTGGTACAGATTGTTTTATCAATTTCTCAATATCACGTAAATAGGCTCTTTCTTCTTTATCGCAAAATGAAAGTGCTATACCACTAGCATTTGCACGCCCAGTTCTACCAATACGGTGAACATAAGTTTCAGATACATTAGGTAAATCGTAGTTTACTACTAGAGATAAGTCCTCTACATCTATTCCCCTAGCGGCAATATCGGTAGCAACTAAAACTTTAAGATCTCCTTCTTTAAAAGCTTTTAATGCCTTTTGTCTCGCCGTTTGCGATTTGTTACCATGTATGGCAGCAGAACGTATACCGGCTTGGTCAAGTTTCTTTACGATCTTATTAGCGCCATGCTTGGTTCTTGAGAATACGATTAATGTATTTTCAGGATTCTCCTTTATTAGGTGAATTAAAAGTTTAGGCTTATTTGCTTTGCTAACAAAATAAACTCCCTGTTCAACTTTTTCTGCTGTAGCTTGTTCTGGCTTAATAGTAACACGTTCAAAATCGCCCAACATTTTTCTAGAAAGCTCCACGATATCTTTTGGCATGGTAGCCGAAAAGAATAATGATTGTCTTTTAGGAGGTAATTTTGCAATGATTTTTTTGATGTCGTGAATAAAGCCCATGTCCAACATTTGGTCAGCTTCATCAAGTACTACGTGCTCTAAATCTCTAAAAGAAATAAAACCCTGGTTCATTAAATCTAATAAGCGACCCGGAGTAGCGACTAAAATATCAACGCCACCTCTAAGTGCGTTTACTTGTTTCCCTTGCTTTACTCCGCCAAAAATAACGGTATTTCGTAATCCTGTATGCTTGCCATATGCGGTAAGACTCTCGCTAATTTGAATAGCTAGTTCACGCGTAGGGGTTACGATAAGTGCTTTTACTTTTCGTTTTGTCTGGCGTAAGCTAATACCCTCGTATAACTGATGTAAGATAGGAATACCAAAAGCGGCTGTTTTACCAGTACCTGTTTGCGCAACTCCCAGAAGGTCTTTGCCTTGGAGTAATATAGGAATGGATTGTTCTTGAATTGGAGTAGGGTGAGTATATCCTTCAGCTTCTAATGCTTTTAGGATTGGTTCGGCTAGGCCGAGTTCTTTAAATGTCATAAAATATTAATAAGATGCAAAGGTACGCTTTAATGTGTAAGGAAATATAAAGTGAGATTAAAGTACAAAGTACAAAGTATTAAGTAAGAAGTACTAGGTAGTTCAAAGTAAGAAGTATTAAGATGTTAGAAAATAGAATATAGAGAATAGACTTTTTTCATTAGTTCTTGATCAAGCGTATTTAGCGTAGCTAAATTTTATAATTTCCAACAACCAACAACCAACAACCAACAACCAACAACCAACAACGAACAACTCATTCTGAACTTTATTTTTGAGTTTACGTTTGTATTTGAACTTGTATTTAAAACATCATTTGTCGGTTAACGACATCAATTATCGGTAAGGTGTTATTTGGGTTGTTGTCGTTTATCGATGCGATTTTACACTTTACCCGAACTTGTGTCAAGTAACGAGTTTTAGGGGTTTTTCAGCGATTCATCACCTAGTAAAACAAGGTCTGCGGCGTTCTATTATTGTAACAAACGCAAGTCATGAAAACAATAATCGCAACAATCTTTATCATCTTTTTAAGCTTCACTGCTCAAGCACAAAACAATACTGAAGAAGTAAAGGTTGAAACTATTGAAATGAGTATTGTTACAGAAACTGTGAATGAAGTAAAAGCTGAATCTAATACAGAAGTAGCTAGACTATACAAATTCAAAAACTCAAGAATTAAAAGAGATTTGAACTTTTTGACTAAAGCTAACAAGCCTAAGATGGCATAATTGCACTAGTTAGTATTAAGTACAAAGTAAGAAGTATTAAGAAGTTAGAAAATAGAATATAGAGAATAGATTTTTTTGATTACTGCCTAATTAGACATATTTAGCTTTGCTAAATCTTTTAATTTCCAACAACCAACAACCAACAACTCATTTTGAACTTGAACTTGATTTTTGAGTTTGCGCTTGTATTTTACAGTCCTGCCATTGCAGCTTCGGCACAGCGTTCTCCGTCCATAGCGGCAGAAACGATTCCACCAGCATAACCACCGCCTTCACCACAAGGGAAAAGACCTTTGATAACAGGATGTTCTAATTTTTCATTTCGTGGAATACTTACGGGAGATGAGGTTCTAGATTCTACTCCTACAATATTGGCTTCAGCCGTATAATAGCCATGCATTTTATCACCGAAGGCTTTAAAACCTTGGCGTAATCTACTACCTATAAGTTTGGGTAATAATGAATGTAGTGGAGCAGAGTTGAGTCCGGGTTGATATGAAGTGGGGTTGAGGTCCACAGAAAGGTTTCCTTCTACAAAATCTGTCAATCGTTGGGCGGGAGCGGTTTGTGTTCTTCCGCCGGAAGTAAATGCCAATCGCTCTAAAGCTTTTTGATATTCTAGTCCTTTAAGCGCTCCAAATTTCTCGTATTTAGGAATATCTTTATCTATGTTAATTTCAACCACGATACCCGAATTGGCATATAGATTATTTCGTTTGGATGGAGACATTCCGTTCACCACGACCTCGCCAGGTGATGTTGCAGCCGGAACTATGAATCCGCCAGGGCACATGCAGAATGAATACACGCCACGGTCTTTCACTTGTTCAAC
The DNA here is from genome assembly GCF_045063735.1 of Maribacter sp. Asnod1-A12. Lineage (NCBI taxonomy): Bacteria > Pseudomonadati > Bacteroidota > Flavobacteriia > Flavobacteriales > Flavobacteriaceae > Maribacter > Maribacter sp. Asnod1-A12. Next base: position 2,955,377 of record NZ_JBEFNZ010000006.1, read on the forward strand.
CAGACTATATGAAGCTGCTGGTAGCAATTCGCTACGGTCACCAGAACAGTGGTACTGAATACTATCTATAATATGCTGCGGATGCTCTACACGAACACCCATAGCAAATGATTTTGCTTCAAGAGCAATATCTTTTTTATGAAGTAAATCGAAAATATCGCGAGCCGAATGTCCCGTTGCCAAAATTACCCGTTCCACAGCCATTTCATCGGTTTCGTTTAAAACTATCGCTTTTAAGGTATTGTCTTTAATAACGAAATCGGTCACCTTAGTATTGAAGTGAATTTCACCACCGTGATGCTGAATTACTTCACGAATATTTTGAACAATTTTAGGAAGTTTGTTCGTCCCAATATGCGGATGAGCATCTACCAAAATTTGGTCTGTAGCACCGTGGAAAACTAAACTTTCAAAAATGCGACGAACATCGCCACGTTTAAGGCTACGGGTATATAATTTTCCGTCAGAATACGTGCCGGCACCACCTTCTCCAAAACAGTAATTGCTTTCAGGGTTTACCTGATGGTCTTGATTAATGGCTTTTAAATCTCGTCTACGATCTTTTACGTTATTACCTCGTTCCAGAACAATAGGTTTATAACCCATTTCTAAACAACGCAGCGCCGCCCACATACCAGCAGGTCCGAAACCAACAATATGAATTGGTTTTGCGTTCGAGACATCTTTATATTTAAAATCAAGGGTATCGCTAGGGGCGGGTTCATTGATATAAATTGCCAGTTTGTAATTAAAGAAAATTTTAGGTTTACGAGCGTCTATAGATTTTCGGAGAACCTTAATTTTAAAGGTGCCATCTTTTAGTCCCAAGTACTTTGCCGCACGAATTTCTAATCCGTTAGGTGTGCCTTCTTCCTTTAATGTTAACCGCAACTGTACATTTCTGACCATGCTGCAAAATTAAAGTAAAAATTATGATGAGCACGCTAGCCAATCAAAAATGCTAAGAAGAATTGTAGTTCTATTTTTCTACAATGGTTCTAAAAGTCAAATTTACCCTAGGGTTTTTACTTTTAGTTGTTGGCGGCAGTCGATGTAGCCAATTAGTTTGGGTTTCATCTTTCATAATCAATAAGCTACCATGTTCTAAGACCAATTCTACTTTCTCTTTGGTTTCTTTATGTTTAAAAGCGAATTTGCGTTCATCGCCAAAACTAAGAGAAGCAATGGCGCCGTTCTTTTTTAAGTCCTTTTCGCCGTCACTATGCCAAGCCATACCCTCGCTACCATCATGATATAAGTTTAGTAGGCACGAGTTAAACGTTTCTCCCGTTTCTTGTTCTATTCTATCTTTTAATTCTAGTAATTCCGTAGTCCATGGTAACGCCAGTTTTGTAGTATTAGAGTAAGTATATTCGAATGGTTTTTCGCCATACCAAGCTACTTTACGTTTGGTAATAATCTTTTTACCAAAGATGATAGCTTCATCATTCTTCCAAACAATGTTATTGAGTAGTTTGTCTAGGTAATTCTCAGCTTCCTGTTGGGTAAGTATTTTTCCGTAGTAATTAACTGTGCCACCCTTCGGAAGTAAGTTTTTACTATGGTCAACCTTTATATCGAATAATTTCATTTTCTAATTCTTGCAGATGTGCTTTTACAAGCTAATAAAATTTTAACGCTTTAAAAAACAAAAGCGAATAGCTAACCTTTTTTTATAAGATTATCTACTCGCTTTTATAATTATAGAAAACTCTGTTGATATATACTATTTGCTTTTAAGCAAGTTTTTAATCACTTTGTTCCATTTTTCTATAGACTGAAACTCTCCGCTCAATTGATAGTTTACTTCAGCATTATAGAATTCAAAAACGGTATCGGGTTCATTTGCCTTTTTAGAAAAAAGATTCAAAAGTAAACGCTCTGTTATTTTCTCTTTTCTAGCATACGATTTGCCGATGTTGGCAATTTCAGAGGTCTTAATGGTAGATAAATCGGCGTATAGCTGATTTAAAACATCACCATTTTTTGAAATAAAGAATACGAATTTTTTCTGTGCATCAACACCTATGGCGTAGTGACCAAAAATTTCATGTTCCGTTATTTTACAATTATGTTTACTGGCAACATTGTTAAGAGATGTCATCAGTTGTTTTTCTTTCGTTTTTCTACTTCTGCTAGTTACAACAAAAGGCATTGCACAAAGTGCAACAGATGCTAAACCAATAGCGGCTATTCCTAATTCCATTTTTTAATTTTTTAAATATGATATATTGTTTTCTGTATGATGTTTTAAATAACATCATATCAAATAGTTACATATGATTACCAAAACGATAACCTTTAAAAAAATGGATTACCAGAAACTATGGAAAGGGAAGATGAGATCAGACTTTCTATGTCTTATCAATAACGTATTAGCGAACAGTTGGTACTGCTTTATTCTTGCTACAAAGCGTAACTCACTATTATTTAAATGTGAGTTGAAACTTGTGAACGGTAATTTGTAATTCGGTGATGAAACTTCGGCAACATCAGAAATTGAAGTTTCAGATTGCTGTGCATGCGGAGATAATGTCTTTGTAGATTCTTTAAATAAGGATTGCTTACTGCTGTTTAGGCTGATTACAACCTCTTTAGAAAAGGGTAACGTATTTGCAGTACTATATATCCCGTAACAATAAATTGTAACGAGTAATAGCACTCTAAATATGTTATTTGTACTTTTCATATTATGCAATAACCGCTTGGTTTAGAATTACATTTACTTCTTTTAAACTTTCATCATTATCTAGCAGCAATACTAGAGTATCATTAGCTTCTATAATGGTAGAACCGCCGGGTCTAACAAAAGTGCCATCTCGTTTAATCATAACAATGAATGCAGCCCTTGGTAAGTGCAAATCTATAATACGTTTATCTACCGCAAAACTATTTGGCAAAATTATAACTTCTTCCATGGCAGATTTCGGTAGATTGAGAATATACCTGTCATTTTCTGCAATAGGTTTTACTTCGTCAGGCAAAGCAACATTCAGCCATTTTGCAAAAATAGACAATGTAGTACCTTGAATTAGTACTGATGAAACCGATATAAAGAATACGATACTAAAAATGATATTCGCCTTGTCAATACCTGCCAATAGGGGATAGGTAGCAAATACAATAGGCACTGCTCCACGTAAACCTACCCATGAAATATAAAACCGACGTCCCATTTTCATTTTAAAGAACATGAGGCTCAATAATACACTAACTGGTCTTGCTACTAGAATGAGGAATACTGAAATTAGTAATCCGATGCCTAAATATGGAATAATTTGTGACGGAAAAACTAATAATCCTAAGGTTAGGAACAATACAATTTGCATTAACCAAGCCATACCATCGAACATCTTTAAAATGGTCGATTTATGTATTAGATCTTGATTACCTAAATATACGGCACAAATGTAAATGGCTAAGAATCCGTTACCACCAACGGCATCTGTAGCTGAAAAGGTGATGAACATTAGAGCGATTACCAATACTGGGTAAAGGCCTTCAAAACCAAGTTTAATTTTATTGATGATAATCTCACTCAATTTACCAAAAGCAAATCCACCTATAGCTCCCAGTATCATTTGTTGCAAAAATAGTGGTATGATGGAAAGAACACTTAAATCTTGATTAATGACCAAGGTTAGAAAAGCAAGTGTAAGTACATAGGCCATAGGGTCGTTACTACCACTTTCTAGTTCTAATGTAGGTCTAAGGTTGCTTTTTAACGCTAAGTTCTTCGAACGTAATATGGAGAAGACAGCGGCGGCATCGGTAGATGAAACTATTGATCCCAAAAGCATACTCTCGTAAATGGTGAAGTCTGTAATGTAGTACACAAAAGTACCTAGAGTAAGTGCTGTAAGTAAAACACCTAAGGTAGAAAGTACCAAACCTTCTTTTAAAATCGGTTTTACAGCTTTCCAGTTGGTATCCAATCCACCAGAAAAGAGAATAAAGTTAAGAGATACTATACCAATGAATTGTGCAAGCTTAGGGTCGTCGAACTGAATGCCACCAATACCATCAGAACCTGCCAGCATACCAATAGCCAAGAAAAGGATTAATGTAGGTACCCCAAACTTGTAGGAGGTCTTACCTACTATAATGCTAATAAATAGCAGAATAGAACCTACTAAAAGTATGTTTTCTATGGTAAGATTCATTGGTGGTTATTAATCTTAATTTTAACGTAACAAAGTTAATTTATTACATTAATTTATTAATTTAAGAATGTTAATGTTATGTTGTAATTAAGTTGTTTTTGCTATAGCAATAATTAAAGATTTGTACTAAGTTTATCTTTTTACGTTTAAAATGCTGATATAGCCAAATAATCGATATATGAGAGTTACTAAATATTTTATTCTTGTTTTTTCATTAGTAATAATAATTAATTGTACTAAAGAAAATGAGGTAAATCCGGAAAAAGTAATTGAAGAGGAGAGAAATGAAGAAATTGAAACTATAGAGGAACCTGAGACTGTTGTGTACTTTACGTATAATGCAACAGAATTGTCTGATCAAGAAAGATGGATAATCATTCATGATGTCAATGGTAATTTATTAGATTATAGACGAGAAAAATTAGAAGGTTCAATGGAGTTTTCAATTGATATAGATTCTGTTCCTGAAAAAATTAATGTAACAAAACTTGCTTATAATAATCCTGAAGAAGGTAATATTGAGGATCATAGAGTGTTAACATATACAGACATTGATGTTAAAAGTGTATGGGATGATAACAATTTTTTTATAACAGGAAATCTAATTGGAACATTTGATTTCAAGATTGAAAATATAAATGGATATGAATGGTATACAATTTCTACATTGTATAATACATTGCGACCAGGTGATTATAGTACAGAAGTAATTGATGGGAAAACAACCTTAAACCTATACAATATTCCATTGTATGAAAATCTTGAGTATTTTATAAATATTAGGGGAGTAAACGGTAGAACTAAATATTTTAAGATAAATCCAGAAAATGAAGGTATTTATATTCAAGATTTTAGCAACTTTCTAGAATTTGATGACTATATAGGAATTAATTTACCAGAAAACTTATTCTATTTTTTACAATCGGGAGGAATTGATTCCGATCAGTCAAATAGCTATTGGGGATCAGGGCAACCTTTTGTTGAAATTTTCGGTTACGGCGAACAAGTGCCAGAAATTGGTTTCTTAGATGGATATGCTAATTACAAATTCGGATTAAATATTTCTTTTTTAGATTACAGTTATTCTTATTACCAAATTGGAGATAAAGTTTCGGAAATTAGTATTCCTAGCAAACCTGCTTTTACTTTAATAAACGAAGATGTTTACCATTTAGAATTTTCCTCAGATTTAAACCCATTAACAAAAAAAACTAATTATGTTTCTGAGGTGCAAAGTGAAGGTGTGCGTTTAAATACTTCATGGGATATTTATTCAACTGGTAGTAAAACTCAAGAATTAGGAAGTTTACCAATTGAATTATTGGAAAGGTTTCCAAACATAAATATGGATGATTTGAACTTAAGTTATATTGTTTTATACACTGAAGGTTTTGAGCAACAGCAATTTTTTATTGATCAAACTTCTAAGATAAGAAATGGCAACCATATCAGTGAGAGTTTTAGGTTTGATGATTTTTAAAACATTAATAAACCTCCACATTTAATCTTTACAAATACAGAATTATCTTAAAGCAGAGTTAATCTCCATTTTATATAGTTTAATATAAATACATTTGCATGTATCAATATATTAAATTCATCATGGAGCTAAAACAAATAGAAAAAATATCTAAAGCATTAAGTGATGTCAATCGTCTAAAAATATTACAATACATGCAAAAGAATCAAGGTAAGGTAGAATGTACTAAAGCCTGTAATTTACTTGATTTAGCACAGCCATCTATAAGTCACCATGTAAAAAAGCTTGTAGAAGCAGGCTTGATAAACAAACACAAAATAGGTCGTAATTATAATTATACCTTGAATCATGAAGTGTGGGATAATTACTTGTTGAGGTTACAAAACCTGTAATTTTTTTAAATAGATATATAGATACTTTTGAATATATAAATGAATTTATCTACATGAAAAATATAAAATATTCTATATTGGATTTAGCCATCGTATCTGAGGGTACTACGCTAAAAGACACTTTTGATCATTCCGTAGCTCTTGCTCAAGTTGCGGAAGAAGCTAGTTATACCCGTTTTTGGTTGGCAGAGCATCATAATTCCATAGCTATAGGTAGTAGCGCAACATCTATATTAATAGGTAAAATTGCCGAAGAAACGAAAACGATACATGTAGGGTCTGGCGGAATTATGTTGCCAAATCATTCCCCATTAATTGTAGCGGAGCAATTTGGGACATTAGGAATTCTATATCCTAACAGAATAGATTTGGGTCTAGGTCGCGCACCAGGTACAGATCAGTTGACGGCACAGGCTATACGTTCAGATTTTTTTCAGGCAGCACAGTCGTTTCCTTTAGAAGTTGAAAAAATACAACGTTACTTTTCTACTGAAAATGCTAATGCGAAAGTACGTGCTACTTTGGCGGAAGGGGTGGAGGTACCCTTATATATTTTAGGCTCAAGTACAGATAGTGCTCACTTAGCAGCTAAAAAAGGATTGCCTTATGCATTTGCCAGTCACTTCGCAACGACACACTTAATGAATGCCTTGCAAATTTATCATCAAGAATTTCAACCATCGAGTGAGTTAGAAAAACCATATACCATGGCAGGGGTGAACATTATCGTTGCCGATACCGATGAAGAAGCAGAACGCATTTCAACATCGCTTTACAAAATGATCGTTGGTTTGTTGACAGGAAATAGAGGATTTATGCAGCCACCAGTAGATATGACTGAAGATATACGCGAGTTAAGTCAGAATCCGTCTGTACAGCAAATGTTGAAATATTCCTTTATTGGAAGCAAAGAGACAGTTAAGAAGCAAGTGCAACAATTTATTGCAGATACCCAAGTGGATGAACTCATTGCGGTAACCAATATTTATGATGGCAAAGACCGTATTAAGTCTTACCAATTGTTTGCTGAAATTATGAAAGAATTAAATGGAGGGCAGAAATAACTGCTCTCTGTTTTAATCTTTTATTTCAACGGTAGATTGTCGTTCTCTATTAACGGTGAGTTTTGTTACATCTGGTCGTGAATAATGCCCGACAGCATCAAAATTCTGTCTTTCTTGAAGTACCCTATTAAAATCTATTGTCGTTGTAATTAGACCTTCTTTGTCAATAACCGGTGGTAAGATCCATTCTCCATCCGGTCCGGCAATACAAGAACCTCCGTTTGCCAGAGTATCTGGGCAGTTTTCAAGAATAGTATTTAAATGCGGTGTGTCTTTAGGGAAATCGGTTTTGCTCATTAAACTAGAAACAGAAACTACAAAAGATCTAGATTCCCTTGCTATAAATCGTGTAATATCAGCAGTGTTGTAATCAGAACCCGGCCATACGGCAATATGCAAATCTTCTCCCAAACCATATAAAGCGGTGCGTGGAAGAGGCATCCAATTTTCCCAACAATTTAATCCACCAACGGTGAAGTTTTTTAACTCGTGAACTCGTAAACCATTACCATCACCAGGCGCCCAGGTAAGTCGCTCTTCGTAAGTTGGTTGTAATTTTCTATGAACAGATTTAATTTCACCATCACTATTGATATAAACAAGGGAGCAGTAAATACTGTGACCACCTCTATTCTTTGCACGCTCCATTAATCCTAAGTAGATGGCAATTTTATGTTGCTTTGCAAGAGCGCAAATTTCATCTAATTCACCCTCTTCTATTTGAATGGAATTTTTAATATAATGAGCGTGAATTTCTTTCTGCACTTTAGAATCAAACTGAGCACCATCCGTCATGGAAACCCAAAAAGGATAGCCAGGTAATAGAGCTTCACCAAAAACTACAAGCTCACAATCATCTTCACCAGCTTTAATGATATAATCCTTGATTTTATCAATAGTCTTCTCTTTATTTAGCCAAACCGGTGAGATTTGAGCCATACCTATTTTAAGGTTGTTTTGTTCTGGAGTATCTATTATTTTATTCATTACTGATATTGGAGTTTAATTTAGTTTGAAGCTGTTTTTTAAATCGTTGTGCGAAAATATGATTAGGGTCTAATTCAAGTGCTTTATCAAGGTTTGAAGTTGCTAAAGACAAACTATCCATTTTTAAATAAATACTACCGTATAACACATAAGGTTGAGGTATATTCGGGTCATTGATCTGGGTATTAAATTGGTCGGCAATAGCGAGAGCTTTTTTGAAATTCCCTAAATCTGATTCCAAGGTAGCTGCATAGCTAATAAAAAATGGTATTCTCTTTTGTTTAGGTGTGGTAAGAATGTGTAACGAATCTAAGGCTAATTCAGGTCCGTAAATAGCATTCAATAGCTCAATGTATTCTGCCTTTATATATGATTCGTTGGGGTATTTATGTATAAAAGTTCTATAGTTTTTCTCAGCTGTTGACAAGAAATTTGATATAAAATCTTTCTCTAGTTTTATTTGTTGTTCACGTGCATTAAATAGTTCTAGCGTAATCATGGTAACTTCTAAAATCAGTTGGTCGTCTTCACGAACCTTAATTTGAGAATTGTTTAGGTCGTTTAAAATTTGAATTCTTTCCTTGAGATTGGTCGTGTTTTTACCAACCAACGCCTGCCCGACAATAAAAGTAGAATCTACTGCTACGGCTTTTCTAAATGCTTTTTCAGATAGCGTCCATTGACCATAATCTAGAATATGCTCCCAACCTTTATTAAAGTAAAAAACAGCAGAATCGTTTTTAGCGCCGTAAGTGTAAACGGCTGGTTGGTTAGATGATTTATTTTGTTTTTGCTGACATGAAGTAAACATTACAAAAGCTAGTACATAAAGGGAATACTTCAATGACATGGAAAATAGGTTTAATCGAAAATATTGTTTTTAATTTCATTCGAGCCATTCCAAGATCTAAAATATATCACCGAATCGGCTTGCCCTACAATTTTTATTAAATCATCAATAGCTTCTGGTGTATATTGAGATTCATGACAATCTGATGCGGTATGCCCAAGCAATAAATCTTCCTTATTGAATGGTATTCTATAGGTAAGAAATCTTTTTTGAGTTCTTTTTAAATTATCGTTTAACCATTGTACTAAATCAGTATTAAAGCTAACATTCGTGTTACCTATTTCTTTCGGATACCCGTAATACAAAAGGTTCTGCAAAGATTCTGATGTTTCTCGTTGAAAAACCTCGGTAACCACGTTACTAACAATTCTATGGTCTGGGTGACCGTATTGTCCACCAGGTCCAAAACTAATTACAGTATTGGGTCGGTATTTCGTAAAAAGACTATCGATTTTTTCGTCTAAAGAATTAATATTCTCTTTTAGTGCTAAATCTCCGTCTATATAATTAAGAAATATCGGTGAATTAATACCTAAGGTTTTTGTAACACATAATGCCTCTTCTGTCCGTGTTTTTGCCAATAATTCACCCGCAGGAATATTTGCATGAGGGGTAACTCCTTTTGAGCCATCGGTAACAATCACCAAGTGAATATTTACCCCTTCTTTTTGATACTTCGCTAGCATAGGGGATATAACAATCTCATCATCTGGGTGGGCAAAAATTGACATTAAGGTTTTGTCTTTATTTGAGTTTTGTTGGGGTGCATTGTTTAGCATTTGATTATCTTTTTGATCTACCGTCTTTTTGTCTAAGTCGGTACAGCTTGTAAGCATAAAAAGAATGGAGAAGGCAATAAGGTGTATTAAATTTTTGATCATCATATTCTTAAAAATTATAATCTATTTCGTTTTTAGTGTTGTAATAGTACTAGTAGCCAAGTCTAGGCTCAACTTTTTTTTAGCTGTCGGTAATTTAAGGACTAATTTTTTTACATCAATTTTTACTACTTTAACTGACTACTAAATTATAGCAAAATGAAGTGTTTAAAGTATGTAATAGTATTTGTCTTATTTACTGCATGTAAATCATATGAAATAGGAAAAATTGACACCCCAAAAGGAGAAATATTAATTTGGTTGCATGACGAGACTCCCAATCATAAAGCAAGTTTTATAGCATTAGCAAATGAAGGTTATTGGGATTCGTTGACCTTTAATAGGGTAATTCCAGATTTTGTAGCACAAGGTGGTTGCCCAGATACTCCAGAAGGGTTTAATAATCCCGAATATTTGTTAGCTCCAGAATTTGATTCTAAACTAACACATACCTATGGAGCAGTAGGGGCAGGACGAGATGGCAATGCCGAAAAATTATCGGCACGTTGTCAGTTTTATATCGTGCAAAATAAAGATGGTCTACATCGCTTAGATGGTGACTATACTGTGTTTGGTAATGTTTTAAAAGGGATGAATGTTGTAGATGAATTAGTTAATGTTCCAAAGGATTCTACAGATACTCCGTTTACACCGTTACCATTAGACATTTCAGTAGTAAAGGTATCCTCGAAAAGGTTAAAAGAACTACGGCAGTAAAGTAACTAATAAAATGGTGTTTGTTTTTATAAAAGCAAATGAACGGTAAAACTTCTCGAAAATTACGCAAACCTTTCAATTAAACCCGAAGTCCGTATTGTTTATAGGTTGTGTTGTAATTGGTTTTTATTCCGTTTTATATGATTTCAGATGTTTTTCATATTTTTCTTTGGTATTTAAATAACCATATTTGAAGTAATTATTTTTATCTTTTGCCCAAAGTGAATTGAGGATTTTATCAGGACTATTTTGATGGCTGATAGTAGGTAATATTTCAAAAGATTTTAAATCAATGCTTTCGATTGCATCTCGATGAAAGAATATTTTTTTGCCATCTGTTGAATAATTTCTATTTATTATTTCGAAAGTTTCAGGTTTTGCTTTAGTGATTTTTTTACCTTCTAAGTATACATTTATATCATCTTTAGCATAGCCAAAGTTTAAGCTTTTTAAAGATTTTGGATTTTTACAAGCCTTTACTTTTATAGCATGCTGTGTTGAATTAGATTCGTCAAAGTAATATGCAAATTGATTATCTACAGCATAACCGCATCTATAACCACCTAATTCGTATGTAAAAAGGCTAGGCATTAAACCATTATCAATAACTTTAAAAGCTTTTGGGTTTTCAATTTTCGCATTTCCGTATCTCGTTAATATTTTATTATTGTTTCCAGCGAAAAGTCTATTAAAAATTTTAAACCCCTTACTCGAGAAGCCTCTTACTAATCTTCCATTGTAGTAGACTTTCTGATCGTTAATGGCGTAATATTCATTTAGAATTTTATAATCGCTTTGTTTCCCTTTTAAAATTGCAGTTGCTTCCTCAAATGCTCTGCTATAAGGGCTATAATAGAAAATTACATCATCTGATTTATAATAATTCGAAGGCTCATCGTTTATTGCTATTAATCTATGATATTCATTAAAATCAATTTCAAATTTTTCACAAAACGTTTCACTAATTTCAAATATTCCTATGGTAAGCTTAAATTCAAAAAGCTTTATTTCACTTTTTTCTGTTATAAAACCTAATTCTATTGCTTGTTCAAAATTATAGCATATGGTTTCCTGTGGCAAAAGAATATTCTCTGATTTGTAGTTCTCTAAACTTTCTTTTCCATTAGTTCCTTCTTTAGATTCTCCATTAAAAAATGGATAGTATTTTAAGTATTTAGGTATTTGTATATTTTCATGACTATTGTTTTCAACTAAAACCTCTATTCTAATTTTCTCATAGGGTTTATAACTGTTTTTTTTTACGGAAATATTTATTTTCATAATAGATTTTCTGAAATACACTACAAGGGCTTTGGCTATGATTAGTTACGTTGATTAGCACTTAACTTTTTAAGTACACACCAAGTTGGAAATTCGTCAGGTTTTTCCAAAATAGGAGAGAACAAGCAATTGCTTATAGGCATTTATTTTTGTAGCCAGTTATTTATGAGTATTTATCAATTTGTTTTTCAACCCAATCATTAAATTCTGTGTTATTAAAATCAGCGATTTCGTTTCCAATTTTAGGTACTTTTACGTTGAATTCGTTCTCAACCCAGTCAATGAATTTAATATTAATTCCATTCTTATCATCGTTACCGACTTCCAAGTTCCAATCCTCGACAGTTTTGGTCATATCGGCAAATCCTATTTCATCATATCCAATAGCTAATAATCTTAAAAAATCAACAAAATTCTCAGCGAGAACATATACTGCTTCTCCCTCTGAACCTAAATGAACTATTTTTTGTTTGTTATTATCATCTATCCAAAATGCAAAAATATCACCTGAAGCCCCAACTCCGAATAGTCCAAACCTATCCGAAATATTTTCAAACCCAAGCCAATATTTCATTGTTTGCCCGTCATCTGCTCTCAATTCAAAACATCCACTAATTGGGTATCCATTTTTTTCAGTCCATTCGCATAATTTTTCTAATTCAACCGGAATAGTTATTTTTTTAGGAATTCCTTCTTTAATATTTTTAAAAAGACTCATTTATTTCGTTTAATTGGCTATAGTCACGGTTACCGGTCTCGTCTATGATTAGTACGGGAATAAAAGTGCGCTTTTGTTTCCGTTTAATCCATTAGCCGAATCTTTTTGTTTGTTTTTATTTTTTCTATTTAAAAGCCAAAACCAAAAGAATTGCCGGGCATTCTAAATATACACAGACCTTAGCTCAAAGCCTAAAACCCGTATTAATTATGGCCATTGTTAGTTAACGTTAATAATACGGTTCATTTTTTTTATAATATTCTAAATTTCTCTCTGAAAAGGATATACTTTTAATGGGGTCTGATTCATTTGGCTTATAATCTCCACTAAAAGTTAAATGACCTCCGCCTTTAGTTTCGTAATGATACTCTGAATATATGGAAGAATGTATTCGATAATCCTCTTTTACAGGGCATTCTTTTTGAAGGATACTTCTAAATTGTCTATTATCTTTTACATTGGTTAACTTTCTAAATTCATCGAGAGTCATATTAGTTTTATAGGGTATTTCTCTAAATAAAATTACATTAAATGATGTGTTTAAGGGTTCATATTTATAAGTTTCATCATTACGATCTGACAGTTGAATAGTAAAGGATTCTAACCTAAAATCTTTATTACTTAAAGATTTAAAATGCAACTTTATATTTAGTTTTGTGTAAGTGTAATTGAAAAATCTTTCCCCCGTATTGCGATCTGAGAAATCATGTTTAGACAATTTATCTTCTTCAGTAAGATATTCAGAAAATCCATCTTCAGATTCATAACGAACTCTTACTTCACTTTTCTCATCGGGCTCTCCAAAGATAGAAGCTATTTTTCTGGGGCTATCTCCAAAAAAGAAATTTTGATCGTTGTATTTATATTCGCAAATATTAAACGCTAAGCGATGGTTTTGATCATTAAACTCTTTAATTAATACCTCAAATTTTGGATGTTGTTTATTTGGTATAATTTTTAAGTTGGATGTGTAATAATCTATTGTTCTTTTTTCTAAATCTATTTTACTTTTTTCCTCTCTTTGTTTATGATTTTCTTCAAGCCAGTTTCCTACAAAATCGCAAGAAATACACTGTAAACATAAAATGATGAGTATTGCTTTTTTCATAAGTTTTTTCCTAATGTTACCTAACGTTTAGTATAAGAATAGTAAGGAATTAAAAAGGCACTTCCTTTCAGTTTAGTACTTAGCCAAGTTTACAATTTTACTTTTAAATTTCAACTAAACGTCAAATTATAAATTTGGCGGACTTTGTAAATATGTACCAACTTTGTTTTTGGCACTTAACCCTTATTATTTAAATTTCTTGTAGTTTCATTTTATAATATATTTTTTCAATTTTCAGGAACATAGTGGTGTTATCTATCCAGAAATAATTTTCAATATAGTCCAGCGCTAAGATACTTGACATACTAAGCATATACTCCGGTTCATCGTTTACAATGTTTTTTTCTAAAAAATGAACATTAGATTGCCCACTGTAATATCCATTAAACCGAAACGTGTTTTGTGGAGATGGCGTGTAGTAGTCTGGGTTCCCTATTCGGTTAATATCATCTTCTCCATTTTTTAATTTTATTAAATAATCTGAAGAATGACCGCATTCTAGTAACAAATAATGGTACTTTGGGTAATATGCCGTAATTTCACATTCATCAAGATAAGAACTAATTTCTGTACCATTATCTGTTAGTATTTTTTTTATAGTGTAATAACCATTTTCATGGGTTTCTCCAATCAATTGATTTTTTAAAATTGTTTTAATTGTTTTAATGTCCGTTATTTTTTTGGCATAAGGCTTGCTTTTTTTATGGTGTTCTGCTGTATTAAAATCTTCTTTTGAAATTTCATCAATAATCACTTTGTAATCGTTAGTAATCATTTCAATGTGTCTTTTTGCAAAAGCACCAAAAACATATCCTAATTGTTGTAATGAATCTTTTGTTGCAATTTTCAGCCAGTAATTTTTTAGATATTTACCGTTATCAAATACTGATGTAGAATCTATATTCCCGTCGATGGACAAGTAATCAAAAACTTTTAAATTAGCCGCTTTTGCTATTAAAGCACTTTGAGTTGTTGGTTTATTACGTATTTTAATTCCTGACGGTGTTTTTATGATCACCTGATTTTTTATGGGTTTAAAACCCTTATTTGTAATTGAGTATTTCTTTATAACATTTTCTGGTTTGTTATATATGTTATGAGTATTGATGGTTAAAATATTATAGTCAATCGATGAGTTTACACCATAAAAACCTTCAGCATTATCATAAGCTGTTTCATCTATTCTATCTATGATATGCAGCGATTTGTCTAGAAGTATAGCAAAATGAGTGTCTTCTGTATCCCAATATTCTGAGAAGAAAATTACAATTAAGTTATTTATTTCATACTTACCTGTAATATAATATTCACTATGTTTTAGGGGTTTTAGTTTTAATCTTTTTAAAACATTAGTTTCTTTTTGTACAGAAAATCCTTGTTTTTTTCCTGCACTATCATAATAGCTAAAAGGAGAATAATAGCCGGTAGAAAATGGTATTTCGTTTATTAGTTGTTCTAAAGTTTTTTGCCCTAATACAGATTGAAATTGAAACACTACTAGTAGTAATAAAATGGTTTTTTGCATTAATATTTTTTTTGTGTCAGGTTTTATTTTCCTAATGTTACCTAACGTCTCGGCTCGTATGTTTGGTTCTTAGTTTGAAGATACTATAATTATATAAATAAAAGTAGATTGATTAAGCGGTTGAGCTAGATACATTTTCAATGATGTCGTTTCATAGATGAACAATTCTTCTTTAGCTACTACTTTTATAAAAGTAGTAGCTTAGATATTGGACAATAGCTAAAATTAGAAGGGACAGAGAGGTCTCGGCTAGATACACTTTAGGGTGATATCGTTTCTTAGAAATCCCGCCATTTTATAATTTTCTTGGAACCGGAATTGTATAAGAATAGTAGGGCGGAAAAAATGCACGAACCATTTGGTTAAACACAAGCCGAATTTTTAAATTTTTCTTATTATCTTTTTTTTCAATAAGCCAAATTTAAAAATTTGGCGACTTCGCAAAAGTGCTCGAACCTTTGCGTTTATAACTGTTCTCGCTATTTTTTATATACATCTTAAGTTTGATTCTTATTAAATTGTTGATATAACTAGAAAGAACAAAAGAGAGAGTTAAGGTTACTATATACGGTGAAGCTTCAGACTTCGACAACATTGATAATCCTCTCTCTTTTACTACTTAAATCACGTTCAGTTCTGTGAGACTTTAGATCTCGTTTTCAAGTTGTTGTGAGCAGAAGTAGCCGGTTCTTTCATAAAACATTTCTTATGAATAAATATAAAGAAACTTTTGGAGTTGACATCAGTAAAGATGTCTTTGATGTACATGGTAGTAACATAGGTCACGACCAGTATAAGAACGATGAAATTGGATTTAAGAAATTCCTTAAGGAATTACCCAAAGGTTCATTGGTCGTTATGGAAGCTACCGGTTACTATCATTATAGACTTGCGCAGTTTCTTTACAAGAATGAAGTAGTGGTTTCAGTAGTAAACCCATTATCTATCAAACGTTTCATTCAAATGAAACTTGCCAAGGTAAAAACGGACAAGAGCGATGCCAAGGCCATATGTGAATATGCCCTGATCAACGAGGTTCCTATTTACAATGCCTTGACGGATACCCAGAGTGAATGTCTACAATTGTTCCGATTATTGGATACCTATTTAAAACAACGAACGGCAACCAAGAACAAGATACATGGGGAAGCAGTTTTAGGTATACCCTCAAAATTTGTCTATCGTTCCTTGATACGTAACAAGAAACAGCTCAATAAAGAGGTAGCTGCAATCGAATCAAAGATTCTATCATTGGTAAAAGAGGACCAACAGGAGCAATTGACTTTATTGATGTCAATACTTGGTATAGGTCAAAAGACCGCATTGTTCCTAATAGTGGTCACCGATGGTTTCAACAAGTTCGAAACGGCATCACAGCTTTGTAGTTATGTAGGTATAACCCCCAACGATACGAGAGTCGGGGAGCAGCGTAAGAGGTCGTGCGCGAATAAGTAAGGTCGGCAATAGAAAGCTTCGTAATCTACTGTTTCTATGTTCTTTCAATGCCTGTAAACACAACAAGGCGTGCAAAGAGGTATATGAGCGAATCGTGAACAAGGGTAAGAGCAAGAAATTGGCACTGATAGCCGTTGCCAACAAACTATTAAAACAGTCATTTGCTATCGCAAAATCCGGTAGGCCATATGATGAAACTTATGTGTCTGTATTGTCGAGATAAATAGCAGATAAATTGAATAAAACAAGCTCAAGAATATAATTTTAGAATCTATGAGCCTAGAATAATATTGTCTCAGATTAAAGAAGAAATTGTTTGTTTTTTACCTCAGTTCTTTGTTGGCAATAGTTATTTCTCAATTAGTTTATCTACAATAAATCTTTTTTTCCATTTAGTTATACTTTCGCTAATGTCAAAATATTCATCAAAATCATCAGCAGATTTTTTTTCATAATATTGATTCAAACTATTTAAAAAGTCAACAAGATTTGGTGCAATTACAGCTCTGTCATTATCACCGTTCCAATATTCAACCAATTGACCTCTTTGTCCTGTAAAAATTCCTTTCAAGTCATAACAGATGTAGCTTCCTCCGCCATTAGAAAAAATGGGCAACCAATTCTCATTCCACCAGTTTTCTATCTCAAAATCATACCCTATCATTCCTGTAAACTCTTGATTTCCTGATAATACATGCTCCAAAGGTTCAAACATTGAGTTATTAACAAATGCTTCATAACAATCTTGACTTTGTCCATTTTTCCATAAGTAAAGCTCCTTTAAATCAGGAGGAAGAATTTTGTCATACTTTGCTTCTAATTCTGATATTTTTTGTTCAGAAAGCGGATTTTGAAGTTTACTGTAATATTCAGGTCTTTTCTCTTTTAGATTAGTATCTAATTTATCTATTTCAGTTTTCATATTTTGATTAGTTTCAGAACAACTCAAGCATAAAATAGTTAGTATGATTATAAAAAGTCTTTTCATCCTCTAATTATTGCTAACCTCTCGGCTAAGCGTAGTGCGGAAGTAAGGAAACCTTTCGTTTCCGTCTTAGCACGAAGCTAAAGCTTACTGTTTTGCTTTTTCTTTTTTTGTTATAAAGCTAAATCCATAAGATTTAGCGACTTCATAAATATACACAGACCTTTCGATTTTACCCTAAAGTCCGCATTACGTTAGGTATTGTTGTGTGTAGGCTTATTCCACAATCTTTTTCAACCACTGAATACATTCAACTTCATCCACAATTGACCAAGAATGGGGGTGTCTAGTTCCATTACTTCTGTAGCCAGTTTTGTAAGATTGCATAAATTCCGCTTTTTGATTACCCATTAATAAAAGACGATTTATTAATTCTGAAGTTACTAGATAGCTTTGTGTACTTACAGGTTGGTTTCGTTGAACAAGTCTCCATTCAATATCGACATCATGATATGTTCTAACTGCCATATCTTTGAGCCATTTTTCATTTTCTCCATATTTTTTTTTCATTGAAAATGGATTTATTTCTTTGTAATAATCAATATTGTCTTTTGGTATTCCATGATCCTCTTTTATAAGATTCGTTACCCATTCAGCTTCTTGAACTGCAATCTGACTATACTTATTTTCAATATTTTCTTCTAGTAATTCATAAAATTTGAAAATATCTATAGGCGAATCCACGACAAAAACACCTTTAGGGCTAATTGGGAATTTGTCAGGATACTGCTTACATAATTCAGCGTATCGTAGAGCGACAGTACCACCTGCCGAAAAACCACCTATTACAAATTTTGTATTCTCTATTTCATATCTATCAAGTACATCTTTAAGAACAATTGAAATTTTCACTTGCGTTTCTTTGTCTGCATATAGTTTTGTCCCAGATGCAAATCCAATTGTCAAAATGTTATTTAGGTACCCGACATTGTGTAATTTTGTTTCAGGAAAAATACTTTCAGCATTTTGTCCAAAACCAGGAAGAAGTACTAAAACTGCATCTATTTTTTCAGTTTGAGGTTTTACTGCTAAATAATAACCGCTGAGATCATCATTTTCATCAAGTACAATCTTTTCAATAGATTGGGCTTTTCCGATTATGCCACAAAAAATAATTGTTAAAATAAGAATTGAATTTTTCATCTTTTATTTTTTAGCTTACACACAACGTCTCCGTATATGAAACGTAGCGTGTTAAAAGACGCTATCGTTTCGGATTATACACGAGCCGAATTTTTAAATTTTTCTTTTTATCATTATTTTACTAAAAGCCAAATTTAAAAATTTGGCGGTCTCCGAAAATACACAAAAGCCTTTCGGATAGCCTATATTAGCTATGTTTTATATGCATTGTTGTGTGCAGTATTTTATGCGTTTATAATCTTTCTTATCAATGCAATTTGTCCTAAATGATAATAACTGTGTTCTATCATTCCTTCAATATTCCGTAGATAATCTCCGTATTTTTCATCCACAAAGTCCTCATTCAGTTGCTCTTCGGGCATTTTTTCTATTAATTCCGCAAGTTTTTCCGTGTCGTTCCAAAACTTTTTTTGAAACACTTCCCATTCTGTTTGAGATTCAATGGCTGGAAAATCGAAACTGTATTTATCTCTAATTTCAAGTTTTCCATTATCAAATACGTTTTTTATTCCGACTATGAAATAATGAATATGTTGAGCTAAAATTGAAATTGTATTTAGAGATTCAACTTTTTTCGTAGCAATTTTCCAATCTAAATTTTCTATTTGGTCTTTAATATTCGTATTTGCAATCCAAGTTCCGTTTAGGATTACTTCTCGAAGTCGGCTTGCCAGTTGTTCACTTTTTGTCATTTCAGATTGGTTTTGTCATATTGCGCACAACAATAGTATATATAACATTAATGTTATTTATACCTCCAATATAGAATATATAAAACATATGTTATATATATCTTTTATAAATTTTTAACGATCAAGAAGATTCTATATCAATTAGATATCAATAGTTTCAGTTATTTTAAAATACAGTTCAGCTACTAGATAGTACAATTCAGAACATATTTTTATTTATTGAGAAGAAAAAGCTTCATGTTTGCTTTTATTAGGGCAAGTATAGAAATAAATAGACTTCTAAAAGTAAATCCCTAATTTTAAAAATTAGAAAGCAATCAATTTTAAGCTTACAAACATGAGTAGTTTTTTAAAGGTAGTAAGGACAGCATTGATCATAACCTTGGTTATGGAACTGGTTCGACTGCTTTTATCAGATTGGGAAAATATAACCACGTATAACGAATTACAATTTATCGGTATAGCCTTTCTTTACTCTTTTGTGCTATCTATGTTGAATATGTATTTCAGTGACTATATCTCTCAAAAATATACATGGGAGAATGAAACGCAAAAACGGTTATGGTACGGTGCCGCTGGCTCTATTGTACTTACGGTATTAGGGTTTGGCGCTGTAAGAGCGTTTACTGAAATCTATATATTTGGTAAAAGCTTTGAACAATACGTAGCCGGAGAAAGGGTACAATATTACTTCTATGCGTTATTAGTTACTCTAGTAGTTTCATTGTTTTTACACGCTTTCTACTTCTATAAAGCCTTACAAGATACCAAGGTAAAAGAACAAAAAATTATTGCAGGTTCAGCATCTGCAAAGTTCGATGCACTAAAGAATCAGTTAGACCCTCACTTTCTTTTTAATAGCTTAAATGTATTGACCAGCCTTATAGAAGAAGATCCTATGCAGGCGCAAAAATTTACGACTTCGCTTTCAAAAGTATATAGATATGTGTTGGAGCAGAAGAGCAAAAATCTTATTTCTGTTGACGAAGAACTAAAGTTTGCAAGAACCTATGTGCGACTTCTAAAAATGCGTTTTGAAGATAGTATCGTATTTGAAATTCCTGATGAGGCACTAGATCCTGAGGCGAAAATAGTACCATTATCCCTACAGTTGTTATTAGAGAATGCAGTGAAGCATAATGTGGTAACCTCTTCAAAACCACTACATATTAGAATATATGAAGAAGACGGATACTTATATGTGGTCAACAATTTACAAGAAAAACAAGTAGTTAAAAAGAGTAGTGGTGTGGGGCTGCAGAACATTCGTCAGCGGTATGCCATTCTTACCAAAAAGGAAATGCAGATTTTTAAGACCGCTAAAGAGTTTAAGGTGCGTTTACCTATGCTGACAAATGCAATTTCTTTTCGTGAAACACAAGATTCACATATAAGCGCCAAGCGCTATGAGAAAGCAAAAGAAAGGGTAGAACTCATTAAAGGATTCTATGGTAACCTTACTTCTTATTGTATTGTTATACCTTTTCTTGCCTATATAAATTTTAAGACGACCAGTTTTGTTTGGGTTATTTTCCCCGCTATGGGTTGGGGTATTGGTTTAATTGCCCATGGTTTAAAAGCATATGGTTATAATCCGCTGTTTGGTAAAGGCTGGGAAGAAAGAAAAATAAAACAGTATATGGAAGATGATAGATTCTGAATGAATTTTAAAGGAAAACACTATGAAGCTAACAAAAAAGATAAAAGCAGCTATAAGCGATAGTGTATTATGCTGGTTGGCAACATCTTCTGCTGATAACATACCTAATGTGTCTCCCAAAGAAATATTCAGTTGTTTTGGAGATAACATGATTATAGTAGCAAATATAGCTTCACCACAAACAGTAAAAAATATTCAACAAAATAAACACATCTGTATCAGCTTTATAGATATTTTAAAGCAGAAAGGCTTTCAATTGAAAGGAGAGGCTGAAATTATTTCAGCAGCTAGTAAAGAGTACCTTAAGATGGAAAATGTATTGTTGGTGCTAACCAAAGGTAAATTCCCTTTTAGTTCAATAACGAAGATTAGTATTACCAGTGCTAAGCCTATAATTGCTCCTAAATACATACTGTTCCCCGAAACTACAGAAGAGGACCAGATTGCCAGCGCAAAGAAAAACTACGGATTTTAAGGTCTCTCAATAGTCTAAGAACATGCTTTCTACAATTCAGTCGTAAAAAAGTACAACTGGGTATTTCATTTTTTCAAAACCTGTATGATCTGCCGAAATTTGAAGTATAGAAATAAATTAGTAATCACTAAAACTTTAAAAAGATGGAATCAAACTTCACACCAGACAGCAATTATAAGTATGAAAAGGCAAAAGAAAAAGTACAAGCTATAAAAGGCTTTTACGGTAATTTATTGGCCTACTGTATCGTCATACCATTTTTGGCATATATCAATTATAATACTACAAGTTTTCTTTGGTTTATTTTTCCGGCACTTGGTTGGGGATTCGGTCTATTAATGAACGGGCTTTATGCCTTTGGCCATAACCCATTATTCGGTAAGAATTGGGAAGAAAGAAAGATCAAAAAATTCATGCAAGAATCATAACCTAAAAGACTAAAGATCATGGAAAACACAAAATATACAAGAGCAAAAGCAAGAGTTGAAGAAATTAGAAAATTTTATAGAAAAGTAGGGTCGGCTATCGTAACCATTATCATTGTAGCGACAATCAATTATTATTTTAATGAATGGAGGAATGCCTGGTTTCTTTGGGTAGTATTCGGTTTAAGTATTAGCTTATTTTTTAAAGCAAATAAAATCTTTAACTTGAATCCGTTTACGGGCAGAGACTGGGAAGAAAGAAAATTACAAGAGTTTTTACAACAAGAAGAAAATACAAGAAGATGGAGCTAAATGAATTTGAACAAACAGATAAATTATTAAGAGCCCAAAAGAAGGTCAAAGATATAAAGGGGTTTTATATTCACTTGCTTGTTTACGTACTCGTAAATTTATTTCTTATGACTATTACTATTATGGGAATAATGTCTGGTGGAGCTTCATTTTCAGAGGCTTTATTTAACATCGGTACTTTAACTACTCCGTTTTTCTGGGGAATAGGTTTGGCATTTCATGCCGCTAAAGTATTTGGATATAATCCTTTCTTTAGCAAAGATTGGGAGCAACGCCAGATCAGTAAATATGTAGAGCAAGAAGAACGAGATGCTGAAAAATATAGATAATATGGAAATTTCAATGGTAGATGAGTCAGATGCATTAGCAAATGCAGAAAAGAAGGTTAAAGATTTAAAGGGTTTTTATTTGCATTTTTCCTTATACATTTTGGCAAACATTATTATAGTTGCAATGAATGTGATGATAAGAATATATGAAGGGGAATCTTTATATGATGCATTGGTGAATTTTGGCACATTTATAACGCCCTTTTTCTGGGGAATAGGCTTGGTTTTTCACGCAGTCAAAGTCTTTGATTACAATCCGTTTTTAGGTAGAGACTGGGAAGCTCGCCAAATAAGCAAATATATGGAGGAAGATAAACGTGAATTTGAAAAATTTAGATAATATGGAAACTGAACGAGCAAACGATCATCTTTTTAATGGAGAGGACAGTACGTTTTCTAAGTATGAAAGAGCAAAAGAGAAGGTGGCAAGTATAAAGCGCTTCTATAATCACGTATTGGTTTTTCTAATAATAAATATCATGTTGTACTTCTTAAGGCATAAGTTCGTTTTCATTTTGGTAAGTAAAGAAGCATTCGGTAATCCTGAGTTTTTAGATTGGATAAACTGGAATGTCTACGGTACCACCATTGTTTGGGGGATGATACTGGCTATTCATGGAATTATTGTTTATGGCAATATTTCAGGATATTTGAAGAGGTGGGAAGAACGTAAGATTCAGAAATACATAAATTCATATAACGATTAAAGCATACAATTCTAGTAAACCATAAAACCAGACCATGAAGACCATTATAATAGAAGATGAAAAACCGGCAGCACGCAGGTTGGGTAGAATGTTAGATAGTTTAGATTTGACCGTTTCTACAATGCTACATTCTGTAGAAGAGGCCATAGATTGGTTTCAGACCAATGAACACCCAGATTTAATCTTCTTGGATATTCAATTATCGGACGGACTCTCATTCGAGATTTTTGATGTTATAGAGGTTCACAGTGCTATCATCTTCACTACCGCTTTTGATGAGTATGCCCTTAAAGCATTTAAATTGAATAGTATAGACTATTTATTGAAACCTATTGATGATGAAGATCTAGAGCATTCGGTCAATAAATATAGAAAGCTGTTTAAATCTGCCAATGAGCCTAGTAAAATTGCTCTAGATTTTGAAGATATCAAAAAATTATTGGTCAATCCGCTCGAGCGCGAGTATAAAAAGCGATTTACAGCGAAGGTAGGTCAGCATTTAAAAATTATAAATGCAGAAGATGTTGAGTCTTTTTATAGTGAAAACAAAGGTACATATGCGGCTACTAAAGATGGTCGCAATTATTTATTGGATACTACATTAGAACAGTTAGAAGAGGAACTAAAACCACAGATGTTCTTTAGGGTCAGTAGAAAGTTCTTTGTGAATATAGATCACATAAAGGACATTGTTTCATACACCAATTCTAGATTACAGATCAAGCTAAAGAACAATCCTGATCATGAAATTATTGTGAGTAGAGAAAAGGTGAAAGACTTTAAGCTTTGGTTAGAGTAGAATAATTAATATTCTGATAATAATTTATTTACGATACAAATCTTCTTCCTCGTCAATTCTATTTTCATCAAATGCCGATGGTAATAGCTTAGGTATCAGTTTAATGAATATCGGCAGTAAAATAGCTCCGCCAGGTAATATGAATATAGCTAAAGACGGAATACTTTTAAAAATATCTAAAAGTTGATTCTGTACTTTTTTCTTTTCTTCATTACTTAAATCCCTAACCGTAGATTTTGATAACAGGGCAACTAACTCTGCACTTTGCGAAAGCTCCTTAAGCAGGCGTTTACTATTTCGTAGAATCAACTTCTTTACAATTTTACCCATACTGTCGTAAAACTGTTGTGCTAGGTTCTTTTCCTTTAAATAGGGTATGACATCAAAATTGAGTTTAAAGAACTCGGTAACATCGGTAATTGATGTAGAGATAACAGTTCTATCGAATCCTAAGTCTTTTCCTATTCCGAAAATAAAATCAGATTCGGTGTAATCTAAAGAGTGATCTTCCCAAACCGTAAGGCAAGCCATATCTAACAGATAGCGATTCTCCCAATTCTCTTTATTTAATAAAAGTCGTTCGCGATAAGAACCATCAAAACTACTCTCTGCGCAATTAATATAGGTTAACGAAGATGCCAATAACTGAGAAAGCTTATTGTCGTTTCTATCAATTTCTTTTGAGCTAAGGGCGTGGTAGGTAATATTGATTGCTAAATACTCGATTTCTGCTGCCTTTTCTTTTAAAACAGAATGTTTATTTAAATAATGCTTAAAAAGCAAAACATCTATAAATAGAAGGGAGTTGGTAATAAGACTATTAAAAGTTTTACTGATAATATTGTCTTCAATATAAATTCTTGAAGTCATTAGTTTTTCAAGCTTGGCAGAAGTTTTACTTCCGGTAAACCACTTGTCAAAAAATCCTGCACGACTAATATTCAGTATTTCATAAAACTTAAATACTTCTTCGATAAAAGTGGTATAGTCGTTACCACCCTTAATTTTATAGGTAAAAAACAGTGCGTGTAGTAAATTAATTTTCGCCTTTTCGTCTTCAGATAGTGTATGTTCTAACTCTATAAACTTAGGTATGCTAGAATTTAGTCCGTATACGAATCCGCTTTCTTTAAGCGTGTCATATAGAGCTTCAAAAGTTGGGAAAGCGTCTTGGTGTTTTTGAACAACCGAACCATATTTCTCGATCCAACCAGAGGAAGACGGGTTCATATCTTAATTATTTAACGTTGCAAAGTTAGCTAAATATTACTTTACAGCTGTTTAAAACTGGTTACTTCTACGCTATAATAAGGATTTGCTCTAGGGTTACTATTTAACGATTGAAAATAAATTTTATTTTTTTTAAGAAAAAAATGAACCTTCTCTTTTTTGCTGCGTAAGTAGAGGTGATTCTAATCTAAAAAAAGAGATAATGAAAAAATCAAAATTATTTATGGGACTTGGGGCATTAGCTCTAGTCGGAGGTCTTTTAGTAGCGGCAGATCATATCGATGCGCCAGGTGCTATGGGAACCACGGCAGATATCGCCGATTTTTATGCTTTTGAACCTACAAAGGGTTCAGACAATACCGTTTTTGCGGTAGACCTTCAATCTAATGTACTACCAGATTTGGCTTACGGCACATTTGATGAAAATGTATTATTGGAAATTAATATCGATACCGATAATGATTTGGTAGAAGATTTGGTAATACAAGCAATACCAAGAGATGGTAAAATGTATTTCTTTGGCCCGGTAGCACCAAGTGAAACAGGGTTAAACGGCGCAATTATGGTAGATGCACCATTAGGTTCGGTAGATATTTCTGAGGGAACTGCTATTGTAGAAACTACGTCAACCGGGGTTTCTTTATTTGCAGGTCCAAGACAAGATGCTTTTTTCTTTGA
Organism: Maribacter sp. Asnod1-A12; assembly: GCF_045063735.1. Lineage (NCBI taxonomy): Bacteria > Pseudomonadati > Bacteroidota > Flavobacteriia > Flavobacteriales > Flavobacteriaceae > Maribacter > Maribacter sp. Asnod1-A12. Next base: position 2,981,430 of record NZ_JBEFNZ010000006.1, read on the forward strand.
TTTCTTTCAATTCAATGAAGTTATTGGCGGTACGGCTCCATTAGGTTTCAAACCAGCTGGTGATCCAAACGCTACTGACGACGATGACGAAACTGCTGTTGATACTTTCGACGGTTCAAATACGATGTCTATAGTTGTAGAGCTTCCAAATAGTCTTTTAGGTAGTACAACAGGTCAGAATGCACTTGGTTTAGAAGTGTACAAAACCTGGGTAACAACGAACGTTAAACAATAATTATAACCTTATAAAAATATAACGATGAAATATAAAAATATAAAATATACGTTTTTGTCTCTTTTAGCAGTGGTAGCTTTGGTTTCCTGCAGTGATGATGATGACAATACACCAGTAGTAGTTACAGAAACATGTGATGATGGTATTATGAACGGAGATGAAACTGGTGTAGATTGTGGTGGCACTTGCACACCATGTGAAGAAGCGGTAGATCCTGATTTTACAGGAACATATGCTCAAGTTGATTTTATGGGTAGACCTGGTATCAATACTGTTTTAAGTGCAGATGGTACTATTAAAGATTCACATAATGTGTCTATTCCTTCAGAAATGGCCGCTATTTTTCAAGCAGATTTTGAAGCAAGGTTAGAAGCATATCATGATGTATATGCAAACATATTAGGGGCTGATCCAGCAGATGTAAATTACGAGAACAACATTTTAGGTTTAGATGCGCCAACATTAACAGGTTATTTAGCTGCGGATGTTTTAGAAGTAGCTCCAAACTTAACGACTACATATTTTTTACCCGGAGAAGATGCTGATATGGACGGGAATGTTTTAAATGATCCTGCTGTTATTGGTCTTACTGGTAGAACACCTCAAGACGATGTTATCGATGTTTCTTTGATATTATTGTTTGGTGGTGCTGATGGCATTAGATTTAGCGGTCAAGACACTGATGGTGATGGTGTTGCAGATTTACCAAGATTAACTTCAGATGGCGTTGGGCTAACCGCTACTGTAGGTACTTCGTTCCCATACTTGGGAGCACCTGAATAAAAGTTGTCATTACGGTATTTATTTTAGAGATAAGTACACGTGGCAAAACCCTAATAGTTTATGAAAAAGAGGGGAATGGGGGAGTGAAAAACTCCCCTTATTTTAAACAATCCAAAATAAAAACAACCTTATGAAATTAATTAAGCTTTTAATAGTAATGATACTGGTATCATCATGTGGTACCAAAAATCAGGACGCAATTGCAGATAAAAAAGATTATAACAAATTTTTAGTCCCCAACGAGATTAAAACAACATCGAAATATTTTGATCTCTGGAATTCTAAAATAAGACCAGATAGCATGCAGCTTACAAGTTTCGGTATAGTAGGCGGGGAGTACAATAGATACTTTCAACAAACAGGAGATATTGAGTTTTTAAAAAAGGCAGAAAAGAGCTTAAAAAAAGCGGTCGATATTGCCAACATAGGAAAGCCTGGTTTTTATAGAGCCTTAGCGCGAAATTATATCTCTCAACATCGCTTTAAAGAAGCACTACAGTTAGTAGATTCAGCAGCAACAATTGGTGGTGATATAAGTGAGACACAAAGTATGTTCTTTGATATTCATATGGAATTAGGAAATTATCAACTGGCAGAAAGCTATTTAGACAGTATCAAGAACATGTCAGACTTTGGTTATATGATTCGCCTGGCAAAATGGAACGATTATAAAGGAGATTTAGATACGACCATAAGTTTTATGGAAAAGGCAAGAACAAAAGCGGAAAGTTCAAAAAATAAAGACTTAATGCTTTGGAGTTATACCAACTTAGCTGATTATTATGGTCATGCAGGTAGAATTGAAGATTCTTACAATCATTATTTAAAAGCCCTGGAAATTGACAATAACAATGCATATGCTAAAAAAGGTATTGCCTGGATCGTATTTTCAAACGATAAAGATGCTACTGAAGCAATTAGAATTTTAGATTCGGTAACCAAGACGTACAATGCTCCAGATTATTTCTTGTTAAAAGCTGAAATAGCTGATTATATAGGCGATGATTTGGTTAGAACGAAAAACTTAGATGAGTACTTCACTAGAGTAAAGAATACAGCATATGGTGATATGTACAATGCATATAACTTAGGCTTGTATATAGGCGAAACAAAACAGTATGATAGTGCATTGATTTTAGCACAGAGAGAAGTGGATAATAGACCAACACCAGAATCTTATAGCTGGTTGGGGTATAGTCTTCTAAAGAATGGAGACAAAGAGAAAGCAATGGAAATTATGAACACCTACGTATATGGTAAAACATTTGAGCCTGCATTATTGTTCCAAGCTGCTGAAGTATATAAAGCGAATGGAAAAGAAGAAAGAGTTAAAGAATTAAAAGGAGAATTAATTGGGGCTATTTATGAATTAGGTCCCGGTATGGAAAAGCAAGTTCATGATTTGTAAAATGATTGCCCAATTATTTTCATTTCAAGGTTTGTTTTAGGTTGGATTGTTTTTTTTCAACGCCACGAATTAAAATCGTGGCGTTGTTATTATTGTGTATTTCGTCGAAAATTTAGTTTTTTTTAACAGTTGCATAGATGAAATGCATATATTTATCGACCAAATACATTAAAAATGCCCCAGCATCTTAAATAAGTAAACTAAATAGTAACCAAGTAAACCAATTAGTGTTATGGAATACCTACTCTTTACATTATGGATAAGTTTAATGATTTTATTAGTTGGCAAAACTATAGTTGCCTATAGATCATTACAGAAAACCCTTCAAAATACCAATAGCTCTATCTAGAGCAATTTTCTTAGAAGTACCGGTAATAATAGCAAATCGAGTATTAATGCTGTCACTAAGGTTACACTGATTATCAATCCGATAGTAACACTCGGTTGATGAATAGAGAATAACATAACCATAAACCCAAAGAAGAGAATAATGGTTGTAATAACCAATGCTCTGCCTGTTTGGGCAAAAGTTTTTTCGAGAGCGGCTTCTTTATCCAATCCTTGACTAATACCAAGTTTATATTTTCCTAAAAAGTGAATGGTGTCATCTACCGCGATCCCGAAGACAATAGCAAATACTACAGATAATGATGCTTCAAGAGGTATTCCTAAAAAACCCAAAATTCCTCCGGCAAATAAAATGGGTAGAACATTAGGTACTAAAGAGATTAGAAATATTTTAATATCTCTAAAGACAAAGGCCATAATAATGCCTATTAATAGCAAACCATAAAGTAACCCTTCAAGTAAACTACTTCTAATATATTCAGAATTCTTATCCAATAGAATACTTTTACCTGTTACCTTTATCTTAACAAGTGTAGTATCTAATTTTGTTTTAGAAAAATTATCAATATTGGTGTATACAATTTTTAGTTTATCCGTACCAATATCTTGTAATCTTCCATTAATACGAGCAACCGTTTCATCTTCATTAATAAATTTAGCAAGTTGTTTTCGGGCCAATTTACGTGTGTCTTTTTGATATTTTAAAAATGTAGCCTTATCATCAGGCAAAACAAAATAAGAAGCACTATTTAGGTTATTGGCTTTATTGAAAATTTTATAAGGTAAATTGGCAGATTGCACATTACCTATACTCTCGATGGTTTTAAGATATGTAGTAAGCTTTTCAATTTCTTGAGCAGTTTCAAAATCGGTCACCTTAGTACCCTCAGTACTCATTACTGCAATTTCCAAAGGTCTAAATCCGGCATAATTTGTTTGAAAGTAATCGAAATCGGTTGCTATCTCACTCCCGGCAGGTAAAGTATTTTTTAGCTCTTGATTGGTTTGTATAAGATAAATGCCCAAGAAGCATAAAGATGTGAATATAAAGGTGCCGGCGATTATAGATTTAGGATAGTTTTTAGTAAACGTATTCACCTTTAACAGGTATGTGACCCAATTTTCAGAAATACTCTTTCGTCCGGTCAATGATTTCTCCCGTAGACTTATCAATAATGAGCCAGTCAAAAATATTACGGTGACATAAGCAACTATAACGCCTATTGCTGCATTAATACCAAATTCTTGAATACTTACCAATCTCGACGACAAAAGTGTTACAAAACCAACTGCTGTTGTTACAGAAGTTAGTAAAGTTGTCATGCCGACTTCTTTTAAGGATGAGGTTATTGCACTATATCTAGAAATACCACTTTGTATTTTACGTATATAACTGTCGGTAAGATGTATAACATCAGAAGTACCTACAATAAGCATGAGTACAGGATAAAAAGCGGCCATGGCATTCAATTCTTTTCCGAGCCAACCTAATAAGCCCATAAAAAGTAATAATGACATTGCTATAGATAAAACCGATATTAAAACCACTGGCATGCTTCTATATACCAATAGTAGAATTATAAAAACTAGTATAGAGGCTACTATAGTGGTCGTTAATACTTCACTTTTTTGCATTTCTACAATGGCTTCATAAAAAAAAGCTCTTCCTAAAATATGGTATTCTGACAAGCCATTCGTTTTTAAAGAGGCTCTTATAGCGTTCAATAATAATTCAGATTGTTTATAATCTAAATTGTCTTCGGTCTGTAGTGCGAGTACCAAAGAACTTTTGTTTTGGTCTACAAGCACATTTACAAAAAGGGAATCTTCTTGTATTTTATTCCAGTCTTTTTGATACTGTGAAGGATCTTCAATATGAATAATTGGAAGCGTAGTATAACCAAAAGATGTTTTAAGAGGATAAGAAAGTGATGTCAATGAGCTACTTTCTAAAACATGAGTAAATTGTTTACTTTCTTCAGAAAATGATTTAAATTTATTTAGAAACTCTTGCTGAAATATATCCGGGTCATTCTTTACAGCAATTAATAGAAAATTATCATCGGTACCGAATTCTTCTACATAATCATCATAAAAGGCTAAATCGGGATCTTCTTCGGGAAAAAATTGACTGAAATCGAATGAAAATTTAAGCTCATCTAGTTTAGAGGCAGCTAATACACCTAAAAGAATAAACAGGACGATGAAAATTTTTTTAAGGAAACCAAGGTTAAACCTCATAGTGTAGAATAAAAACTAATTCGGTTGCAAATTTACCACTCTACATTGTAACCAAGGTAAAAACAAATAAATTAAGAGAATTTAAATTCATTTTTACCTTAATAACATGTATTATTAAAAAAGTTTATTCGACTACAAGTCAATAAAATTATCAAGATATAGTGTCCAATCATAATTGGTGTATTCAATTTCTACATTCTTTGTAGAAGGTATGATCTCATTAGATTTTAAAATTTTCTTGATACCACTTTTTCCTCCAAAGTCGCCTCTAAACCAGTTGAATAGAGAGGTGATTTTAACTACGTTGGTATCGCTATTATACTCACTGGTTTTAGTAAGATGCCTTTTTGTTCCGATTTTTAATTGCTCTTGTAATCTTTCCCATTCGTAGATCGCTACCGGTGGACAATCTTTAGCGCCGCAGTTTAAAGCAAAATGCACATTATAAACAGGTTTGTTCACTCTTAATTTACGTTCAAATTTATTAGGAAACCATTTACGTATATAACCAAGACCATATTCCCATTGCGATTTTCTAATTAGACCGTGCTCTATTTTGGCAAATGATACTGTTTCGCCCGCAATTTTTAATTGTTCAAGTTTGAAGAAACTTCCGCGGTCATCGTATAATTCCGGATTTTTTCTCAAGATAACCTGTATATTGGCATTGTAAAAATTTAACCAAAAAGCCAATCTTTTATCATTAGTGTCAAGCGCCTTATCAAGTTCTTCAATTGTGGTATTAGCTAAGATATCTTGTATTTCTTGAGTATCTTCTTTAGCGATAATGCGTTTCAAGAACAATTCTGATAGCTCGTTGTAATCTATTTTATCTGTGCTTTCAGTTTGTGCTTGTAAATTAGTTTTTGCTGTGCATGACAATGCGAACAGTGTGGCAAGAAAATATAATTTTAGTTTCATAAATATGTTTTGTTTACCTTATTTACGTAAAATGACCCATAAGGTTTGTGTTCACTTGGTCGTGCTTAACTTAATTAGATTACGTTAACCTTTTTATAAATTTTTATATTGTTTTTAAAACTTTTTTCATCAATTTGCGTATCTAAGGCATAAACCTAAATATTTTTTAGGATGTATTTTAACTTTCTACTAAATACGTCTTATCTATTACTATGATCAGTATTATAATACCTGTATATAATGAGTTTAATAACTTGCAACGATTATTTAGCGTTGCATGTTTTTTAGAACATGAAGAGCTTTTAGAAATAATTGTAGCTGTATCTCCCGTTAATTCTGATACCATTGAATTACTCGAATGTAGTCATAAAGTAAAGATACTACACTGTAAAAATAAGGGTAGGGCAGCACAAATGAATGAAGCCTCGGCAAAGGCATTAGGTAAGTCACTTGTATTTCTACATGCCGATGTTTTGCCACCTAAAGAGTTCATTGAGAATATAGTATACAGTTTAAAAAACGGTTACGATGCAGGTTTCTTTTCATATAAATTTGATAAAGATGTATGGTATTTAAAAATTAATGCTTCGTTTACTGCTAAAGACGGTTTGTTTACCGGTGGCGGTGATCAATGCCTATTTATTAAAAAGGATACTTTTGATGTGCTCGGTGGATTTAATGAAGAGCAAGTGTTGATGGAAGATTTTGAGTTTTTCGGTAGAATGAAAAAACAAAATGTACCTTATACCATCGTTAATAATGATTTGGTAGTGTCTTCACGCAAATACGATTCCAACTCTTATTTACGGGTAAATCTTTCTAACTTTCTTTTAGTAATTCTTTTTAAATTTGGTTACCCAGGTAATAAGCTCAAAACACTTCATAATAAATTGATACGCACCCCATACAATGGTTGAGATAATAAACGGAATTCAGCAAGTTGGGATAGGCGTTCTCGATGTAAAAAAAGTGTTCAATTGGTATAGAGAGCATTTGGGTTTTGATATTTTGCTATTTGAAGACGAGGCAGTTGCATCTTTAATGGCGAAGTATACCAATGATAAGGTTGAAAAACGAGAAGCCTACTTGTCGTTAAATATGACAGGTGGTGGTGGATTAGAAATTTGGCAGTTCAAAGAGCGGACACCAACTGCAGCAATTAATACAATTCAATTAGGAGATTTAGGTATTTATGCAATGAAAATTAGATGTGAAAATCTGATTGAAATGCATACGTATTTGAGGTATTTAGAAGTGTCTAATCTCTCGGAAATCAATCGGTCTTATCGTTCTAGTTTTTACTTTACCGATCCTTTTGGTAACCGGGTACAAATGGTTGAAGATCATTATGTTTTTTGTAAGCAAGCATCGAAAAATGGGGGAGTGCTAGGCGCTGTAATTGGCGTTAGTAATATGGAAAGTTCGATCAAATTTTATAGTTCAATGTTAGGGTATTCAATGATAGCATATGATACTATTGAAACACTTGAAAACGATAATACCACAGGGAAATATAGAAGAGTAATTATTTCTCAGGAACGAAAGTCCGTCGGCGGATTCGGAGACCTTCTAGGTCCTACACAGTTAGAACTTATTCAGGTATTAGATAGAACACCGGTTAAAATATTTGAAAATAGATTGTGGGGAGATTTAGGATATATTCACTTATGTTTTGACGTGTCGGGTATGAGTGCGATTAGAGAAAAAGCAAAAACCAATGGTTATCCTTTTACCGTAGACAGTGCCAATAGTTTTGATATGGGTGATGCCGCAGGTCATTTCAGTTATATGGAGGATCCAAATGGTACATTAATTGAGTTGGTCGAAACCCATAAGGTACCTATCTTAAAATCTTTAGGACTATATCTTAATCTCAAAAAAAGAAATCCTCAAAAAACCTTACCAAAATGGTTGGTGAAGAGCCTAAGTTTTCACAGAGTAAAAAAAGATAGGTAAATTCTATCAATTTTGGGCTTTTAGCCCTTACTGGTATTCCTGATCAATCCTATTCCTGAGAAGAAAAATATAGCGCCTAATACGCCAAAAACGATTAACTGTTTGGTAGTACCAGTACTATTACCAAATAAAATTGCAGTATACACAAGTCCGCCAATACCTAATAGGGTTAAAACGGTTCCAAAAATTTTCTTTAAATCCATGGTGGAAAATTAATAAAAAAAAGGGCAGTTTCTAAAAACTGCCCTTTTTACTTTAAAATTTAATTAGTTACGAAGCCGATACTACACCAAGAGTATATAGTTGCTCTAGCGTTGGTGATTCACTACCGCCTGCAGGCTCTAGTGTTATACCAAATGCTTCCGATTCATTCGGGTTGTTCAGAGCAAATACTTTGTTTTCATCCATAGCAAAATCTTCTAAAAGACCCATGCTGGTTGGGGTTAATGGCGAAAGTTTTAAAGACCATACTTGGTATACAAAACCATCTGGTGGTTCAGGTAAACCTTTGGCATCTATATAAACTTTTTCATTTTCTTTGTTCCAATACGCTTTAGCATATGAAGTAGGTGAAACTTCTTGACCACCTAATGAAATAACGCTGATATTTTTATCACGAAGTGTATTCAATAAATCTTGTGTCTGTTCTAAAGAAGAATCTGTATCTGCAATTTGCTGTTCTAAGTCAATATTTTGTTTTTCAACTACTTGAATATTAGATTTCAAATCTTCATTTTGTTGATACATCCAAAACAAACCAACTGCTAATAATATAGATGCAGCCCAACCGATATAAGATAATATTGGTGTGTTACGTTTTTCATTTATAGAAACTACTTTAACGTCACCGTTTATTCTATCCATCAATGCTTTAAATGAATAGTTATACCCTGGAGAAGCTTTCTTTGAAAGTGCTAAAATGGAACTTTCAATTGCCTCTATTTCTTTTTGAATTTCAGAATACTCTTTAGCATAGTTGGCTATTTCCAGATTTTCTTTTTCTGAAAGTATACCGGCTACATAAAGCTCTAAAATTCCCGATGCTATATATTTTCTTACATCCATACTACTTCACCTCCATATTCTCCCTTAATTGGGAAATGCAACTTCTATTTCTTGTTTTTACAGTACCTACAGGAATTTCTAATTCCTCAGCAGCGTCTTTTTGAGTATATCCTCTAAAGTATAATAGTTCAATGATCTGAACGCATTTTTCCTTTAAATTTTTTATTAGATTTCTCAATCCTTTCGTATCTACTGTAGAACTTTCTTCTTCCTCCTTGTTCTGTAAAATACCTACGAAGTAATCAGCGCTAAGGTTCAATTTATCATTTTTATACGACCTACTGCGTATTTCATCGATAGCCGCATTTCTAGCGATGTTAAGAATCCATGTAAAGAACCTTCCTTTTGAAGAATTATAGCTTTCACAGTTGTTCCAAATTTTTATAAAGACATCTTGACAAATTTCTTGAGAACGAGCGTCATTTTTTACGATCGTATTTATTACGCCACAAATGTTATCACTATACATACCGTATAGCTTTTCGAAAGCGGAGGGGTCTTTCTTTTTGAATTGATCAACCAGCAGGTCTAATTGCATATGTAAATTTTTAAATCTGTTAAAAATAGAAAAAGCTGTTCCAAGAACAGCTTTTTTTATAATTATTATTAACTCTATTCAATAATACCGGCACAACTTACACGTGCACCAGCATCTCCGCTAGGTTGCGAGGTATAGTCATCGACACCTTGGTGAACAATGACCCCTTTGCCTAAAATATTTTTGTTTTCATCATCACAGCCAATACACCATTCTTCTGTTTCAAATTCAACTTTTGCATTACCATCGGCATCTGCGGTAAAGTTACCAATATCACCTTTGTGATAACCTTCAGAAGCTCCCCATTTACCATGTGGTTCATTTGTTGGGTTCCAATGACCGCCAGCAGAAGAACCATCAGCTGCGGTACAATCTGCCGTTTGGTGAATATGAATGGCATGTTCGCCTTCAGATAAGCCAGATAACATGGCTGTCATTTCTACTTCTTCATCATCTTGGGTAAAGGTTACTTCGCCTTTTACATTACTATCACTTTTTGGTTCTAGCATGAATTTAACAACGGTTTCATCCTCATCCATTTCATTTTTTGCTTCATCCATTAAATCTTCAACTTCTTCTTTGGCGTCAGAAGCCTCTTTTTTTACCTCTTTGCAGCTAAAGACAGCTAGTAGTGCCAATAGTGCCAATTCAATTTTAAATATTTTCATTTTGATAGTTTTTATTGTGAATAGGAAAATTATAATTTAAAACAGTCAAAATCAAATATTTACATGATATGAGCAATCCTTTTTGTCTTTAGGGCAAAAAAAAGAGGAGCTCATGAGCTCCTCTTTTATATTGTAAAAATTAACCTTTTTATTTTGTCAATAGCACTTCTGCTTTAACGGCAACCTCGCTCCATGTTTTACTAACACCATCTTTACCTGTATGTAAAATTTCACAAGCTTTATTGATAGAAGCAACGGCATCCATTGCATTCCAATTTGCCAAATCCATAGTACCCGTGAAGGTGATTTTATCATCACCGTTCATTTCATATGCAAGCGGAATGTTTTGTGTTTCTCCGTTCAAGGTAACATCAATAGAACCTTGGTCTCCATCAACTTTAAAAACACCAGAAATTAATTCGGTATCCTTTAATACGCCAAAGAAAAACTCTAATAATTTAGGATCTCTTGTTCCTGTTGGGTCGTTAGTGAATAAGCTACCAACAGGAATACTAAACTCAGTTCCGTTTAAGGCTTCCATAGCAGTTGCACCGCTATTTGTTTTTGTGAAGTTTATCTTTTTGAACATGCCACCAACAGGTACTTTATCTGTTGTCTTGTAAGCGGTAAAACTTACTTTTGTTGAATCTTGTACTAAGCTGAACATTTCAGTTGCTTCGCTTGTTGCTTCAACGCTTTTAGACTCTTCACTTTTTTTAGCGTCTTTACAACTTGCAAAAACGATTAAAAGTGCACTAGCGAATGTAAGTGCTATTTTTTTCATGATAATGTGTTTTAATTATAGTATAAATTTACTTCTTCTTTTTAAAAATGCCACGCAGATCGGTGTTATAAAATAAACCAATTTGAAGGCGATCGTAATTAGTCTCACTAAAATGATTCTTCAAATACCCAAATTGTATGCTTAAATCTTCGGTTATATTAACTCCCAAGGCAGCATAGGCACGGTTTTGACCAAAGGCATCGTCTTGTAGGTTGATAAAGATTTCATCGTAAAAGTTTAGAAAAAAGATATCGGTTAGGGGCAAGGTCATTTGAATTCTATAACGGGCTCTGTGCAATGTGTTGCTTTCACCTGTAAAATTGTTTTGTACAAACCGCTGTTCTAAACGATAGCGATGCTCGAAATTAAATTCCCACACTTTATTTTTAAGAATGAACTGCTCAAAAATGCGATGTTCAGAAATAGAGTTATTACTAATGAGAGCATCACCCCCAATAACGTCAAATTCACTGAACGTTGGGTCGGTTTCAATAAATCCGTAACCTAAAGTGGCAATAGCATCAGGGTTAATGTGATAGTTGATACCTGTACGCAGCAACAACTGGTTAAAGTTCGAAGCCATTTCATAATATCTAAATTGAGCTTCGGTATGTATACTCCATTTATCGGCAATTTTATTGGTTCCAAAATACATGAACCAACTACCAAAATCGTCTTCTCCTGTACCACCACTTTGAGCATTTATTTGATTAATAGTTGCTAATAATACTAGTAACGTAAAAACTTTCTTCATTCTTTAATTTAATATGAAACTTAAAATTTTGGCTTTACTTATCGCCTTCTTCAATGGGTGTTGCTTTATCCTTCTTCAAATACAAATCTAAAAAATCTAAAACCCTACTATACGCTTCGATCTGATTTTCTTTTTTTACAAAACCATGACCTTCATCTTCAAAGAGCACGTATTCTACGGGAACACCGTTCTTTTTTACACCTGCGACAATTTCGTCAGATTCTACTTGTAATACTCTAGGGTCTTGTGAACCTTGTAAGACAATTAAGGGTTTGGTCACCTTATCGGTATGAAACAAAGGTGAGATTTCTTTTAAACGTACCGAATCTGCACTGTAGGGGTCTCCCAATTCTAAATAAAGAGCATCTTTAAAAGATTCCCACCATGGTGGTATGCTTTTTAGTGTTCTTATCCAATTGGTTACCCCGAACAAGTTAACACCAACTGCAAATTCTTCAGGAGTATATGTCAATGCTGCCATGGTCATATAACCACCATAAGAACCACCTATGATCCCAATTTTATCGGCATCGATTTCCGGTTGTGACGCTAGCCAGTTTTTACCTTCAACACAATCTTTTAAATCTTTATCGCCATGGTTTAAATCATCCATTTGGTAAAACGTTTTTCCATAGCCGCTACTACCACGGTTGTTTACAGCAAGTACAGCATACCCATGATTAGTAAGGTATTGAATGAAAGAACTAAAATTTTGTCTACTTTGTCCGCCCGGTCCTCCATGAACCCAAACCAAAGCGGGTACTTTTGCATCGGCATTTGCTTGGTGAGGCTTATAGTAAATGGCAGGTATTTCAACTCCGTCAAAAGACTTATAACGTACTACTTCAGCAGAAACAAGATCCTCTGCTTCAATTTCAGGATTTAATACTTCCGTTAATTGCTTTTGTTCTTTCGTTTCTAGATTATAGACATATAAATTACTTGGAGTATGCGAGCCACCTGCGTAAAAACGCATCCATTTTTCGTCTTTTGAGAAATCTACATTGGTTATTGCCATAGCATCAAACTCAGGTAAATCAATATTCTCCATAGTGGCTACATCCATCACTTCAATAGTGTTCTTTGCATCTTCATTGATATAGGTAACTAAATAACTACCGTTATCTGTAAAGTAACTACCTAAAATATCCCAATCACGGGTAATCACTTTTTCGGTCGCGCCAGATGCAATGTTATACTTCATTAAGTATGAAAACTCACTGCCTTCATCTGTGGTATAATAAAGTTCATCGCCAGAGGGAGAAAAATCTTGACTACTATTCGCACTTTGCGTTTTATTGATCTTAATTTTCTTCTTTGTGGATAGGTCATATAGGTATAAGTCTGAATCGTTGGTATTTAAAGATTTACCCAATGTCAAATATTTTTCATCCTTACTAAGGTTTCCAATTTCATATCCTTCTTCATTCTTAAAAATTAATTTAGGCGAATAATTAAGAAAATCCATTTGATACAGATCCATGTATTTAGCATCTCGCTTGTTTGATGTAAAAAAGAAACTTTGGTCATCTTCTGCCCATCCTTGAAAACTAGCCCTAGCACCTTTGGCAGGCGTAAGATCTGTAAGGCTACCATTTAGATTGCGGATGTAGATATGGTATATTTCATCACCATTACCATCCATACTAAAAAGCATTCGCTCATCTCTAGGAAAATAGGAAATCGCAAAAATAGAAGCACTGTCAGATTGTGTTATGGGTGTTAACTCACCACCTGTGGTAGGCACGGTATACGTATTATATATACCAGACCTATTACTTGAAACCAATAATTTAGAATTATCACGATAAAAACTACCTCCAGAAATAGCTTCATTATCCATCATTTGTTTAATGGAATATTGATCTGGAATTTTGGTGATTTCTACTTCTTTTTGCTCTTCCTTTTGAACTTCTTTTTTTTCTGTACAACTCCAAATAAGAGCTATGGCGAAACAAGCGAATAGTTTTTTCATAATTGATGGTTTTAAGTGAGTATGCCTAATATTATGAGAATTATTTTAAACTAAAGGTGTCTACTTCCTTGAACGGAGAAAGCTCTAAGCTTTCCATAGTTGATCTGTAAGCTTTCCAGTTCGCAGAGAAAAATGAATTCGTTTTCTCTAGAGCCCCTTCTAGTTCCTCTTTCGCAAATTGCATAAGCTGCTTTTCTGTAGCAGTCATACCTGCTTGTCTAGAACCAACATAACGTCTTGCAATTTGTAAACGCTGCATTACCGTCATCACTTTGCTACGGGTAATACCTTGTCGCTTATCAACTTTGCCTAAATAGATTGCAGTTACAGAATCTATTTGTTTGATGATATCTTTAGAAGCATCTATCTGCTCTTTGTATTTTTTATCATCTTCCTTCTTTAGTTCTTTTTGAAACTTTTCTGCTGTTTCTTTACTTTTTGCTAATTGCTGTACGGCATCCGCAGCTTTTTGCATGTATGATTCTAGAACTTTCCCGTTGTCATACGCTTCGTTGATAGCTACGGTAGAGACATTTAAACGCGGGTCAGAAGCTACTGTGATTTTAGTTTCTTCTTCCATGTCACCATAAAGCATTTTGATAGTGTAAGTTCCTGGTTTTACATCTAAACCGCCAGATTCTTTCTTTTTGGTAATTACTTTTCTTGAAGGTCTGTCCGCACCTTTTTCATCCATTCTCCAGTAAATTCTATGGAAACCTGCTTTTTCTGGAGTTTTGTATTTTAAGGTACGAATTAGTCTATCGCCATCATAAATATCGAACTGGACGGAGTCTTTCTTTTGAACTCCTGTTAATTCTACTTTCTCTGTTTTTTCTTCGGATGTCTTTTCAGCATCTTTCTCTTTCTTATCTCCCTTTGGAATTCCTTTTTTAGCGGCTTTCTTACCTTCTTTTAGATAATAAGTAATCATAGCGCCAGACTTTTTGTTTTCACCTTGATACAGTCCGTCGCCACCAAAACGACTTCCTGTTGGTTGTTGATAAGCTGCTTGATATGCCGTTGGAGGCGTAAATAATTCGATATCTTTATTTAGAATGGTTGCATCAGCGGCCAAAGCGCGTAACGGACGAATATCGTCTAATACCCATGCCGCTCTACCAAACGTACCGATCACTAAATCATGCTCTCTTGGGTGAATAGCTAAATCTTTTGTAGAAACCGTTGGGAAACCTTCGGTCCATTTTTGCCATTTTTCACCTGCATTGAAAGAAACATATAAGCCATCATCAGTACCTAAAAATACCAAATTCGGATTCTCAGGATCTTCTATGATTGATAACGCATAGCTTTCTACATCAGAAGCATCAACAATTCTTGTCCAGCTTTTACCATAATCTTTAGTGCGGTATGCATACGGAGTGTAATTGAATCTTCTATAATCATTAGCGATTAAAAGTGCTTCCCCTTTATTACGGGTAGATGCTTTTATTTGCGGAATCCAGCTTCCTTTTGGTAAGCCTTTAATATTTGCGGTTACTTCGGTCCAAGTTTCTCCGCCATTTTGGGTGTAATGTACACGACCATCATCAGAACCTGTCCATAACATATCTTTTTCAACAGGTGATGGCTCAATTACCAAAATAGTAGTGTGGTTTTCTGCTCCCGTTGCATCCATGGACAATCCGCCACTTTCGCTTTGTTTTTGCTTTTCAGAATCGTTGGTAGTTAAATCCGGAGAAATTACTTTCCACGTCAATGCCTTGTCTGTACTCTTGTGTACGAACTGACTACCAAAATAAAGGGTGCTATTATCAAAAGGGTCTTGGCTAATTGCCGAATTCCAGTTAAAGCGAAGTTCAGTTTCAGCATCTGGTGGAGTAGGGCGTACAATGTAATTATTACCCGTAACATGATCAAAACGTTGTACGTTACCTTGCTGACTCATGGTATACCCATATCTAGAATCTACAGGATCGGGTACCACATCAAAACCATCACCAAAACTTATTTCTTGCCAGTAGCTATTACGAATTCCTTGAGCTTTCCAAACATAAGCAGGTCCTCTCCAGCTACCATTATCTTGCATACCACCGTATACATTATAAGGGTACTCGTTATCTACAGCAATATGGTAAAATTGCGCAACCGGTAGGTTACCCACAAAACGCCATGTTTTTCCGCCATCTTTTGAAATATTCAATCCGCCATCATTACCGTCCATCATAAACTGTCCGTTTTCTGGGTGAATCCAAAATGCGTGGTGATCAGGGTGAACACCATTATCGGCACGGTAAGCAGGCATTAGTTGTGTAAAGTTCTTACCACCATCTTGCGAAACGTTCACGTATGTAAATACCGAGAAAACCCTATTTTCATTTTCAGGATCTACATATATTTCGGAATAGTAGAAAGGTCTATTACCAATATCATTCTTATCATTGATTTTCTTCCATTTAAAACCGCCATCTTCAGATTTGTACAGCGCATTCTTTTTCGCTTCCACTAAAGCGTAAATAACATCGGGCTTTCCAGGAGCAATGGCAACACCAATTCTACCTAAATCGCCAGCAGGCAGACCATCTTCTTGACTTAGCTTTTTCCAATTCTTACCACCATCGTGGGTAATGTATAGACCACTACCAGAACCACCAGAATTAAAGAACCAAGGTTCACGCTTATGTTCCCACATGGCAGCGATTAACTTGTTTGGGTTGGTTGGATCCATAATAAGATCCGCAACCCCAGTTTTATTATTTACAAAAAGAACCTTCTCCCAAGTCTCACCACCATCAGTAGTTTTAAAGACTCCGCGTTCTGGGTGTTCTCCCCAAGGAGAGCCAATGGCACCAACATAAACCGTATTCGGGTTCATTGGGTCAATTTTAATTCTATGAATATGTCTCGTTTTTTCAAGACCCATAGATTTCCAGGTCTTACCGCCATCGAGAGATTTATATACTCCGTAGCCACCATTCAAACTATTTCTGGGATTACCTTCACCTGTACCAGCCCAAATTACAGACGGGTTACTTTGCTGAATGGCAACGGCACCAATAGAAGCGGTTACTTCTTTGTCAAAAATAGGATCCCATTTTATACCGCCAGAAGTAGATTTCCACAATCCGCCAGAAGCTGTACCTACATACATAATATCAGGGTTGGAATTCACGACATCAATACTGGTAACACGACCGCTCATACCACCGGGACCGATGTTACGGGGTTTCATGTCTTGTACCATGTCCATTTTAAATTCTTGAGCAGAAACGAAAAAAGATGCAAAAAGCACCAGCAAGGAGAGTAATCTTGAAGTCATTTGAGTGGTTTGTTAGTTATGTGCTTAAAAATAGCGGAAAAGAAAGGGAAGTATTCTTAAAAGGATGTTAACAGTATGCGGTTTTGAATTATCCGTAATTCTTTAACAGTTTTTCGTTGTTCGTTTTTCGTTGTTCGTTTTTCGTTGTTCGTTGTTCGTTGTTCGTTGTTCGTTGTCCGTTGTTCGTTGTCGTTCTTTGTTGTTCGTTCTTCGTTCTTCGTTGTTCGTTCTTCGTTGATGTCCGTTTCAGTTTTCAGTGAGCCGTGTCAGTATTCAGATTGCAGTTTTTTTATTCGTCTTTGCTAGGAGCTATTTGCGACGTGGCAATCTGTTTAATTAATGTTTCAATGATTATTAGTTACAACATTGTCTAGGTCACTGAGCGTAGCCGAAGTGAGAGTCCTCCAGTCCCTTCGACTGCGCTCAGGATGACAATTCGTTTACAAGAATGTCAGTTCGATTTCTATGACGTTGCCAAACGGTTTTTGTAAAATGTTTGGTTGTTAATCAGAGCAAAAACTAGATGAATGATTTTGTTCCTCACAGCGTTTATTACACTCATTTTGTTTTTTCCTTCATTAACTTTTCGATGATAGTATATAGCTAGGTCGTTATTCAATCTTATTGCGCTCAGAGCACCTAAATGGAGTAGTTTTTTAAGTCCCTTGTCCGCTAGATTAGATACTTTGTTCCTTCCGAATACCGATATTCCAGAGGTGTTCGCAAAAGGAGCTACACCTGCATAACAAGCCAATTTTCTCGCTTCTTTTATAGTTTTGAACTCATTGGTCTTTACAATTAGGTTTAAGCACAATATGGGACCTACACCGGGGATGGACTGTAGCTGTGAAGCCATATTCTTAATCCTTTGACAAGAGTCGACAAGTTGTTTTAACTCTAATTCTATAGTGCCGATCTGCTTGGTCAGTTCCTTTATCAGCTTTTGGTTTTTAGAGAGAATCGATTTG
Organism: Maribacter sp. Asnod1-A12; assembly: GCF_045063735.1. Taxonomy (NCBI): domain Bacteria; kingdom Pseudomonadati; phylum Bacteroidota; class Flavobacteriia; order Flavobacteriales; family Flavobacteriaceae; genus Maribacter; species Maribacter sp. Asnod1-A12. The sequence goes on from NZ_JBEFNZ010000006.1 coordinate 2,999,351, forward strand.
ACAAGCTTTGCGTTGTCCAAAACAAGTATTTCTTTATTTTTGGTCTTGATTTCCTTGCGTTGTTTGACCCTGAATTTTCTTTCCGACATTAGTACCTGTAGGGATTCCAGTACTTTTCTTTTTTCTATGTAACAATCCATTTCATCATGGTTCTTACGAATGAACCTTGCTATCCTAACGGCATCTATAACATCGTTTTTACCACGTACAAGTCCTAGACTTTTCTTCAAATGCAATGGGTTTACGACATAAAAACTACACTTCATACTAGGAAGTATCCTCATTAGCTCCCAGGAATACTTTCCTGTGTTCTCAACACAGATATGATATTCGTGAGCAGTGTTTTTTAGCAGATGTCCAAAGTATTTAAAGATTGATCGTTTGGTATTTTTAATGACCAGGGATTCCGTTGTGTCGGATAAAATACAAATATCCAAAGTGGATTTGCTTACATCAATTCCGATGAACTTTAATTCTGTTTTCATAAATTTGGTTTACTTGATTAAATAGATAGTACTCAACTCCTTTATAATGGGCTTTATATCCCGAATTTCTAATTTGAGTTTTATCATAAACGGAAAAGATCTGAATCGAACTATGAGCTTGGAACTCGGAGTGATTTGATAGTGTATCTTTTCCGTTTTTAATTTACTGATTCTAGATAACAAATCTAAAGGAGTGGCTTTTTAGTTGTAGCATAGCGGAAACTACAAAGTTGCCTGCCTGCCGGCGGGCAGGTATCGAGAACCATTGGAACACATAAAGGTTCTCGATACTAATTTCTCGTTCCTCGAAATTCACTCGAACTGACAAAAGTGGTATGGGTCACTGAGCGCATTTCAGTAGACAGTTTCAGTGTTCAGTTCGCAATTTTTTTTCGTCTTTGCGAGGAGCTATTTGCGACGTGGCAATCTGTCAATTTGGAACACCGATAGTTCTCGACTGCGCTCGATCGGATACGATTTTAGTCAGGTCACTGAGCGAAGCCGAAGTGACAACCAACAACCAACAACCAACAACCAACAACCAACAACTAAATTTTCATAAAAATCCCAAACAACTCATTCCCTTGCCTAGGCTTTATAGAGTTATAACAGTGATCGAAAGTGATCGTTTTAAAATAGGGTGATAAATAATTGGTGTACAGATCTTTGTTTCCACCAAATGGACGTTTTTCCATATTGTCGGTTAAGGGAATATTAAACCAGAGTCCCACTAATTTTCCTTTTGGTTTTAGTAGTTCAGCCATGTGTTTGGCATAGGCATTTCTATTGGTGTCAGTGGGCACAAAAGAGCAGAAAAAAGTCTGTTCTAGTATAAGGTCGTACTGCCCTTTGAACTCGAAAAAATCTGATTGATGCATATTATCGTCCGGGAAATCGGGATTCCTTTTTTTGAATTCCTGTAAAGGAATTTTAGATATATCTAAAATATGAACATTTTTAAATCCTGCTTTCCACAGGTATTCTGCTTCATACGCATTTCCGGCTCCCGGTATTAGAATCCGAATAGTCTTGTCAGTTAATTGATCAATGTATTCTTTAATAGGGGTAGAAGGGTAGCCAATATCCCAACCTGTTTGTTTTTCGGTATAACGCTGTGTCCAATAATTTTCTTCTTCTTTCACTATGGTATCATGATTATCTGCGATAGTAAATTTATACAGATTTGTTGGGTTTTGGCAAAGTATGTACAAAAGCATACCAATGAACATACATAGATTGTAGCAAAGAATTGTAATCCTTATCTTTCGAAACTACTATAGACCAACTAACTAAACATATGAAATATTCTTTTTTGACCGCCTTAACGGTATGCTTAACTTATGTATGCACGGCACAAACGAATCCTAAATGGGCGCGTTACCCAGCAATTTCTCCCGATGGTACTACAATAGCATTTACTTATAAAGGCAATCTATTTACGGTACCGGCAGAAGGTGGTGTAGCAAAGCAGTTAACCTATCATTCTGCCCATGATTATAAAGCAGTTTGGAGTAAAGACGGAAAAAAGATAGCATTTGCCTCTAATAGATATGGCAATTTTGATGTTTATGTGATGGATGCCCAAGGCGGCGAAGCAACACGATTAACCTATCATAGTAATGACGAAACTCCCTATAGTTTTTCTGCCGATGATTCAGAGGTGTTATTTGGAGCAAATCGGTTAGATATAGCTGAACATCGCCAATACCCAACAGGTTCGCAGCCCGAATTATATAGCGTTCCTGTAAATGGTGGGCGAGTTGGTCAAGTATTGACTGTGCCTGTGGAAGATGTACAAGTAAATACTGATGGTAGCAAGATGGTGTATCACGATAAGAAGGGATATGAAGATACCTTTAGAAAGCATCATACATCTGCCATAACTAGAGATATTTGGTCGTATGACCCATCCACCGAAAAACATAAACAACTTACCACTTTTAAAGGAGAAGATCGTAATCCGGTATTTTCAAAAGATGGCAGAGCCGTTTACTATTTAAGCGAGCAAGAAGGTACTTTTAATGTCTTTTCCATGTCGTTGACGGGAGAACCTGAAATTGCTGCGCATACCAGTTTTAAGACACATCCGGTACGCTCATTAAGTATTGGTGACAATACTTTGGCATTTGGTTATGATGGGGAAATTTATACGCTAAAAGCCGGTGAAGGTGCTAAGAAGGTAGAAATAATAGTTAGAACGCAAGAAGACAGTAATCCTATAAAATATGTATCTGTAAACGGTGGTGTTCAAGAAATGGATGTTGCACCTAATGGTAAAGAAATCGCTTTTATCAGCAGGGGAGAGGTATTTGTAACATCGGTAGATGGTTCGTTGACTAAACGTATCACCAATACCCCAGAACAAGAGCGATTTGTAAAGTTTATGCCCGATGGTAAATCTATTGCCTACTCTAGTGAACGCAATGGTAAATGGAGCATCTTTACATCTTCTAAAGTCCGAAAAGAAGAACCTTATTTCTTTGCCGCAACGTTGTTCAAAGAAGATACATTGGTCACTTCAAAAGAAGATATCTATTTGCCCGAATTCTCGCCAGATAGCACCTATGTTGCCTATGTAGAAGGTAGAAGAACGATAAAGGTGAAGAACCTGAAAACGAAAGAAATTACTACTTTAATGACTCCTGACAATGTGATTCACATGAGAGACGGTGATCAGTATTATCAGTGGAGTCCGGATAGTAAGTGGCTGTTGGTAGATTGGAGTGTTTCGTTGAATAATACCGAGTTGCTGTTGATTTCTAAAGATGGTAAACAGCGTAAAAACTTGACCCAAAGCGGTTATTATGATTTTTCACCTAAATGGGTGAACGATGGTAGTCAAATTATCTATTTCTCGAATCGCGACGGATTAAAAAGTTATGCCACAAGTGGTTCTTTTGAAACAGATGTGTATACCATGTTCTTAAACCAAGAGTCTTGGGATAAGTTCAATAATACAAAAGAGGAATACGATTTGTTGAAAATGATAGAAGAGGCTGCCGAAGAAAAAAAGGACGAAGCCAAATCTGATGATAAAAAGAAGAAAGATAAGAAAGACGAAAAAAAGGAAGTAAAAACGGTGAAATTTGATTTGGAAGATGTAGAACGCAGAAAAGCGCGTTTAACCATACACTCCTCTAAACTGTCGGATGCCGTACTTTCTAAAGACGGAGAAAAACTGTATTACCTGACCAAGTTTGAAAAAGGATTGAACCTTTGGGAAACCGAAATACGTACTAAAAGCACCAAAATGCTCATAGCCTTAGATGCGAAATCAGGAAGTTTACAATGGGATGCCAAGAAAGAGCATCTGTTCTTATTATCCGACGGTAGCATATCTAAAGTTGATGTAGCGACTAGTAAGACAGAACCTGTAAAAATAAAGGCAGAAATGGTTTTAGATGCCGATGCTGAGCGCAAGTATATGTTTGATCATATCTGGTTGCGTACCAATGGTATTTTCTACACCTCAAATTTTCACGGTATAGATTGGAAAGCGATGCGTATCGAATACGAAAAGTACTTACCGCATATTGGTAATGGTTTTGAATTCTCTGAAATGGTTTCAGAAATGTTAGGCGAGCTGAATGTGAGTCACGCCGGAGGTCGTTTCTCCGCCAATATCAAAAACGGAGATCAAACAGCTTCTTTAGGTATTTTCATGGATTACGATTATAAAGGTGATGGATTGAAAATTACGGAAGTCATTAAAGGCGGACCATTAGACAAAGCAGGATTTGATATACAACCAGGTACTATAATCGAGAAAATTAACGGAGTAACTATAGTCGAATCTACCGATGCCGCTTTCTACCTAAACCGTATTGCGGGCAATTTTACATTGCTAGATATTGTCGATGAAAAAGGTAAGAGAAAACAGCTAACTGTTAAACCTATTTCTTTACGCGTAGAAAACGGATTGCTTTATGACCGTTGGGTAAAAAATAACGAAAAAGAAGTATTGGCAAAAAGTAACGGTACCTTGGGTTATGTGCACATACCAGGTATGAGCGACGGACCATACCGTACCATTTATGAAGAAATGTTGGGTAAATTCAATGATAAAAAAGGAGTTATCGTAGATACCCGTTTTAATGGCGGTGGCGACTTGGTGGCAGATTTGGCTATGTTCTTTACCGGTATACCATTTTTATCGTATGAAACAGAAGCTAGGGTAGTAGGTGGCGAACCAACCTCTCGATGGACAAAGCCAACCTTGGCAATGTTCAACGAATCTATGTACAGTGATGGATCTTGTTTTGCAAGCGGCTATGTAGATTTAAAGATTGGCAAAACCGTAGGTATGCCTGTTCCGGGTACCTGTAGCTTTGCTGGTTGGGAACGTTTACCAAACGGTGGTGTTTGGGGCGTTGTACCTGTAAGCGCTAAAAACAAAGCAGGCGAGTGGATGGAAAACAATGAAACCAACCCAGAAATTATCATTAAAAATCAGCCGGAAGTAATTGCAAAAGGCATTGATGAGCAATTGGACAAATCTATTGAGGTATTGATTAAGGAGGTGGAGTAACTCTGAATTTAGCACATAAGACATAATTACAATTGTACATATATTTTTATAATTAGTGATATGTACAATAGAAGGAAACAATATTAACAAATGAAACTGAAATTTTCTGAAAGATTAGGAATATTAAAGCCCAAAACTAAAATTCCAAAGGAACAAATGCCTGAACACTTGAGAAATACAATGTGGTCAGTTGTTTGTGATGAAACATTTAGTAAGGTATCTAACCATAAACCATATGGAGGTGGACTTTCAGATTTAGCAGATTTCTTCCGCAAATTGTGGCGAGATTTTTTCAAAAAGCCGATAGACAATTTAATGATTTCGGAGGGCAGAATATATAGCGAAGATTCCTATAAATTTGTTCGAAATTGGTTTTTTAGTGCTAAATGGTATGAGGTTTATGAATATTTGGAATTCTGCGCAGAAGAATTTGGAGATGAATTTGTTAGGGTCTGTAATCCATATTTAGAAAGAGAATTATCTGGTTTTAGATTTGTAGGTTTAAGCCTTTTAGAAATAGATTCTCGTGAAGAAATAAATGAAATTGAAAATGCTCTAAATTCTGGAATTCAATATAGACCTGTAATAGTTCATATTCAGAGTGCACTGGAATTATTGACAGATAAAAGAAAACCGGATTATAGAAACTCAATAAAAGAATCTATTTCAGCTGTTGAATCTTTATGTAAAATAATCACTGGAAATGAAAATACTACTTTAGGACAAGCATTAAAGATATTGGACAAGAAAATCCCATTCCGAAAAGTCTGAAATCTGGATTTAGTGCGATATATGGTTATGCATCGGATAGTGGTGGTATTAGACACGGATTGTTGGATGAAGAAATCCCACCTGGACTTGAAGAGGCAAGATTTATGCTAGTAGCTTGTTCTGCTTTTGTAAATTATTTAATAACAAAAAATTAAAAAATACAGTTGCCAACATTGGCTATAGCAAATAGGGCATAAAGTGCTAAATTTTCTGACTTAGGCATGTTTGCTAAATCCGCCAAATCTTTTGGATTTGGCTTTTAAAATGAAAAAGATAAAAACAAAGCAAAAAGCTCTGGCTCGTAGATCAGACGGAAACGAAAAGTTTCCTTGCCTGCGATACTTGCCATAGTCGAGACCGTTGGCAGCAATAAGAAAACCACAGAACTAATTAAGAGCATATGAAAATAGTAAAGAAAATTGGGAAGTGGTTTTTGATTTTACTGGGAGCAATTGTTACGTTTGTTTTAGTTGTATTGCTAATAATTAGAATCAATAGTTCTGGAGAAGAAGAACCTTTTTTAGACGAAAAGGGAGATGTACTACCAAATAGTATTGCCATGCACGAGGACATGACAATAAATGGAATACCTCAAAGGATTACAATTAGGGGAAAAGACAAAAATAATCCTGTACTTTTGATTGTACACGGCGGACCAGGTGCGCCAATTTTACCAGTCATATATAAACTGGCAGGGGTTGATTTGGAAGATTTATTTACGGTGTGTTATTGGGATCAAAGAGGATCTGGATTAGCTTATAATGATAGTATACCTGATTCTTCCATTACCTTAAACCATATAGTGGATGATGGTTTGCAATTATCAGAACATTTAAAAAAGACTTTTAAAAAGGATAAGATTTACATTGAAGGTTTATCGTGGGGAACTGCTGTAGCTGCTTATATGGTTCAAAAACAGCCTGAGTTATATTACGCCTATATTGGTAGTGGTCTCATGGCGAATCAATCGCTTTCTGAAGAACTATCTTATGATTTTGCAATGTCAGAAGCTGAGAAATATAATGACACTCTTTCTATTACTCAATTAAAACAAATAGGACGTCCACCTTATTCGAATAATATAAACAATACCGTAACAGAGGCCTTTGAAATAGAACGAAATATTGTGCTGAAATATGCACCTTTTAAATTAGACACCGATTATTCATTTCTTAGAGATATGTTTATGGATAATGGCTTGACGTTTAAAGAAAAATTTACCGACATGCTGAATAGTCCTGAATCCTACTATCCTGCAGCCAAGATTTTACAACCTACCGCAATAGATATTAATTTAATGCGTGATATCCCAGAATTTAAAGTACCCGTTTATATATTACAAGGAGACAATGATCATTTTACCGAAACATCTGTGGCAAAGACTTATTTTGATTCCATTGTTGCACCATCTAAAAAATGGTTTTTATTTGAAAATGGAACACACGGTGTGCAGATTGAATATCCAGAAAAATATCGTTCAATATATATTAATGAAATATTGAAAAAATAACTGTTTGAAGATGAAAATGAAAGGTTTGCTTACTTTTACATTAAGCCCACAATTACCCTACTTATCTTACGGAGACGTTAGCAATAATAGAATTTGAACACAAATGGAAAAGAAAAAGATACATTTTGACAATATGAAAAGTTGGATTTGGATATTCATTCTATTCCTTTCTCTAATTTTTATTTTGGTGGGTTTTTTTGAATTATTTGAATTTGAAAATCCAAAACTGAACAAAAGAATAAGTGCTATTGGATTTTTTCTACAAGTGATTTATTTCAGTAAAATGTTTTGTATAAAAATTATGTTCAATGGAACAAAAAAGGAGTTATTATAAGAATTAACTCTTGGGCTTCAAAATCATTGAATTTTAATCAAATCAAAAAGACTGAAATGGTTGAAAAAAAGTTAATAATAACAAAAGACAGCGGCATTACAATTACGTTTGACTTGAATGAAATTAAGGAAGCTGATTCTCAAAAACTGAATGAGATAATAGTAAAAAATACTATTGCCAATAACGTATAACGCAAGTAACACAAATTGGACAATGTTTGAATCTTCTCGGAATGACTAACATTAGTTCTTTACCTAATCTACCACAAAATGAAAAACTTATTTACCCTTCAAAATTTAAAATTCGTATTAGGTTTCGCTACCGGTTTTATTATTTATGATGCCTTTGCAAAGGATGAAATCGACTGGGTTAAAGCAATTGTAGTGGCTATTCTGTCAGTGGTTATAATGTTTGTAATTGATAGGCTTAAAAAATAGGATTAAATTTGCTTTGACCTTAGGTTTGAAAATTCTTCTAAATCCCATACTGGTCACTAGTTAAAGCAAACTTTCAATTCATTTTATACCAAGTCTAAAACAACCACATGATTACATTTATTACATCCATTATCCTATTGGTATTGGGTTATATCACCTACGGCAGATTTGTAGATAAAACATTTCAACCAAATGAAACAGAGGAAACTCCCGCACATACCATGGAAGATGGGGTGGACTTTGTACCCATGAACAGTAATAGAAATGCTTTTATTCAAATTTTGAATATTGCAGGTGTAGGTCCCATTTTTGGTCCTATATTAGGTGCTTTGTATGGTCCCATCGCATTTATTTGGATTGTGCTTGGATCTATCTTTGCAGGTGCAGTGCATGATTACCTAACCGGTATGATCTCGTTACGTTTTGGTGGTGCACATTTACCGGCATTGGCATCTCGTTTTTTAGGAAAATCTTTTAGTCACGTTGTAAACTTCTTTGCGCTATTACTGCTAATTTTAGTAGGTACTGTTTTTGTAACTGCTCCCGCAAATATGATTAATGATGTTATAGGTTCAGAAACAAGCTATTTGACCATAGTACTTTTTGCCATATTCCTCTATTACATAGTTGCAACCTTATTACCAATAGATAAAATCATAGGTAAAATTTATCCTGTGCTTGGTTTGTTGCTCATATTAAGTGCCATTGGTATTTGCATAGGCATGTTCGTTGTAGGCAATCCTATTCCAGAGCTTACATTTCAAAATATGCATCCGCAGAACATACCTTATTTTCCAGTAATTTTCTTGACCATTTCATGTGGTGCCCTGTCAGGTTTTCATGCTACGCAATCTCCCATAATTTCACGTACCATCAATAATGAAAAAGATGGTAGAAAAGTGTTTTATGGTATGATGATACTTGAAGCCGCTATTGCCATGGTTTGGGCAGCGGCATCAATGAGTATTTTGGATGGAGATTCTTTAAATGAGCTTTTACAAAATGGCGGACCAACCGCAGTGGTGAATAAAATAGCTACCATTTCTTTAGGAACCATTGGTGGTACCGTTGCCGTTTTGGGTGTAATCGTATTACCTATTACATCAGGAGACACTTCATTTAGAGCGGCACGCATGATTATTGCAGATTATTTGAATATAGACCAGAAAGTATTAAAGAATAGATTTATGGTTGCTATTCCGCTCTTTATCGTTTCATTTATACTTACAAATATGGATTTTCAACTATTATGGAGGTACTTTTCATGGGCAAATCAAGTAACTGCTGCCATTGCTCTTTGGATTGGTGCTGTATATTTATATCAAAAGAAAACGCATTATATCATTGCATTAGTTCCGGCATTTTTTATTACGTCCGTGGTTGGTTCCTATATTTTTTATGACCCTAATGTTGGTTTAGGAATGGATATTGAAATTTCTAATTGGATAGGTGTTGGAATTTCTGCTGTACTAACAGTGTTATTTTTTAGAAAGTTGAAAGTTGAAACAAGTGCGTTGTAATTACATGATATTTTAATACCAACTAAACTTTCAATATGAATAAAACTATTATAGAATTTTTCAAAGAGATACTTACAATTATTGTCGGTATTTTGATAGCACTTTTTATCAATAATTGGAATGAAGATCGAAAAGATGCAAAGTATATGAATCAGATATTTATATCAATGGATATGGAGTTGAAGGAGACCAATGAAGACATTAAGAAAAAAATACTTCAACAGCAGACACTTATCGACACCTTAGAACTTTACAAAAAGAATAACACAATTTCTATTTTCAATGTAATGATGAAAGTGAATGGAGTTCAAATACCTCAAATTAGAATTAGTTCATGGAAAGCTATTTCTAGTTCAAAAATTGAATTGTTGGAATACGATAGAGTTTCCACTTTGGTGAATATTGAAGAAAAAAGGAGTTATTGACATCAAAAACGGAATATTTAATGAATTTCCTTTACCCAAATATAAAAGACACCAGTACTGACAAAAAAGAACTAGTAATATTAATGATGCAAGATATTATGGTTTCAGAAAGAGATTTACAAAAGGAAATTGAGGGGGTTATTCAAGAGTAATTATCAATGAAGCATACTGTCGGTATCAAATAGGATTAAGATTTAAAGAATATAAATTGATTAAAATACTTAAAAAGCTATTCTGGTTCATACTTTACCTATTGTTCAATGCGGTACTTTTTATAATTGAATTAAAAGTATTGTTTAGACGAGATACTTCTGGCTACAGCGGCGGAAGTGGTGTTGAGACTGTAGATGATATTTTAGAAGCCTTTAATGCAATTTTTAGTGTCTTAGAAAGCATGACAATGGTATTCTATTTATATTCAGTCATAGGTTTGGCAATTGTTGCTTTAATATTATTTATTCCTGTTCAGGTGTATTATATAAATCGGAAATTTAAAAACAATAGTAAGAAGTATTGGTACAGTTTATTGGCATCCTTCGGTGTAGTAGTGCTATTGAAATTGTTGATGTATTCTTGGATGTATATTGATATGAATTATTTGTAAAATTTTAAAGCAGACAGTTATAATAGCAACTTAAATAATTTAAGAATGGACATCACTCAAGACTGGAAAAAGATACGAACGCATTTCAATAAGAGTTTCAGTTCTAATTTTCATATTTCTGTTGCATCTGTAGACGCAGAGAATAACCCTACGGTTACTCCCATCGGGTCCTTGTTTTTAAACGATAATCAAACAGGATTTTATTTTGAAAAGTTCCCTAAGAAATTACCGTTACACGCAAAAACGAATAATAATGTATGTCTACTTGGGGTCAATAGTAGTCGGTTCTTTTGGCTTGGTGCATTGTTCAAAGAAAAGTTTTCAGACTATCCGGGTGTAAAATTATACGGAGAGCTTGGCGAAAGAAGATTAGCGACCGAAAAAGAAACAAAAAGGCTGAATAGAAGAATGCGGATGACTAAAGGCTTAAAAGGAAACACCTATCTATGGGGTAAGATGGAATATGTACGTGATATCATATTTGTAAAGGCTGAGATGATAAATCTTGGTAAAATGACATCAGAATTATAAAACAATAATATAATAACCATTTGAATGGCTTTAAAATAAATATGATTACGGATTAAAACATTCAACTAAAACAAAAATAATATTGAAACAATCCATAGCACGTATAGCACTAGTAGTAGATGACTACGATAAAGCCATTGATTTTTATACCAAGAAATTAGATTTTAATCTAATAGAAGATTCCGACTTGGGCGATGGTAAACGTTGGGTTATTGTGGCACCACAAGGATCAAGAGAATGTTCTTTGGTACTGTCAAAGGCAGATGATGAAAAACAGCTGGCAAGTGTTGGAAATCAAACAGGTGGTCGCGTATTCTTGTTTTTGTATACTGATGACTTTTGGAGGGACTATTACAAAATGATGGAACGTAAAATTAAATTTGTGCGTTCACCAGAAAAAATGCCTTATGGTATGGTAGCGGTTTTTGAAGACCTTTATGGCAACCTGTGGGATCTGTTAGAACCAGTAGAAATGCAGCAACAACAGCAGCAACAATAGAATTTTAGTTTCGTTACTATGTGGAAATTTCTAAAAGACATATTCAATTTTAAGAAAAAAGAATCTGTATTGAATTCTAATAGGTCTTTAGAGTTTTTTAATGTTAAAAAACTACTATGTGGTATTGGGGAATCTGAAATACGGGAAAGGGAAATTGTAATTACTAAATATCCATTTGAGCCATCAATTGCTTACCCAACAGCTATAATTTCGGCTAAGGATATAAAATGCATGTCGGTTGATTTTACAGTTTGCAAAGTGCATGTAAAAAACGATATCATATTTATTTCTTCAGAACAAAAAGAGAAACTGAAACAATTTGCTGAAAGTAACAATGTTAGACTTATACCACAAAATTGGAATTGGGACTGGATTCTAGAGCCTTTTCTAGATACGGAGTTTACCAAAGAAAACGAGCAACGCGCTTTAGAACGATTATTAGAAAATGGATTCACGGCAAATGAAGTAGATACTATAAGAGCCGAGGTGAAAAATCAAATGTACGCCTATAATTTTGATACCATGCTGTGGGATTGGTGTAGCCTTGGTCTATCTGATGTACTATCTGCTATGCGGGCAAAATATAGTAAAAAGCAATTCCGTGAGTTCTACAAAAGAGCTTTGGAAATAGAAATGCGAACAGGCAGCGGTACTAATTCTAGCCAAGTTTAATACAATAAAAAAAGGGCAAAAATCTATCAAGATTTTTGCCCTTTTGTATAACTGAAAATGTAGCTTATTTTAATGTAGATTTAAGCATCCAGATTAATTTTTCTTGTCCGGATATTAAATCACTAACTAAAGTCGCAGTACCTTCATCATTGTTATCAGAAGAGAATTCTAAAATTTCTCTTTCCTGAATTAATAACTCGTTCAAGTTATCTATAAGTAAAGAAATACCGGTAGCACCGTCAGACACTTCTTTGATAATTCTAATGGTTTTATTGTCCAAGTAATCTTCAAACGTATGTAAAGGCTGTTGGTCTAAAGTTAAAATGCGTTCTGCAATCTCATCAACGGTTTCCGTAGCTTCAGTGTATAACTCTTCAAACTTCTCATGTAATAGAAAAAAATTGCTCCCTTTTACATTCCAGTGCATACCTCTCAAATTCATATAATGAATTTGATAATTAGCTAAAAGAACATTTAGTTTATCACTGATTTCTATTTTATAATCTTGACCTAATCCCACGTTTTTATTTAAAGTTTCCATAATTCTGTTGTTTTAATTATAATGTAAAATTACGCACAAAGTCAATGTTTATGGGTAACAAAAGTTACATAAGCTATATGTTTTGCTTATACTATTATTGAATTTTATGAATGATAATTGTTGCCTTTTAAAGTAATTGTAGTTCACAGATTAGATTCGTAAATTAGGGAGGTTAATATGACATTATATAAGCATGCAAATTCCTGAAATCCCTAATTTAATACACTATGCCATTCCGTTTTTTACGGTGACCGTTATCTTGGAAGTTATACTATCGGTAAAAATAAAATTACATGACTACGAGTTTAAAGATGCCGGTACATCTATTGTTATGGGGCTGGGTAATGTTGCTATAGGTTTAATTACCAAAGGTATTGCATTGGGGTTTTTCTACTTGTTATATAATTTTGGCATCTATTTGAAATCCCTTTTGCGTGGTGGTCTTGGTTAATACTTCTTTTTGCAGAAGACCTTTGTTATTATTGGTTTCATAGAACTAGTCATGTAAGTCGGTTTTTCTGGGCAAGTCACGTTGTGCATCATTCCTCTAAAAATTACAATCTAAGCACGGCATTACGACAGTCGTGGTCTGGCGGATTTTATACCTTCATTTTTTGGATTCCATTAATTCTCATCGGTTTTCATCCGGTGATGGTTTTGGTGCAGATGTCCGTCAGTCTCATCTATCAATATTGGATTCATACCGAGTTCATCACTAAAATGCCCAAGTGGTTCGAAGCTGTTTTCAATACACCAAGTCACCATAGGGTGCACCATGCTACGAATCCGCAGTACTTAGATAGAAACCATGCTGGAATTTTCATAATATGGGACAGGTTATTTGGCACTTTTGAACCAGAGGTGGAAAAACCGGTATACGGTCTGGTTACAAATATCGATACCTACAATCCTTTAAAAATTGCTTTTGGAGAGTGGTACAAGATGCTGGGCGATTTTTTCACTTCAAAAACCTCCATTGTAAACCGCTTTAAGTATTTGACAAAACCACCAGGCTGGAAACATGATGGCACCAATATGCTTTCTACAGATTTGAGAAGGGAGTGGGAAGAGCATAATAAGGCAGAAGTATAATTTTTATGTAACATAAAGGTATTTTGAGCGTCATATAAAAAACCAACCACCAGTAGAATGACCAATAAACTAGTAGCATACATAGGAATTTTAGGAGTAAGTTTATTTGCGATAGCCGCCATCGTTGGTCCATTATTAATAGAAGACTACAGTGTAGTAAGTCAGTACATAAGTGAATCTTTTGCAATAAACACTGAGTACGGACGATACTTGCAGTACTTCGGATATATACCTAGCGGAATTCTCATTACCATTTTCTGTTTTAGTGCCCCCAGAAAACTACCAAGTTCAAAACTCATCGTAGCCGGTTTTTTCGGGTTAGCATTATTCTACGGACTAGGAACTATTTTGGTAGGAATATTTCCGTGTGATGCCGGGTGCCCAACAGATGTCATCAACTCTAGTCTTGCACAACTTATACATAATGCCGTGGCTTCATTGACTTATATCTTTTTTCCAATTTGTTTAATTGGCATAGGATTAGGTTTTAAAAAGTTTGAGAACTACGAACGTTTATCTCAAATAGCAATAATCACGGGAATAATAAGTGGCATTTTTATATTCTCGCTATTTTCCGACCCCAATTCAGGTTACAGAGGAATTTTACAACGGATAATAGAAACCTCTTTTATTGTATTTATGGTTGGTAGTGCCTTGAGAATTGGAGCCGGTGCTGAGGTTAAATTGTAGTATTAGGTTTAATTCTTATGTATTGGTACCATCCATATTAAAATTTTTACTTTTGAATACCATTAATAATATTTGAGTATGAAAAAGTTAGCCTTATTATTTGCTTTAATTACATTTTCCATTTCATGTAAACCTGATAAAAAGGTTGAAGAAAAGACTGAGGAGGTAATAGCACCTACAACAGAAGATGTTGAAATAAGACAAGAAGCTAAAGAACCAAATACTGATAAGCCAAAGGTCGAATTGTTTACTGATAATTTTGATTGGACTGTAATACCTGTATCGTCTGTTCAAATAGGCGAGTTTCCTTACTTATCACCACCTAAAGGTTTCTTTGTAAAAACAAAACAAGGGAAGCCGGCAAAAGACGGAATGACCAAGTTTTCTGAATTTGGAAAGTTAATGATGTATACTGGTGCTGCGTTTTATAATGCCGAAGGAAAAATGGCTAAAATGCTTTATGGAATGGCAGAAAAAGGAAAAGCTTTTAACAAATTAATATTTGATAAGAGTGTAGATGGTTATTTGGAAAGTATAGGTGCAGAATTGATATTTAAAGGAAGTGTACCTAGAAAAAAAATGTATGCACTTGATAAAATAGACCCAATGGCACAGAGCGATTATATTGTTGGTCGTGCCTATAATAGTGATCCAATTAGGCATTACGCATTAAATCACAAAAGCGGTAAAATAATGTTTCAGGTTTGGTCTAACAAGTATGGGGCAGAGGTAGGAGTTGTTGAATTAGAAGACTTTGTGCAAACAATTAAAGCACCTACGGCATCTGAAATGAAAGAGGATATAGATACAAATGGTAAAGCTATTTTAAATATAAATTTTGATACGGACAAGGCATCTTTAAAACCAGATGCTCTAGAAATTATAGATAATATATTTATTCTACTAGATACCAACCCAGATTTAAAATTATCTATAGAAGGACATACGGTTAACACGGGAACAGATGAAAGAAATAAAGAGTTATCCAAACAAAGAGCAAATACGGTAATGTATGCTTTAGCGGGTAAAGGAATTGATATTTCACGATTAAAAGCAGAAGGTTTTGGGTCCGAAAAACCAATGGTCGTAAATGATAGTGATGAAAACAAGGCTAAAAATAGACGAGTAGAATTAGTGAAGATGTAATTAGTACTGAATAAAATACAAAGTAAAAAGTACAAAGTAATCTGTTGAAGATATTAAATTTAAAGGTCACTGAGCGTAGCCGAAGTGACCATGTCTCGAACAACCAACAACCAACAACTAATCCAAATAAACTATCCCATCTTTCATTACAAAAGATACATTTTCCACAGAAGAGATATCTTTTGAGGGATTCCCTTTTACTGCAATAATATCGGCTAAAAACCCTTCTTTAAGGCTTCCTAATTGGTCTAAATGAAACATACTGGCATTACCAGAGGTAGCAGATTTTAAGACTGCTAAAGGCTTCATTCCGTAATCTACCATCAATTCCATTTCACGATAATTTTCTCCGTGCGTAAAAACACCTACATCACCACCAAATACAATTTGTACACCAGAATCCAGCGCCATTTTAAAAGACTTGCGTTTCTGTTGAATGCGTTCGGGCTCTGGGTCGGTTCCTTTGTTCCATCCTCGGTATTGCGTTATGGCATCGCCTGCGGCTAGAGTAGGGCACAAGCCAATACCTTTTTCTTTCATCATTTTAAAAATCTCTGGCGTACCACCATCACCATGTTCAATGGTTTCCACGCCGCCAAGAATAGCTCTTTTCATACCTTCCGGCGTAGCGGCATGTGCAACTACATATTTACCTGCTGTAGTAGCAGTTGCAACCATGGCATTAATTTCTTCCTGTAAAAATGTGGCTTTAGAATCGGCACCGGGAGTCCAGCGATAATCGGCATATATTTTTATTAAATCGGCACCGTTACCCATTTGTCTACGAACGGTTTCAATACACTGATCAACTCCGCTTGCGGGTTCAGCACCTAAGGGCACAGTTACACCGTCATGAAATCCTTTTGGTCCGTATGCTCCTGTAGCAACAATTGCAGGTCCGGCAACCAATAAACGTGGTCCGTCTATAATTCCCTTATCAATAGTTTTTTTCAAATAAACATCAGTATAACCGGCACCTTCAGCACCCAGATCTCGCATGGTGGTTACACCGGCCATTAAAGAATTCTTTACATGAACAGTACCTCTAACTGCACGTTCAACAGGCGATTCTTTTAGCACTTGGTCGTTCCAATCGGTTTCATTGTATGGGTGTAATAAAACATGGGAGTGACCTTCAATAATTCCAGGCATTAAAGTACTGCCAGTCAAATCTAATTCTGTGGTGTTGTTCGGCAGGGAAATTCCGTTTGCACTACCTGCATACGTAATTTCATTTCCTTCCACTAAAACCACCCAATCATTGTGCATTTCGGTACCGTCGAATATGCGGTCTGGTTTTAAGAGTGTTTGAGCAAAACAAGCATATGAAGAGAAAATAAAAACAAATAAAAATGATTTCATAATTGAGTTGAATTTAGTTGGCAATAGCAGAGGTTAATAAGTTGTCTAAGTCAGTTTTGGAATGTTGATTTCCGTTAGAAATTACCATAAAGATGTCTTTGGTACTTTTAATATCTTCTAATGGGTTACTGTTCAGTAAAACGATATCAGCAATTTTACCTTCTGAAATAGTTCCATAATCAGCATCTTGCTTTAAAAACATAGCACCGTTATATGCAGAAGATTTAAGCGCATCTAGCGGAGAAATTCCTGTAGCTACCATAGCTTCCATTTCTTCATGTAATGAAATACCAGGATAGGTGTAACTATTGTAAGCACCACTATCGGAACCTGCTAAAAGAGATACTCCGTTTTCGTTTAATTTCAATGCAAGTTTACCAAAGAATTGATCCAAAGCTTTTCTATCGGCAACTTGTTTATCTGTTGCATTTTTTACACGGTCAATCCTGCCTTTATAGGTTTGCTGAATACCGTCGCTCATATATTTCAAATAGTTGTCTTTGCTGTGGTCAACTTCATCTAAATAGCTAAGTACAGCACCAATGTGCAATGTAGGTACCACAAAAACGTTGTTTGCTTTTAATTTGTTAAACGTAGCATTTGCCGTAGTATAAGCATAACTAGATTGGAGCAGGGGCATGGCATCCCAAAACCCTATTTCTTTATCTATTAGTTTTTGGGTGATTTCTTTTTCATTGTTAGAACACCCTTTCATGATGTAATATAAATGTTCAACAGCATCAATACCTGCATCAATAGTAGCGTCAAGCTCCACGGTAAAAGGCATATGTCCAGAAGTTATTAGGTTTCTTTTTTCTGCTTCTCGTATTACCTTTAAATAATCTTTACCCGAAATACGACTATCATAAATCTTTACGAAATCAGATGGTATAGATTGCAAAGAATCTAAAGCTTTAGTAATAGTTTCATCAGTATCTACTTCTAACGAGCCAGCCCAAGTACCTCCTGGTCCATCAATTTTTGGTCCCGATGTAAAAATGGTGGGTCCTACCAATTCATTGTTCGCAATAGCCTTTCGCCACTCTAAAACAGATGAGGTAAGATCACCGCCAGCATCACGAACTGTTGTAATGCCATTTGCTATAAATAGCTTTAGAAAATTTTTATTCGCGGCAATTAAAGAATCTCCACCTCTAAAATGGGTGTGGTTATCCCAAAAGCCTGGTACTATAAATTTACCTGTAGCATCAATAGTAGTCTTTGCCACAATATTAGTTAAACTAGTATCAGTACTGATTTTGGTTATTCTGTTGTTATTAATCAGAATATTGGAAATAGATATAGAACCATTATCCAGGTCGATAAGATTACCATTTTTTATTACAACATCATATGTTACGGTTTGCTTCTCTTTACAACTGGTAAGTGCTATTAGTAATGAGAAAGTAAGAGCTTTCATCACATTCGATAATATCATAGTAGTATGGTAGTTTAGTAAAGGGAAGGTAAAAAGAATATGTGGTAAATTTTGGAATATGTCTTATTATCCAAATTGAATTATTGCATTGATAATGAACGTATGGTCTTTTTATAATGTAAGAGTAAAAGACCTATAATTTTTACTTTTTAGCAGATTGCCAACCGCCACCATCGCGGTATTTAATATTTTCAGCGGCGTGTTGAATGATTCGCTCAATTCTTTTATTTCTGGTTTCTTCACGCTTTGCTTGGTTTAACCAATAAAGGTAGCTTTTACGTTGGCTGCGTGTAAAGTTTTTGAAGTTGGTAAAAGCTTTAGGGTTTTTATCAAATGCCATTTGTAGCTTTTGGGGAATAACACCGTTCTCCACATCATCTAAAGAAGACCAAGAACCGTTGGCTTTGGCAATCTTTATAGATGCTAGTCCTGCTGCATGCATTAGTCCGCTAGATTTCAGTTCTTTGATATGATCTTTGTTAACTTTGCTCCATACACTTTTAGGTTTTCTAGGACAGAAATATTGTCGCCTTTTACCATTGCCCAAACTTTTTACGGTACTATCAATCCAGCCATAACATAATGCCACCCGTACAGCTTCTTCCCAACGCATACTTTCATTTTCATGGGCAACAGCGTAGAAAATTAAATGAATGCCAGTATGTTCAGAATGGTTATTATGTAACCAATCTTTAAATTCAATATCATTTTTAAAATAAAACTCAGGTATTTTTAGCATAACAGTACTAAATGGTTCATAATTTATCATAAAAGTACAATGATTAATATAAAAAGTATTGGTTAATAAATATACACGCCCTATTTTTATACATTATAAAATCAACTAAACAACAACAATTAACGTATGAAAAAAATCTTCAATGCGCTGCTTTTGGGCTTTGCGCTTATTATTGTCTCATGTGGTGGCAATAAACGAGAGGGAGAACCTAAGGTTTTGGTTTTCTCAAAAACTATGGGTTATAAGCATGCATCGATACCGGCAGGTGTTGCAGCCATTCAAAAGTTAGGGACAGAAAACGGATTTGCAGTGGATACTACCAAAAATGCAGCACTATTTACAGATGAAAATCTTAAAAACTATTCTGCGGTAATCTTTTTGAGTACAACAGGTAATGTTTTGGATCAGTACCAAGCAGCAGCTTTTGAACGCTACATACAAGCCGGTGGTGGTTATGTAGGTGTACATGCCGCTGCAGATACGGAATATGATTGGGGGTGGTATAATGATTTGGCAGGAGCTCAATTTTTGAGTCACCCTAAAGGGATGCCAACAGCAGATTTTATTATTAAAGACAAGAACTTTAAGGCTACACAGTTTTTTACCGACTCTGTATGGACTAGAAAAGATGAATTGTATAACTACAAAAACATCAATCCAGATTTGAATGTATTGATAACCCTTGATGAATCTACCTATGAAGGTGGTGAAAACGGAGATTTTCATCCAATATCATGGTATCATGATTTTGATGGCGGACGCGCATTTTATACAGGAGGCGGACATGCAGATGAAAGTTTTTCTGAAGATTTGTTTTTAAAACATCTTTTAGGAGGAATTCAATATGCTATAGGTGAAAACTTAAATTTAGATTATACTAAAGTAGCTTCTCAAATACCGCCAGATGCTGATCGTTTTTCAAAAGTAACCTTGAAGGAAGGTCAGTTTTTTGAACCTACAGAGATGACGGTTTTGCCAAATGGAGACGTTTTGGTAGCACAACGTAGGGGCGAAGTAATGTTATATAATAATGAGACCAAAGAACTTAGTGAAGTATTAAAGCTTGATGTCTACAGTAAAACATTGAATACGCCTGGCGTTAATGCAGAAGAGGGAATAATGGGTTTACAAAAAGACCCTGATTTTGCCAATAACCATTGGATTTACTTATACTACTCACCAACAGGTGATGAATGGGTAAATCGTTTGTCAAGATTCAAGTTTATGGATGGTAAATTTGATGTAGCTTCTGAACAGGTAATTATGGATGTAGACAGCCAGAGAGAGATTTGCTGTCATACCGGTGGTTCCATAGCTTTTGGTCCAGATAACTTACTATATCTTTCAACTGGTGATAATTCGACGCCGTTTAATGAGAAAGACGTTAAGTATGTAAATAACGGATTTGCTCCTTTGAATGATATACCAGGTCATGAGCAATATGACGCTCGTCGTTCTTCAGGTAATACGAATGACTTACGAGGTAAAATACTTAGAATTAAAGTAAAGGAGGATGGTACGTATGATATACCCGAAGGTAATTTATTTGCAGTAGGTACGGATAAGACAAGACCTGAAATTTACACGATGGGTCATAGAAATCCTTATAGAATATCTGTAGATATGAAAAGGGGGTATTTGTACTGGGGCGATGTTGGGCCTGATGCAAGAGTCGATAGTTTAGGGACAAGAGGACCAAGAGGTTATGATGAAATGAACCAGGCTAAAAAAGCTGGTAATTTTGGATGGCCTTTATTTATAGGTAACAATTTTGCCTATAATGCATACGACTATGAAACGGGTAAAACGGGTCCAGCATTTGATCCTGAAAAACCTATAAATAACTCTCGTAATAATACGGGGTTGACAGAATTACCACCAGCAATGCCGGCATATGTGTATTATCCGTATGACGATTCTCAAGATTTTCCACAAACAGTAACTGGTGGTAGAAATGCAATGGCAGGACCTACCTACTACTCAGATATGTATCAAGGTGACGAAAAACTACCGAGTTATTATGACGGAAAGGTGATTATCTATGATTGGATGCGTGGATGGATGTTTGCCGTTCATTTAGATGAAAATGGAGATTTTAGTAAGATGGAGCCTTTTGCACCAAATATTAAAGTCAATAGCTTAATAGATATGGAAGTAGGTCCTAACGGTAAAATCTATCTTCTTGAATACGGTAGTGGCTGGTTCTCACAAAACGCAAATTCTTCATTAGGCTTTATAGAATTTAATGGCGGTAACAGACCACCTATTGTTAGTTCTGTAACTACTGATATAACCAATGGTAAAACACCATTGAAAGTTAGTGCTAGTGTAGACGCTGCAGATCGAGATAATGATACTGTTTCTTACATGTGGGATTTTGGTAATGGTGAAAGTAAAGAGACTACAACACCTTCTGTAGATTATACTTATACAGATGCAGGGGTTTTCAACTTAAAAGTAACAGTATCTGATGATAAAGGGGAAAAGACAATTAGCGAAAGCACCAGTATTGTAGCAGGAAACTCAAGACCGGAAGTAGCTATTTCATTGGGGGCTAGTACTCCAGCATTCTACTTACCGGGTCAGAAAATTGCCTATGATGTTTCTGTAACTGATCCAGATGGAACAGACATCGATGCAAATAATATATTCGTAAGCGTTGATTATTTAGAAGGAATGGATAAGGTAGCTATGAATTTAGGACATCAACAAGTTTCTGCGGCTGTTACTGGTAAAGCACTGACCCAAGCAATGGATTGTAAAGTGTGTCATAAAGAGGCAGCAGCTTCTATCGGTCCAAATTATAAAGATGTAGCAGCGAAGTATAAAGAGCGTAAAGATGCTTTGAAATACTTGCAAGGTAAAATGAAAACAGGTGGTAATGGTGTTTGGGGAGAAGTAACTATGCCTGCGCACCCAAATATTACATCTGATGAAACTAGACAGATCGGATTGTATATTCTTTCATTAAATGGCGATGATAAAAAAGTGAAATCATTACCATCAAAAGGAGTCATTACCGCAGCAGCATCAGCTCCTGATCATGTAATGGTTATTACAGCAAGTTATACCGATGCAGGGGCCGAAGGTACTATACCGCTAACAGGTTCTAAATCTGTTGTAATACCAAGTAGTACAGTTAAGTTCAATGATAAAATGAAATTGGACGGAATGCAAGCTGTACAATTTGGCGGTATGGATCTGTTGCTAATTAACAAAAGAATTGGATGGTTTATGTTGGAGAACATGTCTTTAAAAGGTGTGAAGTCCGTTTCGCTTACAGCTGGATGGCAAGAAGCACCGAATATGTATTTTGATTTTGAAATACATGAAAATACGGTTGACGGACCGGTAATTGGTAGCGGGCAATTAACGGCACAACCAAAAGGTTCCCAAGGTACCATGTTAACTATTCCAATTACTGGAACAGTTTCAGGTGATGGACCTTATTATGTAACGTTTAATGGGGAAGAAGGTACAGAACTTGCTCAAGTAGCTCTAACAGGCGCTATCTTTAAATAGTGATTGATTTAATATAAATAAAAAAACCCGCTAATCAGCGGGCTTTTTTTATTTATAAAAGTGAGAATGTTAGCTTAATTTTTTGCTTATCAATTCACCAATTTGCATGAGTAAGTCCATCTCGGTTTCGGTAAAATCATAAGGTACCGGTTTAGCAATACCAATAGTTCCGTATAAATTGTCATTATACATTAATGGTGCAGCTAATGATCCTTCTACTTTGGTATCTTTTGCCGATGGTCTAGCAACACCAGAATCATCAGTTTGTAGATTACACATTTCAACAGGTTTTCTTCTTTCTGCCGCAATACCCGCCATACCTTTACCGATAGGAATAGTAGATAATTTAGGAATTAAAAACTCAGGAATACCAACTTGAGATTGAAGCTGTAGCAAAGACGCTTTATCTAAAAAATGTAACGTGCCGGTAGCGCATTCAAAATGCTTTAAGATCAATTTTAGAAGATTGTCCCAGCTGGGAGTATTCTCCTTTAGTTCAGCGTTAACAATAGCCAAAAATTCTTTAGAGTTGTTCATATGGTTTTATGCTAAGTATTTCTAAGTTCAAAATTAATGATTTTGCTGATTTCATTAGCGCTATCTACGATCATAAAATGTTCTCCACCTTCAATAAGCTTTGTTCTGGTGGTACCTTTGGGCGGAATCAATTTATCTTTTGTACCGTTTATCTTAAGAACAATTGTGGATTGTGTTGTGTTTTGCCATGCAGTAAATTCTTGTAACGCCCATTTTACAAAGCTTAAATCCGTATCATCCAATATTTCATAAAATAATTTAGAATTTTTAGCTCCCATGATATATTTAGCAAGAAATCTTGGTGGGTTAAATAGAAACTTAGGTAAAAATTTTAAAATTCTAGACTTGCCAACCCATTTATAAATCGGTCTTAATTCATCTTTTGTTTGTACAGAAGAAATAAGAATTACTTTTTTCGGCTGAAGTATTTTATCTATTTCTGTGGCAATTAATCCGCCAAAACTAACACCTATTAAGCAGAACTCAACGTTGGTGTCAATAACTTCGCTAAGTCTTTTTGAATATTCTTTAATATATTCGTTGTGGAGAGGAG
This sequence comes from Maribacter sp. Asnod1-A12, assembly GCF_045063735.1. Lineage (NCBI taxonomy): Bacteria > Pseudomonadati > Bacteroidota > Flavobacteriia > Flavobacteriales > Flavobacteriaceae > Maribacter > Maribacter sp. Asnod1-A12. The sequence goes on from NZ_JBEFNZ010000006.1 coordinate 3,023,287, forward strand.
TAATCCAATCTATAGTGATCAATTCAAAATCTAGAGTTAAATGATTAAAAACTCTTTGGTCAGCACCTAAACCACTAATAGCGTATATTTTCAAAATAACCTTTTATGAAACGATTATTAAACTATTGATAAAGGTACGCTTAATCTTTTTTTAAGTAATCTACATTAAACTATATTGTCTTTGCTGGGTAGTTCTCTATAGGCGTAATATGCTAAAACGGCATGGATGGCTTTCTCTATTGCAATTCTTATTGGAAACAATTCTTCTCCTAAAGATTCATCTATAGAGCGCAGCTGCATATAGTAATTACTGATAAGTGGATATTTTTTATTAGCTGCAATATGAGCATTAGCATTATTAAAAGCTTCGGTCTTTTGTTCTTTAATAGGTTTGCAAGTAACTAGTATTGGTTTATTGTTTTTGTGCAACATAGCAGAAAAACCAAACAGTCTACAAATAAGTCCGCGGTGTGCATATTCTGAGCAGTAACCCTTAGACTCGGGAGCAATAACCTTGTTTAATACAGGGCAAAGTTTGTCTTCAGTATTATTTTGCAATAGGTCTAACCATTTTTCCGTTTCGCCATTTAATAAAAGGTGATAGGCTAGTGGTAAAAATTCTAATGCAGTAGCATTGATGTCCGGTTTTAAACAACATAGACCGCAATTGGCTACACAGCTAAGTCCTGTAGATTGTTGAAAGGAGCCTAACTCCTTATCCAATTGGTTGAAAATACGATCTACCGCTTGAACTTTTTGATATATTGTCACTTATACGTTTAAGGTGGCGCGAAGGTAGTCTATGTTTTCTTACCCCAAACAATTAAAAAATTTATTAATAGTGTCCGGTAAAAACAAATCGCGTTGTTATAGGTAATGTGCTAAAAAATAATAAATTAATTCCTGTGTAGGTCTTAAAATTTTGAGGTTTTTAGTCGCAAAGATTTTTGATTGGTTCTAGTTTTTATTTCAAAGCCTATAACACCTAATACTTGCTCTTCTTCGGTAAGCACTTGTACTTCCCATTCACCAGGTGTAACATTGGTTTTATAAGTATATCCTCTAAATCCACCATCTCTGCCGCCAGTAATATCGTAACCAATATCATCCACGTTTTCCCATTCTTTGGTCTGTGCATTATACCTTCTCCATCTATGGAAAATAGATTTTTTTAAGTCCGTAGGCGCAAAAATGGAAGAAAAAATATACACACGCTGGTCTGGAGAATAACTAAATTCTAGTTTATGTTTACGCCAAAAAATTAAAGATTCCTCAGACTCATAAGTAACTTCATAGTTACCGTTTTTTTGAATGATTTCATGAGCCACAATTCCTTTATCTAATGCCAAAGGTACGGGCGGAATCAATTTTAGGAAATAGAATAGGTTAATAATACCGTAAATGGAAATGATGATAAAAACCATTTTACCCAGTTTAATCTCCCTTCTGGTACTTGGGCTTTTACCATAGATAATAGTGAGAAGAATTAATGTGCTAATTAGACTGACTGCTCCTGAAATCAAGAAAATTGTAGTATTCAGTTCCTTTAAAAATACAGGAATCATAAATGTGAAAAACGTGAAGCTAATAAAGTAGTAAACCCCAAATTGAAGGTATTTGTTTGAAATTCGTTTTTTTAAAAACTCATTTGCAATCAGTATTAAAACAAGAATGATAAAGAACGATGCTGTTTTGGATAAAGAAACACTTCTTGAAAAATAGATGACATAGGCACTAGATAGCCCTCCGAAAAAAAATTGAATGGCAAGCGGAAAGTACTCTTCGTATCGTTCTAGAAAGGTATTTTTCCATTTTTTATCATCTACTAGGTTATAGAGATATAGCGTAATCGATAATGAGATCATATGCAGACATAATACCGTTAAGTCATAGGTACGGTCAATTCGACCTAAGGTTAGGGTGTCAAAGATAAATCCGCCAATAAAGAACAATATAGGTGCATATTTAGAATGCCTGCGAATAAAACTTCTAAAGGCACTATTTCTATATTTTACAAGGGTTTTTTTCATGAAGGCATTATACTATCGACGCTAAAATAATTGAATCTAACAATTCAGTTTGACCTTATTTGACATATCATGAACGTTAAAGATCAGTACGTTAAATGCAATGATCTAATTTTTAATTTCAACATAGAAATTTGGATCTACTTGTAATGATTTGAAGTCGCCTTTTACTTTCTCAGTTTTCCATTCGGTGGTTGGTTCTATCCAAACTGTAGTGTCATTGATGAACATTCTTAAAGGGATAGTGAAGTCATCGACAGTATTTGTAAAACGATATGATACCTTTTTGCCTTTCACTTTATACTCGAAAACAGGAATTTTTGTGGTTCGTAAATATTGATCAAAAAAAGGTTTTAAATCTCTTTTCATTTCTAAGGCGATGACCTTTTCAATCTCATCGGTAGTCACCGTTTTATGGTAAAACTCTGAATTGAGACCGCGTAAAATGGTTCTCCATTTTCTATCATCATTTACAATTTGGCGTAAGGTGTGTAGCATGTTTGAACCCTTATAATACATATCGCCACTGCCTTCATGGTTTACATTATAAATACCAATAATCGGTTTGTCATTTCTGATGTTGTTTCTACTACCTTGTACATAGGCATTTGCAGCTTCAGTACCATAATGATAGTCTAAGAATAAACTTTCGGAATAACAGGTAAACCCTTCATGGACCCACATGTCTGCAGCATCTTTATAGGTAATGTTATTGGCAAACCATTCATGACCGGCTTCATGAATAATAATGAAATCGAACTTTAGGCCCCAACCCGTATTGGATAAATCTCTACCCAAATAACCTTTTTTGTACTGATTGCCATAAGTAACCGAACTTTGGTGTTCCATACCTAAATATGGTACTTCAACTAGCTTAAAAGAATCTTCATAGAACGGGTAGGGGCCAAACCAATATTCAAAAGCTTTCATCATTTTGGGAGCATCCTTAAAATGTTCTTCTGCTTTCTCTAGGTTATCCTTTAAAACATAATAATCCATATCGAGGGCACCTTTTTCTCCTTGATATATTTCACCAAAATGAACGTAATCCCCAATATTTACATTAACACCATAATTATTAATAGGGTTGGAAACAAACCAGTTGTAAGTATTGGTTTCTTTATCTACACTTCTAAGACGACCATTAGATACGTTCTTTAATCCCTTAGGAGCTTTTACACTGATTAACATACTGTCAACCTCGTCATACATATGGTCTTTGTTTGGCCACCATACACTAGCGCCCAGACCTTGGCAAGAGGTAGCTACAAAGTCTTTGCCATTTGAATCTTTTTTCCAAGAAAATCCACCATCCCAAGGGGCTCTCACCGCTTCTTTTGGGTGACCCGAATACGTAACAACAACTTCATTAAAATCGCCTTCTTTTTGGGGTTTTACAAGTTGAATAAAATGAGCATTTATATGATGTACAACTTCCAGTTCTTCACCATCTTGAGTTACTTTTTCAATAGTTAAAGGCGGTTGTAGATCGACTTGTAATACTTGATGAGGTTCTAATACCTTATAGCGAATGGTATTGCTTCCGCTGATAAATTTATCATTAGGATTCACGTCAATATCCAAATGGTAATAATTTAAATCCCACCATTCACGTTCAGGGGTAATACTGCCTCTAAGTGTATCTTGTTCGGTAAAGGTTTGTGCCTGTGAAAAAGAGCATATGCCTAAAGCTAGTGTAGCTATAATTTTTTTCATGAGTTACGTGGTTTTGGTTTATCTGAAAATTCCGTTAGGAAAAACAACCGGACTCTCAAATCCGTCTTCACTAACCGCAGAAACTCCAAAGAAGAAGTTATCGATAACGATACCTTCCAAAACAAATTCAGAAACATCGCCCACATATCTGCTATAATCCCATGTTGGGGATGTCGTATCTCTCCAGTATATTTTATATCCTTTTGCACCATCAACTTTACTCCACTGAAATTTAGCTGCAGGTTCAACAATACCGCCAATTTTAACGGTTTCAGGGGCAGGAGGGGCCCAAGCTATAGATGCCATGTTTATAGCATTAACAGCCGTTAATTTTGCGGCATACTCAAAATTTACATGTTCAAGAACATCGCCATAGGCAATACCATCTTCCACACGAATATCTTGGTGCTGTTGTGTATAGTTTTCATGAGCTTCCATAATACGAATACCAGGGAAACCAGCATCGTTGAAGGGTCTGTGGTGACCACCACGACCAAAGCGATCTAAACGATAGATCATCATTGGGTTCATTTCTGGCATGTATTGCTTTACATTTTTATGAACATAGCGTGCCAATTGTCTAGATACACCATCGACTTCGCCACCGTAAAAACGCCTGGCTTTACGTTGTTTTTCTGTTTCAGTAGGTGGTACGGGCTCAGAGAAAATTCTAAAGTCCACATTACTAATGGTACCATCCACACCTTTGATGTTACCGATCATATCATTATTAAATATTCCAATAACCTCCCAGCCCTTGTCTTTAGCGTATTGGGCAATACCGCTACCACCAAAGAGACCTTGCTCTTCACCAGATAACCCCATATAAATGATACTGTTTTCAAATTTGTATTTAGACAGTACACGAGCAGCTTCTAAAGTACCTGCCATACCGCTGGCGTTATCATTGGCGCCGGGCGAATCATCTGTATAGTTTGTAGGGTCGCTAACGCGAGAATCAATATCACCGCTCATAATAATATAGCGATTAGGGTATTTTGTTCCCTTTTGTATGGCAAGAACGTTCACTACTTCCACATCTTTTACAATGCGATCGTTTGCGCCTTTTTTGACTAAATCTTTTTGAAAGAAAACGTTTAGGCAACCTTGACATTCAGTAGAGGTTTTTTCGAATTCACCTTTGATCCAACGCCTAGCAGCTCCAATTCCCCTGGTTGTTGAGACAGTGTCACTTAAAGTATGTCTGGTTCCAAAATTGGCAAGTTTGGTAACGTCGTTTTCAATACGCTCAGCAGAAACGGCATCGATAATATCATAAATACGTTGATCTGTTTGCGCTGTAAGCGTAATAGCTGAGGTTAATAGAGTGAGTAATAATAACTTTTTCATTGCAAGTTTTTGGTGAGTAATGTTTGTATAGGTAATCGGTTTCTAAATTTAAGTAAAATATATAGGGCTGACCATAATTATCATAAACAAAGTGTGTAGGCATTAGTTATTCTTTTTTGCCAGTAAATAGTATACTCCTAACACCGGACCAATAGCTAAAGGGATAAATAAAAGAGTTATAGGAATGATCGATTGAAGTGATCCTAGAAGTTGAATACTGATTATTGTTATAATAAAACCGAAACAGTTTACTAAGGTAAGTGCTGTTCCTTTTAATTCGGGGGCTACAGCCGATGCAACGAGATTTGAAAATTGAGGTGAATCTGCCGTAACAGCAATTCCCCATAGACACCAACCCGTTAAGAATAAGTATACGGGAAGTGAAAATAATAATGGAGAAATTAAACAGAGCAGCCCTGATGATATTAAAGCAATTAGTGCAACTTTTTTGCTACCTATGCGGTGAGAAAGTATACCGCCAAATGCACACGATAGTCCGCCAAGAGCAATTACGATACCAGACCAAAGTGATACTGAAATATCGCTGTTTGACTTTAGTGCAAACCATTGAATGGCAATTGGTGTAAATGCCCAAAAAGCATACAACTCCCACATGTGACCGAAATAACCAAAGGCAGCTTTTCTAAATACAAAGTTTTTAAAAAGCTTAGGACCCGCGCCTAGTTTTAAATTGGAGCTAGCAATTCTATGTGGACCGTTTGGAACCAAAAGAAAGAGTATTAATCCACCCAAGGCTGTAATTCCAGAAGTAAGCAGAATAACATTTTCTGCATCGTTTGCCCATGGAGTACCTTTAATTAAAAAAGGAAAAGCTGTACCTAAAACTAAGGCTCCTACAAGGTAGCCTAGTGCTTTACCTAAACCTTTTTTATAATAATCTGCAGCGATTTTCATTCCAACAGGATAAATACCAGCTAAAAAGAAACCTGTACTAAACCGAGCCATGAGTAAAGTGCTTTCTTGTAATTGAGGGTATATCAGAGCCAAATTAGAAAGAGAGGCTAATAAAGCACATAACATAAATATTTTTGAAGGAGAAAACCGATCTGCAATCATCAAAACTCCAAATAATAGAGTGCCAATAATAAAGCCTAATTGAACTGAAGAAATTACGTAGCTTACAATATCAGGACCAAAATCTAATTGTTTGGTTAGAGATTCTATTATGGCATTACCGGCAAACCAAGTTGAAGTACTTGCAAATTGGGAGAGTATAATAACTGGAAGAATGTGAGATTTTTGCTTCAATAGAAAACAAGATTAAACCAGATTCTAAATCATTGAAAATTAGAATCTGGTTGGTTAACCTATCTTTTGTCGGAAAATCTCTTTAAAATTGCACGAACATTTTTTGTATTATCAACAAAGTATCTCGCTTGTGTTTTTTGGCGCCCTACTTTTACCGTAATAGCATCTTCTGGAAGCTCTTGAAACATGAATTCATCTGTCCAGTCATCACCTATGGCAAAAACAAAATCATATTCGTTTTCGGTGTAAACACGCATAGAGGCTCGACCTTTATTTACATTACTACTTTTTATTTCCATTACTTTATTACCATTTAAAACGCTCAAGTCGTCATTGGCAATTAGACTTGTAAGTACAGTATTTAGTTCAACTGAACGCTTTTGGCCAAAGTCAGGATCTGTTTTTCTGTAATGCCATGCTAAAGAGTAATTTTTTTCTTCAATAAAACTACCTGGTGTGCGGTCTACAAATGATTCTAGAACAGGTAATATTTTTTCCATCCAGTCTTTTTTGACCGTTTCTAACATTCTAAATTCTTCACCTCCCTGAGATATCCATACCCCATGCTCAACGATCATGTTATATTTTTTAGGTAAGAACCATTTGGTAAATGTTTCTTTATCACGACCACTAATTAAATACATATCAGTATTCGGTTGAGATGATATTTCGTCTAATAACTTATACAATTCTTCGTCAGGAGATGCCTTTTGAGGATCGGTATGAAAACCTGCCAATGTGCCGTCATAATCTAAAAATACTAATCTTCTATTGGCTTTATTGTATTTATCCATTACCGTATTCATAAGATCTATCGATAATTTCTTAGACTTATAGGTTTGGTCTTTTTCTTTTTGTCCTACTAGTGAATTCATAAAATCATTTGCCCATTTTTCCACATTATAGCGTTCCAACCTTTTTTGTAATAAAGTATTTCTTGAAATTTGTTCTTCTTTGGGCATATTGATTGCTTCATATAGCGAATCAGCTATTTGCTCAAAATTATTAGGATTGATTAATAGCGACTCATTCATTTCATTAGCAGAGCCGGCCATTTCACTAAGAATTAAGACTCCTGTCTTATCTGTTCTAGTGGCTATATATTCTTTGGCAACCAAATTCATTCCGTCGCGTATTGGTGTTAACCAAGCAATATCAGATGAAGTATAAAGATCTATTAAGTTCTCAAAAGGCATTGATCTATAAAAATACCAAATAGGGGTCCAACTTACTGTAGATAACTCGCCATTGATACGACCAACCAACTCATCGACCTCACGTTTTAGTAATTGATATTGCGGTACGTTTGATCTCGATGGTACAGCAAGAATAATAAGTCTAACCTTCTCTTTATACTGGGGGTATTTATTAAGGAAATATTCAAAAGCATTTAATCTTTTTGCTATACCCTTGGTGTAATCTAATCTATCAATAGATAAAAAGAACTTTGCATCTGGGGCAGATTTTTTATGGGTATCCAGTCTTTTTTGTAATTCAGATTTTTCGTCTTCGGTACGTGTAGAATGCTCTTTGGCCGCTTCACTGAATTTTTTATAATCGATTCCCATAGGAAAAGAGTCGACCTTTATTACTCTATCCTCTAAATAAATATCATTAAAACTTACCTCTAAGCCTAATAATCTTCGAACAGAACTTAAAAAATGACGCTCATAATCATAAGTATGAAAACCTATTAAATCTGAACCTAACAAGCCTTGTAAGACCTCGCGTCTCCATGGCAGTGTTCTGAATATTTCATAGGATGGAAATGGAATGTGTAAAAAGAATCCAATAGAAATATCTGGTCTCTCGGCACGAACCATTTGTGGTACTAGCATTAACTGATAGTCATGAATCCATATGGTATCCTCATTATTAGCTTTTTCAAGAATGGCATCGGCAAATTTTTGATTCACTGCTTTATAAATTTCCCAGCTTTCAAGCTCAAATTCAGAATACTCTAAGAAGTAGTGAAATAGTGGCCATATGGTTCTATTGCTGAATCCATAATAAAAACCATCTACTTCTTTTTCTGTTAGGTTTACTTTAGACGAACCATGTTCTGCTAGTGCATTATCAATTTTTGGTATTAATTCTTCTGGTATCTCCTCATCTGTCAATCCGCTCCAACCGATCCAAAGACTGTCGCCGCCAGAGTGTACAGATTTCATTCCTGTAGCCAACCCACCTACACTTGGCACTGCTGTAATGTCTCCATTGCTAATTTGTAATTGTACAGGGAGTCTATTTGAGATAATGATAGTTTTAGCCATAAAAGAGAATTTTTTGCTTCTTCTTGATAATTATTTCTCTAAATTTCGGGAAAAAGGAGGGTAATAGCAATTGAAACCTCAAATGAATCAAGAAATTTATTGAATGGATAATTTAGACTACGGAATAATAGGGAATTGCAGAAGCGCAGCATTAATATCAAAGACAGGAGGAATAGATTGGTGTTGCTTGCCAGAATTCGATAGCCCGTCAGTATTTGCTAAACTTTTAGATGAAAAAATCGGAGGTAGTTTTGAAATAAATGTTGATGATAGTTATGAAATCACTCAGAAATACGAACAATACACTAGTATTTTGATTACATCTTTTAAGTCAGGTAGCAATCATTTTGAAATTCATGATTTTATGCCAAGATATCGAAAGGAAGAGAAAAAATATCATTCTCCGCCAGAATTGGTTCGATATTTTAAGCATATATCTGGTAAACCATGTTTTTCGATACTGTATGATCCAAAGTTAGAGTATGCAATGGGAACGACAGAAACTTTTATTAAAAAAGACTTTATAGCTAGTTTAACCCACGATGTAAAATTTGATACGGTATTCTTATATACCTCTTTTGATAAGGAATCTGTTGTAAATAGTGTAGAAGTAGAGCTTACTCAAGATGAGTTTATGCTGATGGGTTACAACGAAAAGTTATTATTGCCTACCACAGAAAGAGCCTATTTAGATTTACAGAATACAAAAGTATATTGGTTGAACTGGTCTAATCTTACCCCGACCTATAAGAAATATAATGAGGAAATTTCTAGAAGTGCATTGACATTGAAGCTTTTAAGTTATGATAAAACGGGTGCGGTATTAGCAGCTGCAACGACATCCTTGCCAGAAACCATTGGCGAAGTGCGTAATTGGGATTATCGTTTCTGTTGGATTCGTGATGCTTCTATGGTGATTAAAGTCGTATCTGAATTGGGGCATAAAAATGTTGCAAGACGCTATTTACAGTTCATTATTGACTTAATACCAGATAAGGCAGAGAAACTGCAAATTATGTATGGTATTAATAAAGAGAAAAAATTGACTGAAGAAACCCTAGAACATTTATCGGGTTATAAAGGTTCTAAGCCAGTTCGTATTGGTAATGCTGCATATCATCAAAAACAGAATGATATCTACGGTATATTGATGGATGTCATTTACGAACAAATGGTAAAATTCAGCATCGATATAGAAAATGGTGAAGACCTTTGGGCGATTACAAAAGGAATTGTTTGGATTGTAAGTAACAACTGGAAGGATGCCGATAAAGGTATTTGGGAGTTTCGAACAGAAGATAGGCATTTTACGTTTTCAAAAGTTCTTTGTTGGACAGCATTAGACCGGGCCATTAAGGTTGCGGAAATGCTAGATAAAAAACATAAAATTGAAAAATGGGAGCCTATAAGGGCAGAGATTTGGAAAGATATTTATGATAATGCATGGAACGAAGAAGTTGGTGCATACACTCAATCTTACGGGTCTAAAGAGCTAGATGCCTCAGTTTTATTGATGGAATCTTACGGTTGTGTAAATGCCAAAGATCAACGTTATATTAGTACTGTACATGCTATTGGTAAAGATTTAAATAATGACGGATTGTTGTATCGATATAAAAATGAAGATGATTTTGGATTGCCATCATCATCATTTACAGTTTGTACGTTTTGGTATATAAATAGCTTGTTTAAAATAGGGGAACGTAAGAAAGCACAAGAGTATTTTGAACGATTATTGAGTTATAGTAATCATTTAGGTCTCTTTAGTGAAGATATTGATTTTAAGACAAAGAGATTATTAGGAAACTTTCCTCAAGCCTATTCGCATTTAGCTTTAATAGAGTGTGCAATTAACTTTTCTAAAAAAGAAAGTGAAGACCAAATGCTAGAGTCTTTGAGGGAATAATCATCTGATTACAAAAGCCTTGATTTTATTGATTAGGGCTTTAAAATGTTGCTCGGTCGTAAAGGGATTCATAACGGTAATACGTAAATAGTGTATTCCTTTTAACTTCGTTTGTACAATATAAAATTCGCCATCTTCTAAAAGAAATTGGCGAATTTTTATATTTAAGGAGTTTAGGCTTTCTGTATCTGAATTTGGCGAGCAGTATCTAAAACATACTATGTTGGACATTGGTCGCAGTGCTAATTCAAAATTTGGCTCTTGTTCAATTAAATTTGCAAATAGTACACCCATATCATAAAGATGGGTGACATTGGCGTCAAAGACTTCTTCTCCGTATAGTTTTATGAGTGTAAACCAGTGAATACCCATCATGTTTTTGGTACATTCAAACGTGCGTTTACCAGAGTTGTACCAATCTTCATGTTCAGAGTCAGATAATAGGTAATCTGCTTTTTGACTAAAAGTAGTTTTCGCGTTAATCTCGTTTTTAAAGAGTAGGGCAGTGGTCAATGCCGGCATCATCAGCATTTTATGCCCATCAATAACAACAGAATCTGCTAGTTCAATACCTTTAAGGGTATACTTATATTTTTTAGAAAAAATTCCCGCTCCACCATGGGCACCATCCACATGGAACCAGATATGATGTTTTTTAGCAAACTCACCTATTGTTTCAAGATTATCGAATATTCCAGTTGCAGTGGAAGGTGCACTACCAACAATGGCAAATACTTCAATTCCATTTTCAATTGCTTCTTTAAGTTTGGTTTCTAGAACATCGGTATCCATGTTAAAGCCTTTTGTAACAGGTACTTTAATAATACCTTGTTCGCCTAAACCCATGATTCTAGCGGCACGATCAACGCAGTAATGGGCTTCTTCGCTCACCATAATTCCCAATTGATTTTGATTGCCTTCATTCCATATATCTTGCTTTGTAATGGCTTTTCTAGCACTTAACAATGCAGTTAGGTTTGCTAAGGTTCCCCCCGAGGTTAAAAATCCACCAGAAAAATTATCAAAACCGATTTTGTTGCAAAGAAGCTCTAAAATAATTCGTTCAATAGCATTCGAACTCATTCCCATCTCATAAACAGCAGTTCCGTTGTTTATTAAGGAACTTATTAAACTAGTTAATGCTGTGATTGGCGCAGGCGGACTCACTTGATGACCAATGTAATGAGGGTGATGTATATGTGTGGTTCTATTGGTGATTTCTTTGAACAAATCATTACTATCTCCATTAGATAAAAAATCTTTCCAGAATTCTAATTCCTTTTCAGGATTGTTCCAATTAATAGCATTACGGGAAGATACATTTAGCTTATCCTCTAAATGTGAAGTCAGTTGGTCAATTAAAAGATGACCATTAGAATTAAAATCAGAAGTTGAATAAACTTGTTCTAGTAATTTTTTAAACATGGTATAAAAGTAATTGCTATTAGCATGTTAGACAAACAAAAAAACCGCCCAAATTGGGGCGGTTTAATATTCAAGTTACCAAACAACAAAAGGTACTCTGAATTAGTCAAACGTATAACCGTTATCTACAGCAACCTTATCGGCAATTTGTGTGCGTAAGGCAACTATATTAGGGTAGTTTGTATATTTCGTAAAACGTTTAAGTCCCATTAACATCATTCTTTGTTCATCACCTTCAGCAAAAGAAACAATGGCTTCTTTTCCTTTATTAATGATGGTTTCAGTAGCATTGAACAAATATAATCTAGACATAGCTATTTGTGTAGCTTGTGCTTCTTCGCCAAAACGTTTTGCATTTTTCTCTGTACGTAATAAAGCGGATTCTGCCATGTATACTTCAATAAGAATATCAGATGCCGCCAACATTAATTGTTGATGGTTTTCCAATTCAGGTCCGTATTTCTGAACGGCAGAACCAGCAACCATTAGAAACACCTTTTTTAATCTTTTTAAAATATCTTTTTCTTCAGCAAATAATTCTGAAAAATCTGGAGCATCAAAAGAAGGAATTCCCATTAACTCTTCGCCAACAGCAGTTGCAGGACCTAATAGGTCAACATGTCCTTTCATAGCTTTTTTTACAAGCATACCTACAGCTAACATTCTGTTGATTTCGTTCGTACCTTCATAAATACGTGCAATTCTAGAATCTCTCCAGGCAGACTCCATAGGGGTATCTGCACTAAAGCCCATACCACCGAAAATCTGAATTCCTTCATCTGTAGTATTTTGACAATCCTCAGAAACGGCTACTTTAAGAATAGAACACTCAATAGCATATTCTTCAACACCTTTTAATTCTGCTTCTTGGTGAGTATTACCTTCTGCTTCACGAATTGCGATGCGATCTTCGATGTTTTTTGCTGCACGATAACTTGCAGATTCATCTACATAAACGCTAGTGGCCATTTCGGCAATCTTAGATTTAATTGCACCGAAGTTCATAATCGGAGTTTTAAACTGAATACGTTCGTTAGCATATTTAGTAGCCTCACCAATTACTCTACGTTGAGCATCTAAACAGGCGGCCGCTAATTTAATACGACCAACATTCAATGCATTCATTGCAATTTTAAATCCGTTACCTCTAGTAGATAACATGTTTTCAACTGAAACTTTAGTGTCGTTAAAAAATACTTGACGTGTAGAAGAAGAATGAATACCCAATTTTTTTTCTTCATCACCAAGCGTAATCCCGTTACTTGGGTCGTTTTCAACTATGAAGCCAGTTATATTTTTATCATCTTCAATGCGGGCAAAAACGATGAATACATTACAGAAACCTGCATTTGATATCCACATTTTCTGTCCACTAATATTGTAAGATTTTCCATCTTCTGAAAGAACAGCTTTAGTCTTGCCAGAATTGGCATCAGAACCAGCTCCTGGTTCAGTTAAACAGTAAGCACCAAACCATTCTCCAGAAGCTAATTTAGGAACGTATTTTTGTTTTTGTTCTTCGGTACCATATAGGGTAATGGGCATAGTTCCAATACCTGTATGCGCACCGAAAGCCGTACTAAAAGAACCTGTAGCACCAGAAATATAATCACATACAAGCATGGTAGAAACAAATCCCATTCCCATACCACCATATGATTCTGGTACAGCAACACTTAATAGACCGAGTTCACCTGCTTTACGCATAGTTTCTTCTGTATAGGCGTAGTCTTTATTTTCAAAACGTTCCCAGTGTGCCCAAAGTTCCCTATCTACGAATTCTTTGGTACTATCACGCATCATGCGTTGCTCTTCATTCAAATCTTCTAATGTGAAAACATCTTCACAACTGGTTTCTTTGACAAGGAACTGTCCTCCTCTTAGAATATCTTTATTTGCTGTATCTGTACTCATGTTGTTAAATAGTATTTAGTCTAAAGTATTTAGTATTAGGTAGATACCTTAATACCAACATATAAATTAGTTATTTTAAAAATTCAAAAATCCCTGCGGCACCTTGTCCGGTACCAACACACATGGTAACCATACCGTATTGACCTTGCATGTCTTGCTTTCTCATTTCGTCAAAAAGTTGAACTGATAATTTTGCACCTGTACAACCCAATGGATGACCCAAAGCAATGGCACCTCCATTTACATTGACGATATCTTGATTAAGATTTAATTCTCTCATTACTGCTAATGATTGAGATGCGAAAGCCTCATTTAATTCTATAAGTTTGATGTCATCTTGTTTTAATCCTGCTTGCTTTAATGCTTTCGGAATTGCGGCAACCGGACCGATACCCATAATTCTAGGAGGTACACCGGCAGCTGCATAATTTACAAGTCGTGCGATAGGTTCAAGATTTAATTCTTTCACCATATCTTCGCTCATAATCATTACAAAAGCTGCACCATCACTCATTTGAGACGAATTACCTGCAGTTACACTACCACCGGCGGCAAATACAGGTCTTAATTTATTTAAAACAGCTGTTGAAGTTCCTGCTCTTGGTCCTTCATCTTTAGTTACGGTATATTTTTTAGTAGCTTTTTTACCATCAGCATCTATATAAGTTTGATCTACTTCAATAGGAACTATTTGATCTTGAAAACGGTCTTCTGCCTGAGCGCGAAGAGCTTTCATATGAGAATTATAAGCAAACTCATCTTGATCTTCACGAGATACTTTAAACTCATTGGCTACTGCTTCTGCGGTATTTCCCATTCCCCAGTAGTAATCTTCATGACCAGCTTTAACGACGTCATAGTTTAACTCAGTTTTATAACCTGTCATAGGTACAGAACTCATACTTTCGGCACCACCTGCAATAATACAATCGGCCATGCCAGATTGAATTTTTGCCGTTGCGATACCAATAGTTTCAATACCCGAAGAACAGAATCTGTTAACAGTAACACCAGGAACATCTACAATATCAAGCCCCATCAAAGATATAAGACGGGCCATGTTCAAACCTTGAGAACCTTCTGGCATTGCATTACCAACAATAACGTCGTCGATTCTTTTCTTGTCTAAATCAGGCAGTTCTTTCATCATGTGCTGAATGGTTTCCGCTGCTAATTCATCGGTACGTTTAAAACGGAAGACACCTTTTGGAGCTTTTCCTACCGCAGTTCTATATGCTTTAACTATATATGCTGTTTTCATTTCTAATCTTGCTTTTGGCTATAAGCTTTTGGCTTCTAGCATTTAATTGTTGTTAAGTTAAGAATACCATGTAACCAAAGGTCAATGGCAAATAGCTTCGTAAATTAATTACGTAACGGTTTTCCGGTTTTCAACATGTGTTGAATTCTCTCTAGAGTCTTTCTTTCTGTACAAAGTGAAAGGAAAGCTTCTCTTTCTAAATCCAACAAGTATTGTTCGTTAACTCTAGTTGGTTCAGATAAATCACCACCAGCCATTACATAGGCAAGTTTATTGGCTATCTTCTTGTCGTGTTCACTTATATAGTGACTAGCTTCCATTGAATCTGTTCCTACTAAAAACATACCTAAGGCTTGCTTACCTAAAACCTTAATATCTGTACGTTTAGGTGGTTGCGTATAACCTTGTTCAGCCATTAGTTTGGCATATGCTTTAGCAGTTGCAATTTGTCTATCTTTATTAACGACTACAACATCTTTACCTTTTTGTAAAATTCCTAGATCAAAGGCTTCATAAGCAGAGGTAGAAACTTTTGCCATACCTATAGTCAAGAAATATTCTTGTAAAACATTCAATTCAACATCGTTCTTTTTGAAAGTGTCTTGAGCACGAAGAGCAAATTCTTTAGAGCCTCCACCGCCAGGTATAACCCCAACACCAAATTCTACCAGTCCAATATACGTTTCTGCCGCAGCAACAACCATATCTGCATGCAACGATAATTCACAGCCGCCACCTAATGTCATGCCGTGAGGAGCAGATACCGTTGGTATTGATGAATAGCGCATGCGCATCATGGTATCTTGAAACATTTTAATTGCCATGTTGAGCTCATCATATTCTTGTTCAACAGCCATCATGAAAATCATGCCGATATTTGCACCAACAGAGAAATTCGCTGCTTGGTTGCCGACAACCAAACCTTGATAATCTTTCTCAGCGATGTCGATTGCTTTATTTAGTCCTGCTAAAACGTCACCGCCAATAGTATTCATTTTTGATTGAAATTCTACATTTAAAATTCCATCACCTAAATCTTCAACAACAACACCACTATTTTTAAATACTTCTTTAGACTTTCTAATATTATCTAAAATGATAAACGAATCTTGTCCAGGAATTTTTCCCATAGATTTTTTCGGAACATCATAAAAATAGGTACTTCCTTCTTTTATGGAGTAGAAAGAATCTTTACCAATAGATTTCATCTCTTGAACCCAGGCGGCAGCTTCTAAACCTTCTGCTTTAATAAACTCGAGACCTTTGTCTAGGCCAACGGCATCCCAAATTTGGAAAGGACCATGTTCCCAACCAAAACCAGCTTTCATAGCGTCATCTATCTTGTATAGTTCATCCGTAATTTCAGGTATTCTATGTGATACGTAGGCAAATAACTGCCCGAAGCTTTTGCGATAGAATTCACCTGCTTTATCTTTTCCGCCAACTAGAACAGCAAAACGATCAACTACTTTATCAATAGTTTTTGTTAATTCTAAAGTAGCGAATTTTGCACTTTTTTTAGCACGATAATCCATCGTATCTAAATCAAGCGTCAATATTTCGGTTTTACCTTTTGCATCTCTCGATTTCTTATAAAAACCCTGCCCCGTTTTACTACCTAACCATTTATTTTCCATCATGGTATTAATGAAACCAGGTAGTTTAAATAAATCGTGACGTTCATCGTCTTTACAATTACCATAAATGCCGTTGGCGACGTGTACCAGGGTATCTAGACCTACAACATCAACAGTTCTGAATGTAGCAGATTTTGGTCTACCAATTACAGGACCGGTAAGTTTATCAACTTCTTCAACGGTCATATCCATATTTTTTACCATATGGAAAAGACTTTGAATACTGAATATTCCTATTCTATTACCTATAAATGCAGGAGTATCCTTGGCAACAACAGAAGTCTTACCTAAGAACTTTTCACCGTATCCATTTAAAAAACTTAATACATCAGCATCTGTTTTTGGACCAGGAATGATTTCAAATAGTTTTAGGTAACGTGCAGGGTTAAAAAAGTGAGTTCCACAGAAATGTTTTTGAAAATCATCACTTCTGCCTTCAGACATAAATTTGATAGGAATACCAGAAGTATTAGAAGTTATAAGTGTACCAGGTGTACGGTACTTCTCTAGGTTCTCGAACACTTGTTTTTTAATATCCAAACGTTCAACAACAACCTCAATAATCCAATCTACTTTAGATACCTTTGCAATATCATCTTCCATATTGCCGGTAGTAATACGGCTAGCGAATTTTTGATGATAAATTGGTGAAGGTTTTGATTTCAGTGCTGCCGCCAAAGAATCGTTTACCATTCTATTGCGAACTACCTTGTCTTGTAGGGTTAAACCTTTAGCTTTTTCCTTGTCATTCAGTTCTCTAGGAACAATATCTAACAATAAAACCTCTACGCCAATATTTGCAAAATGACAGGCAATACCGCTACCCATTATTCCTGAACCAATGACCGCTACTTTTTTAATGTGCTTGTTCATGTAATTTATGCTGTATTAATTTGATAAGTTGAATTAAAATAATTTTTTGTCTGCAATTAATTTATTAATGGTATCCGTTACTTCAAAAAAGTGAGATAATTTTTCATCCGAAACCTCGTCTTTAACTGCTTCATTAAATCTAAGAACTGTATTTTTTGAGTCGGTTCTTTTTTCTAATCCATAATCGGTTAAATAAATAAGAACGCCTCTACCATCATTAGGGTTTGGTTTTCTTAATATAAGACCTTTTTGCTCCATGCTTTTTAAAATCCTAGAGAGGCTAGTAGCCTCCATTCCCATTTTAGGACCTAATGAAGTAGAAGGTGTACCCGTTTTTGGATCAATGCTTAATAATGTAAAGCCAACAGCCATAGTAGAATCAAAATTCTTTGCTTCTTCATTATACATTCTAGCTACCGCTTGCCATGTAGCTCTCAACGCATAATCTATAGTTGCTTCTTTCATACTCTGTAAGTTGGTTCTCAAATATAAGAAAATTTATTATGCATGCATAATAAATTAATGTAAAATTTGCGGCTGAAAAGTTTTAGTAAAACCTTTTAGAAATATTAATAAGTATCGATCATTTTAAGTTGATTAGGTAGATTATCTTGTAATGGTTCAATTTTTAATTGAAAAATTATAGGAGTAGAGAGAAATAAAAAAGCACCGAACCAATAACTTTTTAGGATTATTTTTCGGTGCTCGTAATCTAAATTCTTTTTTTGCTTTAATCTTACTTATTAATGCTCATATATATCATTATAAAGATCAATATATTTTTGCTTTATAATTTTTCTTTTCAATTTCATAGTTGGTGTAAGATGCCCACCCTCTATACTCCATGAGTCTGGCGTAAGTCTAAATTGCTTAACCTTTTCCCATTTGGCGAATTTTTCGTTGGCACTATCGATTTCTTGTTGAATGCGCGCTAATATTTTTTCATTCTTAATAATATTAGCATTGTCAGCAATATCAATATTATGCTTGGATGCCCATGCCTGTAAAAAATCAAAATCTGGTTGAATTAATGCAGAAGGCATTTTTTCGCCTTCACCAACAACCATAATTTGCTCTATAAATCTTGACTGTTTAAACCTATTTTCTAGCAATTGTGGGGCGACATATTTACCACCAGAAGTTTTAAACATTTCTTTTTTACGATCAGTAATTTTTAAGAATCCCTCACTGTCTAATTCTCCTATATCGCCAGTTAAGAAGTAGCCATCAACAATTACCTCTTTTGTTTTTTCTTCATCTTTATAGTAGCCAAGCATTACTTGCGGTCCTTTTATGCAAATTTCTCCGTCAGAAGCAATTTTAACATCAGTACGATCTATAGGTTTACCTACAGTTCCAATCTTAAAACCGCCATCGCGCATGTCATTAACAGAAATAACGGGTGAAGTTTCTGATAGTCCATAACCTTCCATTAATCCAAATTCTGCAGCATTGAATATTCTTGATAATCTAGGTTGTAATGCAGCGCTACCCGATGCAATTAAGCTTAGATTACCACCTAGCCCTTCTTTCCATTTACTAAAAATTAATTTTCTGGCAATTGATAGTTGGGTTTCGTACCACCAACCATTTTGCCTGTAAGGTTCATATTTAAGACCAAGTTCAACAGCCCAAAAAAATAGTTTCTTTTTGATTCCTGTAAGCTCAGCTCCTTTGGCATATATTTTATCATAAACTTTTTCTAGCAGTCGTGGAACGGCTGTCATAACATGTGGACTAGTTTCCTTTAAGTTGTCGCTTATTTTGTCGAGTGATTCAGCATAGTATATAGTTACGCCTCTAAATTGGTATAAATAAATAAGCATGCGCTCATAAACATGACATAGTGGTAAAAAACTTAGTGCTTTAGTATTACCATCAACTATTGGAAAACGTTTAGAGCTCTCTATAGCATTGCTTACGAGGTTATCATGAGACAGCATAACACCTTTAGGTCTACCAGTTGTGCCTGAAGTATAAATTAATGTCGCTAAATCAGTCGGTAAAACAGAGTCTTTTAATTTTTCAACTTCCGTTTGGTTACTATTATCAGCGCCTAATTCTAAAACTTTATTCCAATTTTCGCAATTGGAAAGCTCATCGAAAGAGTAAACATTTTCTAAACTCTTTACCTGATCTTGAATTAAAGTTACTTTTTCATAAACCTCTCCACAAGAAACAAAACAGAATTTTGCTTCAGAATGATTGAGTACATAAGCGTAATCATCTTCAGATATGGTTGGGTAAACTGGTACATTTTGTGCTCCCAATTGAAGAATACCAATATCCATTATATTCCATTCCGTTCTATTGGTTAGTGATATTACAGCAATTTTGTCATTAGGTTTCACGCCTAAACGTAAAAGTCCACGACTAATAGCATTAGCTTGATCTATATATTCTTGAGTAGATGTTTTAATCCACTCTCCATTTTTTTTTGACACCAAAGCCTCTTTTAAGGCATGCTTTTCTAGCTGATAATATGGAAAGTCAAAGAGACGGGTAACTTGTTGCATACTTAATTTCTAATAGGTATTGCAAAATAGTGAAAGAACTCCACATTTTAAAATTGTATTGTTAAATAAACTGGCATCTTGTTACTATATCCTTAATTGCAGGGCGGAATCTTGTAGGTCATCTATTTTAACCATTGGTCTACAATAAATTGTATTTGAACGTGTTATGTATACATCTTACTTATTTGTAAGAAAATTCTTTAATTTATTTGATTAGGTTTGAAGAATAGATTTTAATCCCAAATTGTAGAAAACATGCAAAAAAACTACACGCTAATTAATTTTTCCAAGTCAATTCTGGTTATAGCCTTAACTTTATTTAGTTACAATACAATTGCGCAATCAGATCCTTTCAACTGCGATTATAATGCTTATCTCTTTCAGTATAATGATATTTATGCATTGGACCTTGCATCTGGAAGTTCGTATTTAGTTGCTGAAAATATTACGCCGGGTAATGTTAATGGTGTCGGGTATAACTCCACCGATGGTTTTTTATGGGGATATTTATCAACCCCATCAAGTACGATAGTACGTATCGGAAGCGATTATTCGGTAGAGCAATATACTATACCCGATTTACCAACAGGTAATAAGTATGTTGGTGATATTTCAACAGATGGTGTTTATTATTTTAAAGCCGGTGGATCTTCATACTATAAATTGGATATAAATCCAAATTCAGAAACTTATCTAGAGTATTTAGGAGCCTTTGAATTAAGTCAAAATTTAAGTATTGCCGATTGGGCTTTTAATGCTGTAGACGGTATGTTATATACTGTAGAAGGTCGAACAAATACATTATATAGAATAGATCCTGATACCGGTATTGTAAAAACTATTGGGGTGGTTCCTATTTTAGAGGGTTTAAGTTACACTTTTGGTGCGGTGTATTTTGATGGTGACGGTAATTTCTATATATCGGCTAACCAAACTGGTTCAGTGTATAAAATTAATAGTGTTCAAGATATCACATTAGGTGTAATTCAATCTAATATTTTTGCTTTTGGTCCTGCCGCATCAAGTAATGACGGTGCGCGTTGTCCGTCGGCCCCTGTTCCGCAAGAAGATTGCATGAACGGAATAGATGATGACGGCGATGGCTTGGTAGATTGCGATGACCCCTCTTGTTCAGGTGTTGCCGCTTGCCCTGTAATCGTTACTACGTCTAGCGCCAATAAAGGTGGATTGGAAAGTAATGATAGGCTGGCTAACTTAATTAGTAAAAGAAACTTCAATAGAGCAAAAACCAATTATGTTTTTGATAAAATAAATGCCAAGAAGGTGGTAAAGAATACTTTTTATGGTCTAAGCTCTAAAACAGAAGTGAATGAGATTCCTTTAAATAGCTTAGTGCCATTGGGTGTTGTTGGTGAAACAAGTACCATAGAATCTTCACCAAGCGATTTACTGGATTTAACGAATGCATCTGATATTTACTCTGTAGATTATTTAAACGGTTCTGAAAATTTAGGGTCTTTAATGGTTATTAAAACAGAGAACAAGGTTTATGAGCATAGCAAGTTTATCTGTGACCGTTTTCTAGG
This sequence comes from Maribacter sp. Asnod1-A12, assembly GCF_045063735.1. Taxonomy (NCBI): domain Bacteria; kingdom Pseudomonadati; phylum Bacteroidota; class Flavobacteriia; order Flavobacteriales; family Flavobacteriaceae; genus Maribacter; species Maribacter sp. Asnod1-A12. The sequence continues at coordinate 3,045,001 of NZ_JBEFNZ010000006.1, forward strand.
GGCGCAATTACTTTCGGTTTCTAATATTCAACTACGTGAAAAGGATTTTATTAAGTCGATCATTAAACAACCGGATGGTAGCCTTGAGTTTGCTTTGACTTTCTCAGCTAGAGTAAATGTAGATGATAATTTTACTATTGAGTCGCATTGGAACATTGATGCCTATGCAGGCGATACTGCTTATTACAATTTTCAGATATGGTCAAATTCAGTAGATGATTTATTACTGTTAGCAGATGAAATTTTAAATCTACTTGAGGTTAATGCTGATATCACGCAGTACAACGGATCAACTCCTCCGCCAGTATTCGTAAAGTCTGCCAGTTATAAAAATGGCGAAGTTTTATTGAATTTAGTGAACAATAACAATTCAGAAAGTATTAATCTAGAAGGAGGTTTGAAACTTACTGAAACTAGCGATACTGAAGTATTGGGAGTAACCGCAGATATAGACGGTTATTTAGATTCTGTAGCTTTAAAAACAGGAACCTTGTTCGATTTAGGTTTTAGAATAAGCGCAGGTTTGGGCACAACACCAGATGATCTTTTTGTAGCTGATGCTCCATGGGGCTTAGATGATTCTGCAGAAGAGACAACTGTAGAGAGCTATGAAGTGTTACCAGCAGATGGACCATACGTTGGTGACGGGTATCCTATTGAAAGAAATATAAAATTGCAGGGTTCCACTAGTAATTATTTAGGAGTGTACCGAGCATTGAGTCCGAGGTTTGCCGCTGTTGATTTAAGTGATTATGGTAAAGTAAGTTTTGAGGCAAAAGGAACCGGTAATTTAGATGTGCAGTTGATAAAGGGTGATGGTTCAATATATAAGACTAGTATTGGCTTAGATAGTGAAATGGGTGAATATACCTTATCTGCAACCGATTTTAAAAATGACTTAGATGCGGGTACTGATTTCTCTGATATAAAAGTACTTTCCTTTAATCTAGTTGCCGAAAATGGATATGCAGAAGAGAAGTCTATGGAGTTACAAAATATAGATTTTCATAATCGTGAGCCAGGTCAAGAATTTGTGGACTCTGATTTAAATAAATCAGTTGTTTATCCAAACCCTATGATAGAAAGAGCCAGCTTATATTTTTATGAAGAAAATGCAGATACTTATCAATTAAATATTTATTCTTTGAGCGGTAGACTTTTAGGAAATCACCATATGGAAGGTGAAAGTGTAGCCGGACAAAATGAAATAGTTGTAGAAAGAAAAGATTTAGCCCCTGGGTTATACCTCTATAAGTTGCAAAACTCCAATGAGAAAATATGGAGCGGAAGGCTTTTAGTTAGATAATACGTTTTGGTTGTAAAAAAAAGCTGTGTACCCCAGGCATGGGAGTGCACAGCTTTTGCTTTTTAATATATTTAAAAGTATTTACTTCTGGTTATCTATCCAAACTTTAGCATTTTTAAAAGCTTCTAACCAAGGTGAAACTTCATCATTTCTATCAGTAGGGTAGTGTGCCCAATTCCATGGAAAAATAGAACGTTCAATATGCGGCATGGTTACTAAATGACGACCTGTTTTATCGCAAAGCATAGCAGTGTTAAAATCACTGCCATTTGGGTTTGCCGGGTAACCTTCGTAACCGTACTTGGCTACGATATCATATTTGTCCTCTGTTTGTGGTAAATCGAATTTACCTTCACCGTGAGAAATCCAAACACCAAGTTTACTGCCTTCTAAAGAGGAAAGCATAACAGAGTTGTTTTTCTGTATTTCTACAGAGGTAAAATTACTCTCGTGCTTGTGAGAATCGTTATATGTCATTTTTCCGTGAGTCTCGTGCTCCGGATTAATCAAATCCAATTCCATAAACAACTGGCAACCATTACAAATACCAACGGATAAGGTATCAGGTCGTGCAAAGAAGTTTTTAATGACCGTGTTTGCTTTCTCGTTATATTTGATAGCTCCTGCCCATCCTTTTGCACTACCTAATACATCTGAGTTGGAGAAACCACCAACAGCGCCTAAGAATTGAATGTCTTCCAAATTCTCACGTCCAGAGATTAAATCCGTCATGTGAACATCTTTTACATCAAACCCTGCTAAATACATAGCATTAGCCATTTCACGCTCAGAATTACTTCCTTTTTCACGTAGAATCGCAGCTTTTGGTCTAGCTCCGTTTGTTGTTTCAGAACGATTAGGTAAAGCGATAGCTGCAGAATTCAAGAAGTTGTACTGTAAAGGTTGAACTTTATAATTCTCAAATCTATCTTTTGCTAAACCTTTTGCAGTCTGCTGATTATCTAGTAAGTACGATGTTTTGAACCAAGTGTCACGAAGGGTTTCAATGTTTAGTCCCATTTCCATACCGTTGTTTTTAACGGTAAGTGTTGCTTCATTAGTAACCGTTCCTATTTTTTTAGCATCAATACTCTTAGACTTCAATATAGTTTCAACGCTATCATCACTTGCTTGAAAAACAATACCTGCATTTTCAGAGAACAATACTTTGATGGTATCGACTTCGCCTAAACCTGTAAGGTCAAGATGAGCACCTAAATTGGTGTCTGCAAAGCATAATTCTAACAGGGTAGTAATTAATCCGCCAGAAGCAACATCATGTCCTGCAACTATTTTATCCTCTTTAATTAAAGATTGAATCGTATTAAAAACAGTTTTGAAGTAAGCCGAATCAGTGATGGTAGGAGTTTCGTTACCAATACTATTTCTAGTTTGGGCAAAAGACGAGCCACCTAATTTAAAATTATCTTTAGTTAGGTTGATGTAATATATAGCACCACCATCTTTCTGTAAAACCGGCTCAACTACCTTGGTTATATCGCTGCAGTTACCAGCAGCTGAAATTACTACGGTACCAGGAGAGATAACATCACCATCTTTATATTTTTGCTTCATGGAAAGAGAGTCCTTTCCCGTAGGTACATTAATGCCTAAATCGATAGCAAAATCAGATACAGCCTGTACGGCTTTGTATAATCGTGCATCTTCACCTTCATTTTTGCAAGGCCACATCCAGTTGGCAGAAAGCGATACAGAAGCTAATCCGTCTTTAAGCGGAGCCCAAACCAAATTGGTCAATGATTCCGCAATACTATTTTTACTACCTGCAGCAGGGTCAATCAATGCAGAGATAGGGGAGTGTCCAATACTTGTAGCAATACCTTCTTTTCCTTTAAAATCCAAAGCCATTACCCCGCAGTTGTTCAACGGTAATTGTAACGGACCAACACATTGTTGTTTTGCAACACGACCACCAACACAACGGTCAACTTTGTTTGTAAGCCAATCTTTACTGGCAACGGCTTCTAGTTGAAGAACGGCATCCAGGTAATCATGGAAAAATTCCAATGAATAAGCTGCATTTTTATAATCGCGCTTTACGGTACTGTCCGTCATCACTGTTTTGGGAGAACTACCGAACATATCTGACAACGCTAAATCCATAGGCTTAGCACCGTTGGTTTTAGATTCAAAAGTAAAACGGTCGTCACCAGTAACATCACCAACTTCATACATTGGCGAACGCTCACGGTCAGCAATACGTTTTAAGTGGTCTACATCATTTTTACCGATTACAAGACCCATACGTTCTTGAGATTCGTTTCCTATAATTTCTTTAGCAGATAGGGTAGGGTCACCAACAGGTAACTTATCTAAATCTATTTTACCACCAGTTTCCTCTACAAGTTCAGATAAACAGTTTAGGTGCCCTCCAGCTCCGTGATCATGGATAGAAACAATGGTATTTTTATCACTTTCTACCATACCACGAACGGCATTGGCAGCTCTTTTTTGCATTTCAGGATTGGAACGTTGTACGGCATTAAGTTCAATAGCAGAGCTAAATTCGCCCGTATCAGCACTAGAAACTGCGGCACCGCCCATACCTATACGGTAATTGTCGCCACCTAGAATTACAATTTTATTATCTGTTTCTGGCTTATCTTTAATAGCTTGTTCAATTTTACCATACCCAATTCCACCAGCTTGCATAATTACTTTATCGTAACCCAGCTTACGGTGACTGAGCGAAGCCGAAGTCTTGTCTTCTGAAGATTCAAACGGAGTAGAAGCTTCATCATATTCGAACGTCAGAACCGATCCGGAAATTAGAGGCTGTCCAAATTTATTTCCAAAGTCAGAAGCACCATTAGAAGCTTTTATAAGAATGTCCATTGGTGTTTGGTATAGCCAATCTCTTTCTTGCATCCCCTTTTCCCAGGGTCTTTCTTTTTCTAAGCGAGAGTATGCTGTCATGTAAACAGCCGTACCGGCAAGAGGCAAAGAACCTTTACCACCAGCTAGTCTATCTCTTATTTCACCACCCGCACCAGTTGCGGCACCGTTAAAAGGCTCTACCGTGGTAGGGAAGTTGTGTGTTTCCGCTTTTATGGAAATAACGGAGTCAAACTCTTTCTCTTGATAGAAATCGGGTTTATCGGCAGTTTTAGGAGCAAATTGCATTACTCTAGGTCCTTTTACAAACGCAACATTGTCTTTGTAAGCAGAAACGATATCATTTGGAAACTCTTGAGAAGTTTTCTTTATCAACTTAAATAGCGAAGAAGGCATTTCTTCACCGTCAATGACAAAAGTGCCATTGAATATTTTGTGCCTACAGTGTTCAGAATTTACCTGGCTGAACCCAAATACCTCAGAGTCGGTAAGTTTTCTGCCTAATTTCTTGCTCAGGTTTTCTAGATAATCAACTTCTTCATCATTAAGGGCTAAGCCTTCTTGTTTGTTGAAGGCAGCGATATCTTCAATATTTAAGATAGGTTTTGGTGCTATATGAATATCGAATACCTCTTGATTTAATGTGCTGTATTTCTGAGAAATCATAGGATCGAATCCTGAAAATTCTTCTGCTTTGGCATTAAATTCTTCAATCCGAATAATTCCCGAAATTCCCATATTTTGAGTAATCTCAGTGGCATTGGTACTCCAAGGAGTAATCATTGCGGCTCTAGGACCAACAAAAAAGGCGTCAAGAGACGCCGCATTTATTTTAGGTTGGTTGCCGAACAACCATATAAGTTTACTTATATCTTCAGATGATAGTTCCTTAGCGGTCTGTACCGCAAAAACCTTTTTGCTAGGTTCCCCAAAAAAGTGAATCATTGTAGTGTGTCTGGTATTGATTTTTGAATTACAAAATTAAGACTTTACTAGCTACTATTTACGGTAAATTGAAACACTTTTAAACAGTAATTGTTAATGAAATAAGTAAGATTTTGTTTTATCTTTATTGGCTGGCTTTAAAGTGTTCGTAAAGCAATACTTTAAAGTCTGAAAATTAGATTTTAACTATAAACATATCAATAGTATGTTTATTAGACTTAAGTTAAGTTTATTAATTTACAGCATAATTTAATTGTTGGAAAATTGCAAATAGTATGGCAAAACAAAATATTGAGACTCAGGCACTTGATTATGGTATGGAAATGATAGGTGGTAAATGGAAGCCAATTATTCTGTATCACGTTAATAAAGGTACCAATAGATTTAATAAGCTTTTTTCGGAAATAGAAGGCATTAATCGGCAGATGTTAAGCAAGCAATTAAAGTCTTTAGAGCGTTCAGGTATTTTGGATCGTACCTTGTACGGTGAAATTCCGCCACGTGTAGAATATACATTGACACCGTTAGGTAAATCACTACTTCCGGTTGTTGAAGCAATAACTCAATGGGGACAAAAGCAAATAGCTGAGACTATAGTAATTTCAGAAATTGTAGAAGTCAAGAAAGTAGCAGAACCGAGCAAAGAGCCAGAAATAAACGAAGAGTCAGAAATAAAAGAGGTACCAGAAGTAAAAGAAGCGCCTAAAGCACAAGAAATTCCGGAGGTTAAAAAAGATGCTGAAATAAAGGAAGCTCCAAAAGTTCCAAAAAATCAGCAATTACCACTTTTTTAGTTATTTGAAAATTATTCTAAGTTTTCAAATATGGATTTTAATGCCGTGTAAAATCCGTATTATTTTAAAATAGATTACTTAGGTTTTGAATTAGACAAAAATTGATTGTTTATGCATATGTAATCATCAATTTATGTAACTTCTAGCAACTAATTCAAAAAACCATCATGAAACAAAGAACTAAGCTATTAGCAGTCGTATGCTTACTCACCTTAAGCTTTACCTATGCGAAGCAGAAAAAGTCAAAAAAAAAAATTGAAAAGTTAAAAACCGAAGTAGCGGCGTTGGTCGATGACAACAAAAAGCTTGCTCAGGTTATGGTCGATAAGATTTTTAGCTTTTCAGAACTAGGATTTCAGGAAGTGGAATCTTCTAAATACCTAACTGGAATTTTAGCGGAAAACGGATTTGAAATAGAGAACTCGATTTCTGGTATTCCTACAGCTTGGTTCGCCACTTGGAGTAATGGAGAAGGACCAACAATTGCTTTGGGTAGTGATGTGGATTGTATACCTAAGGCATCCCAATATCCAGGAGTTGCTTATCACAAGCCGATAGTTGAAGGTGCACCGGGTCATGGCGAAGGTCATAATTCCGGTATTCCTATGAATATAACTTCGGCCCTTGCGGTAAAGAAAATAATGGAACGCGAAAATATAGGTGGTACCTTACTGGTATGGCCAGGTATTGCAGAAGAGCTAGTGGCTGCTAAAGCATGGTATGTAAGAGATGGGCGTTTTGATGATATTGATATGTGCATTTTCACTCATGTTGGTAATAATCTTGGTGTTTCTTATGGACCAACAAGAGGTACTGGATTAATATCTGTAGAATATTCGTTTGATGGTGAAGCGGCTCACTCCGCAGGCTCGCCATGGAGAGGTAAAAGTGCCTTAGATGCTGCAGAGTTAATGAATATTGCTTGGAATTATAAAAGAGAGCATTTACATCCTTTAAAACGTTCACATTCTATTTTTACGGATGCTGGTGATCAACCTAACGTGGTACCGTCAAAAGCGGCGGTATGGTTCTATTTTAGAGATATTAAGTATGAGGGAATTATGGAAATGTACGCTATGGCTAATGATATGGCTAAGGGCGCAGCATTGATGACAGGAACTACAATGACTTCTAAGGTTTTGGGTACGGCATGGCCAAGACATTATAATAAGGTCATTGCAGAAACTATGTATTCCAATATAAAAGAAGTAGGATTGCCAGATTGGTCTGAAGCCGATCAACAACTGGCTAAGGCAGTGCAAAAAGAAGTGAATTCTGAAAAGATAGAAGGTTTACCGCTAGAATTGGCAGAATTAGGACTGCCGGTCTTGGAACCAATTAGTGGAGGGTCGGATGATATTGGCGATATTTCTTGGAAGGTACCTACGGTGACGTTGAGGTATCCATCTAACATTCCAGGATTGCAAGGGCATCATTGGAGTAACGCCATAACAATGGCAACACCAATTGCCCATAAAGGGGTAGTAGCAGGTGCAAAAGTAGAGGCTATGACTATAATAGACTTTTTATTGAAGCCAGATTTATTAGAAGGTGCTTGGGATTATTTTAATAACGAGCAGCAAAAAGAGACAAAGTACCGCCCTATGATTTCTGAAAGCGATTTACCTCCAATTTATTTGAACAAGGATAAGCAAGACCAATTTAGATCAGAATTGGAAAAATACTATTACGACGAAACAAAGTACGATACTTATTTGGAGCAATTGGGTATTGAATATCCTACTTTAAAAGATTAGGTAACTAAATACTATCCGCCAAAAAAAAGCCTTTAAATTCATTAGAATTTAAAGGCTTTTTTAATTTATGTTCTTCTAAAGTTTAAATGCTTTTTTCTAGCAAGGCCATATAAAAGCCGTCATAGCCGCTTTTAGAAGCATATATCTTTTTATCTTTTACCAAAGTAAAATCTTTTCCTTCTTCAGACTTCAAGAAAGACTGCACTTGGTGGCTGTTTTCTTGAGGAAGAATAGAGCAAGTAGCGTAAACCATTTTTCCGCCAGGTTTCACTATTTTGCTATAGTTTCTAATAATTTCGTGCTGGGTTTTTACAATTTTATCAAGAAATTCAGGCTTCATTTTCCATTTAGAATCCGGGTTTCTTCTTAGAACTCCAAGTCCGGTACAGGGTGCATCAATAAGTACCCTATCGGCGCTACCATAAAGCTTCTTGTATACCTTTGTAGAATCTATTTCACGAACTTCAATATTGTGTGCGCCATTACGTCTGGCACGTCTTTTAAGTTCTTTCAGTTTACTGCCGTAAATATCCATAGAAATCAATTGCCCTTTGTTTTCCATTAATGCAGCTAAGTGTAGTGATTTTCCACCGGCACCAGCACAAGTATCAACCACACGTTGCCCAGGTTCCACATCTAAGAACTCGGCAACCAATTGTGATGAAGCATCTTGTACTTCAAACATTCCGTTTTTAAAAGCTTGGGTAACAAAAACATTTGCTCTTTCAACTAATTTTAGGGCAGAGGCATATCCTCTAATAGGCTCGGCAACAATATTTTCGTCCAATAACGCTTTACGCAATTCTTCTTTGTTTGTTCTTAAAGTATTGGTACGCAAGATTACTTCTGCAGGCTGATTTAGTTTGGCTAGCTCTTCGGTCCATAATTTTTCACCCAAAGCTTTTTCGCATAACTCATCAATCCAATCCGGCACAGCTTCTCTAAATTTTCTAATTTGAGAAAGCTCGTCGAATTTTCCTTTAATTCTTCGCTCAGGTGTAGGTTCTATCTGTTTCCAATCTGGTAATTTAATACCTTTTAAAACTGCCCAAACAGCCCACATACGAAAAAGATCTGGTCTACTAAAAGGAGCTTTAACCTCTGCTATTTCAGTATATAAACGTTTATAGCGTACCATTTCATAAGTGGTCTCGGCAATAAAACCTCGGTCTCTAGAGCCCCATCGCTTATCGTATCGTAGTACTTTTTGAACCACCTTATCGGCATATTCGTTTTCGTTGAAGATGAGGTTTAAGGCGTCTATTACGGCAAACACCAAATTTCTGTGTAATTTCATTAGAGTAGCTATTATTACTTTATCAGAAGGTTTGAAGCCGTCATTGTATTGATTATCGATTAGATAGGCTTATGTTCTTCAAAAATTTATGGCTGCAAAGGTATTGTTTTAGAAGCGATTCCATTTATTTTTGAGCAACTTTATACCATAATCCTATGCGTTATATTTTTCTTTTAGTCATTTTGATGTGTTCATGTTCAGAAAGTAAGCATCCAACTACGTTTAATACGATAGATATTGAAACCATATATTCAGATTCTTTAAGTATTAGGGCTATAGAATTGATGGGTAATAGTTTGGCATTCGCTGCAAATAAAGGCACGTTTGGTACTGTGGATTTGGCTACTGGTATAGTACGTGCGAATATTGAAAAATACCACACTAGTGTGCCTTCGTTTAGGGCGATAGCTCATACGAATACCGATTTTTTTATGCTTTCAATTGAGTCGCCTGCACTTCTTTATAAAACAGGGGAAAACGGTAGAATGGAGCTAGTCTATAAAGAGGAGGGAGAAGGTGTTTTTTATGATGCCATGACTTTTATGAACGATAAAGACGGAATTGCCATAGGAGATTCTGTAAACGGATGTTTAAGTGTTATTAAAACTTCGGATGGTGGACTTACTTGGACAAAATTGCCGTGTTCTCAATTACCGGAAGGTATTGAAAGTGAAGGAGCTTTTGCTGCAAGTAATACTAATATCAAAACAATAGGGGGTACTATTTGGATGGCGACAACAGCTGGAAGAATTCTGTTTTCTTCGGATAAGGGTGAATCATGGGAAACTTATCAAACCCCTATCAGAAATGCGGAAGCAACAGAGGGTATTTATTCCATCGATTTCTATGATGAAAATTTAGGATTTGCCATTGGCGGAGATTACACTGATCCAGATAATGCTATGGTTAATAAAGCGATTACCAAAGATGGAGGAAAAACCTGGAACTTGGTAGCTGATGGAATTGCACCGGGTTATAAAAGTTGTGTTCAATTTGTTCCGGGTACAAATGGAAATGGGATTGTGGCTATAGGGTTTACAGGTATATCTTACTCATCAGATATGGGTAAAAATTGGAAAGAACTATCAAAAGAATCTTTTTATACTATTCGTTTTCAGAATGATTCTGTGGCATATGCCGCAGGTAAAAATCGCATATCTAAATTAATTTTTAAGTAGTTATTTACCACCTTTGTTTTGGCGATATTGCTTCATTAATTGTCGCTTAAATTCTTCTTCTGATCTCAATAATAGCAGTGTTTTCTTTGCAGAAATTACTGTACTTACATTTTTAAGAAAACTATTATCTAAGACCTCTTCTTCCTCTTCTATTTGCATATGAAGCGCTAAGAGTTTTTGAGCTTCTTTTTCTGTCAAAGAAGCGGCATCCTTAATTTTATTTTTAATTTCTTGAAGACCTTTTTTACGTAAAGCATTTCTTTTCTCTTGATATTCATTGTACACAGGCCAAAACTCCTGAGCTTCTTTGGTATTTAAAGAAAGTTTTTCAGTGATGAAAGCTACTTTTAAGGTATTTATTTTCTCCCAATCTTGGTTTCTCTGTCCAAAAGAAAAAGTAGTTACAAATAACAATATTGTAATTATAAATTTATTCATTGTAGTCAATATTTAGTTCATCAAAATCACTCACATTTTCATTTAAGTAATCTAAAAGGTTATCACTTTCTATAGGTGAGCTTAAAAAATCTGAATATTCAGTATTCGTTACAGGTAATACTTCTGCAATTTCATATGGTGAAAGTTCAAAATCATTATTTTCAAAATAGGCTTCAATATCAGCATTTGCCAAATCGCTAAAAGTTAATTCACTTGAAGTATTCCAATTATAATTTAAAACTATAAGCACAATAGCGGCAATTGAGGCAGCTACGGCTATTATTTTTTTAATAGGAAAAAGTGGAATCACTTTTGGCTCATTCTCAAGTTTTCCTTTAAGGGTATCATGGAAAGACTCAAAATAATTATCAGGCACTTTAAAGGCACTATCTTTTGAGGTAGTGCTTTCTGGCTTAGATAATTTATCCATTAGTTTGTCCTCAAAGCTATTGAAATAGCCTTCTGGAGTTTTAAACGGAATTTTATTGTTTTTGTTCATGATATAAGTTTGACACTCAATTCTATAAAAGGTTTAATCTTCTTTAAGAAACTGTTCCAATTTTTTTACTGCTAGGTGGTATGATGCTTTTAGACCACCTACAGAAGTATTTAATATTTCTGAAATCTCTTCATACTTCAACTCCTGAAAATATTTCATGTTAAAGACCAATTTTTGCTTTTCAGGAAGTGTTGCAATTGCTTTTTGAAGTTGAAGTTGTATTTCATCACCTTCGAAATAAACATCTGCCTCGAGATTTTCAACTAATCTATCTTGATAATCGGTATCTGATACACCTTGTAGCTTCGCTCTTTTTTTTATAAAATTTAAAGCTTCATTGGTGGCAATTCTATACATCCAAGAAAAAAGTTTACTATCCCCTTTAAATCCATCTATGTTTTTATAGACTTTGATAAAAGTGTTTTGTAAAACATCATCTGCATCGTCGTGGTTCAAAACAATGCCTCGTATTTGCCAATACAAGCGTTCTTTATAGGTATTTACCAATACTTCAAAAGCCTGCGCTTGCTTGCTTTCTGTTTTTAAATCTAATATTAAGGTTTCCTCTTCAATCACTTAGAAATGAGGTTAGTTTATGGTTAGACAATGAAGTTAGCTAAAAGTTTAATTTAAAATTATTTTTATATCAATTTAAAAACAATGAAGTAGTTCTTTAGGAAGTTAGCGATTGCATTTGCACCAATTTTTTATAGGTGCCATTAAGTTCTAATAACTCTGCATGAGTGCCTTGCTCAACAATTTCTCCTTTTTGAAGTACAACAATAGTATCTGCATTTTGTATAGTAGAAAGTCGGTGTGCAATAACAATAGAAGTTCGGTTCTTCATCATCTTTTCAAGAGCATCCTGTACCAAGCGCTCGCTTTCGGTATCTAAAGCAGAGGTTGCTTCGTCTAAAATCATGATTGGAGGATTTTTTAAAACCGCTCTAGAAATAGATAGGCGTTGTTTTTGTCCGCCACTTAGTTTATTACCGCTATCACCAATGTTGGTATCGTATCCCTTGGGTAAATCCATTATAAAATCATGGGCATTGGCAATTTTTGCAGCTTCTATAATTTCTTCATCAGTGGCATTCTCTTTTCCTAATCCGATGTTGTTTTTAACCGTGTCATTAAATAAGATAGAGTCTTGTGTAACTAATCCCAGTAAACCACGTAAAGACTTTTTACTAAGGTTTTTAATGTTGTTGCCATCAATGCTAATATCACCCTCATTGACATCATAGAAACGAGTAACAAGATTGGCTATGGTACTTTTGCCACTACCGGATTGCCCAACTAGGGCAACGGTTTTCCCTTTTTCAACTGTTAAGTTAAAATTTTTTAATACATAATCATCTTCGTATTTAAAAGAGATGTTGTTAATGTTTACAGCTGTATCAAAGGTTTCTTGATTTATAGGATTTGCAATTTCAGAAATAGGATTTTTAGTTTCTAAAATTTCCATTACTCGTTCTGCTGCTGCGTTACCTTTTTTAACACTGTAAGAAGCTTTACTAATAGCTTTAGCAGGAGTTAATATTTGATATGACAAAGTCATGTAAGTAATAAACAAACTGCCTTCAAGAGTTTTTTCCACTAAGACCATTTGTCCGCCATACCATAGAATTACGCCAATGGCTGCAATACCAAAAAATTCACTTGTAGGGGATGCCAAATTTTGTCGATTTAGCAGGCTATTTGAAAAATTAAAAAAACGTTTAGTTGAAGCTTGAAATTTCTTTGCAAATACAGATTCTGAATTAAAGGCTTTTATAACTCGTAATCCTCCTAAGGTTTCTTCAAGAATAGATAGAAAGTAACCTTGCTCACTTTGAACTTTGTCAGATTTTCGTTTTAACGATTTTCCGATTAAGGAAATCAAAAAACCCGAAAGCGGAAGAAATAGAAAAACGAACAAAGTCAATTTAGCACTTATAGCTAGCATGGCTAAAATCGTAAATATTATTGTTAACGGTTCTCTAACAATCAACTCTAAAATGGACAAAAATGAATGTTGAATTTCTAGCACATCAGAGGTGATACGGGCTATAGTATCGCCTTTTCTCTTTTCAGAATAATAGGAAATAGGTAATTCTACAGTCTTGTCGTAGAGCTCGTTACGTAAATCTTTAAGTACGCCATTACGTAAGAATGTAATGAAATACATAGCTAGGTAATTGAAAATATTTTTTAATAAGAACATGCTAATAATCAAACCAACCATCAGCATGAGTATTTCCCCTGAGTCTATGTGTTGACCTTGTTCTGTTATAAAAAAGTTTAAAGAATCAGTTACATAGTCCTCTATATTAGATATGCCATTCCATTTCGGTTTAGTGTAAACTTCTTCTGTTTTGTCAAATAACACTGTCAACATTGGAAATAATGAAATCATTGCCAATGTTGAAAACAGTGCATAAAAGATGTTAGATATAATATTTAAAATTGCATATATCTTGTAAGGCTTCGCAAAGCGAAGAATCTTTTTGAAATAGTTCATTAAGCTAAATTAAGCTCAGCAAGAATACTCTTGACTTTATTGTCAAGTTCTGCTGCCACTTTTTTATAATCTTCAGTTTTTTCTAATTTGGTATTTGTACTGATGTAGAATTTTACCTTAGGCTCTGTTCCACTTGGTCTTGCTGCTATTCTCGTACCATCTTCAGTTTCGTAAATTAAAACGTTAGATTTTGGAATATCAATAGTTTTCTCTTCACCAGTTAAAACGTTTTTAGCAATTGACGTGTTGTAGTCTTCAATCCACTTTACTTTAGAACCCGCTACAGATTCTACAGGGTTTTCCTTGAAATCTTTCAACATTTGCTTAATTTCTTCAGCACCGCTAATTCCTTTTTTGGTAATAGAAACTAAATGCTCTTTATAGAAGCCATAATCAACATAACATTGAATTAAATCTTTGTAAAAAGAACTACCGTTAGCTTTTGCTTGACTAGCAATTTCACATGCCAATAGGGTAGAGGTAACCGCATCTTTATCGCGTACAAAATCACCTACCATATAACCAAAGCTCTCTTCGCCACCACCAATAAACTCAGATTCTGGAAAATCTTTGATCATTTTACCGATCCATTTAAATCCGGTAAGAGAAGTTTTAAACTCTACGCCGTATGCCTTGGCCATAGCTTCCATCATTGGGGTAGAAACTATAGTAGTCGCAATAAATTCATTGCCTTTAAATCCTTTTTCTTTTTTCTTTTCTAGAAGGAATTTTGTCATCAAAACCATAGCTTGGTTTCCGTTAACAATTTCCATTTCCCCATCAAGATTACGAACGGCAATACCTAAACGGTCACTGTCTGGATCTGTACCCACAACCATATCTGCACCAATCTCTTCGGCTTTTTTAACCGCCATAGAAAGTGCTTCTGATTCCTCTGGATTGGGAGATTTAACGGTTGGGAAATTTCCGTCAGGTTTAGCTTGTTCCTCAATGATAGTTACATTTTCATACCCGCCACGTTTCAATACTTCTGGAATAGCGGTAATTGAAGTTCCGTGTAATGAGGTGAAGACAATTTTAAAGTTATCTTTTCCAGCGGCATTAAAATTACCTGCTGCAACAGATTGAGAAATAAAAGCTTCATCAACTTCTTTGTCTATTACTTCAATAAGGCTATCGTTGGGGCTGAATTTTATATTTTCAAAATCAAGAGAATTGATTTCAGAAATAATTTCTCCATCCTGTGGTGGTACAATTTGTCCTCCGTCCGTCCAGTACACTTTGTAGCCATTGTATTCTGGCGGATTATGTGATGCCGTTAATACGATACCCGCATGACAATTTAAATGTCTTACTGCGAACGAAAGTTCTGGGGTAGTACGTAAATCTGAAAATAAGTAAACTTTAATATTGTTGGCAGAAAATACTTCTGCCACTGTTCTTGCAAGTATGTCACTATTATGACGACAATCAAAAGCGATAACTACTTTAATTTCCTCGCCTTTGTAGACTTTGTTTAAATAGTTGCTAAGACCCTGTGTACTTTTACCTAATGTATATTTATTAATACGGTTGGTGCCTACGCCCATTACGCCTCTCATACCACCGGTACCAAATTCCATATTTTTATAGAAACGGTCGTTCAGTTCTTCTTTGTCGTTAGCAATAAGGTGTTCAATTTCTTTTTTTACAGCTGGGTCGAAAAAATCGGTTAACCAGGTTTTAGCGGTATCAAGGATGTTATCCATTTGGTTTATAGTTTTATGTGCATTTAAGTTAGTAAGAATTTTACTATTCTAAAAGTGCTGTGTTTAATTCTTCTGAAACGATATATCTTTTTTCTTCTTTTTTAGAACGTATTAATATTTCTCCTATAAACCCTGCTAAGAACAACTGAGTTCCTATCACCATGGCTATCAGTGAAATATAAAATTGTGGGCGGTCTGTAATCAATCTTCCAAACTTGTTGATGAATAACTTATCTATACCTAAATAGATGGCGAATCCAAACCCGATTAAAAACATTAAAACGCCCAACGCACCAAATAAGTGCATAGGTCGTTTACCAAATCTAGATACGAACCAAATGGTCAATAAATCTAGAAATCCATTAATGAAACGTTCCATTCCAAATTTTGTTTTACCGTATTTACGAGCTTGATGTTTTACGACCTTTTCTCCAATTTTAGAAAAACCTGCATTTTTTGCAAGCACAGGTATATATCTATGCATTTCACCAGAGACTTCAATGTTTTTGACAACGTCTTTTGCGTATGCTTTTAAGCCACAATTAAAATCATGAAGTCGTACGCCAGATGTGCGTCTAGCTGCCCAATTAAATAATTTTGAAGGCGTGTTTTTAAAAATGATAGAGTCGTACCGTTTCTTTTTCCATCCAGAAACCAATTCATAACCTTCATTGGTTATCATATCATATAACTCCGGAATTTCCTCAGGGTTATCTTGTAAATCGGCATCCATAGTGATAATAACATCTCCGCTTACGGCTTTAAAACCGGCATGTAATGCTTGCGATTTTCCGTAGTTACGTAAGAAATGGATTCCTTTTACCGAAGGATTTTGATTGGACAATTCTGAAATGATATTCCAAGAATTATCTGTACTACCATCATCAACGAACAGTATTTCATATGAAAAATGATTGGATTGCATTACAGATACAATCCAATCATGAAGTTCTTTAAGTGACTCTTCTTCGTTAAGTAAAGGAATTACTATTGATAATTGCATGCGCGACTTCTGGTATTGTCTCCAAAAATACTACAATTACTTAGCATTAATAAGCAGCTTCTTCTTTTTTCAAGATTAAACCAGTGATTAGACCAATTATCAATCCTATAAGTACATTTATTATAATTAAAACAGGATAGGAAATCCAAGCAAAACTTTTATTCATTTCTATACCTTGGTCAACTTGTTCTTCAGTTAGGCTAGGGTTATCTGTCATTGCTTTTATTTTTCCAATTTCATATACCTTATCCATATAGCCAGGTTCAATAACATTAGATAGTATGAAGAAATATAGAAGACCTACTATGGCGGCTATTAACGCTACTCCAGCTCCAACTTTTAAAGCATTGGAAAGATTTAAAAATCCGCCGCCCGCTTTTTTAAATTGAATGATTGCAAAAATAATACCTACAGCTAAAATTAAAGTTTGGGTAATTTGTATAGCAGCACCTTGCTCATAATGCATTCCCATTACAAAAAGCATTATTCCGAATACTACACCAACTAGTCCGGTGAGTAAACCGTAATTCAGTGCAAATTTTCCTGTTTTAGGTTGATTTTCTTCCATGATAAATAGTGATTATAGGTTGTTCTGTATATTAGTATGGTATTTAGATATTATGTTACAAAATTGATAAAATTAAATTTTAATATTTTTTTAGTTTTGTAATTGTCTGTTTGTAGAATTTCACTATTTTTGCAGCCTTAAAATGAGTGCCCGTCGGAATGGGTGCGTTAAAGTTTTTAAAATGAAAAAAGACATACACCCAGAAAATTATAGAATCGTGGCCTTTAAGGACATGTCTAATGAAGAGGTATTTTTAACAAAATCAACAGCGAATACTAAAGAGACTTTAGAAGTTGACGGAGTTGAGTATCCATTAGTTAAATTGGAAATTTCAAGAACTTCTCATCCTTTTTACACTGGTAAATCTAAATTATTGGATACAGCAGGTCGTATCGATAAGTTCAAGAACAAGTACAAGAAATTTGTTAAAGAAGAGAAAAAAGAAGAAGAATAGTATTTTTATTTCTTCTATTAAATATAACGCCTTCGAAATTTTCGAAGGCGTTTCTTTTGCATTTAACTTTTAAATAAAGGAAGTTATCTATAATGTATAGATGCTTTAGGGTTATTTGTTAATTTTGAAAAAAATCATCTTGTATGAACTTTATTCTTTTTGATGGTCCTCGTAGGAATCATCTTTTACCTTTTACATTTACGCGTCCCGTTTCTGAAATTCGTGTGGGTATAATGACTTTGAAAGAACGATGGGAAGCTTATTTAAAGGTCTCCGTAACTTCTTTAACTGAAGAATATTTGAGTGTTAAGTATCCGGTTAATTTAGAAGATTTAAATATATTTATTGATGCATCGATTTTGCCGTCCGATAGTTTAATAAAAACAATTCATTCGTTAAAAGAGAATGAGGTAGTAAAGTCAGGTGATTTAATAGTAGCTTATTCTAGTGCATCGGTTAGAAATTCTGATGAGTTAAGTAGTTTTACTGTTATAGAATTCAAAAATGATTTGATTCAAATCAATAATACTTGGGATATTTTCGATAAAAATGCAGATATCTTACAGTCTGATTTTGATTTTATTACAAAAGATAGAAAAAGTCAGCCAATTTCAGATACCAATCAATTAATACATCCAGAGCGTATATTCCTTGAAGAAGGAGCGAAGGTGGAATTTAGTATTTTAAATGCTACTGACGGACCTATTTACTTAGGAAAGAATGCTGAAATTTGGGAAGGTAGTCTTGTACGTGGAGCTTTAGCGCTATGTGATAATGCTATAATTAAAATGGGAGGTAAGCTTTATGGCGCTACTACTATTGGACCTTATAGTAAAGTTTGTGGTGAAGTAAGTAATTCCGTAATTTTTGGATATTCTAGTAAGGGTCATGAAGGTTATTTAGGGAATGCCGTACTAGGAGAGTGGTGTAATATTGGGGCGGATTCCAATAATTCCAATCTTAAAAATAATTACGCTAAAGTCCGTTTGTGGGATTACGCAACAGAGCGTTTTGAGCAAACGGGATTACAGTTTTGCGGACTTATGATGGGTGATCATAGTAAGACCGCTATTAATACCATGTTTAATACGGGAACGGTAATTGGGGTGAATTCCAATATATATGTTCCAGGATTTCCTAGAAATTTTGTTCCAAGTTTTAGTTGGGGCGGAGCTTCTGGGTTTACAGCATATCAGCCAGCAAAAGCATTTGATGCCGCTAAGGTAATGATGGCTAGAAGAGGGGTGGAGTTTAATGAAGTTGAAGCTGATATTCTAACCCACGTTTTCGAATTAACAAAGAAATGGAGAAAGTATTAAATAGTTAAGTCTGAAATTCAGCTAATTGGAATTTTATGGCTGAGTTTAGTTTAATTATTTTTGTGCATTCAAATAGATTAATGAGATGAAGAAGAAGGTGGCTTTTTACACTTTGGGGTGTAAGTTGAATTTTTCAGAAACTTCTACCATAGCCCGTAGTTTTGCAGATGAGGGGTTTGATAGGGTAGATTTTTCAGAAGAAGCGGATATGTATGTAATTAATACATGTTCTGTAACCGATAATGCCGATAAGAAATTTAAAACTATTGTAAAAAAAGCACAAAAGATAAATCCTGATGCTTTTGTGGCTGCCGTTGGTTGTTATGCACAATTAAAGCCAGAAGAATTAGCCGATGTTGATGGGGTTGATTTGGTTTTAGGTGCAACGGAAAAATTTAAAATCACTGACTACATAAATGATTTAACCAAAAATGATCACGGCAAGGTTCATTCTTGTGAAATAGCCGATGCTGATTTTTACGTTGGTAGTTATGCAATTGGAGATAGAACAAGAGCTTTCTTGAAAGTTCAAGATGGGTGCGATTATAAATGTACCTATTGCACAATTCCGTTAGCACGTGGTATATCTAGAAGCGATACTTTAGAAAATGTTTTAAAAAATGCTGCGGATATTTCTGAGCAAGGAATTAAAGAAATTGTTTTAACCGGAGTAAATATAGGTGACTACGGTAAAGGTGAGTTTGGTAATAAAAAGCATGAACATACTTTTTTAGAATTGGTTGAAGCATTAGATGACGTAGATGGTATTCATCGTTTGCGTATTTCATCTATAGAGCCAAATCTATTAAAAAATGAGACAATTGAGTTTGTTTCTCAAAGTAAAGCTTTTGTACCCCATTTTCATATTCCTTTACAAAGTGGAAGTGATGATCTTTTAAAGTTGATGAAGCGTCGCTATATGACTAATCTTTATAAAGAAAGGGTTGAAAAGATCAGGGAGGTAATGCCAAATTGCTGTATTGGTGTTGATGTAATTGTGGGGTTTCCTGGTGAAACCGAAGAACATTTTCTAGAAACTTATCATTTTTTGAATGATTTGGATATTTCCTACTTGCATGTTTTTACGTATTCAGAAAGAGATAATACTCCTGCTGCTACTATGGATGGTGTAGTACCTAATAAGGTAAGGAGTAAAAGGAGTAAAATGTTACGAGGACTATCAGTAAAGAAAAGACGTGCATTCTATGAGAGTCAGCTTGGAAATGAATTAACGGTGTTATTTGAAGGGGAAAATAAAGAAGGGTATATTCACGGGTTTACCGAGAATTATGTAAAAGTGAAATCTCCATGGAATCCAGAATTAGTAAACACATTGCATGAAGTAAAGCTTACCGAGATTGATGCAGATGGATTAGTGAGATTCGAATTTGTAAATGAAAAAATAGAAGCGTAAAAAAAGCCTTTCAATTGAAAGGCTTTTAAATTTTTTAGATTCGAATACCAATTGGTAACATCTCTTTGTACTGTCTCCTGTTCTTACGAAGAAATCCTGCTATATGAGGACTTGTTGGAACAACTCTAAGATTTCTTTCTTGAATAATACTTAGAACGGCTTTGATAAAGTTTTCTCTGAAAGCTTCATCTGTAATTTCTTCTGGAACAACTAATTTGGTAAGGAATACCTTGCGTTCTTGAGAAGAATATTCAATTCTGGCTAAATGACCATTTACGGTAGTTTCGAATTGACGCAGAAAAGAATTGTCATTAATGATAACATCGTTCATATAGATAATTTTAGTGTTGTTATTAGACAAAAAAATTACGATGTTCTCATATCGTAATTAGTCTTTAATAAATGCTGTACGGAATATAACACATGGAAATAGATGTATTTTTCGCATTCTCCTACAAAAGTAGTTAAAAATTACTTAATTTCCTAGTTTTTACTACGTTTCGTAACTATACTAGCTATTATGATTCATGTGTATTGTATGCCTGGTATGGCAGCAGGTCCTGCTATTTTTGAGTTTATAAAATTGCCAAAAGAAAGCTTTACGCTTCATTTGTTAGAATGGAATATTCCTACAAAGGGTATTTCGTTTAGTGAATATGCTAAACATATGTGTAGTAAAATACAGCATAAGAATGTGGTGTTGCTAGGGGTGTCATTGGGAGGGCTCCTAGTTCAAGAAATGACTAATTTCATTGATGTTAGAAAGGTGATTATTATTTCTAGCGTAAAAACAAGATATGAGCTGCCAAAACGTATGTTGTTTGCAAGATATACGAGTGTACATAAACTTCTTCCAACAGGTTTGGTCAATAATGTAGAATTACTTGCAAAGTATGCTTTTGGTGAAAGTGTAACAAAGCGTCTCTCATTATATGAAAAGTATTTATCCGTAAGAGACAAAGGGTATATAGATTGGTCTATAAACGAGCTAGTAAATTGGAAGCAAGAGGTACCATGTGAGAAGTTGGTGCATATACATGGCGTAAAAGATACCGTTTTTCCTATAGAAAATATTAGTAACTGTATTCCTGTATCCAACGGTACTCATACCATGATCATACATAGGGCAAAGTGGTTTAACGAGAACTTGGCAACAATTATTTTGGAATAAAATAGTTCTATATATACCTTTGAAAGACAAGAAAGTTGTTAGAAATAAAATATAAAGATAAAATTCATGAAGACTATTAAAAATATATTGATGTTGTTGGGTGTGGTATTTGTTGCGGGTACATTGATATTTGCTGTGGGAAATACGGATAGTATTGCTAGTAATGACAAAGTTGTTGTAAATGATAGTGTTCAGAAAAATGTAGCTAAAGCATATAAAATATCATCTATAGATATACCAGAGAATTTAAATTTTGCAGGAGAAGTTGTTCCTCAGTCAGATCCTGAAATATTGGAGCGTATAGATCGCGAATTTTTGGTAAACACGTATTGGCAATCTAATGCAGTTCTATTGATTAAAAGAGCAAATAAATTCTTTCCTATCATTGAGCCAATTTTAGCAAAAAATGGCATTCCTGATGATTTTAAGTATTTAGCTGTAGCAGAAAGCGGTTTAACAAATGTAGTTTCGCCAGCAGGTGCAACGGGTTTTTGGCAAATAATGCGAGAAACAGGTAGAGAGTATGGTTTAGAAGTGAACTCAAACGTAGATGAGCGTTACCATTTAGAAAAGTCTACAGAGGTGGCTTGTAAATACTTGAATAGGTGGAAAAATAAATATGGTAGTTGGGCTTTAACCGCGGCAGCTTATAATGCAGGTCCTGGAGCTATTAATAAATACATGGGTATTCAGCAAGTAGATAATTACTGGGATTTATTACTTGGTAGTGAAACCGGTAGATATGTATTTAGAATTATGGCAATCAAAGAAATCTTGTCTAATCCAGAAAAGTATGGTTTTCATATCGAGAAAGAAGATATGTACGAAGCGGTACCGACATTCAATGTTGAAATAGATAAACCCGTTAGTGACTTTGCTGATTTTGCGCAAGAATATGAAATCAACTATAAAATTTTAAAGCGCCACAATCCTTGGTTGAGAGAGGCGCATTTAAATAATAATTCTCGTAAAAAGTATACTATAGAAATTCCTAATAAAGGATATTATAGAGAAACTAAATAGAATTAGATTTTCTTCATTTGTTGTTGCATCATTTTAATTTGATCCGTCAACATATTATTTTTATCCAATTTCTTAGCCTCGTTTAGTAGCATAGTTGCTTCTCTCTTACGGCGTTTTTGCATTGATATACCTGCTAAGCTTAATTTAGCCATAGCCACATCATAATCCATCGTTAATCCAAGTTTAAGGGCTTTCTTAAAGTACTTCTCTGCTTGGGTTAAATTGGTTTGCGAAAAAATGATGCCGTGTAGGTAGTTGTAGTATCCTTGTTGTTTAACAGTTAATGCCGCTTCAGGATTTTTAATTTTATCTAGCCAATTTTTAGTACCGGTTAAATCTTGCTTTCTCATTCTTAAAAAAGCTAAAAGAATAATCTCGTTTCTAAAATAAAGAAAGATAAAAATTAAGGATAACAAGATTAAAAATATGCCATTTCCAATATTACCCTCTATAAATTGATACACAGAATAGGCGATTATGAGTCCGGCTATGATTAATTTTAAATTTTTATTGAACATATTTTAAGTTTATTAATCTAGTTGATGGTTAAAAAAGCTTTTTGGTTTTTATTGAAACCCTATTAAAATAAAGCGATTACAGCGCTAAATTTCAATTCGGGCAAAATTAATCAAAAGCTTCGTTTTGTGACGTACGGATTTATAAAAATATTTTTTTCATAACCCTTGCTAAAGCAAAAACTCTTTGTATATTTGCGCCCAGTTTTACCCGTCCAATGAAAAGGGCAAATTTCAAAATTAATACAAAGCATTTAATTATATAGGCGATGAGCAAGAGAACGTTTCAACCATCAAAGAGAAAAAGAAAGAACAAACACGGTTTTCGTGAGCGTATGGCTTCCGTTAATGGAAGAAAAGTTCTTGCAAGAAGAAGAGCAAAAGGAAGAAAGAAATTAACTGTTTCCTCTGAGCCAAGCCATAAAAAATAATGATTTCATTGTTTTAAAAATATTTAGGTGTTACTTTTCTGAAAGTAGCACCTTTTTTTTGTCCAATTCCCATATTAAATTGTTATAAAATGCCAAAAAGAAAAGATTTAAACTCCATTTTATTAATAGGATCAGGTCCTATTGTTATCGGTCAAGCATGTGAATTCGATTATGCAGGTAGTCAATCTCTACGTTCGTTACGTGAAGATGGTATAGAGACTATTTTAATTAATAGTAATCCTGCAACGATTATGACAGATCCTTCAATGGCGGATCATGTGTATTTAAAACCATTGACTACAAAATCTATTTTAGAGATTTTGAAAGCGCACCCTCAGATTGATGCGGTTTTACCAACTATGGGAGGTCAGACGGCATTGAATCTTTGTATTGAAGCGGATAAAAAAGGAATTTGGGAAGATTTTGGTGTAGAATTAATAGGTGTTGATATCGATGCTATTAATATTACTGAAGATAGAGAGCAATTTAGAGAACTAATGTTGAAAATTGGTGTTGGCATGGCACCACAGGCAACGGCAACATCTTTCTTAAAAGGTAAAGAGATAGCTCAAGAGTTTGGTTTTCCATTAGTAATACGAGCTTCATATACATTAGGAGGTGCAGGAGCATCAATTGTTTACAAACCAGAAGATTTTGACGAGCAGTTAAGTTATGGTTTGGAGATTTCCCCAATTCATGAGGTGATGATCGATAAAGCCCTTATGGGGTGGAAAGAATATGAGTTAGAGCTTCTTAGGGATAAAAATGATAATGTTGTTATCATATGTGCTATTGAGAATATGGATCCTATGGGTATTCATACCGGAGACTCTATAACAGTTGCCCCAGCAATGACCCTCTCTGATAGGACTTACCAGAAAATGCGTGATATGGCCATACATATGATGCGTAGTATAGGTGATTTTGAAGGAGGATGTAATGTACAGTTTGCTGTTAGTCCGGACGAAGAAGAGGAAATTATAGCAATTGAAATAAACCCTAGAGTATCTAGATCATCGGCATTGGCTTCAAAAGCGACTGGTTATCCTATCGCTAAAGTAGCAACTAAATTGGCTATTGGTTATACGCTCGACGAGTTGGATAATCAAATTACAAAATCAACATCGGCATTATTTGAACCGACGTTAGATTATGTAATTGTAAAAATACCACGTTGGAACTTCGATAAATTTGAAGGTTCTGACCGTACTTTAGGTCTGCAGATGAAATCTGTAGGAGAAGTTATGGGTATAGGTCGTTCTTTTCAGGAGGCATTGCATAAAGCAACCCAATCATTAGAAATTAAAAGAAATGGATTAGGTGCTGATGGTAAAGGATATAAAAATTACGATCAGATAATAAGTAAGTTGACCATACCTAGTTGGGATCGTGTGTTCGTAATTTACGATGCAATTCAATTGGGAATACCACTAAGTCGCATTCATGAGATTACAAAAATAGATATGTGGTTCTTAAAGCAATATGAAGAACTTTACTTTTTAGAAAAAGAGATTTCTAAGTATACGATTGCCACACTTTCAAAAGATTTATTGTTAGAAGCGAAACAAAAAGGTTTTGCCGATAGACAAATTGCCCATATGGTAGATTGTTATGAAAGTGAAGTATATAACAAACGAACAGAGCTAAATATTAATAGAGTTTATAAACTTGTCGATACTTGTGCGGCAGAGTTTAAGGCGATGACGCCTTACTATTATTCCACTTTTGAAGCAGAAATAGAAAAACCTGATGGTACTCGCTATGTAGAAAACGATAGTATAGTTACTGATAAGAAGAAGATTGTAGTTCTTGGATCTGGACCTAATAGAATAGGACAAGGTATAGAATTTGACTACTGTTGTGTTCATGGAGTTTTAGCTGCTGCTGAGTGTGGTTATGAGACTATTATGATTAACTGTAACCCAGAAACGGTTTCTACAGATTTTGATACAGCAGATAAGCTTTACTTTGAACCAGTTTTTTGGGAACATATATATGACATTATTCGTCATGAAAAACCTGAGGGAGTAATTGTTCAATTAGGTGGTCAAACTGCTCTTAAACTTGCTGAAAAATTATCTAAGTACGGTATAAAAATTATTGGAACAAGTTTTGATGCTTTAGATTTAGCAGAAGATAGAGGTAGGTTCTCAGAAATGCTATTAGAGAATGATATTCCTTTTCCAAAATACGGAATTGCAGAAACTGCAGATGAAGCTTCTGAGTTAGCAGATACTTTAGATTTTCCATTACTAGTTAGACCTTCATATGTTTTGGGTGGACAAGGAATGAAAATTGTAATAAATAAAGAAGAATTAGAAGAACATGTTGTTGATCTTCTAAGAAAAATACCAAATAATAAGTTATTGTTGGACCATTATTTAGATGGGGCCATTGAAGCGGAAGCTGATGCTATTTGCGACGGAGAAGATGTGTATATTATTGGTATTATGGAGCATATTGAACCTTGCGGTATTCACTCCGGAGATTCTAATGCAACTTTGCCGCCTTTTAATCTAGGTGAATTTGTAATGCAACAGATTAAAGATCATACTAAGAAAATTGCCTTAGCTTTAAATACCGTAGGTCTTATCAATATACAGTTCGCTGTTAAAGATGATATCGTTTACATTATTGAAGCAAACCCTAGGGCATCTCGTACGGTTCCTTTTATAGCAAAGGCTTACAAAGAGCCTTATGTAAATTATGCGACTAAGGTAATGTTAGGGGAGAAGAAGGTAAAGGATTTTAAATTCAATCCTCAATTAGAAGGCTTTGCTATAAAACAGCCGGTATTCTCTTTCAACAAATTTCCTAATGTAAATAAGAATTTAGGTCCTGAGATGAAAAGTACAGGAGAAAGCATTTTATTTATTGATAGCTTAAAAGATGATGAGTTTTACAACCTTTATGCAAGACGTAAAATGTACTTGAGCAAATAGTTTTATTTATAAACTTATGATATAAGTAGAGGGGAAATTTTGGTTATGTTAAAGTTTCCCTTCTGCATATAATCTTCTAATTTCTTTCTTATCAAATTTACCAACACTGGTTTTTGGCACTTCATTAATGAAAACATAGCTGTCAGGTATTTGGTAACTGGCAAAATCTTTGGCTAAATATTCTCTCAATTCTTCAATTGAAACATGTTTATTTTTATCGGCTAAAACTAATGTTGCCAAAGGTCTTTCAGACCATTTTTTATCTGGAATTGCAATTACTGCAGCTTCTTTAATATTTGAATGAGACATTAAAGCTAATTCTAGGGCAACACTAGAAATCCATTCGCCACCACTTTTTATAAGGTCTTTAGTACGGTCTGTTATTTCCATATAGCCATTTGGGTCAATAGTACTTACATCACCTGTTCTAAACCAACCGTCTTTAGTGAAATTGTCTCTGCTATTGGTCTTAAAGTAAGACTTAATAACCCAGGCACCTTTTACCTGTAATTCTCCCATCGTTTTACCATCTCGCAGTGCTACTTTTCCATCATCGCCAACAATGCGCATTTCTATACCTGGAAATTCAATTCCCTGCTTGGCTCGTATTTTAATTTGCTCTTTTTCACTTAGGCTTTCATGTTTTTTCTGAAGTCTACTGGCGGTGCCAAGTGGAGAGGTTTCTGTCATACCCCAAGCTTGAACCCCTTTTATACCAAAATCCTTTTCAAAGTTTTCTATAAGACTTGCCGACAATGCTGAACCACCAACTAAATATTCTTCTAATGCCAATTTCTTATTTGGTGGATTTTTTTTCATTTCCTCATAAACACCTCTCCAAATAGAAGGTACGCCGTTGGCCTTATTTATATTCTCGCTTTCTAGAATTCTAATAATAGCATCTGGTCTTAAGTGTAAAGAGGGCATGACCATATCAGAGCCTGTTAAAAGACACATGTAGGGAAAACCCCAGGCCATGACATGAAACTGTGGAACAATGAGTAGTATAGTATCTCTGTTGCTATAATTCCCCGCATTAGGTGTAAGAATGGTCATTGCGTGTAAATAGGTAGACCTGTGGGAGTATAGCACGCCTTTAGGCATGCCCGTGGTACCACTGGTATAGCACATACCGCTGGCATCATTTTCATTTAGTTCAGGCCATTCTATAGATTCTAATTGCTCTCCAATTAAATCTTCATAATGTATAATATTTGGTAGGGTTGTAGTAAAACCTTTTGGGGCGTTGATGATAATGAACTTTTCAACAGTTTCTAATTTAGGTGCAATTTTTTCTAAAAGGGGAACCAAGGTGGCATCTACAAATATGACCTTGTCTTCAGAATGATTGATAATAAATTCGGTTTGTTGAGATGATAATCTAATATTAATCGTATGACAGACCGCTCCAATACCAGGAATACCATAATACAGTTCCACGTGCTGATAGTGATTCCAAGCAAAAGTGCCTACCATATCGCCTTTAGTGATACCGAGTTTATTCCTCAATGCATTGGCAAGCTGACAGCAGCGTTTGTATAATTGACCGTAGGTATATTCGTGCCGGCTTCCATCCGGTAGGTAAGAGATTAATTTTTTGTCAGGAAAAGCACTCCTTGCATAATTTAATATGGTAGTGGTGGTTAGTGGGTAATCCATTATTAATCCGTTCATAAAAGCATGCTTTTAAGTTATAATAATTGCTTGACCAATAAATTTAATGAATTTAAAATGAGAAATCATTACAATTTTAACATTAAAAATAGCGAATGTATTATAGTTCGCTCATAATGTGGTGTATACTCTTTTAGATTAAAAAATAATTTTATCAGATAATCCATAACTACTGTTTATCTGTAAACTTGTTTCGAAGAAAATTAAATTTCTAGAGATTGAAAAAAGTAGTATTCATCGTAGTCGCTTTAATATTGGTATTCTTGGGATTGACTTATTTGTCATTATCTAGTACTGATAAAACATTTGATACTTGTGAAATTATAGCGGCTGCTGATGTTAATGAGATTGATTTTAAAAAATATGACTTTGTAATTATTGCGGCAAGTACTTTATATGAGGGAAATAATTTAAAAAACGTAATGCAGGGCGAGCAGTATAGAAAGGCATGGTCTACACCTGTGAGCGTTCCTATTTTGTACTTAAACGATATTTCTGGTAATGTAAAGGTTTTGGAAGAAGGTGGTGGAAAACAAACTCACTCTTTAAAGCTGCAAAAGGATGATGGTACTTTAATGACATTGCGTAGTGTCTCTAAAGACCCTTCGCCTTTAGTGCCAAAAGTAGCTAAGACATTGGGTATAGAAAATATTGTGGTGGATGGTATTTCTGCACAACACCCTTATGCTGCATTGATTGTAGCAAAACTTTCGGAAAAAGCAAAAATTCTAAACACAAATCCAAAGTTGGTATTTGTGCCAAAGCAAGAGCAGTTATCAGATTATAATACTAAATATGGGAATCGACTTTTTCTCTTAGAATATGAAACCAAGGGAAATGCAAACTGGTTGAGCATTAAAAATGTTGATTCCTTAATGGATACAGATGACTTACAAGAGCTGAAAATTAAATATCCGAACAGAGTTAGTATTAATACAAGTTCTTTGGTTAGAGCACGTTTATTCGATTTGTTGATAGGTGATTGGGATCGTCATGCCAAGCAATGGGGTTGGGCAATAGAGCATGTTGGGGAATCTATAAATGCAATTCCGTTACCTTGTGATCGAGATAATGCCTTTTTTAATTTAGAAGGTGTTTTACCAACTATAATTTCTAACAATGCATTTCTGCCAAAAGTGCAATCTTTTGAAAAAGAAATCGATTTTTTGTCCGGTCTTATTTCTCCATTTGATATTTATTTTATGCGAGATATTCCACAATCTGTATTTGAAGAAGAGGCTAAAAAATTACAGCAATTATTAACTGATGAGGCTATAGCGTCATCTTTCTCTGTATGGCCAGATGAGCTTTATAAATTGGATGGAAAAGAACTCATTGCTAAAATTAAAAGCAGACGAGACCATCTTATAGACTATGCCATCTTATTTCAACAAGAATTAGTAGAAAGTGAAGTATTGACCAAAGCTTTAAAAGGGTCTGAAGATGTGAAGATGACCGAAGCTCAAATGACATGTTTTAATTGTATTGGCGAGTAGTCTTCACATAAAATTTTAAAAAGCAACAAACTTGAAGTTATGAATGAAACTACCGTAGCAGCAGCTGAAAAATATATAAAAAAATTGTTGTCTGAACAGATGAATAAGAACTTTCTATTTCATAGTCAAGGGTATTCAAATAAAACCGTCAACGAAGCCAAAAAGGTATTGAAATTTTCAACTGATGAAAGTATAAATGCAAATAATGTACTGTTGGCTGTATGGTTTCTTCACTCAGGTTATGCTATAGATTACGATAATCATATTCAAGAAAGTATACAATTGGCTACTAGTTTTCTAAAAGGAAACAATTGTGAACAAAAAGATATCGATGTTGTAGTTCAATTAATAGAAAGTGCATGGAAAAATGATAAACCTATCAATGATGCAGAAGCAATTGTAAAGGATGTATGTACCTGGTTTTACGCATCTGAAGATTTTGAAGAGATGCTTCAATTATTGCGACTGGAATTGGAAAATTTTAATGACAACAATCCTGATTTAGATACATGGAGATTAAATTATTTAGAAAAACTTCGAATAGAGCATCGATATTATACTGACTTTGCGAAGGAAAATTGGCAAGAGCAGAAAGAAGAAAATATCTTATCGTTAATATCTAGACTACAGAAAGCTGAAAAAACAGAAAAGAAAGAAATATTAAAAGCAAAATTAAAAGATGAGAGTCCGCAACGGGCTATTCAATCCTTATACCGAATAGAACTTAGAAATCATATTAAATTGATTGATATTGCAGACACCAAGGCGAATATTTTATTGTCTGTAAATGCAATTATCATTTCGTTGTTATTGGCAAATCTGATACCTAAATTAGATTCCCCTTCAAATTCATATCTTATATATCCAACGGTAATATTTGTTCTTTTTAGTATTGCTTCAATGATTATGTCAGTTTTGGCTACAAGACCAAAAGTGAGCAATGCAGAGGTGATGGAAAAAGATATTATGAAAAAGGACACCAATTTTTTATTCTTTGGGAATTTTCACACAATGGAGTTGAGTGATTTCAAATCAAAATTGAGAGATATAATTAAGAGTAAAGAGTCGATTTACGATTCTCTGAGTATGGATTTATATTACTTGGGTAAGGTTTTGCAGCAAAAATATAGACTGTTAAGATGGACGTATACCGTATTTCTAATTGGTGTAATTTTATCTGTTATAGCATTTGGCTTTGCACTGAAATATTACGGTATGGAAGATGAACTTTTAGATGCTGTAACACCTTTGCCAAAATAACCGATTTATTCCTAATTAAACCAAACTGCGTATTTTTTGCGGCGAAGCTCAAGCGCCAGCTGCTCTTCCATTTTTAATGCTTCAGCTCTTGATTTTATAGGGTCTAGGTGATTAAATAGGCTGCCCCGTAAATACAAACCGTACTTCTGTACAATTTTAGAAGAAATGTTGTGCCCTTTTTTGCTTAAAGTACCGTTTTTATGCTGAGCAAAGCGGTCTTTAGGTGTTTTGCTTGTCATACCAACATATAAACATTCTAATACTCCGTTGAATTGCGGATTAGCTTCCCGAAATTTTCTGTTTTCGGAGAACACTTTTTTAGACAATTCAATAACATAAATAGAATACATGTAGGATAGTATGATAATAAGACTTTAGTTCTGTTTAGTAGTAAATACTATTCTTCGATAATCTCAATTCCTTCCGTAGTAAAAGAAAAGGCTTGAGCACCTAAACCGCCAACCATTACAGCTTGAAACAATGGGTTTAATCGTTTTTTAGAATACCAATCAATTAAGAAATTAGCGCCACTACCACCAGAAGTATCTTGTTGTTCAATAACATAATCTATAGATTCCATTGGGGTAAGGTAAATAGGGGAGTCAATATAACTTCGTACCAAATCGCCTTCCGTATTGTAGTAGTCAATTTTACTAACGAACAAACTATCCTTTAAGCTGGTATTTCTAATGCTTAAAGTAGCGGTAAGCAAGGTTCTTGAATCTCTAGTCTGATTGTAAATATCAGAATATATAGGAACATATACTTGCCTGGTAAGAGAATCATTTAAAGTAGCATTTGCCGTTCTGTTTAAAGTATGATTATCCAGTATTTCTACAGGAACCTCTTCTTTAGATTTTTGCTTACAAGATAGTATCGTAGTTACGAAAACAACTAAAAGGCAAATGCTACTAAAAGATATATTTAATTTTCTCAAATGATATTATTTAATCTTCCCATTCTGTATGAAAAATACCTTCACGATCCAAACGCTCATAAGTATGGGATCCAAAGTAATCTCGTTGCGCTTGAATAAGGTTTAATGGTAATTTGCTTGATGTATACGCATCAAAATAGGTAAGTGAATTTGATAGGCCAGGTAACGGAATACCGTTTTTAGCCCCAAATGCAACCAATTCTCTTGCAGCACCTACCGTTTCTTTTACGCTATCTACAAAATTTGGAGAAAGTAATAGATTTGGCAATGTAGGTTCAGCTTTGAATGCCTCTGTAATATCTGCTAATAAACCAGCACGTATAATACAACCTGCTCTCCATATTTTAGCGATTTCAGAAATATCTAAGTCGTAACCATACTCTCTAGAGGCATCTGCTAATTGGTGCAGACCTTGAGAATAGGTTATTATAAATGAGAAGTACAATGCGTTTTCTGTTAGAGCTTCTAGCTTCTCCTTATCCATATGCGCTACAGTTGGTCTGTCATATAGGGCATCGGCCTTAATTCTTTCGTCTTTTAAAGCAGATAGTTCACGCATGCTAACAGCCACATCTATAGACGGAACAGGAATACCAAGGTCCATTGCATTTTGGCTCGTCCATTTACCAGTACCTTTTTGTTTGGCTTTATCTAATATCTGATCAACTAAGCTACCATCTGTTAAATCATCTTTTCGTTCGAAAATTTCAGAAGTAATTTCAACTAAGAAAGATTGTAGTCTTCCAGAATTCCATTTTGCAAAGGTGCTGTGTAATTCATCATTATTATAATCTCCTCCTTTTTTAAGAACATCATAAATTTCAGAAGTCAACTGCATTAATCCGTATTCTATACCATTGTGAACCATTTTTACGTAGTTACCGGCAGATTTAGGCCCTAAATAAGCAACACATGGTTCGCCGTTATATTTAGCGGATACAGCTTCAAAAATTGGTTTAATATGCTCGTATGCAGATTTTGAACCACCTGGCATAATACTAGGTCCTTTACGGGCACCTTTTGCACCACCAGAAACCCCTGCGCCAAAAAAGTTAATTCCTTTTTCTTGCAAATAAGCTTCTCTTCTGTCGGTATCAGTAAAGAAAGAGTTTCCTCCGTCAATGATAATATCTCCTTTATCAATATGTGGTAATAATGATTCTATTACACCGTCTACAATTTTACCTGCAGGTACTAAAAGCATTATTTTACGTGGTTGTTTAAGGTTTTTTACGAAGGTTTTAATGTTACTAGAAGCACTAACTTTGTCTAAATCTCCACCTAATGTCTTCAGAGCTTCTACCTTTTCATCATCTAAATCATATCCATAAGCAGAAAAACCATTATCGGCTACGTTTAAGATAAAATTCTGTCCCATTACTCCTAGACCTACTAAACCAAAATCATACATAAATTGATTGTTTTATAATTAAAATATATAAATATGTTATACTATTTTAGAATGATACAGCGATAACATTTATAGAATCAAAAATAATTTAAAATATTGACTTTAATTCCAAATTCCGTCTTAAAGAAGACCGATAATGGCTTACTTTTTAAGATATTTGAATAATAATGAACATCTACCTATAATGAAAAAGACAGAAAATCAAATGCTCGTAATTTTTGGGGCATCTGGAGACTTAACAGCAAGAAAATTAATACCAGCAATATTTAATTTATATAAGGGAAATGATCTTCCTGATAATTTTGTTGTGCTTGGTGTAAGCAGAAGTGATTTAGGAGATTTAAAATTTAGAAGTAAGGTAGTTCTAGAAAGTCCTTATTTAGAGAAAGAAAGAGAAGAATTCGACGAGGATTTTATAAATAAGTTCGCGAACAAGCTTTTTTATGAAGACTTAGGGTCGGATTATGATATTTCATATGAACGTTTAGAGAAGCGAATTTCAGATTTAGATCAAAAATATGGTACCAATGGTAATCATATGTTCTATTTATCTACGCCACCTAGCTTATATGAGACAATAGCAAAAAATTTATCTGATCAAGGATTAAACGATGAAAAATCTGGATGGCGAAGAATAATTGTTGAAAAACCTTTTGGTTATAGCCTTGAATCTGCTAAAGAATTGAATGATGGTTTGCATACGTACTTTAAAGAATCTCAAATATTTAGAATCGATCATTATTTAGGAAAAGAAACAGTACAAAATTTATTAGTAACACGTTTTGCTAATAGCATTTTTGAGCCATTATGGAATAGAAATTACATTCACCATGTCGAAATTACTAATGCAGAACGTGTAGGTGTTGAAAAGCGAGGTGGTTACTATGATAAATCTGGTGCACTTAGAGATATGTTTCAAAGCCATTTGCTGCAAATAGTTGCCCTTATTGTAATGGAGCCACCTTTGAGTGCGGATGCAGAAGAAATTCGTAATGAGAAATTGAAGGCTCTAAAGTCACTTAAAATAATGACTGATGAGAAAACACTTTTCGAAAATACGATAAGAGCGCAATATGTAGCATCTAAAGTTGATGGTAAAGAAGTAAAAGGTTATCGTGAAGAAGATGGCGTAGATGAAAATTCTACTACCGAAACTTTTGCGGCAATTAAGTTTTTTGTTGATAATTGGCGTTGGGCAGACGTTCCTTTTTATGTTAGAACAGCCAAACATATGCCAACCAAGGTAACCGAAGTGGTCATTCATTTTAAAACGCCACACCATCAAATATTTAAGGAATCTGGTATTAGTAATAAGGATAATAAGTTGATTATTCGAATTCAACCAGATGAAGGAATTTTAATCAAGTTTGGAGTAAAAGTTCCGGGGCAAGGTTTTGAGGTGGAGCGTGCCAATATGGATTTTTACTATTCTAGTTTATCAGAAACTAATGTAATGGAAGCCTACGAACGTTTATTGTTAGATGCTATGCAGGGCGATGCTACATTGTACGCAAGAGCAGACGAAGTTGAAGCAGCTTGGGCATTTGTTGATCCAATTCTTGAATATTGGAAGAATGGTAAAGATGTAAAAATGTATGGCTACGCAGCAGGAGTTTGGGGGCCTGAGAATGCCAATGAGCTTATTGAAGGGGTAGGAGAGTGGAGAAACCCTAGCGAGAATTTAGCAGACGAATCTGGCTATTGTGTAATTTGCTAGATACCTGCTAAGATAATTAAAGATTGTAATTAAGATGGAAGTAAAAGTTTATCAAAATAAAACAAAAGTTGCAGAAGAATTTTCTAAGTATCTGATTCATAAGTCAGGTACTCAGAAGTCTTTTCATATAGCATTATCAGGTGGTAGTACGCCTAAAATCGTATTTGATGTTTTGGCAGAAGAGTTTGCTAATGATGTAGATTGGAGTGCTATTCATTTATATTGGGGCGATGAAAGATGTGTAGCGCCCAATGATGCCGAAAGTAATTATAAAATGACTGTTGATCATTTAATATCTAAAGTTGATATACCAGAGGAAAATATTCATAGAATAAAAGGAGAAATCGACCCTAAGGAAGAAGCGAAGCTTTATGGTGATTTGTTGGATAAAGAATTACCAAAAGAATTAGGTTTACCTCAATTCGATTTAGTTATTCTTGGTATGGGTGATGATGGGCATACAGCATCAATTTTTCCACATGAAATCAACTTATGGGTTTCACCTGATAATTGTGAAGTTGCTATTCATCCAGAATCTGGTCAACGAAGGGTTTCACTGACGGGTAGAATAATCAATAATGCTAAAACTGTTGCTTTTTTGGTCACCGGTGAAAGCAAGGCTGAAAAGGTTAAGATGATTATAGATAGAGAAGAAGGTTATTTAGAATACCCTGCAAGCCATGTAGCACCTAAAACAAAAGACTTGGTCTGGTTTTTAGATGCTGCTGCTGCAAAACTTCTTACTTCATTTCAATCTTAATATTTTCAGTTTCCAATTCTTTAATATAATCTTCTGAGTTAAAGGTTTTAGATTCAAATTTAGTATCTCTTTCTTGAGCTTCTAATTTGCGATATTTGCTACGTGCGAATCTTCTAATACCTTGGTCGTCAGAAATGATTAATCCTGGTACAGAAACATTTTTGCCATCTGTTCCTTTTGCTACCATGGTAAAGTAAGATGAATTACAATGCTTTTTTGTGCCCGATGTAATATTTTCAGACTCCACACGAACACCTACGACCATTGAGGTACGCCCTGTATAATTAATACTTGCTTTTAAGGTTACCAATTCACCTACTTCAATAGGGTTCAAGAAATTTACACGATTAACAGATGCCGTTACGCAATACTGTTGCGAGTGCTTAGAAGCGCATGCAAAGGCAATTTGATCCATTAGGTTCAATATGTGCCCACCATGAACTTTTCCTCCAAAATTAGAATGGGAGGGTAGCATCAACTCCGTTATAGAAACTCTAGACTCTCTTACACTTTTAAACTTTTCCATAGACTTGTTGTTTCTTCCTTAATTTCTAAAATGGGGTGATTTTTCTGCTTGAACTTCGGTGACAAAATATTTAGAATCGCCTAACCAAAAGAAAGTTGTATAGCGTTCTACGTAGCTTACTTTTACATACTGACCTTGATATTCTTGTAATTTTTCAATCACCTCTTTATCCTTGTCCAGTACAGAGAATGAAAATATTTGGGCACCAGAAATCCCTTGACTTATTTCGCCTTCCCAAGTTTTTGCTATTACGCCTTTATGACTAATTTTTATAAGCTCTCCAGATCGTACACCTTCGCTAAAAGTAACGAAGTAAATAAAGGCATAATATAGAGCGACAATAACGACTACGCTTAATAAAAGTAATGATACTATCTTTTTCATGTGTTTAGTTTAAATATTGATTTAATGGTTAGTTATTAAAGTTTTAGTTTAGGTTCTTCTTCAAAATCATCATCTTCTAAAGCTTTATTCAAAAGCGATTCTGGAATTGATTTTTTGGCTTTTGCACCCATTTTTTTTAGCTTTTCAATACTAGTGATGATATTTCCGCGACCACCTACTAATTTGTTCATTGCGCCACGGTATCCATCTTTAGCATCGTCCATCTTTTTGCCTACTTTCAATAAGTCGCCAACAAAGCCTTCAAATTTATCATAAAGTGCACCCGCTTGCCGTGCTATTTCAATAGCATTTCGTTGTTGCTTCTCATTATTCCACATACTATCGATCGTGCGCAAGGTAGCAAGAAGTGTTGAAGGTGTAACAATTATAATATTTTGCTCAAAAGCTTTGTTGTATAAAGAGCTATCTTGGTTAATGGCAATTGCAAATGCAGGTTCAATAGGTACGAACATTAAAACAAAATCTGGACTCTCCATTTGATATAAATCTTCATATTTTTTTGCAGATAACTGATCTACGTGTCTTCTTAAAGAATTGATATGGTCTTTTAAAAACTTCTCTCTGAATTCATCCTCAGCATTTACATAACGTTCGTAATCAGTCAATGAAACTTTTGAATCTACCACCATTTTCTTGCCATTTGGTAGGTTGATGATAACATCTGGTAAAACTCGGCTACCATCTTCACGCGTAAAGCTTTGTTGAACGCTGTATTCTCGATCTTTCTCTAATCCTGATTTTTCTAATACGCGCTCCAGTACAAGCTCGCCCCAGTTACCTTGCATTTTACTATCACCTTTTAGTGCTTTGGTCAAGTTCTCGGCTTCTTGCGTAATTTTTATATTCTGGGTTTGAAGATTTAACAGTTGTTCTTTTAAGGCAGAATGAATACTGATGTTTTCTTTCTGACTTTCTTCAACTTTCTTTTCAAAAAGGAGTATTTTTTCATTTAACGGAGTAAGAATGTCTTTGATATTTTTCTCGTTTCGTTCTGTAAATTTTAAACTCTTTTCTTCCAATATTTTATTTGCAAGATTCTCAAACTCCTTAGTGAATTTCTCTTGAAGCTTTTCTACCTCCTCTTTCTGCTCTCTATTCTTAAGCTGTAAATTTTCTATATCCGATTGATAACGAACTATTTGATTGCCTAACCGTTCTTTGTCTGACTGTAGTTGTACTTTTTGTATCTCGCTATCTTTTAATCTATCTTGAAAAACAGAAAGATTATTAAGCATCTGTTGTTCCCGTTCTTCTAAGGTACTTTGACGAGATTTTGTTTTTAATAACTGAATATAATTACCTAAAAAATATCCTAAGGCAAGACAAAGGATTCCTATTATTAAGTAAATATAAATTTCGTTCATTTATGAATTAAAGTGATGTGGTAAAGATACTTGATTGGGTAATATAGTTTAAATGTGTCGGTGTATTTTAATTAACATACCTAATTGAATATCTTGTACATGTAAAATAGCTACTTCTTTATTTTGAAAGAGCCAGTATGCGCATCAAAAGAAATAGTATCAGCAGGGAAAAGTGTATCAAAACTTTTGTTTTCTATTAGCTTACAAGGTTCATCAAATGGATTTGTTAACCCATCTAAGATTAACATTTTATCACATAGTTGAATTGCCATCTCAATTTCATGACTCGTAAACAAAATGGTCTTGTTTGTTTTATTTGCAATTGATTTTAAAAGTTTTAAAATTTGAACCTTATGATATAGGTCTAAATGTGTAGTAGGTTCATCTAGTAGTATGATATCGGTATCTTGAATTAAAGCTCTGGCAACAAGTGTACGTTGTAATTGACCATCACTCAATTGAAAACATTTTTTATTTAAGAACGGTTCTAGTTCTAAAAGCGCAATGCCATTATCAATAATTGAAATGTCGTGATCAGTCAATTTACCTAACCAGTTGGTATAAGGTTGCCTACCTAAAGCTAATAGTTCGTAAACCGATAAATTCTTTGAAGCAATCGATTCTGTGAGAACTACACTTATTTTAGAAGCTAATTGCAGTTCGTTATAGGTGCTTAAAGCCTTTTCCTCAATGTGTATGGTACCAAGAATTTTAGGATGAAAATTTCCTAAAGTGCGCAGTAATGTAGATTTTCCTATTCCGTTGACACCAACTATTGCAGCAAGTTCTCCTTTTTGTAATTCAAAAGATATCGATGAAGCAACTACATCTGTTCCATACCCAATAGATAGGTTTGCAACTTGTAAAATATTATTTAAATTGGTGCTATTGATAACTAAAGTTTTATATTAAAATATCATTTTTCTTTTACGAACCAACAGCCAAATAACTACAGGTGCACCTAATATACTTGTAATAGCGTTAATAGGTAATACGCTTACAGATCCTGGCAATTGAGCTATGGTGTCACAAATTAGCATTAAGATTGCTCCACAGCATAGAACAGCGGGAATTTGAATTTTATGGTCGGTTGTATGAAACATCTGTCTTGTGATGTGTGGTACGGCAATACCAACGAATGCAATAAGTCCTGCAAAGGCAGTTATACCGCCTGCTAGCAATCCGGTTGCTATAATAATTAAGTATCTAGATTTTTGAAGTTGAATACCCAAACTTTTGGCATAGTTTTCGCCTAGTAAAAAAGCATTTAAAGGTTTTATAGTGATGATACTCAGTGTAATACCTGTGATAGTGCATGAGGCAACAATGAGAATTTGTAACCAAGTTAAATTGCCTAAACTTCCAAAAGACCAGAAAATATACTGTTGTAATTTTTCAGCTTTTGTAAAGTACGATAGCACACTTACTATCGCAGCTGTTATACTACCGAACATGAGGCCTATAATTAATAGAGACATAGTGTCTTTTATTTTTGCGGCAACTACTAAAACGAGAATTAGTACTAAAAAGCTACCTATACTAGATGTTATAGCTAGAGTAATGTCATTGAACGCTGAGAAAGCAAAAAATCCTGTAAATAGGGAAGATCCCATAATTATAATTGCAGCACCTAAACTTGCCCCAGAACTTATGCCTAAAACATAAGGTCCTGCCAGAGGGTTTCTAAACAAGGTCTGCATCAACAATCCGCTTAATGAAAGCCCGCCGCCAACTAGTATGGCGGTTATAGCTTTAGGTAATCGGTATTGCCAAATAATATACGAATTCGAAGAATCTTCAGAAACTGACCCAAACAACACTTTAATGGTGTCAAAAAAAGAAATGCTTACAGAGCCCAAACTAATGTTGATTACAAAACATGTAAGCAATACAAACATCAGTACTATAAAATGAAAGTTATATGTAAACTGTTTAGACAATTAAAGCAGCGGTTTAAAAAAGAAGGGTTCATAATTAGGTAATAACCCTGGATGTAAAATTTGAATTAAATCTTTTAATACAAGGTCAGGCCTTTGCGGACCTAGTTCATAATATAAGGTGCCACCAGTTTCCCCTTTTGTATTTGCGGTAGTGAAAATTTTATTTTTCTGAAAAGCATCAAACTGTTTGTAGTGTGGGCTAGAAGACTTCATTTCTTGGTAAGATGTAAACTGGGCCGGTCCGATCCAATATTCGGCATGTTGCCCTTTATCTAGAACACTCTCCCAACTTAATGACAGACTTCCGTTTTCTTCGGTGGTACTCCATAGGTAATTTGCATTGGCATCGTTTAAAAAATTAGCGGCCCAACTTCTTCCGCCGGGTAAGTACCAAACATCTTTATAGAGAGCTCCGCTAATTACAGTTGGTTTTTTACTTGCTTTAGAGGCCAATGATTTGGCTTCTAGATAAGATTCTTCGATTTCATTAAAAAATACATCCGCCTCTTTGACCTTGTTGAAAAAAGGAGCAAAGAATTTAATCCATTCCGCTTTTCCCAAAGGGGTTTCTTCTACCCAGTCGCCATTATATATTACAGGAATATTGGCACGTTGTATAGTTTCGTATGTACTATTACCATCATTAATGGCAAAACCGAAGATTAGGTCTGGTTGCAAGGCTAAAATAACTTCTGTGTTAAGGCTTTCATTAATGCCTAATTCTTTGATTTTTCCAGAATCAATTTTTTTTCTCGCTTCTTTTGATGAAATATATTTAGTATCGGGAAATCCAATAAGTTGATCTAAAACTCCTAATTCCTCTAAAGCAGGAATGTGAGTAGTTGAGGTTACTACAATATTTTCTACCGGAGTAAATATTATGGCATCATAGTCACCTTTATTTAAGGTTATGCTTGACTGCATTTTTTTAGGTACTAAAGCGTAAATGTGTGTGGTTTCAGCATTTGTCCATGGTTTTAAAACCTTGATAATTGTGATACCATTATTTTGTGTATTAATGGTAAAACCATTGGCATGCTTAATAATTGTGCTATTTGTGATGCTGTTAGTTGGTAATATTTCTTTTTTCTCTTGCTTGCATGCGAAGAGTAAAACAAGGCAACTAATAAAATACAAATGTTTGAGCATGGTAGAAATTCGTCTATTATTCAAAAGTAGTATTATAAAAGTTTACTTAGAAAGATTAAACTAAATGTTTACATTCGCCGTGAATTTTGGTTTTCATTGCTTTTAGTCATGAAATTAAAAGGGAATCTAGTGAAAATCTAGAGCTGTTCCCGCAACTGTAAGTTTATTTAAAATATATCTATTGGCGAATAGATATTCTTTGATACTTCTTTTAAGAAGGTGCTATTTTCTTCAAAGCCACTTTGATTTCTGAACCGGTTCAGAAATTATGGGAAGGCAAAATAGTATTAAACAAGTCAGGAGACCTGCCTTATTCAAACAAACAATGTGAAACTTTCGGGATAAAAGTTTGCGTATGGGTACAGACATACTACGCTCCCGTTTATGAATTTAAACGAATGAAAAATTATTTGATGTGGCCGGCGGTCACTGTATTATTATGTGCAAAAGTAGGGGCACAGCAAGAGCAAGATTCTACAAAAACGTTACAACTTGATGAAGTTGTCGTTAGTGATTCGCGTTTTGAACTGAAACGTGAAAACTCGGGTAAGACCATAATTACTATATCTCAAAAAGAACTGGAACATAATCAAGGGCGCTCTGTTGCCGAAATTATCAATACCAAAAGTGGTATCGAAATCAACGGAACCAGAAGTTATGCAGGTCAGAATCTTTCTACCTATGTAAGAGGTGGTAATAATCGCCAGGTCTTGGTTGTCATAGATGGCATTCAGGTTTCTGATCCATCGGGTACAAGTGCTGAATATGATTTAAGGTTGTTGAATACCTCACAAATTCAAAGTATTGAAATATTAAAAGGTGCAGCTAGTACGCTTTATGGTAATTCTGCAGCTACTGCAGTTATTAATATTACGACCAAAAAAGCTAAGAAAGAAGGGCTAGCACTTGAGGTTATATCTAGTTATGGTACTAACCAAACTGAGGCAGATCAGAATTATAATATTTCAGATATTTCTAACACTATTAATCTTACGGCAAAGAAGGGTAAACTTTCTGTTTTGGCATCTGGTGGACATCAATTTACCGATGGATTATCTGCAGCTATAGGTACCGACGAAGATGTTGTATCTAGAATTGATGGAAACTTAAAAGTAGGATACGAATTCTCTGATCGCTTTGAAATTAATGGTTCTGCGTTTTATAATAAGTTGAATAGTGACTACGATAACGGATTCCCGATTGAAGATGCAGATTTTCATTTTACTAGTGAGCAATCTCGATTTGGTCTTGGTTCTAAATATGGGTATGAAAACGGAAGTATTAATATAAATACCGCTTTTAATCAAATAAATAGAGTGTTCGAATCTAATTTTCCATCAAGCTTCGATTCTCAATCATATATACTGGATGTCTTCAATAAATACACTTTTTCCGGTAACATTCATACTATTGTCGGTTTAAATTATATAGACAATAAAACTTTATTTACCGAAGAGTATGATGCCAGTACTGTAGATCCTTATTTAAATGCGGTTTATGTTGGTTCTCATGGATTAAATGTAAATGCGGGTGTACGATTAAACAATCACAGTGAATACGGTTCTAATTTCATTTATAATATCAATCCATCGTACAGAATAGATATTAATGAAGGCTATTTAAAGTTTATGGG
The DNA here is from genome assembly GCF_045063735.1 of Maribacter sp. Asnod1-A12. Lineage (NCBI taxonomy): Bacteria > Pseudomonadati > Bacteroidota > Flavobacteriia > Flavobacteriales > Flavobacteriaceae > Maribacter > Maribacter sp. Asnod1-A12. Next base: position 3,087,395 of record NZ_JBEFNZ010000006.1, read on the forward strand.
TAGTTATGCAACTTCTTACATTGCACCTAATTTATCGCAATTATATGGTCCGTTTGGAGCGAATCCTGATTTAGAACCAGAGGAGGATACCACTTTAGAGGGGGGATTGGAATATAAAATTTCGGATGTCTTTACCATCAATGCAGTGTATTTTAATAGAAGAGAAGATGACAGAATAGTTTTTGAAACGATTGATCCAGTTACTTTTGAGAGTCAATATAGAAACGCTGCTGAAACAGCACATTTTGATGGGGTAGAAGTAGGTTTAAATTCAGGGTTAGCTAATGGGCTTACATTTGATGCCAATTATACATATACAAATTCTAAAGAAGGTTTAGCATTAAGAGTTCCAAAAAGTAAAATTAATGCAACAATAGGGTATGTTATTAAAGAGAATACCTTTTTAGGCCTATCTTATCAGTATGTGTCAGATAGAACAGATATAGATTTTGCTACGTTTTCAGATGTAACGTTAGATAGTTTTAATTTGGCAAACCTGCAATTGAAGCATCAATTTTGCACTAATTTATCTGCCTTTTTAGCGGTAGATAATCTCTTAAATGAAGAATATACAGAATTGGTTTCGTTTACTACAAAAGGAAGAAATGTTCGCTTAGGCTTTAATCTGAGTTTATAACTCGAATTATTTAATTAAAAAAAGGACAGCATAATAGCTGTCCTTTTTTAATAGATGATAATAGCATCTTAAAATTCCATGTCGTAAAAAGTATCATCGATCATTTTACCACTTATTAAGCTATGTTCTTTAGAGCTACTAATAACGTTTATGGGGTATGTAACAGTAAAATCTTTTTTGCCGGTAGCACCTGTAATCAACTCAATTGCCTTCGCTAAAAGCGGTTCATTTTCTTCACCTAAAATACCTAGGTTGCCATAATCTTCAAGTAACTCATAATCTGGCTGTAAACCATCTGTAAAGTCAAAGAAACCATCGGCATTTTCGTTTCTTCCTATTAAAGGTTGAATTGCCCATTGATTGTCTGGATTAATATTGTTTACACGCGATGGTGTATATAAATAAGAATTGTCACGATCATCAACTAGTGTAGTAGAAAATTCATTTTTACCTCTGGTTACATCGCCAATCTGAATAACATCCATATATGGTTCTAAGCTATTGATCAATAATTCACTAGCTGAGGCAGAACTAGCTGATGTTAAAACATATAATTGGGTTAAGCCTAAAGAATTTATAGCGCTGCCGTTTACATTATCAGCAAAGTAAACTTCTAACTGACTGTCATTAAACTGATCTTGAAGCTTGTTGTTATAACGCTTTCTAAGAAATAAATCTGAAGTATTCGTACCATAAATCATACTGGCCAATAAGCGAGTTGTGTTCACCGAACCACCAGGGTTATAACGTAAATCCATAATAAGATTTGTTATTCCGGCGGCTTTTAAATCTTCTACAGCGGCATATAGATCATCATCATATTCATTCGTAAATTGGTTATACATGATGTAACCAATATTTTCTCCTCCAATGGTAAAAGACTTTGAAATAAAAACAGGATTTTCTGCTAAACCTTCTTCTTTAGTAAGGGAAACCTCTTCTTCATTTGGCACAATGCTGCCATTTGAGAAATTTGCCATATTTAAGATATAGGTGTCATTATCGCCAAATAATAAATCTATATAATTATTTAGAGTTAAAGTTTGCCCGTCGACACCGGTAAAGAAATCACCACGTTGTATTTCAACTGTAGAAGCATTTGAATTCGGAACTATATATCGTACAATACCAAATAGTTCTTCACTATCTTCAAAACGAACCAGACCAAATTCCAATCCGTTACTTTTAGAAATACCAGCTAAAGAATTGGTTAATTCTCTATAATCTTCATTATAGAAACTAAATCGATCTTCGATATACTGTAATTTATTTTCAAAAAAAGCGGCAGGGTCATCTTCAGAGTCCAAAAATGCAGTGTAGGCAGCACTTCCGTCGGTAGTGTTTTCAAATCTATCGTCTGCTAAATCATCAACATTTTCTTGCCAAAAATACCAGAAATTCATTGCTTTCCACATGAAATCTTGCACTTCTACATCTGCAGATCCATCTGGGTCTACAGTATTGGTCAACGTCAAGTCATCATCGTTAGAACAAGAGAACGATAATATAGTAATAAGTAATATTAATATCTTCTTCATAATTAGGGAAACTGAAATGTTTTGAATTTATTTCGTTTCAGTTAAAGGAATTTTTGCCAAAGGAACACTATTGTTTAGTAATAACGCAGTATTTCTCGGGTTGTAAAGTTTTGAACTGGAAACTAAATTTGCCGGTATAAGTACTTCAAAACTGCTTTTTGCTCCATTTCCAGTTATCTCTTGTATCGCTCGTGCCAATAAAGGCTCATTCGCATTACCCAAAACCCCTAAGTTGGTAACATCTTCTGAAAGCTCTATATCTGGTAGCAACCCATCTACATAATCAGAGAAGCCTACACTATTCTCAACACTACTAATAATTGGTTGTAAGCCCCATTGTACATTCGGATTAATTTCATCTACTCTATCTGCATCATAAACATTACCACCATCTGGGTCGTCAACAAATAAAACCGAACCCTGATTTTTACCAACAGTTGTACCACCGATATGTATAACATTCATATATGGCTCTAGACCTACCATGACCAGCTCACTAGCAGAGGCAGATGCTTCTGTTGCAATAATATATACGGTATTTAAATTTAATGTGTTCAAAGGTGCATTGGAATTTCCATCTGAGGTACCGGTTGTACTTACAAAATAATTGTCTGTAAGACTACTATCGAATTCCGCTTGCAACTTGGCATTGTAAATAGTTCTAAATAATAAATCTGATGTATTGGTCCCTTTAATTAAACTAGCTAAAACGGCAGCAGTCGACCCTCTGCCACCAGGGTTGTACCTTAAATCAAGAACCAATTCGTTAACACCTTGCGACATAAAATCAGAGAAAACCGTATTCAATGCATCCTCAGAACCAGCAACAAATTGGTTGTACATTAAATAACCTATTTTTTTATCTCCAGAAGTAATTACATTAGTTACATGAATAGGGTTTTCCTCTAAATTTTCAGATTTTGTTAAGGTTATTTCTTTGTCATTTGGACTTAGACCACCATCAACAATTTCTGCCATATTTAACGTATATGTATCATCATCGCCAAATAGTAAATCAATATAATTATCGATTGTAATTGTTTGTCCATCTACGCCAACAAAAAGATCTCCTCTTTCAATGTCTTGTCCGGCTGCATCAGAATTTTTAACCACATATTCAACAAATCCAAATAAATCATCTGTACCGGTAATTCGACCTAAACCAAATTGAAGTCCGTTACTTTTAGAAATACCAGCAGAGCTATTCACTAATTCAGTATAATCATCACTGTAAAATGTAAATCTATCTTCAGAAAAAAGTAATTTATTTTCTAAAAAATCTACAGGATCTTCATTTTCTGCAAGATATTCTTCATAAGCTGTTTGCGTATCAAAAAGATCATCTGATAAATCTGGAACTTCACCTTGCCAGAAATAATAAAGATTTAAGGTTTGCCAGAAAAAATTCTGAACCTCAATATCAAGAATAATTTCCTCTTCTTCAGTATTTTCAATTTCGTCTTCAATAATTTGGTCATCATCATTATTACATGAAGTAATAACAAAACCTAAACAAAGGAGGGACAAGAAAAATTTCTTCATAGCTTTTTTTAATTTTATTAATGTTTAGAAAATTCTTTAATTAGAAAGTTCATTAAAATATAGAAAATAATCATTTAAGTAAGTACGTAATTAATTAGTATAAGGATGTTAAATTTACTTACATGTTATTTATTTAAATATTTATTGTAACAAAAATTGTTCCGAATCGTCTTCATAATGTAGGTCGATAAGTAGGTTTACAAATTGCCAGACCAAAATGAAGCAAAAGGAGTTTTTAAATATAGTACTACCAATAAAGGACAAGTTGTTTCGTATGGCTAAAAGATTATTGGTTTCAACAGAGGAAGCTGAAGATGCTACCCAAGAAATTCTTATAAAATTATGGTCGAAGAAAAATAAAATGGAATCTTATAATAATGTGGAGGCGTTTGCAATGACCATGACCAAGAATTTTTGTTTGGATAGACTAAAATCTAAGCAAGCCGGTAATTTGAAATTGGTGCATACAAATTATACGGATGTAAATACATCTCTTCAAGGTCAGTTAGAAGCAAAAGATAGCATCAATTGGGTTGAACGAATTATGGAAGAATTACCAGAGCAACAAAAAATGGTATTACAGTTGCGTGATATAGAACAATACGAATATGAGGAAATAGAAAAAATGTTGGATATGAAACCTACTGCTATACGAGTAGCTTTGTCTAGGGCAAGAAAAACAGTAAGAACAAAATTAATGGAAAAGCATAGTTATGGAATTGCATAAAATAGAAAAATTAATAGAAAAGTATTTTGAAGCGACTGCAACGGTTGCTGAAGAAGAAATGTTAAAATCATATTTTTCAGAAGATGACATTGCGCCTCATTTAGAGCAATATGCCCCTTTGTTCAAGTATTTTTCAAAAGTAAAAGAAGAGCGTTTTACCAAACAGATTCAATTAAAACCTAAAATAAATTATTTGAAATGGGTATCTGTTGCTGCAATTGCAATATTTATGGTTGGTTTCTATTTTTATCAACCAACACCGCCACCAGTTACTTTAGCTGATGAGTATACAGCTGAAGAAATTGAATCAGCAAAAGAGGCATTAGCTTTATTGGCAATGAATTTTAATAAAGGAACAGAGCAATTGTATTATCTAGAAGAATTTGAAAAAACAACGAATAAATTTTTAATAAAAAATAATTAAGATGAAAAAGATATTAATATTAGCCCTTTTGGTATTAGCCCCGGTAATTATTAGTGCTCAAGATATTTTTGAGAAATATGAAGATAATGATAAAGTGACTTTTGTTGCCATGCAACCAAAAATGTTTCAAATGTTGGGCAAAATGAGTGTAAGTTCAGATGATCCAGAGGCTAAAGAGTTTTTTGAGTTGGTAAATTCTATAACCAGTTTTAAAGTAATAACTACCGAAGATGCTTCCATTTCTAAAGATGTTGATAGCTGGGTTACCAATCGCCTTAATAGCTCTTCGTTTGAAGAATTAATGAGAGTGCGCGACGGCAATTCTAATGTAAAGTTTTATGTAAAAGAAGGTAAGGACAGTAATCATGTAAAAGAATTATTAATGTTCGTTACGGGTTTAAAAGATATTGATATTAACGGTAAAAAATTAGAAACAGTTCTTTTGTCATTGACCGGTGACATTAATTTACAATCGGTATCTAAATTGACCGATAAAATGGATTTACCTGGTGGTGATCAATTGGGTAAAGCATCAAAAAAGGGTAATTAAGAAATTAACGCATTTGCCCGGTAATTACAATGTGTTAAATAAAAAGTAATCATCAATTCATCAATCGCCTAAGCCAAATAAGGTAATGGCACTAAAAACAACAATCATGAAAAAAGTAGCAGTAGTATTTTTAATGGCAATTTTACCCGCATTGGGCTTTTCTCAATCTGTATTTGACAAATATGAAAATATGGACAATGTTGGTTCCGTAATCGTTAATAAAGGAATGATAGATCTTGTTTCTAAATTTGGAGGAATGAGCGATGACAAGGAGGCAAAAGAGTTTGTTGAAATCGCAAGCGGACTTAAAAACGTTAAAGTGTTTATGACTGAAGATACAGCTGTTTCGGCAGATATGGCATCAACAGTAAAAAAGTATTTAAAATCTTCTAAGTTAGAAGAATTGATGCGTGTTAAAGATGAAGACGTCAATGTTAAGTTCTATGTAAAAGATGGCGATAAAAAAGACCATGTTTCAGAATTATTAATGTTTGTTAGTGGTTTGGAAAATGTAACGGTAGGCAATCATGGTAGAAAAGTTGAAACTGTGTTAGTAAGTCTTTCTGGTGATATTGATTTAAATAAAATTGGCACACTAACGAGTAAAATGGATTTACCTAAAGATTTAAATAAAGCTTCAGGTAAATAAATAATGTAGTTAAAAGGTCTTTTTTTAAATTAAAAGACCTTTTTTCAATTTAAAAAATATGATATGAAAAAGTTATGTATAAGTGTTGTTTTGTTAATAGGTATAGCCATTTCATCGTGTTCAAAAGAACAAAGTTTACAGCAGTATTTTATAGCAAATGCAGAGAATCCAAACTTCATGTCTTTTGATTTACCATCAAGTCTTTTAAATTTAGATAAAGTAGATTTAAGCGCTTCAGAAAAAGAGGTTGCTGCGTCGCTCAAAAAAATGAATGTTCTGGTATTTCAAAAGAAAATCGAAAATATTGCTGATTATGAAATTCAGAAGAGTGCTATTAACTCGATATTAAAAAGTTCAGAATATAATGAGCTTATGAAAATGAATACTTCAATGGGAAAAGCAACCATACAGATTAAAGGAGATGGTGATACAATTGATGAAGTAATAGTTTATGGAGATAACGATGATAAAGGATTGATATTAGTTCGCGTATTAGGAGATGATATGAATCCTGCAAGCTTTGTGCAAATAGTAAAGAAAATGGAAAAATCTGATTTTAATGTAAAAGGAATTAAATTATTTGATAATTTAATTAAAGGTTAAATTTGTTGATTTAGAATGCTTATTATCAGAAAGTTGAATTAATATTGCCGTTTGTTTGTTTGTGCTATTTAATGTTTAAGTTTATTTTTATTGTGACCTTTTAAGAATAATAGTGTCATAATATATGAGAACAATTAAATAACAACCTAAACAAACATTTAAAAAATGGAAAACGCACAAGTATGGATTGACAAAGGAATTGATTTAGCAATGGAATATGGACCAAAAGTTCTTATGGCCATTGTTATTTATATAGTAGGTTCTTGGGTAATTAAGAAGTTGGTAGGTGTTACTAGAAAAGGTATGACCGCACAACAGTACGATCAATCGTTGCAGAAATTTTTACTAAGCTTAGTAAAATGGGCATTAACGATATTTTTGATTATCACTGTTATCTCAACCTTAGGAGTAGAGACTACAAGTTTCGCAGCAGTTATTGCAGCAGCTGGTTTAGCAATTGGTTTAGCTTTGCAAGGTTCACTATCTAATTTTGCAGGTGGTGTATTACTTATAATTTTTAAACCTTATAAAATTGGTGATTTAGTCGAAGCACAAGGAGTGCTTGGTAGTGTAAAAGAAATAGAAATTTTTACAACTAAATTGATTACGCCACAGAACAAATTGGCTATTATACCTAATGGAGCTATGGCAAATGGAAATATAATCAATTACACTACGGAAGGAAAAATGAGAGTAGATACTACTGTAGGTGTCGATTATGGTTCTGATCTTCAGAAAACTAAACAAGTTTTACTTGAAATGTTACAAGCAAACCCTAAGGTATTAAAGGATCCAGCGCCATCGGTTAACGTTTCTGAATTAGCTGATAGTTCTGTAAATCTTGCGGTACGTCCTTTCTGTAAGCCAGAAGATTATTGGGATGTTTATTTTGGAACGATAGAAGGAACAAAAGAGGCATTAGATAAAGCCGGTATAGAAATCCCTTATCCACATGAGGTACAAATCAATAAATAAACTTAGTCTAGTTAGTTAATAAAAAGCCCGTTGAACTTGCTCAACGGGCTTTTTGGTTTTGTCTTTTAAATATAATAATCAGTTACCCTATTTACTCCTTAACAATTTGTAGATTGTTTTTTCCAAAGTCTAAAGTCCTAATTGGAAACGGAATATTGATATCGCGCTCATCGAAATTCTTTTTAATAATTTTAATCGCTTTATGTCTTGCAGCATGCTCTTGCTTTACATTAACACAATCTGTCCAAAATCGAACCATAAAATTAATAGAACTATCACCAAATTCTGTAAAAAAGAATTCTACATTTTCATTATCATTCTGTTTGAAGGTATCAGCAATAATTTTAACCGTTAAATCTTCGACCATTTGTAGGTCGCTTTCATAACTAACTCCACAATTAACAAAAATTCTATTTCTATCATGCATAGAATAATTAGTGAAAGAACCTTCAATAAATTTAGAGTTAGGTATAACTACCACATTATTATCAGGTTTTTTAAGAATAATGTTTCTTAAGCTAATTTCGGTAACGAAGCCAGACTCACCATCAGCAGAAATAAAATCATTTATTTTAAGCTGTGGCATAAAAGAAAGAATAAGTCCGCCAAACGTGTTACTTAGCGTGCCTTGTAATGCTAAACCAATGGCTAGACCGACAACACCTGCACCAGCTAATATACTTGTTAAAACTTTATCTAAATCTAAAACACCTAAGGCAATGAAAAATCCGATTAGAATAATTGCCACAAATACAACCTTGGCAATTATTTCCTGGATAGAAACTTGAGAAATTTTTCTAAGAATAGTTTTTTTAAGAACCTTGCGTACTCCTCTTGCTAGAAAGTAAAATAAGAACATTACCAAAACAGCCATTGCTAAATTTGGTAACTTTAAGATGATTGACTCTAACCAACCGTCTAATTTATTCCATAGATTTCCAACTGATTCTTCAACTGAGAAATTTGTTTGCATATATTTTTCATTTTGTTTTCAAGAGTAATATATAGGTTATGAATAACAAATTAAAATACATATCGCCCATTTAGGGCGATATGATGTATATGAACAAAAGAAAAGTTTTAATGCATTAAAACCTCCCTAAATACCAGTGTAATTACTGGGAGATATTTGTTTCAGCTCGTTTTTGATTTCGTCAGAAACCTCTAAAGTATCGATGAAGTTTGCAATTGAGTTTTTGTTAATCTTTTCGTTAGTACGTGTAAGACCTTTTAAAGCTTCGTAAGGGTTAGGGTAGCTTTCACGTCTTAATATAGTTTGAATAGCTTCAGCAACTACAGCCCAATTGTTTTCAAGGTCTTGCTCGAATTTCTCCTTATTTAAAAGTAGTTTATTCAAACCTTTTAAGGTAGATTGAAAAGCAATTATAGTATGACCAAAAGGAACACCAACGTTTCTAAGAACAGTACTATCGGTTAAATCTCTTTGTAATCGTGAAACCGGTAATTTTGCAGATAAATGTTCAAAAATTGCATTTGCAATACCAAGATTACCTTCAGAGTTTTCAAAATCAATAGGGTTTACCTTATGTGGCATTGCAGATGATCCAACTTCACCTGCCTTAATTTTTTGCTTAAAGTAATCCATTGAAACGTATGTCCAAAAATCTCGATCAAGGTCGAGAATAATAGTGTTTATACGTTTAAGACCATCAAATAATGCTGCTAAGTGGTCATAATGTTCAATCTGTGTTGTAGGGAACGAATGTTGAAGACCTAGTTTTTCTTGTACAAATTTTTGACCAAAGGCTTGCCAATCAATTGAAGGATATGCTACTAAATGGGCATTAAAGTTACCTGTGGCTCCGCCGAATTTAGCAGCACTAGGAATATCATTCAATAAATTAAATTGCTCTTTTAAACGCGTAACAAAAACCATAACTTCTTTACCTAAGCGAGTAGGGGATGCAGGTTGACCATGTGTTCTTGCCAGCATAGGTATTTCTGACCATTCTTTGGTCAATTCCTCCAATTTTTCTAGAACTTCTATATACTGAGGAACATAAACCTCGTTCATAGCCTCCTTAATTGAAAGGGGTATAGCTGTGTTGTTTATGTCTTGAGAAGTTAATCCGAAATGAATAAACTCTTTATATTCAGAAATACCCATGGCATCGAACGCCTTCTTTATAAAGTACTCAACAGCCTTAACATCATGATTAGTGGTTCTTTCAATTTCTTTGATTTCTTCTGCATCGGCAGTAGAGAAATCGGTATATATTTTTTTTAATGCCTCAAACTTCGATGAATCGAAAGAAGAAAGCTGAGGTAACGGAATTTCGCAAAGTGCAATAAAGTACTCTATTTCTACTCTAACCCTATATTTTATTAAAGCTTCTTCTGAAAAGTAAGCAGACAAAGATTTGGTTTTAGAGCTATAACGACCGTCTATAGGTGAAATGGCATTTAATGCATTAAGAGACATAATCAATGGTTAAATTATTAAGGGGCAAATATACCTATTCGTGTTAAAGTTTAAAACCTTAATGGCTTTAAGTTATGGTCAATTACAATGATTTAATGAACAATTATCTCAGGTTATTAAATGAGCTACTTTTTTCTAGAACTTTTAAGGTCATTCTGGCTCTTGCCTTGTATGCAGCACTGCCGCTCTCGTAGTTTTGTTTTAGTATTTGTTGCAATTCTGGATGGATCCATTCTATTCTTCTTCCTATTAGTAAAAGGGTGGTCATGGAATATGCTTTTGGGGCAACTTTATAATTACCGATCAACCAATCAAAAGCAGCTTCGGTAATATCATTTAAGTGATTTGTGGTTAATTTTTGTATTGATTTAATTGATTTTTTAGAAAACTCGCTCAATATTAGTAGTTGACATATTTTTGATACAGGGCGCACAGAAGACTCTAATGAAATATGTTTTAATACATCAACAAATGCATTAATGTTCAATAAAATAAGTTGTAGATTATTTTTTGCGACATATTCTAGAACCCAAGCTGCCTTACAAGAAATAGGGTCGATTTCATCTTTAATTATTTCAATAAGTATAGGAATTTGATTAGGGTTTTCTTCAATCTTAATGGCCATTCTATATCGATTGTCTCTTGAAGCGCCTATATAATTCAATGCTTCATAAAGTTCTTTCTTAGTCATAAAATTGTATCTTTATTCCTCATTTTCCCCCAAATATGAAATTACTAAAAAAAATTAGCCTAGGTATTATTATAGTATTAATAGCGATGCAGTTTTTCAGTCCTACTAAAAATATATCGGCAGGTAATCATACTGCAGTTTTTATAGAGGAAACTAATCCTTCCCCAGAACTAAAAAAAATTTTTGAAACATCATGCTATAATTGTCATAGTAACAATACAGAATACCCGTGGTACAACAATATAGCACCTATTTCATATTTGCTAGCAGATCATGTTAAAGAAGGTAAAGAACACTTGAATTTTTCTGAGTGGGAAAATTATTCTATAGATAAGAAAGATCATTTGTTGGAAGAGATAGAGGAAGAAGTAGTCAATGGTAATATGCCGTTGTCTCAATATACCCTATTCCATAAAGATTCTGAACTTACCGCCAACGAAGAGGTCAAGTTAGTTGAATGGGTTAGACAAACCAGAATTATTTATCAATTAGGGAAGCAACCAAATTAGGAGTTCCTTCTACTGCAGTTTCGGCTATAATGGTCAAATTGTCTTTATGGGTTTTTGATATGGCAGGTTTAGGGTCAATAAAATAAATGGGCGTTGCTTTGTCAACAAAATCTATTAAACTTGCTGCGGGATATACTTGCATAGAAGTACCTATAATAATCAAATAATCTGCTTTTTCTGTTATAGAGATTGCGTCTTCCAAAAGTGGTACGGCTTCACCAAACCAGACAATGTGTGGTCTTAATTGATATCCGTTTTTACAGGTGTCGCCCAATAAAATATCTTTTTTTTGTTCAAAGATTTCACTGGTAGAATTCATACTTCTAGCTTTCAACAATTCTCCATGTAAATGAAGTACCTGAGAGCTACCAGCGCGTTCATGTAGATCATCTACATTTTGGGTGATAATATGTACATTAAATTTTTCTTCTAGTTTAACTAAAGCCTTGTGTGCGGCATTAGGTTCAACGGTAAGTAATTGTTTTCTTCTTTGATTGTAAAATTCTAAAACTAGTTCCGGATTTTTTTGAAACCCTTCAGGTGTGGCAACTTCCATAACATCATGGCCTTCCCATAAACCGTTGGCATCTCTAAATGTTTTTAATCCGCTTTCGGCAGAAATTCCTGCTCCTGTTAATATGACAATGTTTTTCATGGCAAAGTTCTAAATATGCATAAAAATATACTTTTCTTATCTTGGGCGTATGATTGATGTGAAGCTTTTAGGGTATTTAGAAGAATTTATTTCTGAAAACAGAAAACAACGGTTTATTGAAATATTGGCAGAACGAACAAATTACTTAACCGTTGCTGTTGAAGATGTGTTTCAAATGCACAATACCAGTGCGGTGGTAAGGAGCTGTGAATCTTTTGGTGTGCAAACCGCTCATTTAATAGAAGATAGAAACGGTCAACATTTAGATGAAGAAATTGCTATGGGAGCTCAGAAATGGGTAGATATAAAACGGTATCAAAATTCAAAACAAACAATTGATTCGTTACGGGAAACGGGATATAAAATTGTTGCTACTAGCCCGCATGCAGATAGTTCATTATTACAAGATTTTAAGTTAGATGGTAAAACAGCATTGTTTTTTGGAACCGAGAAAAGCGGCTTAAGCGATTATGTGCTAGAAAATGCAGATGCTTATTTAAAAATACCGATGGTTGGTTTTACCGAGAGTCTTAATATATCTGTTTCTGCGGCTATTATTCTACAACATTTAACCTCGCAATTAAAAGCATCGGATGTAGCGTGGAGACTAACAGAAGAAGAGATGTTGGAAAGACGGTTGGATTGGACAAAAAAGTCAATCAAAAGTATTGAAGACATTTTGGAAAGATATATGTCTGATAATTAATTTTTGTTTAACTTGTTCATCAACAACTAATTAACTAAAAAATGTATACTGTATTAATTATTATAGGAGTAATTGTGGTATTGATTACTTTACTGGCAATAATAGCTCCCAAAAGTTATCAAGTTTCTAGAAATATAGAATTAGAACATCCACCGGAACAGGTATGGGGTCATTTAAAGTTTTTAAAGAAACAGCAAGAATGGTCGCCTTGGGCTAGAAAAGACCCAAATATGGAGCTTAGTTTTACTGGAGTTGATGGAGAGGTAGGTGCTACCAGCCATTGGAACGGTAATAAGGATGTAGGTGAAGGGGAGCAAGAAATTACTAGAATAGTGGAAGGTGAGCGCATTGAACAAGATTTACGATTTTTAAAGCCCTATAAGTCTCAATCTGATTGTTATATGACGCTTGAAGAGTATGAAGTAAATAAAAGTAAAGTTACATGGGGTTTTTCTGGAAAGAATAAGTTTCCTATGAGTATTATGATGTTGTTCATGTCAATGGATAAAATGGTAGGGAAGGATTTTGAAGCGGGACTGGAAAATCTAAAAACTAATTTAAATAAATAGATTATGATAGCATGGTTTGAAATTCCTGTTGCAAATATGGAGAGAGCTCAAAAGTTCTATGAATCCATCTTAGATGTTTCCATTACGGTAAATAGTTTTGGGGAATTTGTAATGGGATTGTTCCCGGATAAACAAACAATTGGTCAGGCAAACGGGGCTTTAGTACAGCATGAGCAGTATGTGCCTAGTTTAACTGATGGCGTGCTGATATATTTGGCATGTGAAGATGCTGCAAAAGTACTGGATAAGGTTGAAAAGGCAGGCGGACAAGTATTACAGTCCAAAACCGAAATAGGCGAAGGACACGGATTTATGGGTCTATTAAAAGACACGGAAGGAAATAAAATTGCCGTACATTCAAATTCCTAGTAAGTGACCCTTAGTTTTTTAGCTCCAGTAAGGCAATTTCAGAATCGTTATCTAGAATTACTTTAGAATTTTCTACTGTAACTTCGGTATTAGAGTAGCGGTCATATAGCTTTGTGCCATCACCAAAAGTACCTTTTACTGAAATTGTCTTTTTCCCTTTTGGAAGGTCTAAACCAATAACCACCTTATCAACATATTGATCTTTAGTGAAATACCTGCCAAAAACGTATGGGGCTTTTGAGATTCTTTTGTGAATACCTGCCCCAATTGCTGGGTGATCATTTCTAAAAGTTCCAAGTTTTTGCCAATGGGTAAGTGTCTCCTTTACTTTAGGTATACTGTCTAATTCTTCCCAATTCATGAAAGAGCGTAAGGTTGCATCACCCTCTGTGCCTTCAATGATTAAACTACGGGCAGTTTCATCGCCATAATAGATTTGTGAAGCACCTGGAGTAAGTAAAAGTACATTAGCAGCCCTTTTTGGGTTGGTTCTTTCTTGGTCAAATGGCTGACCGTCGTCATGAGAGGTTAGGTAATTTAATACACTTTTGTCTTTAAACTTAGTATGCAGTAGTTTGCTATATTTTGTGAAAATAGTTTCATAATCTTTTTTAGCATCGGTCTTTAGTTCAAAGTTTATAAGACTTTTGAAGCCGTTATCAAAGTAGTTTACTTTTTTGTCGCCAAGGTCAAATTCCTGTCCACCAGAAATCCCATAATTATAAACTTCACCAACCATATAAAAAGGGTTGTTGTCCAAAACCTTGTCTTTATTCTTCTTTTTCCAAAGTTCAAATGCCAGTGAAGCTTCTTTGTACAGCTCTGCCCATGAGTTTTCATTAGCGTGCTTTACGGTGTCTACTCTAAAACCGTCTACACCGTATTTGTTAACGTAATCGGTAAGCCATTTAATAATATAAAAACGAGGAGCTCTGGGGTAACCAGTCCGATCAAAAAATAATTCAAGTTCATCTAGCTCTTCGCTTAATCTACCTTCAGATTTCCATTTGGCAAGTAAGGCATCCGGTAAATTTACGGCAGCATCAGATTCTGTTCGTATATCTGGTAAGTTTGCTACCAATGTGCAGGCTGTAGTATTTTCATAAGTAGTGAATTCACAAGTAGGAGAGGTGCGTACCCATTCATCTGGCCAAACGGGATCTTCTTCAGTAACAGGACCAGTGTGATTCAAAACAACATCCAATAAAATTCTGATTCCGTTTTCGTGAGCTGTTTTTATTAGTGTGTCTAAATCTTTGTTAGTTCCAAAATTAGGATCTAGGGCCGTCCAATCTTTTGCCCAATAGCCATGATACCCATAAGTGTTTCCAGTGCCTTCATCAGTAGCGCCATGAATTTGTTCTACTACAGGAGTAAACCAAATAGCATTAACACCAAGATCGGTGAAGTATCCCTCTTTGATTTTATCGGTAATCCCTTGAATGTCTCCACCTAAAAAACCTCTTAGTTTTCCGGTTTCTTCATCACGTTCAAAATTTAAATCATTATCAGTAGTTCCATTATTGAAACGATCGGTAAGAAGGAAGTAAACGGTAGCAGCTTCCCATTGAAAATTGGGATTTATTTTGGGGACTTCTACGGAATCTTTAGCTACGGCAATAGTTTCTGATTTTTCCTTGCTCTTGGGTTGGCAAGAAATCAATGCTATAAATATTAGCCCTAGTAAGAATACATTTTTCATTTCCTTGGTATTTGCATTAAAGCTATAACAAGGATTTGGTTTTAAAAAATATTATTTCTTTCTATTAAGAACTTTGTATTCCTCGTAACAGCTGCTAATGGCATCAAGTATTTGAAGGTCATTGGCAGTAGTTATAAAAGATTTAGAATAGTTACAGTTGTTTAAAATATCTTGAATATCGACTTTCTCTAGCTGAAGAAATTCGGTCAATGTTTCTCTGTCAAATTTAGAAGCGAGTAAATTGCGAATATCATCATCTTCCCTCATTTGCCTTAACTTACGCATTTGTGCGGGTTTTTTACCAAAAAGATTCCGTAATAAATCCGCTGGATTTAGTATGGCGCCCAAAACCTTTGTAACTGCACTTGGGTTTTTATTACCGCCTTCATAGCTGACCCCTAAGCCCGAAATACTGTATTGGTAAGCATTGTTTATAGGCAGGTTCTTAACATCGATTTCTAGATACCCAGTTAGCTGATAAGGTCTAACAATAACTTCTTCTAGAGCATAGGCAAGTTCTGTTAACGCAATTTCTGTGTTTTCAAACTTAAACATATCATTGGTTACTCTAATTTTCTGTGATTTGAAACCTAGAAAAGAAAAATATAAGGTGTCATTTACTGCTGCGGTAAGCGAAAATTCCCCTTTTTCATTAGTAATTGTTCCGAAAACTTGGTTTAAGTTAACAACATGTACACTTTCTAGAGGTTCGTCAGTTTGTGCATTGATTACAACGGCGTTAATACGTTGGCTTTCTTCTGTATTTTGTGAAAAACCGATTGCTGAAAGAAAAATAAATGTAAGCGATAAAAAATATTTCATTGTACTGAAGCATAATTAAGTTGCAAACAAAATAAAAAAAATACGCCGAAGCGTATTTTTAATATACAATTAACTAAAAGAAATCTCCTTTTCTTTTGTTGCTGCGTCTTTTTCCAGAGTTTGGACTGCTAGATTCGCTGCGGTCACGTCTTCTGCCTTTAGACTCGCGATCACCATCTTTTCTACCTCTTCCTCCACGGTCATCATCTCTTCTGCCACCGCTTCTTTTTCCTCTGAAACCACCGCTGCTGCCGCTTCTTCGTCGGTTACCACCGCCACCACCAGGGTTTTTAGAAACTTCTACGTTTACAAATCTTCCATCAACTTTAAACTCGGTAAATTTCTCAAGAATTTGTTGGGTAGATTCACTTTCAGTATTAAAAAATGAAAAACTTTCCTTAACATCAACTTTAAAAACGTCTTCTTGGCCTAGGCCAACAGTATCTCTAATAAAATCTTTAAGGGACATCCAATCATAGCCATCTTTTTCACCAACGTTTATAAAATAACGAACAGCACCACTAGTTGGTATTTCTCCACCTCTTCTGCCATCACTTCTTTCTCTACCACCATCAGAAGAATTCAAATCTTTAGATTTGCTGTAATAGTTAGAGAATCTTGTAAATTCTGCAGAAATTAATTTTTTTATTAGTTCTTCACGATCGATTCCTTCTAAAATTTCATTGATTTCAGGTAGGTAAGGGTCAACATCAGAATTGGTTTCTGTATTCTTTATTTTATTGGCTAAATGGTGTAGTTGAATGCCGCAAATTTCCATTCCCGAAGGAACTTTTTTCAAATCAAATTTTTGATTGATTTTATTCTCTATAGCTCTAATCTTACGTTGTTCGCTACGAGTAACAAGAACCATCGAAATACCAGATTTACCTGCTCTACCAGTTCTACCGCTACGGTGCGTATATGTTTCAATTTCATCTGGTAATTGATAATTTATTACGTGAGTAATATCATCAACATCAATTCCACGTGCGGCAACATCGGTCGCTACAAGCATTTGAATTTGTCTCTTACGAAAAGAGTTCATTACCAAATCTCTTTGGTTTTGACTTAAATCTCCATGTAATGCTCCTGCGTTATAACCGTCTTCAATTAAATTTTCGGCAACTTTTTGAGTATCACGTTTTGTTCTGCAGAAAATAACTGCAAATATATCTGGGTTGGTATCTGCCAATCTTTTTAAAGCTGGGTAACGATCTCTACCACCAACAACATAATATTCATGTTGTACAGTTGATGCGCCAGAGTTTTTTGCGCCCACTGTAATTTCTTGTGGCGAATGCATGAATTTTTTGGCAATTGTAGCTACTTCTCTAGGCATAGTTGCAGAGAACAACCATGTAGATTTTTCATCGGGAGTACCAGAAAGAATATCTTTGATATCTTCCATAAAACCCATGTTTAGCATCTCATCGGCTTCATCTAGAACACAGTAATCTATATTAGAGATATCTACAAGACGTCTACTGATCATATCTTTCATTCGACCAGGGGTAGCCACAATAATTTGTGCTCCACGTTTAATCTGTCTTGCTTGATCCGTAATACTTGCACCACCATAAATGGCGACTACATTGATATTTCGCTCGTATTTTGAATACGCTTGCATCTCTTTTGTAATCTGTAAGCAAAGCTCACGAGTTGGCGAAAGTATTAAACCTTGAGTGGTTCTACTATTACCGTCTATTTTTTGAATTAAAGGAAAACCGAATGCGGCAGTTTTACCTGTACCTGTTTGCGCTAAGGCAACTAAGTCGGTTTCACTTTCCAATAAAATAGGGATTGCTTTTTCTTGTACTTCTGATGGGCTTTCAAAACCCATATCAGTAATAGCATCTAATAAGGACTTTTGCAGTCCCAGTGCTTCAAACTTTGTCATAAATATGTTATACTAAATCGCAAATATGAATGTTGCATAGAGCGATTATCGTATATAACCTATTTAGACTCAGGGCAACACATGCTATACCAGCGGCGTTAATTAAGCGGCAAAGGTACTGCGAATAATTGAATCAGAATAATTTATTGAGAAGTAATACTATGGAGCAAGCGAATAACCGTATATAGAGAGGAAAGTTCCGGTAATACCAAAGACAATCATTAGTATAATCAATCCTTTTTGTAAAACTGCATTATCATAAATAATGATGCAGACGGCGCCTAAAACGATACATATTTGGAAGAATAATAAGGCGTAATCGAATCTTTTTGTAGCGTAGTCATAGGTTTGGGTTAGTTGTTCCCATTCTTTAACACCCTTAATTTTCCCCATTTCTCCTTCAATATCCTGTACCCAGTTTTCTTTACCTACATGAGCAGAGCCTAATAAAATTTCTGTTTTTTCTGATTCGTATTTGGTTATTTTTTCTTTTACCTCTGCTATTTTAAGTTCTATTACCGGTATTTTTTCTTCTGTCACTATACCACTTTCAATAAGAGCGTTTAAATAATCAAGTTCACCTTCTTTTAAACTTTCTTTGATACTTTTAGATTGGTACCAGCCAGAATAGCTTACAACATTGTTGTGCGCGATCATCATTTCTTCTTCTAATTCGCCATTGACCATTTGCGATATAGCCATAAGAGCGGCAAATATTGCAATAAGCACCCCGCCAATAGCTTCGGCTCTTTCAGAAGCGACAGATACTTCTACTGTTTCTTTGTTGTTTTTACCCTGTAACATGAATGCTATTTAAATATGTAATCAATTTTTTAAATGCTTGTGCTCTATGGCTTATTTCATTTTTAATAGACAAAGGCAATTCGGCAAATGTTTCTTTATACCCGTTCGGTTGGAATATAGGGTCATACCCAAAACCGTTTTCACCTTTTTTAGTTTCTGTTATTATACCCTCAATTTTACCCTCAAATATATATGTTTTACCACTTAGGTTTAGTGCAATTACGGTTTTGAAATGAGCGGATCTATCTTTTTTACCATTTAGATTAGTCAACAGCTTGTCCATATTGGCATTAGAATCATTGGTGGAGCCTGCATAACGTGCAGAGTACACGCCAGGTTCTCCGTTAAGCGATTTCACTATAAGTCCTGTATCATCTGCAAAACAAGATAGTTCATAGTTATTGGTTACAAAATCCGCTTTTAATTTGGCGTTGTCCTCAAGGGTTGTTGCTGTTTCCGGTATATCTGTAGTACAACCTATAGTTTCTAAATTTATGAGTTCTATCTGGGAAGGGACCAAAGGTTGAACTTCTTTTATTTTGTTGGGATTGTGAGTAGCAAAAACTAGCTTCATGGGAACAATTTGGAATCTGGTTTGTGAATTTACAGCAGCAAAAGTAGTAATTTTATAAAATGGAGTTAAAAGTACCACCTGCTTTAGTTTTTTTATGTTTTGGATTAATGATGTATCTGTTGGCAAAATTTTTACCGATTGGTTATTTCGATTTTTTTGGTAGGCTATTACTAACAAAGATTTTAATTGGTTTGGGAATAGTAATCGCACTTTTTGCTTTAGTTCAATTTAGAAAAGCAAGTACAACCATAGATCCAACCAAACCAGATAAAGCTTCTAACTTAGTGGTGAACGGCATCTTTAAATTTTCTAGAAACCCTATGTATCTAGCGCTACTTCTTTTGCTATTAGCTTTAGGAGTATTTTTGGGTAATGCTTTTAACACGTTGATAGCTGCGGGGTTTGTAAGCTATATGAATCGTTTTCAGATTATACCGGAAGAACGAATTCTCTTAGATAAATTTGGGCGTTCCTTCAAAGATTATTGTATATTAACCAGACGCTGGTTTTAATTTAAGTTTTATTTGTTCACATTATCGACTACGCTTATAATTGCAAATATTATCTATTTTGCTTATAATTTAATATATTAGCGTTTTAACTAATAATCATGATAGCTATAATCACCGGAGATATTATTAATTCTGAAAATCATCCTAGTGCTCAATGGATGGATTTACTAAAGAATTATTTTAAACAATTTGGAGCATCGCCAATGAATTGGGAGATTTATCGTGGTGATGAATTTCAGTTAAAGGTTACAGAGAAAAATGCATTGTTTACGGCTATTCGTATAAAAGCAATGCTAAAAACAATTAAAGGCCTAGATGTAAGAATGGGCATAGGTATAGGTTTGGAAACCTATATTGGCACTGGTGTAACAGAATCTAACGGACCTGCATATCAACGTTCTGGGCGTAATTTTGAAACACTTAAAGAAAGTAAAGTAAACCTAAGTATTGCAACCGGAGAAAAGGAACATGACCGTACATTAAATTTAATGTTACGATTAGCTTTGGATTTTATGGATGATTGGAGCGTTGTTTCTGCAGAAATTGTAACATTGTCGTTAGACTATCCTCATTATTCACAAAAAGAAATTGCACAACAGTTGGGAATTAAACAGTCAGCTGTAAGTCAGCGTTTAAAAAGAGCAAGATTAGATTTAGTTTTAGATGTATTGTCATATTATAAAGAATTAATTACCGGTAAATAAATATGTTGATTTTCATAAAACTAGTATTGGCCCATTTAATTGGAGACTTTGTTTTGCAGCCTACAAGATGGGTACTTCACAAACAATCAAATAAGATAAAATCTAAATTTCTATATCTGCATGTACTATTGCATTTTGCTTTATATATGCTTCTTTTATGGGACTTGTCACTTTGGAAAATAGCATTGACCGTTACGATAGCACATTTTGGTATAGATTTGCTAAAACTGTATGCCAATGAATGGTTCAAGAGTAAAAGTGTTCCGTTTTTTATAGATCAAGTATTACATATTCTTGTTATTTATTGTTGTGCTTTTTATACCGATTTATATGCTCATACTTTATCGCTATTCGAAAATTTAGATTGGTATTTGGTAACGGCAATTGTATTTGTAACCTATCCGGCAGCAATTATAATGGGTATGATTTTAGAAGGAATGTCTAATCAGATCGAAACAGATCACAAATCGCTCCCCAATGCCGGTAAGTATATTGGTATAATAGAAAGATTATTTGTTTTAATTTTTATAGTGCTTGGTAGGTGGGAAGTTATTGGTTTATTGATAGCTGCAAAATCGGTTTTTAGATTCAATGACTTAAAAGAACGCAATAATAGAAAGCTAACGGAGTATATCTTAATAGGAACTTTAGTAAGTTTTGGTTTGGCTATTTTGGCTGGTCTTCTGTATATATCTTAAATAAGAAATAATGTCCACAAGATATTTTTTACTCTGTTTTTTACTGATAATCTTCTCTCAAGCAATTAACTCTCAATCAAACAAATTTAAATCATTTGATGGTGTACAAATTGTTTATACAGATGAAGGTAAAGGTGAGACGGTATTATTGTTACACGGATTTATAAACTCTAGAAAATCTTGGGAAAAAACAACTCTAAAAAAAGATTTAATTGATGCCGGTTACCGAGTAATCATTCCTGATTTACGTGGTAATGGAGATTCAGATAAACCTCAAAATGAAAAAGCGTATCAAGACAATGCCGAAGTAAAAGATTTGCTGTTATTGATAAATCATCTAAATATTGATAAGTATAAGGCTGTAGGTTATTCTAGAGGGAGTATTGTTTTGGCAAAATTACTTACAGAAGACTATGGCATAGAGAAGGCGGTTTTAGGTGGAATGGGAATAGATTTCACCAACCCAAATTGGGACAGAAGAATCATGTTCTCTAAAGCTTTTAATGGTGACGTAAATGAAATAACCAAAGGTGCGGTAGACTATGCAAAATCTATTAATGCAGATTTACGTTCGTTGCACTTACAGCAAAAGTATCAACCGGTAACAGCAATAAGTGAGCTAAATGAAATTGAAATTGATGTATTGGTTATTTGTGGAGATGATGATAATGATAATGGAAACGCACATGAATTAAGTAATACCTTTAGAAACGGTAGCTTAAAAAGAGTGCCCGGTGATCATAATGGTACATATAAAACAAAAGAATTCTCATTATCGGTTCTTCAATTTTTGGACTAAAAGTTTGTCATTTTGTTAATTTACATCATAACATAACCTTTTTGTTTTATTTACAAGATATCATTTATCAGGATAAATTAAATTTTTACTTTTGTTACTTATTTTAATAACAAAAATTCTTATCCACCCAAAAGAGAATAATGGTAGAAGTTAGTAGAAAATACGTTTTTGATTTTGACAGTACGTTGACTAGGGTAGAGGCATTAGATGTCCTTGCCGAAATGACTTTAGAAGGAAGATCCAACAAAGACGAAGTTATTAGAGAAATACAGAAAATTACCAATTTAGGTATAGACGGTGATATTTCGTTTACCGAGTCTTTGGAACGTCGAATTAAGTTATTACATGCTAAAAAAGAAGATTTAGACGGTTTGGTAGAAAATCTTAGAAATAAAATTTCTAAGTCAATCGCCGCTAATAAAGAGTTTTTTGAAAAGTACGCGGATGATATCTATGTAATATCTTGCGGTTTCAAAGAGTTTATTGATCCTATTGTAAAAGAATACAATATACCATCTGATCGAGTGTATGCAAATACTTTTAAATTCGACCAAGACGGAAATATCATCGGTTTCGATGAAAAGAATGTACTATCTCAGCATAACGGCAAGATTGATTGCCTAAAGCAGATGGACTTGGACGGTGAAGTTCAAGTAATAGGAGATGGATACAGTGATTACGTAATGCGCGAAGCAGGTATTGCAGATAAGTTTTTTGCATATACCGAAAACGTACATAGAGAAAAAGCCGCTAACAATGCGGATTATGTTACACCAAGTTTAGATGAATTTTTATTTGTGAACAAGTTGCCAAGAAATATCTCGTACCCAAAGAATAGAATTAAGGTTCTATTATTAGAAAACGTGCACACCGCTGCATTTGATAATTTATCAGAAGACGGTTTCTCCGTTGAATTGATTAAACATAGTTTATCTGAAGAAGAGCTGTTAGAAAAAATTAAGGGCGTTCACGTTCTTGGTATTCGTTCTAAAACACAGGTTACACAAACGGTTTTAGACGCTGCCGATAAATTATTGGTAGTCGGTGCCTTTTGTATAGGTACCACTCAAATAGATTTAGAGACTGCTAAGAAAAAAGGTGTAGTAGTTTTCAATGCTCCATACAGTAATACCAGATCTGTAGTAGAATTGGCTATTGGTGAAATTATTATGTTAATGCGTAGTGTATTTGATCGTAGTAGGGAAATTCATGAAGGGCAATGGCAAAAAACTGCGGCAGGGTCAAGAGAAGTTCGTGGTAAAAACTTGGGTATTATTGGTTATGGTAACATTGGTAAGCAATTATCGGTTTTAGCAGAAGCTATGGGTATGCATGTGTATTACTATGATGTAGATGATAAGTTGGCTTTAGGTAATGCCGTTAAATGTAATTCGTTAGAAGATTTATTAAATGTATCTGATGTGGTTACACTGCACATAGATGATAATAAAGCAAACAAAAATTTCATTGGCAAGCGTGAAATAAAGCAAATGAAAAAAGGTGCCATGTTAATTAATCTTTCAAGAGGTTTCGTTGTAGATATCGATGCCTTGGCAGATGGTTTAAAAGAGGGTCATATAGGCGGTGCAGCGGTAGATGTTTATCCAGATGAGCCAAGAAGTAATGGTGAGTTTCAAACAAAATTACAAGGTTTTCCTAATGTGATTCTTACACCGCATGTTGGTGGTAGCACAGAAGAAGCACAGCGTGATATTGCTGATTTTGTTCCTAATAAAATAATGGATTACATTAACTCAGGTAACACAGTAGATGCGGTTAATTTCCCGAATATTCGTTTGCCAAAACAAAATAAATCTCACAGATTCTTACATATCCATAAGAATGTACCGGGTATTATGGCTAAAATAAATAAGGTTTTGGCAGAGTATGAATTAAACATCTCAAGTCAATACCTTTCTACGGATAGTGAAGTGGGTTATGTAATTACGGATTTAGATAAAGAATATAATAAAGATGTAATCAAGGCTTTAAGAAAAGTGGAGAATACAATTAAGTTCAGAGTATTGTACTAGTTTTCTTTTTATAAATATGATTTAGTATCTAAAAAAAAATTTTTTCTAAAGTGCAAGTTGAGAAACTTGCACTTTTTTTTGTTCAATTTTTTGTTAGTTGTTACAACATTTTTAATTCTTAAAGGTTATGATAATGACACATTTTATTTTGTAGGAAATATCTTTAATCATGTTAAAAAAGATTTTATTGAAATTAAAACCTGGTAAAAGTTTTGAAAGCTACTATTTACTTGTGTTTACAGTAATTGTATTAACTATTTTAATACAATCGATAATACAGTATTCGTTGGCTAGACAACGGCAAGACGCATTAAGAATAAACGTAGCGGGTAGGCAAAGAATGCTGTCACAGTCAATTGTTAAGAGTGTATATGAATGTAGATTTAGTACCTGCGATTATGGACAGTTGCGTTTAGCGATGACAAAATTCTCTAATGCGAATAGAGCGTTACAAAAAGGCAATGATGCAACAGGTATCCCAAAATTGAATAATGATGAAATTCAAAAAAACTTTGATAGGTTACAACCACATCTAAACTTTATTTTAGAATCAACAAATGACTTCAATAAATTAGAATTGGTTGATTTGGAAAGACTATCAGCTGAAGCTAATAAATTTCTTGTGATTATGGATACTATAGTGGGGCAATTTCAAAAAGCTTCAGAGGAAGATATTAGTACATTGATGATTATAGAATTAGAACTGGCCGTTTTTTCTTTATTGATTTTAATCCTTGAGATATTCTTTTTTATTAATCCATCAATTAAGAAAATAACCATTCAAAATCAGAAATTAAAAGAAATTGCCTGGCATCAAACACATGCCTTTAATTCTCACATGAAAAATATTAAGAATTACAATCATGTGCTTAAAATCGAAAAGAATGTGGAGCATAAAGAAGAGCTTATCTCTTTTCTAATGGAAGAGCTTACAGACCTTGAGGTCGTTTCCAATAACATGGTAAAATCTTTAGAAAAACAAGCTTAGCCCTTTTGTTTACTGATGATGGTAAGGTTCATTCTTTAGAATGGTAAATGCCCTGTACACCTGTTCGGTTATAAATAAACGTACCATTTGATGGGAAAAGGTCATTTTAGATAAACTTATTTTCCCGGAAGCTTTCGCATATATTTCGTTACTGAAACCGTAAGGACCGCCAATTAAGAATACCACTTGCTTTATGCCAGAGTTCATCTTCTTTTGTAAAAAGGTAGAAAATTCAACAGAGGTATATTGTTTTCCTTTTTCATCAAAAAGTATTAAAACATCTGTAGTAGATAATCTTTTAAGAATAAGCTCACCTTCTTTGTCTTTCTGTTGGTCTTCAGATAGATTCTTTGTCTTCTTTAAATCTGGAATTAATTCTATTTCAAAATTTACATAATGCTGTAATCGCTTTTGATATACAGTAATTAATTCTTGTAGTTGTTTGCTATCGGTTTTGCCAATAGCCAAAAGTTTTATAGTCATATGCCAAAAGTAAATCAATTTCGCAAATGGATTTGTAAATTAGCGATACAATAGATTTATTACATATGATTTCAGAAGAACAATTTAAAGAAGAAATAAAATTAATCATAGCAAATGCCATTAGAGAAGATGTAGGTGATGGTGATCATAGTTCGTTGGCATGTATTCCAGATACAGCAACAGGAAAAGCTAAGTTGTTGGTAAAAGATGAAGGGATAATTGCTGGTGTAGATTTTGCCGAACTTGTTTTCTATTTTGTTGACCCTAATTTAAAGATAGAGAAATTGATAGAAGAGGGTACGCCGGTAAGTCACGGTGATATCGTGTTTTATGTAGAAGGTAGTTCACAAAGCATATTAAAAGCTGAACGTTTGGTCTTGAACGCTATGCAAAGAATGAGCGCAATAGCTACTAAGACCAATATGTTCGTTAACCTTTTAAAAGGTACGGGTACCAAAATTTTGGATACTAGAAAAACTACACCGGGTATACGTGCGCTAGAGAAGTGGGCGGTAAAAATTGGAGGTGGCGAAAATCATAGATTTGCGTTGTATGATATGATCATGTTGAAAGATAATCATATTGATTTTGCAGGCGGAATTACCAAAGCAATCAATAAGACAAAGAACTATTTAAAAGAAACGGGTCGTGATTTAAAGATAATCGTTGAAGCTAGGAACTTAGAGGAGATCAAAGAAATTTTAGAGTCAGAGGGCGTATACCGCATATTAATAGATAACTTTAATTACGAGGATACCCGCACAGCTGTTAAATTAATAGGTGATATTTGTTTGACCGAATCTTCTGGTGGTATCAATGAAAAGACGATACGCGAGTATGCAGAATGTGGTGTAGATTATATTTCTTCAGGTGCATTAACACATTCGGTTTATAATTTAGATTTGAGTTTAAAAGCGGTTTAATGTCTTTAGAGGTCGAAGAAAAGCTAGAAAAAATTCCCGTTGTAAATTGGTTGGTCAGGTTTTTGAAACAAATCAGGCTACCCGGTTTTGAGGGGCTTTCTATTTATGACCTTATTGAGATGTATGTGCTTGGTATATTAAGAGGTACATTGTCTACACGTGCTAGTGCTATTGCTTTTAGTTTATTTATGGCCTTATTTCCATTAATAATTTTTATGGTGACGTTGGTGCCATTTTTAGTGTCATATATTAGTATTGAGCATGGTGATTTTGACGTACAATTCCAGTTATTTTTAGAGTCTTTTTTGCCGAGTGCCACAGGCGATTATTTTGGAGAAGTATTTACACAGATAAAAGATCAGAAGCGAGGTGGTTTGTTGTCATCGGCATTTTTATTGTCAATATTCTTAATTGCCAACGGGGTCAACTCTATATTCGGTGGCTTTGAAACATCGTATCATATAAAACTAACAAGACATTTTTTAAGACAGTATTTATATGCATTGATGGTAGGTTTAATTCTGGGAATTCTAGTTATAGTGGGTTTTGTAGCATACATATACTTTGAATTTTACGTATTAGGGTATTTATCTGAGTTTGCTGCTAAGCAAGGTGGGTATATATTAGGTGAAGACGAAGTGGTAGGTGTACAAATAGCAAAAGTGTTGTTTTTTATAATTCTATCGTATTTCACAACTGCCATACTCTATTATTTTGGTACTAGAGAAGGTAAGCAAGCGAAGTTTTTTTCTTTTGGGGCATTAATGACAACGGTTTTGTTTTTATTGACCTCGTATCTTTTTGGTATTTACGTTGAAAAGTTTGCTAGGTACAATGAATTATATGGAGCTTTAGGGGGATTATTGATTTTAATGGTCTACATCTGGTTAAATTCTAATATATTGCTACTTGGGTTTGAGCTTAACGCATCTCTCAACACATTACGTAAAATCACTAAAAAAGAATGATAAATAAAACTGTACAATTAAGTATCCTCTTAACATTATTTATTTCAATGAGCATTTCTGCACAATCGGTTTTTGGTACGTGGAAAACTATTGATGACCGCACCGGTCTGCCTAAAGGCGTTATTGAAATCTATAAAAAAGATGGATTAATGTATGGCAAGGTTGTTAAGATTTTAGAAGAAGGACAAGAAAATAGAATTTGTGATAAATGTGACGGAGACTTAAAAGATAAACCTGTAACCGGTATGGAAATTATTACCGGTGGTGAGTTACACGATGATGGGGAATGGAAAGGAAAGCGTTTATTTGACCCAGAACAAGCAATGACTTTTCGTTTTAAGATATGGTTGAATCCAGATAATCCAGATGAGTTGAAAGTCCGTGGTTATTTAGCATTTATCTATAGAACCCAAACATGGCTACGGGTGGAAGGATAATTATGGCGAACTTTATTAATGTAATATTACCAATTCCGTTAGAGAAAAGTTTTACGTATAGTATAACTGCTGAAGAGGCGGCATTACTGCAACCTGGAATGCGTGTAGCAGTGCCTTTTGGTAAATCAAAGATATATACCGGTGTAGTTCAGAGTATTCATCAGAATCCGCCAGAAGTCTACGAGGCAAAGGAAATTCACCAATTATTAGACGATTATCCAATTGTAAACCCAACTCAGTTAAAACATTGGGAATGGATAGCGTCTTATTATATGTGTTCGTTAGGAGAAGTGGTACGCAGTGCACTTCCTAGTGCTTTTCTATTGGAGAGCGAAACTTTGGTTCTAAGGAATAGGGAAAACGAAATAGATGAAAACGAACTTTTAGATGATGAGTTTTTGGTGTTCGAAGCTTTGCAACATCAAACTATATTAAAAGTTCAAGAAGTTTCCGCTATAATAGAGCGTAAAAATGTGCTGCCAATTCTTAAGCGATTATTAGAGAAAAAAGTAATTGTATTAAAAGAGGAAGTTTACGAACAATACAAGCCAAAGTTGGTTAGGTATGTGAAATTAGGTGCAGAACATACATCCGACGAAAAACTAGAAGAACTTTTAAAAACATTGACCAGGGCGCCAAAGCAAAGTCAAGTTGTACTTTCTTTATTTCAGTTACAGGGTAAAAGTCAACATCCAATCAAGATTTCTGAGCTTGAAGCGTCTAGCAATACCTCTAAATCAGTGATAAAATCATTGGTAGATAAGGGTATTTTAGAAGAATATTACATAAAGACCGATCGGGTCAATTATGATGGTGAAGCAGATAATTCTGAAACCAAAGAATTAAATGAATATCAAAAGACTGCACTTGTAGATATTAAATCTTCATTTGAAACTGGAAAAGTCACTTTGTTAAAAGGAGTAACATCTTCTGGTAAGACCGAAGTTTATGTAAAGCTGATAGAAGAATGTTTGGAAAAAGGTTTGCAGGTATTATATCTGTTGCCTGAAATTGCTTTGACCACACAGTTGATTAGTAGACTGCAAGAGTATTTTGGTGAAAAAATCGCTATTTACCATTCTAAGTATAATGTACAAGAACGTGTAGAAGTTTGGCAAAATGTTTTGCAAGCAAAACCTAAGGCCCAATTAGTAATTGGAGCTAGATCGGCAATGTATTTGCCGTTTAATAAATTGGGATTGGTCATTGTAGATGAAGAGCATGAGAGTTCTTTTAAGCAATTTGATCCTGCACCAAGATATCATGCAAGAGATGCGGCAATTGTTTTAGGGCATTTACATAAGGCAAATATACTGCTAGGTTCGGCAACACCAAGTGTGGAAAGTTATTACAATGTGCAGACAGGTAAATATGGCTATGCAGAAATAACCAGGCGTTATGGTAATGTGCTTATGCCAGAAATGGAACTGGTAGATATTAAAGAAGCTTCTAGAAAAAGAAAGATGAAAGGTCATTTCTCTGAACGTCTATTTATGGAAATGGAAGAGACGTTAAGGGAAGGTGCACAAATCATACTTTTTCAGAATAGAAGGGGTTTTGCTCCATTAATGGAATGCTTAACGTGTGGTCATACGCCGCAATGCCCAAATTGCGATGTTAGTTTAACCTATCATCAATATAGAAAACAATTACGCTGCCACTACTGTGGTCATCATACAGCATTGCCAGAAATTTGTTTTGCATGTGGTAGTCCAGATTTGGATACCAAAGGTTTTGGTACCGAACAAATAGAGAAAGAAGTATCTGGATTATTTCCCGAAGCTAAAGTAGGTAGAATGGATTTAGATACTACGCGAGGTAAACACGGTTACGAAAAGATAATTACCGCTTTTGAACAGCAAGAATTGGATATTTTGGTAGGTACCCAAATGGTAACTAAAGGGCTAGATTTTAGAAACGTGAATTTGGTGGGTGTAATGAATGCCGATTCACTTTTGAATTTCCCAGATTACCGTGCTCATGAAAGGACCTATCAATTGTTGACCCAAGTATCGGGTAGGGCAGGGCGCACCAAGAAAAGAGGTCGTGTAATTATTCAGACCTATAATCCGTATCATCAAATATTAAAACAAGTAACCACCGGTGATTATGAGGGTATGTATACAGAACAATTATATGAAAGGGAGCAGTTTAAATATCCTCCGGTAAATAGAATTATCAAAGTTACATTTAAACATAAAAATTACAATATTCTAAATGAAGCTGCAGATTGGTTTGCAGGTGCATTGCGTTCCAATTTTGGAGGAACCGTTTTAGGACCAGAATATCCGCCAGTTGCAAGAATTAGAAATCAATACTTAAAACATATAGTTATCAAAGTACGAAAAGCACATTCTCTTGCGCAAACAAAAGCGAATATTAGACGAATAGAAAAATCGTTTAAAGCCGTGGCAATGTATAGAAGTGTAAGGGTCATATATAATGTAGACCATATATAAACTAAAAAAGACCGCTAATTAGCGGTCTTTTTTGAAAGTAAAATTATACCATATATTATACGTTACTTAGCGCTTCGGCTAGTTCTGTCTTTTTATTTCTACTTAGAGGTATTGATCTACCGCTAACTTCAACATTCTTACTGTTGAATTTTTCAACCTTTTCTAGGTTTATGATATATGATTTGTGAATTCTTAAAAACTTATCTTCTGGCAATTGCTTTTCAAAAGACTTCATTGTTGATAAGATTACGATATTAGCTTCGTCAGTTACTAATTTTATGTAGTCACCAAGTGCTTCAATCCACTTAATATCATTTAAAATAACCTTTCTTTTCTTAAGGTTGCTCTTTACAAAAATGTGCTCTTCGTCTTCATTGACTCTGTGCAGTTGTTCGTAATTTGCTACAGCTCTTTTAACAGATGCGTCAAAACGTGCCATGGTAATCGGTTTATGTAAATAATCCGTTACATCATAGTCAAATGCTTTGAGGGCATAATCTGGTTTACCGGTAATCAAAATTACCTGAGGACTGTTTTCTAGGGACTCGAGTAGGTCGAACCCTGTAATAATTGGCATTTCAACATCAAGAAATATAAGATCTATCTCATGGTTCTTGATACCATTTTTAGCTTCGATAGCATTACTATATTCTGCTACCATAGTTAAATTAGGATGATTGTTTACCAACTTGGCAACGGCCATCCTTTGCATAGATGAGTCGTCAACGATGATACTTCTTAATTTCATAAGGGCTGATTTGTGGGGTTAAATCATCGACAAATAACCGAAAAAACAAGCTGAACTGCAACAAAAGATGTGAACAATGCACTGTTGATCGTGTAATTGGTAATGATGATATGTTTAAGATTTGGATTAATTTTATATGTTGTTACCATTCAATAACGAAGAATATTCATATTTCTTATAATTATTTTAAAAAAATATCTATTTTTGCACTCCTTAAAAACAAATATAATATGAACCATTACGAAACTGTTTTCATTTTGAATCCCGTTCTATCTGATGTTCAGATAGAGGAAACAGTTAAGAAATTCGAAGATTTCTTAATTAACAATGGCGCCAAAATGGTAGCTAAAGAGAATTGGGGGCTAAAGAAGTTAGCTTATCCTATTCAAAACAAAAAAAGTGGATTTTACCACTTGTTTGAATTTACTAACTCTGGTGAGGTAGTTACACCTTACGAACAAGAGTTTAGAAGAGATGAACGTGTTATGCGTTTCTTGACCGTTAAATTGGACAAGCACGCAATTGCATGGGCAGAAAAAAGAAGAACAAGAAATAAAACCGCTAAAGCTTAAGTATTATGGCAACATTACAACAACAGGCAAAAGGAAAGAAAGATGGAGAGATCAGATATCTTACTCCATTAAACATTGAGACCAACACTAAGAAGAAGTATTGTCGTTTTAAAAAATCTGGTATTAAGTACGTAGATTATAAAGATGCTGATTTTTTATTGAAGTTGGTAAACGAGCAAGGTAAATTGTTACCTAGAAGACTTACAGGAACTTCATTGAAGTATCAAAGAAAAGTGGCACAAGCCGTAAAGAGAGCTCGTCATTTGGCGTTAATGCCATATGTTGCTGATTTATTAAAATAATAAGAAAAGAATCATGGAGCTTATATTAAAAGAAGACGTACAAAATTTAGGTTTTAAAGACGACGTAGTAAATGTTAAGAACGGTTACGGAAGAAATTTCCTTATACCTCAAGGCTTGGCTACTATGGCTACTGTTTCTGCTAAAAAAGTTTTAGCTGAGAACTTAAAGCAAAGAGCACATAAAGATAAAAAAGTTGTTGACGCTGCTAAGAAAGTAGAAGAGGCATTAAAAGCTTTAGAATTGAAAATTACTGCTAAGACAGGTGCTGCCGATAAATTGTTCGGTTCTGTTACTAACGGTGATTTAGCTGATGCTATAGAAAAAGAAGGTCACTCAATTGACAAAAAATTCATTAGTATTCAAGGTGGTGCAGTAAAAAGAACTGGACCTTATAATGCACAAATTAGATTACACCGTGAGGTAATTGTTGATTTTGGTTTCGAAGTTGTTGCCGAACAAAAATAATTAACACATCACAAGTTGATAAGATTAAAAGAGCTATGCCTGCATAGCTCTTTTTTTATTGGTATTTTTGTTAAAGAACTCACAAATAACTCAAAACCAATTCACATGAAAAACAACTTGTTTTTACAAGTATTGTTGCTACTATTAGTAGGAACTGCTTACGGTCAAGTTACTACCTCTAATATTAGGGGCTTAGTACTAGATGATCAAAATCAAGCATTATTTGGCGCAAACATTGTCGCCGTTCACACCCCAACCGGTACAAAGTATGGATCAATCACCAATGAAGATGGTAGATTCAACCTTTTAAACCTTCGTGTTGGTGGTCCTTACACGGTTGAAATTTCTTATGTAGGCTTTAAGCCTTATTTGCTTACGGATGTAAATTTATCTTTAGGTCAAACGTTCAATGTTGATGTTAAGTTGGCGAGTGAAAGTCAGGCATTAGACGAGGTTACGGTTGTTTCTGATCGTTCAGGTACTTTTAGTAGCGATAGAACAGGTGCAGAAACTAGTGTAGGTAGAAGAGAATTAACAAGATTACCGACTATTTCACGTTCAGCACAAGATTTTACACGTTTAGAACCTACCGCTAGTGGAAATTCATTTGGAGGTAGAAATGACCAATTCAATAATTTCTCTTTAGATGGAGCTATTTTCAATAATCCTTTTGGTTTAGATGCAGCTACACCAGGTGGTCAAACAGATTCTCAACCAATATCTTTAGATGCAATAGATCAAATACAAGTTTCTACAGCACCGTATGACGTTACGCAATCAGGATTTACGGGAGCTTCTGTAAATGCAGTTACTAAAAGTGGTTCGAACGAATTTCATGGTACGGTATACGGTTTTTTCAGAAATGAAGATATGACCGGAGGAAAAATTAAGGGAGAGGACATCGTAAAGCCTAAATTGGACCAAAGTCAATACGGAGTAAGTATTGGTGGACCAATAGTTAAAAACAAACTTTTCTTTTTTGCAAATTTCGAAAGAGATGAGCGTACAGATTTAGGTACTAACGGATGGGTGCCAAATACAGGTTCAGGTGCAATTAACGAATCTAGAGTACTGGAAAGTGACTTAATTAATGTACAAAACCAGTTATTGGCGGTGGGTTATGATCCAGGTGCTTATGAAGGTTTTACGCATGATGCTGAATCTACTAAAGGTCTTCTTAAATTAGATTGGAATATTAATGATAACAACCGTTTGGCTGTTATTTATAACTTTTTGAAATCTTCAAAAGAGAAACCTGCACACCCAACAGCAATACAATTTAGAGGTCCTAATGCAAACACATTACAATTTCAGAATTCAGGATATGAAATAAATAATGACCTAAAATCTATTCAAGTTGAATTGAACTCGACCTTATCGGAAACGGCTTCGAACAAGTTACAAGTAGGATATACCCACTTTGACGATTATAGAAATCCATTTTCTACTCCGGCACCTTCTATAAATATTTCAAAAGATGGTTCTAACTATATTATTGCCGGTCATGAACCATTTTCTGCACATAATAGATTAGATCAGAAAGTATTTCAGATAACGAACAATCTTAATTTCTATAAAGGTGATCATACGTATACCGTAGGTTTCTCATTAGAGAAGTTCATGTTCGATAATTCTTTTAATCTAACAGCTTACGGATTTTCTAAATTCGGAAGTGTAGATATAGCTGATTTCGATGCAACTACATATGACTTTGCCGGACCGTTAGCAACTTTTAATGCAAACAATGCCGTACCTGATGGTGAGGGTTGGGCGTTGGCAGAAACGAATGTAGGTCAATTGGCGTTTTATGTACAAGATGAGTGGAATGTCAATGAAAAATTGAAATTAACTTATGGTATCCGTTTTGATAAGCCTTTGTTCTTTGACTCTGCAGAGAAAGCGCAAGATGTTATAGATAGAGGTTTTGTTATTGCAGATCAGCCTTATCAAAATCCTAATACAGGTGAAACCGTATTTATAGATAATACCCAAATGCCATCTAATGATTGGTTGATATCTCCAAGAGTTGGTTTTAACTATGATGTTAACGGCGATAAATCATTTCAATTACGTGGTGGTTCAGGTCTGTTCACCGGTCGTTTCCCATTCGTATGGCTAGGAAATCAAATCTCATCACCAGATGTATTTTTCTTGCAGGCTGTTGATCCAGATTATAAGTTTCCACAAGTATGGAGAACAAACTTAGGTGCAGATAAGCGTTTAGATAATGGTATGGTGCTTACTGCAGATGTATCGTATACTAAAGATATTAATGGTCCTCATGTGCAGAATTGGGCATTAACGTCGCCTTCTTCTAGCTTGGCAGGGGTAGATAATAGAGCAATTTATACATCGAACGATTTATTGAATTCTGAAGGATTGGGAGCTGGACCTTTTGTGTTTACAAATTCTGATAAAGGTAGAATATGGAATGCGTCTTTTAAAGCACAAAAAACATTTGATACAGGCTTGTATACCATGTTGGCGTATAGTTATTTAGATGCTAAAGATGTAAATTCAATCGAAGCTGAGATTACATCAGATGCTTTTGCAGGTAATCCTATTATAAATGATGCAAATGCAGACGTTTTAGCACATTCTAAATATGGAGATAAGCATAGGTTTATTGGTGTAGCCAGTAAAAACTGGGAGTACGGCAAATGGGCAACAACGCTATCTACCTTTTTTGAATATGCACAAGGTGGTAGATTCAACTATACGTATGGTGGTGATATTAACGGAGACGGTTCTAGTATCAATGACCTTATTTATGTGCCAACATCTTCAGAAATAGGTCAAATGCAATTCTCAGGTACAGGTCAAGGAGCAGCTTTTGATGCTTATATTGCTCAAGACGATTACTTAAGTGGTCGTAGAGGTCAATATGCAGAGCGTTACGGCGCTTTAGCACCTTGGAGAGGTCGTTGGGACGTTAAGTTCTTACAAGATTATAAAATCACTGTATCTGAAGGTAAAACCAATACCATTCAATTTAGTGTAGATGTGTTGAACATTGGTAATATGATCAGTTCTGATTGGGGTCTAGTACAACAACCTAACGCAGTACAACCTATTGGTGTATCTGTAGATGCGGATACAAACGTACCTACGTATACGTTTAGTTCTGATTTAACAGAAACTTTTGGGTACGATGCTAGTTTATTATCTAGATGGCAAGCACAAGTAGGATTGAGATATATCTTCTAAGTTTTTAAAATTAAGTTGTAAAAGCCCCAACAAATATGTTGGGGCTTTTTATTTTTGCAAAATGAAATATACGAGGCTAACAAAAGAACAATTAGAAGAGTTGCATCCAGAATTTATTAATTTTCTGGCAACACAATCTATAACTGGCGATGAGTGGGAAACTATAAAAAAAGATAAACCAGAAGTAGCAGAGGAAGAGTTAGATGTTTTTAGCGATTTGGTATGGGAAGGAGTGCTGACTAAAGTTTCTTATTTAGAGAATATTTCAGACAAGCAAATGCACCTTTTTCATTTAACCGAAAAAGAAATGAAATTGATATCGGTAAAAGTGATGAATCCTGAGATTGACTTAACTACGCCAATAGGTTTTGACTGGTTCAAGAGAAATTGGCAATCAGATTTCGTAGAATATTTGACCGCTGCAAAAGCTTATACTGATGATAAAAATGTAGACAAGTTTTTGTTACTTCAGCAAGGAGCGGTTATAACAAAAGGAGAATTGTATAAATGGTTCGAAAAAGTAATCGTTACCAAATAAAACAATAATAATCTAGTATTCATACTATTGAAATATTGTCTTAGTTATTTGAAGGCTATATTTGTAATACAATAAAAAATTAATGGCACAGAAACCATCTATACCAAAAGGAACCCGCGATTTTAATCCATCAGAAATTGCAAAACGTAATTATATATTTGACATCATTAAAAGAAACTTTCAAACGTATGGTTTTCAGCCTATTGAAACCCCTTCTTTTGAGAATTCAGATACGTTATTGGGTAAATATGGAGAAGAAGGTGATCGATTGATTTTTAAGATTTTGAATTCTGGAGATTTTCTTAGAAAGGTAGATGATGCTACTTATGCGGATAAAAATTCAAACAGTATTGCTCCAAAGATTACTGAAAAAGCCTTGCGTTATGATTTAACCGTTCCCTTTGCACGGTACGTAGTAATGCACCAAAACGAGTTGGATTTCCCTTTTAAGCGTTATCAAATTCAACCAGTTTGGAGAGCGGATAGACCTCAAAAAGGTCGGTTTAGAGAATTTTATCAATGTGATGCCGATGTAGTGGGGTCAGATTCCTTATTACAAGAGGTGGAATTGATTCAGTTGTATGATGCCGTATTTTCCGATTTAAAATTGGAAGGGGCAACCATAAAAATGAACAATAGAAAAATATTAGCAGGTATAGCAGAAGTTATAGGAGCTAAAGATTTACTTATAGATTTTACCGTTGCTTTGGATAAGCTGGATAAAATAGGGGAGGACGGAGTTAAAAAAGAAATGCTTGCAAAAGGGATTTCTGAGGAAGCAATTGAAAAGGCATCTCCATTATTTTTACCTCAAGGAAGTAACGATGAGCAATTAGAGCGTTTAGATGCCTTATTGAAAGATTCTGAAGAAGGTAAAAAAGGTTTGGAAGAACTTCGTTTTATTTTAGAAACCATAGCTGTTTTAGGCTTGCAATCCGCTAATTTATCTATAGATGTTACTCTTGCACGCGGGCTTAATTATTACACAGGAGCTATTTTTGAGGTTGCAGCGCCAGCAGGTGTGAAAATGGGATCTATAGGTGGTGGCGGTCGCTATGATGATCTTACCGGTATTTTTGGACTAAAGAATGTAAGTGGGGTAGGTATATCATTTGGTCTAGATCGTATTTATTTGGTTTTAGAAGATTTAGGACTCTTCCCAGAGGCAATTGACCAATCTCTACAAGTATTGTGTGTCAATTTTGGAGATAAAGAAGCTATGGCTGCCTTAAAACTGGTAAGTCAATTACGTAAGCAAGGTGTCAAAGCCGATATCTATCCATCTAGTGCCAAGATGCAAAAGCAAATGAAATATGCCAATAATCGTAATGTACCTTATGTAGTTTTAATTGGGGAACAAGAGTTGGATGAGAATTCATTCGTTGTAAAAAACATGAAAGAAGGTATACAAGAAAAGTACAGTTTAAACAAAGTTGCAGACTTTGTAAATTACTTGAGCTAACTACTTTAAAATCAGATAAAAGTTTACTGAGTCATTTTTGATTATATTTGGTTAACCAATTTGGTTGTGCAATTCTACATTGTATAATTGATATAGGATTAAATCAAAATTAAATCAAGTTTTATAATTACAACATCATGACGAACAGTAACAAATTATCTGGAAAAAATATACTCATAACAGCCGGTGCTCAAGGAATTGGAGAAGCAATTACCAAGCATTTTATTGATAGCGGTGCCAATGTTGCTATTCATTATTTTTCTAGTGCAGATACTGCAAATGAATTGGTAAAGTACGCGACCGATAAGGGTTTAAAAGCAATTGCAATATCTGGAGATTTAACCAAGGAAGAAGATGCAAATGCCTTAGTTGAAAAAACGGTTGAAGCTTTAGGCGGTTTAAATATTCTTGTAAATAATGCCGGGTCTTTAGTAGCTAGAAAGTTGCTAAGCGAAATGGAAACAGAATTTTGGCACAAGGTGATGGATATTAATTTGACTTCAATGATGTTCGTTACACGAGCAGCAGCACCATATTTGGCAAAAAATGAAAATAGTAGCATTGTCAATTTGGCATCTTTAGCTGGGCGTAAAGGCGGTCACCCTGGATCATTGGTATACTCTACGAGTAAAGGAGCTATTTTAACCTATACAAGGGCACTTGCATCAGAATTGGGACCTCAGGGAACAAGAGTTAATGCAGTTGCACCAGGACTTATATTAGGTACCTCATTTCACAATACACATACCACCAAAGAATCTGCAGCAGAAACTACAAAAGGTATTCCTATTCAAAGAGCTGGTAATGCAGATGATGTTGCCAGAGCTGTGTTGTATTTAGCCTCTGAATATGATGGCTTTATTACTGGAGCTACGCTTGATATAAATGGCGGAGTTTACAACATGTAATATTCGATAAAATCATTGTAAAACTAGTCGCTTTAGGGCGACTAGTTTTTAATTCTCATACTTATAAAAATATAATTATGCTTAAGACTCCGGTTATTCATCCTACAATTATGGAAGCGCTTGGGCGCTCAGGTCATTTTGCGCAAGTGGTTATTGCAGATGGTAATTTACCTGTTGGTGCAATGACAGGTCCTAATTCTACAACAGTTCATTTAAACTTTCGCCCTGGATTGTTAGATGCACTTACTGTGTTAGAAGGTATATTAGAAGTTTGTCCTGTACAAGGTGCTATAGTAATGGAAAAGCCTGCGGAAGCCAATGCAGAAATTCATGATGCCTATAAAAATTTGTTGGGAGATGTGACTTGGGATGAAATGGAACGTTGGGCTTTTTATGATAAAATTAGAGATGAAAATACCACGCTGATTATTCAAACAGGTGAGCAACGACGTTTCGCTAATTTAATTTTAACTGTTGGTGTTGTAAAAATTGCTGAAGAATCCGGTTTTTAATTGAACATTTTACAGAAGAATATAAAGGCTACACGTTGTTGTTTCTACTGGATATTTCTTTAAGTATAGTCTTATAATAAGAAATATCATGAGGAACATAATTGTATTTTGAAGTGTCCTTCACTGCTTTGCTAAATTGTTTTATCGACTCTAGTTTTAATGCCTCAACTTCACTGTCCTGTTTTTGAAGTGCACTAAAAGGTAATTTTAGCTTAGTAATAAATGTATGATGAAATTCGTAGTCCTTTAATATTTCAGAATGCTTTTTTACAGATTTGAAAACACCTATTTTTTCCAAATCAGAAGGTAAAATTGTCAAACCTATTTCTTCTTGTACTTCGCGTAATGCAGATGTTATGATGTCTTCTCCAGCACCAATATGTCCGGCAACGGATACATCCCACAGTAACGGATATACATCTTTGTCTTTACCACGTTGCTGCACTAGAATATTTCCATCCGAAGTATAAAACCAAATATGAACGGTTTGATGAAACCAGCCTTTTTTGTGTGCTTCAGACTTCATGGCGGTGGTATTGGTCATGTTACCTTCAGCATCAAGAATGTCTATTAATTCATCCATAGAAATAAAAAAATCCCTCCGGTTAAAGAGGGATTATATAAATTTAATCGAAGTAGCTAAAAGTTTCTCCGTCTTTAATTGTTAAGAGTGTTTCGTAGATTAAACGAATTACATTTTCAACATCGTCTTTATGAACTGTTTCTACCGTTGTGTGCATGTAGCGTAGCGGCAAAGAAATCAATGCAGAAGCAACTCCGCCATTACTATAGGCAAAAGCATCAGTATCTGTACCTGTGGATCTAGAAGCGGCCATTCTTTGAAATGGTATCTTATTATCTTCAGCTGTTTTAATGATATGTTCGCGCAACTTGTTTTGAACTGCAGGCGCATAAGAAATTACAGGACCAGCACCAATTTCTGTATGACCTTGTACCTCTTTTTTAATCATAGGTGTGGTGGTATCATGACAAACATCTGTTACAATGGCAACATTTGGCTTAATAGTCTGTGTAATCATTTCTGCACCACGTAAACCTATTTCTTCCTGTACAGAATTTGTTATATAAAGTCCAAATGGCAACTCAACTTTATTCTCATGCAATAAACGAGCAACTTCGGCAATCATGAATCCGCCAGCTCTGTTGTCAATTGCCCTGCATACATACTTGTCTTTGTTAAGAATTTGAAACTCGTCTGGGTAAGTGATAACACAACCTACATGAACCCCAAGCTTTTCTACTTCTTCTTTATTTGTGGCGCCAACATCAACCGTAATATTTTCGATTTTAGGAGTTTCTTCCTTATCTCCTTTACGGGTATGGATAGCAGGCCAGCCAAATATACCCTTTACAATTCCTTTAGTTGTATGGATATTTACCCATTTAGACGGTGCTATTTGATGATCACTACCACCATTTCTAATGACATGAATTAAACCGTTATCTGTGATATAGTTTACATACCAAGAAATTTCATCAGAATGTCCTTCAATAACTACTTTATATTTAGCATCAGGGTTTATAACGCCCACTGCTGTGCCATATGTATCGGTGATAAATGTATCTACATAAGGTTTTAGGTAGTCCATCCATATTTTTTGCCCTTCCCACTCATAGCCTGTTGGGGCAGCATTATTCAGGTATTTTTCAAAAAAGTCTTCAGACTTTTTGGTAATAATTTTTTTATTTGCCATCAAAATAAGTTTAGAATACAAACTTAAGAATATTAGCGTTGTATTAGTAATAACCTTCTTTAATAATCGTTAATTTTGGCAGGACTTTTGTTAAGCCTATGGTAATGAAATATAACTTTTCACTTCTTATTTTACTATTCAGCGGCATTTTTATATGTAATGCCCAGGTTGAGGAACAGGAACTTGATTCCATTACAGAAAAGATGATAATTGTTGCTGGTGATTCATTAGTTCAAAGTTCAATAGCCTTGCAAGAAGCTTACGTATTTGGTAAACTTAAATTTTCATCTTACGACGAAAAATTACGGTATTATATTTTACGTAGAAAAACACAAAAAGTATATCCGTACGCAAAAATGGCGGCAGAGCGTTTGGTTGAGTTGAACGATAGTTTATCGAATATGAAGAACAATCGTAAACGTAAAAAGTATACTAAAAAAGTACAGAAATTTATTGAAGAGGAGTTTTCTGAAGAGTTGAAAAAATTAACGCGTACAGAGGGTCAGATTTTAGTTAAACTCATTTATAGACAAACAGGTACTACGGCTTTTGACTTAGTAAAGGATTTAAGAAACGGATGGCGTGCATTTTGGTACAATACCACAGCAAAGCTTTTTAGTATTAGTATTAAAGAAGAATTTCATCCTGATTTGATTGAAGAAGATTATCTAATTGAAGATATTTTACAACGTGCTTTCTCTAAAGGTAAATTAGAGCGACAACAAACTGTATTAGATTACGACTATGATAAGTTGTATAATAAGTGGAAGAGAACTACCAAAATACCTAAAGATTAAGATGATTT
Organism: Maribacter sp. Asnod1-A12; assembly: GCF_045063735.1. NCBI lineage: Bacteria > Pseudomonadati > Bacteroidota > Flavobacteriia > Flavobacteriales > Flavobacteriaceae > Maribacter > Maribacter sp. Asnod1-A12. Next base: position 3,129,020 of record NZ_JBEFNZ010000006.1, read on the forward strand.
CGGTTTCTTGCCGAACATCGAATCCATTATAGTCATGATACCCTTAAAGCCCATGTATACGGCATATATGGCTAAAATTATTCCTATTATACATACTGGCCAGAAAAAAAGGTTTTCTTGATTTTTGAATGCTTGCCATAGTACAATCGGTGCTGTAAACATTAGCAGTACTGTAATTGCCAATCGCTTTAAGCCAGTTACAAGTAAGTCTTTATCAGTTCGTCTCATTATTTGTAATTACAATGCTATCTTTATATTCTTCTATTATCGCGAAATAACCCAAAGCGAAATTGTCTGATTGTTCTACATTATCAACAACCTCGTCATTATCAATATCTGTAATATTTATGATATTACCGCGAACTGTAGCTGCAGGAGTCTGAAAAGGGCCTTGGTCACCGCCAGATTGAACGATTATTTGATTCATGTAGTTATAGAAAGATTCGTCAACACCTAACAGGCTTATATCTACCACTGAACTTGTATCTAGCTCCAATTCATTATCATAGAAATATGAAAACACAAAAGTTTGACCTTGGTAAAATTCATCTTCAGTTACCAAGAATTCACCAAAATCTAAATCTAAAAGGTAAAAGTCATTACTTTCGCCAGGATCTGTAAATGTTACGATAACCTCCGTTTCATCACCTGAAAATAATGTTTCGTCACCTTGCTCTAATGAGTCTATTGGTACCGATTTTACATAGGTGGTCGTAGCTAAATATTGCTCATCATCTGTTGTGATTATCAATTGAAAAACATCACCTTCATTGATATTGCCAACCCTAATTCTTTGGTCGCTATCAAATGAGGGGTCGGGAACCCATTTTCCGCTTCCTGATTCAACTTCCGCCAAATTTGATATTCCGCCACCTTCTAATATTAAAGGGTCATCTGAGTTCGGCGTACCGTATAATATTATGGCACTTTCTACTAAAGCTACACTATTGTTTTCGAAGAAAGAACTACTTTCTGTCATTGTTATTTCCACAGGTAGAAACTCTTGAGTCTTATCGACTCTAATGACTCCATTAACAACTAGTCTGTTATCGCCTTCTGGAAGTTCAACATCAATAACATCTTCACATGAAACTAATGAAGTAATTATTAGTATTATAAAGATATAATGTTTCATGCTTTATAATTTAAAGTTGTAGGTAACAGCGGGTACAACTCCAAAAATAGAGGTTCTAACCGCTTCGTTTATACCAGTATCATCATTTTTTCTAAAACTGATAGATGCTGCATTTCTTCTGTTATACGCGTTGTAAAGGCTAAATACCCATTCACCTTTCAACTTTCTATTTTTATTCTTTTTTGGAGTTAAGGTTGCGGATAAATCTAATCGATTATAGGCAGGTAATCTTTCTGCGTTTCGAAGACCATAATAAGGTACGGTCAAACCTTCAAATTCAAATTGACCGATTGGGTAGTTGGTCGGTTGTCCTGTTTGATAAGTGAAATTACTGCTAAAACTCCATTTCTCATTTAGGTCATAACTTATAAATATAGAAATATCATGGGGTTTATCATATGGAGTATTGTACCAATTGCCAAAATTAATTCCTGTTTCTAGATTAGTTCGACCTGGGGTACGTTGTTCAGATTTCGATAAGGTATATGCCAGCCACCCTTGAAGTTTTCCTTCATTTTTACGCAATAAGAACTCAAGCCCATAAGCACGGGCTTCTCCGTTTAGTATAACCTGTTCGATGGCGTTATTGGCAATTAAATTGGCACCGTCGATATAATCAATTCTATTTTGCACATCTTTATAGAAAATTTCTGTTTCAAACGAGTAATCCCCGTCTTTTATATTTTTAAAATATCCGAAGGCATATTGATCTAATAGTTGTGGTTTAGTAAAAGGTCCGCTCGGTGTCCATACATCTAAAGGAGTAGGTGAGCTGGTATTTGATAGTAAGTGTAGGTATTGTGCTAATCTAGTATAGCTTGCCTTTATGGAACTAGTTTTATTTAAAGTGTATGATAAAGATGCCCTTGGTTCAAAATTATTAAAAGTCGAAATGGTAGAACTTCTTTCTGGGTTGGTAACTCCAATTGGTTCAGCCTCTGTGTAAATTAATAATTCGGTGTCAAAATCAACTGGGTTATTATCGGTATATACATTGAGTTCTTCTTGTCCTAACCTAGTAAAGTTGCTGAAGCGCAGTCCATAACCAAGACTTAGGTTATTTGTAACTCTGTGTTCTATATCGACATAGGCAGCAAATTCATTAGCATATTTTTGAATCAATTGCTCTTCTATAATTCCTGAATCAGAATTACTAGGTTCAATTTTACCAGGATTAAATCCGTAGTATACGTTATTGACCCCGTAGTTCATTTGCAACCTATCTGTAGCATAGTGTTTTAGGTCGTATTTAATATTAATGTTCTGTATACCGGAATTCCAATTAAATCCTACAAAATCCAGTTTTAAACCGTAATAGTAATCGGAATAAATCAATGATAAATTAGAGAATAGTTTATCGGAAAACAGATGGTTCCATCTAAAGTTGCCAACAGAATTTCCGTAGGTATTTACAAAATTGTCACTGATGCCAAAGACATCTCGACCAAAATATCCGGATAGGAAAACATTATTTTTTTCGTTCAATCTATAATTTAATTTGGCATTTAAATCATAGAAATATGCAGTATTGTCTACATCGAATAGAGGTAAAAAAAGATGGGCGTATGATGCTCTACCGCCAATTAGAAAGGCAGCTTTGTCTTTCTTTATTGGACCTTCAATAAGCAGTCTGCTAGCCACGGCTCCAATACCACCGTTCATTTTATACTCTTTACTATTACCTTCTTTTTGAAAAATATCTAAAACCGAAGATACTCTACCGCCATAACGAGCGGGAATACCACCTTTGTAAAGTTTTACATCTTTAATGGCATCGGGATTAAAAACTGAAAAGAAGCCAAACAAGTGTGATGAGTTAAAGATGATAGCTTCATCTAAAAGAATAAGGTTTTGATCAGCTGCGCCACCACGTACATTAAATCCTGAAGCACCTTCACCAGCATTTGTAACACCGGGCAGTAATAATATGGATTTGATGACATCAGCCTCGCCAAGAATTACCGGTATTTTCTTTATGGTGCCCACAGAAAGTGTGTTAACGCTCATTTGTGGCTTCCTAATATCCATCTTTTCCACGTTTTCGGTAACCACTACTTCCTCTAATTGTTCTGTTTCTTCGTTAAGAGAATAATCTATTCGCCTATTTTCGGTTAATTTTATTTCTTTAATAATATCTTCAAAACCTAAATAACTAATTAAAATAGTATAAGTGCCTTTGGGTAAGGTTATAGAGTAAAATCCGTATTCGTTTGTGGTTACACCGGTACTTAATTCTGGTATCGCAACGGTAACTCCTATAAGTGTTTCGTTACTACTCAATTCTGTAATAGAGCCACTTAAAGTATATTTTTGTTGACCCCACGATGAAAATGAGAGAAATAGTAGTGAGATAAGAATAAATAGAAAATATTCCTTCATCAATTTTTTTTGTAAAAATACTTAGAAATAGAATACTCCTAAAACAAAACTAGTAGATAATCTAAACCGAATGAAAAGTGAATTGGCTTTATTTAATGTATCTAGTTTGTTAATCTGTATTGTCGTAATTTTTTTCAAAAAAAATACCCTCAATTAAATTGAGGGTATTTAATAAATAAATTTATGAGCTTAAATGGAATTTAAAATTCCATTTAAAGTTGTACTTGGTCTCATTGCTTTTTCAACTAAAATAGGATTTGGTTTGTAATAACCGCCTACATCTTGTTTAGATCCTTGAGCATCGATTAATTCAGAAAGTATTTGAGATTCATTATCGTTTATTTCAGAACTAACTTTTGAAAATATCGATTTTAATTCAGCATTATCATCTTGCAGAGATAAAGCTTCTGCCCAATATTTAGCCAAAAAGAAATGACTACCTCTAGTATCTATTTCTTTGACCTTTCTCGAAGGTGATTTATCATTTAATAAGAATTTCTCGGTGGCGCTATCTAAGGTGTCACCTAAAACTTTTGCAGCAGCATTATTATTTTTCTCACCAAAGAACTCTAAAGAAACACCTAATGCCAAGAATTCACCAAGAGAATCCCATCTAAGGTGACCTTCTTCTAAGAATTGTTCTACGTGTTTTGGTGCAGAACCACCGGCACCTGTTTCAAAAAGTCCACCACCGTTCATTAGAGGAACGATAGACAACATTTTAGCACTCGTACCCACTTCTAAGATAGGAAAAAGGTCCGTTAAGTAATCACGTAATACATTACCAGATACAGAAATAGTATCTTGACCAGCTTTCATTCTTTTTAAAGTGAATTCGGTAGCCTTAATTGGCGACATTATTTGAATATCTAAACCTTTGGTATCTTCTTTTGCTAGATACGATTTTACTTTTTTAATTAATTCGGCATCATGGGCTCTATTTTCGTCTAACCAGAAAATAGCAGGAACATTCGCTGCTTTAGCTCTAGAAACTGCTAATTTTACCCAGTCAAGAATAGGTGCGTCCTTTACTTGACACATGCGCCAAATATCGCCACTGTTTACACTATGCTCAATTAGTACATTACCGGTAGCAACATCAACAACTTGAACAGTTCCGTTTTGCTTTATTTCAAAAGTTTTATCATGAGAGCCGTATTCTTCAGCTTTTTGAGCCATAAGACCAACATTTGGTACAGTACCCATAGTCGTAGGGTCGAAAGCACCGTGTTCTTTACAGAAATCTATAGTTGCGGAGTAAATACCAGCGTAACTACTGTCTGGAATAACAGCTTTCGTGTCTTGAGCTTTACCTTCTACATTCCACATTTGACCAGAATTTCTAATCATTGCAGGCATAGAGGCATCGATAATAATATCACTTGGTACGTGAAGGTTTGTAATTCCCTTGTCTGAATTTACCATTGCCAACTCTGGACCGTTTGTGAAGGCTTCGTCTAAATCTTTTTTAATGGCATCTTTTTCACTTGCAGGAAGTTTTTCGATTTTCTGATACAAACTAGCTAGACCATCATTTGGGCTAATACCTAATTTATCGAAAGTATCTTCATATTTCTCAAAAACAGCTTTTAAAAATGTTTCAACTACATGCCCGAAAATAATTGGGTCAGAAACTTTCATCATGGTTGCTTTCAAGTGCACAGAGAAAAGCACTCCTTCGTCTTTAGCATCTTTAATTTCTTTCTTTAAAAAATCTAACAAAGCAGTTTTACTCATTACCGTAGCGTCGATAATTTCACCTTTAAGTAATGCTAAATCATCTTTTAAGATGGTTTCAGAACCTTCGGAAACTAATTTTATTTGCACAGATGTAGCGTCGTTCAATGTCAAAGACTTTTCATTGGCTTGAAAATCGCCTTCTCCCATCGTAGCAACATGTGTTTTAGAGCTTGAGCTCCAAGCACCCATACTGTGCGGATTTTGTTTTGCGTAATTTTTTACAGCTCTAGGGGCTCTACGATCAGAGTTACCTTCACGTAATACAGGGTTTACTGCACTACCTTTTATTTTATCGTATTTAGCCTTAATTTCTTTTTCGACATCATTCTTAGGCTCGTCTGGGTAGTTTGGTAATTTGTAACCTTTAGATTGTAATTCTTTTATTGCTTCGTTCAATTGTGGTACCGAAGCACTTATATTCGGTAATTTGATAATATTTGCCTCTGGCTGTTTAGCCATGTTGCCCAATTCTTCCAAATCATTGGAAACCTGTTGTTCTTTCGTTAAAAACTCGGGAAAAGTAGCAGCTATTCTACCAGCTAAAGAAATGTCTTTAGTTTCAATTTCAATTCCTGATGATTTAGTGAAAGCTTTTACTATTGGTAAAAAAGACTCTGTTGCCAGTGCTGGTGCTTCGTCTGTTTTTGTGTAAAAAATTTTGGACATTTGCGGTTTGTTTTAATTTAAGCGCAACAAATATACGATTTTCTAAAAGTTTGAAAGCGGGGAGTGGTCTTAATATTTCAGCCTGAAGAAGAAGATTTGTTAAATAACAAAAGCCATATCAATGTACGCATACAATGATATGGCTTTTTAGAAATAGCTTACGAACATTTTGTTTTAATATCTCATTAAAACGGCAACCCTTGATTGCATCCGCTTCACTAATTCAACGTTTGAACTGTTTTTCGATTCTCAGGTACGTAACCTGACATCTACACATCATTTCTTTTTTGCCGTCTTTATTGTAAAATAGAAACCTAGTATATAGTTTTTCTATAATTCAATTCATTTTAAGTGCTATAAGCGACAGCTTATAGTCTTAAAAATTACTCCATTCAATATTAATTAAATGTTTAAGTAGAACAGCAATACGTAAGAACGTAAACTTCGTAGTAATTTTAAAATTGGTTTTTTCGTCACTCCAATTTCTCGATTACACTACAATTTACAAAAAAATTACAATTCAAATGTAAAATTTATAAATATTTATTAATCAACACTTTATGAACAGGGGTTATTCACTTTTGTTCATAAAAAAAGCACCGTCTCAAAAAATGAAACAGTGCTTAATATTATAATGGAGAGAAGTTTATCCTCTTACCTCTTTAATTCTAGCTTTCTTACCAGTTAATTCACGGAAATAGTAAATTCTAGATCTACGTACTTTACCACGTTTATTAACTTCAATTTTTTGTAATGCTGGTAAGTTTACAGGGAAGATACGCTCAACACCTACTGTACCTGACATTTTACGGATAGTAAAAGTTTCTGTTGAACCAGAACCTCTACGTTGTATTACAACTCCTTTAAAGAACTGAGTTCTTGTTTTTTCACCTTCCTTAATTTCGTAGTATACTGTGATTGTATCACCAGCAGAGAATTTTGGAAAATCTTTTTTAGCTACGAACTCGTCTTGTACAAATTTTATTAATGATTCCATTGTCTATTTAATTGGAATTAAATTAAAGCAACATTCACGATTATCGTCAGAGGTTGTTCTAACAGGGTGCAAAAATAATATTTAAATTAAAACCCACAAGTATTTATATGGTTTTTCTTTAATATTAAAAATTGGCTACTCAAGTAAGTCCGGTCGTAGTTTTTCGGTACGCTCGTATGCCTTATTTTCACGCCATTCTTCAATTTTTCCGAAATTGCCACTCAATAGAATATCTGGTACATTCATACCTTTGTATTCTGCAGGTCGTGTATATACTGGCGGAGCTAAAAGATTATCTTGAAAAGTATCTGTTAACGCAGAAGTTTCATCGTTCAATACACCTGGTAGTAGCCTTATAATCGAATCGCAAAGTACTGCGGCACCTAATTCTCCGCCGGAAAGTACATAATCTCCTATGGATATTTCTTTAGTGATAAAGGCATCTCTAACACGTTGGTCAACACCTTTGTAATGTCCGCAAAGAATTATAATGTTCTCTACCATGGAAAGTGTATTTGCCATTTTTTGATTTAAAGTAGCGCCATCTGGCGTCATGTAGATAACTTCATTATATTCTCGTTGCGACTTCAATTCGGTAATACACTTGTCTATTGGTTCTATCATTAAAACCATACCTGCGCCGCCGCCAAATTGATAGTCATCAACATTACGGTATTTAGTAGAGGTGTAATCTCTAATATTATGAAAGTGGACTTCAACCAATCCTTTATCAATGGCTCTTTTTAAAATAGAGGCTTCAAATGGGCTGGTAAGTAATTCAGGTAATACGGTAATAATATCTATTCGCATCTTTTAAACTTGCATCATCATTTAACCTGCCAAAAGTAATGAAAAGCATGGTAATCTTTTTCCCATCCTAATTTCTCATATAATTTTTGCGCAGGATTATCAATAGCTGTTTCTAATGCTAGTCCTTTATAGCTATTCTCTTTGCAAAATTCTTGCGCTTTTAAAAGTAATTGTTCACCAAAAGATTTTCCTCTATAATCCGCATGAACAAACAAATCATTTAAAATGAGGGATTCTTGTAAACTTACAGAAGAGAAAGTATAATATAATTGTGCAAAACCTACGGCTTTATTGTTTTCGTATGCTGCAAATATGATGGATTCCTCTTTTGTAATTCTACTTTTTAAAAACTTGGTTGCTGCATCAATATCAGATTCCATTTTGTAGAATACCCTATAACTATCGAAAAGGGGTAAGATGTCATTAATCTCTGCTATTGTAATTCTTTTTATCTGTATCATATCAAAAAAAAGCTCCATTAAGGAGCTTTTAGTTATTTCGTTTTTTTCTGCTTATTTATTTCATCTTGTAGTTGTCTACTTATTTTTTGCTCTCTTTCTAAAGCCCTTCTTCTATGGTCTTCATATTCTACCTCGAGTTCAGAAAGATTTTGTTTTGCCTCTTGAGTCAATATATTGCTATTTCTAAACCTATAAATAAATAATCCTAAGGTTAGAAACAAAGCTCCGATAATTGTCCAAAGAACAAAGTTATATGTTCCTTTTGAGACAGGTAGACCTAAGAAAGACATGCTATCTTTTTCTTCGGTCACATTGGTTAAATTAGTTGTGGTTTCCTCTAATTTGTTATTTAGAGAAGTAATAGTTGTTTCATGCTCGGCTATTGTTGATTTAAGTTCGCCTGTTTTTTTGTTCATAGCTGCAATAGAGTCCAATACATTTTTTCTGATTTTAAAAAGATTGGTTTCTTTTACTACTTCATATCTAATACCATCTGCTCTATAATTACCTGAACGTTTAGCAACATAATCGAATTGACTACTAATTGGTCCTTCATCCAATGATAATTTATCATCCTCTTCATCAGTGTCTTGTGCAAATTGTAGGTTACTCGCTAAAAGAAATGCCAGTAATAATAGTATTCTATAGAACTTCATGTAATAGATTCTTAGGTTAATTTGAATAATTTAGAGTTGACTAAAGTACTTTATAAATATCGAATTATAAAAAAAAAGTATAAAGGTTAAATGCGTTTATTTAATTACGTTGCATTTTGCCAAATAGATGTTTTGCAAACAGACTTTTAATAATAAGTGAAACGGCGAACTTTGGCGATGTATTTTGCTAAACGAATTACTTGATGTGAATATCCATATTCATTATCATACCAGATATAAAGTATGATATTTTTACCTGTCTTAGATACAATTGTAGCCATACTGTCGTAAATAGAAGGAGCAGAGGTGCCCATGATGTCTGAGGACACCAATTCTTTATCTAATGAATATTTAATTTGTTCGACCAAATCTCCCTCAAGTGCATATTTTTTAATCATTGAATTAATCCCATCTAAAGACGTTTTTTGATTTACGTCAAGATTTAAAATAGCCAAAGAGCCATTTGGTACCGGTACGCGAATGGCATTAGATGTTAACTTATCTTTCAGTGAAGGTAATGCTTTTGTGACAGCTTGACCGGCTCCTGTTTCGGTTATGACCATGTTTAGTGCCGCAGCACGTCCTCTACGGTATTTACCGTGCATATTGTCAACCAGATTTTGGTCGTTAGTATAGGCATGTATAGTTTCTAAATGACCTTTTTCAATACCAAGTGTTTCTTCGATAACTTTTAAAATTGGAGTAATTGCATTTGTTGTGCAAGATGCCGCCGAAAAAATTTCGGTTTCATCTGGGTCGTATTCTAGATGGTTTACGCCATGAACAATATTTGCAACACCTTTCCCTGGTGCGGTTAATAATACTCTACCTGCACCTGTTGCTTGAAGGTGTCTTTCTAATTGTTCTTTGGTTCTAAACGCCCCAGTATTGTCAATAACTAATGCTTCTTTAATACCATACGTAGAATAATCTATTTCTTCGGGCATGTTGGCATAAATAACATGTACCGTGGTGCCGTTAATTATAAGTTTAAGATTATTATAGTCTACTTTAACGGTGCCATTAAAAATTCCATGTACTGAGTCTACTCTTAAAAGGCTTGCTCTTTTTTCTAGGTTTTCTATACTAGGTTTACCTCTTACTACTATTGCTCTTAAGCGTAATTGATTTCCTTTACCGGTTTTAGACATTAATTCTCTAGCGACCAACCTACCAATTCTTCCAAATCCGTATAGCACAACATCTTTTGGTTCTATACTTTTAAAATCTTGTGCAGACTGTAATTTTTGGATTACAAAAGATTTAACATTGTTTAAAATATTACTGTCTGAATGATATTCATAAGTTAATTTACCTATATCAAGCTTTGATGGTGGTAATAACAAATCAGCTATGGAGCGCAGAATTTCAACTGAATCAAAAATAGATATCGGTTTTTGAACAAATTCGCCAGCATATTCATGTAGATGAATAATATCACTTACGTTTTTGTCAATAACCTGATTCTTGAAAAGAACAATTTCAATAGATTTATCATACCATAAATCACTTACGATTTTGATAAATTCCGTAGTAGCCTTTCTACGGTCGGCTTGAAATGCTAGCTCTTTTTCAAATGTGGTTTGTGGAGCCATAATAAGTTGATTGGTTTTAGAATTCGCACAAAACTAGAGAAATTAAGTCCCTTAAATAAATTATTTTTTAAAAAAAGCCTTCGATTTTACGAAGGCTGTATTGTTTGGGTTTTTATTGAAAAATAAGTCGATCTCTTTCTCCATTAGATCCTACCATGGTAATGACTGTTTTTCCATATTTAGAAATACTACCAAAGGCAGTGTAGGCATCGTCAATATTTCCTATCTCATGATCGTCTACTTTAATGATTACTTTTTCAGATAAACCATAACCTCTATATCTTTCAGGTACGCCGGTGATTTTTACACCCGATGTTGTCTTGTAAACTTTCTTATCGTGCTCAGTAAGGTTTTTAACTTCTAAGCCCATTTCGGGTACCACCAATTTCTGTCTTTCTTTTAATATTAATGGCAGTGTCAGTAATTCTTTATCCCTATCAATAACAAAAGCTAAGGTATCGCCCGGTCTTTTTGAAGAAAGGTATCCGGTTAAGTCTGGATATTTATGTACATCTATTTCGTCCACTTTTTTAATGATATCACCGACAACAATTCCCGCTTCTTGTGCTGCAGATTCTTCTTCTACTAATTCTATAAATACACCATCTATATTATTGATTCCTTTTTCAATAGCATCTCTAGTGTTCACTGGGGCAGGACTTATTCCCATAAACCCTTTCTGAACATTACCATATTCTAAAATGTCTTGAACTACCTTTTTTGCAATATTACTTGGTACTGCAAATGAGTATCCTACATAAGAGCCCGTCTGTGATGTAATTGCTGTATTTATTCCTACTAAATCTCCATTGGTATTTACTAGTGCACCGCCCGAATTACCTGGGTTTACTGCTGCATCAGTTTGTATGAAAGATTGGTTTTTTCCAAGGTTACGGGCTTTGGCGCTTACAATACCAGCAGTAACAGTAGAGGTTAGGTTGAAAGGATTGCCAACAGCTAAAACCCACTCACCGATTTTTGTTTGATCAGAGTCGCCAAAGGCCAAGTAAGGTAACTTCTCGTCTGATTCAATTTTTATCAAAGCAATATCAGAATTGGGGTCGGTTCCGATTAATTCGGCATTATAGGTTCTGTTGTTGTTTAAGGTAACCTGTAATTGTGTTGCCCTATTAATTACATGATTGTTAGTAACAATATAACCATCTGATGAAATAATAACTCCCGATCCTGTACCTACTTGAGGCACAGCTTTTCCGCTATTTCCATAAAACACATCAAATATAGTGGTAGGTGCTTTACTAATGGTAATATTTTTAACATGAACTACCGCGTTTACCGTGTTTTCGGCTGCATTGGTGAAATCAACTTCATTAATACCGGCACCTCTGGCAGAAGTGGGGGTGTAGCTTGCATTTACAATACCACTATTGTTCTCTTGGCTAATAATGGTGAAATTTTCTTTTTCGAAAAATAGTTTGTAAGCGCCTAATGTTATTGCACCGGCAAAAATAGATACAAATAAGAGACTTGCAATTCTTTTCATATTCATTAATAATTTAACGTATTCTGCACAAAATTACTTGTTTTTATACTATTGCATAAGCGTTTAACTACTTTTTAACTACCAGGCAAAACGTAATTATATGCTATCTTTGAAACTTTATTATAACATGGAAAATATATTTTATAAATATCAAGGTACGGGTAATGATTTTGTGATGATTGATAATCGTAACGGTCATTTTCCGAAAGAAGATAATAAATTAATAGCTAAAATTTGCCATAGAAGATTCGGTGTGGGTTCTGATGGACTTATTTTGTTGGAGAATGATGAGACTACAGATTTTAGAATGGTGTATTATAATGCCGATGGAAATGAAGGGAGTATGTGCGGTAATGGTGGAAGATGTATTGTTGCTTTTGCCCATTTTTTAGAAATCATAAAGAAGGATACCGTTTTTATCGCTGTAGATGGTCTTCATGAGGCAACTATTGTAGGTGATGTGGTAAGTCTTAAAATGACAGATGTAAGCGAAATAAAGGAAAAGTCAAATGCCCTTTTTATGAATACAGGTTCACCGCACCATGTACAAATGGTAAAGAAGCTAAAGTCGTTTGATGTTGCAAAAGAAGGTGCACGTATTCGATATGGTATCTATGGAGAAAAGGGTAGTAATATCAATTTTGTAGAGGCAAATACCGCAGGTGGATTTGATATAAGAACCTATGAGCGTGGAGTGGAAGATGAAACTTTGTCATGTGGTACAGGGGTAACTGCAGTTGCATTAAGTATGTATCATCTAGGTAATACAAAGGATAAAACCATTGCGGTCAATGCATTAGGCGGTCATTTAGAAGTGACCTTTCAAGAAGAGGACGGTTTTTATAGTAATATTTTCTTAAAAGGAGAGGCGAAGCAAGTGTTTAAAGGAGAACTAACGTGGTAACATTAAAAGGAGAACAAATATATCTAAGGGCGCTAGAACAAAGTGATCTCGATTTTCTGTATAGTTTAGAGAATAATACCGAAGTTTGGGAGGTTAGCGGTACGGTTACGCCGTATTCTAAAGATGTTTTGCAACTTTATCTAGATAGTGCTCACAGAGATATTTATGATGTAAAGCAGTTAAGACTGGTAATATGTTCAAAAGATCATAAAGCTGTCGGTTTAATTGATGTTTTTGATTTTGATCCAAATCATAATCGGGCAGGTATTGGAATAATCGTTTTAGATGAGGGTCAAAGAAATAAGGGAATAGGTTCAGAGGCTATAACCCTATTGTGTAATTACTTGTTTAATGTGTTAGGATTAAAGCAGATTTACGCAAATATTTTAGAGGAGAATTCACCTAGTCTGCATTTATTCAAAAAACTAGGATTTCAAGAAATTGGAGTTAAGAAAGATTGGGTACGATTTAAGGATACCTATAAGAATGAAGTATTATTGCAAAAAATAAATTATTAATGTACATCAAGCGTATTTTACTGGGCGTAGTGCTCTTAGGTTTAATTGGAGGCGGAATTTTTGCTTATACCGTTTACGGAACTTTTTTTACTCCGAACACTAATTTTAATAATGAAGAGGCTATAGTTTTTATACCTACGGATGCTACCATTGACGATTTAAGGGAACGACTTTCTCCGGTATTGGAAGATTTTAATTCATTTGAGTCAGCTGCAGATAGAAAAGGATATTTAGATAATATAAAGGCAGGAAGGTATAGAGTAGGTAAGGGGATGAACAATAATGAGATTGTAAATTCCTTACGAAGTGGAAACTTACCGGTCAAAGTTTCTTTTAACAATCAAGAAAATATCAATGATTTAGCGGGCAGAATTGCAAGTCAAATCGAGGCGGATAGTGTTTCATTGGTTGCGGCATTCAATGATAAAGATTTTTTGAAGACAAACGGTTTTGACGACGCCAATAAAATATCATTGTATATCCCTAATAGCTATGAGTTCTTTTGGAATACTTCGGCAGAATCATTTAGGGGTAGAATGTTAAAAGAGTACAATCGTTTTTGGACAGATGCACGTAAGGAGAAAGCAAATGCACTTGGTTTAAAACCTAATCAGGTAATTGCATTAGCGTCAATAGTGCATAAAGAAACTGCAAAGGTCGATGAGAGGCCAACAGTCGCGGGAGTGTATCTAAATAGATTGAAAAAAAGAATGTTGCTGCAAGCGGACCCTACTGTTATTTATGCAATTAAGAAAGAAACGGGAAATTTTGATACTATAATTAAAAGAGTACTATATAGAGATTTAGAAATGGATTCGCCGTATAATACTTACAAATATGCCGGTTTGCCACCAGGACCAATCGCGATGCCTGATATTACGGCAATAGATGCTGTTTTGAATGCGAAAAAGCACAATTATTATTATTTTGTTGCCAATGTAGAAAAGTTCGGTTATCACATGTTTGCAGAGAACTTAACGCAACACAACCGAAATAAAGCACAGTATATCCGATGGATTAACGCTCAGAAAATCAATAGATAAGCTTTCATCTGAATTTTAGAACTTGTTAACTAAATCTGTATTCTTTTAACAGAACCTTCTTAAACTATGACAATTTCAGGTCTACCTTTGCGGCAGAAATTTAAGCAAGCAAATAGTAGTCGCTATAAGTCTTAAGAAATATATGATATGAGAAGATGGATATTAGCAAGTTGTCCTCTTATTGCAATTTTTATTTTATCTGGTTACGGATTTAAACCTTTTACGGTAGAAGTGCCTAAGCAGTTGAAAGTTAAGGAATCTATTTTAGTTTCATTTCCTCAAGAAGAGGCTATATTGGCAAATTATCAAATCGCTCCCCCTTTTCTTGGTAGTCAATTTGTAGGTTTCAAAGAGGCATTGGCTTTTAAAGAATCACAAGGCAATTATTTCGTTACAAATACTTATGGGTATTTAGGTAAGTATCAATTCGGTCTAGGTACATTAGAATTAGTCGGTGTTTATGACGGTAATCAGTTTTTGAAAAACCCAGTATTGCAAGAAAAAGTATTTCAAGTGAACACGTCTCGAAATAAGTGGATTTTAAGAAAAGATATTAAGCGTTATGTTGGTGTACGAATGAATGGTATTCAAGTAACTGAATCAGGTATTTTGGCTGCTGCCCATTTAGCAGGTCCTGGTAACGTAAAGTTGTATTTAAGATCTCATGGACGTATGGAAATTTCAGATGGTTATGGCACCAGTATTTCTAACTATATGAAAAAGTTTGCGGGTTATGATGTTTCTATGGTTGAGGCAAAACGAAACCCTAGAATATAAGAGTTTAAGTAGATATGAAAATGGGAAACCTTGGCATTTGTTTGTCAAGGTTTTTTTATGCTTGAATAATAAATATAGCAGGTCTTTTGTGTAAGTCTACATTTTCGCTTTTCCAGTTTATAGCCGTTTTTGTTTTGATGTATTCTGTTGCCAAAGTAATGTCTGCAGCGACACAAATTCTGGTACTAGGAGCCAAGGTTTTGATAAGCTCTTCTAGCATTTTGTTGTTGCGGTAAGGAGTTTCGATAAAAATCTGTGACTGATTATCTTCTTTTGATTTACGTTCTAGGCTTTTAATATATTTTTTTCGATCAGAACCATCTATAGGTAAGTAACCGTTGAATGCAAAATTTTGACCATTCATTCCACTAGCCATTAATGCGAGTAAAATAGAAGAAGGGCCTACTAATGGAATGACTTGAATATTCTTCTCATGAGCAATTTTAACAACTGCAGCACCTGGATCTGCGATACCTGGGCAACCAGCTTCAGAAAGAATGCCAACGTCAAAACCCTCTAAACACGGATTCAAAAAACTTGGAATCTCAGCAGTTTCGGTAAACTTATTTAAAACAAAGAGTTTTAAGCTTGGTTGCGATTTTCTAGGGTTGATTTTTTTGATAAAACGACGAGCGGTTTTTTCATTTTCAACCACGTAGTGGTCTAATTTTTCAATAGTCTGTTTTATTGAAATGGGTAAAACCTCTAAAGGTGGCATATCGCCTAATGTTGTAGGTATTAAATATACTTGTCCTATTTTTCCGTTTTGCACACTCATTTATTTACTTTGTAATCTTGCGGCTATCTTATCGCAAGCTTGGTCGATCATTTGAAATACATGTTCAAATCCGTCTTCAGCATCATAATATGGATCTGGCACTTCTTTATCAGAAGAACTTATTTCATTTAAGATAAGCTTCACTTTTTCTACCTCATCAATATTTCTTGCTAGACTTATGATATTGGCGTAGTTACTTTTGTCCATGGCATATATCACATCAAAAGCATCAAAATCAGAAACGGTAAATTTTCTACAAACTTGGGAGCTTATGTCCAAACCATGTTCATGGGCTACTTTAATCGATCTTGGGTCAGGAGCATTACCAATATGGTAACCTCCGGTGCCTGCCGAATCTACGTAAATTTTGGTAGCGTCAACTTTACTTTTTAGAATACCTTCTGCTAATGGAGACCTACATATATTACCCAGGCAAACCATCAACACTTTCATGTAACGTAAGTTTTAAGAAAATTTCTTAGTAAGGTCATCTATGTATTTGCGAAACTGCTTGTCCGTTTCGGCAAGATTATCTACAGTTTTACATGCGTGTAAAACAGTAGCATGATCTCTTTTTCCAATTTGCGAACCAATACTTGCTAATGAAGCTTTGGTAAACTTCTTGGCAAAGAACATTGCTAATTGTCTAGCCTGTACAATGTGTCTTTTTCTTGTTTTAGACTGTAACGTGGCAACGTCCATTTCAAAGTAATCAGAAACTACTTTTTGTATGTAGTCAATAGATACTTCGCGTTTGGTGTTCTTTACAAACTTTTCTACAACCTGTTGAGCAAGCTCAATAGTAACCTCTCTTTTATTTAGAGTAGACTGTGCTATTAGGGAAATAATGGCACCTTCTAATTCTCTAATATTTGTTTTAATATGTTTAGCAACATATTCTATGATGTCTTCAGGTATTTCAACACCATCTCTATATAACTTATTCTTTAAGATGGAGATTCTTGTCTCGTAATCAGGACTCTGCAATTCTGCCGATAATCCCCATTTGAAACGAGAAAGTAAACGTTGTTCAATATCCTGCATATCTACAGGCGCTTTGTCTGAAGTTAAAATAACTTGTTTTCCATTTTGGTGTAAATGGTTGAAAATATGGAAGAATACATCTTGCGTACCAGATTTACCTGATAAGAATTGTACATCATCAATAATCAATACATCTATTAACTGATAGAAATGAATAAAGTCATTTCTGGTATTTTTCTTAACAGATTCAATATACTGCTGTGTAAATTTCTCAGCGGAAATATATAAAACAGTACGCTCGGGATATTTATCTTTTATTTCAACACCAATAGCATGAGCTAAGTGAGTTTTTCCAAGACCTACACCGCCAAAAACCAATAACGGATTAAAAGATGTGCCACCTGGTTTATTGGCAACAGCCATCCCAGCAGATCTTGCTAATCTGTTAGAGTCACCTTCTAGGAAGTTGTCAAAGTTATAGTTAGGATTTAACTGTGATTCTATTTTAATATTTCTAATACCTGGAATTACGAACGGATTACGTAATTCTGGATTTTTAGATTTAATTGGGACATCCATTTCTTGAGCGGCCATTGCACCTCTGTTGGAACTTGGAATCTTTTCTGTAAAAGGCTCTTTGTTACCATAGGTGTTTTCCATTCTAATGATATAAACCAACTTTGCAGATTCACCTAACTCTTTGGTTAAAGCAACTTTTAAAAGCTTAACATAATGCTCTTCTAACCACTCGTAAAAGAATTTACTTGGCACTTGAATACTTAATGCGTTTTCTGAAAGTTTAATAGGTTTAATGGGCTCAAACCATGTTTTGAATGCCTGCGGTTGGATATTATCCTTAATAAACACCAAACAGTTTTTCCATACGGAATTTGCAGTAACACTCATAATAAATTATACTCTTTTAATGGTTAGTGTTGAGCTATAGGTGATTATAAAAAATCAATATAGGTTCTCGTTCAACTTGGGCAAATATGTGAACAAAATATTGAAAAAAAAAATCGATTGTCATTGAATTTGACCTTTTTTTTTCTCATGTTCGCTTACTCAATAGGGGAGCTTTTAAATATATACTTTTTACTTGAAATAAATGCGAACAAACCAAATTTCTTTTCGAATTAGATACTCAGAAACTGACCAGATGGGGGTTGTCTATCATGGTAACTATGCTCAATACTTAGAATTGGCAAGAGTTGAATGGTTAAGGGCGTTAGGTATTTCTTACAAAAGCATGGAGGAAGGCGGAATTATGCTTCCGGTAATAAGTTTGTCCATAAAATATTTGAAGTCGGCTTTGTATGATGATTTAATAACAGTTAAAGTTATTTTGAATGAAAAACCTGCTGTAAGAATTGAATTTGATTATGAAATTACGAATGAGGCAGGAGAATTATTAGCTACGGCAAATACCGTGTTGGTTTTTATGGATATGGAGCGTAAAAGACCTACTAGATGTCCGCAAATACTTTTAGATAAATTGGGGTATTGAAAATTATTCAATTTCCTTTATTTCTAATTTGTGATGAGCTTTTAAAAGCTTCATTGTTTTTTTAAAATCACTTTTATTGATGGAGAGTATCATTTTGCATTTTAAATGTAAATCTTGAGAAACGATATTCAGTTGGTATTTTTTTACCAAACGCATTACAATATCCATTTCTGAATATTCAAAAGTTACCGATAGTTGTTGCTGTAAAACCTTAGTTACTATTTTAGCATTTTCCAACGCTAGTTTAGCGGCTTCTTTGTATGCACTTATTAATCCGCCTACTCCTAATTTTGTGCCACCAAAAACACGTACAACGGCAACTAGGGTATTTGTTACATCAAAAGATTGTAATTGACCATAAATGGGCATACCTGCAGAATTGTTTGGCTCTCCATCGTCATTAGCGCGATATGATTTTTTTTCAATACCCATTTGCCAAGCATAGCATACGTGGTTTGCTGTGGGATATTCTTTTTTAAGAGCTTCAATATGTTCTTTAATCGTTTCTTCATCAGAAACAGGAAAACAATAGCCATAAAACTTGCTCTTTCGCTCTTTGAACAAAATAGGACCAGATGGTTTAGCGATTGTTTTATAGGCGTCCATTGTAGTAATCGGTATATTTTAAATGAAAGTCATTAGTTGCTGACCAAAAGCGACCAGAATGATACTAAAGATAGCCAATCCTATTCCAAACCAATTTTTGATCGTTAGGCGCTCTCTGAAAAGTAAAATACCAAGCAAAGTTGAGAACATAACAATAGCAACATTGTTTATGGTAAAAACCGAAGCACTGTTCCATGTAGGATGTTGTAGCGCTTTTAATAAAAAGTAGATGGAAAAATAATTAGGTATACCTAAGCAAATACCGCCAAGTATATTTTTGAAATTAATTTTAAGTCGTTGCTTTGTAGATTTAAATGCTATGAAGAATAAACCGAATATACCTGCAGCGGCAAAAACAGTAGCTGAGAACAAGGCATATTCCTCTTCGGGCATATGTGCATCTTGAAAATACTTTATGCTGGTATCGATAGTTCCGGAACCTAGAAAGACCAAAACAGGTAGTGTAAAAGCCCATTTCTCCGCTTTGATCTTCTTTTCTTTTAATGAAGTAAAGTAAACGGCTAATAAGGCTAATATGATTCCTATAATTTCTAATACTCCAAGTGATTCTTTATAGAAGAACACTCCGAATAATACCGGTATGGTTAAAGACATTTTTGTAGCAACCGAAGCAACGGATACTCCCAGTTTCTGAGAGGTGGCTGCCATTAAATTGAATATCAGTATGAAAAGAAGACCTAAAGCGATACTGCCCCAAAACCAACTTTTCTGTGGTATTTCAGCTAGGTGTATGGTCTCATTATAATAAATGACACCTACAGTGCAAGCAACAAAGTAATTGGTAATTATGGCATATATCGTTTGAACCTGATATTTGGCATACAATTTAAAAATAACGAAGATTAGACTTGAGAAAAGAATGCTAAGCGCTAAATACATCATTTAGAGATGGCTTAAAGTTTCTAGAACATCTTCTTTACCTACTTGAAGATTCCAGCAATGTATACCTAGCTTAGAAGCGGCATCTGTATTTTCTTTAGTGTCATCTAAAAAGAACGTCTCATTTGCATTTAATTCATTTTCTTTCAAGACAAATTCATAAATATCTGTATTAGGTTTGCGCATTTTCATTTCTTGAGATAGGTAGAAAACCTCAAAACAGTTTTTAAACCTGTTGAAGCGTTCCAATCCCATGGATTCTTTCACTTTGTCTATGTGTAAATCATTGGTGTTACTTAATAAAAACAATCGGTATTTATTATCTTTTTTTAATTTTTCAATGAATTCTAAGCGTTCTTCAGGAAAATCTAAAATAATAGAATTCCATGCGTCTTTAATTTGATCTTTAGAAGCATTGGTAAAAATACCCTGTAGTTGATTAACAAATTCATCAGACTCCATTAATCCCATTTCGTATTCTTTAAAAATGGTATCCAATTCCGGGGTCAATTCGGTAAACCCAAATTTTGCCATTTCTAATAAAGGGGCTTGCTTATCTAGATTAATGAAGATATCTCCAAAATCAAATATGATATTTTTAATCATTACGTATTATGGTTAGTTGGTCGGTTAAAATTTGAATTTGTTTTAGTTTGCGTCCTGATATTTTCGGTGCGGCAATACCTTTAGAGAATCTGTTTGTTCCTTTAAAAATTCGTGCTTCGTCCCAAAGACCAGCATCAATAAAACTTTGAAGTGTTTGTAATCCGCCTTCGATTATGACACTTTGTATTTGATCTTCGTGCATTATATTGCAAAGTTGTTGTGGTATGTTAGAATTAAAATCTAAGACTTTATAAGTTACTTCGGCAATATCATCTTCGCGGTCATTTATTTCGGTACAAACAATGGTCTTTTGTTTTCCGTCAAAAACATGATAATCCGTTGTTATTTTTTTGCTTCTATCTAATACTATGCGTATTGGTGCTTTGCCGTCCCAATCTCTTAAGTTTAATTGCGGATTGTCGTCTAAGACCGTATTCGTGCCTGCCAAAATACCAGCCTCTTCACTTCGCCATTTATGCACTAATTGTCGAGATTTGGTATTAGTAATCCAATAGGGTTTCTTCTCTTCTCCACGTTTTAATGGTTCAGGAGCAATAAATCCGTCAGCGGTTTCTGCCCATTTTAAAATTAAGTATGGCCGTCTTTTAGTGAAAAAAGTAAGAAAGCGTTTGTGATGTTCCTCGCATTCTTTTTGTAGAATACCAACTAGTACAATACAACCTGCTTCTTCTAATTTTTTAATTCCTTTACCGGCTACTTTTTCATGCGGATCCTTTAAACCTATAACAACTTTAGGGATTCCCATTTTTATTATTAAATCTGCACAAGGCGGAGTTTTCCCGTAATGAGAACAAGGTTCTAAGGTTACATAAATGGTAGATGATTTTAAAAGCGAAACATCAGTAACGGAGTTAATTGCATTTACCTCAGCGTGAGAACCACCGTATGCGCTAGTAAACCCTTCGCCAATAATTTTATCATCATGTACAATTGCAGCGCCTACCATAGGGTTGGGTGCTGTTAAGCCTAGTCCGTTCTTTGCTATCTGTATACAACGAAGCATATAGGTTTCATCGGTAGAAAGCGCATCTCTATTTAACGGCATTGAATTGTTGGTATCTAGATTATTAATGGACATCAAACTTTAACATTATATGCATATCACGTATCTTCACACCTCAAAAATAGTACTTTAAAACCTATTGCCTTATTCTTATGGAAAATGTCATTATCCGTGAAATTAGAAAGGGAGATAACCCACAAGTAGCCAAAGTTATACGACAAGTTTTGGCGGATATGGGTGTTCCAAAAGTGGGAACAGCATATGAAGACCCTTCATTAGATAACATGTTTGAACACTATGAGAAACCTAAGGCAACTTATTTTGTTGTAGAAGAGAATGGTTCTATTTTGGGATGTGCAGGTATAGCTCAATTAGATAATTATGAGGGTAATGTAAGTGAGCTTCAAAAAATGTATTTTTTAAAAGAGGCTAGAGGTAAGGGTCTAGGGCATAAAATGATAAGCGTTTGTTTAAATCGTGCCAAAGAATATGGTTTTGATTCTTGTTATCTAGAGACATTACCGAATATGGAAGCTGCTCAGAAATTATACAAGAAAATGGGCTTTGAATATATAGAAGGCAGAATGGGAGATACGGGTCATTATTCTTGTCCCGTATTCATGCTTAAAAAATTGTAACTGTGTTATTAAAGGAGATTAAAAACATATTTCATTTAGAATTAGATGCTATTTATGGTAAGGACGAGGTCAATAGTTTCTTCTATTTACTAATTGAGCATTATTTTGATTTAGAACGTTTTGTTTTAGCAATGCAGCCAGAGTTAATTATAGATAAAGAACAGGAGACTATTATGTTTCAAGCCTTATCCGAATTAAAACTAGAAAAGCCTATTCAGCATATTATTGGAACATCATATTTTATGGACCTTGATTTTAAGGTCAATGAGCATGTATTGATACCAAGACCTGAAACTGAAGAATTGGTTCGTTGGATATTGGATGATGTAAAAGATGTAAAACAATCATTGACTATTCTGGATATGGGTACAGGTAGTGGTTGTATTCCAATTTCTTTGGATAAAAATTTGATAAATGCAAAAGTATTCGGGTTGGATATTTCTTCGGATGCTTTAAAAGTAGCAGATGAAAATAACCGATTACTTGGTGCTAGCGTAAATTTTTTCAAAGCGGATATACTGTCTCTGGATAAAGAAACGGCAACAAAAGAATTAGACCAGAAGTTTGATATCATTATATCTAATCCGCCATATGTGCGAGAATTAGAAAAAGAAGAAATGCAGAATAATGTAATAGCACATGAGCCTGGTTTGGCACTTTTTGTTCCTGATGAAGACCCTTTAAAGTTTTATAGCGCAGTAGTTAATTTTGCAGCTGACCATCTAAATGAAGACGGATGTTTGTATTTAGAGATTAATCAGTATTTGGGTAAAAAAACGATGAGTTTATTAGAAGAATCTAATTTTAAGACTATAGAGTTACGGAAAGATATGTTTGGTAATGACCGCATGATAAAAGGAATAAGAAAATGAAAAGTATTGTAGTTTTTTGCGGTAGTAGTGAAGGTGTTGATTCTGCATATGGTTTACAGGCATCAGAATTAGGAGAGACTTTTGGGAAGAATAATATTCAATTAGTTTATGGTGGCGCTAAAATAGGCATCATGGGTAAAGTAGCTGAAGGAGTATTAAACAATGGAGGAAAGGTGATAGGAGTAATTCCTGTATTTCTAAAAAAGAAAGAAGTGGTTCATGAGGGCTTGACAGAATTAATAGTTACCCAAAACATGCATGAACGTAAATTGAAGATGCATGATCTATCTGACGGAATAATAATGCTACCTGGCGGATTTGGAACGTTGGAGGAATTTTTTGAAATGTTGACCTGGTCTCAGCTAGGGCTACATCAATATCCGATAGGAATATTAAATACAAACGGATTTTACGATTCCCTTTTAAAGATGATGCATGACATGGTCAAAGAAGGTTTTGTAAAGCAAGAACATATAAATACTATTTTGGTGGACGATGATATAAATTCATTACTAGAAAAAATGGAAAATTACATTCCGTTACCAACACCAAAGTGGATTAATAAAGAGCAGCTTTAAGGAATATGAAAGCAAAAATAGAAGCACTAAGAAAAGAGTTACGAGAGCATAATCATAATTACTATGTGTTGGATAGTCCTACCATTTCTGATTATGATTTTGATATGAAATTGAAAGAATTACAGGATTTGGAGGCAAAACACCCGGAATTCTATGATGCCAGTTCACCTTCACTTCGGGTTGGTGGAATGATCACTAAGAATTTTGCGACCGTAGTTCATGAGCACAGAATGTATTCTTTAGATAATTCGTACTCCAAAGAAGATTTAGAAGATTGGGAGAAACGTATTCAGCGTAACCTAGGCGATGTGCCTGTGGCTTTTACGTGCGAGTTAAAGTACGATGGAGCATCTATAAGTATAACCTATGAAAAAGGAAAACTGATAAAGGCCGTTACCCGCGGAGACGGAATTCAGGGAGACGATGTCACCAATAATATTAAAACGATAAAATCTGTTCCACTGCAACTAAAGGGGGATTACCCTGAGAAGTTTGATATACGTGGAGAAATCGTTTTGCCTTTTGACGGATTCATGAAAATGAACGAAGAGCGCGTAGCAAATGGCGAAGATCCATATATGAACCCTAGAAATACAGCTTCAGGAAGTTTAAAGCTTCAAGATAGTAGTGCTGTTGCAGAAAGACCGTTGGAGTGTCTGCTATATAGTATCGTTGATAGAAACTTGAATATAGATTCTCAGTTTCACATGTTAGAGAAAGCCCGGGAATGGGGTTTTAAAGTGCCAACCGTTGCAAAGCTTTGCCAAACTACAGATGAAGTTATGGCTTTTGTAGAGGAATGGGATGTGAAAAGACATGAATTGCCATATGAAACAGACGGAGTTGTGATTAAAGTAAATAGTCTTCAGAATCAAGAAGAATTGGGTTTTACTTCTAAAGCTCCAAGATGGGCAATGGCATATAAGTTTAAGGCGGAACAAGTATCTACTACCCTCAATGAAATTACATATCAAGTAGGGCGTACAGGGGCAATTACACCTGTAGCGAATTTAGAACCTGTTTTATTGGCAGGTACAACGGTCAAAAGAGCTTCATTGCATAATGCAGATCAAATAGCAAAATTAGATATTCGTGTTGGCGATACCGTATTTGTAGAAAAGGGAGGGGAAATTATTCCAAAAATTATAGCGGTAGATTTAACCAAAAGACCAGCCGATTCAGTTCCAACGGAGTATATACATCAATGTCCGGAATGTGGAACAGAGCTGACTAGAACAGAAGGCGATGCAAAACATTACTGTCCTAATGAATATGGTTGTCCTCCACAGATAACAGGTCGTATTCAGCATTTTATTTCAAGAAAGGCAATGGATATTGAAGGCTTAGGTGCTGAGACTGTAGAGTTGCTATTTAAAGAAGGTTTAATAGACGATTATGCCGATTTGTATAAACTCACCAAAGAAGATATTTTACCTCTGGAGCGAATGGCAGAGAAGTCCGCCGAAAATTTAGTCAAAGGAGTATCAGAATCGGTAAAAGTGCCTTTTGAGCGTGTTTTGTTCGCTTTAGGTATTCGTTTTGTAGGGGAGACCGTGGCAAAGAAATTGGCAAAAGCATATAAGAATATAGATGCGCTGAAAGAAGCAACTCTAGAGCACTTGACTTCGGTAGATGAAATAGGTGATCGTATAGCACAAAGTGTGATAGACTTTTTTGCAAATGAAAAAAATATAGATGCCATAGAAAGATTACGTAGTTACGGAGTGCAATTAGAAATATCTGCAGAGAAATTGCAAAACCAGACCGATACTTTAGCGGGTAAAACCTTTGTAGTATCAGGTGTTTTTGAGATATTAAGTAGAGATGAGCTTAAGAAGAAAATAGAAGATAATGGAGGTAAGGTAGGTTCTTCCATATCATCAAAGACTAGTTTTTTGGTTGCAGGGGATAAAATGGGACCAAGTAAGCGTACCAAGGCAGAGAAGTTGGAAATACCGATTATCAGTGAGCAAGATTTTATAAACATGTTAGCATAAACAACTATGGACGTTTTTACAATAATTTCAGTACTAGTATTTCTATCGGCAATTTTTGGCTATATAAATGCTCGTTTTCTAAAACTACCTAACAGTATTGGCTTAATGCTGATTACAATTCTGTTTACATTGGCAGTTTTTTTAATAGGTTATATTGATGACACTTTAATTAATGCAGAGCGATATATTATAACCCAGATAGATTTTAAAGCTGTACTGCTAGATATTATGTTAAGTTTCCTATTGTTCGCAGGAGCACTTCATACAAATTTTGAACAATTAAAAGTACAGCGTTGGCCTATATTGGTGTTCTCTACCTTAGGTGTGCTGGTGTCTACTTTTTTAGTTGGTACTAGCATGTATTATTTATTACAATTGATAGGAATGGATATTTCTTTTATCTATTGTCTATTGTTCGGTTCCTTAATCTCACCTACAGATCCAATTGCAGTATTGGGTATATTGAAGAAGGCAGGAGCGCCAAAACAATTAGAAACTAAAATTGTGGGCGAATCTTTGTTTAATGACGGGGTAGGAGTAGTTGTTTTCTTAACCATATTTCAGCTTGCATCTGCAACTGAAGTCGCTGTTAGTCCGTTAGACATTTTAGAACTTTTTGGAGTTGAGGTCATAGGTGGTTTAGCATTAGGTCTAGCGTTAGGTTGGGGAACATGGAAGCTTATGAAATCTATAGATGATTATGATATAGAGGTTATCATCACCTTGGCAACGGTAATGGTAGGTACATTGATAGCGCAGAAATTCCATTTGTCTGCCCCTTTGGCAATGGTTGCTGCAGGTTTGGTGGTTGGTAATGACACGGTACGTAATTCAGCCATGTCAGAAACTACAGAAACCTACGTAGACAAATTTTGGGAGCTGTTAGATATTTTATTGAACACTTTACTGTTTGTTTTAATAGGGATGGAAATGCTTGTACTATCTTTTAAAACAGAATATGTAATTGCTGGGTTGTTAGCAATTCCGTTAGTATTGGTTTGTAGATACTTGTCGCTATTAATTCCTATTAAATTCTTTGAGAAGAAACTAGATTTTATACCGAAAACTAATTTGGTGATGACCTGGGGCGGTTTGCGTGGAGGTATTTCCATAGCATTGGCATTAGGCTTATCTGATGAAATGCATAGAGATGCATTTCTAGTAATCACATATATAGTTGTTGTATTCTCTATTATTGGACAAGGTTTAACAGTAGAGAAGCTTATTAAAAGAGTTGTAAAATGATACCGAAGACCTATGTTGAATTTGAAAGAAGTTTAGAACTGTCCACTGTTCCAAAAGAATGGTCAGACGGATTAAAAGCGGCTTGGTATGATGCTAAGGGAGATTGGGAAGCTTCTCATAACATAGCACAGGATATGCATAATACTTTAGGTAGTTGGTTACATGCCTATTTGCACAGAAAAGAAGGCGACCGTTTTAATGCAGGATATTGGTACAGGTTGGCAAAAAAAGAATACCCCACAATTACCTTAGACGAAGAGCTTAAGGTAATTGTGGAATATATTATTCAAAATTAAATTGAGTTACTAATTTGTTTCTTCCAATGATACTATGTGAGTAAACTCCGCGCTTCCTTTAGAGTCTTTAGCTTTCACTTTAAAAGCAGCATCTCCATTAAAATCTGAATTAAATTTAATGGTAGCAATAGATTTTAAAGTAGAATCAGTTGCACTTTCTTCAATATTAATAATTTCTATACTTCCAGATTCAATAGTCCATGTGATAGTTGCAACACGAGCATTAAACTCCGTAGCGAATGTAATTGTTTCATTAGGTAATGCAAAGTCTGTACCATTGAAACAAACTTTAGTGCTTGTAGTAGAAAAATCCCCTAAATCACAAGAGGTAAAACTTTTTGGGTTTAAGCTTGACTCGTTATCATCATCACTAGAACATGAAAATTGAAAAGTAGCAATAACAATTAAGAGTAACAGGTTAATTGATTTTTTCATTGGTGGGAGTTTAAATAGGTTTGTAATAAGAAATAACAACTCTAAAATAGGAAAAATAGTACATAAAGTTATCTGTTTAACCTTTTTTAATGTTAAAATTCAGTTGTAGTTGTAGTTGTAGTTGAAAATTTCCATTTTGGACTACCATTTTAGAGAATTGGCAAAGTACTTCAAGTGAATTAACTTGAACTTTGCAGTATGAAAAAAATATCAAACTTCGGAATATTTACACTACTGTTAGTGAGCAGTTTAACGATAATGGTAGGTACCGTAATTGCGCCATCATTATCAGGAATTATACAACATAAAGATTTGGGTTTTTCGCCTAGTTGGTTAATTACGTTACCGTCATTAGGTGTTGTGGTTTTTGCTCCTTTAATAGGTTGGTTGTTGAATAAGATGAGTCCGCTTAAATTGCTCGCTCTTGGACTAGTTCCATATGCCGTTTTGGGGTTAATAGGCGCTTTTATAGACAATCAATACCTTTTAATTTTAGATCGTTTTCTACTAGGTGCGGCAACGGTTGCGATTCAAGTTTCGGTCACCGCATACATAGCAGCACAATATGAAGGTGAAGCGCGTATGAAAATGATTGCTTGGCAAGGAATGGCTATAGAGTTAGGTGGCGTAGTTTTTTTGGCAATAGGAGGGATTTTAGGTGAGATGTTCTGGCAATATCCCTTTTATATCTATCTCATAGCGTTAGTATGTCTTTTATTGGTTTTTAAAACCTTACCGAAAATTGAAGAATCCGTTAGAGAAGAAGAAACTTTTGCTGAGGTTACTACAAGTGAAAAACTTAAAACACGAATAATTGTATCCTCGTCCTTACTGGCTATGATGCTATTTTTCATTGGTTTTGTAACCCTACCATTATATCTGCCAACAAATTTTGGTTTTAGCGAATCTGAAACAGGATACCTTATGGCGTTCATTTCTGTTATTGCTATTGTTACGGCTAGTCAAATGCCTAGAATGGTTAAATTATTAGGAGATGGAAAGACGGTTACTTTGGGGTTTGTTTTTTTTATGTTAGGCTATATCGTTCTCGCTTTGGCTACAAGTGTGCCTTTCCTAATATTGACAGCTATTTGTATTGGAATAGGATTTGGGTTTACCATTCCACTGCTAAACCATATGACCATAGAAGTGAGTAATAGTCAAAACCAGGGAAAAAATTTAGGGTTGTTTTCAATGGCGGTCTTTGGCGGACAATTCTTGTCAACCTTTATAGAATATATTTCTAAAAATTATATGGCGATCTACGGAGTGGCAGCTGCTTTGGCACTAGTAATTGCGATAGTAATGTATTATCAATTTCAAAAAGCAAGCAGCGACTAATATTGCTTGAATTCTTTTTACTTTTATAGTCTACTATGAAAGCAAAAGAATTTGAATAGCTGGAAGACCAAAATAAAGATCACTGTAAATTTTGAATCGAATACAGAATTGCTATCTGATAATTCCATGGGTATATATTTTGAATATGATTCAGATGAAACCTTGGTTGTTCATTTTAAACCATTGAACGAGGTGTTTTCAGAGAGTACTCTTTTTAGCACTCAGGGTGTATTAATCAATTTTGAACGTGATTTAATTGACGAAGATGATATAGAGTATGCTTTAGATGTAATGTCGTTATTCAACAAGTTTCCGCAGTATCATATTCAAGATGCAAAAGAAGTAAATCAAATAAGTAAGATTATTGAATTACTGAAAGATGAATACTATAGCGATACAGTATCTTACATAATGCTGAAAACTTTGTTAAAGGTGCTATTATTACATTTAATAAGATTTCAGAACGATGAGTTATTACCTCAAGATATTCACCAGAAAAGAGTATTTCAGTTTTTGGAATTAATGGAAGTTAACTTTTTAAAAGAAACAAATTCAGATTATTATGCCAATGAATTGGGAATTAGTACAAAACGCTTAAACCAAATTTTACAAGAAAAATTGAACTTGACCGCTAAGCAGATTATCCAGCAGCGACAAGTTACCGAGGCAAAACGAAAGCTTATAAAAAGTGAAATTACTACAAAGGAATTGGCGTTTGAATTAGGATTTGAATCCATCAGTAGCTTTTCCCGTTTTTTTAAGAAAAATGTAGGTGTTAGCCCAACGGTATTTAAATCTCAAGAAGCGTCTTAAGGGTAAAAGGGTAAAAACAAAAAAGAATCGAGATTAATCAAACCTCGATTCTTTTAGATGATGTGTATAGCGTATTAAATCATTTTGAAATCCAATAATAACTCTCCTTCTATAGAAGCTTGTAAGTGATCTCCTTTAAATGTTTCACCTGCACCTATAGCAGGGGTTCCTGTGAATATCATATCACCAGGATTCAATGTCATAAATGTAGAAACAAAGCTGATGATTTCAGCAAAGTTATAGATGATATATCCAGTATTACCAACCTGTTTCTTTTCACCGTTAATAACTAAGTCAAAATTAATGTTGTCTAATTCTGGAAAATCGGCAACAGGCTTAAAACCAGCAATAGGAGAGGCGCCATCAAAACCTTTTGCCAAAGCCCAAGGTCCTTTTTTCTCTCTACTAGCAGTAAGTACATCTTTTGCGGTATAATCAATACCAATACCTATTTCAGAAATGTATGAATTTGCCTCTTCAATAGAAACATTCTTTGCGGTTTTTCCAATCTTAACCACTAGTTCTACTTCATAAATTAACTGACCGGTAATTGATGGGAAAACGACATCTTTGCTATCGGTAACCAAAGATGAATCTGGTTTTGTAAAAATAAGTTGAACATCATTTTTTAATCCGTCTATTTCAGATTTATCGACTACATAATTCTTTCCTATACCTATTATTTTCATTGCTTATAATCTTAATGTGAAATTATTTGTGGTACTAAATTAATGATTATTACAACCCTGCTATAGTGAATGTATTGAAATCACATTATCCCTGTGTTTTGTTTTAGGATTAAGCTGAGGTATTGTTTTACTTTATTTTAATAAATCCATCGTTTTAAGGGCTGATAAGGTAACGGATTTTCTTTTTTTACTAAATTCATTCATATTAATATCAGAAGATAAAGGCTCTATATTAGTAGCGAAGAAGTAGGTATTGTCTGTTGCTTCAACATAGCCTACAAACCAACCATTGTATTTTTCGCTACGGATGGATAATCCGGTTTTACCGTTGAGTGTATAGTTCTTTTCCGTATCGATAATCATGATTTTTTGAACAATATCTTTTGTTCTTTTTGAAATAGGAAGTTTGTTGCCATAGAACCTTTTTAAGAAATCGATCTGTTGCATTTGGTTGATACGCGATGTACCTTCCAACCAAAAGTTTTGAATGTTTAACGCGTCTATATGTAAGTCACCATAATGTAGTTTTTCTACATAGGCGTTCATTCTTTCAGGGTTTATTTTTGAGGCTACCTCTTGATAACATGGCACGCATGAGTATTGAAAGGCATCTTTTAAAGGTAGATCCTGTTCCCATATATCTAACCATCTGTCTTCACCGTTCCATTTAAAAATGGTGCTGTCACTTTCAATGACTCCCGTTTCAAGTCCTATAATGGAGTTTGCAATTTTAAAAGTAGATGCTGGTAATTTTCCTTCGTTTGCCCATTCAAAATCATTAGAGTAGTAAATATCATTCTTTAAATCATATATAAGTATAGCACCCTTAACATTCGCAGAATTGATTATAATTTGAAATTTTGGCTTTACTATTTTATTGTTAATAGTATTTTGTTGTTTGTCAATGTGTCTCTTATGTTGTTCTTTGCATGAACTAATATATAAAATAAGTAAAACTATATAATGGAATTTCAATAACATAAAGGTATAGGTTAAAATAGGGTTGTAGGGTAGAATCTAGATTATGATATTGTATAATTATTTTTAAAATCTACAACTCCTTCCGAAAACAAACACTATTTTCCATCTTCTCGTACGGAGGGTAGTTTTCTGTAACTTGATAGTTGTTCTTTTTATAGAGTGCTATGGCTTCTGGTTGGCGTAATCCGGTTTCTAAAACGGTATGGCTATAATTCAATTCTTTTGCCCATTCTTCTAATACTACTAATACTTTAGAAGCAATTCCTTTTCCGCGGTAATCTGGTTGTACATACATGCGTTTTATTTCAACTGAATCTTTGTTGAACTCTTTGAAAGCCCCACAAGCAACACAGATTTCATTAGCATAAAAGACAACACAATTTTTTAACTGCTCAATACCGTTAAATTGTGCGTAGAAAGTATTTTCACTACCATCTCGCAATGCCAAATCGGCATCAAGTAAAGCTACTAATTCTTTGAAATCTTGATTATCGTTTGAATAACGTTTAAAGTATAGCATAATATGGTCTATATTTTAGACTTTAATTGTGTATCCATTTGCTGTGGTACCCATGTTATCAAAATAGAAATCGATACGACCAAGATTGATACCGAAACAGCCTACTTGATTCACTAGAACATCTCGCTCTGCCGCATTGTTGACAACAGTTGGTCTGTCTAAAAACGTATGTGTGTGTCCGCCGATAATTAAATCCGTATATTTTGTTTTTCTCGCGAGCTTTAAATCATCTGGTTTTTGGCTATTGTATTCATATCCAAGATGAGATAGGCAAATGACCAAATCACATTTTTCTATTTCCTTGAGTTTTATCTCTATATCTGTTGCTAATTCGTATGGGTCAAGAAAAACTGTTTCTTTATATAATTGCTTGGTAACCAAACCAGCTAGTTGAATTCCTAATCCGTATACACCAATTTTAACTCCATCTTTCTCATATATTTTATACGGTTCGGTAAACCCGTCTAGAACAGTATTGGTAAAATCATAGTTGGCACTAATGAAATTAAATTTGGCATTTGGCATTTGTGCTAGCAGACCACCTATACCATTGTCAAAATCATGATTTCCGATAGTGGTAGCATCATAATTTAGCATGCTCATCAATTTAAATTCTAACTCACCACCATAGAAATTGAAATAAGGAGTACCTTGAAAAATGTCTCCTGCATCGAATAAAAAAGTATTCGGGTTCTCTTTTCTGATACTGTCTACCAAACCAGCCCTGCGAGCCAAACCACCCAATCCGGGAAAATCTGCATGATCATTTGGGAAAGCATCTACATGGCTGTGCACATCGTTGGTGTGTAAAATGGTAATATGCTTTTTTGTATGTAAAGCACATGAATTTAAACATAGACCACCAATGGATAGTAAACTAGAGGAGGCTGCGGTATTTTTTATAAATTTTCTTCTTTCCATATTACTGTAATTGATAATATCTTAAATCTACCTTAGGTGCTAGTGTGTCAACTTTAGAAAAGAAGTCTATCATAGCATTTCGTATTTTGTAATCCGTTTCCGTTTTAGATACGGCTTCTTTAAAAAAGTTCATATTATCGCCACCGGTTACTAAATAATCTGATGTGGCTACATAATACGATTTATCGACCTTTATAGAATTGCCCCCAATAGTAAATTTCTTAATAGAGTTATCTTTGTTTAAAATCAATTGTGCACCGGCAATAGGGTGTGCACGTTTAGATTTTATAAGATAATCGACCATTTTGAATATGGTTTCCCCTTTTAATTCTACAACAACAACTGAATTTTCAAATGGCATAACCTCATAAGCTGTTCTAGAAGTTACTGCTCCTTGAGATATTAGAGAGCGTATGCCGCCATGGTTTAAAAGTACCATATCGATATGGTTTCCAGTACGTTTTTTATAGATAGGGTTAGTTTCGCTTAATACAATATCAGCCATCAAATTGCCGGCTGTAGTATTTAGAGTGCCGTCAGTTTTTGAAATGATATAGGGTGCATATGCCAAAGTACTATCTAAAATATTTTCAACTCGATCATGATATGGCTGAATAAATTTTTGGATACTGTCAACAGAAGTATAACTAGTATCAATGGCTATCTGCTTGCCAGTCAGTTCTTTTAATTGTTCTGGTTTGCTCTTGCAAGATGTTAAATTTATCATTGTTATAAATATAACATAATGTTTTATTTTTAAATTACCAAAGTGTTTTAACTTCGCCATAGAGTTGCAGGGATATTTTTTACATTTGTCAAAATGTAAAAATACATGTTTTTAAAAGGAATTAAGGACAAGTTTAAACGGAAATCTGGTCGTAAAATTTTAAAACAATTGGTGGCATCGCCAGTTGCTGTGGCACGTGAGAGTAAGGGTATACGTTCTGTAGGCTGTATTGTAGATTTAGATAAATTTGAGAAATCTGAAGTATTTTTTCAGTTTCAAGATGAGTTGTCGCTACATCCTAATGCGGTAAAAATAATTGGTTATAAGCGTTTTTATGATAAAAACTCGCCTTATGCCACTCCGGTTTTTTCGGATAAAGATTTGGGTTGGAACGGTGAAATAGAAAACAGTTATGCTCTTGAGTTCTTAGGACGAGAATATGACCTATTAATTAATTATTACGATGAAGATAGTCTGTTGTTAAATTTAATGTCTCTAAAAACTAAGGCTCGTATAAGAGTAGGTTTTAAAGAAATTGGAACAACATACAATGATTTAATGTTAGATACGCCTTTAAAGGACTTTCAGATTTTTAAGAAAGAATTGAAAAAGTACCTGGGCATTTTTAAAGAGATTTAATTATGAAAGAATTACGGGGAGCAGGAGTAGCGCTGATTACGCCTTTTAAAGAAGATGGATCAGTAGATGTAGAGGCTCTTAAAAAAGTTGTGGCTTTTAATATTGCAGGTAATATAGATTACTTGGTGGTTTTAGGCACTACCGCAGAATCTGTTACACTATCAAAGACAGAGAAACTTTTGGTTATGCGCACAGTTGAAGAGGTCAATGCAGGTGTATTGCCTTTGGTAATTGGTGTAGGTGGTAATAATACCATGGCTTTGGTAGAAGAATTGAAATCGGCAGATCTTTCTGCATATGACGCGATTTTATCCGTTTCCCCTTACTATAATAGACCGACACAAGAAGGAATTTATCAGCATTTTGCAGCACTATCCCAAGCTTCGCCGTTACCGATAATACTTTATAACGTACCGGGGCGTACGGGTAGTAATATGTTGCCGGAAACCGTTGTGCGTTTAGCTAAGAAATTCGAAAATATTGTAGCGGTAAAAGAGGCATGTGGCGATATGACCCAAGTACAAGAATTGATATCTAAAAGACCAGATGGATTTTTAGTGCTATCGGGAGATGATATTACGGCATTGCCCACTATTGTAGCCGGGGGAGATGGAGTAATTTCTGTTATTGGTCAAGGTCTACCTAAAGAATTTTCGAAAATGGTCAATGAAGGCTTAGAGGGTAATACCGAAGTAGCCTACAGTCATCATTATCAAATGCAAGAAGGAATGAAGTTGATATTTGAAGAGGGAAACCCTGCAGGTATTAAGGTTATATTTGAGTATTTAGGTTTAGCTAAGCCATTTGTAAGGCTACCGTTAATCTCAGCAAGTGATACTTTAAAGCATCGAATTGTTTCTTTTATGGAATCTTTGATTCGCATTCCAGCATAAATATTCGTTAAATCTTCACTAGGTAGGACATTCTTATGATATAAAGCCTGTATTTTTATTGGTTTAAAATGTTTTTTAAATCCATTGATAATCACTAATTTTGCAAAATGTTTTTTAAAATGAGGAGAGTTTTTTCAATACTATTGATTGCCATAGCTTTACAATCTTGTAGTGAGTACCAAAAAGTACTTAAGCATGATGATATAAAAGCTAAATACGACATGGCTGAAGCTTTCTATGAAGAAGGTGATTTTAGAAGAGCGAATAGGTTGCTTGAGCAAATTGCTCCTAAATATGTAGGTAAACCGCAAGGAGAACGTGTAATGTACTTTTTGTCAAATAGTTATTTTCAGCGAGGAGATTTTAACATGGCCGGCTATCAGTTTGAGCGATTTGTAAAATCATATCCTAAAAGTGATAAAGTGGTTGAAGCTACTTTTTTAAGCGCTAAGAGTTATTATGAGCTTTCTCCAGATTATTCTTTAGATCAAACCGATACTGAGAAAGCGTTGTTGAAATTGCAAAATTTCATTAACACATATTCGGATTCAGAATATTTTGCGGAAGCCAATGCTATGGCGCAGGAGCTTACAACAAAAAAAGAGGAAAAAGCGTTTGAGATATTAAAGCAGTATAACAAATTGGGTGAGTTCAATTATGATATGCTTAAATCTGCAGTAGCTGCTAGTGATAATTTTGTTTCGGATAATCCTGGTTCTCCGTTTAGAGAAGAGGCAATGTTTGTTAAGGTTGAAGCCCTTACACATATGGCTGTAAATAGTTTCGAGCAACTAAAAGAGGAGCGTTTGAAAAAAGCCAAGTCTGCTCATGCTGCAATGAAAAAGCAGTTTCCGGAATCCAAATTCGATAAGGAAGCTACTGATTTAATTGAAAAAATTGATAAAGAATTACAACGTATGCAAGCGCAGGTCGTTGAATCAAAATAAATAATTTAATAATGAATATGAACGATTTAAAAAACTCTAAGGCATCGGTATCTACGGTAACTATTAACCGTAATGAGTTTGATGAGCCAACAGAAAATATATACGAGGCTATTTCAATTGCTGCAAAGCGTGCTGTTCAGATTAATTCTGAAATAAAAAAAGAGCTTTTAGAAAAGTTAGAAGAGTTTGCTACTTATAGCGATAGTTTAGAAGAAGTCTTTGAAAATAAAGAACAAATTGAAGTTTCAAAATTTTACGAAAAATTACCGAAGCCACACGCAATGGCGGTAGAAGAGTGGTTAATGGATAAAATCTACCATAGAAATACAGAAAAAGACGCTTAAGAAATATGTTGAACGGCAAAAATGTTCTTTTAGGAATTACCGGAGGAATTGCTGCTTATAAAACAACATTCTTAGTTCGTTTATTTATAAAAGCTGGCGCTAACGTTAAGGTCATACTTACCGATAGCGCCAGCTCTTTTGTTACCCCGCTTACCCTTGCTACTTTGGCTAAAAATCCCGTAGTCCTTGATTTTGTTAAGACAGACGAGAATACGGTAGATTGGAATCATCATGTAGAAATGGGACTTTGGGCAGACTTGATGTTGATTGCGCCAGCTACTGCAAATACCATGTCTAAAATGGCAACAGGTAATTGCGACAATATTTTAATGGCTACCTATTTATCGGCTAAATGTCCGGTTTTCGTTGCTCCGGCTATGGATTTAGATATGTATAAACATCCAAGTACGAAAAGTTCTTTAGATTCGCTTGCTTCTTTTGGTAATAAAATAATACCTGCAACCAGTGGCGAGCTTGCTAGTGGTTTACATGGTGAAGGTAGAATGGCAGAACCAGAGGATATCATAAGTTTTATTAAGAAACAGCTTTCGGAAGGATTACCATTGTCAGGAAAGAAAGTTTTGATTACTGCAGGTCCAACCTACGAAGCTATTGATCCTGTACGTTTTATAGGAAATCATTCTTCTGGATTAATGGGATTTGAGCTCGCTAAAACAGCTGCAAACCTTGGCGCCGAAGTGTATTTGATTACCGGACCAACAAACTTATCTGTTACTCATGATCTTATTCACGTAGTCAATGTGGTATCCGCTGACGATATGTATCATAGTGCTCAAATGCATTATGAAACATCTGATATTGTTATTTGTGCAGCAGCGGTTGCAGATTATAGACCTAAAACCATTGCAGAACAGAAAATTAAAAAATCCGAAGAAAACTTTACTATTGAATTGGTAAAGAATAAAGATATCTTAAAAACCTTCGGTGATCATAAAAAGCATCAGTTCTTGGTTGGTTTCGCCCTAGAAACCGAAAACGAAATTGAAAATGCAAAAGGTAAACTAAAGTGTAAAAACCTAGATGCCATCGTGTTGAATTCTATGCGAGATAAAGGCGCTGGTTTTGGCGGCGTTACCAATAAAATTTCATTTATAGATACCAATTCTAGTATTACTACGTTTGAATTAAAGACCAAGGCAGAAGTTGCATTGGACATCTTCAATGAAATTATTAAAAGACGATATGCGTAAAGCGGTATTTCTATTACTTTTTATCTTTATTGGTTTTTTATCAAATGCTCAAGAATTGACTTGTGCGGTAACGGTCAATTCTGATCAGCTTACTCAAGGAGACCAGCAGGTTTTTAAAACTTTAGAGCGTTCGCTGAATGATTTTGTCAATAAGACCAAATGGACAAATAGAGTGTATAAAGAGAATGAAAGGGTAAATGCGCAAATGTTCATTACTATCACCTCTTACGAATCCAATAGCTTTAGTGGTAATATTCAAATTCAGTCTTCAAGACCTGTCTATAATACTTCGTATTCTACACCAGTTTTTAATTACAAGGACAATGCGTTCAATTTTCAATACATAGAATTTCAGCCGATGATTTTCAATGAGAATCAGTTCGAGTCTAATTTGGTTAGTGTCATGGCGTATTACGTGTATGTAATATTAGGGTTAGATGCCGATACGTTTTCTTTAGAAGGCGGAACTGAGTTTTATAGAAAAGCACAGAATATTGTTACACAGGCACAAGGTAGTAACTCTGCGGGATGGAGCCAGTCAGCCGATTCTAACAGAAGTAGATTTGAATTAATTGATAATCTTTTATCGAATACCTATAGAGAGTACCGTATTGCTATGTATAACTACCACAGAAAAGGGCTAGATATATTGCCTGATAATAACAGCACTGGTAAGCAAGTAATCGCAGGTACAATGAATCTTTTTCAGACCATGATCAATAGAAGGCCAAATGCCTTTTTAATTTCAACTTTTTTTGATGCAAAATCAGAAGAGATAAAGAATATTTTCTCTGACGGACCAAAAGTTGATATCGTAAAGCTGAAAGAAACCCTTAATAAAATAGCTCCTTTATACGCTACAACTTGGAACGATATTAAATATTGAACCATTTTACAAAACGGAATTATAGATTACCTTTGTGAATCTAAAATTCTAACGTGTGCTTTCAACCCTTTCCATTTCTAATTACGCATTAATTGATCGTCTAGAAGTAGACTTCAATAGAGGTTTCACGGTTATTACCGGTGAAACTGGCGCCGGTAAATCTATTTTACTTGGTGGACTATCTTTGGTGTTAGGTAAACGTGCAGATTTAAGTTCTTTACGGGTTAAAGATCAGAAATGTATTATTGAGGGTACTTTTAAGATAGATACGTACGGACTCCAGAGTTTTTTTGAAGAAAATGATTTGGATTATGATGACAGTACGGTCATTAGGCGAGAGATTTTACCAAGTGGTAAGTCTAGAGCATTTGTAAACGATACTCCAGTAACTTTAGGGGTCTTATCTACATTGGGTGAAAACCTAATAGATATTCATTCTCAGCATCAGACTATGCAACTTACTGAAAATGACTTTCAGTTAAAATTAGTAGATGCGCTGGCAAACAATCAAAAAAGATTAACGGCATATAGAAAAGATTTAAAAACTTATCGTAAAGCGCAGAAGGAATTAGAGAAACTTATTGAACTTCAAAGCACAGCGAACAAAGAACAGGATTACAACACGTTTTTGCTGGAAGAGTTAGAAAAAGCACCGTTAAAAGTAGGGGTTATTGAAGAGCTGGAAGAAGAATATGAACAGCTGAACAATGTGGAGTTGATTATGGAGCAGTTATCTAAAGGAGACCAATTGTTCAATGATGAGCAAATAGGGGTTTTACCTTTAGTAACAGAAATGCGCCAATCACTTTCAAAACTGATAGATTTTGGGTCTAGCTACAAAGATTTGTTTGAGCGTGTAAAATCTGTAATGATAGAACTAGATGATGTGAGTACAGAATTGCAGCGTCTTCAAGAAGGGGTAGAGGCGAACCCTGATCAGCTAGAACAGGTGAATAATAAATTACAGCTGCTGTATAATTTACAGAAAAAGCATAATGTCAGCGATATAGCTGAGTTGATTAACATTAAGAACGACCTTGCTGATAAAGTTTTTGAAACAGCCAATTTAGATGATAAAATTGCAGCTAGAACAAAGGAAATAGAAGAGATGGAAGTTGTCTTGGAATCAAAGGCTGTTCTGTTACGCGAAAAAAGAAACTCGGTAATTCCACAACTTAAGAAAAAATTGGAGTCCGATTTGGGGCTGTTAGGTATGCCAAGTGCATTGTTCGAAATAAAATTAAGCGCTGCGGAGGCGTTTACGGTTACCGGTAAAGATGAGCTTTCATTTTTATTTACCGCCAATAGAGGTGGTAGTTATGGCGAATTAAAGAAAGTAGCATCTGGTGGGGAATTGTCTAGAATAATGTTGGTGATCAAATCCATACTTGCCAAGTATGAAAAGTTGCCAACGATTATGTTCGATGAAATAGACACAGGTGTGTCAGGGGAAATATCTGACCGCATGGCAGATATTATGAAAGATATGAGTACGGATTTACAGGTGTTTTCGATTACGCATTTACCACAAGTAGCATCAAAAGGAAACAACCATTTCAAAGTCTTTAAAACAGAAGGTAAAGAACGTACGATGACCAATTTAAAGCAATTGACCAATGATGAAAGAGTGGTAGAGTTGGCTCATATGCTAAGTGGTAAAGATCTTTCTGATTCTGCATTGGCACATGCAAAAGAACTTTTAAGTGCATCTTCAAGTATATAAAACATTACATTTTTGAAAAATGTGATTGGTCTTGTGCTGATTGAGATTTTATGCTACTACATTAAGACTGTTGTTTTAGGGTTTTTAAGTAGTACTTCAATTCTCTATTAACATATTTTGGATATCTTTGAATTTTAAATCTAACTATAGAATCAACCATCATGGGATATAACTTATTAAAAGGTAAAAGAGGAATTATTTTTGGAGCATTAGACGAAAATTCTATTGCGTGGAAAACAGCTCAAACGGTACACGCAGAAGGCGGTACTTTTGTTTTAACAAATGCCCCAATTGCTATGAGAATGGGTCAGATAGACCAATTGGCAAAAGAAACAGGTTCAGAAATTATACCTGCAGATGCTACAAGTGTTGAAGACTTGGATAATTTAGTTGCAAAGGCAGTTGAAATTTTAGGAGGAAAAATAGATTTCGTATTACATTCAATAGGTATGTCTGTTAACGTACGTAAAGGTCGTGCTTACACAGATGAAAAATATGATTTTACGGCTAAAGGATGGGATGTTTCTGCGCTTTCTTTTCATAAAGTATTGCAATCACTTTATAAAGCGGATGCTATGAACGAGTGGGGAAGTGTTGTTGCTTTGACTTACATGGCTGCGCAAAGAACATTTCCGGATTATAACGACATGGCAGATAACAAAGCGTATTTAGAATCTGTTGCCCGTAGCTTTGGCTATTTCTTTGGTAAAGAGAAAAACGTACGTGTAAATACTATTTCTCAATCACCAACTGCAACAACTGCCGGACAAGGGGTAAAAGGTTTTGACGGCTTTATCAGTTATGCGGAAAAAATGTCTCCGTTAGGTAATGCTTCAGCTCAAGATTGTGCTGATTATACTATTACCTTATTCTCTGACCTTACCAGAAAGGTAACCATGCAGAACTTGTTTCATGACGGTGGTTTCTCTAATACAGGAGTTAGTCAAGAAGTTATAGAGAAGTTTTAATCAAGATTTTAATATTCCAATTTCATTGGAGCCTATTCATTTAAGGAGCGTAAAAATGGACTTATCGTTTTCTTTTATCATTCCAGTATATAATAGGCCCAACGAAATTAAGGAACTGTTGAGTAGTCTACGTTTACAAACCTATGACAAAACTTTTGAGGTGGTTATCGTCGAAGACGGTTCTACTATTTCATCTGAAGAAGTCATAGGTGAGTATGTAGATGATCTAGCTATTTCATATTACAAGAAGCCAAATTCTGGTCCTGGAGATTCTCGGAATTATGGTATGGCTAGGGCAAAGGGTAATTACTTTATAGTATTGGATTCTGATTGTATTTTACCACGGCAGTACCTTGTGGAAGCAGAAAAGAGTTTACAAGAAGATTATGTGCATTGCTACGGCGGACCGGATGCGGCACATGAATCTTTTTCTACCGTTCAAAAAGCAATTAACTATGCTATGACTTCTTTTTTGACAACAGGAGGAATTCGTGGTGGTAAGAAATCAGTAGATAAATTTCAGCCCAGAAGCTTTAATATGGGTATTTCTAAAGAAGCTTTTAGTACAGTGGGCGGTTATGGAAATATTCACCCCGGTGAAGATCCAGATCTAACCATACGCATTTGGAATAAAGGGTATAGAACTAAATTGATTTCAGAAGCATTTGTGTATCATAAAAGGCGAATAGACTGGAACAAATTTTATATTCAGGTGAATAAATTTGGTATGGTACGCCCTATATTGAATAAGTGGCATCCGGAGACCAAGAAGATTACCTATTGGTTTCCAACTGTATTTTGTTTAGGATTTGTGATTTCGGTATTATTGGCATTTGTAGGTTTCAAGATTCCGTGGTTTATATATTCAACATACTTTTTAGTTTTGTTTATAGATGCGCTTTTCAAAACTCGTAATTTAAAAGTGGCATTTTTATCACTGGTGGCAACAGCGATACAATTTTTTGGATATGGATACGGATTTTTAAAATCAACCTTGTATATTAATTCTTCAAATAAAAAGCCAGAGGAAATTTTTCCGAAATTATTTTTTAGAGTGAATTGATGGAACGTT
Organism: Maribacter sp. Asnod1-A12; assembly: GCF_045063735.1. Classification (NCBI taxonomy): domain Bacteria; kingdom Pseudomonadati; phylum Bacteroidota; class Flavobacteriia; order Flavobacteriales; family Flavobacteriaceae; genus Maribacter; species Maribacter sp. Asnod1-A12. The sequence goes on from NZ_JBEFNZ010000006.1 coordinate 3,171,346, forward strand.
TAGTAGAGTGGATAAAAACAGGACTAAAGAAAAGAAAGGTAAAAGTCTTTCTTGTGTTCTTGTTGTGTGCTTCACTTGCTTGGTTAATTAATAAGTTATCGCTTACCTATACAAATAACACCACTTTTCAAGTGGAATATGTAAATGTTCCGGACGAATTCTTATTGGCAAATACTCCAAAAGATGAAATTGAAGTACGTCTTCAAGCAGCTGGATTTCAATTTTTAGGATATGAATTAAAACCCAAGCAGGTAAAGTTAGATGTTAGTAAGGTGATGCATAAAGACGGTGCCTACTATTTAACATCAGATCAAATTAGAATTCAGTTAGAATCTCAGCTTAATAATTATAGCATACTAACAGATTTTGATAGTGATGCTATATATTTTGATTTTACATCTTTAGAAACCAAGAAGGTACCAGTAAAAGTAATGGTAGATATGACCTTTGCATCAAACCACATTCTGGAAGGGGAGATTGAAGTAGTGCCGGATTCAATTCAAATTTCAGGTCCTAAAAGTCAAATTGATACTATAAAACAAATAAGAACGACATTGTTTAAGTCTGATTATATAAATACTGCATTCTCAAATGAAATCGCCTTACAATTACCGGAACAATTAAAAGGAACAACTTTTTCAAATAAAAAAGTTAGGCTCTCTGGTAAGGTGGTTAAATTTTCTGAACAAGTAATAGAAGTTCCTGTTCAGGTAATCAACCTACCAGAAAATGTTAAGGTTCGTACTTTTCCAGAAATAGTTGAAGTCCGGTGTCAGGGTACTTTAGAGCATTTAAAGGAATTGGAAGTAGGAGATTTTTCTGTAGAGGCAGATTATGCTACGCTCTCAAAAGAGAATGAGAATACCTTGTCCGTAAAATTGGTAAAATATCCAAGAAGTTTAAATAATGCTGTAATCAGCACAAATGAAGTTGAATTTATACTTCGAAGAGAATGATGATAATAGGTTTAACAGGTGGAATAGGTAGCGGAAAATCTACGGTAGCTACTATGTTTAAAGAGTTAGGTGTTCCGGTTTATGATTCGGATCAACGGGCAAAATTCTTAATGAATACTTCCAAAGTTATTCATGACCAATTAGTTGCTTTATTAGGTAAAGAGGCTTTTAAGGATGGTGCGTTAAACAGATCATATATAGCTGGTAAAGTTTTTAATGATGCAGAGTTATTGGCAAAACTCAATAATATAGTGCATCCTGTGGTGAGGCAAGATTTTATAGATTGGTCTAATGATCAAGATGCAAACTATGTAATTCAAGAAACAGCTTTGTTGTTTGAAAATAAGGCTCAAGAACTCTATGATGAAGTCATATTGGTAACCGCTCCCAAAGAAGTCCGTATCAATCGTGTGTTAGATAGGGATAACACTACAAGAGAGCAGGTTGAAGCACGTATGAACAATCAACTTGATGATGAAACAAAATTAGAATTAGCCAATTATGTAATTGAAAATACTGACTTAGAAAGAACTAGGTCAAAAGTGCTACAAGTTCACGCATCTATCCTCTCTGACTGTTAGTAATTTAGCAATTTTAACATTTTTGTTAAGGTTAGGTTAAACGTACTACCCTCTAACTGTTAAATCTTTAATTTTAACACCCAATGAACAAAAAGTTATTTGTGCTCTTAGTGGTTTTAATGAGCCTTTCACTTATTGGTCTGATTTTCGTTCAAAGTTTCTGGATTAGCAAATCCATAGATAGTGGAGAAGAACAATTCTCTAGCAGTGTTTCAGAAGCATTGAACAGCGTCACCAATAAAATTACCGAAAGAGAATCTAAAAACTACTTTGATAGGTATTTACATGCAAAGGATAGTATTGGAGGAGAGCTAAAAGGTGCTCAGCTGACTAATTTTTTCTTTATTGATAGGGATATCAATTCTAATGAAATATTACTGTATGAACACGGTATATTAGAAGAAGATTATGGTATTTCGTCTACGTTCTTTGATAGTAGTGATGGTGCGGATACCACTATCATTAAAAATTTTACCAGTAAACGAACTACCTCTATTTTTAGGGCAGATTTTGATATAGAAAGTAATACGCCACGTTTTAATCCTATTCAAAGGATTGAAAAAATTGGGGGTCTTAACAAAATGGAAAAGGCTGCCATGGATGAAATGTTTATGGTTCATGCCAAGCGTGTACCTATTCACAAGCGTGTTTCCAAGCAAGAAATTGAATTGTTGCTGCAACGAGAATTGGAGAACAGAGGTGTTGATATTGCTTTTGAGTATGGAGTGTATAGCAATGGTCTACCGACCAAGGTGAAATCTTCCAAATTTAAATATGCAGAATCAAACATTTATAAATCTCCCATGTTTGTAGATTTTGAAGGAGTCTCAAATTTTGATTTGTTAGTTTCCTTTCCAAAGAAAAAACGATTCTTGGTACAGTCTATTTTAGGTCTGGCGCTTCTTTCACTGTTATTTACCATTATCATAGTGGTAGCTTATGCAGGGGCAATTTATCAGTTGATACGTCAAAAGCAGATATCTGAAATAAAAACAGATTTCATTAATAATATGACGCATGAGTTTAAAACTCCCATTGCGACTATTAATCTTGCGGTTGAAGCGATTAGAAACCCTAAGATAATTACCGATCAAGAAAAGGTTTTGCGCTATTTACAGATGATTAGAGATGAGAATAAAAGAATGCATGCTCAAGTAGAAAATGTATTAAGAATCTCTAAACTTGAAAAAAATCAGCTTGATATTAGTAAGGATAGGGTTAACGTTCACGACATTATAGAAGACGCTATTACTCACGTTCAATTAATAGTTGATGATAGGGGCGGATATATACACACACATTTAGATGCTGAACGATGTGAAGTGTTAGCTAATGAAATGCATTTTACCAATGTTATTGTAAATATGTTGGATAATGCGATCAAGTATTCTGAAGAAGCACCAAAAATTGATGTATTTACAGAAAGAGCTAAAAATTATATTATAATAAAAGTGCAAGATCAGGGTGCTGGTATGAGCAAGGCTGTGGTCAAGAAAGTATTTGAAAAATTCTATAGAGAGCACACAGGAGATTTGCACAACGTTAAAGGACATGGATTAGGATTGTCTTACGTTAAAAAAATAGTAGAAGACCACCAAGGCGAAGTATATGCCGAAAGTGAAAAAGGAAAAGGAAGTACATTTTACATAAAACTGCCGTTAATATAAAAATATATGGAAACAATAAACAAGAAAATACTTTTAGTAGAGGATGACCCAAATTTTGGGATTGTATTGAAGGATTATTTGTCAATGAATGACTTTGATGTCACTTTGGCCAAGAATGGAATGGAAGGATTTGAGAAGTTCAAAAAAGATAATTATGATATCTGTATTTTAGATGTGATGATGCCTTATAAGGACGGTTTCACGTTAGCGAAAGAAATTCGTGAAAAGAATGAGAATGTTCCAATTGTTTTTTTGACGGCAAAAACAATGAAGGAAGATGTTCTTAAAGGATATAAAGCTGGTGCAGATGATTATTTGAACAAGCCTTTTGATTCTGAAGTTCTACTTATGAAATTAAAAGCGATTCTTCAAAGAAAAGCTTCTAACGGATTGGCGGATAGCAAGAAATTTGAATTTACAATTGGTGGTTTTCACTTGAATTCTAAATTAAGATTCTTGAAATATAAAGATGAAGAATCAATTAAGCTTTCTCCAAAAGAGAATGAGTTATTGCGTTTGTTGGCTTTACATGAAAATGATTTAATGCCAAGAGAGCTTGCGCTGACTAAGATATGGAGAGATGATAACTACTTTACATCTCGTAGTATGGATGTTTATATTGCTAAACTACGTAAGTATCTTAAGGTTGATGATACAGTTGAAATATTGAACATACATGGTGAAGGTTTCCGTTTGGTTGTAAAGACTGAAGGAGAGTAATCTTACTAAGAACTATTATAAAAAAGCATCCTACTGGGATGCTTTTTTGTTTTATAACTTTTCTATAATATCCTTTACAATTTCATTGGGAGTTTGATCTATAGAAACTGTAAGTGCATCTTTTGGAGTTTCAAGATCATCAAATTGAGATTGCAACAAGCCTTTTGGCATGTAATGGTTTTCTCGTTTGTTTAGTCGGGCTTCTATGAGTTCAAAACTACCATCTAAAAAAACAAATTGATGTTTGTTCTCTAATTTTTTGCCAAGTATAGTTCTGTATTTTTCTTTGAGGGAAGAGCAAACTATTACAGCGCCAGTCTCTAAATTTTCAATACCTACCTCATTAAGTTTCTCTAACCAACCCTGGCGATCATCATCGTTTAATGGATGACCTTCTCTCATTTTTTTCACGTTCGCTTCTGGATGAAAACTATCACCATCAAAAAAAGGAAATTGTAATTTCTCTGCTAACAATTGACCAATGGTAGATTTGCCACTACCGGAAACACCCATTAAGAATAAGATTTGCTTTTTAACCATGTTTTAAATTTACAATTTCATTATCAATTTCTTGTAAAAGACTTTTAGGTGTATAATTATACTCAATCCATTTGGTGTCCTTGTTTCTTAAAAACCAAGTGAGTTGTCTTTTAGCAAATCTTCGTGTATTTTTCTTTATTTCAGATATAGCGAACTCTAAGATCCATTCATCATCGAAATAATTAAAAAGTTCTTTGTAGCCCACAGTTTGCAAAGCATTATAGTCCTTGTAATTAACTAAGTTTTTAGCTTCTTCTAAAAGTCCGGCTTCAACCATAAGGTCTACACGTTGATTTATGCGTTCATAGATCAAAGGTCGCTCAGCTTTCAGACCAACAGAAAGAACTTTAAATGCTCTTTTTGCTTTTGGTTTGTTCAAGAACGATGAATAGGGAGTACCGCTACCAATGGTAACTTCTAACGCCCTGATTACTCTTTGGGGATTATAAATATCTACCTTTTCAAAATATGTTGGGTCTAATTGTTTTAACTTCTTTTGTAGAGCTTCAATACCTTTTTCTGCCAATTCGGTATTCAAATCTTCACGAATCGATGGGTCTACAGTAGGGAAGTTGTTTAATCCGTCTGTAACGGCATTTACATACAGTCCACTACCACCAACCATAATTACGACATCATGAATTTTGAAAAGATCGGATAGTTTTTGAATGGCTTCTCTTTCAAAATCACCCACGGTGTATTGTTCGGTAATACTCTTATGTTGAATAAAATGATGTTTTGCTTGAGATAGCTCTTCTAAATTTGGTACAGCAGTACCTATATTCATTTCTTTGAAAAACTGTCTGGAATCGGCTGATATGATTTCGGTTTCATAGTGTTGGGCTAAAATTATAGCCAACTTGGTCTTACCGATGGCCGTTGGACCAACTATAGAGATTAGAATTTTATTCATTTAATATAGATCCACAGTTGTAACAATGGGTAGCATCGTCTCTATGACCTTCTTTGCTACAGGTTGGGCAAGATTGCGTATTAATATGAACATAACTACCAGAGGTCTTCAAGTCGGGAGTATCCTTGTTTTGTTTCGAAAACTCGGCGGTAACCATACCGGTGGGTACAGCGATAATGCCGTAACCTAATAGCATAATAATTGTTGCAATCGCTTGACCTTGTGGCGTTATAGGTGCAATATCTCCATAACCAACGGTGGTTAGTGTAACTATTGTCCAGTAAATACTAGTCGGTATACTAGTGAAACCAGCTTCATCACCCTCTATTAAATACATTAAGGTACCCATCATTACAGACGCGATTAATACGGCAAATAAAAACACGGTAATTTTAGCTCTACTTGCTCTAAGTGCTCTTTTTAATTGTGAGGCTTCGCCAAGAAAACGTGCTAATTTTAATATTCGAAACACGCGAAGTAATCTAAATGCCCGAACGGCTAAAAGTACTTGTGATCCCGCAAAAATATAGGAAATGTATAGCGGTATAGTAGATAAGAAATCTATAATACCATAAAAACTAAATATATAGGCACTAGGTTTTCTTATAGAAATAATTCGTGCTATGTATTCAATGGTAAAGAAAATGGTAACGATCCATTCAAGTACAAATAGAATTTCATGGTATTCTGCGTCAATAGCTTTTACACTTTCTAGCATGATAAGAATAACACTGAAAATAATAATTATGAAGAGAATAATATCGAACAATTTACCCATAGGGGTATCTGCTTCATAAATTATTTCATGAATTTTATGTTTCCAAGGTGATAGTTTTTCGTCTTCCTTCAAACTAATCGTTTATTTCAATTATTTTAAGTACCCGCTTCTTTCTCAAATAAGATTCAATAAGATAATTAGCATCACGAGTACCGTTCATTGGTGTAATTATACTTTCTAAGATATGAATATTATTTATTTGATAGTTCAAATCATAGAATCCGAAGCCTACTAAAGAACCATTTTTAAGCAAAATAGCACTTTGTTCCCCAATTTCTCTACCCTTGTCAACCACAACAACTTTATTAGCCTTAATGCTGTTTTGTGTAGTTGCAGCTATAACTCGTTTATTATATTCTTCAATGTCTTCTTTGTCTATACATGCGCCTTTACAATTACCATCATCATAGCCGGAACAATTGTTTCGAGCTTCACTGATACCGTTTACTTTTTCGCACAGACCAAATTCTTTGGTAATTTTATACAAATAATTCTTAGCACTGAATACACCGTTAAAAAGCCCTAATGGCTCTTTACATTCTCTATAAGGTTTAATGTCTAAAGAAAAATAACCATTTTCGTTTACGCTTTTGCAAATAGCGTGGCTATACATTCTTTTTTTAGGAATGCTACTGTATTTAGGTCTTAGTTTTAAAAGTTCTTCATGTTCCTTTAAAATAGCTACAAGTTCATTACCCGTAAGTTCAAAAGTAACTTTCTTGGTTTCCTTGGTTAGCTTTCTAGATTTATCATTGGTCTTGGTAAATATCTGATTGACCCTCTTTTTTATATCGCTTGTTTTACTAAGGTGAATAATGTCTCCATCTTTATTATGCATATAAAAGACTCCGGTTTTGTTCGGTAGGTCTCGCACAATATCCAATTGTTTTTCAGAAAGTTCACCTTGGGTTTCTTTTCTTATAGTGTCTTTAATGATTATTTTTTCAGAATCTTTGGCAAGTAACAGTTTAAACAATTTTATGGTTGCCAAAGCATCACCATTAGCGCGGTGTCTATCACTTACCGGTATACCTAGGGATCGTACCAATTTACCTAAACTGTATGATTCCGCATCTGGTAATAAAAGCTTAGATAGGTCTACGGTACAAAGGGTTTTGCGTTCAAAATTATAGCCTAAACGTCTAAATTCGGTTCTTAGAATTCTATAATCGAACTGGGCATTATGGGCTACAATTACGGTATCTTCCGTAATCTCAATAATACGTTTGGCAACCTCATAAAATTTAGGTGCCGTTCTAAGCATTTTACTATTGATGCCTGTTAGTTTAACCACAAAAGGTTGTATATCCCTTTCCGGATTTACTAAGCTAATGAATTTGTCAACTACTTTTTGTCCATCAAATTTGTGAATAGCAATTTCGGTGATTCCCTCTTCATTAAATTTTCCTCCGGTAGTTTCAATATCTAAAATTGCGTACATGTATTATAATATAATTTGTGGGGTAGTAATGTTTTAGATATTAATTTCTAGACCCAAAGATACTACTTCCTATACGTACCATGTTACTGCCTTCTTCAATTGCGATTTTATAATCACCACTCATACCCATAGAGAGGGTAGTAAAATCGGTATAGTTATTACTAAGTTTTGTGTAAAGTGATTTTAAACCGCTGAACTCCTTGCGAACCTGATCGTCATTATCAGTAAAGGTTGCCATGCCCATTAGACCTACAATCTTTACATTTTTGTAAGCCTTAAATTCTTCGTTGGCTACCAATTCAAGTAATTCTTCTTCATTAAACCCAAATTTTGTGTCCTCTTCGGCAATATGTACCTGAAGTAAACATGAGATGGTACGGTTATGTTTTTCTGCTTGTTTATTAATTTCCGCCAACAATCTAGGGCTGTCAACCCCATGAACCAAAGAAACGTACTCAGCCATGTATTTGACTTTATTGCGCTGCAAATGACCGATCATATGCCATTCAATATCTTTTGGTAGGTTCTCCCACTTTTCTGTCATTTCTTGAACCCTGTTCTCTCCAAAAACACGTTGTCCCTCATCATAAGCTTCCTGAATAAATGACATTGGTTTTGTTTTAGATACGGCAACTAAGGTTACGGTATCAGGAATGGTTTCTTTAATGGCTAATAGGTTTTCTTTTATAGACATATGAACTTCAATTCTAGAATGCTTTATTTAGTGAACTGATTTGATACAACTTCAGCTTTTCTGTTTGCGGAATAATCGTAAAATCCTTCGCCAGATTTTATTCCCTTTTTTCCTGCCATTACCATATTTACAAGTAATGGGGATGGTGCATATTTAGGGTTTTTGAAACCGTCATGCATCACGTTTAAAATAGAAAGACAAACATCTAATCCTATAAAATCCGCTAATTGTAACGGACCCATAGGGTGCGCCATACCTAATTTCATCACCGTATCTATTTCTTCAACACCTGCAACGCCATGATGCAATGTTTCAATAGCTTCATTGATCATAGGCATTAAAATTCTGTTAGCAACAAAACCAGGGTAGTCGTTCACTTCTGTCGGTATCTTTCCTAATTCTTTAGAAAGCTCCATAATTGAGGTTGTGGTCTCGTTAGAAGTGCTATAGCCTCTAATAATCTCCACTAATTTCATTATGGGAACCGGATTCATAAAATGCATTCCAATAACTTTTTCAGGTCTATTGGTAGCTGCGGCAATCTGAGTTATGGAAATAGAAGAAGTGTTTGATGCTAAAATAGTATTTGCATCACAGAAATTATCAAGCTCTTTAAAAATTTTTAATTTGATGGTTACATTTTCCGTGGCAGCTTCAATAGCAAGATCTACCTTTGATACACCTGCTTTCAATTCTGTAAAAGATTTGATATTTGCTAGTGTATTTTCTTTGTCGGATATCGTTATTTTTTCTTTAGCTACCATTCTGTCCAAATTCTTGGCTATGGTGGCAAGACCTTTATCTAAAGCTTCTCTAGAAACATCAATTAGGTGAACTTGAAATTTGTTTTGGGCAAATACATGGGCAATTCCGTTGCCCATTGTTCCTGCACCTATAACTGCAATTGTCTTCATATTTTATTTGGATTAAATGCTGCAATAATTTGTAGAGCAACTTTTAGCGCTTGTGTACCTTGTTTTAAACTTACAACAGGAGTTGTATTGTTATTTATAGCGTCTGCGAAAGATTCTAGCTCATCTAGAATAGCGTTATTGGCCTCAATAGATGGGTTTTCAAAATAAATTTGTTTTTTGATACCTTCGGCGTTTTGTAGAATCATATCAAAATCTCCCGGTTCTTTAGGAGCATTTTTCATTTTTACGACTTCCACTTTCTTCTCAAGAAAATCTACCGATATATAAGCGTCTTTTTGAAAGAAACGAGATTTTCTCATGTTCTTTAAAGAGATTCTACTAGCCGTTAAATTCGCTACACATCCGTTAGCAAACTCTAATCTGGCATTAGCAATATCTGGAGATTGACTAATAACCGAAACTCCGCTAGCGTTTACCTGTATTACTTCAGAATTTACAACACTTAGAATAGCGTCAATATCATGAATCATTAAATCTAGAACAACCGGCACATCAGTACCTCTAGGGTTAAATTCAGCCAATCTATGGGCTTCAATGAACATGGGATCTTTTATAGCGTGCTTTACAGAAGTAAATGCAGGGTTAAAACGCTCCACATGTCCCACTTGTCCCTTTACTCCATATTCCTCTTCTAGTTCAAGTAGTGAATTAGCTTCTTCTAGGGTGTGTGTAATAGGTTTTTCAATAAAAATATGCTTACTTTTTTCGATGGCTTTTTTTGCACAATCGTAATGCGAAAGGGTAGGGGTTACAATATCAACGACATCAACGGCACTAATTAAATCATCAAGACTTTTGAAATAAGTATATCCAAATTCCGAGCTAACCTTATCTCCATTAGAACTATCGGCATCGTAAAAACCAACGAGTTCATATTTTTTAGATTCATTTAGAAGTCTAAGGTGGATTTTACCTAGATGCCCAGCTCCTAAAACACCAACTTTTAACATTTGTTTCGTTTTCCTCAAAAATACGCATACTTAGGTACTTTTATCCTATGCAAGATTTCAATTTTAGAAAAAATAAATATAAGTTTTCGTTGGTTCTTCCGTCGTTTAAAGAACTTTATTAACTTTGAAGGACAAACCGACTACCATTGAAAGATACCTTAAAACACAGGGGAATGCGCAACCATTTAGCGCAAGTATTGATAGACAAAGGAATAGCTGATAAAAGTGTTCTGGATGCTGTTAGAGAAATACCTAGACACTTATTTATAGATAGTAGTTTTGAGGGGCATGCCTATCAAAACAAAGCTTTTCCTATTGCTGCGAACCAAACAATATCTCACCCGTATACCGTTGCTTTTCAAACTGAATTATTAGAACTTGAGCAAGGGCAAAAAGTTTTGGAAATTGGTACAGGTAGTGGTTATCAGACAGCAGTACTTTTAAAATTAAAGGTAAAAGTCTACACTATTGAAAGACAGTTGGAATTATTTAAAAAGACTAATATTTTCTTCAAGAAAATGGGTTACCGCCCTAAGCAGGTCATCTTTGGAGATGGGTATAAGGGTTTGCCTAAAGAAGCACCGTTTGATAGGATTGTTGTGACTGCAGGCGCACCTTCAGTACCTAAGGCATTATTATCACAATTAAAAGTAGGAGGTAGGTTGGTAATACCAATAGGTTTTGAAGAACAGATAATGACATTGTTCGTGAGAACTACAGAAAAGGAATTCTCTAAGACAGAATACGGTTCATTTAGATTTGTACCATTGTTAGAGAATAAAAACTAGCCGTTAAAATTCTTCTTTATACGATCAAGATCTCTCCTATTGTCGCGGTCTTTTATAGACTCTCTTTTATCATAAAGTTTTTTACCTTTTGCTAATGCAATTTGCATTTTAGCAAAGCCTCTTTCGTTTACAAATACACGAAGTGGTACAATGGTTAAACCAGAGGTATTTACTTCTTTACTGAGTTTTTTAAGTTCTCTTCTCTGTAATAGTAATTTACGCGCAGCTTTTGGTTTGTGGTTAAAGTGAGATGCATGAGAATATTCGTCTATCTGCATGTTAATAACAAATAGCTCATCTCTATCATTGAATTCACAAAAACTCTCTGAAATAGACGCGCGACCTTCTCTGATAGCTTTGATTTCGGTACCCGCTAAAACGATACCTGCCGTATATTTATCTAAAAGCTCGTATTCAAAACGAGCTCTTTTGTTCTTAATGTTTATTGTATTATGCATCACAGGCAAAAGTAAGAACATTTGAATGAATGTCTTAGCCTTTTAAAAGTTATTGCTAACGATATTATTTTAATCTGGACAGTTACAGTTGAAAATTAGTTTTTCTACTGAAGATAAGCCATTAATGATTTTAACGATAAACAAAGTTCCGTTTTCATTATCATCAATGTCATAATATTTTTGTTCGTCAATTAATTTATTTACAAATTCAGGAGTAGTGTTACTGTGACCAACGATTAAAACATTACTATTTAAATTGTCGGCTTTAAATTGAGCAATGTCAATAGTGCTAGGGTCGTAATACTGCACATCAATATTTTGCTTAACAGAAGTAGGTGCTGCTGTCATTGCGGTTCTGTTATAGTCTGTAGAATAAATAGCATTCAACTCCGTGTCGGCAAGAATTTCTGCCCAATGCATAGCCCTACCTAAGCCTTTTTGGTTGAGTTCAGGGTCGGAATCATCAGGATTATTTCTATTCTTTTCGGCATGTCTTATAAGATAAAATGTCGAAATTGAAGTTTCTTCTTGCGATGTATCGATAACCGGCTCATCTTTGCAAGAAAGATTGATTGCCAGAAAAATTAAAAGAACAATTTTTAATGCTTTCATGAAATTTTGTTTGGTGTATTAATTTAATAACTAAAATTACTTCAAAATAGTACTATAAATAGTCTATTTTTTGTTTTTTTGCATATGAAAAAATTTTGTGGGGCGCTTCTTATTGGTTTTGTAGTTCTAGGTCTAAAGGCTCAAGAAGTCGTACTTCCTACAGATTTTAGACAACAAAATTTAACCGAGTATAACGGGAGTTTAATTAATCCGGCATATAGTTTAGATCGTAATAATCCTTCTTCAGTGGCTTTGTGGGCTAGATGGCAATGGCAAACTTATGACGGAGATCCAACTTCATTATTTTTAAATTATACAGCAAGACTTAATGATGTTTCTGCTGCTGGTGTAGGTTTTTTTCAGCACAATACAGGAATTTTTCTAAATACAGGTGCAGCACTCAATTATGCTCATGCGATAGAATTAAGTGAAGGAGTTGTATTAGGGGTCGGTCTAAACGTATTTGCTTTTCAGCAGAAGCTGGCGGATGATCGTTTTTTTGTGCCTAACCCAATACAGACTTCTGCAGAAAACGATTTTATTTTACAGATGGCGCCAGGAGTTAATTTGAGTATTGATAGATTTAACATTGGCTTAGTATCTGAGAATTTATTTGACTATAATTTCTCTTCTAATGAACGAAATACAAGTCCTGAAGATAGAATGTTTCAAGCTTTGGTAAGTTATGATGTTCCTGTTAGTGTATTGAGTACGGATAATAGTTCTGTTTTAAGACCTATGCTGTACTATAAGACTATTCCGGGACTGGACAATCAAGTGGGAATGATGGCATTGTTAACAACAAACAAATATTGGGCGCAAGCAGGTTATAATAGTTTTTACGGCTTTTCTGGTGGTGTAGGAGGTCGTTTCTTCAAACGTTTCTCTTTTGGTGCCTTAGTAGAAGTGGGTACAAGTACAGATTTAAAAGGTCAAGACCCTTCATTTGAATTGGTAACATCTTATAAATTAGGAACACTACAAACTCCGAAAGAAAAACTTGAAGAACAATTAATTGCAGAGGAGAAAAAGCAAAAAGAGCAAGCGCTTATTAAGCAAGAAGAAAACGTTATAGTGTCTAATGAACTAACTAAGGCAGAAAAGTTAGCTCTTAAAAGAGAATCAAAAAAGCAGGAGCGTTTAGCTCTTATAGAAAGTAATAGAATTAAAGATTCCATTCAAAATGCCACGAATACTTCTAAATTGGTTGTTAAGGAATCTAGGAGAGATATTAGAAGAAAAAGAGATTCTATAGAAAGTGCAAGAAAAGAACAAGCAATAGCAGCTGCTAATGCTTTAAAACAGCAGAAGCAGCAAGATTCAATAGCAGCAGTAATGAAGAAGGAGGCTGCTGCTGTTGCACTAGCCCAAAAGCAGAGACAAGATTCAATTGCACAAAGTGAAGCCCTGGCAATGAGAAATGAAGTTGTAAAGGTAAGAGCAGGCGAGAAATATGAAGAAGTAACTAAAGAGGGTTCTTTAGAGCCTGGATATTACCTAATAGCAAATGTATTTGGTACTAAAAAGTACTTGGATGCTTTCTTAGCGGATATGCATAAGAAAGGGATTGATGCTAAATCTTTCTTTAGACAAAAGAATAAATATAATTATGTGTACCTGGCTAAATACAATTTCATAAAAGATGCAAGAGAAGCTAGAGATTCCAAACTTGGAGGAAAATACACTGATAAAATATGGATCTTCAGAGTAACGGGTGAGTAGAAAACTTATCCGTTATCATATTATTAGTAGAAACCCAAGAATCAAGAATAGTATTGAAATTTACTTTAGTTCTCTTTTGATTAGCATATCTAAATACGTAACCGTGTTCAATAAGTATTTACGATCCTTTGTAATGGTAGCCATTGAAATTGCTCCTTGAATAATAGTAAATAGTTGTTTTGAGAACTGTAGTGGAGAAACTGGTAGTTTAAACTCTCCGTTATTAATACCGTTTTCGAAGACCAAGGCTATTTTGCCCTCAATTTCCTTAATGGATTCTTTTGCTGCGGCAGCAAGTAGTTTGTTATTGTGTTGAGCGTCTATACCAACATTTAAAATAGGGCAACCACCCATTTTCATTGTAAAAATGTCATACTTTTTATAAAAGTCAAGAAGATTTTCAATTTTAGCCATGGTATTATCTTCAATTGATAAGTGCTCATCAATAGCAGTAAGCAATAAACTTCTGTTGTATTCAAAAGCAGCTAAGGCAAGAGCCTCTTTATTTTCGAAGTTACCGTAAAGTGCACCTTTAGTTAAATTGGTGGCGTCGGTTAAATCGCTCATACTAGTGCCTACATACCCATGTTTGTTAAATACAGGTGCGACAGTCTCAATAATGAATGCGGTAGTTCTTTCGGCTTTGGTTGACATAATAGACTGTTTTATGTAAAGATAAATAATCTATACTGTATGGTATAAATTGTTCATAAAAAAAAGCGCTCATATATTTCATATGAACGCTTTTCTAACAAATTTTTAAAATTTAGACTGTAATTTCCTCTTGATTCCTAAAAACTAGACCATTGTCAAAGGCGTCAAGTAATACAACGCTATCGGCTTTAATTTCTCCGCTTAGCAAAGCCTTGGACATATTGTTCAGAACCTCTTTTTGGATAGTCCTTTTTACAGGTCTTGCGCCAAATTGCGGGTCGTAACCTTTCTCTGCCAAATAATCTATAGCTTCTTCTGTAGCATCTAAAGTAATTTGTTGATGGTCTAACATTTTCTTTAAACTATCTAGTTGAAGTCTTACAATTTCTTTGATGTTGTCTTTTGTTAGAGGGGTAAACATGACAATGTCATCAATTCTATTTATAAACTCAGGTCTTACAGTTTTCTTTAATAGACCTAGTACTTCAACTCTAGCAGCTTCAGTTGCGCTATAAACGTCTACTGCATTTTCAAAGGTATCTTGAATGATATCACTACCCATATTACTGGTCATGATGATAATCGTATTTTTAAAATCTGCAACACGACCTTTATTATCTGTAAGTCTACCTTCATCCAATACTTGTAATAAGATATTGAAAGTATCTGGATGTGCTTTTTCTATTTCATCTAACAACACCACAGAATATGGTCTTCTACGAACCGCTTCGGTTAATTGTCCGCCTTCATCATAACCTACATATCCTGGAGGTGCACCAACAAGTCTGCTTACCGAATGTCTTTCTTGATATTCGCTCATGTCTATCCTGGTCATGGCATTCTCATCATCAAATAAATAAGATGCCAATGTTTTTGCCAACTCGGTTTTACCAACACCTGTTGTTCCTAGGAAAAGAAACGAACCAATAGGTTTTTTAGAGTCTTGTAAACCGGCTCTACTTCTTCGTATAGCATCAGAAACCGCTTCAATAGCTTCTTCTTGACCAACTACACGTTTATGGAGCACTTCTTCAAGCTTTAATAGTTTTTCGCGTTCGCTTTGCAACATTTTAGTAACTGGTATGCCTGTCCATTTTGCGACTACTTCAGCAATATCATCACTAGTAACTTCTTCTTTAATTAGAGTTCCTGCATGTTGCTGCTCGGCAAGATCATCTTGCAATTTAGTCAGGTTTTCCTGCGCTTCTTTAATTTTACCGTACCTGATTTCCGCTACTTTACCATAATCACCATTTCTTTCGGCACGTTCGGCTTCGGCTTTAAAATTCTCAATATCCAATTTTGTCTGCTGAATATTGTCAACAACAGATTTCTCACTCTCCCATTGGGCGAAAATTTCGTTTCGCTCCTCCTTAATATTGGCTAAATCTAGATTTAAGACCTTTAACTTCTGCTTGTCGTTTTCGCGTTTAATCGCTTCAATTTCAATTTCAATCTGCATAATCTTACGATCAAGAACATCTAGCTCTTCAGGTTTAGAATTAATTTCCATTCTAAGTTTAGAAGCCGCTTCGTCCATAAGATCAATAGCCTTATCCGGCAAAAATCTATTGGTAATATAACGTTGCGATAGTTCTACTGCAGAAATAACCGCCTCATCTTTGATGCGAACCTTATGGTGCGCTTCATATTTCTCTTTAATACCTCTAAGAATAGAGATGGCACTTTCAGTATCTGGCTGGTCTACGACAACTTTTTGAAACCTTCTTTCTAAGGCTTTATCTTTCTCAAAATACTTTTGGTATTCATCTAATGTCGTTGCACCTATTGATCTTAATTCACCTCTTGCAAGGGCTGGTTTAAGAATATTTGCAGCATCCATGGCTCCTTGACCGCCACCTGCGCCAACTAGGGTATGTATCTCGTCAATAAATAAGATAATATTACCATCTGCACTTACAACCTCTTTAATTACGGCTTTTAAACGTTCCTCAAATTCTCCTTTGTATTTGGCACCTGCAATTAAGGCGCCCATATCTAGGGAATAAATTACTTTATCCTTTAGATTTTCAGGAATATCGCCTTGAATTATTCTATGTGCTAAACCTTCTACAATAGCGGTTTTACCAACACCTGGCTCACCAACAAGAATAGGATTGTTTTTTGTACGTCTCGATAGAATCTGAAGGATTCTACGAATTTCCTCATCACGACCAATAACCGGGTCTAGTTTGCCGCTATCCGCAAGTTCATTTAAGTTCTTTGCGTACTTTTTAAGCGAGTTGTAGCTATCTTCGGCACTTTGAGAAGTAACTTTATCTCCGTTACGCAATTCGCTAATAGCAGCCATAAGATGCTTCTCTGTTGCTCCTTGATCTTTCAAAATTTGGGCTATTTTACTTTTAGATTTTAAAATAGCTAGAAAGAGGTGTTCTATAGAAACATATTCATCTTCCATATTTTTGGCGATGATACTTGCTTCGTTTAAAGTTTTACCTGCTTCTCTTGAAAATTGAATATCGCCACCTTCCACTTTAGGAAAGCTAGCTAACTCTTTTTCAATAATTTGTTGAACCAAAGAAAAGTTAATTCCCAATTTTTTAATTAAAAAGGGCATTACGTTTTCTTCAACCTCGGTAAGGGCTTTAAATAAATGTTCGTTCTCAATTTGCTGATGCCCGTGATTTTGGGCAATCAGCTGGGCTTGTTGAATAGCCTCCTGTGATTTTATAGTAAAATTGTTTATATTCATTTTCTTTCGGTTTTAGTTAATTGTAATACTTTTGATATGTAATAGTCAACAATCTTACCAATTGAATTTACAAGACAAAATGGCTGTAAATTAGAAAATTTGAATGACAATAAGTCAGTTGTGTGTTGTTGAAATGACAATATTAAATTAAGAATTATATGGGAATATTTGGTAGTTTATTTGGTTCTAAAAGTGAAGATGAAGGTAGTTCTTCAGGAATTCCTTGGATTCCTCTAAATTCTGTGGATCAACTAAATAGTATTAAAGAAGCGTCTAAAGCTAGACCCCAAGTTATATTTAAACACTCCACATCTTGCGGGATCAGCAGAATGGTGCTAAATATGTTTAAAAGTAGTTATGGTCTTGAAGATGGCCAAATGGATCTGTATTTTTTAGATTTGTTAGCGAATAGGGATGTTTCTAATGCAGTAGCGTCAGAATTTGGGGTAATGCATCAATCTCCTCAGCTATTAATAGTTAAGAATGGGGTAGTGGTCATTCATGATTCGCATGGTGCAATATCAGATATTAAGCTAGAACAATATGTATAAAAAAAGCCCCGTATTTACGGGGCTTTTTATTAGTTGAAACGTTGTGTATTCAATATGGTCTTAAGATTATTCTTTAAATCTTCTCCTGCATCATAGACCATTTGTTCGTTGCTGGGGAATGGCACCCTTGCAAGTTGTAAAAGAGATACTAGGTCATTATCTAGCGCTCTTTTATCTCCATCATAATTTGCATATATATGCTCAAATTCGAATTGACTTGATAATGGGTATTGGTTTATCTTCTGTTGCTTTTTTAAATCTATGAAGCTTACCACTCCTGTTACTTGAGCGCTTTTAAATTGAGTAAATTGATAGAAATCACATCTAACGGTTTTAAACTTATCAACCTTTATACTGTTACCAAGACTGTCAGATACCACATTGCCATTTTGGTCCTCAACAAAGGTGTAACCATCTTTAATTTGTCTTTCCTTGCTAATTTGTTTCTCTCTAATTTGTTCTGGAGAAATATTGATATCTTGAAAGGAAACCTCCATTTGGTAGTCATACAATTGATTTTGTATTCTATTGGTATGGTATTCTGTCCAATTAGAATTTAATCCGTAAGTATTTAAATTTAATAGTTCGTCCTCTAATCTTTTTGGTATAATCTGATCTGTATTATTGATCATATCCACAATTACATAATCTAGCCCTTTTTCATAAGCTTCGTTGATTTTAGCAACAACGTCTTTATAATTGGGATTGATTTCATTTAAATAATTAAGATCGTTATAAGATTTTCTAAAGTCGGTTTTAAAATTTCCATCCTTCAATTGCGCAATGGCATTGGAGTAAAGGAATTCTGATAACTCAGCTTTAGCGTTAAGTATATCATCATCGTAATTTTCAAAAGTAAAATCAGCTTTTCTACCTTCATCTTCAATGTATAATGGTAGTAAAGGACGAATACGCTCTTGAATAGATTTTAACGTGCCATAGCTATTATAGATTTCCTCATAGTTTGCAGCATTGCCATCTTTTTTAAGAAATTTAATGTGTTGCAATTCTCTTTCGGTATTTTTTTTATACCCTTCTTCAAGAAGAACTATATATTGCTGATTACTTTTTTTGGTCTTATTTTCTGCAATATTCATTACCGCTTTATTGATTGCGGTTTCATAATTACCAGAATTAAGAGCTTCCTGTGTTTTTTTAACACCACTACATGCAAGTAGTAGTCCGATAAAACTAAATAGTAGAAATTTTTTCATATCTATTATTTTTTAGAATTTATAATAGCTATTCAACAGCCGTGCCATAAAAGGGTTTTAATTAAACGTAAAGGGATAAGGAATAGTATATTTTCGATGACCTGCATAAAAGCAGAAAATTATAAGCATCTAAAAAGGATATAGTTATTAACTTATTTTAATAAAAAAGTTATGTGTTTATGTTCTTTTTTATATTTCATTAGGTGTGCTATTTGTATTTTTGCCACTTATTTAAAAGATAAAGTACCATGCAACGCGATACCACAATTTTTAATCTAATTGAAGAAGAGAAGCAACGTCAAATCAACGGAATTGAATTGATTGCCTCTGAAAATTTTACTAGTCCGCAAGTAATGGAGGCTCAAGGCTCTGTACTTACAAACAAGTATGCCGAAGGATATCCAGGAAAAAGATATTACGGTGGGTGTGAAGTAGTAGATAAAGTAGAGCAATTAGCAATAGATAGGGCTAAGGAACTTTTTGGTGCAGCATATGCTAATGTGCAACCGCATTCAGGTTCTCAGGCAAATGCAGCTGTGTATCATGCATGTTTAAAACCAGGAGATAAAATTTTAGGTTTTGATTTATCTCATGGTGGCCACCTAACACATGGTTCTCCTGTAAACTTTTCAGGTAGATTGTATACTCCGGTATTTTATGGTGTTGATAAAGAAACAGGAAGATTGGATTATGACAAAATTCAAGAAGTAGCTACAAAAGAGCAGCCAAAATTAATAATCGCCGGTGCATCTGCATATTCTAGAGATATGGATTTTGAGCGTTTTCGTAAGATTGCTGATAGTGTAAATGCAATACTTCTTGCAGATATCTCTCACCCAGCAGGATTGATTGCGAAGGGACTTTTAAATAACCCAATTCCTCATTGTCATATTGTAACTACAACTACTCATAAAACATTAAGGGGTCCTAGAGGAGGTTTAATATTGATGGGTACTGATTTTGAAAATCCATTTGGGATTAAGTTGAAAAATGGAAACTTAAGAAAAATGTCCGCTTTATTGGACTTGGCTGTTTTTCCAGGAAATCAAGGTGGTCCTTTAGAACATGTTATTGCTGGTAAAGCAATTGCTTTTGGAGAGGCGTTGACAGATTCTTATGCTTCATATATAGCTCAGGTAAAGAAAAATGCTGATGCAATGGCAAAATCTTTTGTTGAACGTGGATATAATATCATTTCAGATGGTACTGATAACCATATGATGCTAATTGATCTTAGAAATAAAGATATTTCAGGAAAAGATGCAGAGAAAGCGTTGGTTTTAGCAGATATAACTGCGAACAAGAATATGGTACCATTTGATGATAAATCGCCATTTGTAACTTCAGGTATCCGTTTTGGTACCGCTGCAATTACGACCAGGGGATTGGTTGAAAGTGATATGGAAAAAGTAGTAGATTTTATTGATCAGGTGATTACAAATCCTGAAAATGAAGCTATAATAAAAGAGGTAAGAAGTCAAGTTAATGCAATGATGAAAACAAGACCAATCTTTAATGCATAATTAAAAAAGTGAAAATAGATTTAGAGTTTTTATTCAGATAAAAACTCTAAATCTCCACTTACGTAAGTGTTTTTGTGTACATCATAAATAGATGCTTCGTCGTCTTTGTCGAGGTAAATTCCCCAAAATTCTGAATATGATTTAGGAGCTGTATTTATTTGATTTTCGTTTGCGTCTATATTATCAATTATATCTTCAAATATAGGAACGAAAATCTCATATGGTTTTTGATTGAGCCCTCTTGTTAAAAACACATAATTAAATGCGATTTGCTTTAAAATATCATTTAATTGAGAAGGTATACTTTTATTATAAATACGTTTTATGACAATACTTGTATCATTTAAGAAAAACGTAAGTTCTTCAATATCGATAGTATAACGATTCTTGATGTTTAGAATTTCTAATGCCTCTTGTAAAGGAGAATCTTTCTTACCATTATCACCCCATCTACCAGTATTAAAATGAGATAACAATTCTAATAGCTCTAAATTACAAGTAACTTCTAGTACTAAACTAATAGAGTTAAATGTAATATGCTTGTTATTAAGTTTAACACTTGAAAAGTAATGAAAACCGAGTGACCTTAGAAACTCATCAATACCAATAATTTCTTTGGTATATTCTAATTTCGAATTATTAATGAAATTTTCGTAATTAAATGGCATACAAGTGAAAATTTATAGCATTCCTTATTATAAAGATACTTTTAACACTCGATATTTTCGCCTAGGATAACCTCTGAATTTCTGAGGATATTATTATAAAATTAAAAATAGGATTTTAACTAGTTGTTTTGTAGCTATTTATGTTTGTGTGGATTTTATAAGAATCCTCTGGTTTTGGCTTCATTGATCAAAGCTAAGTCGTTTCCGTTCTTAACATCGAAAAGAGCTTTAAGTTGTCTTTTTCTTGCTTCAACGGTCGTGTTGGCTGAGCCAATTAGTGGTGCGATGTCTCTAGTGTGTATTCCTTGAGAAAGATGATATAGTATTTTTTCGTCTTGGTCGTCAATTACAATATCTGTTGACATTCTACGACGAATTGCAGATAAAGCACTTGCGGTATAATATGGAGAGTCGTTAACAATAGTTTCTACCATTGCTTTTAATGACATTTCATCAATTTCAGATTTAACCATATATCCATCAGGATTTACAGTTTTAAAAATATTATTTATTCTATAGTTGTCACTGTAAGATGACATGAATACAACCTTAGTGTCGGGTACTTCATTTCTTGCAACAACGCCCAAATCAATACCTGTTCTGGGGTCTTTTGATTCTGGAGAGAATAATTGAATATCTAATAGGACTATGTCATAAGGTATGGCACGTTTAGATATTTCTATTTTATTTTTTCCTTTCTCAAAGCTTGTAGCAATTTCAACTTTTACATTAATATCTGAAAAATCAGAGTCTTCAAGAATGTATTTATAACCTAGAGCTGTCATTTCGTGATCATCTACCGCTAAAATTCGTACCGTGTTCATAAGTTGCGCTTGTATTGTAATTTACTAAACGTTTTAATACTAGCTATTATTATTTGTTATTTTTTTAGTTTCATTTTAACAGGAATGTTTAAGGAGGTGGTAGTACCTTTTCCTTCTGTAGAGTCTATATGAAATGTTCCATTTAGCTTGTGTATTCTTGAAGCTATATTTCTAATTCCTATTCCTTTTTTCCCTTTATTCAGGTTAAAACCTCTGCCATTATCTATCATGATAACATTAAACATTTCATCATTTCTATAAAAGGTGATTTCGAAACATGTACACTTTGAGTGTTTTAGTGCATTCTGAAAAGTTTCCTGAATTATTCTATATGCGTTAATTTTAATATCCCCGTCTAAACTATCCCAATTTTCATCTTCATTAAAATTGAAAATTGTTTTAAGATTGTTATTCTTGTTGTTAGAGAGTAAAGTTTCTATTGAATCTGTGAAATTGTTGATTTTTTGATATGCACTATGGCTAAGTTCGTGAGAAATTGACCTTATTTCATTTTCAATTTCTTGAAGTGAACCTATTGCTCTAGATTTTTCTTTTATTGCCTCGTCGGTAGAACGTTTATTTAAGCCAGTTAATATCATTCTTGCACCTAGCATTTTGCCTAAAATGCCATCATGTAGTTCCTCAGATATTCGTTTCTGTTCCATTCTTTTTACCTCATCAACTTTTTGTTTTTGAGTCAGCATTAAGTTGAATATTTCTTGATTATTTGCTTGCTGTTGTTGGTCGAATCTAAGTTTTTGGTTTTTTGCACGTTGATTGATAATGATGTAAATAGACAAGCCTAATAAAAAGAAACCTGTCGCAATACCGATCCAAATTTGTTTTTGTTTCGAAAGTATTTCTTTCTCACTTTCAAGCTCTATATTTTCGGCAATAAACTCATCGGTTTCAAACCGTATACGAGCAAATTTATTTTGCTGCTTACGGTCTTCTTTTTGTAGACTATCGTTAAGTGCAGTAAATTTTTTGAAATATTTTGTAGCATTTTCCTTTTCTAAAACCGCTAAATATTGCCATGTTTTTAAAAGCTGTTCATTTGAATTTCCAGCATTGGCCAACCTTTCGGATTCTTTGGCTTTGAATATAGCATTTAAAGTGTCTTTAGCGAAAGCCTTGTATTCTGCGTAATTATAATAACTTGAGGATAAGCTACCTAGGTCATTTTCTTTCTGCTTAATTTCAATTGCTTTGATGAAAAGGCTTTCAACATCAATGGTGTCTTTATTGTATAATTTAGAAGTGGCAAGATTGCTTAATGCCTTAGCATATAGTGTGGGGTCTTTTACGAATAAGTTATTGATTCTTAGAACTTCTTCAAAATTTTCAATCGCTTGCAGGTACTGTTCATTGTTCCTATAGAATACTCCAATATTATTAATGAGAATGGCTTCTTCAATATTAGATTTAGAAGACTTTTTTAGATAAAATAATGATTCTTTGTAATACGAAAGTGATTTATCATATTCTTCTAAATCGTTTAAAATAATACCTAAAAGGTTATAGCAATCAGATAGTTTTTTGTTATTTATAATCGATTTAAAATGTTTTATAGCTTTTACGGCATTTACTTCACTGCCTGTATAGTCTTTAATTTGCATTTGAATAACTGCCATATTCAACCGCAATTGCCCTGCACTGAATTTGTCTTCAGAAGTTTCAAAAATATCTAGTGCTTCTCCATAGTAAAAAAATGCACTATCCTTAACAATTCTATTGTTGAAGTAGGTAGCTAAATCCCAGTATGTGTTTGCTACACCTATGGAATCATTAATTCTTGTATTGAAGGAAATAGCGTTTTTATTTATTTTACGATACAGTAAACTGTCGGTAATGAAATTTGGGTTATACGATAGTTTAGAGAAATATAATGCTTTTAAAGAATCACTATCTGTATTTTTCGCTAGGTTAAAAGCTTTTAATTGTAACACTAATTTTTGTTCTTTAGAAGTCTCAAGTTTATTACTTTCAGAAATCCAAGCAGAGATACTGTCGTTTGTGTTATATGTTTCTTGAAGTGCTTTTACAGGTTTTGTTTTTGAACAAGCTAGGCAAAGTAGAAAGATTGTGAATATATAAAAATAGGACTTGTTCAAAAAAAATGATTTTATGATGATGAAAAAACCAAGGTATAAAAAAAGCCTTTAACAATCATGTTAAAGGCTTTTTTGTATTTGTAAATTTTATTTATGCAATCCCTTTTGGCGGTTTTCTATCTTCTGGTGGTAAAGCACAATCATTACAAGTTAAAGCTTTTGAAATGTCGTTCATGAAGTCAAATTCACTAGCTGTGTTCTGAATAATTGATGTTGCCATACCTATAGTCATTATCGCAACTGCTAAAATACTTGTAATTTTTTTCATACTGTGTGTTTTTAGGGGTTTTTGGTTTATTATATTACCAAAGTAATATTCATTTAAAACAAACAAGTAATGAATCTTATTAGATAAGTCAATAGCCGAGTTCTGTGAGTATATGACCTAGTTTTGAAAGAATTCTTTAATTTAGATTTGAAATGGTATTTTTTGAAAGTATGATTTTTAGGTTGTTCATATTTTCACGGTACGATTTTGAGAAAGGAATGTTCTCATTAATTGTCTTCAATGCACAAATAGATTTGCCAAAGTTTATTCGAGAAACATAACTTGTGTTAACTATATAGCTTTGATGAATGCGCATAAAGTTCTTAGGCAGGGAGCTTTCAAAGGTCTTTAACGTTTTAAATGCATTTATAATTGTACCATCTTGCATGAAAAATTCGGTGGTATTATTGTCTGCTTTTAAATAAAGAATGTCATTTGTATTAAGATATTGAAAGTCATTATAAGACTTTAAGCATAATGTAGCAGGTGCTTTTTCCTTTGGCATTCTTTTTTGTAGCTTCAATAATGATTTACGTATATCAAATTCATTAAAAGGTTGTAGCCAATAATCAAAGAACCCATTTTTAATGGCATCGTAAGCATAATTTTTTGTAGATGCTACACCAATTAAAATAGGTAATTGATTCATGTACTGATGAATCTCGGTTACCATTAAAAATACCGATGAATAATCGTTGTTTAGGTTGATAAAGACAATATCTGGTGAATACTTGAGTATATCATTTAATCCATCAGAAGGATTACTTGTAGTGTTTATACATTCAAAGTCACCATATTCATCCAAAAAAGCATGTAACTGCAAATTTGACACAGCATCAGGGTCTATTATGGTGTAGGTATAATTCAAATAATTTAATGTATACTACGAAATTAAACATAGGTTTGAAAAAGTAGACCTAGAATCTCCTTATAAAAACCGAGGATATATTTACAAAATGCGTGTTTATCAGGCTTGTGAACGAAAAATCTGTCAATGAAAATAGACTAAATTTTTAAAATTCTCTCCCTTTGGCTTGAAAAGCCCCTAGATCTGGTAATGGTATTCGGTACTCTCCTATAATATCTAAAGGTGATGAATTTGCTGTATTCACATCACCTTTATTAACAACTTCTGAATCTAATCCGATTCTAAAATCATTTTGAAAAGGAAAATAATAATCTAAAACTCCATTTGTAAGAATGTTGGAGTAATGGTCTAAATTTTCAAAATTATAAAGCGAATTGTCATTTGCAGAAGATGCAACTGCATTATATTTAATAAAGCAATTCTGAAAACTAAAATTGAAGGTGTTTAGGTTGTTAGAAAGAAGACTTAATTCATTAGAACTGTTACCGTCGATTATGGAATTTTTAAAATCAGCTTTAATCAAATCAAATCCGATTTCATTTGAGGTTGTAGATGAATTGCTCATAGTGATTGCAGGGTAAAATCTAAATCCGTTATTCCAGTAATTGGTTATGGTTGCGTGTATGAATGAGTAATTACCACCATTTTCAATAAATAATGATGAATTGCTTGATCCGCCTAATATAATGTTGGAAGCTTCGATTCTGGCATTATTAGTCCAAAGGTTATGCCGTAAATTATTATAAATTCTGCTATTTGAGATATTGAGGGTGTTTTCAGGTTCATTTATTTTACCTTCTACATATAAGCCTATTTCAGCATTGGTAAGTGTTAAGTGGTTTATCGTATTGTTTTTACTTCCGGCACTTATCCATAAAGCCCCCCATTGACCAGGTATTTCTTCAAATTCTGGTTCTAACCTATCTCCTTCAAATATAACTTCGCTTTCTAATAGTTCTTTGTTTTCGCTTAGTTCGCCATTTACAGTAAGGGTGGCTCCATCTTGTATAATCATACCAGAATTTTGGTGAAAATGTAGTCGAGAACCTGCATTTATTATAAGCTCGCTATCTGTTGGAACTATGGCATAACCGTAAACGACAATAGGTTTGTCATTTGTAAAGTTAAGCTGTTCTTCATTTAGTTCAAATCCTTCAACTGTGATGGGTAAACCAGACTCATCATTATATAGAATGATATTTTCGGTTGAGTTCTCATCATTGCCTTCAGGGAAAAGAAAAATAGCATCTTTTGCTAATGTTACCAATTCTACAGTCTGCTTATTGGCTTCGGTATCAAATTGAATGGCATCGGTATATAAAAGCTCGTTTAAAGAGTTGTTTGTAATATCAATAGTTGTTTCGATCAAAATGAATAGGCTGTCTTTTGCGTACATAGGAATATTGTTAAATTCCTTACCTGCCACTCCGTCAACATTCAATCTATAAAAACTTTCTAAACCATTTCTTAAAGAAATATTGGGTATGGTTATATCATCTTTGGTGTTATTATAGACTTTTAAAGTGTAAGTGCTACTGCCTATATTTGCGAATACGGTATCTAGGTATACTGTGTCTTTAGAGAAAGATAGATTACCGTTGCTAGGCGTATATTCAAAATTCTTTCTACAAGAAGTACCCCATAGAATAAAAATTAAAATAGAAAAGGTAATTAAGATTCTATTACGCACGTTTGCCAATCTTTTATGGTACCTAAGTTAGAGGAAAATTTCTTTAATTTCTTCGGGTATTCTAACAGGTCTATAAGTTTTACTATTTAATAAACACCATTCTGTACTTGATTTGACCAATAGTTTTTTGCTCTTACCATGTATCATTTCTACAATTCTTATACATTTAGCCCCAGAGCTAGATTCAATGTTTGTAGATATTATGATAGGGTCATTTAAAAGTGCAGCTCTTTTGTATTCTATGTGATGACTAAGTACCACCCAGATTACTTCTTGCTGCATTTTTGAAGTAGCTGTTACCTGCCAATGTTCTTTAGATATATCTTGGATCCATTGTACATATCGCACATTGTTTACGTGATTTAAATCGTCAATATCGTCACTTGAAACAACGATATTTTTTTGAAATGCATTCATTATTTTTTCTGTATTTGCACTTCAAACAATTTATTCCAGAATTTTCCAGTAACAAAAAATGTTTTACGCTCTGGGTGATAGGCAATCCCATTGAGCACATTATTGGCTTTATCCCAATTTTCGGTTTCAGTTATGATGTCGCTTAATCCGCTAAAATTGATTACGCCTTCAATAGCTCCAGTTTTACTATCAATGATCATTACGCTTGGTTTTTGATAAACGTTCGCATATATTTTATCCGCAACATATTCCAACTCATTTGCAGAGTTAAAAATTGAAGAATTGGTAACGGTTTCGATATAACCTTCTTCGGTCATGGTTTCAGGGTTTATAAACCAAATTTTTTCAGTTCCGTCACTCTTGAAAATTTTGGAACCGTCGTTGGTTAAACCCCAGCCTTCGCGACTTTTTCCGTACTGAAAATTGTCTAACTTTTTAAAAGATTTTAAGTCATAAATAAAGCCTAATCCACTTTTCCATGTAAGCTGATAGATTTTATTTTTTAAGATAGTGATGCCTTCTCCAAAATAAGTTTCGTCTAAATCTATTTGCTCAAATACCTTACCTGTTTTGAAATCTAATTTCCTTAAGAAAGATTGTCCGTTTTTACCTGTAGATTCATATAGGGTGTCATTATAGAATTCCAAACCTTGTGTATAGGCTTTGGTGTCGTGAGGGTATTCATTAATTATAGTGTAAGTGTATATTTCTGGAGCTTTCTCAGAAAGTACTTTTAAATTCTTGTTAATCGAAACTGTTTGGTCGTCAAAAGTAATTTTTGCGGTTAATACTTTGTTACCTAGAGTTGGTATATTAATAAGAATTTTATCATTTTTTAAAGGAATTATGGTTCCATCGATACTATATTGAACATTCTCTATCTCTTTTTCTTTTTTATTTTTAATACTAATTCCAATTTCTTGGTTTTGATTTACTTGATTAACATTCTTTTCAAGGCTAATTTCAAATAGGGAAGATGCTTTTTGATTACCGCTACCGCAAGCAGTAAATAAGCTGGTAATAAGAACGATACAGAAATAATTGATAATTTTCATTAAGAAAATGGGTGTTAAAATTAATCTAGTTTAAAAGTGCAAGAATGCTTTCTTGTTATTAATAGGCAATTTAATTCATAAAAATAAGAAACTAAAGGATTGTCAAAGTTTTAAAAGATTGTATATTTGCACCCGGCAAGTCCTACACGACCAGCTCCTGTAGAATCCCCCAGGGTGGGAACGCAGCAAGGGTATACGGTCGTAGCGGTGCGATGTAGGTAGCTTGCCTTTTTTTGTGCCTTAAAGTGAAATATTTTGTTATAAGGTAACGTGTTCAAAACCAATTCTATATAATGTTTAGCGTCGCTTATTTTTCTATAAAATGAAAACAAAGGTAATTCTAATTACAGGTGGATCTTCAGGTATTGGTAAAGCAATAGGTGTACATTTAAAAAAATTAGGGTACAAAGTTTACGGTACTACCCGTGATAAAAGAAAATATCCGGCATTTTCAGAATTTCCTCTGTTAGAGATGGATGTTAGAAATGTGGATACTATAAAAAGCTGTATTGAAACACTTATTGAAAAAGAAAAAAGAATAGATGTTTTAATCAATAACGCTGGTGTTGGCATTACGGGGCCAATGGAAGAAACACCTCATGAAGAAGTCTTAAAAGCTTTTGCAACAAATTTTAATGGTCCGTTAAATGTGATGAATAAGGTATTACCGGTAATGAGAATTCAGAAAAGTGGGTTAGTAATTAACATTACATCAATTGCCGGATACATGGGGTTACCATATCGTGGAATATATTCAGCATCTAAGGGGGCTTTAGAAATAGTTACCGAAAGTTATAGAATGGAAACCAAATCTTTTGGAATTAAACTAACTACTTTGGCGCCGGGTGATTTTGCAACCAACATAGCTACTGGAAGGTATCATACACCTGTATACGATAATTCGCCCTATAAAGATTCGTATAAGAGTACATTAGAGGCAATAGATGCAGATGTAGATAGTGGTGGTAATCCTGCAGAGGTAGGTAAAAAGATTGCAAAAATTATAGAAACCCGAAATCCCAAACCTCATTACAGAGTAGGCTCGTTTATTCAAAAAATTTCATTGACTTTAAAAGGTATTTTACCAAGTAGTTGGTTTGAAAAGTTATTAGAAAGTCATAACTCTAAATAATATAGTTTTTTAAATTTTAGAACTTAGTTTTTGTAGATATTAGAAAAACCATCAACTATTACAGTGTTATCCGTTATTATGGCCTTGTTCATGGGGTATAAAACTAATTTTTCAGTAAGCTCTCTAAAATCGTTACTATGATATTGTGAAGTTGAATCAATACCAAGTGAGTTGAGTATATTTTTCCATTGATCATATTCGGTTTTGATATTTATACCGATTAGTTCGTGGTCAGGTTTTTTATCTTTAAGAATAGCAACTCTTTTGAAAATATCTACATATTGCTTTTTATTTGTTCCAGACCAAAAATAAAATAGCACTTTCTTATTTGCTGAAATTTCAGTTAATGTCTTTCTTTCATTATTAAAGGTAATGACGTTTAAATCGGGGATGATTCTTGAAGGTTGAAGGTTTGAGATACCTCGGTAAAGATTTTCTATCTCTTCAATATGCATATTATTTTTTGATACGTTCTTAAATTCATTCAAGAATACCTCTGTATTCTCTGGAGCATCTTTTTTCCTTAAAAGATAATCAAAAGCAACATTTCTAAACAAGTTGTCTCTTAATTCTTTTTCTACAACAAGGCTATCGATTAAATGTAATTTATGTTTATTGTAGTGTAGTTGTTTACTCTCATCTTGATGCGCATTCTTACAATTGCTTTTACAGCTCATATATGATAAGTTGCCCAAATGAGCTTTCATAAAATCGTAGTAAGGTCTCAAGTACGTTAATCTATGGTCTCCATAGTTGACATGATTTCTATAGTTATAAAAATCTTTTGGCAAATCGTGAAAATTTTCTTCAGCAGTTTTTCTTTTATGTCTAAATGGGTATATTTCTTTATATCTACTGTAGGTATAATCAATGCTACCCTTTAATAGTTGAACAGCTTCTTCCGAAATAAGGCTCTCGGTTTTCAATTCAGCTAATTTGTCAATTTTATCTTGTTTTAAAGATTCTATCTTATCTAAAAAATCTTCTGGCTCTAATTCATAATATTTAGAGTACATGTCAGAATCTTCTTCTTCGGTAGCAAGAAAGAGTTCTAAAAGAAAATTATTTGTTTCTTCATTACTGCCAGAAAAAACTAATGACTCATCAAAGTATATGGTGTTTAGTCTAACCATAAGACTATCACCTTTTTCTAAATATACATACTGGTGTTCTGGTGCCAAATTGAAATGGTATAAGCCATTTTCTATTGAAGGTAATTTAAACTTAAACCTATTTTTATCATCAAGTTTGGCAGAATCTATTTTTAACCCACCTTTCATTAAAACTACTTGATTACTTGTTGGGTTTACGATTTCACCAGCAAATAGAACTGTTTCTGAATCTTTTTTAGTGGAGGAACAACCCACTAATAGAGCTACGCATGTAGAGAGTAAAATTCTTATCATATAGTAAATGGGACTGGTGTTAGCCAAAAATAATAAACCTAATCACTAGATGTTGTTAATAGCTAGTTAAATGTTATATGTTGCTACCTTAAGAATCTTTTGTTGAATTTGATGGCAATCTAGGTAGCGTACGGCTATAAATTCTGTATTTTTGCACGGATTTTTAAAATTTTGTTTCTATGTTATCTGTTTCTAATCTTTCTGTTCAATTTGGAAAAAGAGTATTGTTTGATGAAGTAAATGTTGCTTTTACTCAAGGCAATTGTTATGGTATTATTGGTGCCAATGGTGCTGGTAAATCTACCTTTTTGAAAATTCTTGCTGGGCAAATGGATCCAACTTCTGGTCATGTCCATTTAGAGCCAGGTAAGAGAATGTCGATATTAGAACAAAATCATAACTCTGCAGATGATTTTACAGTTTTAGAAGCTGTTGTTATGGGTAACAAGCCTCTTTACGAAATCAAAAAAGAAATTGATGCCCTTTATGCTGATTATGATGATAAAAATGCAGATAGAATAGGGGAGCTACAGGTGAAATTTGAAGAAATGAACGGTTGGAACGCAGACAGCAATGCAGCGGCTTTACTTTCTAATTTAGGTATTACTGCCGATTTGCATTTCACCTTAATGTCTGAGTTGGATTCAAAATTAAAGGTACGTGTACTTTTGGCACAGGCTCTTTTCGGTAATCCAGATGTTTTAATAATGGATGAGCCTACCAACGACTTAGATTATGAAACAATTAGTTGGTTAGAGAATTTTTTGGCAGATTATGAAAATACGGTAATAGTTGTGAGTCATGACCGTCATTTCTTAGATACGGTTTGTACAGATATAGGTGATATTGATTTTGGTAAATTAAATTTATATTCTGGTAATTATACTTTCTGGTATGAGAGTAGTCAATTGGCTGCACGTCAGCGTGCGCAACAGAACAAAAAAGCGGAGGA
Source organism: Maribacter sp. Asnod1-A12 (assembly GCF_045063735.1). Classification (NCBI taxonomy): domain Bacteria; kingdom Pseudomonadati; phylum Bacteroidota; class Flavobacteriia; order Flavobacteriales; family Flavobacteriaceae; genus Maribacter; species Maribacter sp. Asnod1-A12. Next base: position 3,203,150 of record NZ_JBEFNZ010000006.1, read on the forward strand.
GAAGGCTAAGGAATTACAAGAATTCATTGCTAGGTTCAGTGCAAATGTTGCAAAAAGTAAGCAAGCAACCTCGCGTAAAAAAATGCTTTCTAAGTTAAAAGTTGATGATATAAAGCCATCTAGCCGTAGATATCCTGCTATAATATTCGATAGGGAGCGTGAAGCTGGTGATCAAATTTTAAATGTCGAAGGGCTTTCGGCTACTACTGACGAAGGGGAGTTGTTGTTCGATAACATAAATATCAACCTAGCTAAAGGTGACAAGATAGCTGTAATCTCAAGAGACTCTAGGGCTACATCTGCTTTCTATGAAATTATTAATGGCAATAAGAAAGCGGATAAAGGCAGTTTTCAATGGGGAATAACTACTACGCAATCTTACCTACCTGCAGATAACGCTGATTTTTTTACCGATAATATCAACTTGGTAGATTGGTTAAGGCAATATGCAAAGACCGAAGAGGAGAGAGAAGAGGTGTATATTCGAGGGTTCTTGGGTAAAATGTTATTTAGTGGTGAAGAAGCTCTTAAAAAGTGTACTGTTCTTTCTGGAGGTGAAAAGGTACGTTGTATGTTGAGTAGAATGATGTTGATGCGTGCGAATGTATTGATGTTAGATGAGCCAACAAACCATTTGGATCTTGAAAGTATTACGGCGTTCAATAATTCTTTAAAGAATTTTAAAGGTACCGTAATGTTAACAACACATGATCATGAGTTTGCTCAAACTGTGGCAAATAGAATTATAGAATTAACACCAAAAGGCAACATTGATAGGTATTCTACGTTTGATGAGTACATGTCTGACAAGGCATTAAAAGACCAGCGTAATAAAATGTACGCTGAATAAGCATAGAATAGATTAACCCAAATCGATGTTTTATGAAAACCTACAATCTTGTGGCCTGCTTTACGTTGGTCCTTATTCTCGTTGCATGCGAAAAATCTAGTGATGAAGTTTCTGAAGAAAATAAAACTAGTATAGAAGCAAATTATACTGTCTTTGTTAAGAATGACGATTTAATCAATGTAGTTATTGTTGAGTCTGTAGAGGAGCAAATGACAGTTAAAAACATGGTCGATTCTTTTGGAGACATTCCTTCTAGCTCTAAAAAATTTAAAACTTCAAAAGATATAAGTTTTTATTTCACTAGTAATTGTGAAGCTAATTTAAAGTGGTTGAACTTGGAAAATATGACTACTAAATCAATTACTGTTTTTAGTGATTTAGATCCATGTTCAATAGAGGTTACGGCTACCGCGCATATCGATTCATCTGCTTTTATAGCTTATGAAAGAGAGCTGTTGGGTAAAGACAAGCAGTTCTTAGTAAGAATAAATTCATTGACTGAACCTTCAGAAAATTTTAGTGAAATTATTTTAGATAAAAAACCTTTAGAACTAGTTGTTTCGACTAATAGGTTATTTGTATTGACCTTAAATGAATATGTGTCGAACGAATATCATTTGTCGGTAATAGATTTAAATGACAATACCATATTGAGTGAGTTAGATCTAGGTTATGATGCTTCAAGATTGTTTAAAAATAATTCTGGACAAATTCTTGTCAGCTATCCTAAATTGCACACTACCATTGATCCAATTTCCTTAGATGAAACATATACCACTTATGGTGAAAACACAGAACCAGGATTCATAACTACAGAGGATTTTTATTCAGATACTGTAGGTAGGTTTTATTTTCAAAAGAAAGTTCCTACGGCAATAATAAATGAAGTTCCTGCTGTATATGATTTTGAAAGTAATAGTACGGTTGTATACCTATTCGAAAATTTTTTAACCGAAACTGAACTTACGGTCAAATATAATATTGAAGCAAATACAGCTATAAGTTACGATGAGGCAAATAATTATATCTTAATAGGATATAAAAAGAAAGGTCAATCAAATGAAGGTGGTATTTTAAGAATTACGCCTGCTCCTGATTTTAAATTTATAGATAATATTAATTTGACAGGGGTTCCACAAACAATTTTTGCGAACTGATTTTTTGTTCGGCTAGCTATTATAGTATTTGCTATTCCATATTGCAGGATTGAAGTTTTTACCCATTGCAAAACCATAGAAAATTACTACAGAGGCAATACACTTAAACATGAAAAAATACAAAATCCAAAATTGAGCATTTGAACTCGTCTTTGAAAATAGTCCATCTGGTATCATCATGGTCGTAATAAAACTTATAACTAAGATTAGCAAAGCTAGATTTAAGATACTTTTAAAAGGCCACATCAATAACTTTCGCAATGGATGAAGGTCATTTCCCCATTGATGTATTAAATAATGATAGCCGTTACCAATTGGAGCAAACAGTAATGGGTCATCTTTATCTTCAAGCTTAAAAAGTTTCGATGGGGCTATTATTTTAAAACCAATAATTTCGAAATCATGTTCTTTCTCTAAACTTTTAATTTTTGATAAAGCTTCAGGCGGTATGGTTCCTTTGAAGTATTTAGTGTCTAAAAAACGTAAACGATAATCGATGCAAATTTGTTTAATTTCTTCAATATGATAAATTTTAGCACTATCTAATAGATTTGCATTAAAATTATTATTGAAAGCACCTTTACTTGTAAAAATGTTTTGTTCAATTCTATCTAATTCATTATCTAAATTTGAAAGAATTGTATAGACTTGTTTCATTCTTTCTTCTTCGGGCAAAATCTGCTTACTTCTAACCTTAGAAAGCTTTTGTTCGATATTAGTTTTAGGTAAAAACATCTTCTATTTTTAGCAATACACTCAAAGTTAAACATTTAGTGATTTCAGCAAAATCTTGTTTAACTTAAATAAAAGTTAATAAAATGTTAAATGTATTTTATTAGGCGATTTTACTTAGGTGTCGATGACATCTAATTGTATATTAACGGAGAAATCGAACCGTTTATCGATTTTTAGAATATTGCCCCTAAAGAACTTGCTTTTATGAAAAAATGGACATCCCTCGTTGTCCTGTGTGCCTTATTTTTAGGGCTTGAAACCTATGCACAGGACGCTATTGAAGAATTTGAATTTGAGGAAATTATTTCTAGTATAACCGATGAAAAGTCTATTTTAGAACGTACAGAAACTTTTGCGAATCATTCTTTGTTGCTAAATGCGCTTAGAGCTACTAACTTAGATAAAGTATTGAATTATAATGGAGAGTTCACTGTTTTTGCACCTTCTAATCGTGCATTCCAAAAACTATCGCAAACTACAATTGATAAATTATATAACCCTGAAAATAAAAGGATATTAACGGCTATGCTCTCTTATCATATCGTTGCAGATAAATTATCTGCATCTAGTATTTTAAAAGCTATGTGTAGGGGTAATGGAATAGCTAAGTTTACTACAATACAAGGGGAGGAAATTACTGCAACTATGCACGGCATTGATATAGTATTAACCGATAAGTCTGGCAACAGTGCTACAATTATCGCTGCAGATTCAATTCAGTCAAACGGCATCATTCATGAAATTGACGCCGTTTTTGTTCCTGAAAAAATGTTATAATTAACGAAGGGTTGCTCCTAAATTACGTTCGTAAGTATTTTGAAGCTTAGACATAATTTTTTCTATTTGCTTATCAGTTAATGTGCTTTTATCATCTTGTAATGTAAAGCTAACTGCGTATGACTTTTTACCATTGGGCAAATTCTTACCTTCGTAAACATCAAAAAGAGTCATATCTTTTAAATATTTACGTTCGGCACCAAAAGCAAGCTCGTACAGTTCACGATAAGTGGCATTATTGTCCACTAGAAGAGCAAAATCTCTCTTCACCTCGGGATGCTTAGGGATTTCTTTAAATAGTATAGGTTCAGTATCTATATACTTCAAAACAGCATCCCAGTCAAAATCTGCAAATAATACCTCTTGTTTAATGTCAAAATTCTTAAGTATAGACTTTTTAATCAGTCCGAAAGAAACCAATTGTTTTTTCTTATAAGTAAAGGTCAATCCCTCAGAAAGGATAGAGGAAGTTGCCGGTTCACTTTTTAAATCGCTAATTCCAAGTCTTAATAAAATAGACTTAACAATAGATTTTAATTCAAAAAAGCTAGAGGAAACAGCTTTATTGGTCCAATTTTCTTGAATAGAATCACCTGTTAACAATATGCTTAAATATTTTGGTTCTATTCGCTTATCACCTTTAGCATAATACGTTTTACCAAATTCAAACAATTTAAGATTAGCTCTTCTTCTATTTATATTATAGCTGGCTGTTTCGAGGGCCGAGAACAATGATGACCTTCTTAATATAGATAAATCTCCACTTAATGGGTTTATTATTTCTATAGACCTTTGTTCATCATTTTCTCCATTTAACAGTTGTGTGTAATCTGGGTTTGTTAAACTATTGGTTAAAATCTCAAAATAACCTTTTGAAGCTAAAGAATTACCGATTATATTTTGAATAGTGTGGTCTGCAGTAGATTCTGTTGTGGCAATTGAAGCATTTAATTTTTGACTAAATGCAACATTGTTATAACCGTACACCCTTAAAATTTCTTCAATAACATCGACTTGTCTTTGTACGTCGACGCGATAAGAGGGTACTTCAAGCCCCATACCTGCTTCAGTTACATTTTTAACTTTAATATCTAATGATGCAAGAATAGATTTAATAGTGTCTTGGGGTATGGTTTGACCTATTAATTTATTGATTTTTTCAAAAGCAAGAAATACTTCAAAATTCGGATGCTTTTTAGGGTACAGATCATATAGATCGGAAGTTATTTCACCACCAGCAATTTCTTTGATTAATAAAGCGGCTCGTTTTAAGCTATATTCTACGTTCTCTATATCGATACCTCTCTCAAACCTAAAAGAAGCGTCTGTATTTAATGAATGTCTTTTAGCCGATTTTCTAATTGATACCGGATTAAAATAAGCACTTTCTAAGAATATAGAGGTAGTTTCATTGGTTACACCAGAACCTGATCCCCCGAACACACCGGCCAAACATAAAGGTTTCTCGGTGTCGCAAATCATTAAATCATCTTCATGTAAAGTTCTCTCAACACCGTCTAGCGTAGTAAATTTTGTGCCTTTGGGTAATGTTTGAACAATAATTTTGTTTCCTTTAATTTTCGCTGCATCAAATGCGTGTAGCGGTTGACCTAATTCATGTAATACATAATTTGTGGCATCGACAACATTGTTTTTTGGGGTGAGGCCAATGGCTTTTAGCCTGTTTTGAAGCCATGTTGGGGATGGTTGAACTATTAAGTTACTTAAAGTAATACCACAATAACGTGGGGCTAATTCTGGTTGAATAATGTCAACATCAATTTTTAAAGATCGATCGTTAATATTAAAATGACTTGTAGAAGGGGTTATTAGTTCTTTGGTAATTTCTTTTTGCTTGAGTCCAGCTTTTAGATCTCTAGCCACACCAAAATGACTCATTGCATCCGCACGGTTTGGAGTAAGACCAATTTCAAAAATTTCATCCTCTTCAATATCAAACACTTCAGAACATGGTTGACCTGGTATTAAATCCTTGTCTAAAACCATGATACCATCATGACTAGTGCCTAGTCCTAATTCGTCCTCAGCGCAAATCATACCAAAACTTTCTTCTCCTCTTATTTTACCTTTTTTAATGGTCCATGCTTCACCTTCTACAGTGTATAGTGTAGTGCCAATTGTGGCTACCGGTACTTTTTGACCAGCAGCAACATTCTTAGCTCCACAGACTATTTGCACAGGTGCTTCTAGCCCTATGTCTACCATTGTGACATTCAACTTATCTGCATTAGTGTGCTTTTCACAACTTAAAACGTGACCAACAACAATACCTTTTAATCCGCCTTTAACAGATTCAAATTTTTCAACACCTTCGACTTCTAAACCTAAATCGGTTAAAAGTTCTCCGGTTTTCTGTGATTCCCAATCTATTTGTATGAACTGTTTAAGCCAGTTATATGATATTTTCATTCAAAAAATTTATAGGTTGCAAAGATAAAACAATGCCCTTATACATTCAATAAGCTATGAAGTCTTTATTTTAATTTTTAATTCTGCCATTTTAATTGTTTATTACATATTAAATTATAGATGAGTATGAGATTCAGTATTGCAGTACTAACCATTTTATTATTATTAGTTGGTTGTAAAGAAGATAAGAGCAATGACAATCTTTTAGAGGGTTTTTGGCTAGTAGAAATGAACGTTATGGATAACCAGGTTTTACCTTTTAATCTTAAGGTTAGTAAAAAGGATAATGGGAGTTATGGTATGCAAATTTATAATGCAGAGGAAGTTATAAAAGTTGATGAAATAGAAGTTAAAGGCGATTCTATAACTATTAAAACTCCTGTTTTTGAAGGTTATTTATCTGGCAGATTTACCAAGGATAAAATTGAAGGGCAGTTTGTGCAAGAAAGTTTAAATAGAAATGTACCATTTATAGCTACCCATGGTATTGAAAATAGATTTTTTTCCAATAAAAAATATACAGATAGAAATGTAACAGGCATTTGGGAAACTCATTTTAGTCCAAATTTAGATACGGAATACGTAGGAAAAGGTATATTTCTACAAGAGGATGAAAAAATTACCGGTACATTCAGAACTAATACTGGTGATTATAGATATTTAGACGGAATATTAGACGGCGATTCATTGAAATTATCAGCTTTTGATGGCGCTCATGCATTTTTATTTAAGGCAAAAGTTACAGATTCGAGCATGACTGGTTTTTTTTACTCTGGTAATCATTTTAAAGAACCATTCATTGCAAATAGAAATGATAATTTTGAGCTTTCTGACCCAGAGTCGCTTACATTTTTAAAAGAAGGATATGATGAACTTGCTTTTACTTTTCCTGAAACAGACGGAAATATGATTGCATTGGCAGACGAACAGTATCGAGATAAAGTAGTCGTTGTACAATTAATGGGTACATGGTGTCCTAATTGTTTAGATGAAACTAAGTTTTTAGTTGAATATTTGAAAGAAAATGAAAATGTTGAAGTAATTGGTTTGGCATTTGAATCTGCTAAAACCGAGCAATTAGCTTTTAAGAGTATTGAAAGGTTGAAAAATAGAATAGGGGTGAAGTACCCAATTCTATTAGCACAGTATGGTACATATGACAAGTTAAAGGCGCAAGAGAAATTACCGATGTTAAATCATGTACTTTCTTACCCAACCACTATATTTATAGATAAAAAAGGTGAAGTTCGTAAAATTCATACGGGCTTTAACGGACCTGCAACAGGAAATAAATTTATTGAGTTCAAAAAAGATTTTGACAAATTTGTAACAAGTTTGAGTAACGAGTAGCTTAAATGATAGTAGATTTTCCTAACCCAATATTTTCGTCATTTATATTAAAGCTTCCATCTAATTCCATAATATTATCTGCAATAAAATCTCCTACATAATCAGTACCATATTTAGAACTACCTAAAATATCTGCTGTAACTATTTTTTTAGAAAAAGATTTTAAAACTGCAGCAATAACAGCGTCAGATTCTTCATCCATTTTAAAATGTTGTAATAACATGGCTGTGCTTAAAATAGAAGCGACAGGGTTGGCAATATTTTTTCTTGCAGCATCAGGATAAGAACCATGTATTGGTTCGAACATGGCATATTCTACTCCAACAGAGGCCGATGGTAAAAGCCCTATTGATCCAGCAATAACACTACCTTGGTCAGAAAGAATATCGCCGAACATGTTATCAGTTAGAATCACATCAAATTGAGATGGGTTCAAAATCATTTGTACGGCAGCATTATCAATAAAGAGACAATTTAACTTAACATCTGGATAACTCTCAGATATAGATCTAACCACTCGTCTCCATAAACGAGATGTTTCAAGTACATTAGCTTTATCTACCAATGTCACCTTCTTTTTTCTTGAACGAGCAGATTTGAAAGCTAAATGTGCAATTCTACTAATTTCAGATTCTGTATAAGTGCAGGTGTCGGTTGCTGAATTTTTATCTACATCTATCGATTTTTCTCCATAGTAAATTCCTCCAGAAAGCTCTCTGAAAATAACCAAATCCGTATTTTGAACTTGTTCTTTCGACAGAGGCGATTGTTTTACTAAAGATGGAAATACCTTTACCGGTCTAATATTTGCGAAAAGCCCTAATTTTTTACGTAATTTCAATAATCCTTGCTCAGGCCAAACCTTTGCTTTAGGGTTATCGTCAAATTCAGGTAAACCTAGCGCACCAAATAAGGTGGCATCTGTACTTTTGCATAATTTTAGAGTTTCTTTTGGTAACGGACTACCTGTTTGTTTGATAGCAGAAGCCCCAATTAGCCCTTTCTTAAAAGTAAAACTATGACCAAAAGTTTCTTCCACTGAACGTAGACACTTTATTGATTGTGCAACTACCTCTGGACCTATTCCATCTCCCTCTAAAACAGCAATATCTAAATGCATAATTAGCTAATACTTTGTAAATCTATATTTGAAGTTTCGATAATTTGGTGAATATCATCATCTTTTACTTCTTTTCTAGTGTCTGCGTATTTTAAAAACTCTTGATATACATCGTCTAATTGAGTTTTGGTCAATTCATAACCTACAATTTTTGCTCTGTAGGCTAGTGCAGCTCTACCACTTCTTGCAGTTAAAACAATAGAAGATTCAGTTACACCTACATCTGCAGGGTCAATGATTTCATAAGTTTCTCTATTCTTAATTACGCCATCTTGGTGAATGCCAGAGCTATGAGCAAATGCGTTTGCACCTACTATTGCTTTGTTAGGTTGCACCATCATACCCATTTTACTAGATACCATTAAGCTTGTATCATAAAGTAATTTACTGTTTATGGTTGTGTCGAAATTTAAGTTAGGATGTTGACGTAATATCATTACCACTTCCTCTAAAGAAGTATTACCGGCGCGCTCACCAATTCCATTTATGGTACATTCTATTTGTCTTGCTCCATTAATTACCCCGGCAATAGAATTTGCCGTTGCCAAACCTAAATCATTGTGACAATGACATGAAAGAATGGCTTTGTCTATTCCTTTAACATTTTCTTGTAAATATTTAATTTTCGCACCATATTCATCGGGTAAACAATACCCGGTAGTATCTGGAATGTTTAATACAGTAGCTCCTGCTTTTACTACCGCTTCACAAACACGAGCTAAAAACTCATTATCAGTACGACCGGCATCTTCAGCGTAAAATTCCACATCTTCTACAAAAGTCTTAGCATAAGAGACTGCAGCAACTGCACGTTCTATAATAGCATCTCTGTTAGAATTGAATTTATATTTTATATGAGAGTCAGATGTGCCAATGCCAGTATGAATTCTTGGCATTTTAGCATATTTGAGAGCTTCTGCCGCAACTTCAATATCATTTTTGACCGCACGGGTCAATCCACAGACTGTAGCATTTTTAACGAGCTTAGCTATGGCTTCGACAGATTGAAAATCTCCTGGACTAGAAACGGGAAAACCAGCTTCAATCACATTAACACCCAGTAAATCTAGGCGTTCAGCGATGACCAATTTTTGTTCCCGGTCTAATTTGCAGCCCGGTACTTGCTCTCCATCTCTTAAAGTAGTGTCAAATATTTGTACTATCTCTTTACTCATTATATTTACGTAGTTTTACTCGTCAAACGAATATATAACCTAAAACACAATATACGCGAATTTCGCTAACTTGTTTACAACGTTAAGTCAGTTTTTTAGGTATATAAAACATTGAATTACAATTATTTAAACTCTTATTATTACGATGACAAATGCGCATAAAGATGCTTTGTTCGTTTTGGTTAAATCACTTTCTAAATCTGAAAAGCGTCAATTTAAGCTTTACGTAGGTAGATTAGGGGTGAATACTGATGCCAAATTTTTGGCTCTTTTTAATCTATTGGATAAAATTAAACAATATGATGAGAAAACCATACTAGAAAGTGGTATTGTTAAAAAAGCACAGCTTTCAAACCTTAAGGCACACCTTTACAAACAAATTTTAGTTAGCCTTAGACTAAATCCTGTTAACCAAAATATAAGGGTTCAAATTCGGGAACAGTTAGATTTTGCAACCATTTTATATCAGAAAGGTCTTTATAAACAGAGTTTAAAAATTTTAGATAAAGTAAAGGGGATAGCTATTGAAAATGAAGAAAAGAATATAGCTTACGAAATTGTTGAACTTGAGAAGATAATTGAAACCCAATATATAACAAGAAGTATACCTGATCGTGCCGATGAACTTGCTATTCAAGCAAAAAAATTATCGGGTCATAATGTAATGACAAGTAAGTTGTCAAATCTTTCTTTGCAATTATATGGCATGATGTTAAAAGTAGGTTATGTACGTAGCGATGAAGATTATCAAAAGGTGAAAACTTATTTTAATGATCATCTTCCTTTATATAATATAGAAGACCTTGGTTTTAGAGAAAAACTTTGGTTATATAAAGCTTACTTGTGGTATAGCTTTTTAACTCAAGATTTCTTGTCATGTTTTAAGTATGCCAGTAAATGGGTAGATCTGTTTTATGATCATAAAGACATGATTTATTTGAATCCTGTGTTTTTCTTAAAGGGTAATCATTATTTGTTAGAATCTCTTTTTTATGTACAATATAGTTCTCAGTTTAAAGAAGTTTTGGAGCGATTAGAAGTTACTATTAAGGAAAAGAATTTTCCTGATAATGACAATATCAACTCTTTAGCTTTTATGTATTTAAATGCAAATAAATTGAATTTGCATTTTCTTGAAGGAACCTTTGAAAAAGGTCTTTACTTGGTAAAGATTGTTGAATACGGAATAAATAAGCATAAAGACAGAATAGATGTACACCATGTCATGGTACTATATTATAAAATTGCGTGCCTTTATTTTGGTATAGGAGATAATAAAACATGTATTCAATATTTAAAAAAAATCATCGATAATAAAAATTTAAAAATGCGTGAAGACTTAATGTGTTTTGCACGTGTTTTAAGTTTAGTTGCTCATTATGAAGCTGGTATGGATTATCATTTAGAGGTTCAATTGAAAAGTACATATAAGTTTCTTTTAAAAATGAACGACATGCATGCTGTTCAAAAAGAGATGATTAAATTTTTAAGAAGTCTTGGGGGCATTTATCCTAATCAATTGAAAGCTGAATTTCAAAAGCTATATAATGAATTAAAAAAGTATGAGAATCACCCTTATGAAAAAAGGGCATTCTTATATCTAGATATTCTTTCTTGGTTAGAAAGTCATTTACAGAACAAACCGGTTTCTCAGATAATGAGAGAGAAGGCTTTAGCAAAAACACGCTAAAGAAAGAGCTGATTAATGAAAAGTAATCATATTCGACATTTATTGGAAATTAACATAGCTATGCTCTTCATAGCTACTTCTGGTGCCCTAGGGCGTTATGTTCAATTGTCGGTTCCTATTACCATAGGTGCGCGTGCAATATTAGCTTTTATAGCATTGTTTATATATTGTAAATGGAAAGGTTTCAGTTTAAGAGTCGATAAAAAGGATATGCCGGTTATATTTTTAAGTGGTATTTTAATGGGAGTGCATTGGGTAGCTTACTTTTATGCTCTAAAGTTATCTAATGTAGCTATAGGTATGTTGTCTATTTTCACATATCCCGTAATTACTTCATTTTTAGAACCAGTACTTTTAAAGACCAAATTTCAATTGGTACATTTGTTTTTAGCCATATTGGTATTAACGGGAATGTATTTTCTTAGTCCCACCTTAGATTTTGAAAACACCTATACCATAGCCATAGTTTTCGGTGTTTTTTCTGCGTTTGCTTATGCTTTGCGTAATATTCTTCTAAAGAAAAAAGTGGCAAAATACAATGGGTCTTTGATAATGACCTATCAAACCGCCATAGTTGGTATTTTGCTATCTCCGTTTTTATTTACGGTTTCAGTAGATACTTTATTTAGTCAATGGGAAATACTTGTAGCGCTCGCGGTTTTAACAACAGCCATTGGTCATACTTTATTTTTAATGACTTTTAAACATTTTAATATTACTACAGTAAGTATTTTAAGTAGTGTTCAACCTGTTTATGGTATTTTAATTGGTGCAATATTTTTATCTGAAATACCAAAAGGTACTACAATATTAGGTGGTGTACTTATTCTAAGTTCAGTGGTAATAGAAAGTATCCGTTCTAAAAAATCGATTTGAAGAGATTTTTTAGTTCTGTGAATTTATACCAGGCGCACTTGATCCAAATTGATTGATAATGTTATTTCCTAATCTGGTGAACTGTTCATTTTTTGCCATCTCCCTAACTTTTGCCGGGTCAAAATTACCATTGAAATATAAAAAAGAACCAGTTTGGTTGTTGTTATTGTAAATTAATATTTCTTTTACCGAATTCTTTTTCTCACGTACAGAAACTACATTTCTCTTTAATTCATCGTTTTTTCTAAATACTTCAATAAAAGAATTACCTGTTATGCCATTCATTTGTTGATTTAAAAATTGAGTTCTTTTAGCTGTTACACTTGGAAATTGCATATATCTTAAATCTTTAGCATTTCCTACCATAGCTTTCATTTCAGGAGAAATCTCGCTAATCATAGATAACATAAATTGTGGAACATGCACAGCGGTAACTTGGTTATCATTTTTATGGGCATTATAAAAAGTTTCGATAGAGTTATAACTACCGCACGAAGTAATTATTAAGAATAAACTTAGAGCGCAAATTTTCTTTAGCATGGTCATAACGTTTTAGTTAAAAGTAACTAAAAAAATAAGACTGCTATTTATTTATAAAAATTTCGATTGCAGCAGGGTAAAAGAAAATATAATATAAGCTTTTTTCTGAACGGCTTAATGACAATACATATATGTAGTAATGTTAATACATCATCTTCATTTAAAGAAAACCTATCGATTAATGGTTTTTACTTAAGGAATTTATGGTTTTACTTAATACCAATTATACGTTTTTATAAAATAATTAAGTTTATGCAATATTGAATTTTTTATCAACTAAATGAGAAGAGTTATGATAAACCTAAAATATTTGGTGGTATTATTATTTACAGGTCTATTAATATCATGTAGTTCAGATGATACTGATATAACAGACAGTACGGATGATATGGACACAATAGATACGACTGATGATACATCTTCAACAGATGATGATTCTAGTGAATCAACAGATTATATTATTCAAGAATCTCTGTTGAACTCAGCTTCATTGATTTCTTTCGAAATTGTAACATCGCAATTAGAAAACGGTACTACTGCAGATTGCTATAAAATTGTTTTTTCTAGTAATCCAGATAATATAGCAAAAGGTCCTTTTTGTCCAGAAACAGCAGATGATATAGCCGGAATGAGTTTTTATGATGGAGCTACAGACCCTGGTCTAAGGGTTTGGGAGAAAGCATTGTTAGATGATATTGAGAATGATGGCTATGATATTGTCGATGATGATGGTACTGTTCATGTAGATGATTTTAGTGGTTCTACAAGTGGCAATCCCGATACGTATTCATATTGTTTAGATGGTCTAGATGATGATAGTATAGAAATTACATTCTTAATACCGGTGAATCCGGTAATTGCCGATCAGGTAAATGATATAGGAGAAATAGAACTAGTTGGGCTTTCGGTTGATGGTATTCCAATTAATGGAGATCCACCATCTGCTATTAACGGTCCGGCTATGTTTAATAATGGGAATTCAGGTACAATAACTGTTGTGAATATTCCTTCTTTAGACCCTTGTGGTGGTCATAATGACCCGGCAGGCTATTATCACTGGCATATGATTCCAGAAGTTATTAATCAGGTTTTGGTGGCTAACGATATCGATCAAATAGAATGTACCAATGTTGAGCAGACTACAGATATGGTTTTGTCAGGTTTTGCAAAAGATGGTTTCCCGATTTATGCGTATGCCACAGAGCCAGACGGCTTAGATGATTGTGGTGGAATTACAGCTGTTACAAGCGAATATCCAGATGGTATTTATCATTATGTAGCTAGCACAACTACAGCATCGAATATTCCAAAATGTTTAGTAGGGGTAGCTGCTTTAAATTCTTATGTAGCAAACTAAAAGATTATGAAAAAAAGAATTGTAATTAGTTTTCTTATTATCATGAGTCCTATTTTTTTAATGGCTCATAATCCTTTATCTGCAGTTTATCGTTTAGACGCTAAAAACGACGGTGGAATATTGAAAATATATTTAACTCAGGCTGCTTTAAATAAATCTTTAAAAGATATTTATGGTGCGGACTATATAAATGCTCTTTCGGGGAAAGAGTTTAAAGAGCTAATTGTTGGTTACATTAAGGAAAACATTTTTATCAATATAAATGAAACCCGAATTAATCTGGAAAAAGGAGGGATAAGGTATGGTAATCATCAAACAGATTTAACTTTCATTACTTCAACAATACCTAATAAAATAGAAAATATTGATTTGGAGGTTACGGCTTTTAAAGAGAATGACCATCACCAGACCATTTTTTGCTTTAATAAAGACAACGTTATAAAAGAGAAGATGGTTTTGAATAGTTCAAATGATTTTAAAAATAGCATTGTCTACGAAAATCACGCAGATTATTCTTACCTCATGATAGGCGTTTCTGTAATGCTTTTTATTCTAATATTGGTAACAATAGTTTTTAAATTAAGAAATAAGAAATTAGCTCTATTATTTAAAGTATAGCAAAAAAAGGTTTGGTTTGATAATAATGTAAACTCAGACCTTTTTTGATTATAAAATTAAAGACACGCATTCCAAATAGGATCATTTGGTGGGGGAGCAATAATTGTTAATGGTTCTTTTTTTACGGGATGCGTAAATCGCAGTTTTCTTGCATGTAAATGTATGCTGCCATCTGGGTTGCTTCTATTGAAACCGTATTTTAAATCTCCTTTTATGGGGCTTCCAATTGAGGTTAGCTGTGAGCGTATTTGATGATGACGACCCGTCTCCAAATCAACCTCTAATAAAAAATAACGGTCTAGTTTCTTTAGAATTCGATACGTTAGAATTGCTTTTTTACTATCTGGAACTTCTTTAATGTTTGCGTAAGATTTGTTTTGTTTGGTATTTCGCTTCATCCAGTGAACCAATCTTTTCTCAGCTTCGTTCGGGCTGTTTTTTACCACTGCCCAGTATGTTTTTTTAGCATCTTTCTCAGCAAACATTTTATTTAACCTGGGTAATGCTTTAGAGGTCTTTGCAAATACTACGATACCAGATGTGGGTCGATCCAAACGATGCACGACACCCAAGTAAACATTACCTGGCTTGTTATATTTTTTCTTTATAAACGCTTTAACCGTTTCGCTTAATGGCTGGTCACCGGTTTTATCACCTTGTACAATATCACCAGGGCGCTTATTAACAACAATTAAGTGATTGTCTTCAAATAATATTTGAAGGTTGTCTACGGTAGAATGTTCTTTTTTTGACAAAACTTAATTTTATTATTTAAATAGTGAACCTATTACCTTTTACAATTAAAAGAACGAACATTAATACACCCACAGTAACCGCAACATCTGCAATATTAAAAATTCCTGTTCGTAAAAACCCCAATCTAATTTGAAAGAAATCTGTTACTGAGCCATAGGCGATTCTATCTATTAAATTTCCTAGTCCGCCACCAATAACCAAAGAAAAGGCAGAAATAAGTAATAGGTTTGAATTGGTTTTGCTTATTGTTCTGTAAAGCATTATTAATAATAGCAACATTGGCAATGCCTGCAAAAGAAATATTTTCAATATAGGAGAAAAGTCTTGTCCAAATCCTAGCATTGCACCTGTATTCTCAACATTAGTAAGAATCAGGTGATTTTTAATTACAGGTATAAATGCAGCAGGTTCTACCTTTTGGCGTATCAGTTCTTTAGACGCTTGATCACAACCAACTGTCATTAGAACGATGATTAGTATAATGAACTTGTTAAAATATGTAGAACGCTTCAAATAATAAATATGAATTAATATTGCTCGTCATCATTAGGGAAATCTTGGCTTTTTACATCGCTAACATAGTTAGAAATTGCATTGCCCATTTCTTCGTACAAATTCATGTATCTACGTAAAAAACGAGGATTAAATTCATGGGTCATTCCTAAAAGGTCATGAACTACTAAAACTTGACCATCGGCATGCTTTCCACCACCTATGCCAATAGTTGGTATAGTAAGACTTTCAGAAACCTTTTTGGTAAGTTCTGCAGGTATTTTTTCTAAAACGATACCGAAGCATCCTAATTTTTCCAATAGTTTGGCATCTTCCATCAATTTTTCAGCCTCTTCCTCTTCTTTTGCACGAACAGTATATGTGCCGAATTTATATATAGATTGTGGGGTTAAGCCTAAGTGACCCATGACAGGGATACCTGCTGCAAGAATTCTTTTGACCGATTCTTTTATTTCCGCACCACCTTCTAATTTAACGGCATGTGCACCACTTTCTTTCATGATTCTTATAGCAGAACGTAAAGCTTCTTTGGGATCGCTTTGGTAGCTTCCAAAAGGTAAATCAACAACAACCAAAGATCTTTCTATAGCCCTAATAACAGAAGATGCATGATATATCATTTGATCTAAAGTTATTGGTAAGGTAGTCTCGTGACCGGCCATTACATTACTGGCAGAATCGCCCACCAATATGACATCGACCTTAGCGGCGTCTACAATTTTGGCCATTGAATAGTCGTATGCAGTTAACATAGAGATTTTTTCTCCATTCTTCTTCATATCAACTAATGATTTTACCGTGACTCTTTTATATTCTTTTTTAGCTACAGACATATACTAATATTGATTAACAAGCATAAAAGTAAGGAGTTTTACTGAGATTAAACATTTAGGATATGGAATCCATTTAAAAGAGCACAATTAATATTTAGCTAATTTTGTAGTTCTTATTTAATTGAAGCTAAAACATGAAAAATATCTATATCGTATTAGTAATTTTAACATATTGTTCTGTAAATGCCCAAATAGAAGAAGTGAAGGTTAAGTATGCTGTAGAGACTTTTTTTTATGCCTTCAACGGTAAAAATGAATTTGCGTTGAAGCGTGTTGTGGATGCTGATATTAAAATGCAAACGATAAATTTAAATGTGCTTGGCAAAATGATTGTTCGTGATACAAATTTAAATGATGTTATAAACTTCATGATTACCACACCCGATTCCATAAGTTTTCATGAAAAGATACTGGATTATAAAATACAAATTGATGGTGGTATGGCACACGTTTGGGCGCCATATGAATTTTGGTACAATGGTGAATTCAGTCATTGTGGGGTCAATTCATTTCAGTTGTTTAAGGATGAAGATGTTTGGAAAATTATATACTTAGTTGATTCTAGAAGAAAAGAAGATTGTAATCCGGTTTCAGGGTAAATGATTATAAACTATTTCCAAGATCTTGAGTTTGATACATCGGCTGAAGGGAAATCTTTAGGAACTTCTTGAGTAACCTTTCCTGTTGCTGCCCATTCAGTTCCACGTTATAAAGTCGTAATAAAACCAACACATTCCATTTAATAGTCGAAATGACCTAGTGTTGAATGAAAAACACGCCCCTTACCATAGTAAAAACTAAACTTAATAATATAACAGTCAGTAAATATTTCATGCTGATGTTTTCATATGGTTATTGACTTTAAATGTACACGAACTAAGTAAAATGGCAAAAGTCAAATTTAAATAACTTAGGTGCAAAAATTGTATTTCTTGTTGCGCATAAATAAAACTGCTATTAAATTAGCACTAAATAAATGTAGCATACAATGAAATTATTAGGAATAGGGTCTAGGATTTTACATAATGAGTTCGGTAAAGGTGTAATTACAAATGTATCTAGTACAATGTATTGGGTTACATTTATGGATAATGGTTTAGAAACCATAGGTATAGACTCAGAGTATGAGGTGATAGAGGCTGTAGAAAATGAAGTTGATACTGTTAGTTTTTTCGATGTTGAAAGTTCTTTGGTAGCAATTCTTCAAAAGTGGAGCGATGCAACTCAACGTGTGGCTATTGCTGATAAATGGAAAGGTGGAAATTTGATTTTAAAACCTGGTGAAGTAGGTATGAGTAATAAAGAAATACCTATCAATACTTTCTTCCATAAAATTGTTATGGTAAGAGATCGTATTCGTGTAATGGAACAAAAAATCAATTCAAGTAAAAATTTAGATGACCAAGAAAAAGTTGATTTACAGCAGTATATAACACGTATTTATGGTAGTCTAACAACCTTCAATGTACTTTTTAAAGCTAAGAGTGATCATTTTATTGGAGAGAAATCAGGAAAGTAATTTTAAAAGGTATTAAATTTTATAAATAAGTTAGAAAAGAATTTTATTCATCCAATTGAAACCGTAGTACGGTTTTTAACTTTTCTTCAGGTACTTTTCTAAAATCGGATAAATAAATTTCTCTATGTATTTTTGACTTTCTCTTAAGTCCCTTGTTTTTGGTATAATCTTCCATTAATTGAAAGGTTTCATTTTCTTTATTAAAACTACCAATGTGAAGCATTTGAATGCATGGACCTTCTACTATTTGTTTAAACTGTATTTTTTCTAATAGATTGTGAGGTTTCTTTTCTTTTACAATATCAAGCATTTGATCAAATAAAATGCTATTTATAAAGTTTGGTTGTCGAATCATTAATTCAAAAACCAATTCGTTTTTGTCTATTTGTCCATCGAAATGCTTTTTTGCTTTGTCCGATATATCCCAAATACCTTCTAAAGGGTAAACGGTCCAATCAAAATAATTTTCTGGTAATAGAGTCATTTTTTTGAGCGACATTTTTATAGTATACGCAACGCTGTATAAAGCTTTAATGTGCTCGGTAAAGAATTTACTGTTTGGATTGCCACTACCTTTAATTGAAATAAATTGAAACTTAGGAAGGGTGATCAATTCAGGTTTTACTTGAGGCAGGTAAATTTTTTTTTCCTTTTTCCTCCACTCATGCTTCAACATTCGATTCATAGTTACAAAGAAAGTAAAAATGTTGAAAGAATGTTTTTAGTAAAAAAGATAAAGGGGAATATTTCATTTCATACCTGTTTTGATATATTTTTAATAACCTGAGTTTGTTTATTGCACAATGGTTATTTTAGGTTTAAAATTATAATATGGGTAAGATTATAACATTCGGTGAAGTTTTAATGCGTATTTCGCCAAGAGGTAACAAGAAGTTTGTACAATCTAATATTGTAGAATTTTATTTTGGTGGTACAGAATTAAATGTGGGCATCTCTATTTCTAATTTTGGAGGGAATGTAAAACATATAAGTGCGATTTCTGATGATTTTATAGGAGATACCGCAATGACCTATATTCAGAAATTTGGGGTCGATACATCATCTATCGTAAAATCTAAAAGACCTTTAGGTGTTTATTTTTTAGAGGTAGGTGCTGTTATTAGACCAAGCATGATCTCTTACAATCGATCACATTCAGCATTTTCTGAAATTGAACCTTCAAAAGTAAATTGGGAAAATGCTTTGGAGGATGGGGAATGGATGCATTGGACAGGGATAACACCAGCCTTGTCTCAAGGAGCGTATGATGTTCTTAGAGAAGGACTAAAATTAGCAAGAAAAAAAGGACTTGCTGTTTCTGCAGATCCTACTTACCGAAGTGGTTTATGGAAATACGGTCAAGATCCAAAAGAAGCGCTAATTGAGCTTTTGAATTATTCTACAATTTTTATTGGCGGCGTGAATGAAATTAATGAAGTATTAGATACGGACTTTAGTTATAGCAATGAAGATTTTATTGAAGCTAGTAAACAATTAATAGCAGAGTTTCCGTCTATAGAAAAAGTATTTGATAAAATTAGAACTTCATTGAATTCTTCATGGCATAAAATTAGAGCGAGAATGTGGAACGGTATAGAGTTTAGAGAAACTGAAGATATTGATATTACACATGTAGTTGACCGTATAGGTACTGGTGATGCCTTTGCAGCCGGTTTGATTTATGGTTTGCAGAAATATGATGATTATAAAGCAATGGAATTTGCAAGTGCGGCATGCGCTTTAAAACATACTTATGAAGGTGATGTGAATTTTGCCACGGTTACTGAAGTCAACAATATTATTGCCGGGAATATAACAGGTAGATTAGTACGTTAAAAACATATTTAAGATGATTTACGCCTTCGCAATCTAAGTACTGCTTTTAATTTATGTACGCTTTTTGAAAAAGCAAACGAAAAGGCAAAGGTGGTTAGCAATGCAATAAAAGCGAGAGCGCCAAGTGCGCCTCCAAATCCTTGAAATAAATTGTTCTTATTTATATAGATTATACTAAACAGAAAGCCGGCAATTGCTAAGTGTACATAGCTTCTTTTAGTTGTTGTTGAAATCATACCTATAAAAGAAGTACCTATAAATACTACAGGGATATTTTTTGTAAGATAATTATTTAACATTTCTGGGAAAAAATAAAAGAACAACCCCACTAATAATGAAAGCAATGCAGATGCTCGTACTGGACCTTGTTTATAATAATGGCTAACATAAAAAGTCATTATTGCGCCTAAAATACCGGTAATAATTATGATTAAAATATTTATCATGCAATTAAGTTGATTAGATATACAATAAATACACCAAGAAAAGCCATGGTACCTAGTTTTCCGCCAATACCAATAAAAAGATTTTTAGATAATAGGAAGAATAATCCGGCGATTGTTCCTGCTGCAATTACAAATCCGAGTGTTGGGGTAATGGTATTACTTGACATACCAACAAATACGCCACAATAAATTGCCGTAGGAAGTTTTTTGAAATAGTCGGATTGTTTATTTAAATTAGGTATAAATGAACCTAATGTACCGACAATACCTGCCGATAAAACACTGCCTAATTGATAATTAACATTCAGTAAATGACAAGCAATTGCACCAATTGGTACCCAAATAACAACAGATAGCTTTTCATAATCATATTTATTATGATGTAGGTCTAAATAACCATGACCAAACAGTACCGTAGCAGAAATAAAAAATAATATTGTTATTGCAACATAATTACTAGAATCGTAATTATTTTTTAAAATTAAAAACAGAAATACGATTTGTACAATTAATACGGCAGCTAATGTAAACGTACGAATAGCTTTATCTCTCTTCATCAGGCAATTTATATTTTACTGTTATGGTAAAATGTTTCTAAGCTCGTATACAAAGTTTATAATTTACTTTTAAATCAACTATTCAAAACATAATTTATTCTCAATAATTTAAATGTTTAATAGCTCCTTAAAATCTAATTAATAATCTTACAGGAAGAATTCAATACGAAGATGTGTATTGTTTGAGAGTAGCATATTACTCGAAAAGTTGTTGGAATAATATATTTAACTAGTCACTTTAAATTCTTGTAATATTCCCATTTATAGTGCATACCTGTTTTAAAGTATTGTAAATAGTACCGTGCTTTTCAATATTTTTTTTAAGTAAATCTACGTTAAGATTAGTATCCTCGCTGAAAATGTTTAAGTGATAATTGATGCTGTCCATTCTTGGCGGATTGTCTAATCTTTTAGCTCTTATTTCTAATGTAGTATAGTTGTATTGAAATTTCATCAACAATGAAAAGCGCTCTACGTTTTTAAGTATACACGAAGCTAACGAACCTAAAAAAATCTCAGCAGGATTTGGTAGTGTCTTTGCAGTTTTACCGGTAGTGCCAAAAACAATATGAGATTGCTTTATATGTATTTTACCGTCAATATTATAGTCAGAAGATGCCTTTATTCTATAATTCATAATTGAATATAAATTAAGTTGAAAATTAAAGTAATACAGTAGAATCAATTAAATAAAGAAATGACCTGAAGAATAAGAAATCAAAACAATTGCTTTACATCTTAAGAAAATCTCCCTACTATACTAATGCTCTATTAAATATAGAGTGTAAAACTTATTTAAAAATTATTGCTAAAAATAAAATTATAATTTTTCTTAAATTCTGATATATGTCAACCATAATGAAATTGATTTAAACCGCTTCTTTTTTCTCAGATAAAAATTTCCAATAACGCTTAGGCACATGTTGTACATGTAATTTATTATTGATACGAGATTTAATAGTCGTGCTTTTAAAGTAGTTATTCCAAAGGTTTTGGTATTCATATTCAGTTTCCGTAAATACAGATTTCATTTCCGTGCTATTGGCATGAATGTCTGTCAAGTCAAGCGATATTATTTCTACAGTGTTCAAATCGTAGAAAAGACCGTATTTCCTTTTTAAATCATAGATAATCCATTGTTGATCGGCATATCTATTTCTAAAGTGTTTGGATACTAATGGCAACACGTCAAAATCTGGTTCTATATTGGCAAAATAAACATCATCCTTGGTCAATTGAAACCGTACAAAAGCCTCCATTCTATGCTTTTCTCTTCCTACTTTATGTGCTAATTGGTTAATCTTTAAAACACCCGCATCGCTAAAATCTGTAGCGCCTAGATACCTGCCTCCCATTAACTTTTGAATATAATGGTAGAGTAGGGCCTCAATATTATTCTGCTCACTTAAAAAGGCAAAGTATATTTTCTTTATTGCCGAATTACTTTTTTTTCGCACTCCGTTCCAAACGCGTTGTGCTTTATCAATATTGGTGAATATAGTTTCGGTATCAGCAAACAGTCCACTTTGAAATTGACTATTTTTTTGAATATCGGCATGAGATAATTTTTGTTCAAAGCCGACAAAAACAGCGGTCAAAAAACCATTAAAACTACCATCGTAAACTAAAGTTTTTGAAGTATTCATATAAACAGTTTTAGAAGTTGAAGAAAAAGATTCGAGATACAATTTTTAGCCTTTTCTTAATTTTAGTTTTTAATAATACCATTTGGTATCCTAGGGCTAAAATTTGACTTTGACTACGGTCAACTACAGTACTAAAAATTGATAAATTCTGTGAATTAAGGGTGTTATTTAGGTTTTCCATAGTCGAAAATAATATTTAAATTATACTTTAATTAAATAATGATAATTGATTGTTATATTGATTTTTAAATTTTCCATTTTGAGATTGTAAAATCATCCCTTTTATCGTGGAAGCATCTAAATCTCTACGTTCCCAATCATTGGAATTACATATGATAAAATACTTAGCTCGGTTAAGCGCAATTCCCATTTTTTTAAGGTGTTCCCAGTTTAAACTACGGTACTTTCTACCATTTATAATTTTATGAACAGAGCCCATTCCTATACCAGGAATTCTTGCCAACATTCGTGGTTCAGCTTTATTAATATCTACAGGAAAATAATTTAAGTTTCTAAGAGCCCACATTAGTTTGGGATCTATGTCCATATCTAAATTAGGATTGTCCGCATCTAATATTTCGTTCACGCTAAAACCATAAAAACGAAGTAGCCAATCTGTCTGATATAGTCGGTTTTCACGAAGCATTGGAACTTCGGAACCTAAAGAAGGTAATCTGCTATCTGTAGAGATGGGTACGTAACCAGAGTAATACACGCGTTTCATTTTATAATTCTTGTAAAAATGAGTTGCAGAGTACATGATGTCCTTGTCACTTTCGCCTGTAGCACCTACTATCATTTGGGTACTTTGTCCTGCAGGGGCATATTTGGCAGTGCTTTTAATGATTTTTCGCTCTTCTTTATAACGAATAATTTCATCTTTTACCTTTTGCATAGGTTTAATGAAATCTTCATGTTTTTTGTCTGGAGCCAATAGTTTAAGGCCGGAGATAGTGGGGATTTCAATGTTGACCGACAAACGATCAGCATATAAACCGGCCTCGTACATAAGTTCATCACTGGCGCCTGGTATAGACTTTAAGTGAATGTATCCGTTAAAATTTTCTTCTTCACGCAATTTTTGAGCTACAGAAATAAGTCTTTCCATCGTATGGTCTGCACTTTTAAATATGCCAGAACTTAAGAACAGACCTTCTATATAGTTTCTTCTATAGAAATTAATGGTTAAATCCACCACCTCCTGAATTTTAAAAGCAGCTCTTTGTATGTCATTACTTTTACGCGTTACACAATAGGCGCAATCAAAAATGCAATGATTGGTCAGTAAGATCTTTAATAAAGAGACACAACGGCCGTCCTCGGTATATGTGTGGCAAATTCCGTTTCCTGTATCTCCTAAGCCATTATCTTTATTCTTACGGTTACTGCCGCTACTTGAACAAGACACATCATATTTAGCGGCATCCGCCAGTATATTTAATTTTTCCTTTATCCTATTAAAATCCATAGCAATTTGTAATTAATCCAAAATTATGGAATAATTCCTAGTTATGGAAATAATCCAAATAGTATTTTGGATATAATCCATAATCACTATATTTGAAGTATCGGGAATGCTAAATACTTGATTGATACCAAGCTATATTATGGAAAATGAATTGACATTAAAACGATTTACGGATTTACGACGGGAACTGGGTTATACACAGGCGGATTTTGCTGCCTTGATCGGGGTCTCTAGTACAACTGCAGATATAGAACGAGGTAGAACCAAACTTTCCGGTAAAGTGGTTTCAGAATTATTAAAACAATTCAAGATTAATCCGTTGTGGCTATTTGGCGAGAGTGAGGAACAGTACTTAGAGACTTCTAAGACAAGTGTAATACCTAAGGTAGTAACGGTAGATTCTGCCAATAGGGATAACATGGTTTTGGTGAATGCAAAAGCGGCGGCAGGATATCCACAAAATATTTCCGATACCAGTTGGTATCAACAATTACCAGCTTTTGATTTGCCTATTCCAGAATTTAGAAATGCAACCTATCGCGGGTTTCAGGTAGACGGTGATAGTATGTTGCCCAATTTACATCCGGGTGAGTGGGTTTTAGCTAGGGCAATTGAACATATAGATTATGTAAGCGCAAACAAAATGTACGTGGTAGTTTTACAAGATTCTATAATGGTTAAAAAGGTTGAGAAGCGACCAAATTCAAATAATGTAACGTTAATTTCTTTGAACGAAACATATCCACCTTATGATATTAAGCCTTTTCAAATTCAAGAAATTTGGGAAGTAAGTAGTAAAATAACGTTTAATGTAGATGCTACTACCGATAGCGGACTACTACGACAATTACAAGAGTCTATGAAAGAGTTAAAAGATCAATTACAGCATGTTAAAAAGGTTAATTAAAGTTTTACTTTAATATTTCTTAATATATATTCCGCTTTCTTTCAGCTTAAAACCAAGACTTTTATAAAGAGAGATTGCAGCGGTTCTGTGGTGACCGCTAAATAATAATACATCATCCAGTTTTTCTTTTTCTGCTTGCTTTAATAATTTCTCCATAATCTTTCTGCCTATACCTTGACCTCTGTAGTCAGAAGAAACTATTACATCTTCAATCATACCTTTGTGCCCAGAAACTACTTTGTACTTTGCCATCATGGCAATACCCACTAATCTATTGTCGTCCATACATATTACAACATCTGTGGTGTTGTAATCAGATAGTGCGGTAGCTAAATCTAATTGGGTAAGTTCTGAGTTGAGTTGTTTATAAAGCTCGGTAAGTTGAGACTGAAGGTCTGTTGTAACTTCATTAAAAGAAATAAGTTTAATATTCATAGTGTACTCTATTTCTACCTAAAGTTACTTTATTCTATCGTTTATAGTTAATTATAGATTGAAATATTTAAGGGGTTAATAAATTTGGAATGGTGAACTTTAACCTTTACGACGTTCTAGTAATACCATCATCATTAAGCTCAATATGATAGTATCATCATCATTACCGTTCAGTTTTTTTACTTCACTAACCTTAAAACGGCGACCAACTAATGATTTTTCTTTAGATAAACGCACCACTGTCTCATTGTTTCCATTGATGACCAAGTAAGCAGGATTAAGAAATAAACCTGTAAATAGGTTGATAATAGGAATTTGACCAACCAAACCGTCCATTACTTTTACCCAAGCATTCTCTTCTCTAATGGTATACTTTAATTGTTTATTTTGATCAAAAACCTCATAATGCGCTTTCCATAAAGAAGCCCATCCTTTACGACCTATTTTTCCAAATTCTTTACCAGTAGGGTCAGAAAAAGAATAGCATGCAGAGAAGTCAATCCACCTATCTGCTTTAATATTGTATAGTAAATTGGTTTTACTGTCATTTTCATAAACACCAACATTCTCTTTGAATTTAAAAAGCTTTTGCTTTACATAAGCAACCATTTTTCCATTGGCGTCTACGGCTGAGAAATCATTTGATAAAGTGCCAATGTGGAAAGTAAAATCTAGAGGAAATTTATAATCTTGCATGAAATTGATTTTATGTTGGTGTTCTAAACTAACTCAGTTAGCCATATTATATTATGTTTTAACAAATAAAATAGATGTTAGCGCCCACTAACTTCGCCCATAGAAATAGAGAGTGGACCAAGTTTATGTTGTGTAGGTAAAAAGACGCCGCTTTCTGTTTTAACCCATTTTTCCCATGTAGCTTCTACACCGCCAATAGGTATAATTTTTGTCCAAAGTTTAAAACTCTTAGGTCTTCCGCTGGGTTCAATAATCCACATATAAGAATCTCCCGGGGTATCTCCGCCTTGGGTATATGTAACCAATAATGCTTCTGAGCCATCTTTCATATCTACTAAATATCGTTCGGTACCTCGGTCAAAAGCTTTAAAAGGAGCTACAAGCCAGAAAGAATCATTATTAAAATAGCTTTGTGCTTTTTCAATTAAGTCTTGTGTTTTTTCATAGTCAACAGGTGCATTGTTAATAGTTGCTTTACTGGAAGAAGGGGTTATTAAATCTAATTGAACTACAATGTCGTCCCAAGAAACGGTAACAATCTCTTTCTCTTTATTCCAGATGTAATGGTGATCGCCTCTAAAAGACCATTCCAATACCTTTGTATTGTTATAATTTTTATAATTAAGTGCATCGAACATTCTGTATGCTAAAGCATCTGCTTCTGGTCCAGATTCTCCTGTAGGTAAAGGTTCGTTATAGAGGTAATATAAGACTCCATAGCCTATTATGGCTAGTAAAATCAGAATACATAATAATTTAAATAATTTCTTTAGCATAATGTATTTAAATATTTCAATAATAAATTGTTGTATAAAGTTTAGAACCTTATTAAATTTAATTTAGAGTTGATTAGAAACCAACAGCGGCATCATCTCCACGTTTATCAGCACCCCCTTCAAGTTTGCCATTTGCTAAAACGCGAATAGCATCAACTTTGCCTATAATAGGTGTTCTTTCTTCATTAATGATATATCCTTTAGATTTCATTTCTTCTTTTAAATCAACGGAAAATCCGTCCGGTTCAAAAATGACCATATCTGGTAACCATTGATGATGAAAACGAGGAGCGTTAACGGCATCTTGCATACTCATTTTAAATTCATATCCATTTAAAATAGTTTGTGCCACAGCGGTAATTATTGTAGATCCACCTGGAGTTCCAACAACCATCCATAATTTACCGTTACGTTCAACAATAGTTGGGGTCATACTGCTTAACATTCTTTTTTCCGCAGCAATACTATTTGCCTCGGCACCTACAAGACCAAACATGTTGGGTACGCCTGCCTTAGAGCTGAAATCGTCCATTTCATTGTTTAAAAAGAAACCAAGCTCATCTGAATATAATTTAGAGCCATAAGCGCCGTTAAGTGTTGTGGTCACCGATATGGCATTCCCTTCTTGATCTACAATAGAGTAGTGGGTGGTTTCCATACTCTCTACGATCTCTATATTTCCATGTTCAACTTCAGAAGATTTAGTAGCCTTATCAAAAGAAAAATTAGCCATTCTTTCGGTTAGGTAATCGTCACTCAATAATTTATCATAAGGAATTTCAACAAAGGCAGGATCACCTAAAAAGTAATTTCTATCAGCATAAGCTCTTCTAGAAGCTTCTGTGAATAATTGAACCATTTTTGGAGAATTATGACCGAGTTTTGCAACGTCATGTTTTTCCATCATTTTGAATATTTGATTGATGGTTACACCGCCACTACTAGGCGGGCTCATAGAAATGACATGTAAATCTTTGTAGTTGAAGGTAATTGGATCTCTCCATACCGCCTGGTATTTTTCTAAATCCTCTTCAGTAATATAACCCCCTTTTTCTTGAATGAAAGCGGCTAGTTTCTGGGCTACTTCACCTTTATAGAATCCGTCTCTACCATGCTTTGCAATAGTCCTAAATGTGTTTGCCAATGCAGGATATTTAATGGTGTCATTAGTTTTGAATGCAGTAGCAAACTTAGTACTGTCGCTGTTTACTTCTATAAATTTATCTCGTTGACTAGCCAGACGTTTTTCTTGATTAGCGGTAACTACAACACCACGTTCCGCTAGAGCAATCACCGGAGCCATAATTTCCTCTAAAGGAAGTGATCCAAACTTTTTATGCACTTCAATGATACCCGCAACTGTACCAGGTACACCAACAGCAGTGGCGCCTAAAGTACTTTTATCGGGAATTACGTTACCCAATGAATCTAAATACATTTCTTTGTGAGCAGATAAAGGAGCTTTCTCCCTATAATCTAAAGCACCGACTTCACCATCTGCTTTTCTATACACCATAAAGCCGCCGCCGCCAAGATTTCCTGCAAATGGATATGCGACTACCAAAGCCATTTCTGTGGCTACCATGGCATCAAAAGCATTACCGCCTTTTAGCATAATATCACTTCCTATTTTAGAGGCTTCTTCGCGAGCAGATACTACCATTGCTTTTTCGGTAACTGTGCCTGTTGGTGTCGCAGGATTCTCTTTGCAACTGGCTAAAATAACCAATACAGCTAGCATTAAAACAAATTTTGTTTGGTTCATAGATGGTTAAATTTATTATTTAATTATTTTATTTTTAAATATTGGATATAAGTATTTTATGGTTTTTTATTATTTATAAGTGAAGTGTATTTTTGTTTTGAAAAAGTAATTAGCTCTTCAAAGAATTCGGTAAACTCTGCTTCAAAAGCATCATAGTGTTCTTCAAGGTCAATGATGGCAAAATTCATTTTAGATTTATTATTCGTTCTACGGTTCATACCGTTCAGTACACGAGCAATTCCGTCCATTTTAGAATAGTTGAAAATCCAATTATCGGTAATCATATAAGGCATCATCTTTTTAACCCCAATAGGTAATATTTCGTAATTGTCTTCCAAGAGGTCATAAAAATTATCTACAAAAACATCCAATGGGATATCTGAATATGTAGACCAATTTTTGGCTAAAAAGTGATCGTAATAGATGTCAACGATAACCCTACTGTAATGGCTATAATTTGCATGAAGTCGTTTACTGCTTATTTTAGGGATTGGATGAGAGTCGGTATAGGTATCTATATGTCGATGTAATTTTATTCCCTTTTGTACCTTATTAGGTAAGTGATCAAATTTATTGGCACGTATGCTATCGGCTATAAAGTTTCCTATGGTAATTTCTTTGTCGTTGAAAGAAAGAAATATGTGTGCTAAAAAATTCATTGGATTAAATTACGCTTCTAAAGTCTAATTTACAAAGAAGGGCAATAGTGATAAGTATGATACGTTTATATTTGCAAAAAAAACTTATTAAGATTATATGACACTAATAAAATCTATTTCAGGAATACGTGGAACCATTGGAGGTAAGCCCGGTGACAATCTTACACCTATTGATGCAGTAAAGTTTGCCGCTTCTTACGGAATTTGGTTAAAAGACTATTCTAAAAAGGAGAAGTTGAAAGTAGTTATTGGTCGTGATGCACGTTTGTCTGGCGAGATGATTCAAAATCTTGTAGTTTCTACTTTAGTTGGTTTAGGTATAGATGTAGTAGATTTAGATTTATCTACAACACCAACTGTTGAAATAGCGGTACCAATGGAGAAGGCGGATGGAGGTATCATCTTAACTGCTAGTCATAATCCAAAACAATGGAATGCACTTAAACTATTAAATGAAAAAGGAGAATTTTTAGATGCTGCCCAAGGCGCTAAAATTCTAGAAATCGCAGAAAAAGAAGATTTCGATTTTTCAGATGTAGATGATTTAGGGGTTATAAATAAGAATGACAGTTATATAGATATACATATAGATGAAGTTTTAAACCTGTCTTTGGTAGATGCCGAAGTGGTAAAAAAAGCGAAATTTAAAGTTGTGGTTGATGGAGTGAATTCTACAGGAGGAATTGCGATACCAAAACTTTTAAAGGAATTTGGCGTTGAAGTCGTTGAGTTGTATTGTGAGCCAACCGGTCATTTTCCACATAATCCAGAACCATTAAAAGAACACTTAAAGGATATTTGCGATTTAGTAGTTAAAGAAAAAGCTGATTTCGGTATCGTTGTAGATCCAGACGTTGACCGTTTGGCATTTATAAGTAACGATGGTGAAATGTTTGGTGAAGAATACACCTTGGTGGCTTGTGCAGATTATGTTTTGGGTAAAACCAAAGGTAATACGGTTTCTAACCTATCATCTTCACGTGCTTTAAGAGATATTACACAAAAGCATGGTGGTACTTATGAGGCTGCGGCAGTTGGTGAAGTTAATGTAGTTACTAAAATGAAAGCAAATAATGCCGTTATTGGTGGTGAAGGTAATGGAGGTATCATTTATCCTGAAAGTCACTACGGTAGAGATTCATTAGTAGGTACTGCGTTATTTTTAATGTTAATGGCTAAAAAAGGTGGTACAGTGGCGGAGCTTAGAGCTAGCTACCCAAGCTACTTTATGAGTAAAAAGAAAATTCAGTTAACACCTGGATTAGATGTTGATGGTATATTAAAGTCTATGGCAGAAAAATATGCCGCAGAGGAAATTTCTACGATTGATGGTGTAAAGGTTGACTTTGCTGAAAACTGGGTGCATCTTAGAAAATCTAATACGGAGCCTATTATTAGAATTTATACGGAAGCTAAAAGTCAGACCGAAGCAGATGGTCTTGCAGATAGAATTATTGGAGAAATTAAATCTATAGCCGGTTTATAATCATAGAACCAGTTGTGAAAATAAGAAACCGGAAGTAGTTCAACTACTTCCGGTTTTTTCTTTTTATCCTTTTAGTTTACATCGGCAAATGCTGCAGGTTTTTTACCTCTATGTTTCCATCGTTTGTGGGTCCATAGGTAATATTCTGGTTTTTCTCGAATTTGCTCTTCGGTGAGTCTTAGGAATTTGTCCGTGATTTCATGTTCTTCGGTTTCTTTACTATTTATAGCAATAGGGGTAAACTCTGCTTTGTAGTGTCCGCGCTTTACCTTACTAACTTTAAGGAAAACAGTAGCCAATCCTGTTTTACGTGCCAATGCTTCTCCGCCGTTAAAAATTGGTACGGTGATACCCATAAAATCTGTCCAATAATGAGCTCTGTGTGCTTGCGGAGATTGGTCACTGACCATACCGTAGGTAGCACGGACATTATTTCTAAAATTATGAATAACCGTTTTTGCAGTTTGTGCCTGGGTAATTAAAGTGGTATTCCAGCGGGCCCTTACTTTTCTAATAAATTTATCAAAATAAGAGTTGTTTATTTTTTGATAAACCGCATATCCTTTAGAGTTAACGTAATTGTTAATGCTTACATTCCATTCCCAATTGGCATAATGTGCGCATAAAATAATAATGCTTCGTTCTTTTTCTATCTCCAGTAAAACTTCTGGATTAACAAGGTGGTATTTTTTTGCAACGGCCTCCTTGCTTAAATTCATGGTTTTTACCATTTCTAAAAACATATCACAGAGGTGTTTGTAGAAATCTTTTTCAATACGATGTATTTCTTCTTTAGACTTGTCAGGGAAAACTAAGTTTAAGTTTTCTTGTACCACTTTTCTTCTATAACCAAATACACGGTATATCAAGAAACAGGCAATATCAGATAAACCGTAAAATAGACGATGTGGCAAAATGGAAACTACCCATAAAAACGGATAAATTAAAACAAAGGCCAATAGTTGCATTCTCAAAAAAATTATGGACAAATATAGTTATATTTGACGCCAAATAAAGGGCAGATAATGTACAACATTGATATACCGACCATAGCAATAATAGCGGCAAATGTATTAGTGTCAATGAAGGGATTCAATGATACTACTTTTTTTGAACGATATAAATTCAGTATTGGTGCTATAAAGGCGGGGCAAAAAGATCGTATGGCAACTTCGGGATTTTTGCATGTAGATATTTCCCATTTGCTTTTTAATATGCTAACCCTTTATTTCTTTGCGGGCGTTGTAATTAATTGGTTTGATACTACAAAATTTCTGATTATTTATGCCGTAAGTCTTTTAGGAGGTAGCTTGTTGGCATTAAGTTTCCATAAAGATGAACCCTATTACTCGGCAGTTGGTGCTAGTGGTGCAGTAACGGGTATTTTGTATTCGGCAATTCTTCTACAGCCAACTATGCAATTAGGTATCATGTTTATACCGATACCTGTTCCTGCCTATGTAGTAGGTATAGGTTATTTATTGTATTCTATATATGGTATGAAAAAAAGGATAGGTAATATTGGGCATACGGCACATTTTGGTGGTGCGATAGGTGGGTACGCCTGTACTTTATTGTTTATGCCAAGTTTATTACAAACAGAAACTTTGATGGTGGGCTTACTTGCTCTTCCAATAGTATTATTGATTGTTTTGGAAAAGATGGGTAAGATTTAGACCTCTTTGTGTTGTTTGTCGAATAAAATGTAGGGTTTCTCTAAAAATTTATGCATTTCATCGTAATTCCCTGTACGTAAACAACATTACAATAATTCGGGTCGTTATTGCAAAAACCCGAATCAAACATGAAATCAAACCTATCAGTAAGAAAAGCATGTTTTATGGCTATCAGTGCGGCATTTTTTGTGTCTAGTTGTAGTGATGAAACAACAGTTTTTGAAAACTCCGAAGATAATCTAGTAAACGAAACAGATCAATCAAAACTTGATAATAGTGTAAGTTTTGAGCGTGCAGGTGTTTTAGATATTTATGAAGACCCATCGACAACGGCAAAACGATTCAATTTGACCGGTAAAACTGAAGAAGCAGGTGATTATCCGCTTTCATTGGTAGCGCAAATTGCTCCTCCATCTTTTGTTAATGGCGAAAATTTGGCAGCAACACATGTTGCTTTAGATGGTGATTATGGCTTTGTATCTTATAATACGGTTGGTCAAGATTATGTTGGTGCAATTGATGTTATTGATATCAGTGATCCAACGGATCCAAGAGTGACCTCAAGAGTATATTACACGAATGCAGATTTAAACTCCATAGCTTACGATGATGGATATATTTATGTTGCAGGAGGGGTGGATTCAGAGCAATCTGTTACCGCAACCGCTAATTCATTAATAGCAAAAATAGCAGTGAGTGGTGGTAGAATGAATACTTCAGACATTACATATGGTTTTCAAGAAGGCTTTAATGCTACCGATGTTCGTGTTTTAGATAACAATGTTATTGTAACCAGTGGACAAGACGGCTTCGTTGTGGTGTATAATAAAAATGATTTAAGTGCTGTTGGTGAAGCTGCTTTTTCGGATTTACGCTCAGTAGCTTATAGTGGTAGTGAATTGGCAGTATTAGATGCTCATCAAGGAGTTGCTTTTTTAGATCAAAATTTGAACACATTAAGAATTATAAGTATTAATTCTGATTTTGGTGTTGATGCCAAAAGAACATTAGATTTTTTTAGTGAAAATATAATTGTTTCTGAAGGAACAAAGGGTGCAGGTGTTTATAATGCAACTTCTGGCAGTTTTGTAGAATACTTACCTATTATAACAAATCCTGAAAATGCAGAGCCAGGCGAAATAGTAACCAATGGCGTTGCGGTTAATGAGAAGGTTTTGTTAATGGCTAACGGTGCTGGCGGATTAAGTCTGTCTGAAAACAAAGATGATGGGACAGTAGGTGTCGGTGTTATAGAATTGACAGGTTCTATAAACTATGTGGCTTCTCAAGATGATTATATTTTTGCGGCATCGGGTGAATCTGGTTTTCAAATTATTAAATTGAACAGACCTGACGATAGTTTGGTTACACGTTGTGAAGATTTGATATCGTACTCTGGTACATCATATTTGAATGTAAATGACGGAGATGATTTGGCATATAATGGATATAAAAGATTTTATAATATCAACGTCGGTGGTAATTTGCTGTTATGTGGTTCTTGGAGTGTGAGTGATGGAGTGAATATTAACAGTAATGGTTTGTTCGAAATGAATGGTACCATGGTCGTGGGTAGAAATTACAGTAGAAGAAATGTCGCAATAAATTCAGGGGCAACCTTGAGAGTTGAAGGGAATTTAACGATTTATGGTGATTTAATATTAAATGAAGGAGCTACTATAGAGTTTATAGGTGATGATTCGGTGGTTAATATTTTTGGTAGTGTTACTAAAGGGTCTAATGCTACGGTTGAAGGTGTTTTTAGAGACGTTAGAGGAGCATTTTAATTCATATGTTATATGGCAACGCATAAAAAAAGCCCGAACAATTTGTTCGGGATTTTTTATTTATAACTGTAATCTAATTTAGTAACTCTGCTACTTTGGCTTCTAACGCTGGTCCTCTTAAGTTTTTAGCGATAATAACTCCGTTTTCATCTAATAAGAATGCGGCAGGTATGGCGTCAACATTATATAGTTGTGCAATTTTATCGTCAAAATAAGCTATGTTAGAAATGTGGTTCCATTCTAGACCATCTTCTGATATTGCCTTTCTCCATGCTTCTTCCGTTCTGTCTAAAGACACTCCTAATACGTTTAAGCCTTTGTTATGGTATTTATTGTAAACAGCAACAATATTCGGGTTTTCAGCCCTACAAGGTCTGCACCATCCAGCCCAAAAATCGATAAGCGTAACTTTCCCCATAACATCCTTTAAGGCTAATTCTGTACCGTCTAGACTAGGGCCTGAAAAATCTGGAGCTATTGCACCGATACTTGAGTTCTTGCCGGCTGCTTCAGAAGCTTTTAGTTTTTCAATACCATCTAGAATTTGTTTTCCAGGTTTTGAATTTTTAATCTCTTCAGATAAAGTTTTATAAATACCTTCAACCTCTTCTAAGCCAATGGCTTTTGTAGCAATTGCTCTATCAAGAACTAATGCTGAAATCAATGCCTTTGGGTGGCTTTTAACATAATCTAATTCAAAGGTCTTATACTCTTCCTGAAGCTCTTTCATTTCATCTTGTAAAGCTAATGCAGCCTCACCAGAAGCAGTTTTCATATCTTGTTGAATAGATTGTGCTTGTAAAGATATCTCCCTTGATTGCTCCATATAATCAGAAAAAGAATCGTTCTGGAATGTGCCGCTAATTTCAGCGAAGCCCATACTATCTTTTTGTGCACTAAACTGTATTTCGCCATTTTCAAGGATTACCGCGGTATATCCAGGTAGTTGTTCAACAAAGATATAATGAAGCTCAGGAATATCGGATTTTCCCGTAAAGGTAAACTCACCATTCGTAGTGGTAGCGGTATCTACTTCCATTGGTTGATTGTTCTCGCCGATTTTCTTCAAGAAAATACGAGTTCCATCTGTCATTTCTCCTCTCAACTTACCATTTAGGGTAAAGCCTTCTGGCTTTGAGTTGCAGCTGAACAATAAAACGCCTGCAAGCAGTATTAAAATACTATTTTTCATAAATTTCACTTAGGTTAAGTTACAAATGTACTTATATATAGGATATAAAAAAAGACCCTTAACGCAATGGTTAAAGGTCTTTTTAATATTGTTATAATTGAGATTAAAACTGGTAGCGTATACCGAGTCCGATATCAAAATCAAAATTATCCGAAAAACCGTCGTAACCTACTACTCCAAGCTCTGGTCTAAAATCCAATGATATAATTAAAGGAATATCAAAGTTATATTCTATACCTACGTCGCCAGCGGCAAACACAAATAATCCACCGTCATCTCCAGGGAAATCAACACTTCCTAGTCCGCCTCCAACGCCGTAATACCATTGAAAATCTCCTTCTATTGGACGAACCCATTGGTAAAGTCCTGCAATTTTAAACGCATTAAAATTCCTACTATCTCTCCATCCTAGATCAAATTCAAGTCTGGTATCTCGTGTAAGAGACTTTTGATAACTGATTTCGGCTCCAAATCCGTCACTGTCGCCTAATCGTAATCCTAATGCATGATTAGATATTTCTTGTGCGGAAAGCGAACAGGTTGCCATAAAAATGAATACGGTAATACCTTTTAAAATCTTCATATAGTTATTCCTTTTTGTGATGAAAAATGAGCCGATTTGTAATGTGACTCACACAATAAAACTTAATTTAGCAATCAAAATTGTGTTACGTTGGATAATAATTCGCTGTTAAAGTTACGACAAGATATAGAGGGAGATGTACGATTTGATAATCTTACGAAGACTATTTACGCTACAGATGCATCAGTTTACCGAAAAATACCTCTAGGGGCAGCTTTTCCAAAGAGTGTTGATGATATTAAAAAAATCATACGCTTTGCCAACGATGAAAACGTAGCACTTATACCAAGAACTGCAGGAACTTCTCTAGCTGGACAATGTGTAGGTGATGGTTTGGTGGTTGATGTGTCAAAGCATTTTACGGAAATCATAAGTCTAGATAAGGATAAGAAACAAGTAACTGTTCAACCAGGAGTTATTAGAGATGAGCTGAATCAATTTCTAAAACCATATGGATTGTTTTTTGGACCTAATACATCAACATCAAATAGATGTATGATCGGTGGTATGGTGGGTAATAATTCTTCTGGTACTACATCTATACAATATGGGGTAACTAGAGATAAGGTTATTTCAATGAAAACCATACTTTCAGACGGTAGTGAAGCTGAATTTGGAAGAATAACAGCAGCAGATTTCAAGCAAAAACAACTTGGTAAATCACTTGAAGCATCACTTTATAATAATATTTTTAAAGAACTAGATAATAAAGACATAGCATCTGAAATAAAAGAACATTTTCCCAAGCCTGAAATTCACAGAAGAAGCACTGGCTATGCCGTAGATGAATTATTGAAATCAGATGTTCTAGGAGGGGAATTACCGTATTTTAATATGGCAGAATTGCTGTGCGGCAGTGAAGGTACCTTAGCTTTTACAACAGAAATCACCGT
This sequence comes from Maribacter sp. Asnod1-A12, assembly GCF_045063735.1. Lineage (NCBI taxonomy): Bacteria > Pseudomonadati > Bacteroidota > Flavobacteriia > Flavobacteriales > Flavobacteriaceae > Maribacter > Maribacter sp. Asnod1-A12. The sequence goes on from NZ_JBEFNZ010000006.1 coordinate 3,240,254, forward strand.
TCAATTAGACGACCTTCCGCCGGCATTATCTGCAATGGTTGTTACGCATTATACCTCTTTGGAAGATTGCTTAATGGATGTAGTTCCTGTAATGGAACATCCGTTGCAACTATGTGAAATGATGGATAAAGTCATTTTAGATTGTACAAAAAATAACCGGGCGCAATTGGCAAATCGTTTTTTTGTAGAAGGTGATCCGGCAGCATTATTAATGCTACAAGTTTCTGCACATACAGAAACTGAATTGAAAGAAGCGGTAGCGTCGTTACAAAAAACCATAGCCAAATCTGGACTCAGTTATTCCAATCCTGTGTTATATGGAGATCAGATACCAAAAGCGATTGAGCTAAGAAAAGCAGGGTTGGGTCTGTTAGGTAATATAGTTGGGGACATGAAAGCCGTTGCCTGTATAGAAGATACTGCGGTAGCCTTGCCGGATTTAAAGGATTTTATTGCGGAGTTTTCGGTAATTATGAAAGGTTATGGTCAGAGCGCGGTATACTATGCTCATGCAGGTGCTGGTGAACTGCACTTAAGGCCTATTCTAAATCTTAAAAAATCAACAGATGTAAGTTTGTTTAGAAACATAACCACAGATGTTGCCAAATTGACTAAAAAATATAAAGGTTCATTTAGCGGGGAGCATGGTGATGGTATTGTCCGTGCGGAGTTTATCCCAATAATGATAGGTAATAAGAACTATGAACTTCTAAAAAGGATTAAATCTTATTTTGATCCTAAAGGTATTTTTAACCCAGGTAAAATTGTAGACGCCTATCCTATGGATAAGTCGTTTAGATACGAAGTTGACCGTAAAGAACCAGAGATAGAGACATTGATGGATTTTTCGGATAGTGAGGGAATACTGAAAGCAGCTGAAAAATGTAATGGAAGTGGTGATTGTAGAAAGACCCACCACATGAACGGTGGTATGTGTCCAAGTTACCACGCAACCAAAAATGAAAAAGATACTACTAGGGGTAGGGCAAATACTTTGAGGGAGTTTTTGACGAACTCAAGTAGTTTGGCAAAGAATAGTTTTGATAGTCCTGAAATTAAGGAGGCTTTTGATCTATGTTTAAGTTGTAAGGCTTGTGCAATTGAGTGTCCAAGTAATGTAGATGTATCCACTTTAAAGGCAGAGTTTTTATATCAATATCAAGAGGCTAACGGGTACTCTTTAAGAGGTAAATTGTTTGCGTATAATACCAAGTTAAATGGATTGGGGAGTAAGGTTTCTGGTTTAACAAATGCCGTTTATGATTCCAAATTTCTAGGCGGTTTGTTGAAAAAGACTAGCGGAGTGGCTAAAGAACGTACTTTACCCAAAGTTTATAGTTTTAATTTTAATAAACATCTTAAAAAATATGATAATCAGTCTATTAAGTTAAATAGTAAAGTAGTTTTATTCATAGATGAATTCACTAAATTTTTAGATATTGAGGTAGGTAAAGATGCTATTGAACTATTATCTAAACTTGGCTACGAAATTGAATTGTACTACGCAGAAAGTGGAAGAACATTTCTATCAAAAGGCTTTTTAAAGCAAGCTCAAAAACTAGCGATTAAGAATACGCAAGAATTAAAAAAATTCGCAGATGCAGGTTTACCGATTTTAGGTTTAGAGCCTTCGGCGATCCTATCTTTTAGAGATGAATACAAACGTATGACCTCGGATAAAGAAACAGCACAGAAAATAGCCGATAACTCATTTTTAATAGAAGAGTTTTTGGCAAGGGAAATAGCAGAAGGCAATTTGAATTCTTCTGATTTTACAGAAGAAGCTAGAGATATAAAAATTCACAATCATTGTCATCAAAAAGCATTGAGTAATCAAAAAGTAACTTTTGATGTATTGAATCTGCCGACAAACTACAAGGTTACCATAATTGCATCTGGTTGTTGTGGTATGGCTGGTTCTTTTGGTTATGAAGAAGAGCATTACGAAACCAGTATGAAAATTGGCTCGTTAAAATTGTTTCCTGCCGTTAATAAATCATCTACGGAAACAATTATTGCTGCCAATGGCACTAGTTGTAGGCATCAAATATTTGATGGAACAAAAAGGATTGCTAAGCACCCTGTTAGTATTTTAAAAGAAGCTTTAATTGTTTAAAGATCGTTTAGACCGTCTTTTTCTTTTTGATTTTTAAGTTTTCTTTCTTTTCGTTGTGTGATTGTAGCTATAAGCTCGTTTATATTCATAGACTTAAGCTCTTCGTCCATATAAAATGAAGCCAGCTTGTCATTTTCATATCTGTATAGTTTCCAACGTTTAAAAGAATACTCTAGTGCGGTCATGTGTTTAACCCAATCTCCAGAGTTTAAGTATAAACATTCCCCTTTTCTATTTTCAAAAAGCTGCTTGTTTGGAAAATGGCTATGACCGCATACGACATGATCGTAATGTTGGTTAATTGCCATTTTGGCAACGTTGTTTTCAAACGATGCAATTTGTTTTGGGTCTCGTTCTCCGTATTCCAATTCAGAATTGGAGAATGGTTTGTTTTTTTTGCCGAAGAGTTCTAATGTTTTTGTTTTTAGTTTAGCAAGTTTTAGTAAAGTATCAAAACCAATACCGCCAAAATTCAACAACCAATGAGAATGTCGAAATGAAAAGTCAAAAATATCACCATGAAAGAATAAGGTGTTTTTTCCATTAAGTTTTAATATAAGTCTATTAGAGACTTGTATGGCTCCCATATAAATTTCATCAATCTTTCGAAAAGGCTCATCGCGATTACCGGTAATAAAATGAACAATTGTTCCTTTAGAGGCTAAAGAAAATATTTTCTTGACCACTTTTAGGTGAGAAGGAGGGAAGTAGTTGTTCTGCATTTTTTTTGCATCCAAAATATCACCGTTGAGGATTAAAATTTTTGGATCTATACTAGAGAGGTATGTAAGTAATTCCTCCGCATGGCATGCATATGAACCTAAATGTATATCAGAAAGAACAGCTATTTCAAGACGGCGTTTTTTCAAGTCGCTAATTTTATAAGCAAAATTAAACCTAATGGTATATGCAACAACTACTTGTATGGTCAATAATCTTTAATCATAAGGTTAAATAATCATTATCACAAATGACTAAGGTTAAGCTAATATTAAGCGCTTTATAAATTTTTCTTTCCAGCATTTAACATTTACCTTTGAGATTAGTTAAACTGTAAATTTTACAGTTTATATTACATTATTTAGAACGTATTTATTATGGCCGGAAATACCTTTGGAAATATATTTAGGGTAAGCACTTTTGGAGAATCACATGGAAAAGCGATTGGTGGAGTTATCGATGGTTGTCCTTCAGAAATAGAATTAGATTTCGACGCAATACAAAATGACTTAAATCGTCGAAAACCAGGTCAATCAGCCATAGTTACCCAAAGAAAGGAGCCGGATGAAGTTGAGTTTTATTCTGGAATATTTGAAGGTAAGACTACGGGAACTCCTATAGGTTTCGCAATTCATAATACGAATCAGAAATCTAAAGATTACGGACACATAAAAGATTCATATAGACCATCGCATGCAGATTATGTGTACGATAAAAAATACGGATTTAGAGATTACCGTGGTGGTGGTAGAAGTTCTGCTCGTGAAACGGCAAGTAGGGTAGTGGCAGGTGCTATTGCAAAGCAGTTTTTGAAAGGTGTAGAAATTCAAGCTTTTGTATCTCAAGTAGGAGACATGCATTTAGGTAAGCATTATACTGAATTAGATTTATCGTTAACGGAAACTAATGACGTGCGTTGCCCTGATCCAGAAATGGCATCAAAGATGGAAGAATATATCAAGTCTATTAAAAAAGACGGAGATACCATTGGCGGTATAATTACCTGCGTGGCTAAAAATGTACCGATTGGTTTAGGCGAACCTGTTTTCGATAAGCTCCATGCTGAATTGGGTAAAGCAATGCTATCTATTAACGCTGTCAAAGGTTTTGAATATGGTAGTGGTTTCGAAGGTGTTAAGATGAAAGGTAGCGAACACAACGATCAATTTAATAATGATGGTTCTACTAAAACCAACTATAGTGGTGGTATCCAAGGCGGAATAAGTAACGGGATGGATATCTATTTTAATGTGGCATTTAAGCCGGTTGCAACTGTTATACAAGGCTACGAAACTATTGACAAAGAAGGTAATACCATTCAAACACAAGGTAAGGGTAGGCATGATCCTTGTGTTGTTCCAAGAGCTGTACCTATCGTAGAGGCTATGACCGCATTGGTTTTAGCAGATTACACCCTATTGAACAGGACTATTAAATTATAGGTTTCGTTTTTAGTACTTTTCCTTGCAAAATACTATCTTACTTCCCTAAACTAATATATTTATGAGGAAGCTTGAGTTGCATTGGCAAATTCTATTAGGAATGTTGGCGGGGGTACTAGTTGCATTAGCAATGGTCCAATTAGAATGGGGTCCGAAATTTATATCCGATTGGATCAAACCTTTTGGTAATATCTTTATTAATTCACTAAAGCTTATTGCAGTTCCGCTTATATTAGGTTCTTTAATAAAAGGAGTTTCAGACTTAAAAGATATTTCAAAGCTTTCTCAAATGGGTGGTCGTACCATAGGAATATATATAGCTACCACCGTTATAGCTGTGCTAATAGGTTTGGTCGTAGTAAATGTCGTGAAACCAGGAGCTTCTATTACCGAAGAAACTAGAGTAGAATTAGTAGAGAATTACAAAGGTGATGCAGATGCTATTAAAAATAAGGCGGATAAACAGAAAGAAGCTGGACCATTACAGGCTTTAGAAGATTTAGTTCCTAATAATATCTTTAGTGCCGCTTCCGATAATGGGAATATGTTACAGGTCATATTTTTCGCGATATTTTTTGGTATAGGCTTAATTTTAATACCGGAAGAGCAGGCTAATCCTGTAAAAAAGTTTTTCGACGGATTTAACGAAGTCATTTTGAAGATGATAGATTTAATAATGTTAGCTGCACCATACGGAGTATTTGCATTATTGGCAGCATTGGTTGTAGAGTCACCAAGTTTAGATTTATTTAAAGCTTTGGCTTGGTATGCCTTTTGCGTCTTGTTTGGACTATCGTTAATGTTAGCCGTGTATATATTAATGGTTTGGGTATTTACAAAAACACCTCCAAGTACCTTTATGAAAGGTATGTCGCCAGCTCAACTTCTAGCTTTTTCTACAAGTTCAAGTGCAGCTACATTACCAGTAACAATGGAGAGGGTTGAAGAACATTTAGGTGTAGATGAAGAGGTAACTAGCTTTGTACTGCCAATCGGAGCAACAATTAACATGGACGGAACTAGCTTGTATCAAGCAATTGCAGCGGTTTTTATAGCCCAAGCTTTTGGAATGGATTTGAGTTTATCTGCCCAACTAGGTATAATAGTAACTGCTACATTAGCATCTATTGGTAGTGCTGCAGTGCCAGGTGCGGGTATGGTTATGCTTGTTATAGTTCTTGCTCAAGCAGGTATACCAGAAGCGGGTCTAGCTTTAATTTTCGCTGTTGATAGACCGTTGGACATGTGTAGAACTGTTATAAATGTTTCAGGTGATGCTACTGTTTCAATGATGGTAGCGAAATCTGTTGGAAAACTAAATAAACCTAAAGTTAAAAATTGGGACGATAATTATAAAAAATCATAATAAACGACCTAATTGCTAGCCTTTGGGGTATTTACAAAAAATGAAATACTGTTTTATTAAAAGTCTAAAAAGAATTAATTCTTTTTAGACTTTTTGTTTTTAAGTTTGTCTGCGCCTTCGGTAGCATCCTTATAATTCAGATCATCATCTGTAATTTCTTTGTATGCTTGAACCCAAGCATTTCTGAATATTCGCGTTACAGTAGGCCAAATCTTTGTTTTTACATTGTTTAAGTCTCCTTCAACCGGTATTTTGGTGGCTAGTGTGTCTTCTTTGTGATTTTTAAGAATGAATTTAAAGAAACCTACAAAACCTTCCCATAAGGTTTTTATAAAGCCGTCATCCTTTCCAATAAGTTTGGCGTTCTTTAAAATGGGTTTAAATGAACCTTTCATATATCCATCTGCAATTGCTAGTTCGCCGAATAGGTCAAAAGAACCTTCATCAAAATCGATACCAGCGTAATAGTTTGTAAAGTCATTTAGTGCCTTGGCATTAGCATCTTCTAGACTGAAATTGATGTCCATATCGGGAATCTCTTTAACTAAATTCATATTTCCATCTAATAGCACATTACCGTTTCCAATAGATGTAGCGGTAGCATGTATGTTTGATGGTAATGTTCTTGTTTTTTCAACAACATTTCTAAGGTTGGTTGCCGAAAGCTGAACATCATATAAATTTAAATCTATATTTGGGTCTGCTTGTAATTGTAAAAATGCAAATTTGCCTTTTTCAATAGTTAATCGGTTAATATCTATAGGTACTAAGTCGGTAAGGGCTTTTGTCCAATCTTCAACATCTGCTTGATCTGTTGTATCTTGTTGTTGATCTTCAAAAACGTAGATAATAGTAGGTTCTGTCATTTCAATTTCACTAACTATTCTACCATGAAAAAGTGCATTCCATTCTATAGATATATCTGTTTTTTTAAAATCTAAGAAAGGTATTTCAGTATTAGCTTCAACCATATTTAAATACATACCATTTATGGTATAAGCACCTCTAATAATTGAAAGGTCTATATCTTCAACCTGGCCGTAATAACCAGGAATATCGGCAAGAACCTTATTAACATAATTCTTGACAAAGTAGGGGAGAGCTAATCTAATTAAAATTAAAAGTGTAATAAGTATAACAGGTACTACATATCTTTTTTTCTTATAACTTTTTCTTTTATTTACATCCATAATAATACCTTATTTAAATCAAACTTCGAAAAGATAAGTTATAGAGATAAAAGGAATTGAATTAAAACGGAATTGGGGCAAAAGAAAAAGCTTTAGGATTAAAACTTAAGTTGATCAGGAAATATTTTCATATTATTAAATGAACTTGCTTTTCAATTCATTGGTAGGAATCATGCATTCCTCTTTTTTGCCATACCATTTATACCGATTCTTTGCTATAAAATCGTATACGATATTTCTGAAAGACTCTGGGAGCCATAATAAAATCGTCGATACAGTATTGAGACCTTTTAAGTTTTTGCCAATTTCAAGCGCTGCCGTTGATTTAATGTAATAGGCAATATTTAGTTCGATTAGAATAATTGAATCAATATCATTAATATCAATATTTCGTTCTGCTAATAAGCTTTTGCCAGTTTTACTTTGTAAAGCTGCATAGCGAAAGGTATCGTTTTCATCTCTTTTGATTACGTATTGCACTGTGCTATTACAGAGATTACAAATACCGTCAAACAAAATTATTTTTTTATCCATTCTCATAATTTAAAGATACAATAGGCTACAGAGTTTCTAAAATTATCTATAGAATTTAAGAATCAATTATGAGTTCTCTTATTTATCTTATTGATGGTATAATTCTTATTCGAAAACAAACATATACCTATAACAAAATCATATACGATTTACTGTAAATAATTGTAAATCAATTATAAACGGAATATTTGAGTTGTAAAATGTATTAATAATGATCTGTTATTACTTCTCTTAAAGTAATCTGGGCAGTTTTATCATAATCATCATGCCAACCAAAGTAATTTCCAGTTTTGAAATAATTTTGATAAGCATAACCATTACCAACGTAATCATACATAAGGGTGTAATCTATATCAATGTTTTTTGCTTCGCATTGTAACGCATAATAACATTTACCATCTTCTATTTTCAATTTAAAAGTGAAAATTTCATTTTCGACATCTGCGATATCTTCTTTAGTATCGTAGGCGCTTGTCCATGGTTCGCCTTCATTTGGTTTTAGGTAATAATCTAATTGTATTGTTCCACTGTTCCAGCGAATTTTTACTGTGGCCGGTGAACCTTCTATACCTTCTGTTTCTTTACCATGAATCTGAGCAACAATTGTTCGACCGTTACCTTGTACAAAGTCGACGTTCATAGTGGTTTCTAATATGTGTGTGCCCTCATCCATGTACCAATTGTCATCAGTACTTTGATTACCTTGCCAAAATTCTCTAAGCTCAGTTCTGCAATACTTATTACCTAGTTCTGAATACCCTGAAGTTGTAAAGCCTGTAAAACGCGTAAACATGGTATAAGTACCATCTTCATTTTTATAAAAATATTCAGACTCTTCATTTGTAAGTTGTTCATTTATAATATCTTCATAAAATATAGATGTTGCCTTATTGTCTCCGTTGTTTATAGGTACCGATAAATACCAGTTTTCCCAATTAATAATACTTTGAGTAATTTCTTCCTGGGGTTCTTCAGTTTCTTCTTCTTCGGCTATAGTTTCTTCCTCTTCTATAATTTCAATTTCATCTTCAGGAACTTCTGGATTACTATCTGTAGATGAACATGAAAAATTGATAAAAACAAGACTAATTGTCAAAAGACAAAACAGGGGATTTTTCATAATATTTAATTTTTACCTGATAAAAGCGATATAATATCAATAAAATAACGGAAAAAATAGTAAATACTTATAAATTTAGGAGTAGTTATTTATTTTTTTGGACCATTTCTAATTGATCAACGCTAACATTTGTGGTGAAAATACCGTAATTAACAATTGCCTTTCCTTTTTCAAGTGAATCTATGCTTCCAACAGCCTTGCCATCTAACATTCGCACACGGTCACCAATTTTAAAAACCGGTCTTGGTTTATTCTTCTCTTTAAAAATAGCTTTCTTCTTTTCTACTTTCTTTTTTTCTCGAATAACCTTTACTTCTTTTTGAACTTCTTGGGCTACTTGTGCTTTTTTAACACGCTCGGCTTTAGCTTGATTTGCCGTTTTCTTCTTTCGCTTACTGTTTTCTGTTTCAACTATTCTAAGAAGTTCTGAAACTAAAGGTCGTTTTTTATTATCTTGAAAATACTTGTCGGCAGCAACATTTACCTTATTGCCTAGTTGAATCATGCGCTGATCATGATCGTAGAGTTCTTGGTAGTTTTCTAGTTTAGATTTTATTTTTGCATTTAGCTTTTCTAATCTTTCGTTCTCCTCTCTAGCCTTATCTTCTTCCTCTTTCAACCTAGAGCCTGTTTGTGCCATTTTACTACGTTCTTTTTGCAGTTTAGCAATGGTAGCATCAAAACGGACTTTGCCGCGCTCTATTTTCTTTTTAGCTTTATTGATTAATGAATAGGGGATGCCATTTTTTTGAGCAACCTCAAAAGTGAATGAACTACCAGCTTGACCAAGTATTAATTGAAACGTTGGTTCAAGTGTTCTTCCGTCAAAAAGCATATTGGCATTAGTTACATGAGGTAGCTCATTGGCTAGAGCTTTCAAATTTGCATAATGCGTGGTGATGACTCCATACGATCCTCTTTCATAAAACACCTCTAAAAAGGCTTCGGCAAGTGCGCCACCTAATTCTGGGTCACTACCCGTTCCGAATTCGTCAATTAAGAACAACGTGTTGCTGTCGCAACGTTTTAAAAATTGGTTCATGTTTTTGAGACGGTAACTGTATGTACTTAAATGATTTTCAATACTTTGATTGTCTCCAATATCAGTTAAAATCTTTTTAAAAAAACATATTTCGCTTCTTTCATGGACAGGAATCAACATACCACTTTGAAGCATTACTTGAAGTAAGCCAATGGTTTTTAACGTTATACTTTTACCTCCGGCATTAGGTCCAGAAATAACGATAATTCTATTTTCTTGATGAAGTTCAATAGTTTGCGGAAATGTTTTTTCTCCCTTTAATTTATTATTTAGAAATAAAAGCGGGTGGTAGGCATCTTTTAAATAAAGTCTATTGTCCGAATTAATATTGGGTAGTAGTGCATTGATATCATCTGCGTGCTTCGCTTTGGCGGCAATTACGTCAACTTGTGTTAAAAATTCTTGATAGTCGCTTAAAAGTGTTCTAAATGGTCGTATTTGAGCGGTCAATTGCTTGAGAATTCGCTGAACTTCCTCTTTTTCCTCAAATTCCAAATTGCTGAGCTCTCTACTAAATTTTAAAGCTGCTTCTGGTTCTATGTAAACAATACTACCTGTTTTAGAAGTACCCATAACAGCACCTTTTATTTTTTTACGGTACATTGCTTTAACTGCTAGAACGCGTCTATTTTCAACGACAGATTCTCTAATTTCATCTAAATAGTCTGACGCCTGGTACAGGTTTAAAGCAGAGCCGAAACTTTGACTAATTTTGCCGCGTACTGCGTTCATTTGCCGTCTTATGGTAAAAAGCTGTTCTGAAGCATTGTCTTTGACTTCACCAAATCGATCAATTACATTGTTGATTAAAATTGGTATTTCTGTATTTGGCTCTAGTTTCAATGCAAAATCGTAAAACAACGGATAGTAAACCTTAAATTTTTTAAAGAATTTCTGGTGTAGAACCACTGTGGTACAAATACTAGCAATTCTTTTGAATCCTTGTAATTCTAAAATTGTATTCTCTATTTTCAATAATCTAAGATCTGCAGTTATGCTATCGAAACCATGATTTGGAATACGATTTTCACTAATAAGCGATGATAGGTATTCTGCTGTTTTGCCTAGTTCGACTTTTATAACTTCTTCTGTTATAAAAGGTGCAATTTCTAGTGCTGTTTGCTTACCTAACTCTGTGTTACAACGAGCTGCTATTTGTTTTAAAACAGATGGAAATTCTAGGTCTTGTAGAGTTTTTGAGTGTATGTTGGCCACGTTATGATATAATAAGTCGCAAAGGTACGCATTGACAATGAATTTAAATTATTGGCGTGTATCTTGAAATTGTATACCGATTAAATAAAAAATTAATGAACTTGGCATAATAATGACGAAAAGGCCTTTGTCAAGTATTGAGGTAAATATTAACTTTGAAGAAATAGGAATTTTGAAATCATGATTGAGAACATCCATTTGCACAATAGTTGGAAAAATAGATTGCAAGAAGAGTTCTGTAAACCTTATTTTGAGCAACTTGAACAATTTGTGGTGAAAGAATATGAAAAACAAATATGTTATCCAGATGTCTCAGATATATTTTCGGCATTTAACCATTGTGCATTTGAAGATGTACAAGTTGTAATAATTGGTCAAGATCCTTACCATGGCCAAAATCAGGCTAATGGATTGTGTTTTTCTGTAAAGGAAGGAATAAAACATCCTCCTTCTTTAATAAATATTTTTAAGGAAATTGAGAATGATATTGGTATTGATTACCCTGCTAGTGGCAATCTTGAACGTTGGGCAAAACAAGGTGTATTACTATTAAATGCTACGCTTACCGTTAGAGCACATGAAGCAGGCAGTCATCAAAAAAAAGGATGGGAGTTGTTTACCGATTCTGTTATTTCAAAGATATCAGAAGAAAAAAGGAATGTTATATTCATGCTTTGGGGAGGTTTTGCCAAAAAAAAGGTTAAACTAATAGATTCAAGTAAGCATCATATACTAACTACGGGTCACCCTTCACCTTTGAGTGCTAATCGTGGATATTGGTTTGGCAACAAACATTTTTCTACATGTAACAAAATATTGGAAGATTTAAACAATAAATTTATAACGTGGTAAGTTAGATAATAATAAATGTTTTAAATTTAGATTGTACTGATAAAAGTACTAATCGGAATAAGAAACTTAAATAACATTTCATAATGAATAATTTAGATAGGTTAAACACCATTTTATTGGTAGACGATGATGACGCAAGCAACTTTTTACATTCCATTTTTATCAATAAACTGGATATGGATGTAAATATCAATTCAGCCCTTAATGGTCAAGAAGCTATCGATTTTATTCTTGGTAAAGGTCAAGAGCAGTTAGAACTACCATGTATGGTAATGTTAGACTTAAGAATGCCGGTAATGGATGGATGGCAGTTTATGGATGCTTACGAGTCATTAGTTCCTAAAAAACTTAAAGACCAAATTACTATAGTTTTAGTAACGATAAGTGATAATAAGGAAGATAAGGAACGTGCGGTTGCAAATAAGTATATCGCGGATTTTGCACAAAAGCCACTTTCAGATGAGACTTTTAAAGCCTTGATTCAAAAACATTATAGTCTAGCCGCTATCTAGGTTTAGGTTATTTTAATATTTCAGAAAGAGGAATCTTTTTTTCTATTAAGTTTAATTCCATAAGAGTGTTTTGCACCTTGATCAGGGTATCGTTTGGTAATTGTTTTTGGCTCCATTCGGTAATTTGCAACCACTCTTGTATGTCTTCTAATTTTTGATGATATCGATTTGCCAGAGTAGTGTCGATTCTAGGTATCTGTTTAAACTCGACTGTATACATGTTAATAATCTCAAGTATATGCTCAAGAATTCCGTTATTCTCCCTTAAAAAATTATTAGTGCCTACTAATACGAAACATGGCCAAGGTGTAGGGCAGTTTCCTAGGTGTTTGAAAACACCATTGTCTACAAGAGGTTTAGTAGTGAAACGCTCCCACATAAAATAGTCTGCAGTTCCAGAAGACAAGCCTTTTACAGCTCCATCTAAATTATTTATCAAATTAAATTTTAAATTTTCGGTGCTCCAGCCCATCTCTGTGGCGTGAACGTATGACATTAGATGGCTTCCACTGCCGTAACGGCTAATTGCTGCTGTAGTGTCCTTTAAATCACTTAGAGAGGTATAAGTGCTATCGGCATCTACATGAATACCCCAAAGAAGGGGAGAGGAAATATATTCTTGAATAATCTTCACCTCATTACCTTCGGTTATGCTTTTTACGATTCCTTCGGTTAGAATGATGGCAAGGTCAGTTTCTTTATTTTTTAGCATTTTGCTCATTCTACCGGTGCCCTCGGGCACTTCCGTCCATTCTAAGTTTATGCCTCTTTCTTGAAATGCGCCTTCTTCAATAGCTAAGTGCCACGGAAGGTTAAAATGTTCGGGTACACCAATAATCTTAACGGTTTTCATCTAATTTCTTTTTTAGGTAATCGTAGATGGCATATTGAGAGCGAATGATCGGTTCATCAGAAGTTTTGCCAACTTTTCTATTTGAGTTTTCTAAATCTAGAATACGAGCTTTTTGATTATCATTTAGCTGAAGGGAAAAAATGTGTTTTAACTCTTTAAAAATATCTGGGTCAAGAATTGGGGTTAACACTTCTATTCGTCGGTCTAAGTTACGGGTCATCCAATCGGCCGAGCCAATGTACATTAATTCGTCTCCTCCATTTTCAAAGAGGTAAATTCTACCATGCTCTAAATAACGATCTACGATACTGGTGATGAAAACATTATCCTTCATTCCCTCGCTAGGGTCATCATTGGCAGTTAGATAGCAACAGAACCCCCTAACAATGAGTCTTACTTCTACACCAGCATTAACGGCCCTGTACAATGCCCTGATCATATCAGAATCCTCAAGACTGTTCATTTTTGCGGTAATGGCCGCTTTTTTACCTTCTAGTGCAGCATTGATTTCGTTTTGAATAAGATTTAAAAATGTAATTCTGGTGGTAAACGGAGAAACCAATAAGCGTTTTAGCTTTGGAACTATTATTTTTCGCTCCAAAACCTGAAAAACCTGTCCTAAATCTTTTGTTATTTTCTTATTGGCGGTAAATAGTCCGTGGTCACAATATATTTTGGAAGTTTTAGCATTGAAATTACCGGTACCTATGTAGGCGTATCGTTTTACTTTGTCATCTTCATTTCTATATACCATTGCTATTTTAGAGTGCACCTTTACTTGTGGGATACTAAAAATTACTTTTGCTCCTTTTTCCTCAAAAATACGTCCCCATTTAATATTATTAGCCTCATCAAACCGAGCTTGAGCCTCAACAAATAGTGTTACTTCTTTATTATTGTTTAATGCTGTTAAAATGGCATCTGCAAGAGAAGAGGACTTGGCAATACGGTAAATAGTCATCTTTATGGCAGATACTTGAGGGTCTGTAGCTGCCTTAGTTAAAAAATCTTCTACGACTTTGAAATCTTGATACGGAAAATGTACCAATTGGTCTTTTATGTAAATGCTTTCAAAAATATTATCAGTATAAGATAACTCTTTATGCGCTAACGCCGGTTTTTCTTGATATTGCAAGTATTCCGTTCCCTTTGGAAGAGGAAAAGAAAAGAAATCGGATAAATTATGATATGTTCCTCCAGGTGATAGGTCTACCGAACCTAACTTAAAATCTGCTTTCAGCGATTCTATTAACCAACTAGGCATAGTTTCATCATAAAGTAAACGGGTTGCCTGCCCTGATAAACGTTTATCTAAAGAATTATAAATTTTTTCTACCAACTCAATATCAGAATAGTCATCTTCTAAATACAATTCGGCATCTCTAGAAAGTTTAATAGAATAACAAGCAACGATTTCTTTGTTGGGTAATAGTTTTTGAATATTCAGTCTAATGGCGTCATCCAAAAAACAAAATTGATGACCTTCACCAGGTAAACTAATAAATCGTTGTTGATTTTTTATAGGTATTTCAACAATACTATACTCTTGATCCGTATGTGTAACTGCCAAATAAAGCGCACCATCGGTTAACTCCAGATACTCTTTGTGAACATCGCAAAATTCCTTAATGTTTTCATCGAACAACCTTTTTAAGAATCGTATTTGCTCGCTCGTAAAGTTAGAAGTATTGCGAACATAAATATCATGGTTTTCCAGTTCTGAAAGGGTGGTTTTTATAATATTTCCGAACTCAACTTGTTGTTCGTTGATTATTTTTAATATATGTTGTAATGTGGTATTCGCTTTGAACATTAGCTTCTTTCGAAACTTTTTGTCTAAATGTTTAATTTGACGAAGTTGAGAAACGCGTACCTTAAAATACTCATCTAAATTAGAGGAAAAGATGGCTAAGAATTTTAAACGTTCTAAAAGAGGCGTATCAATGCTTTTAGCTTCTAATAATACACGTTCGTTAAAATAAAGCCAATTAATATCTCTATGTTTTAGATTGTCTTTTTTCATGGTAAGATTTGCGTAAAAATAAGAAGTACAATAGCAAAATATTTTAAAAATATGTTAAGCCAATCGACTCAAGCAAAATTCTATCAAGCTATTTACTGACTTTGCCGGAGTTACTGAAAACTCTCCTGTTGACCTATTAGCTAAAATACAATTCAGAGAAACTGCTTCGTGACCTAATAATTGGGCTAGGGCGTAAATACCTGAAGTTTCCATTTCAAGATTGGTTAATCTTAAGTCATTGTAATTGAAGGTAGAGAGTTTGTCCATCAATTCCATTTGACTAGGCTTAATTCTCAACTGACGCTGTTGTGGTCCGTAAAACCCTGTGTTTGTTGCGGTAAAACCTAATCGTATACGATTATCTTTGAACAGGTTTCCAAGTTTTTCAGAGTAGCATAGTACGTATGGCCTTGCTTTGTCGGTATGCCAAGAGGTATGGGCAATGAATTCATCTTCTATTTTAGGGTAGTTGATTTCTTCATGCTCGTAGAAATGTAGAAGTCCGTCGAAACCGATAGAGTATTCACTAATCAAGAAAGTATCAATAGGAATATCCGGTTGTATGGCTCCTGTAGTTCCAATTCTAATAATATCTAACGAAGTGTGATGTTCTTTAAGTGTTCTTGTCTTGAAATCGATATTTACCAAGGCATCTAGTTCGTTCAAAACGATATCGATGTTGTCCGTACCAATTCCGGTAGAAATAACGGAAATACGTTTACCTTTTAGATGACCTGTATGGGTATGAAATTCTCGCTTTCCTTTCTTTACCTCAATCGTATCAAAATGACGAGAAATCTGACTAACCCGATCTGGATCGCCCACGGTTATTACAGTGTTTGCAATATCTTCTGGTAATAAATTGAGATGATAAATACTACCATCTTCATTTATGATTAGCTCAGCAGGCTTTAGTTGCATGCTATAATTTTAAAATTCGGTTAGTAGTAGTATTATATAGGAAATTGTACTTTAAAGCACCTCCTAAATACACATCATTGTCTTGTATGCAAGAATAATAACTTGTTTGACCATCTAAAATTTCTTTACCTTTTTTTGAAATACGGACAGGGTTTAAACTAGTGATTAACGGTTTTAATCTCGTTAATGCACGATCATACTGGGTATTAGAGAAACCTAAGTTGCCTTGATTTTTAAGTAGAACATCTATGTATTCTGTTTTAGATTTTGGTTTCCGATCTATGGCAAGTTGTAAAATGGTATTTTCCATTTCATTTAAGCCGTTATTGATACTAGGAAATCGTTTTAGATGCGATTCAACGGCATCACCTAAATAATCAAACTGATAATTATTGAAGTCAGTTAAGTTTTCTAATCGTATAGGATTATTACTGCAATATAATTGCCATACATAATCTGCATACTCGGTATCATCTTGGTTCAATACCTTTTTATGTTTATAAAGCTCTAGTAATTGGTCGTCTGTCAATTCATTTAGGCTGTACATTTTATCGGTTTCATCTTCTTTGCCGCTACAGACCAATGATATTTGAGCGTATTTTCTATGCGTTAACAACCAGCTTATTACCGCTAGCATATTTACCTGACAAAAAAGATCATACTCGAACCAAAGCACGATATGATCTTGTTGTTTGTGGCTACATAAAGACCTGTATTCTTTTAGGGTCTTTTCTATGAACCAAGATTTTGAAACTTTATAGTTTTTATGAAGAAACTCGAATCGAGCTTTCCAAAATGTTTCAGTGCCTACATTAGGTAATGTCTGACCTTCACATAACATTTCGCGCCATGTGATGACATCGCCACCTAAATTTAATTTTTGAAGACGTTCGGTAAAAACATCTCCATTGGTAATGTGTAAGAGAGAACTCATACCAGTTTTGATTTAGTTTGATTAGATTAAAAATAATACTAATAACAACGTTAAAAAATTATTTAACAGAAAACAAATAGAAGGTAAAATGATTGGTCTTTGATAGAGTTAACCACCTACTCGTTTAACAGAGAAGCCTTTATCCTTCAATATGGACATGATTTTGTCTCTATAATCTCCTTGAATAATAATTTTATTATCCTTAAAACTTCCACCGACGCTCAATTTTGTCTTTAATTCTTTGGCTAACTTCTTAAAATCTTCATCGGCACCGGTATAACCTTCTAGTATGGTTATAGGTTTTCCTTTTCGCTTTTCGTACTTGCAAATAATTGGGTCATCTTGAAGCCAAATAGAATTACTCGTTGTTTTTTCAACAGGAGTTTCTTCTGTGTCGTGCTCCGGAAATAGATTTTTTAACTGATCTTTAAGATCCATATAGACTATTTTTTAATTAATCCTAAATCGATTAATCTTTCATGTAAAAATTCGCCAGCAGTAATATCTTCATACAATTTAGGATGGTTTTCATCGATGCAGTTATCTAAACAATTTAAAGACATTTCACTTACCGGGTGCATAAAAAATGGAACAGAATATCTAGAAGTGCCCCATAATTCTCTTGGTGGATTTACCACTTGATGAATTGTAGATAATAATCTGTTGTTAGTTAAGCGAGACAGCATATCACCAACATTAATCATCAATTGGTCGGGTCTAGCAATAGCATCTACCCATTCGCCATCATGGTTTTGAACCTGAAGCCCTTTACCATGTGCTCCCATTAATAAGGTTATCAAGTTAATGTCACCATGAGCTGCTGCTCTTACTGCGTTTTTTGGTTCAGAGGTAATAGGTGGGTAATGTATAGGACGTAAAATAGAATTTCCATTTTTTATATGGTTGTCAAAATAAAATTCATCTAAATTTAAATGTAAGGCTAAAGCACGTAATACATATCGTGCAGTTTTTTCAAGCATTTTATAGGTTTCCTTTCCTACTTTGTTGAATTCGGATAGTTCTTCTACTATTACATTGGCAGGATATTCCTTTTCTAATTCATCATTATCCTCAACATATTGTCCAAAATGCCAAAACTCCTTTAGATCGCCTTCTTTTCTTCCTTTTGCATGTTCTTTGCCGAATGAAGTATAACCACGTTGACCGCCAATACCTTCAATTTGGTATCCATCTTTCACATCACCAGGTAAATCAAAGAATTCTTTAATTTCACCGTAGAGCGTATCGACTAATTCTTCTGACAAAAAATGTCCGCTCAAGGCTACAAATCCAATTTCTTCAAAGGCTTTTCCAATTTCATCAATAAACTTTTGTTTTCTTTTTGGATCCTCAGAAAGAAAATCCGACAAATCAACACTAGGTACTAAGCTCATATTTTAAAGATTTTACGTAAAATTAATAATTATTGTGGATTTACAAGCGTTGTTATAATCTATACTTGCTTTATGCATTTTAGTTACATTTATATTTTAATAGCCAAAATTGATTATATCAATGAATTATACTGATTTTAAAGTAACTCAAGACGTTAAGCTAAAACTTTATAAAGCGATGCTTAAGCCTCGTATGATAGAGGAAAAGATGTTGATACTTTTGAGACAAGGAAAAATTTCTAAATGGTTCAGCGGTATTGGTCAAGAAGCAATATCTATTGGGGTAACAGCAGTTTTAGATAGTGATGAGTATATACTGCCGATGCATAGAAACTTAGGTGTCTTTACAGCACGAGATTTACCTCTATATAGGTTATTTGCCCAATGGCAAGGTAAGGCAAGCGGTTTTACTCAAGGGCGTGATCGCAGTTTTCATTTTGGCACGCAAGACTTTAATATTGTAGGAATGATTTCTCATTTAGGGCCTCAATTAGGTGTTGCGGATGGCATAGCATTAGCACATAAGTTGAGGCATGAGAATAAAGTGACTGCAGTATTTACTGGAGAAGGAGCAACCAGCGAAGGTGATTTTCATGAAGCACTTAATGTCGCTTCTGTTTGGGATTTACCGGTTCTTTTTTGTGTTGAAAACAATGGTTATGGTCTTTCAACACCTACCAACGAACAATTTAAATGCAAGCATATTGCCGACAAAGGCATCGGCTATGGTATGGAATCTCATATTATCGATGGTAATAATATTTTAGAGGTCTTTTTTAAAGTATCTCATTTGGTTAGGGATATGAGAATAAATCCCAGACCAGTGTTATTGGAATTTAAGACTTTTCGCATGCGCGGGCATGAAGAAGCAAGTGGAACGAAATACGTACCTAAAGAACTTTTAGATACTTGGGCAGAAAAAGATCCATTAGAAAATTACACGAAATATTTAATAGAAGAGAATCTTCTTACCAAAGAAAGTATTGCTAATTACAAAGCAGATATTCAAGCTGAAATCGACGAACATCTAAGAATTGCCTTTAGCGAAGATTCAATTACTCCTAATAAAAGTAAAGAATTAAATGAAGTGTATCAAAAATTTGATTTAAAAGAAATTAGACCAAGTCGATTTGTCACTAAAATCAGGCTTATAGATGCCATTTCAGAAGGTTTGCGACAGTCAATGAAAAAATTCGACAACCTGGTTATCATGGGGCAAGATATTGCAGAGTATGGCGGTGTTTTCAAGATTACCGAAGGTTTTGTCAATGATTTTGGTAAAGATCGGGTTCGAAATACACCAATTTGCGAATCTGCAATAGTTTCTACCGCGATGGGGTTATCAATAAATGGCATGAAAGCGGTAATGGAGATGCAATTTGCCGATTTTGCTAGTAGTGGCTTTAATCCAATTGTCAATTATTTGGCTAAGAGCTATTATAGATGGGGTGAAAATGCAGATGTTGTAATTAGAATGCCATGCGGTGGCGGTGTTGCTGCTGGACCTTTTCATTCCCAGACTAATGAAGCTTGGTTTACCAAAACGCCAGGTTTAAAGGTTGTATATCCAGCTTTTCCATATGATGCGAAAGGGTTATTGGCTACCTCGATTGAAGATCCAAACCCAGTATTGTTTTTCGAACATAAAGCTTTATATAGAAGTATTTATCAAGAAGTACCTGTAGATTATTATACATTGCCACTTGGTAAGGCAGGTCTTTTAAAGCAGGGAGATCAGATAACCATAGTTACTTATGGGGCCGGTGTACATTGGGCTTTGGAGGTTTTAGAAAAGAATGCCGACATAAGGGCGGATTTACTTGATTTACGGACCTTACAGCCTTTAGATACTAAGGCTATATACGACTCTGTGGTAAGAACAAGTAAGCTAATTATTCTACAAGAAGATAGTTTGTTCGGTGGTATAGCTAGCGATATCTCTGCTTTGGTCATGGAAAATTGTTTTGAATATTTAGACGGACCAATTAAAAGGGTAGGTAGTTTAGACACACCTATACCATTTAATATAAATTTAGAACAACAATATCTTGCGAAATCAAGATTTGAATCTGAATTAAAAGAACTTATCGCTTATTAGTGAACCCGTCAACAAAATTGTTAAAAGAGGTAAAAGATATTAATATTTAGCGGCACCTTTGTGTTGCTATTTGGTCGAATATGTAATTAATTCATCCAAAAAACAATAATCGCCGTAAATAGATAAATTTTAAAAATTTTACTTATGAAAAAAATAATTTTGCTTTTCAGTATCGTCCTTCTAATATCTTCATGTTCAGTATCTAAAGATGCAAGAGCCAAAAGAAATTTATTAAGCGGCACATGGACATTAAACGATGTTGCTTTTGAAGGTAATACTGGTAATGTTAAAGCGGTTTTATTTAATGATGTTGAAGATATATGCTTAGAAGGTAGTGAGTGGTTCTTTCGTGATAATAACAGTACAGGTAGATACACTATAAGTCCATCTACTTTTTGTACTGGTGGCGATCGTTATATTCGATGGTCGGTAGTGGAACGGGAAGAGAACTACACTAGCCAGTTACAGTTTAAATTTATTAACGAAAAAAATCAGGATATTTCTGGAGGTGCTGGTTACCGTTTAAACATTGAAAATCTTACAGAGTCGGCTATGACCTTAAAATCTAATGTCATGGTAGAAGGTGCTCTGGTAAATGTCGTTTACGAATTCAGTAAAAAATAAAATCTACTAAAAAATTTAATATAAGCATATGAAAACAATGATATTACGTAGAACTAGTTACGTTCTTGCTCTTGCCTTGGTAATGAGCTGTAGCACTATAAAAAATGCAAATAAAACACAAAAAGGAGCCGCAATAGGTGCTACTGGTGGGGCTGTTATCGGTGGTGTTTTAGGAAACAATGTTGGTAGTGGTAACAATACAGCTTTAGGTGCAATTTTAGGAGCAGCTATTGGTGGTGCCGCTGGTGGTTATATTGGTAATAGAATGGACCGTCAAGCAGAACGTATTGAAGAAGAAATTCCTGGTGCAGAAGTAAAACGTGTGGGTGAAGGTATTAACGTTACCTTTAATGAAGATGCCGGTGTGTATTTTGATACCAACAAAAGTAATGTGCAAGGTACATCTGCAGTAACTTTAGATAAATTGGTTAGTATATTTAAGGAATATCCTCAATCTAATATTTTAGTTGAAGGCCATACCGATAGTGCCGGTGCAGATGAGTATAATTTAAACTTGTCTAAGCAAAGAGCAGAATCTGTAACTAACTATTTAATCAGTCAAGGTATAGATGCTAGTCGTTTTGATACTAAATGGTATGGTGAAACACAACCAGTAGGTGATAATACTACTACAGCCGGTAAAGCAAAGAACAGACGTGTTGAGTTGGCTATTGTTGCTAGTGAGTCTTTAAAACAAGAAGCACAAACACAAACCAACTAATAGCTATAAATTTTAGTATTGAGTTAAAATTAAAGCCCTGCATTTGCAGGGCTTTTTTGTTTTTGGTGTAACTTCCATGCAGTGAAAGAGCATGGCATACTAATTATTGGAGGTGGATTGGCAGGGTTGACTGCTGCTATTCATTTGGCTTTGGAAGGATTGGATGTCGCTGTGATTGAAATGCAACAATATCCACATCATAAGGTTTGCGGTGAATATGTATCTAAAGAAATTGACCCGTATTTAAAACGATTAGGTGTAGATCTAAAGGCTAAAGGGGCTAAAGATATTTCACAGTTTCAAATAAGTACTGTAGACGGATATATCGCTGAGACGGATTTACCCTTGGGCGGATTTGGTATAAGTAGATATGCGCTTGATCAGTTGTTGTACATAAGAGGACAGGAACTTGGCGTACAGTTTTATTTTGAAAAAGTGATTGAAACAGTTTTCAAAGAAGACGTTTTTACAATCAAAACTAAGTCCGGATGCTATTCTTCTAAAATAGCCATAGGTGCCTATGGTAAACGTTCTGTTATTGATAAAACTTTAAATAGAGACTTCAGTAAGAAAAAGCAATCTTGGTTAGCGGTTAAGGCACATTATGAACTTGAAGATTTTCAGGAAGATGTAGTGGCTTTACACAATTTTAATGGTGGTTATGGCGGACTCTCAAAAACGGAATCCGGAGTGGTCAATTTTTGTTATCTAGTTAATTATGAAAGTTTTAAAGAATACAAGGATATTCAAAGTTTCAATACCGCTGTGGTTGCGGAAAACCCATATTTACAAGAATTTCTGACAAATGCAGTTCCTGTTTTTGAGAAACATATGACCATTGCTCAAATAGCATTTGATGAAAAAGATAATGTGGTAGATCACATGCTAATGTGTGGCGATACTGCTGGACTTATACATCCACTTTGTGGTAATGGTATGGCAATGGCTATTCATAGTGCAAAAATAGCTTCAGAGTTAATTTTAAAATATGTTATCGAATCTGATTATAATCGCAATGATTTGGAAATGGATTATAAAAAGGCTTGGTCAAAAGCTTTAGGTAAGCGTTTGTGGTTCGGTAGAAAATTACAGAGCATTTTAATGAATAAAAGATTAGTTTCCATGGGAATTAAATCCGTTGGAAAATCAAAATCATTATTGAAATTTATTATATCTAAAACCCATGGAGAACTAATATCATAATGGTAGATTTTACGCAAAGAAGTAGTGAAGTGGAGATTATGGATACCTTTTCAGGTACCACTGATGAGTTGGAAACGATACTACAAGACATTAATAGGGTAAATAGGTTGCTTGGGGGCTATGGTATTACCTTAGATGCTGTTTTTGAATTACTTGAAAAAGAAAACAAAGAATCGTATACGATTTTAGATATGGGTTGTGCGGAAGGAACTATGCTTAGAAAGCTAGCTGAAGAAGCAAGAAAGCGGAATGTGAGCCTTAAGTTGATTGGTGTAGATTTTAATGAACAGGGTTTACAATTAGCAAAGCAATATTCGGCTGATTACCCTGAGATTAGTTACATGAATACCGACATCTTAAGTGCTGATTTTTCTGGATGGGATGTTGATGTGGTAATGACGACTTTGACCTTGCATCATTTTTCGGATGAAGGCGTAATTAAGTTTGTGAATCGGTTTGTAAATATCGCAAAATTAGGGGTGGTCATAAATGATTTAGAGCGTAGTCCTATTGCCTATTATTTATTTAAGGCATTCAGTTTCTTTTTCATTAAAACGAAGATTGCAAAGAAAGACGGACTGTTATCCATCCGTAGGGCATTTAAAAAAAAGGAATTACAGCATTTTGCTACCCAGGTTATCAATGCATCTCATATCATTAAATGGAAATGGGCTTTTAGATATGTGTGGATTTTAAAAAAGAAATAGGTAGATTGAAGATTAAGAATAACTATGAATCATACAAGAATTGTTAGTGTTACCAAAGAACTGCCACCGTATTCTAGAGATACCAAGGATATTATTCCACTTGTAGATTTCTGGCTAAGCGGACAAGAGGAGCGTTTTTCTAGAAAGGTCGTAAAGATTTTTGAGGGTGCTGCTGTAGATAAGCGGTATTCTATTATGCCACCTGAAGACGTATTCGTAACGACTTCTTTTGAAGATAAAAACAAAATTTACAGTAAGGAAGCTAAGCGCATGGGTGCCAATGTACTCAGGAACGCATTAAAGAAAAGTGATTGGGATGCTTCTTCCATTGATTATATTATTACGGTCAGTTGTACGGGTATTATGATTCCGTCCTTGGATGCCTATTTAATAAACGAATTGGGAATGCGGCAAGATGTGGTAAGGCTTCCTGTAACAGAAATGGGTTGCGCAGCTGGAGTATCGGGACTTATTTATGCTCATAACTTCTTAAAATCAAATCCTGGTAAGCGAATCGCATTGGTTTCTGTTGAGAGTCCCACAGCAACATTTCAGTTACAGGACTATTCAATGGCAAATATGGTAAGTGCCGCTATTTTTGGAGACGGTGCAGCTTGTGTGTTGTTGTCATCCGAAGAAGATGCTGTAGGTCCTAAGATAATAGGAGAAGAAATGTATCATTTTAAGGATGCTACACAAATGATGGGGTTTGATTTAACCAATCATGGATTAAAGATGATTCTTGATCCGGCTGTACCAGAAACCATTTCTAATCACTTTGGTGATATTGTACATCCGTTTTTAGAAAAGTATGGAAGTGATATCAAAAAAGTGGACCATTTAATTTTTCATCCCGGAGGAAAGAAAATAGTACAAACGGTAGAATCGCTATTTGGTGCTCTAGGTAAAAATATTGATGATACCCGTGAGGTATTACGTCTTTATGGTAATATGAGCAGTGCTACTGTTTTATACGTCTTAGAGCGTTTTTTAGAAAAAGATATAGCAACAGGTGAGCAGGGATTGATATTGAGTTTTGGTCCCGGTTTCTCGGCACAACGGGTATTGATAGAATGGTAGTATAATCAAAGAGCAATTATGAAAAATACCTATTGGGCTTTAATATTAGGAGGAAGTAGTGGACTTGGTCTAGCTACGGCAATGAAATTGGCAAGTCATGGCTATCATATTATAATCATGCATCGTGATCGCCGTGCGGTAATGGATGAGATAGAAAAAGATTTTGATGAAATTCGCTCCTACGGTAATGAGTTGATAGCAATGAACGTAGATGTATTGAATGCCGATAAACGCGCAGGTATCATTTCAGATATGCAGCAACAGTTACCGGAAGGGCATCAGATAAAAGTGATGATACATAGCGTTGCAAAAGGAACGTTGAAGCCCATGTATTCAGAAAATAGACCAACTTTGGTCGATACCGATTTTAGGATAACTTTTGATGCTATGGCGTTGAGTTTGTACGATTGGACCAAAGCACTGGCAATGGCTGGTTTGTTTGCTGATGATGCTCGCATTATATCATTTACAAGTGAGGGGAATACAAAAGCATTACCAAATTATAGTGCAGTTTCAGTGGCTAAAGTAGCCTTAGAGGCGTTGACCAGAAGTATTGCTTTGGAGTTTGCGCCAATGGGTATAAAGGCAAACTGCATACAAGCAGGTATTACCATGACAAAGTCTTTATCTATGATTCCCGGATACGAGAGAATAAAAGAAAATGCATTAAAAAGAAATCCTCAGAACAGACTAACTATGCCCGAAGACGTTGCAAATGCAGTGTATTTGTTGACTATGGATGAAGCAAAATGGATTACGGGAACCGTCATAAAAGTTGATGGCGGCGAAAGTTTGATGTAATTTTTATAGCTGATGAAAGAATCTTATAATTGGATATTGAATCGTTTGCCCTATACGGAACCATTTCTTTTTGTAAATGAGATTAGGCATGTAGATGCTAAAGGTGTTGAGGGTACTTATAGGTTTTCGCCCGATGCAGATTTTTATAAAGGTCATTTCAAAAACAATCCTGTTTCACCGGGAGTAATTTTGACTGAATGTTGTGCACAAATCGGTTTGGTATGTTTGGGTATGTATCTATTAGGGAAAGAGTCTGAAATAGGGAATATGGCTATAGGTATGAGCAGCTCACAAATGGAATTTTTGCAACCTGTTTTTCCTGGAGAACGTGTTAGGGTGGTTTCGGAGTTGGTCTACTTTAGATTTCAGAAAATAAAATGTGAAGTAAAAATGTATAATGAAGACGATAAACTGGTCTGTAAAGGAGTTTTAGCAGGCATGATAGGTACAGCAAATGAATAGACGCGTTGTAATTACGGGGTTGGGAGTATGTGCACCAAACGGTGTGGGACTTACTGATTTTACAAATGCTTTGCTAGATGGTAAAAGCGGATTACGGCATCAACCAAATTTAGAGAAGCTTGGTTTTGGTTGTCAAGTAGCGGGAGAACCTTTGGTAAAAGATAAGCTCATTGATAATTACTTTACGCCTTTAGAGCGCAGAGGGCTGAATGCAACAGGAATCGTGTACGGTGTAATCGCTGGAATGGATGCTTGGAAAGATGCCGGTTTAGAGAAAAATACAACAGATGAGCCAAGTTGGGACCGCGGAATCATTTTTGGTACCGGTATTTTAGGGGTAGATAAATTTAGGGAAGCCATTCATTTAATTGATGAGGGCAATGTCCGTAGACTTGGAAGTACTTCGGTAATACAGACTATGGCAAGCGGTATAAGTGCCTATTTAGGTGGTTTATTAGGTTGCGGAAATCAAGTTACCACAAACTCCGCAGCATGTACCACGGGTACCGAGGGTATACTAATGGCTTATGACCGAATTAGTCAAGGGAAAGCCGAAATTATCTTGACAGGTAGTTGTAGTGATAGTGGACCGTATGTATGGGGTGGTTTTGATGCTATGCGTATTCTGCCTAGAGGCTATAATGATAACCCTACAAAAGCAAGTAGGCCCATGAGTGCAACAGCTGGCGGATTTATACCTGGTAGTGGAGCAGGAGCATTGGTATTAGAGTCCTTGGAAAGCGCAGAAAAGCGCGGTGCCCATATATATGCAGAAGTATTGGGAGGAGAAATCAATAGTGGCGGACAAATTGGGCAAGGGTCCATGACTGCACCAAATAGTGTGGCGGTGCAACGTTGTATTAGAAATGCCATAATCCATTCAGGAATTGAAGCATCTGATATAGATGTTATTAACGGCCATTTGACCGCAACATCTAAAGACGTACTAGAAATAGAAAATTGGAGTAAAGCGTTAGGCAGAGAGCATGAAGATTTTCCGTACATCAATTCATTTAAAGGTTCTGTGGGTCATTGTTTGGCTGCAGCTGGTAGTATTGAAAGTGTTGCTTCCATATTACAGTTTAAAGAGCAGGTTGTATTTAAGAATGTGAACTGTGAAGATATTCATCCGGAGATTTCAAAGTTGATATCGGAATCTTGTATCCCAAGGGAAACAAAAAAACATGCCCCTAATGTAATTGCAAAAGCAAGTTTCGGATTCGGGGATGTAAATGCTTGTGTTATATTTAAAGCATTTACCAAAGAATAATAAAAACTATAATTATACCAAATAGTATTTTTAATTGAACTTATATATGCTTAAAGAAGAAAAATACCAAAAACTGAAAGAGATTATTAAAATCTATCTTCCCGAAGACGTGGCGGTTACTGATATTGAACAGGAAAGTCACTTCATGAACGATTTAAACATTAACTCTGCAAATCTTGTCGATATTGTGCTCGATGTAGAAGATGCTTTCGACATCCGTCTAGAAAATGAAGACATGGAAAAAATGCAAACAGTAAATGATGCCATGGTCATTATCGATGCCAAGCTAGCGGAGAAATAAGACTTGTTATCTCTATAATGTAAATCTATTCTTTGTCCTTAATAAGTACTGACGCTAGTATTCCTGCAACTAATGAAATTGAGATTACGGTCAATGAAACCCATTCAGGTAAATGAATATAATGGGAGAACAACATCTTCAATCCTACAAAAGCAAGAATTACTACCAAGCTATAATTGATATACTTAAATTTCTCTAACATTCTAGAAATTAGAAAGTACATAGAACGCAAACCTAAAATAGCTAAGATATTCGAAGTAAATACGATAAATGGATCAGCTGTAATTGCTAGAATCGCAGGTATGCTATCTAAAGCGAAAAGAATATCGGTAAGCTCAATAACAATAAGTGCTACAAATAGGGGGGTAGCAGCATTAATTCCCATTCTTTTTACAAAGAAATCATGACCGTGCATGGTGGAGGTTACTGGGTAAATCTTTTTTATCTGTTTAAATACGAAAGAGTTCTTTGGGTCAAAGTTCTCATCATCGCCTTTCAGCATATTGAATGCCGTGTATAGCAAGAATACTCCAAATACATATATAATCCATTCAAATTTAGTAATCAAGGCAACCCCGAAAAATATCATTAATGCTCTAAATACAATCGCCCCAAGAATACCCCAAAACAAAACACGGTGTTGGTATAAAGGTGGAATCTTAAAAGAAGAGAATATCACCGCAATAACAAAAACGTTGTCTACACTTAAAGAAAGTTCAATGAGATAGCCCGTAATATATTTTAATACGGCATCATTAGGGGTCAACCCGGTTGGGTTG
Organism: Maribacter sp. Asnod1-A12; assembly: GCF_045063735.1. Taxonomy (NCBI): domain Bacteria; kingdom Pseudomonadati; phylum Bacteroidota; class Flavobacteriia; order Flavobacteriales; family Flavobacteriaceae; genus Maribacter; species Maribacter sp. Asnod1-A12. The sequence continues at coordinate 3,268,534 of NZ_JBEFNZ010000006.1, forward strand.
GCAATAATTTCTGAATTAAATAACCAATAGATAACTCCACTAAAAGCAAATGCAACAGTTACAAAAATAGCAGTCCAGATTCCGGCTTCTTTAGATTTAATTACATGTTCATCTTTATGAAAAACACCTAAATCTAAAGCAAGGAATATAAGAACGAAGGAAATAAATACGATCCAGACTATCATAGAGAAATTTTGAAGCTGCAAAGGTATTAAAATTTGAATTGAAGTGTCTTAATTCTTCCAAATGTTCAAGATAAATAAGGTTGTAAAATTGGTGTAGATTTTACACTACAGTTATTGTGTTAACGTTGCAAGTTAAAGTCGCAGAAAAAAGAAAGTGAATATGCTTGTTTTATTGTACAATATCATGTTACTACATAATTAGAAAAAGAAAATATTTCTATACGTTTTTACAACTTATTGAAAATCAGAATATTTTAAAGGAGTGCCTTTTGATTTATTTGGCTTAATGGATAAAGAACCCTTTTTTTATCGATGAAGAACACATTTATTTCGGAATCGATATTTTTTCAGAATTTTTACCTTAATTTTAGAGTAGAACAATGTATGTAAATGAAAAGAATAACCATTTTATGTGTTGTTTTGTTGTGCTTTTATCTGAGCTCTAACATCACATACGCACAAGATTCTCTACAGACAGATGCTAGGGAAAAAAAGCGATTATTATTAAATCAATTTGAATCGGATATGGTACTTACCGCTTCTGAACGTGTAGCTTTAAAGCAGAGTCGTTTAGCGCATCAGCACAAAACAAAAAGTATTTTAGATACTCTTGATATTTCTGAGGCAAGACGGAATAGATTATTACAAGAGTTAAAGCGAAATCCTTTCTCAGAAAAAATTAAGGAGGTTATTGCTAACCATACAAAGTCAAAAGATACTATAGAACAATAAAAAAATGCAGTCTAATGAGACTGCATTTTTGCTTTTCTTTTTTCTAATTGTCTTTGTAAATCTTCTATTGATGAAGCGATAGCTGCTTCAAAACTACTTGACGAAGATTGAGCAAATAGACGAGGTCCTGGTGCACTTAAACGTATATTACATACCATACCAGAATCTGGGGAAGAGGTATTCTCTTTTTTAAAGAAAACATCGGACCTAACTATAAAATCAAATTTATCCAATAATTTTTCTAATTTCTGTGCGGCCATAATCTCTAATCTATTACTGGCTTTAACGTCGTCGTATTCAAAATTAATATTCATAGGCTAAAAGTTTAGTTTAAGGTACTCATTTCATTCAATCATTACAATTAAAAAAATCTTAATAATTTTCATGATATGGGTTAAGATTAGCTAATCCTTTTGTTTCTATAACATTAGCAAAATCGGTGCTAAATTAAAAATAAGTTAAACTTGTACAAACATAGTTTAAAAATGAATTGCTTATATTAAATTGAAGTAAAATTCCCACAAATTTACTTTTAAATCTATTCCTATGGAAAATGAACAGGATAAAACGATGTGTTTAGGTAAATTAGAGCGATGCTATAATACTATTCAACAGTTTAAAACAAGGGTAGATTCTTATATGTATGAACCTACCACTATTACACTTTTTGAAACTAAATCATATCTAAAAAATAAAATCACTAAGCTTTCAGAGTCTAATAAAAAGCTTTTAGAATTTATGAAGGCTACAAAAGATTTATTACCTGAGCAATATAAATTAGTTGATTATCATATTCGTGAAACTTTCGAGTTAGAGTTTGATTTTATGGAGTATACTACAAAATTCAGACAATCCGTTTAAATGCCGATTTTCTAGTTTATTGGTTAAAATGTATTTTATTTACCATTAAGTGTTGTGTTTAAAAGAAATTTTAAAAAAATGTCACTAATTTAGACGTAGAACACTTATAATATTGATATGAAAATCTTTATGAGGCTTGCTATAGGCTGTGCATTCCTATTTACGGGTATGTTATATTCCCAAAAAAACGATTCTACATCCTTAAAACCAAATACAGAAGATGAAGGTCCGGTAATGTTTCATTTTGAACCAAATTACGAAACGACGGCAATGCTGCAAAGAGAAGCTTTAAAGCAAAAAATTAAAGCTTTGGATACTTTGAATATTTCAGATAGAAAACGTCAGCGTTTAATTAAGGCATTATACAAAGAATCTCGGACAATTAATTTTAAAAAGTCAGTTTTGGTAAATACCGAATTTGAAGAAGAAGCGTATGAAAATTAAACTTCGTTTTTTGGTATAGATTTCATAGCCTATTAGAGGTATAAAATATCATCTATGAGAACATCAATATTTTGCACATTCGTATTTAGTGCTATATTAGGCTGCTCATCGTCAAAAAATATAATCAGTGAATCACATGCTATTCATGGTTTAATGTCATCTGATCAAATTGTATTTATTGCAAAGTCTGCTAACCCAACGGTTACTCAAAATTTAAATGCAGTTGCAAATAGTGGTTTGATAGCCCCTGGTAGTAGCATTTCTCGTATCGATTTAACGGGTACAGGTAATTATTTAAAGATATTTGGAGATAGTGTTTCTGCAAATTTATCCTATTATGGCGAACGTCAGTTTGGTGGGGGTTATGGTTCAGCTACAGGAATTGAGTTCAAAGGTTTGCCAGAAAACTACAAGCAAGAGTTCAGCACGGATAAACAAAAATATACAATTAATTTTCAAATAACAGATAAGTCCGATAGGTATACCGTATATATGGATATTTTTCCTGATCAGTCGGGTAGTGTCTTTGTAACCATGGTAAATAGAAATGCAATACAGTTCAATGGGCACATCAAACCTTTGCAAGTTGAGGAGTAGTTAAATATTTCAATGATCTATAATTACATAGCTTGCAACCGGTTATGTAATGTTTTTTAGCAGTTTTATGTTAAGAAGAGCCCAAAAACGGAAGGTTTTACTATAATCTTCGTTATTCCCTATTAAGAACAATACCTTTGCACCTCAATTAAGTTAAATAGTAGAATTTAATAGTATGAGTAAAGTAAAAGCAGATAGTCAAGTAAAAGTACATTACACAGGTAAACTAAGTAATGGTCAAACATTTGACAGTTCAGTAGGTAGAGAGCCATTAGATGTAAAATTAGGACAAGGTAGCTTAATACCAGGTTTTGAAAAAGGATTGCTTGATATGGAGGTTAATGATAAGAAAACTATCGTTATCGCTAAAGAAGATGCATACGGTGAAAAGCAAAAAGAGCTTTTTCAAACAGTTCAAAAATCAGATTTACCAGCAGATATGGAGCCAAAAGTAGATATGGCACTTATGGCAACAAATGCAGATGGTAGCGAAAGACAATTACGTGTTGCGGAAGTAAACGATAATGATATCGTTGTAGATGCAAATCACCCATTAGCAGGTGAAGATTTAACCTTTGAATTAGAATTGGTTGAAGTTCAATAAAACGTATTGATTATTATTGAAAAAACCGCCTTGTAGGCGGTTTTTTTGTTTCTAAGCCTATAGGTTTCATAGTGCTAAATAGTATATTTGAATATGCATTTAAGAACACTGATATTCCTTACTACCGCGATTGTGATTATAGGTTGTAAAGAGAAAAAAACCACGAAACCCCAACCTGAAAAAAAGGAAACCGTTTCAGAAAAAGTGGCTACTTCTACTTATGAAGATGTAGAGGGTAACCCTATAGAATTAAGCGATTACAAGGGAAAGCGCGTATTATTAAATTATTGGGCAACCTGGTGTAGACCATGTATAGAAGAAATGCCGGATATGGAGAAAGCCCAAACCATTTTAGCTAATGAAAATTATGTTTTTCTATTTGCATCTGATCAGTCCATGGAAAAGATCGTTAAGTTTAAAGAGGCACGTGGATTTCAGTTAGAATTTATAAAATTTAATGGTGTGTATGCAGAAGAAAATGTAAGTGCGCTTCCGGCAACATTTATATATAATGAGGCAGGAGAGAAGGTATTGCGTTTTGATGGCGGATTGAAATGGGATAGTCCAGAAATGATTGAAAAACTTAGAGCAGTACAGTAATGCGATTAAATAGTAGTTCCGTAGTTCTTTTTGTAGTAGCTAGCTTGCTTATGGGTTGCAAGGAAGAATCAAAAACACCAAAGGCAGAAGTGCCAGTAGCTGTGGTGCAAGAAATAAAATCTCCCGCTGCAGCATCAAGTGCATTACCACACCTAATGTCCAATAAAGATGTAGCACTGCTTTCATGGGTAGAAACTTCCAATGATACTATTTCTACCATGCGATTTTCAGAATTGATTGATGGCGAGTGGCAAGAAGCACAAAATGTACTGAGTGGTACAGATTGGTTCGTAAATTGGGCAGATTACCCTATGATTACCGAAAACAATGGTAGTTTATGGTCTCATATATTAAAAAAATCTACTGAAGGCACCTATTCATATGTTATAAAGATAAACGTGAAGCCTAAAGGTGCAACTGTTTGGAAAACAGACATGCCTTTACATACAGATGGTACACCTACGGAGCATGGTTTTGTAAGTATAGTGCCATATAACAATAACTTTTTTGTGAATTGGCTAGATGGTAGAAATACCGAAGAAAATGAAGTAGGGGAGCGAGGAGCAATGACACTTAGAGCAGGTGTCGTTTCTGTAACGGGAGAACTATTGCAGGAATATGAGTTGGATGCACGAACCTGCGATTGCTGCCAGACAACTTCCGCAATAACCGATAATGGTCCTGTTGTAATCTATAGAGATCGCTCAGATAATGAAATTCGAGATATTAGTATTGTTCGTCAAGTGGAAGGGGAGTGGAGTGCACCCAAGGTAATTCATGAAGATGATTGGCAGATAAAAGGCTGCCCGGTCAACGGACCTAAAGTAGATGCACTTGGTAATAGTTTGGTAGTAGCTTGGTTTACCGGAGCATCAAAAAAACAAAAAGTACAAATCGCTTTTTCTTCGGATGGTGGCGCGGAATTTACAAAACCGATTATAGTTGCGGAAGGCGCTATTATGGGTCGGGTAGATGTGTTATGGATGGATGAAGATCAAGCTGTTGTAAGTTGGATGGAAGCCAGTGACAAAACCGCATTATTCAAAGCTATGATTGTACATAAAGATGGCACAACTTCCAAGAAACAATTAATTACTGAAATGGCAGATTCCCGTAAATCCGGATTTCCTCAAATGGAAATAGTGGAAGAAACCCTCTATTTTGCGTGGACAGAGCAAGTGGGCTCAGTTACACAAGTACGTACAGCAAAGATGTCTATTGATGCGTTTTCGTTTAATTAACCGAAATCAATTCGATATCAAAAACTAATACAGAACCACCAGGTATACCATTAAAATCAAAACTACCATAAGCTAAGTGAGAAGGAATAAGTAATACGCCATTACCGCCTTCATTGAAAAGGGGAATACCTTCTGTCCACCCGGCGATTACTTGATCAAGGCCAATTGATAATCCGTCAGTACTTTGATCAAAAACAGTACCATCTAAAAAATATCCTCTGTACGCAACCGTAACATTTGATGTGGCAGATGGTTGCGCTCCGTCACCTTGATTTTCAATAATATAATGCAAGCCAGATGACGTGATTTGCGATTCTAGTTCGTTTGCAACTAAATATGCATTGATTTCTTCTTCATTAATAGCGGTATAATCAATAGGTTCAACAACCGTAGGCGTTTTATCATCTGATGACAAGCATGAAACCATAGTGGTCGCAAGAATAAATAGAACTAGATATTTCATTATATAAATTTTTGAGGGAAGATAGTGCTTGAAGTAATACTGTTGATACATCTTAAGAAGCATTTAACCATTAAGATGTTATGTAGTAAATAAACTAGGCAATGAATGTGTTTACAGAAAACCGAACACTACAATTCTTATACAGATATTTTTGAAATTTAATGGCGTGAGATTGCGATTCAAAAATAACGGCTTCTGTAATGCTGTTCGCTAAAACAAGATGCCCAATAAGGTATTCTACGTAGTAGGTGTTGTTTTCAGAAAGTAGAACAAAATTTGGTTTGGTCGTCACGTTTATTATTTTACGATACTAAAATAAAGTATTTATTTAATTGATCCTAATTTTTTTTAAATTCCTTGACAAAAGGCTATTCCATAAGGGTTCTAACCTTAAGTTTTCTATGTTGACCGTTGTATAAGTTACCACATCTGAAGGTCATACTAAAAAGTAAAATTAAATTAGATTATTAATTTTGGCATCATAGTTGCTTCTATTCTAGTAATTATTAATATCAAATTATACTACATTTATGAGTACAGGAACAGTTAAATTCTTCAATGATGAAAAAGGCTACGGCTTTATTACAGAAGAAGGTTCAACGAACGATCATTTCGTTCACATTTCAGGATTAGTTGACGAGATTCGCGAAGGCGATGAAGTAGAATTCGAACTAACCCAAGGAAAAAAAGGTTTAAACGCAGTTAACGTTAGAGTTATAGAATAAACTTTAAAAAGTCCGTCAGCAATGACGGACTTTTTATTTGGTACACAACCCAAATGCGGTGCTAGGCAGCCGTTTCCATTAAATGTCTACTATCTTTATAGATATCTCAAGGTAAGTGCAATCTTGTAACGCCTTGTTAACCACAAGTAATACCATTATTAACTATATATATTATAAACACAATGTTAGATCAATTAAAGCAAATGGCAATTGAAAAATTGCAAGAAACAATGAGCGCAAATTCTTTAAATTCTGAAACAACTAGCGGAGCTGCAGAAGAAGGTGCTTCTTCTCTTATTAACTTACTTATGGAAAAAGTAAGCTCTGGAGATTTAAGCGCGGTAACTAGCCTGTTCTCAAATGATGGAAATGCAACTGAAGACAGTGGTATCGTTCAAAATTTGAAAGGCAAACTAGCTGAAATTCTGGAAAATAAAGGGATGAATACTGAAGAGGCACAGGCAGAGGCAAGTAATGTTGCACCAAATTTGGTAAATAGCCTTAAAGAAAAGTTTTTATCAAATGAAGCTTCAGATTCCGCTTTTAGTTTAGAAAGTCTTAGTGGATTAGTTGGCGGTGATGCCGGTAGTATACTTAACAAGGCTAAGGGTCTATTCTAATAGAAGCTAGTTTTTTAAATATAGAACCGTTCATTAATGAGCGGTTTTTTTTATTTTAAAATCTTAAGACAAGTTTAGCTTTTATGAATACAATCATTTCAATTATGGACCGTTTTATATAAAAACAAATTGGTTTATGAAGGTTTCAAAAAGAAATAAAAATGTAGTGGTGCTGACCGAGTTAGAACATAAAAGAAAGTCGGTAACACAATTACTTTTGAAATTGGAATCTTATTTGTTTGAACCGCAAACCCATAGAGGTTTTGAGAAAAAAGAAAGCTTAAAAACAAGCATCAACCTTACGGCTACGAAGACAGATTCACTATTAACTATTTTAAAAATGAATAATATATCTATTATGGAAAGCATGACTGATGTAGAACGCCAAATAGAGGAATGCTACGCCCTAGAACTAGAAGTAGCAAAGTATTTTTTAAATAGATAAAAAAATCGGATTTATTATTGTAACCGTCCATTGTAGACGGTTTTTTTTTAATGTTTTTATATTTTTTTTATGCAGGAGATAAGCTGTAGGTGAGTTATACGATTTTAAATATTCTATTTTACATAATATAAATTATAGAACAAAACTAACACATTGTTACTTATAGGTGAAATCCCGTTTGTTAGCTATAATGATATTATGTAAAATATCCCTGAAGATCTGAGAATTGATTAAAACTCACAATAGGGTCATCAACTTCTTTTAAGCGGTGTCTGCGACGCATATTTTCATTTGTTCCATAATTTGCCGTTATGTAAAATAGCCGCTGCCAAACGCTCGATTGCTTTTTAAATTCTAAAATGCTGAAAAACGCATTTTACATTTAAACACAATTTCCAGCCGCTTGCCAACGCCATTTAAAAGCTAGCCTTTTAGATTCATTCAAAATTCTAGTATTCGAGGAAATGTGTGCAAGATTTTTTTCTACAGCATTCTCGTCAGCTTGCCGCAACAGCTAAAATTTTCTCTGCGAGCAAAATTCTTAGCCCTTGCTAACCCCTCGTCATGTATGAAGTTTTTCTTTATGTACTTGTAACATTATGTCAAATAGGATTTCAACACTTTAACCAGTAACATTTTTATTTATCTTTTTTTCTTGATAAAAAAAGAAACAAAAAAATCAAGGCTTACAGATAATTTTGGAAACAATGTACGGCTCAGTCGCTATATTCTAGAAAGTATTCTAACTCTTAAGACTGCTTTGTACTATTTGTAACATTATGTTAGTCAATATGATGTATTACCAGCCCTCTAGAATATGGTCGCTCCCCTCGCCTATTGTTTTACCAAAATTCTCTTAGGCCAAATTCACTCATCTTCTGATAGTTTTTTTATTAATTCCAATGTATCACTTTCATTGGTATTACTACTCATATATTCTTCATATTGGTTATAGCTATCCTTTATCAGTTCTTGGTAAGTGACTAATCTAGTATTTTTAGTAGCCATCATTTGGATATCACTTTCTTTAGTTCTTGAATCACTCCAACCTTTTAGTGGTTTTCCAACTATGCAAACACATTCAATTACTGGATTATTTTCATTTTTTTCTTCCAACAGTTTTCTTAATCCAGATTTATATTTATCAACTTGTTCTTGTAAAGCATATACATTTGTGACTACACTTGCTCTTTTAAGCTCAATAATAATATGTTTTCCAGAAGCTTTTTTATACTTAATATCAACTCGCCCTTTAGCCTCTTCTTCAGTTAATCCTGCATCAATTTTTTCAAATTCAGACGAAATTTGTTTTTCCATATAGGGATGTTCCGTCGCTCTATCCCATGATGGGTCTAATAACCATAAATGGTTAAAAAGAAATTCTTGAAGTATTTTTTCTAAAGCATTATCGTCATGCACATGCACCTGAAATTTCTCTAAAACTTCGATTCTTTGTTTAGTTATTTGATAATATAAAGAAGCTTCAATGTCATCAAAATTTTTAAATACAGAAACAAATTCTCCAATATTTTCAACAGAAACGTTCTCCAAAGCATCTAACGCATCCTTATATCTTAAACTTTCAAAAGCAATTACAGCATGGGAAAACAAGGTGTTTCTATTATTATCATCTACAGTTATTTGATTTATTTTAGCAAATAATGCCTTAGCTTTCTTTTTAGAATCTTTTCCAAGCTTTTTATACCAAATTTCTATATCCACATTTTTTAATGCTTCCTTCTCTGCTTCTTTACCTTTAAACTTTATTCTCTTTTTTTGAATATGTTTTAATTCATCATTTATGAATTTCTTTAAATTTGAATATCGCTTATCATGTTCAATCACACCTTGTCTACTAGAAGTTGCTATATCAGGTAAATCATCATCATCAAGAAAGTCAGCTCTAATTTCACCAAATATGTATTTAATATACAAACTTCCCTCACGATACTCTTCTAATATATTTTCCTGTGAAACTTTCCCTCTAATTAAGATTGGAATTTTATTTAAATTATCATATTCATCTTGTAGTTGATTCGACTCTTTCACTAGTCCAATCCATCCAGTTATTTTTGATTCACTATTTATTACGTTCTCTCTTTTTTCTATTTGTTCGGCATTTTTAGCTAAAGTCAAATATTCTTTAGATTCCTCTCCATAATACCATAAATATTGGATTTTATGGAAATAATCCCTGTCTTCAACTTTAATTTCACTACCATCAATTTTAACTAAAAAACTGTTCTTACTTCCCATTATACTAAATCGTCTAGCAAGTCTTTTTTTTAGATGCCTGGATGTTTGTCCAATATTTTTTTTTAACTCATTTAAAACAATCTTAGTTCCTTTTTTTAAATGAAAATCTTCACAAGAAAGGTCTTGAGGTAGATAAGGGTTTTTACTTTTAGTTGAAATTTGCTCTTTTATTTCGTTTGAATCTAAAAGCAAACCATTTCGGTCTCCTTTTTTTGTAGCACTAAAAACTGAAATTTTATCTGCTATAGAAAACAATGACAATTTTCCTATTCCTTTGCGTCCCATAACACTCCTCTTATGTTTAGGAGTTATTATTTCATTATTTTCCCTTTTTCGATAACCAACAGTTAAGTATTTATCGTTTATATCTGATAAGCTCATTCCATGCCCATCATCAGTAATCACAATTTCATCTTTCTCTACGTCTATATGAATATTAACCTCTTCAGCATCAGCGTCCCAAGCATTAGCAACAACTTCAGAAATTACAGATGGAATATTACTGTATAAATTGATGCCCAAATGATTTAAAACATTTAGGTCAATAGTCATTTCATATTTAGACTTATTATCACTCATATAATTTTTTGTATTAAAAACTTTCCAAATTTTAATATGAGCCTGCAATATCCTTCGCCCAATTAATCAAGTCTTGTTGTAAGAAGCTAAAGTCTTTAATAACTTGAGACCTATTTACCTCGCTACTATTTCTTAAAACATAAACCCTATCCATTGTTGACTCTAAGACATCACGAGATTTTTTAGCATTATTGTTTGCCCCTCTATTACCTATTTCACTATTTCCACTTGCTCCTTTGTCTGTCGTAACAAAAACGTGCTTTCCAACTCCTTCCATTCTGGAATGCATAGACCAAAATATAGATTGATAAACACGTTCTCTTAAACTTGTTTTACAGCTAATAATACAAAATTGCTGAACAATACTGTTATGAGTCAGGGTAACAATAATATCGTTATCACCCCATATTGCCTTTTGCGGTTGACCTCTCAACTTCATAACCACTTTTAAGTTTTCTATTATTCTAGAATTATCTTCTGCTGATAGCACATTTTGAGTGTGCCCATCATCCGATAGGTAGGTCGGATTAGATGAATGATTTGCGCGGTAGGCATGAATATTTAAATTGTTAGTACCGAAGGCAAAAACCTTATTTATTGAGTGGACTACAAATAATTCTAAAACTTCACCTTCATTTGGATTTCTACAACCAAGTAAGGAACTGAAGGTTGCAGATTCAAGAATATACTTCTGCCAATTTACCAAATCAAAATTTGTAAGTTGCATATATGCAGAAACCAAAGTTGCATGGAAATAATTATTCCAATGAGGTTCATCTGAATTCAAAGAAAAACTAGTTGAAATTTGTTCTTGAAGTAGAGCAGCATAAAACGTATTCCAGTCAATAATTGAATTAGAACGGTTCATAATACCATTCTTAAAATCTAAAATATCATCTAACATTAAAGTAAAGCTTTTAGAATTTGTTTTGCCGTCGATTGAATTGCCGGTACTGCAACTGAATTACCAAACTGCTTGTATGCTTGAGCATCCGAAACTACTATTTTAAATTTATTTGGAAACCCTTGTAATCTTGCCCATTCTCTCGGAGTCATCTTCCTAATTCCTTCACGATTAACTTCACCTCTAATATGAGTTACTGGAGTAAAATTAGTTAATTTGTCATCGAGGATAAGATTTCTTTCTCTACCCATACCTCCGCAAACTACAGCATTGGCCGTCCCATCATTCGAAATAATTTCATAACCAAATCCATTGCCTTTACTCTCGTGACGTGCTCTATGAGCACGAAGAGTATTCACATATGTATTAGATAAGTAGTATTTTACAGAAACCTCTTCTGGCTCAAGAATATCTTCTAAAACTTTAGTTTTATCTGTTGGTTTTGGATAATTAAAATTTGTAACCCCTAAGTCTTTTCTAAATCCTACAATGAATATTCGTTCCCTGTTCTGAGGGACTCCATAATTTTTAGCATTTATTACCTCTGGCTCAGGGACGAAATAATCTAACTCATTTCTAAGTACATTGAGTATTGTGGCTAAAGTTTTACCCTTGTCATGACTTCTAAGACCCTTTACATTTTCAAGAAAAATAGCCTTAGGCCTTTTCCTTTTAATTATTTCTGCCACATCGAAAAATAATGTTCCCCTCGTATCTTCAAACCCTCCCTTTTTGCCAGCAATCGAAAAAGCCTGACATGGAAATCCAGCACAGAGCACATCAAAGTTATCAGGTATATAACTTTTGGTTTCTTCTTTAGTTATATCTCCAAAAGGAATTTCACCAAAGTTAGCCTCATAGGTAAGTTTCGAATACTTATCCCATTCGCTTGTAAAAACACATTTACCTCCTAAATTTTGAAGCGCTAATCTAAATCCCCCAATACCCGCAAATAAATCAATGAACTTAAATTTTGGTTTTTTAGGTTCAGGAAACGGAACATTATTTTTGAAATCAAAAAGATAATATTGTAATGCTTCTTCTGCAACTTTGCTAGTAATTTCTTCCTCAGGGTTCTTACGATTTAGAATATCTTTTACATATTCAATTGCATCACTTTTGTAAAACTTAGAAACACCATTCTTGTGATTGTGCAAATAATGGGTAAATGCAGCTTTTTTTGGACTTTCAGGCTCTACCAATCTTATTTTAAACCTTTTGCCGTTTATATCTTCAAGTGTGATTTTCTCTTTGAGCTCCATGTATATTTAGTGTTCTATAACTTTATGCAAATTAAGAAGTTTATCTGTAAAATTGAAGAAGTTGTGATTTATGTATAAACAAAACTTTCAACATTTTTATTTTAATAATATAATCGTTTTAGTTGCCATTGCACACACATTACACTCTCCTCCTACCGTCGGCTCGCATAATAAGTGTTCCATTACCTTTTTGAGAAGAAAATTTTCAGAAAGAAAAATAATCAATGAAGATTGCAACAACTTTCGCTTTTAATCAAAGCTCAAGTTACATAACGCGAAACATTATAGTACAATTTTAATAGTTTCGTGTATAGCTCATTTCCGCGCTTTTTTACATAGTTATGTTATAAATCCTGCAGGAGAATTATAACATAGTAATTATGCAAATGTAGACGGTAATTTAAAATAACTTAATATATTATCTAATAATATATTAATACAGACTAAAACTCAGGCAATACAACCTCTTCAATTTTAGCAATAGCCTGACTTACGGAAGTTTCAGACTTTCTTAGGTTGATTGCCATATGGTTGACTCCTACATTTTCATAGGACTTTAAATAGTCGGTAAGATGATTGATGCCTACCGTACCACCAAAACGCTGTGGTTTAAAAGTCGCATTATCGTCTTTAGACAGGTTTAAATGTATAGCAGAGATATAAGGTTTTGCTGCTTGGTCTTCAAAATACAAAGCATTACACCAGTATTTTCGGTTTTCCAAAGTTTCGGCAACAGGTCTTGGGTAATTAAACCAAGCTTGTGCGTTTTTTGCGATCCAATTAATACTTTGTCCGGAATGACCAGCAATTACAAGTGGAATGTCATTTTTCGGTTTTGGATACACTTCTATACCGTTAGTTAAAAAATCGTATTTAGATTTTAAATTACTGTTTGTTTTCCAAGCTTCTTTGATGATATCAAGATTGCTTCTAAATATTTCAGGTCTTTTTATATAGTCGATATTATACATTGGGAACTCCATAGGTCTGTCTCCTAAACCCAAGCCTAACAATAGTCTACCACCACTTAAATTTTCTATGGTGGCAGCAGCTTTGGCTAATTTTATAGGTTGTTGTAATGGCAATACTATGGCAGCCGTACCCAACAAAATGTTTTTGGTAGCAGCAGCTAAATAGCCCAAGTACGGTAGGGTGTCAAATAATTGCGCACCATCACCAAAATTAGGTTCGTATACAGGAACATCTCGCATCCATAAAGCGGGGAAGCCTGCTTCGTCAATTTGTTGTGCCAATGCTAAATGGTTAGAAATGTCTGGCACGCCAAAAGATCTGTTGTCTTCCAAACGTTTACGATTGCCTTCGGTTGACCAATCGTTATCTAAAGGAAACTCTATACCAAGTGTCATTTTACCTGGTTTGTATAGTTTATCAAATGGATTCATAATGTGTTTTTTATTAAATTCATCAGGTATCCGTTAAGACACCATATGAATTATTTAGCATTAAGAGAAGCTTTCTATTAGTTATGTAGTTTTTGATATTAATATTTTTTCTTTTTTCAATAAAACTAAGGTCAACAGGAATCCTACGATGACTAGAATACCTCCTACCCAAGGTGTTGACTCAATACCTAAGCTCGATTCTACAACCATTCCGCCTACATAAGCACCAATGGCAATACCAACGTTAAAAGCTGCAATGTTTAAGGCAGATGCTACATCTTCGGTTCCTGGCAAGTATTTTTCAGCCATCTTCACCACGTATAATTGCAATGCAGGTACGTTTGAAAAGGCTAATATTCCCATAAAAAACAAGGTTACTATGGCAAAAATCTGACTAGAAGCGGTGAAGTATAACACAAACAATACGATGGCTTGTAAAGCAAACATGACCAATAATGCTTTTCCTGGTTGGTTGTTAGAGACCTTACCACCAATGATATTCCCAATCGCGATGGCGATACCATAAATTAAAAGAAATACACTAGTCATACCCGAAGAGAAACCGGTTACTTCTTCCAACAAAGGTGTCAAGTAGGTAAAAGTGACAAACGTACCACCATAACCAAATGCGGTAATGGCTAACACCAATAAAATAGACGGATTCTTAATCACTTTTAATTGGTCTATAAGACGTAATGGAGCCGATTGTTTGATATTTTTAGGAACCAAAGCCAAACTAGCTATTGCACCTACTAATCCTAAAAGGGCAACACCAATAAAGGTTGCTCTCCATCCAAAATTCTGACCGATATATGTTCCTAAAGGCACACCGGTTACAATAGCCACAGTAAGACCTGCAAACATTATAGAAATAGCTGTTGCTCGTTTATCTTTTGGCACCAAACTAGCTGCAATGGTAGACCCGATAGAAAAGAATACACCGTGAGCAAAACCTGTTACCACTCTCGATAACAGCAACAACTCAAAACTTGGTGAGATAGCTGCTAATCCGTTACCTATTATGAATAATAACATAATACCCATTAATAATTGTTTTCTAGGAATTTTACCTGTTAAGGCAGTTAATATTGGTGCACCAATGGCAACACCAATAGCGTACAGACTTACTAATAATCCTGCTGAGGTTAATGATGTGCTTAGGTCACTTGCAACGGTAGATAATAAACCTACAATTACAAATTCCGTTGTTCCTATGGCAAATGCACTTATGGTCAATGCCCATAATGCTGCTGGTAGACTCTTCTTTTTGGCTACCGTTTGGGAGCCCTGTATTGTTGTAGTTTTCATAGTACATTGTATTTAATTGTTCGATACAAAATTCTATGAAAACCAAGATGTGTGCGAGGACATACATCACGTATTTTTGGTGATGTATATCAATATGGAAAAGTGATTTAGGTCACTTTTAGCTATTAAACCGACTTAAAGTCTCTCTGGAAACGCCTAAATAGGAAGCGATTAATTTTTTAGGAACGCGTTGTATTAATGTTGGAAGCTTATTTAATAGATACTCATACCTACTTTCTGCGGTCATTGTAAGTAAAGACAAGATTCTTTGTTGCAGATTGATGTAACCGTGATTTGATTTAATTCTGAAAAAGTTGGCAACGGCAGGGACTTCAAAACAAATCTTTTCCCTGTTCTCTAAAGACAAACAGAAGAATTCAGAATCTTCAAGACAATCTACAAAAATAGTCCCTGGTTCTTGATGTTGAAAAGCGCAATGGTCACTCACCCAATAGTTTTCCATAGCAAATTGAAGAATATGTTCTTTGCCTTTATCATCTATGTAATACGCTTTTACTAAGCCTTTAATTATCCAATATTCAAAGTCTACAGGCTGCCCCACTTGTATTAAAAATTGGTGTTTTTTAAGACTTTTAAATTCAAAGTGCGATTGTACAAAGTTCCACTCCTCATCAGTTAAAGAAACGATTTCTTCAAAATGTTGTCTTAGTAAATAAAGCTTTACTTCCATATCGTAAAAATACTTTTCTTTATTTAAAATATTATTTATTGTTGCATTTTATATTGGGTGCAAAACCAGTTAAAGAGTACAAATTTACTTTACATAGTCATTAAAATTTACATTTTCAGTCCACACACATTACACTCCCCTCCTGCCGTCAGCTCGCATAATAAGTGTTCCATTACCAATGAAGAATAAACTTTTAGAAGAAAGTGAATTAAAAAATACTTCGCTTTTACCAAAGCAATGTTACATAACGCAGAACATTATAGTGCAAATATGACATTTCAATAAAAGAAAATAATATTAGTCGGTCGAATTATATGTTTTTAGCTGTTTTCTTACTTAATTGAGCAATTAGCAATGCACTTACTCCGGTTAGAAACCAAAATATGTCTACAGAAGCGATGATGTATTTAGCTTTTACAAAAGCGGTAAAAAACCAATCACCCGTAACGATACCATTTAAAAATGGGACAGCTAAAGACAACAGCCCACCAATGATAAGATATCTATTATTCAACTGTTTTAAATTGTTCCAAAATAACCCGGCCATGATGAGTATTGCCCAACCACCAAAGAAGACGGTATTTTCATAAAAAGCCCTATTTTCAATAGAAAACGGTATGGTTTTATTAGCGATAAACAATAATGCCGTTGCAGGAAACAAGCCTAGGCATATAGCCAGAAATACTTTTGTAACCTGATGATGAAAGCATTGTTGCTTCTCGGTATATCCTTTTTTTTCTCTTGAAGTTTTCCAAATAAGAATACCGCTTATCAATGAAAAGCAGGTAATCATAGAAAGGAAAAAATAAAGTACTTTGAGCAGTATACCACCAAAGGTTGCAAAATGCAATTTGGTCATCAGGTTATAAACGGTTTGCGTATAAGATTTATCATTGGGCAAAATTTCGGCTGTACGTTCTCCCGTAACTAGATTGTATACAAGGTTACCGTCACTCATGATCCCTATACCATCATCAACTCGAAAGGCAATTACGGCGTCTTCATAACCATAATGCTTTGTTATGGTACTAAGAACGCGATGTTGAGGAAACTCAGCCTGCAGTTCATCATAAATAGCCGTAATAGAATGCATTTTTGCTGTTTTGGCATTCTCATTAGGACTTACATTTACAATGGGGCGAATGTTTTCATAAATAGGCTCGGTATTACCATTGAACATTAAAATTACCGAAGGTGCCAACAACAAGGTCAATAGACCAAATAAACAACCCGTTACGGCATAGATTATCTGAAAGGGTAGCCCTATAATACTTAACATGGTATGGGCATCGGTCCAAATATTCTTCATTTTTTTTTTGATGGAGAACGCATAAAATTTACGCATCATATTCTTCCAATGAATTAAAACACCGGTAACGATCGCAAATAGAAAAAAGAGGGATACAAAGCCTGAGAGCCAGATGCCGAATTCTGGTATTTGCTCAAAATAGTGTAAATGATACAGCGTTTCACCAACACTGGTTTTTGGATTAAAATTATCGGTAATTTCCCAAGTTTCAGGATTTATAAGTGCTCGAATTCGGTTATTGCGAATATCATCTGTATTTAAATCGGCATAGAACTGAATATAAGGTTGGTTCTCGCTGTTATAGACTATACTGGTCTCCCCTTCTTTTTTGAAATTAGGATATTGTGCCGCAACCTGACTTATAATTTCGTCACTATCTACGTTCTTAATTTCTACCGCTCTTGCTTGATGGTTCTCCCATTGATACAGTTCATCCCTAAAAAGAGCAAAAGCCCCTGCATAGAAAATAATGAATAGAGCAAAACTAATCACTATTCCCGCTACGGTATGCGTATGGAACATGACATTGTGCAATCTTGGTTTTAACGCTTTTAATTTCATTTACCTAAATAGATTATGATTGCACATAGGGCAATTATTAATAGATATATTCCCCATACCTTCCAACCATTTTTACTTAGAAAAGCCAATACCATTAAACCTACCCACATAAAAAAAGCACTAAACGCACTGGTAAGGGCAATGCCGCCTTTGTTGGTTAAATGAATACCAATAGCATTGTGAACCAGCATTGTAACCAAGTACCCCCCGATTATTGCAGCTGTAACTTTTAACCATCGTTGCCCGGTACTTGAAAGGTGTTTTTTATTAGCTGGCATAGTGTACGATATCAATAATTAAATAAACAAGAGCCACTACCCCAAAAGGATATATAAGTTTCGGTTTGAAGGATAAAGCTAGTATAGATAGACATAAACTGAGAATAGCGGTAAATAGAAAAATGAGGCTTCCGGTACCGTTACCATATTCAAGAATAAAAAGTACTAAGGCAATGATATATAGCATAATACTGATCCATTTTTTTATTACAATAGATCCTTCTATGTTTTTAATAAATGGAACATCATTAGGAAAGTACATAGAAGTACTATATCCTAAAATAACCGCTATTATTGTTATTGCTATAGCCATACTAATCAAAATGAATACCCCACAGTTAACAAATAATTTCTTGGTGCACCAGGAAAAACTCTACCCGAGTTAAGACCACCAATAAAATAACGTTTATCAAAGATGTTATTTACATTAAATGAAACATTGACCTTTTTATAAGCATAATACAAGCCAGCTTTTGCGGTAAAATAGCTATCAAAAACTATGGTGTTTTCAATAAGATTCTCAGAAGAGTCTATAATTTGACTTTTACCAACAAAGTTACCGCCAAGACCAATGCCCAAGTTTTTTAGAAGACCATTTCTAAAATCATATTTACCCCAAAAACCAAAAGCCTCTTTAGGGTTATTGTTCTCTAATTCTAATTGCTCTAACCCTGCGATGTCATCTAAAATTTCAACATCATTAAAAGAAGCATTAGCTGTGATACTTAAATTACTGTTTATTTTCCCTGTTATTTCAAACTCCACACCCCTACTCTTTTCATCGCCTAATTGTAATATAGTCGTTAGAGCTCCTCCTTCGGGGTTATCTATTAAACGACCACTTCTATTAATAGAATAAAAAGATAAGTTAGCTGCTAGTCTGTCCTTTAATAAGTCAGCTTTAACACCCAATTCAATCTGATTTGCTGCTAATGGATTAAATGGTTCTCCTGGGTTTAGTATATTGGTGCCAAAAGGTGCAATTTGTTCTTCAAAAGACTCAGAATAACTTGCGAAAATATTAACATTATCGTTTACGGTATACGTTAAGCCTAAGCGAGGTAATAATATTGTATTATCTACATTTTCATTTAAACCTACTTCAGAAAAATCATCTTGAGTTAAATCTTCATAACGAAGACCTAACATAATTTTCAGCTTTTTGTAAGTTATTAAATCTTGAATATAGTAACCTCTATAGGTTGATCTAGAGTCAAACCCTACAGGTATTTCACCATAATTTATTTGTAATTCTTGAATGGAATTATATATTCTTCTGTTATCAAAAGATAGATTAGGCACACCATTACTTTCCCCTATTGCCGTTATACTTTCATTATCTAGAAGATTATCAAAATAGTCGAAACCAAGAACCATTTCATGTTTAAGTGCCCCGGTATTGAATTTCGCTACAAAATAAGCAGTCAAGAAATCGGCATTTACATCGGTAACCCTATTGTTGATTTGTCGTATTAATTCGGTACCATCATCGGTAAATACATTGTTAGATCTCGTTTCTATAAAAGTTTGATTAAAATCTGTTTTGGTATAAGAAGCATTTATCGATAGTTTTTCGCTTAATTTATGGTTGGCAGAAACAGTAAAAAGCACACTGGTACTCTGTCTAAAATCATAAGGTTCTGCAGCACTAAAGCTAATAGGTAAAGCAAATAAATCGCCTTGTAAAATAGGCATTCCTCTATCTATACCTGCATCATCATTCACCTGGCTACTAACGATATCTACATTTATACTTGTTTTGTCATTTGGTATATATGAGATAGAAGGTGCCAATAATAAGTTTCTATTTTTTATAAAATCTCTATAACTTTCAGCATTTTCCCAACCAACATTTAGTCTATAAAGTAATTCTTTGTTTTCATTTAAAGGTCCTGTAATATCCATAGTGGCTCTTTGAGTTTGAAAACTACCAATGGTATATGATGCCGAAGCCCTATTTTCTTTCAAAGGTTTTTTGGTGACCAAATTTATAACTCCGCCAGGTGCACCATTACCAAACAAAGCAGCAGCAGGTCCTTTGATGACCTCTACACGTTCTAAGTGTGACGTAATAGAAGATGATGAGAATTCAGGTGATACAACTGCTCTGTTACCATTAACATAGTTTTGTTGAATTCTAAACCCTCTAGAGGTAAAATTATTACCGGTACGCGTTTTTGTTAATCCGGCAACATTATCTACGACATCCGTAATTCTATAAATTTGCTGGTCTTTTAGTAGTTCTTTGTTTAAAAGTGTAATACTCTGTGGCACATCTTTAACTAGAGCACCGGTTTTAGTACCTGCATATGTTACATCTGGTTTATAACTAGTACGTTTACGACCTACAATCTCTACATCTTGTAATTGAAAAATGCCCTCTTCTAGCGAGTAGTTTTTTTCTAGATTTCTTGTGATATCAATATTTTCTGTAATAGTTTCAAAACCGATATAAGAAATACTAATAGTGTAAGATCCATGTTGAAGATTTTCTAGTTTGTAAGCACCATCAAAATCAGAAGTTGCTCCCTTTTTTAGTTTTTCTATATAGATTGAAGCTCCGGTAATTGGTTCTCCGGTAGTTCGATTAGTAATTGTACCAGATACATTTGATTGTTGAGCCCAAGCTTGGGGTATCGATAGGGTAAATAAGAGTATTAAATATAAATATTTCATTTGTGGTTGGTTATTCTGGCAGTAAACTACTGTTGTTGATGAAAATTATTTTGTTTCCTTCAGTTGAAGAAGCGTCTTTTACAATGACGAAAGTTCCAAACTTTCCTGATTCTCCGTTTGTGAGAGATATGAAGGTGTCGTTTGTAACTCTTTCTTGATTTACGGCACCCCAAATAGCTAATGGAAAAATTGAAGTAGCACTATAGAATATTTCAGAATTATCTTTATAGGATAATAACCCGAAAGACTCAACCACACCTAACTGACCAAATAGAAGGTCAACAGGAACGATACCAAAATTAAAACTAGTCGCATCTATATAAAGTTCTACGTTTTCTAAACCGGGAGAAAGATTGATTGCGTCTAAACCAACGATACCAATAGGAATTGTATTGGCATTTTTAGTTTTTTCAACAAGTAATAACTCTGGTGCTATTTCAGTACCTATCAGATAAATTGTATAGTTTTTTAATGCTCCTAGGCTTTCTTCAATAGATAGCGTAGTACCATTGTAATTTACATTTAACACAACATTTCCATCACTGTTTTGAGCTACATTCAAATCAATGTTATAATACGTATCATCTGCTGAATGTTTTGCGACAGCGTTACCCGTAATGTCTAGTTCAGGTACTGATAATATTGCATCAATGTCAGCATCTATGGTATTTACCAATAACACCTGAGCTATAACCGGGTTAATATCGATATTGACAAAATCTTGCGCTTGTTGATTGCCTTTCGTTATGGTTAATGTTAAGTTGTATCGACCAGAAGCATTGTTTGCAACAGTTAAAATAGGTAGGGCGCTATCGCTATTTTCAATGGTATATTCAAAACCATCGGGAGCATTTGTTACTTCCCATTGATATGTAAAACCTAAGTTGTTGACATCTGTAGAACCTTCTCCGTTTAATTGGATAGTTGTACCTGTCTCTTCTGTAAAAATTATTTGATCCTCACCTGCATTAGGTAGTAGTACTGTAAATTCTTGTTCATCATAATCTGAACAAGCAATTAAGGCTATGAATAGCCCTAAAAGAATATAAAATTTCTTCATTGGTGGTTATTTTTTGACAAATATATATTATTATTCTTATTTAGAATTAATAAGAATAATATTTTTTAATCATATTTTTTTAATCATAATCAAGCTGTTTACGGCTTAAATTATTTAGATAATTGCATTGTAATGATACTATTCAATGGCAATAAAAACATAGATGAAAGAAGGGAAATTACAGTACCTAAGCTAGACAGATAAGTCAAGCTTTCAAGGTATCGCTGAGAAATTAATAAAAATTCAATATTCAGATAAATATGTCATTCCACACAAATTGCCTTCCCTCCTATCATCGATCAGTTAACAAGTGTTCCATTACCCTGTATAAGAAGCTCTTAGAAGAAAAATTTAAAGAAGTGAAGTGCCAAGTACTTTGCTTTACCCAAGCAAAGTTACATAACGCAGAACATTATAGTGCAAAACAGCTAGTTGTGTAAAACGACGCATGCTTGCATTTGATATAATATCAGATATTATGTCAAAGCCGTTTTACTGGAATGTTTATTGAAATTCGTAAGCTATAATTCTATATTATATAAAATAGCCATCAATCTCTGAGAATCAATTACGACCAAGAACTAATTTAGACTGCAGATTAAGTGCAAAGTTTTTCTTTTTGTAAATTTCGTAACCTGTACTTGCCATTACAGCACAACCAAAGTTCCAATCGTCATTTACATTGTCTTTAATATCGTATAGTGCTGGCGAATCTACTGCTATACCAATTCCTCAATGTATCCACCAACGATCTTTTACCCAGTATTGTAGCGATGGAACAAAAGCTCCAAAATGCCTATCATTATCCTGAAACTCATATATGTTTCCTGGCATAGCGGCGGTTATGGCAAGATTTTCATTTAACATATAGCCAAACTTTAAATCTGGAAATACGAAAGTTCCTTGAGATTTGTCGAAAGTTTGTAAACCGGCACTATCTTCTAAACTGATAATACCTCCTCCTACTGCAAATTCAAAGATAAAACCCTCCCTTTGTGTTGTTTCGGTATTTGTGTTTTGCGCGTATGTATTGCTAGCTATTAATATAAAGGCTACACAAGCTATTTTTGATACGATTTGATTTTTGATTGATAACATTTTAATTTTTTTCATGATTGTTCGTTTTTTGATTAATGATTGATGTGATTGATGATTTCTTTTTTAATGAATATCTATAATGATATAGAGTTTCATACTGCAAATGTCTATTAGCTTTGGGTAAATATTAAACACGAATTACTGAACTTTTAAATAATAGGGATGAATTGTTCTGATGCTAGCATTAAAGCAAATTTCTAAAATGAAGTTATTATTTGACAGACGCTGGCTCAACACTTTCAAATAAATCAGTTACCAAATACTGTAACGAATCTGGCGTAACTTTTCTAAAATAACCTATTAGATCTTCGCTGGTGGCATATCGGTTTGTGGTTGTTTTGAGTGTTCCGTTGGTGGTATTTCAATCTTCAAGAAAATGGCTCAGGGCTTTGTTTATTTGCCTCTCTCCTACTGCTTTTTGAAATTGATTTTAGATAAGGTCATAAACATCAAATAAAACTGATACAAGCTGTTAGTTTAGCCTTGTTTTACGACTATCAAAATAACGTTTAGCAAAACCCAAAATGTCAAAAACTAGTTAAAGGACAAGCAGCCTAAGTTATGAACCGTTAGGGGTACAAATGATGTCTTTTTTCCTGAAAGCAATGTGGTTGCCTTTAATAAAGACGTTGCAAACATTGAATAAAACTATGAGTATTATTTTCCATGAGGGACAATTAGCTGTGCAAAAAATAGCAGGTGAAGAAGAAATTGCCAAAAGTAGAATTCCTATGGTTAAGAATTCTCTGCACCCAAGGTCCATTGGGTTTATTGAACACCAAGTTTTGGCTTTTCCTGGTAGTGAAGATTACAATGGACATATCTGGCTGTCTTTATTGGTTGGTGAAAGAGGGTTTATACAGGTACCCTCTGAGCAAGAAATTAAATTAGACCTATCTAAGGTTACTAGTAATCTAGATGATATTTTTTTTAAAAACATAGCAACTAAGCCTACTGTTGGTTTGTTATTTCATGAAGCAGCAAGAAGAGCGCGATATAGGGCTTGGGGAACGGCGCGCAAAGAAGGAAATCAACTTTCTTTTGATATAAAATTGGGCTATCCTAGTTGCCCCAAGCACATACAACGTGAAGTCATTGAAATTCCTAAGGATTCAAAAAATGAAGTTTCCACTTATGAAAAAGGAACCATTTTAGGTGAATTGGAGAAAGAGTGGATAAGTCATGCCCACACTTTTTTCATAGCTACACAAACAAAAAAAGGGGATATAGAATCATCACATAGAGGCGGAAACCCAGGTTTTATTGAAATTCAAGAAAATGGACATTTACGTGTACCTGACTATTTAGGGAATAGCATGTTTAGCACTTTAGGTAACATTTATGAAAATCCAAAAGCAGCTTTGCTTTTTGTGGATTATAAAAAAGGAGAAACATTACAGCTCTCAGGTACTGCTGAGTTACAATTTAACCAAAACTCTAATGAAGATTTTCATACCTCTGGTGAAACGGGCAGATTTTGGACCTTTGAAACCAAACAATGGATTAGAACCATAAATCATCATGCGGTGCATACAGAATTTATAGATTTTTCTCCGTTTAATTTACCCAGTGCCCATTAATATTTTATAGAATAGCTTTCAATACCTAGCTTATTATGAGCTTAGACAAGTAACAAAAAAATGAAAAATAACCATATTATTTTAGGCACTGTATTTTTAGTGATAATAGGTTGTAGCAACCCTAAAGCACATACTGCTGAAGAGGAATCGTTTTTCCTTCCCCCACCTACCACCTATAATTATATAGAGGTTAACGATGTAAAATTATTTTATAGAGAAGCTGGTGACCCCAATAAACCAACTATCGTTTTATTACATGGTTATCCATCTTCCTCGCATAGTTATAGAAATTTGATTCCGATGTTAGCTAATCATTATCATATTATTGCACCCGATAATTTGGGGTCTGGATATAGTGATCATCCAAAGCCAGATACTACAACCTATACGTTTGACCTACTTGCCGATTATACCGAAGCATTATTAACAAAACTTAATATTGATAATTACATTATGTATATGCAAGATTTTGGAGCTCCGGTAGGGTATCGAATGATGATGAAAAACCCGAAAAGAATAAACGCTTTAATTGTTCAAAATGCTAATGCCTATTTAGATGGATTGACACCAAAGCGACAAGATTTTTTTAAAAATGCACAACAAGATACATCTCAAGTACAGGTTGATTTTTTGTACTCTATAACAAGTAGAGAGGTGACTATCAACAAGCAATATTTGTTTGATATTGATTCACTTAACTACAAAATTCAAAGCCCCGATGCGTGGACCCATGATTTGGCTTTTTTACAAAAACCGTCTGATAGAAATATACAGGTACAATTATTTCAAGATTATTATAATAACCTATTGGCTTATCCTAGTTGGCAAAAAATGTTGAAAGAAACACAACCTAAAACACTTATTGTTTGGGGTTCCAAAGATTTAAAATTCAATGCCAACGGAGCAAAAGCCTATTTAAGAGATTTGCCAAATGCAGAATTACATTTATTGGATGCAGGTCATTTTGCCGCTGAAGAAAAAACACGGGACATTGCCAAGCTTATTCTGAAATTCTTAAAAAAAGAAACTATTAAATAACGAAAGTTATTACTATTCTTATAAATCTAAAATTGATTTTATGAGATCGTTATTCAAGATTTCATCAACTATTTTTGATGCTTGTATAGGTGTTTGTGCAGGATGACTTTGAAACACTTTTTTATTTAATTCATCTACCGTATTTGTAAATTGAGTGGCTTTATTCTTAGAAAGCTCGCTAATTTCTGAAGTATATCTCGTGTTAAATTTTAGGTTGGCAGGGTCAACCTTACCTTCTGTTATGTAACCTCTAGTTTTTTTAGAACATCTACATGGGTTGTTTGTATTTACCAATCCACATCTTTTATTCATCCAGTTATACAGCTCTTTGCGAGAGCGCATTAATTTGATTCTAAAATTACCAGGTGTAATTCCTAAAATTTCTCCACCAAGATTATGATCTATATCAAACATTTCGCCTAAAATATAAATCATGCGTTGTTCTTTAGATAAGCAAAGTAACATGCCTGTTGTACAATTTATTCTGATTTCTTCTATAGTATCTCTAAACTCTTTTTCTTCTTGGTCATTTAATTCAAAACTAGGAACATTATCGATTTCATTAAAATAGCTTTCGAAATTTACGACCCGCAACTGCCCCTTTTTCTTTTTATCATTTAAAAAATGGTTTACCGTTATACGATATAACCAGGTTCTAAATTTACTCTCACTCTTAAATTTGGCTAAAGCAGTTATTACTTTTATAAAAACTTCTTGAGTAACATCTTCAGCGTCAGCTACATTGCCCACCATTTTTAAAGCTAAATTGTAAACAAAAAGCTGGTGACGAACAATAAGCGTTTGAAGTGCTTTTTTGTCACCATCCACTGATAGCTGTACTAACTCTGTGTCACTACTATCCGTATAGTTATCTGGAAAAAAGTTTGTCATAATACAAAATTTAAAATCCTCATTTATAGAACTATAAATGAGGATTTTAATTATAATTATATAGAGTTAATTCCGCCTTGTACGGCAATTTCTTCACCGATGATATAAGATGAATCATCAGAAGCTAAAAACAATACTGCTTTTGCTACTTCATCAGGATCTCCAAAGCGCTTTAATGCCGTCTGTGCAGTAATTGCTTCAGCGGCACCAGAAAGTACGTCATCAGGTAAACCGATTTTACCCCAGAAAGGCGTACCAATTGGACCAGGGCTTACGGCATTTACACGTATTCCTCTATCTGCAAGTTCAGCAGAAGAAACACGAACTAGAGAACGTAAAGCTGCTTTACTTGCACTTAATAAGCTACTACCGCCAAAACCAACTTCATTTAAATATGATGTAGTAACAACTACAGAAGCTTTATCATTTAAGTATTGGATTCCTTTTTGTAATGTGAAGAAAGATCCTTTAAAATTCACATCCATCATATCATCAAAGAATGCTTCATCTGTATCAGCTACAGGAGATAGTTTTCCTTTTCCTACATTGATAAACAATGTATCGACACCACCAAATTTAGATTTGGTTTCTGAAAACAAACGTTCTAAATCGGCATGGTTTGTAACGTCACCTTTTACAGCGTGACTATTAGATCCTAATTGTTTTACTGCTGCGTCTAAAGCTTTTTGACCTCTACTAAAGATAACGACCTTAGCGCCGTTATCAATGAACTCTTGAGCTGTAGCAAAACCAATACCACTTGCACCACCCGTTATTACTGCTACTTTACCTTCTAACTTTCCCATTATTTTTGTTTTTTTAAATAAATTGAACATATTATAATTGTATCTATAACTTGGACAATGAAAAAACAATGGTGTTACAAAACTTTTGAAATTAGGTTACAAGTAAAAATATAAAGGTATACTAAAGATGTGCGTATGTTTGTATTAAACCCCTATGCCATACACTTTCTCACTTCGCTATTAGGTTAGTTTGGATAAAGCATATTCTAATGAATTTTTAGAAAAATATCGATAAATATGCTGGCAACATTCATCAGGTATATTGTATTTAATAATAAAGATTCTCAATCAATCATTAAAGCTGAAGTAATATGATTCGGAACAGTATAGAACGATAGCTCTTAATTTGGAAATAACGTACTTGAGGGATATTTTGCAAAGTCAAGAAACTCTGAGTCTTTAAAAAAGTAAATTTTCTGTAAATAAATTTATGTTTAATAATACAATCTAAAATCCAACATTTTACAGACATTGTAATGTCTTTGGTGTAGTTCTTCTACCACATCGAACATATTATCATCTTCTTTAAATAGGTTGAAAAATGCTTTGTCGAGATTTGCACTGCTTACTCCGTTATATTCATTTCCGTAGCCGGAAATAGCTTTCGCGTTGGTAATGTCTAAAAAATATTGAGATTCCTCTTCATCTAAATCAAGAATTTTTGCATTTGAAAAGTGCAAGATTTTACCTTTCAGTCGTCCTTCGAAAATTTCAGCAATTTCTTGTAAACTATAATAGTAATCATTTAAGCAAATACTATTTGCCTCACCAGTCATAACCAAATAGATGATTTCATAATCCTTAAAATTATGGTCGTCTAATACCAATGCGTTTAGACTATCTTCTAATCCTTCAATAGTGTCGCAAGTTTTGTAAATGCTTGCAATGCCATATTTCATTGCTAGTTGTTCTAGGCTTTGTTGTGCCTCGGTAACTTTTTCTATTTCTATATCATCAACCCCTTCTAAACAGTAAATGAAATGGTCATCATCTGTAAATAGTTCTTGGGGTAATTGTCGTCTTTTTTCTAGCAAGCTTTGGTGTCTTTTTGCGGGTCGTGAAATACAAAATTACTGTAACTGTTTAATTCTTTTAGCGTTTTTAAATTAAATATGTGTTGATTATTGCTGACCTTATTGAAAATTAATGTTTAATATAAATTGTAATATTTATTAGTTAATTATAACATGCTTTACTGACTTACTGCTGTTTATCGTAATTTTTGATTTCTTTATGACCGTTCCCCTTTATTATATGTATGTAGGAGTTATTTTAATGTAGGATTTTACTTTACAATATCCTTCTAGTTAATATAATAATAGTCAATTAATTCTGTTATTTTAGCGTAAAACTATCCTTATGCTTGTATCTGTTGTTATCATTGGTATTGTTGTAATTCTGTTTTTATATGCCGTTTCTGTATATAATGGTTTGGTAAGAAAGAAAACAGAAATGGCAGAGGGCTGGAGCAGCATCGATGTATTCTTAAAAAAACGATATGATTTGATTCCTGGTTTAATAGAAACTGTTAAAGGCTATGCGACGCACGAAAAAGAAACCTTTGAAAATATCACCAAAGCCAGAAATTTAGCGCAAAACGCTTCTTCTGTTGATGAGCAAGGAAAAGCCGAAAGTGCCTTAAAAAATTCTATGGTTAACCTTTTTGCAGTTGCCGAAAATTACCCGGATCTAAAAGCCAATCATAATTTTAGTGAATTGCAAAATGAGCTGTCTTCATTAGAAGATGATATTGAAATGACACGTAGGTATTATAACGCTACGGTAAAAGAAAACAATATCGCTATCGAAAGCTTTCCGTCTAATATTTTTGCCAATATGTTCAATTTCAACAAGGGCGAGTTTTTTGAAATTGAAAATTCGAAAGAGAAAGAACCGGTTAAATTTTCTTTCTAATTTCGATGAACAGAAATGTATACGCTACATATGATGTGTTCCCGAGCGCAAAAGGAGCTTCAACACATATTAAAGAGATGATCAATGTATCGTCGCAGCAATGTGATGAATTGCAATTATTCTGCTTACGAGGTAATAGCGCTTACCCTGCCGTACAAACTGAGGGTAATATTGTTATAAAGCGTTATTACAACGAAGAAGAGATGAATTATTTAGAAAAAGCATCTCTTTTTTCTCAACAGCTATTTATTGATATTCAAAAAAATAAAGAATCCATTCAAATAGGTCATTTTAGAGATGTTTGGAGTGGCATGGGCTTGACTGCCGAACCTAGTATAAAAACGATTTTTGAGGTAAATGCCCTAACATCTATAGAGCTACCCTACAGATACCCCAATTTAACGCCTACTTTTTTAGATAAATTAAAAGAGATAGAATCGCAATGTTTACAAAAAGCGAATGTAATTATTACGCCTTCAGAAGTTACCAAGGCATTTTTAGAAACTAATTATGCTATTGATACCGCGAAGATAAAAGTGATACCGAATGGGGCACATATACCAAGTACTTACGAAAGACCCATTGATGCACCTGCACAATACATTATCTATTTTGGTGCCGTACAACCTTGGCAAGGTGTAGATGTGTTGCTTAAAGCCATGACATATTTAGAAGATTTTGAAGATCTAAAACTGGTCATTTGTTTAGCTGTAAAAGAAAAAGCTTTTAAGCCCTATAGAAAGCTTTTAGAGAAATTAGGTATACAAGATCGTATTATTCTAAAGTCTAGATTATCTAAAAACGAGTTGTACAACTATGTGCACTATGCAGAAGCTTCTATAGCACCTTTAAAGGCATGCGACAGAAATATTACACAAGGTTGTTGTCCGTTAAAGATATTAGAGAGTATGGCTTGTGAGACGGCTGTAATCGCATCTGAATTACCTGTGGTTACCGAATTGGTAACCGAACAAGAAGCTTTACTTTTTGAGCCCGATAGAGAACAAGATCTGGCACGTTGTATTCGGTTTATATTAGATGAGCCAGAACGAAAGAAAACTTTTACGGGCAAGGCTTTTAAAAAGGTGAAAAGTACTTTTTTATGGAGTGATCAAAAAGAGAAATTGAAAAACATATACCAAGATTTAATGCCCTAAAATGGAAAGACAAGGCAACGTATTAAATAAAGAACAATATATAGGAGCCCCTATAGAAAGAGCTCATTTACACCGTGGGTTTAATTCTAAGAAAACACCTGTAAAATGGATTCGTTTTTTTAGGGCCTGTGTCTTGCAACGAGAAATAGCCGAAGAATTTAAAAACAAAAGAATAAAGAATACATGGTACATCTTTCTTGGCATATTTTTAGGGTCTTTTGTGACAATTCCATTAACTTATATTTCTCCTGTTTTGGCTATAATACCTGGTGCATTAGGGGTACTGGTTTTTCCTGCCATAATTATTGCGATTATAATAACCTATAGAACGAATAAAAAATTTAAAAAGAATTTTACCGCAGGATTTGATTTTTTTGCCGATTATTTTTCTGCCTTGTTTACTTTGATTGAAGAAGATTTGCAGTTAGATTCTAAAATAACATTAGAGGCAAATGTAAAAGACACGGTAACAGAAGAAAACCTTATAAAAAATGAATCGTACACCGGTGAATCTAGAGGCTTTATATCAGGCATAGAAAAAAACTATGAACGAGTCATTAGTAAAGGTTCCTGTTTTTTTAATGATGAATCGTTAATCTACTTTCAGTTTAGCGAAAGAACAAGAAAACGTATTATTAAAAAAAGAGGTAGTAGTGGTAAAAGAAAAACAAAACACAAGTATAGGGCTGCATACCCATTTACTATTAAAATGAAAATACCTAAGCACAAATACCAATTAAACCCAAGCGTTGATACATCACAAATAAGTTTTGCTGAAGATGATGAGTATTACGTTTTTAAGGTATACCGAAAATTCGATGTTAAAAAAGAAAATCCGGATCAATACAATCCGTATGAAGTAAGTAGTATTTCTTCATTTGCTGTAGATTATTTCTCTTTAGAAGTTATTAACCTGATCAACACCTGCTACAGTTGTGTAACGCCTAGTGCTTAATTTTATGGAAGATACAATAAAACATTGCGAAGAATATACAGGGCTTTTTGTGGTTCGAAATTGCGAAAATAAGGCAACTGTAGTTTGTGAGAAATGCAAGAAAAATGTGTGTAATATACATGCGTTTAAAGCCAACAAAATTATAAGTCAAAATAGTGGTCATCAGGTTTATAAAAAAAAGAACGCCATATTATGCATTAGTTGTTTTGTAGAGTTTGATGCGCGACTTACCAATGATATTGAACTCTATTCTAAAGATAGATCAGTATGGCGAAGAAAAATGATCAATAGATTCCATGCGGAATATCCGTACATGGTATTTATGGCAGATGATTACGGTAGTTTATTCGATAGTAGCTCTACGGTTTTCCTTCATGATGATTCTGATGATGGATCTTATTTTGATAGTTAATGAATATACTGTTAATCACTCAAAATTATCCGCCTAATAAAGGCGGTATGGCTGTTTCTTGTGATCGCTTGGTGCGTAATTTTAAGAGAAACGGAATTACGGTACATATCATTCATTTTACGAATAGAAAGAAAAAGTTCAAAACAGATACCGTTGTAAAAGGAACCTATTCCACTGTGCCTTTAGAAAACTCTGAGGAGTTTACATTATCGCTAGCGTCAGAATTTATACAGCAACTCCCCTATTTAGATACATTGACCCATGTTGGAGTATTTGGAGGCAACCTACCGCTTAACATAGGTCCTATTTTATCTAAATGGATACAAAAACCACTTATTACCTTTATAAGAGGAAATGATTTTGACGAGGGTATCTTTTCAAAGAAGCGAAATCAGTTATTATACGCACTAGAGAACTCTAGCTATGTATTTACCGTCACGAAGGAGAAAAGAGAAAAAATTGACCGCCTAGTAACACATAACAATACTTATTTTACGCAAAACGGAATTGATACCGCGTTATGGAAACCGTCCAAAAGTCATCATAAACGAATAGATGATTTAAAGAAGTCGTTCAATTCTAAAATACCTATAGCCTTTGTTGGGCAATTAAAAGCTAAAAAAGGGGTTGTAAACTTTGTAGAAACCTTTGCGAAATTTCCACACAAGAATGATTTTGTATTGTGTTTAATAGGTGATGTAAGCGAAGAAACAAAAACATACATTCTAAATTTAGAGGTCAATGTTCAGTTTTTTGATTTTGCGAACCAAAATGAACTTGTATCGTTTTACAATGCCATTAGTATCGTTGCCATACCTTCTTTTTATGACGGTATGCCAAATGTACTGTTAGAAGCAGCAGCAACAAAAAAGATTGTAATCGGTGCGAATGTTGGAGGAATAAAGGACGTTATTAGAACTAAAGTAGATGGATTTTTATACCACCCCTTGCAGGCGAATGAACTGTTAGATATTCTGTTGCAAATACATAAAATGACACCTGTAGAAAAGGAAGCTATGGGTGAGGCATTGTATCAGAAAATTAAAACGAATTATACAGAACAAATAGAAATATCAAATTACCTAAATATTTTAAAACCATGAGAAAATTACACCTACTTTTTGTACTATCATTACTTCTGTTAGGAAGCTGTAAAACAGAAAATAAGAACTCGTCTAGCCCTGCAGAAACCACTACAACTGCTAGTGCAACTACAAATAGCCTCGATGTTACCATTGCAAACGTCGACGGAGCGTTAATAGGTGGTTTTGACGTATCGCCAATAAAAATCGTTGCGAACAATACGACGTATACTTTTAAAAGTAAGCCTGATAAGCATAAGTTTTATGCTAACGGAAAAATGAAGTATGAAGTAAAATTCAAAGAAGGAAGTTTAAAATTACGCGATGAAGATTCTGATTTGTTATGGAAAGTGAAAATATACCCAGACAAGATAAAAATCTCAGATAACGAAGAGAATGAAAATGCTTTTGAAGTCCGTCCTTATGATGATAAGATTAAGGTGAAACGTGATGGTGAAGAATTATACAGAGTGAATTTAGAAGGAAACATCGTAAAGGTTAACGATACCGAAGCTTTTACACTTTCATCAAACCAAGAAAGTTATGTGTATGCTATTTTGGCAATAGATGAGATACCTAATGAGCATAAAATGTTCATTATAGCAGAATTATTAAATAAGATATAGTGTATTTGTTTTATGTCTATGGTGCTGGTTTTGGGCATATAAATAGGGTTCTTAATTATATATACACACAAAAAATTCCGCTAAAGAATTGTGTGCTATTAACGAATTCTATCTATCACGACCAGGTACCAAAAGATATAAAAACGCTATATAAAGAAGATGTATTTTTTAAGAATCAAGATCGGTTCAGCCTCTTTCTACAAAACTGCATTAAAGAGTACGAGATAGATACATTGGTTGTTGATGTTTTTCCTGCGGGATTTTACGGAGAACTCGAAAAAAGCATCACAGACATTAATTCCGTACAGACCATATTACTGGCTCGCATAGTAAGCAAAGACTACTTTAAAAAATATGGGAGTCCGGTTTATGATATTATCTACACACTTGAAAACGGAATTGCATTAGCGAATTATCAATATAAAAAGATGATTCCGTTTACTCTGCAACAAAAACCGAGAGAACGTTCGCAAGAAGTAATACTTAAGAAACCTTATTTTGTGGTCATGCACTCCTCTCCTATAGATGAGGTTTTGCTATTGTACAAACAAGCGTTATTGTACCGCACCGATGAACATATTTATATCTATTCATTTTGTGTTATAGATAAGGCGCTAATCCTTGAAAATACTAAAATTATAAGTGGAAATGGAATAGACAGCCACATATTAGATAATGCTTCAAAAATATTTACGGGCTGCGGATTTAATAGTACGCTAGAGACAGAAAAATATAGAGAAAAACAACAAATAATACCTTTTAAAAGAAAGTATGATGATCAGTTTTTAAGAAAGCAATTGCTGTAAAATATTTAGGGTTATTAAGAATTTTATTGAAGAGTTCTGTGTTTTGTAATATGCAAGTACTCAAAAATCAGAGTACAGTGTTAAGCGTTCTGTTCTATGAAAAGTAATTTGATTGGCGAAAGAAGTTGGCGGTATAATGGTTGCTTCAAAAATAATGACCTTCGATTCTACATCAATTTCTATACTTTTTCCAAAAGGCTGGGTACCCGAAATAATAGCGCCAGGTGAGAATAGAATATGGTTACTCGTTTCTAAATAATCTACATCAGATACAATTCTAGAATAGGTTTCTTCACCACGTTCTTTACCATATTGCCATACTTGTTGAATGGTGCCATTTGTTTCGTCAATATCATATCTTACCGCCCTACTATATGGACCAAAACCAATATAATTTCTATTATCGCCATTGTCGAAAAGGATAATAGAACCATCTTCTAATACCTTAACAGCATGTTGGTACCAGTTCCATTCAAAATCAGTATGGTTTTGAGAACCATTAAGTATAGATTCGTCTGTAATTGCTAAACCAGAAGCATCTAAAGGTTGTAATAAATACGGATTAAGATTATTTCCGTTTCCAGATGTTTCCCAGTCGGCATGTGGTGCCATTATCCAAATAACTTCATTAGCTGTATTAAGCTTTATAACGCCTTGTGTTCTTCCTGAAATGACAATAGTGTCATCGGTAGCGTCATAACTAACACCGTTTACATGAATCCAATCTTCGGCATCGGTAGTTAATGTGGTTCTCGTATTATCTAAAGATTCATTTAGATTCCAGATGTTTACAATTTCGTTTGCAGACCTGTCTATTTCAATGATATAATCTTCAATAGTATTAGCATCATGTTTATCTGCTAAAACAATAAAATTACCATTAGGTTTCTCTAATACTTCATGATGAAAACTAAAACCAGGCATGTTCCAGGTATTTATTATAGTTCCAAAATGGTCTATTTCATAGATAGCGTCTGGTTCATTATTACCAAAATAAAAATTACCGTTTTGTAGACGGTGTGGACCGTTATCATAGTGTAGATTATTTAAAACAGGATGTTCTTCGAAATTTAAGTACCATCTAATATCACCGTATGAATCAAATATGAATGGTCTAAAAGGATGTATCTCTGTATCATAGCCATAATAGTTCACCAAGGTCATGCCTTCTGCCATTTGCTCTCTATTGGCAGCATTAATTATAATTTCGGGCAAGGCGGATATTTGAGGGGGCGTGTCAATGGAAAGTGTTCTAGAGCATAATTGAACATTATCACTATCATGAAAAGTTAATTCTATTTCATTTTCATAATCAGGATACAGCCCGTGAACTGGAATTTCAATATTATTTTCAATTTCGGGAAAATTTTTAGTGACATTAGAATCATCGCCATTTTTACCTATAACACGCATGGTAATGCTAACAGGTATATCTGTTGTTAAAGATATTAATGCCGATAATGGGGCATACCCTGTAGGGTTTAGAGCTGTTTGTATCTCAATGGTTAATTCATCGGAACAGCTCAAATTATTGACTTCAATTGCTATTGGATCATCTTTTTTACAAGATGCTACAAATAATACACTTAAAACAATTAGTTTAATTTTATTAATATCCAATCTATGATTATTTAAATTTCAATAATTTTTAAAGCAAATATATAAATTCGTTATACACGATATAACCTTGGTACTGTACGATTATTTTTATTGTTATGGTAGCGAAAGGTTTAGAATAAGAAATCAGTGACTTAAGTAAAAATTTTCATCTAAAAACAATTCTACTTTCTTAAGCCCAAGTCTGCCTTCAAATCCTTAAATTAGCCATGTAAACTTTAGGAGTAGCTATTTCATAGTTTGAGAAATATCCTTAGAACCTGATTTGATTAATATCAACGTAGGGAAAAGTTATCAGGATCAACAACCTGTACTTTCCTTTTATCATTTTCTATTCTTACTGTTTACACCAAAAAATATAGTGGCGAATACGCTTCAATTAACTAGTGAAACAGATGATACACATTAAAGTAAACAACACCACTCACCTATTTAAGCCGAACGTTACACTAGATGAAATCATTAAAGGTTTGGATATTTCTGTCAACGGAATAGCCGTGGCGGTAAATGAGAACATTATTACCAAAACAGAGTGGCATACCAAAACACTGAACGAGAAAGATGAAGTATTGGTCATTAGAGCTACCCAAGGGGGTTGAAAACCAGGCTTTCTATTCCCGTATTACCCACATTAAGCAGGAGAATTTCCATTACAATATTTAAACCACATAAATGATCGTATTAATAGCTCCAGAAAAAGATATCCCGAATGAAATTGAATTGCTACATCAGTTGTTTCAACAAGGTTTGGCATATTACCATTTAAGAAAACCTTTGAAGGACTATCAAGAACATTGCGATTATTTAAATGCGATCGATACCAAGTATCATAATAGAATTGTAGTACACTTTTTTCATGAATTGATCAATGAATATGACTTAAAAGGAGTTCATTTTCAAGAGCAAAAAAGAATAGACCATATTGACAATCCTGGGCAGTATTTCAAAAGCTTAGATATGTACGGTAAGACCATAAGCTCTTCTTTTCACGATCCAAAGGTTTTAGAAGATTGTGAATTTGAATTTGATTATCATTTACTGAGTCCCGTGTTTTCTTCTATATCTAAGCAAGGCTACGAAGGCAAAGGATTCAACGTCAACCAAAGTGAAAAGTTAATCGTGGGCATGGGCGGTATCACCGATAAAACAGTACAACAAACACTAAGGCTTGGTTTTAAGGGAATTGGCGTTTTAGGCGGAGTGTGGAATATGGAAAACCCTATTGAAAGTTTTGTAGCCTTAAAAAAGCATTATGAAGCGGCGTGGATTGAACAGAAGAAAATAGCTAGTAGAAATAGCATGAAGTAAACATTTATATGATACCAACATTACATTATATATCACAAGGCAGTACCCCAAAAGAACACTTAGAAAACATTCAGAAAGCGTGTTCTTCTGGTGTAGAATTGGTACAATTACGTTTAAAAAAACAGCCTGAAAAAGTAGTACTTGAAACCGCACAACAGGCACGAGAAATAACGGCAAAGTTTCAGACCCGCTTAATTATCAACGATTACTATAAAATTGCTGCTGCGGTAAAAGCAGACGGTGTGCATTTAGGTAAATTAGACGCCTGCCCTACTAAAGCAAGAAAAGAGCTGGCTTCTTGGCAAGTCATTGGTGGTACCGCCAATACGCTCGAAGATTGTGAAACACTGATCCATAAAAAAGTAGATTATATAGGTCTGGGACCTTTTAGGTTTACAGAGACCAAAAAGAATTTGAGTCCCGTTTTGGGCATTAACGGTTACTTGACCATACTCGATGAACTCAAAACGGCTATTCCTGTAATTGCCATAGGTGGTATTGTTATAGATGATGTTTTAGAACTAATGAAAACGGGTATTCATGGTATCGCTGTTTCCGTTGAAATAACGCGCAATTTTAATAGCATTCCAGATTTTAAGAAACGCATTAATGGTGGCGAAATAGTAGAACAACGTTGGATATCCGAAGAAAAAAGAAAATAAGATGTTACAGATAGCAGATAAGAAGTTTAGCTCAAGGTTGTTTACGGGAACGGGAAAATTTAGCTCGTCGCAACTCATGAAAGAAGCCATACTGGTTTCAGAAAGTGAATTGGTGACCGTGGCTTTAAAACGGGTAGATATTGGTGATGCTCAAGATGATATATTAAGCCATTTAAACCATAATCGCATTAATTTATTACCGAATACATCGGGAGTACGTAATGCAAAAGAAGCTGTATTTGCTGCTCAATTATCTCGTGAAGCCCTAGAGACCAATTGGGTGAAATTAGAAATACATCCCGATCCAAAATATTTGCTTCCCGATCCCATAGAAACTTTAAAGGCTGCGGAAGAGCTTGTTAAATTAGGATTTGTAGTTATGCCCTATATACATGCTGATCCTGTACTATGTAAACGTTTAGAGGAAGTTGGTGTGCAGTGTGTAATGCCTTTAGGCGCACCCATAGGAAGTAACAAAGGATTAAAAACACAAGAGTTTTTGGAGATTATCATTGACCAAAGCAATGTTCCCGTAATTGTTGACGCCGGTATTGGTGCCCCTTCACATGCAGCCTTTGCAATGGAGCTTGGTGCAGATGCCGTTTTGGTGAATACTGCGATAGCCGTTTCTCAAAACCCTGTAGCAATGGGTAAAGCATTTAAAATGGCGGTAGCAGCGGGCAGAATGGCTTTTGAAGCGAAACTGGCACCCATAGTGCATAAAAAAGCCGAAGCAAGTAGTCCCTTAACCAGTTTTTTGAATTAGAAGTATGAGCAGTTTCAAAGACCTATTCGATACTTATAATTGGGACGATACCCTAGCCAGTATTTTTTCTAAAACAGAGCACGATGTATTACGCGCATTAAGTAACACAAAGCGAGATTTAGAAGATTTTAAAGCATTAATATCGCCAGCGGCAAAACCCTATTTAGAGCAAATGGCGCAGTTGAGTCGCCAACTCACCAAGAAACGCTTTGGGAATACCATACAAATGTATTCGCCCATGTATTTAAGTAACGAATGCCAGAACATTTGTACGTACTGTGGCTTTAGCATGACCAATAAAATTCCGCGTAGAACCTTGACCGATGCTGAAATTTTAAAAGAAGTAGCATATATAAAATCTAAAGGCTATGACCATATTTTATTGGTTACGGGCGAAGCCAATAAAATTGTTGGTGTAGATTATATCGATAATGCACTGAAATTGATTCGTTCTCAATTTTCAAATATCACCATAGAGGTACAACCCTTGCTGCAAGATGAATATGAGCTGTTAATTGAAAATGGACTGTATGCCGTTTTGGTATATCAAGAAACCTACCATAGGGAAGAATATAAAAAGCACCACCCAAAAGGCAAGAAATCTAATTTCGATTTTCGACTAGATACTCCGGACCGATTAGGCAAAGCCGGAATTCACAAAATAGGACTGGGCGCTTTATTTGGCTTAGAAGATTGGCGTGCAGATAGCTTTTTTACGGCTTTGCATTTAAAGTATTTACAGAAGACATATTGGAGGACCAAATACTCCATCTCCTTTCCTAGATTACGGCCCCATTCAGGAGGCTTAGAACCAAAGGTTGAAATGACCGACCCAGATTTGGTACAACTCATCTGTGCCTTTAGGTTATTAGATGAAGATGTAGAGCTCTCCATGTCTACGCGTGAAAGTGAGGTGTTTAGGAATAATATTGTGAATCTGGGCATAACCTCCATAAGCGCGGAGTCTAAAACCAACCCTGGTGGCTATGACGTAGCACCAGAATCTTTAGAACAATTTGAAATATCAGATGAAAGACCAACAGAAGTCATCACCGCCATGTTAAAAAGCCAAGGTC
This sequence comes from Maribacter sp. Asnod1-A12, assembly GCF_045063735.1. Taxonomy (NCBI): domain Bacteria; kingdom Pseudomonadati; phylum Bacteroidota; class Flavobacteriia; order Flavobacteriales; family Flavobacteriaceae; genus Maribacter; species Maribacter sp. Asnod1-A12. The sequence goes on from NZ_JBEFNZ010000006.1 coordinate 3,308,132, forward strand.
TAGATGTGGTTTGGAAAGATTGGGCTAATAATTGGGAATAACACAGAGTCAAGTTCTGAGTAATGCTGATGAATATGACCAAACTGTTTTCTGTCGCGATTACTTTATAAGTTTACTATACGACCAGCCCTTCTACATTTTCGAGTACGCCTAAAGCTGCACGTTCACCTGCTATTATTGCAGCGTTTAAAGAGCCATTCAATTGTATATCTCCGGCTAAATAAATAGTCTCGGTTAAGCGAGTTTCTGAAGGGGAAACTTCATATTGTAAATCGCTTAGTTTAGGTAACGACATAGGAATGTTGTAGTGTTTTATAAATGTACTAGAAGAGATGCCGCAATAATCATTTAATTCTTTTTGTACCCTTGAGATAAGTTGCTTACCATTGATATCTTGATTATTGACTACCGTAACCGAAAGTAATTCTTTATTAGTACCTTTTGTTGTTTCAATACTTGTATGGTAAAAGACATTATTGATTAAAGCATTTTTTTCAGAAATCAATCCTATCATATTTTTCTTAATTACTCTATTCTCGGTTTCAAAATAAAGGGTGTCGCAGCTTTGCCATTCTATTGCTTGGTTCTTTAAGTTTTTAATGAAATGGCTAGGCTCCGTAGCGATAATTATAAAATCACTTGCTATTTTTTTACCGTTCGAAAGCAATATTTCTTTCTCGCTAATTGACTCTACAGACCAATTGTAATTAATAGTAGTTTTATGCAGTTGCTTTAGCAGCTGTTTAGGAATTTCTTCAATACCTCCCTTTGGTAATGCAGCATCACCTTTACCAAACATTTTGTACACAAATTCAAACATTCTACTAGAAGTTTCTAATTTGTCTTCTAGAAAGATTCCGCCGAAAAAGGGTTTAAAAAAGTCTCTTATAATTTCAGTAGAGAAGCCAAAATTCACCAAATAAGAATTTGTGGTTTGTTCTTTGGTAGCAAATATTTCGGACAACGTTTTATTTTTAAGCTTCTTATTTAATTTGAGAATTTTAAGTTTATCTTTTACTGTACCTACGTTGGCAAAGATTGTTGAAAATAAAAGGGTTACATCTCTAAGAGGGTCACCTATAATATGCTGTCTTCCATTTTTAAAAATTGATGCACCGGGCAAGAAATTTTGCAATTCTAAAGAATTGAAATCAAGGTATTTTTGAGCTGCAGGATATGCGGTAAGTAACACTTGAAACCCTCTATCTAGTTGGTAACCATCTAATACATCCGTTTTAACTCTACCGCCTACTCTACCAGTGGCTTCGATAATTACAGGGGAAAATCCTTTTTGTTCAAGAACGGTTGCAGCTATTAACCCGCTGACACCACCACCTATAATATGTATTTTATAATCCTGATTATCCATATGAATTACTTACACTTTTTTAGTATTCCTAATTTGAAAAGGTGAAACTAAGAAAGCTTTTCAATTTTTTTCATTATTTCATCGGCTTCAAAAGCTTTTTGGTCACTCATTTTTCTATTTGTAGTCGATAGACCATGAGCTTCTTTAAGTAGTTTTTCATATTGATTACGCAACTTGTCTTTCTCTGATTTCTTTTTAAATATTCCGAACATAGCTTTATCTATTTCTAATGTATGTAACCTTACAAGGTTCATGACAAAAATACAAAATGTTTAACTATTTATTTAAATAATTAAACAAAAGATTTTAAAAGAAGTTCTTATTATAGCTATGTTACAACCATATTATTTGACGTTAATAATCTTAAAATGATATAAAAAAAATAGCGCAGTTATGCGCTATTTTCATTTTGTTAATATTTTAAACTTTACAATCCTTTTAACTTAAATTGGGTTACAAAATCATCATCAATATCCTTGTAGCTATTAGTGCAATACACATGGTCTATAGTTTCCTTTAGTTCTTCAAAGCCATAATTAAATTGCGCATGGGTAACATATAAAAATACTTTGGCAGCTCCTTGTTTTTTTAAAGCTTCTGCCAAGAATTTGAATGTTCTGCCTCCATCGGCTAAATCGTCAACAATTAAGCATTGTTTGCCTTTTACATCACCTTGTATACTAATAACCGGAGCACCATCTACTCTTACTTTATTGGAGGGTACTAAATCGGCATTTAGTTTTTCGGCAATTTCATGAGTCGTTTTATACGCACCAGCATCGGGACTCACCAATACTGGGTTACCTATTTGGTTATATGCTTTTTCAACAAAATCGAAATGAGATATTTTCTCCGAATTATCAATTAATGCCAATGAAATAGGACTGTGTGGATGTAAGATAGATACTTTATCAAACTTCATATCATTAATGAACTTAGAAATGATTTTTAGATCGAACGATTCCCCTTTATTAAAACGCCTATCTGAGCGTTGCCCGATAAGGCAAAAGATGGTAAGTGTTGCTACAATAGTTTTATTCGTAGAATTTTCTGCATTCCAGGCTTCTTTTATGGCAGCAGCTCTGAACAAATCTTCATAACTGTTACCTCTAATCTTAATGTGAATATCTCCGCCTTCAATGATTTTAGCCGTTACTTGTCCGTCGTTAAACTTTTTTATTTCGTATTTCATATGCTAATTCTTTCTGTTGAAATTCTCTATCTCTTGTTTTAATATATGGTTTGAGCTACCGTAACTTACTATACTCACATCTAACGGCGAATTCTTAAATTTCTTTAGTGTTTTGAATAATGAATCCAATATCCAATCTAGATCATTACCAAAAGCCCCACCCCCTACTAAGGTCAAAAATACTTTATTAGAATTGTTGTTTTTAAGATTCACCAATGCCGTGTGTAAAGTAGCTTCATAGGTAGCTTCTAAAATTATTCTGGCAAAATTCTCCCAATAATAAGATTCAATAAAAGAATATGCAACGGGCAATGCAGAACAATATATTTGAGATACAATTTGTTTTTTATCTGTCAATGTTACTTCTGTATTCCATTGCGTACCAACCTTTAGTTTACCCTTTAGAAACTCTCTTTGGGCATCTGTAAAGCTTCCTAACTGCTTATTAATACTGAGCAAGCCTTCTAGACTTAAAACAGCATAACCATTAGTCATTTTCCACAATTGGAGTTCCTCATTATTAAGCTCTTTACCAATCCAATCTAAACAATCGATCTGATATGTACCTGTTTGCCCGATCTGATCATTAACCGGCACAAAGTAATTTCTATATATGGTGCCTGCACCACAAGCTATGGCGCATGCCGGACCTTGGGTAAAGTCATTTTCATAAATACCTACTCCCGCTTTAGGAGAAACTTCTGGACCAACCATTTCCAGTAAATTAAACTGGGATGCCGCTTGAAATAGCGCGTGCTCATTTCTAGGGTTGGCATGTAATTCTTGTATGTCGGCAACAACTTCAGAGACCTTTATTTTGCTAATACTGTTATTAAAAGTTTGTTGTTTCTTTAATTGTTCTAAGGAAACAACTTCTAAAGACCCGAATTGATAGGATTTATTATTGATTTTAGAAATTAAATTCTGTCCGTCAATATTGATATTATCACGTACATATTCAGGTGATATTTCTTTAAATCCTGTCAATTCTTCGAACCACATAGTTTTTGTTTTAAAGATTGGTATTAATACGATCTCTTATTTCTTGTATGTCCGTTTGGTTCACAAATTTTCCATCCTCATAGATAACTTGAAGCTCTCCCGTGTTTTCCTCTTCAGGAGTCACTTGATCTATCAATACATATTCACCGTTTTGTAACTCCACTTTTACCAATCCTTTAGCAGATTTTTTAACTCCGTCATCGGTAATAGGATCTTTGAAGATTTCTCTACGTTCACCATTTACCACAACAGAAGTCGCTTTCATAGCAAAACCAAAAGTATCTCTTGTATTGAACTGATAGGTAAAAGAACCAATGCCAAGCACCACGTTAGTAGTAGCAAAGCCTTTATCACTTAAGCGTTGGCAGATAGCCTCTGCTCTTTCTGTAGTAATACTATCGCCATAAATAGCACCAATGTGGCTATCTAATACTTTAAAACCTTGTTCGTTGACAGTTCCGCCAAAAATATCCCAAAGTAGCTCCACTACCCCTTTATCTTTAGATGTGTTACTTCCAAGTGTGCTAAATTCACCACAAATAATATCCACAGGATCGCCGCTATCTGGTCTTATGACAAGTTTACCATCTCTAGAAAGTACTTCTTCTTTTAGTTGTGGAAGATACTCTGTAAGTACTTTCCATAGATCCCAAGTATCGCTGACAACAGATAAAATTCCTGTTGGGTAAGTGTTCATTAAAGCTCTAAATGTACCTATTTCATCATCTTTTGTACCTGCACACATTACAGAGTGTTCGGTAGCATTTACAGAACCTACAACAAAACCTTTTGCATTGTAATAGTGACGCAAACTACTAATTACCGGAAGGGTATCTGATCCTAAAAATACAGATGCATGACCCATACCAGATGATATTGCACTTTGCAAGCCGCCCATACCTCTCATAGAGAAATCGTGTCCTTGAAAATCGATAAAAGCCAAATTGTCCTTATCGGTTTGAAGTGTCCATTTTTTGAAAATTCGTTTGTAACATAAAGCGATAGAAGCCGAAGTCATAGGTTGCCATAGCATGGTAGATAATATGGTTTCTAGGAAATTAGTAATCCAGTAGAACTTTTTATCAGTGTTTACAACGGTTACCATAGGTACTCTAATAGGAACCTCTACCCCTTCTACAATCGATTTTACTTTAATAGGTAAATACTGTAAATCATGTAGTTCTTCATAATGAGTTACGTCATAGTCTGTACCTAAATAAAGCGATAACTCTTTTTTCAATTCATTACAGACCTGTGCTTTTGGTTTAGAAAAAAAGTTGTCCTGAAAATAATCATGTAACCATTGAAAAACATATTGTTGTCCAAATGAAACCACTTTGTCGCAACCTTTAGGAGCGTATTTATTACTTCTGGGTGTCCAGTTAGAATATACTTCTTCTGTTCCCTTTGGGTATTGTTGGTGGTGTCCTGTTTTGTATCCGTCTGTTAGTAGTAATCCGTTCATAATTATATATTTAAATACTGTTTTTCAACAGTGTTTTCGCTTCTGTGATGTTGTTAAAAATTGGTGTGTTGTACTTATCGCAAAGGGTATGCACATAATTGCTTTTGTAGAATTCTTTCGGACAAATTACAATCAGTTTTTCTGAGTTTACGTAAAGCCCTAGTTCTATTAAAGAAATTGGCGATAGTGCATTGGGTAGAAAATTAAGTAAGATCATATCTGATAGCTGTAACGCATTTAATTCCCAATTGATATGCCGCTTCATTTCTTTTACATTAAGGTGGTCATGATTATTATTTGTTGGGTCAAAAATGGAATACGTACCAAATTCGGCACTTATTTCATCTCTCCAACTCACCTCCTGTTTGTGATCCATGCTACCTGCTAGAAAAATAGAACGTTGGTTACGTTTATTTATTGGTAGTATGTCGTTAGATGTATACATCATTTAAATCAATTTGCGTATTTATAACGCAAATATAAAATATAAATTAAGTTTACAAAGTATTATTTGTGTTTATTTTACGCAAACTGCAAATTAGTTGTTTATATTTCGAAGATGATTCCTTCTTTTTTAAGCTTGAAGTACCTGTTTTTATTGAACATAAAGAGGTTTGCAGGTCTGCCAGAACCTTTAGAAACTTTTTCGTCTAACTCGTCTAAAACATTTAAGCTTAGAATTTTCTTTCTAAAATTACGTCTATCTACGTCCCTACCCAATAACGTAGTATACAATTTTTCTAAGTCTGAAAACGGAAATTTGGTGTCCAACAATTCAAAGCCGATAGGTTCATAGGTAATCTTTGCCTGTAACCTTGTAATGGCAAGTTTTAAAATTTCGGCATGATCAAAAGATAGTTCGGGCAAGTTGTTGATGTGAAACCACTGTGCCTCTTCAGCATCTGTGGAAGCCAATAATTTGAAAGCGCTCGGTTTTATTAATCCAAAATACGCAACGGAAACCACTCTATTTCTAGGGTCTCTATTTGGATTCCCAAAAGTATATAGTTGTTCTAAGTAGTTAATTTTAATTCCCGTTTCCTCCTTCAACTCCCGCTCTACTGCTTCTTCTAAAGATTCTGAGTCTAAAACGAATCCGCCAGGAATAGCCCATTTTCCTTTAAATGGCTCATATTTTCGTTTGATAAGTAAAACAGATATCGTTTCAGATTCATAACCAAAAACGACAGCGTCTACAGAAAGCTTGATGGATTGTTGCATACTATGCGTATATTTTACGCTAATATAATATAAAATTGGTTGAAATATATACCTCTGAAAACTCTAAAGGTACACTTCTCTATTTTAGCTATAATAAGTTTAAGGTAAGTTAAAAGACTTGGAGTTCAATTACTATTGAGATTGGGCATGTTTTCTAGCTTTAACTTCTTTTTTAGCAAATCAACATTCAAAGTATCTAATAAAGTCACCAAATTAGGAAACCTTGTTTTGTGATACCCAAAGGGTTTATCTATAAATTCGTTAATGGCTTTTTCCTTGCCCCAATTTTCAAATACCATTCTATAAGCGGCAATAATGGTACCTGTTCTATCTGAACCATGCCAGCAATGCACCAGAACTGGTTTTTCTGCTTGTTGTAAACTATTTAAAGTTTTGTAAATGGCCTCAAAATCTAACGTGGCTGCTTTTAAAGGTATACGGTCTAATTGTAAGTCGAGACCTTTAATTTTCTTTACATCTGTTTGTTGTCTTCTTAGATTTAAGATGGATTTTATGCCCAAAGCTTTTAGTTCTTTCATACCTTTTTTAGAGGGTTGTTCTGATCTGTATACACTTTCGTTTATTCTGTATAAATTGTGAAAATTATTAGATTCAACCTTCTTGTAGAAAAATTCTTGCATATGATTTATAGGGAATGAAAAAGCAAATGATATTAAGGCAAAAAGAACTAGGTAATAGAATTTTTTTGGTGTCTTCATATTTAGGTGTCGAAATATGTTTTGCACTAATTAGCATGCTAGTAAAATACTATTACAAATTAATTAATGTTCGTTACACTAACTATCAGAGAGTCATAAACTTCTTTTAAAATTTACATTAAATTAAAATTTTATATAAAAAAATACCGCTCAAAGTTAATCGTATAAATTTTACGAATATAACTTTAAGCGGTATCCTCAAGGTCTTGTCTAAAGTTACTATTAATGTGTAACTTAAAATAACAATTAATTTTTAATAAGCCCCTGTCCTTCAATCCATGGTGCGCCAGATTTTTTCAATTCGCTTTCAAGTGCTGGTAATTCGGTTTCTAATACCGGTTGAAGTTTAGCTTTTACTTTCTTAAGTTGACTTTGAACACGACTTAGAAAAGCTTGGTGTTCATCTGTTGGTCCGTAAGTATTTCCAAGGGCTCTCCAACCTATTGAATTTCCTTCACTTGCCGTAGGGTTAGAACGCTCACCAACTTCTTCTTTGATTTTATTACCATTCAGCTCTTTATCAATAGCCTGCAGTGTGTTTTTAGTAGCGTATACTCTTTTATATAAATCATCTGAAGGATTAGATGCCTTATTTAAAGCACGTAACATGGCATCAACAGTTTTTTGACTAGTAGATAAAGCAATTTCCGTGGCTGTTAAATCTTGTTGAAAAGCAAAAGTAGCTTCTCTAAAACTATCTACTACTTCATTTGATTTTCTAGGTAATGCGCTTTCAAAAACAGGTTCTACATTGAACGATTCCGGACCTTGTAATACAGTATTTACACCATCTACACGCTTCATTAGTGTTACTGAATATTCTCCCGGTGTAACCATTATACCACCTCTACGGCGACCTCTTCTACCTTTAGGTTCTTCTAAGCGCTCTCCATTTTTATTAGGATAACTTAAATTCCAGCTAACGCGATTAAATCCTTCTTTGTTGGTACCTTTTACGGTATTTATAACATTACCGCGAGCATCCTTAATAACCAATACGATTGACGGACCGTCTTGTAAGTTTTCAGCTTCAAGAGCATCCCAACCAGGAAATTTGCCTGTTCCTTTCTTCTCTGCAGTTTTTCTAATGTCTTTTTTCGACTTTAACTTATCTGACATGAAGTATGTAAATGTGGCACCAAAAGGTGGGTTTTCACCTATCCATTCCGCATCACCTTGGCTACCTACTCTACTTGATGGTTTATACCATGGCACTGTTTTAACAGGGAAAAGTTTAGCCGTAGCTGTAACATCATATTCACGTAATGGTGAAATATCATCTAAGATGTAAATACCTCTAGCAAAAGATCCAGCTACCAAATCATTCTCACGACGTTGAATAGTAATGTCTCTTATCGGAATGGTTGGCATACCAGCTTCAAGCTTTGTCCATTTTCCACCTCCATCAAGCGTTGCGTACACGCCAAATTCTGTTGCGGCAAATAGTAAATCTTTTTTTACATGATCTTGTACCAATCTCCAAATCAATAGCTTGTTAGGTAAGTTTCCATTGATAATAGACCAAGATTTTCCTTTATCGCTACTTTTAAGAATGTACGGTTTATAATCTCCGTATTTATGATTGTCTAATGCTGCATATACTACATTAGCATCGAAAAGGTCTGCTCTAACATCATTTACAAACGGAGTATTAGGTATACCTTTTATTGTGTTCAAACTAAACTTCCTCCATGTTGTTCCGCCATCTTCAGTAACCTGAATAAGTCCGTCATCAGTACCTGCATAAATCAAGCCTTCTTGTTTAGGAGACTCTGCTAAAGAGGTAATAGTATTGTAGTTAGACATTGCTTTGATATCCCAAGCATTATCCCAGCTTTGCGATGTTCCATAATACGGAAAATCCATTCGTTCTTGGTTCAAGGTAAGGTCTTCTGAAATAGGATTCCAAGCATCTCCCCTGTTTTCTGATTTCCATACACGTTGCGAAGCAAAATAAAGCCTTGTAGGGTTATGTGGACTCACAAGAATTGGAGCATCCCAGTTAAAACGTTCAAACGGGTCACCTTCCCTAGCTTGAGGTTGTATAAAAACACTTTCTAATGTTTTACTATCAATTCGCCATAAAGCCCCTTGTTGAAATTCGCCATAGGTAATATCAGGATTACCAGGTTCTGTTGCTGTTTGTGCACCATCTGCACCTAAAGTTTTCCACCAATCTGCACTGGCAATACCATCTGAACTTCTTGTTCTTGAAGGTCCGCCATGTGAGCCATTATCTTGAGTGCCGCCATACACATTATAAAAAGGTTTGGCATCGTCAACGGCAATTTTAAAATATTGGGTAATAGGTAGGTTTCTTACATATTTCCAGCTTTCGGTATTATCAAAACTTTCATATAAACCACCGTCTGTACCAATAAGCAAATAATTAGGATCGGATTTTTTAAATACCAATGCATGACTATCACTATGCTGGTTAGACCTGCTCATTTGCGTAAATGTCTTACCGTGGTCTTTGGTAACCAAGGCACTATTATTCATAAAATAAACGGTGCCTTCTTCATGTGGCGAAGCAATAATTTCTTGGTAATAATGCGGACCGGTACCACCAGAAACGGCATCGGATTGTTTTACCCAAGACTCACCACCATTGCTGGACATATAAAAACCACCTTTAGTTCTATCAAGCTCTAGCGCTGCATAAATAACTTCAGAATTAAAAGGCGACATGGCTAAGCCCGTTTTACCAAGATTAGATTTTGGTATACCGTTTTTCAAAGGTTTCCAAGTCTCTCCGCCATCTGTACTTTTATGAAGTCCTGATCCAGGACCACCACCAAGATAACCAGCAACCGTACGGTGTCTTTGCCATGTAGCAGCGTATAAAATATCAGGATTTGTTGGGTCTATTAACATATCTGTTGCACCAACCCATTCGGCATCGCCCAAGGTACGTTTCCAAGTTTTACCGCCATCTGTAGTTTTATAAACACCACGATCACCGCCTTTGCTCCACAATGGACCTTGTGAAGCTACCCATAGCGTATTGGAATCTGTAGGGTGTACAATGATTTTTGATAGGTGTTCAGAATTTTCTAAACCCATATTTTTCCAAGTCTTACCATCGTCATGGCTAACGTAAATTCCGTCACCAAAAGCAGCATGGCGACCACCTACATTTTCACCTGTACCTACCCAAATAGTATGTGGGTTACTAGGGTCTATGGTTACACAGCCCATGGAGTATACATCTTGTTTCTCAAAAATAGGTTTCCAGGTAGTACCAGAATTCATAGTTTTCCACATACCGCCAGATCCTACGGCAACATACCAGATGTTTTCATTTTCTGGGTGAATGGCAATATCGGCAATACGACCAGAGGTCATTGCCGGACCAATATTCCTGAATTCTAGCCCAGCAAAGGGGTTTTTGCTTTTTTCTTGCGCACGCAAAGTGTGGCCTAAACTACTAATGCATAGCAATAGTAGAAAGGACTTGATAATAGTCTTCATAGTTAGATTGGTTTGAGATAATGTTAATTTATAAATAACTATAAAACAATAGATTGGAAGGTAAAATATTAGTGCGATACTAAGGGGGGATATCCTTTAGATATATGACCAGAATCCATTCATTTTATATGCTTGAATTTAGCGAAATGAGATAGTTTTTTGGCAGTATTTAATATGGTTTTAACGTACAATTACAAATTTGATAATTGCAAAGAGAATATTTCATAATTGAACACAAAACAATAATGTTTATTAATGAAATGCAATTAAAAATGTTAAAGGAAAAATTGGTTTTTCATTGGCAATTAAAACTAATCCTCTCTCAACTTGGAAATTACCAGACCTACATTCTTTTCTTCAAACTTGCCTAAAAACTTTAGGGCGTAAGTAACAATTTTAGATTTTGGAGCTTTTATAAATTCGCCAAGTCTTAACACGGTATTGTCCATTTGATGAATAGCGGCATCTTGGTTACCATCTCCTAATCCCCAAAGTAGATTTGCATTTAACCATGATAATGCTCTGGCTTTACCTAAGCTAAAGTTGATAATTTCTTCATCGGTATTTTTTCCTGCAATGTCCAATAGAAAAAGTAAGGGAGAAACCCTACTTAATCTGTCTTGCATTTCATTGACAATATTGCCAAGAATGGTATTTACTGCATTAAAATCATTTTCAATATCAATTATTTCTTTGCCTTGCATTACAGTGCTTGCTGCTAAACCCAAATCCAGATTAATGTGGGTATTGATGCCTAACATGATATGTTGTAGAATGGTTAGTGGGTCGTTTTTGGTATCAAATGCAAACTGCCAAGATGTACTGATTGGTTGGTTTGTTTTATAACCGTTGTATGCATCTATATAGTAGTTGGCAAAGGCAACATCAAAAGTTTCCATTCGGGCATTATCCTCAAAATTCCCTAATTGTACCTCATTCAGAATTTCAGCAGTAACCCTTCTATATAAAAAAGCAAAATATCCTATGCGGTCATTGTTTACTATAGCATTATCAATGATACTGTCTAATTGATTTAGAACTTCCTGTATGGTGGTTGGTCTGTTTATAATTTCTGATTTTACAAAAGCACCAAGCTTTTGCTACAGTGCCAAAACCTATAACAGGTTTGATATTTATAAATTTATTCATTTCTAATTGTTAAATTACCCTAACTGCAATTAAAGTTTTGATTTATATCATTTTAGAAATGAATCATAGTAAAAATTAAAAAGCAGTGTAAGATATCAGTCCAGACACTGCTAATTATATTATTCTATAATAATATCGAATTCGATATATTGAAATGCACTTTTTAAGTATGTAAAATTATAATATACTACGCCATAGTAGTAAGTGCCGTTTTCCCATGCTAAATCTCCGGTAATAGTTGTAGTCTCTGGAAAATTATTATCTTCTGTCGCACCAATTTTAAGAGGAACACCGTACATATAATGGTTATTAAAGTTGGTATTAAAACTATTGGAGAAAGTTCTTACTTCTTCAAACCCTGTGTGTTCTTTAACTTCCGTAACAATTACCTTAGAAAAATCGATAGCTTCTAAAGTTTCAGGTTTGTGATTAAGACTCTTTTTAATTAATAGACCATACAAAATACCATCTCCTTTAATCTCTCCAATTTGTAGAGATGACCAGATAGATTCATCTACACCGAAAAAGGTTTCTTCAGGGTTTCTGAATTCACCGTTATTGTAAAAATTATTAAATCCTCCTGTGCCTTCTACATTTATTTTGTCTACTCCAAATACTTCTACATGCGGATTCACTTCTGGAAAATCAGCGGCATCAATCAATTCAATGTTTCTGACTTCTTCTGAAGATGTTCCGTTTTGGTCTGTAACAGTTATTATAAAATCATAAATCCCTTTTGGAGCTTCTGCAGGTATATCAAAATGCTGATGCATAGTAGCATTTTTTAAACCTTGATATTTATCCCAAACCATTTCAAAAGACCAATCTGTTGAATACGTTTCTCCTTCTCTTTGCTCAATATTTATAGTAACTAGATTTAATAAATCACCTGCTAAAAACTCTGCATTAAAGTGAAAATCTTCTCCTACGACTCCAAGTTCATTGTTAAATAATCCTACTTCAACTTCTGACACGGTAGGCGCTATTAAGATGATTTCCTCAACCTCCTCATTATTATTACAAGAAGTTAGAAATAATATTGTTGAAAATATAGAAAGTAGTGAAAATTGTAATTTGTTTTTTAAGTTAAGATTCATTCTAATATTAATTTCATGTTTTCAAAACCTTGTGATGATTGCCATGGTACATAACTGTTGATACCGCAATCAGTATTTAAAAAATGTGTATATAATTTTTACTCTATTATTTTTATATCTATGGATGTTCTAGATTGCCAACCTGTAGCATCTGTAACAGAATATGCACAGTGATAATCGCCCGTATCTATATCGTTTGGTATAGTTATAGATACATTGAATTCATAACTAGTTAGCCCCTCTTCGATAGAATAGTTCTCTATATAAATTAGTGGGTTTATGGCAGTTTTTAAATCCTCTAGAGAGCAGTCGCCAACTTGGTCATCATGAGTATGATGGTCAAAATTATGATGAATATCGATACTGTATGCAGCTAGTTCATCATTATCGGTTACCATAGCTCTAAAATTATAGGTTTCTCCTCTAGTTAGTAATTCGCAACCTTGAGGAAAACCTTCTGTATAATCAATGCTGATTGTTGGTTTTTCTTCATCGATAGTATCACTATCGATGTTCGAACATGCGGCAATTAACAGCAATAAGGGTAAAAAAAGAAAATATTTGAAAGTAGACTTCATATGATATGTTTATAAACCGCATAGTATATTAAAATACTATGCGGTATTAAATTTTGAATTATGCTGTAATATCTATATGAGTATCATATTCTTCGGTATTACCATCTTCATCTTCAACAGTAAAAACCATATGATATTCTCCGGCAGGTGCTGTAGCCGGCACATCGATATGTTGGTGGAATTCAACCTCGGTTTCTTCATGGTAACCTTCTAAGTACTCAGCTTCGAAATCCCACTCTTCTTCTCCTTCTGCAACTGTAAGTCCGTGTGCATGAATATCAACAGTTATGCTATGTATACCGTTAACTGCATTAATCATAAATTCTGCATGAAAATCCTCTCCTCTAGCTACTGAACTGTCAATAGAAAAATCACTTAAGGTAATGACATCTAAAATTTGAACATACCCCTCTACTTCTGTACTATTTCCTAATTCGTCGGTTACCAATAATTCAATATGGTATTCTCCAGAAGGAATATCTGTAGGTATATCGATATGTTCATGAAAACTTGGATTTATAACCAAGTAGTCTGCATCTGTAAATACTTGTTCAAATTCCCATTCTACTTCGCCTTCTTCAAGTTCTAGGTCATGCGCGTGAATAGAAAGAGTAATACTACTAACGGTAGCTTCTGCAGTAATATCTGCGGCTAAATGAATATCTGAACCTATATAAGCATATGCTTCTTCAGTTTCATGGTCATGGTCTTCCTCTTCGTCTTCGTCCTCGTCATGATGACCTTCGCCATATTCAAAATTGGTAATTTCAGGAGCACTCAGTTCGATGCTGCTGTCATCATCACTACTACAAGATTGCAGAAAGAGTGCGAATGAAGCGATAATTGCTAAAAATTTAAAGTTTGGTTTCAAAATAGTTGTTTTCATGATACTTAATTTTAATTAGATTATTGATTATTGAATATTAAAAAGGAATGGTTAGCGATATTGATATATTTCTACCGGCTTCTGGCACATCTATGAGCCTATAAAAACTAGTATGATTAAAATATTTGGTGTCGAATACGTTATTCAGTTTTACGCGCATTTCTAGTGGTAAGCTATTTTTAAACACATCCAATTCTGATAAGAAAGACATGTTCAATACTTGATAGCCGTCTGTTTTTTCTTCTGGTGGTACAATTTGTTCCTGAGCTGCGGTAATTCTAAAATCTGTTATCAATTGAGGTTGGTTAAAAAACAAAAGTTTTTCAAATTGATATCGGGCAGATAATAATCCCGATAAAGGCGGAGAAAACGGCAAAGTAAATCCTTCTTTTGGACCACTTTGTTGTCTGGAATACACATATTCAACAGATGCATCCAACTGCAAGTTTTTAGTAATAGTAGCGCTTGCATTGAATTCACCACCTATTCTAAATACTTCAGCCTGCGTGTACTCATAAATTTGTATGGTTTCATAATAACTTGAAGTTGGATTTAGGTAAATATAATTTTGAAAAATATTTACAAATGGACTCACACCAACACTAAAAGAGTTTTCAGTGTGTTCAAAGGATAAGTCTAACTGATACGAAACTTCTGGGTCTAAATTTAGGTCACCTCTTTCGTAGCGATACATGTGATAGTTAACTCCATCCGAAGCCAACTCGTTAGCCAAAGGCATTCTAAAACTTCGACCAACATTTATTTTGTAACTGGTTTTGTTCTGAATATAGCTAAGCCCCAAAGAAGCACTGAGGCTGCCAAAATCTATAGTTTTGTTTTTAGATCGTTGTAAATATATATATGATGTAGAGCCATCTTCGTTGTTTACTGTTGATGGATACCAATCAAAATATGCCTTGGTGTCTACCCTACCAACGTCATAACGCAATCCTCCTAAGACATGAAGGTCGGTATTGATTTCAAATTGATCATAAGCAAAAATACCCGCCGTAAAACGATTGTATTCTGGTATTAGAAATCCCCACCCACCGATATTATTGTTTTGGTATTCCATGTTCAACCCTAGAACCATGTCATGTTGGTCGGTAGGTTTAAACGCATCTCTAAAATTTAAGGAATACGTGTTTTTAATAAACAAGCGCTCTTTAGTATTTGGTGGTTGTGGCATATAACCATGAGGAACAGGTTCTGAATGCTCTTCTCTATTATTATTCTGGTAGCCAAAGTCAAAGAATAATTCATGGTTACCAGTATTTACAGTGGTGTTGTTAGTTATTTTAAAGTGATTGACTTTATGATATGGAAGGTCAATATCTCTGTTTGAGCTATCATAATCTATACTAGATGTACGTACTTCAAGACCGTGAGCGTTGGCAAAGAATCCATTTTTGGCATTAACATTACTAAATACGGTTTCAGATTTGAATCCCTCAGTTACATATCCAATACCTAAACTGGCATCTGCTTCGTTACCCGCTGTATTCCTTAAATTATTTTCATGTAATTCAAATATGTAATTTTCATAATTGATTCTATCTGCCGGTACTTTATAGTCACCATAATCTCTATAAGTAATTCTGCTGCGATAAAACCATTTATCTTTTCTAGAAACAATACCCGCAGAAACACCTAGCAAGTCATTATTGCTCTCGCCAAGAATATTAACTTCACCACCAAAAGAATTTGGTAACGGAGTTTTATTGGGTTGTATATCTACAACGCCAGCAATAGCATCTGACCCGTATAATAATGAAGCTGGGCCCTTAATAATCTGTATGTTCTCAATACCATACTGGTCTATTTCTAGACCGTGGTCATTTCCCCATTGTTGTGCTTCGTGTTTTATGCCATTCTGTACGACTGCAATACGATTAAACCCTAAGCCTCTTATGACTGGTTTAGATTGTCCTGATCCGATATTGATAGTGCTTACCCCGGGTATTTTACTCAAAGTTTGCATTAAACTATTTTCTCTATTGCTATTTAAAAACTCTTTAGATACTGTTTGAGAAACAATTGCGATTTCTTGAATTTCCCTATTTTTTGTTTTTCCGTTGACTTTTACCTCATCTAAAACTGTAGTGGATTCAACTAAGAATATCTTAATTTCTTTCATATTCGGCCCCACATCAACACTAATGGTTGTAGGCTCGCAACCAATATGAGATGCTGTAAAAGTGTAGGTACCTTTAGAAACATTGTTAATAGAAAAAGCACCAGTAGTAGTTGAAACTGCAAAAAGATTATTCCCGACAATTGATGCGCCTTGTGCTGGTGTTAAGTCTTTAGCGTGCAACACAATTCCTTTTACTTGAAAAGTTTCTTGTGCAGTAGCTATTGAGCACAGGCTAGAAAATAGCCATACACCCAGTATTTTATAAAACATAATGATATACTATAAGATTTGAATTGTTATTCTCTGAAAAAAAACATGTCAAAGCCTATACATTTATATAATAAAAGATTACATAACATTTGATTTCCAATCACTTTTATAAAAAAGTGGTTTGTGGAAAATTCAATTTGTAAAAAGATAAAATGTATAGAAAACTTATAGTAAAGGTGGTGGAGGTCTAGAAAAAAGTTCGCTTGTAACCAAAGTATTGGCAACTATAGAACTGTAGTCGCTAGTTTGTTTAGCTTCAGTAACAAACAGATTGTTTATAATATGAAAATTATCAACAGAAGGAGAAATGGTTGCGGTTAAACTATGCGTAACCGCATGGCTACATATAGCACAAGTGTCGTGCTCGGTATCATCAGTTGTATGCGAAAACGAATGAAGCCCTGTCATTTTCATGGATAGAAAAAGAACAAGCAAAAAATAAGTGATATTTTGTTTTGTACGACTTAGCTTCATTACTATTAAAACGTGGTTATTCGAATTGGTCAGTTTTTGCAAACAATATTTACCAAAGATATTACCTTTTTCAAATTAACGCAACTAAGTTGTAATAGATATTTAATTTAACTTTTCTAAAAAACCGATTAATTATTTCAATAGTATACCATAGCAGTCAGTAAGTATGTAATTAAAGTGTTCTATGTCGTCTTTATTTAGTTTTAAGATACCTGTAATGAGAACAATATCGTCAGTTTTAAAGTCTTGATCAGACTTAAAAACGATTTCTACTGCAGTCTCAGGTCCGCCATTTCCACAAAAGAAACAAGAAGATAAAGGGTTTTTAGATAAGACAATTAAATCGCCGTTTGGAGAAATATCTAAAAAATAACCAGATAATGAAACTTGTTTGCCAACAAGATCAGACATCTCTTTGCTAAACTTTGGGTAAAGAAAATTAGCGTCATAATCTCTAAAATATTTTTCGGTGTATTCTATATCGGCTAAATCTTTCCAGGTAAGATCTACTTGACCTATTGCGTTTGTAGATAATAGAAATACGAATAGATAGAAGAAATTATTTTTCATCACTTATAATTTTTGAGATATTCATTTTTAATAGCGGCAGAATAGCAAGTAAAATCGAAAGTATAGATATCACCGTAACGATAAGTAAGGTTTCTATCATTTGATTTCTAGAGAATGTCAATACAACATCTTGCTGAAACTGTGATTTGAACATGTTGACAATAAAAAGTAGACCCAATTGAGAAAATAGAAAGCCGAATAATAAAGAAGCTAATACCATTACAAAACCTTCAAGTGCAACTATGTAGATGATTTGAAAATTACTCGCGCCGTAAGTTCGCATTAATGCGAGATCAAATGCACGTTCTTTGACCATTTTATATATGCTAATGAAAATAGTGATACAAGAAATAAGTAAAATGATATACGCAATCCAAGATATGGCTTTAACCCCAACACCGGTAAAACGAAAAAGTCTTTGCAATTCATATTTAGGCAAGGCAGCTTGCATATTCGTTGTTGTATTAATTCGCCTTGGAAAAGTCATATACCCCATAGGATTTTTAAAAGAAACCAATATTGATGTTATTTCTTTAGTATCCTCTTTATGATTATCGTGTTCTTTTTCATGTTCATGACGATGATCAACTTCATCATTTTCTTCTTCTATATGTTCTTCGCCATGTTCATGTACGTTCCAAATACTTTCTAGGTTGGTTACAATAAGTCTGTCAATTACTTTATGCGTGGTTTTATAAATACCGACGACCTTAAAAGATTGGTCGTGCTCTTCAATTGAATTTTGGGTCAATCCGTGAGAACTTACAAACTTATCACCTATTTTCAAACCAGAACGTTGTGCTACATCGTTACCCAAAACCGCCTCCATAGAATTCTCTATCTCCCTGCCCTTTAAAAGTTTTGCTTTGTAAATATCTCCAAAATCAAAAGTGGATCCAACAATGCGATAACCTTTATAATTATCTCCATAAGATATAGGTACCGCTTTTTTTACCATCGGGTTCTTAGACATCTTTTCGACTTCAGAAAACGGAATGTTTCCCGTTGGATTATCGATATGTAAAACTGAAGAAAGTACTAATTGCAATGGACTTCCCTTTGCACCTACAACCATTTCTATATCACCTAATCCATTTTCAAATTGATTTTGTATAGAGATGTCTAATTGCTGAATACCTAATAATAAACCAACACTTATCGATAAGGCGAAAATACTTAGAAAAGCATAGAGCGGTTTATGTAGAAGGTTTTTAAGGCTTAAGGTCCAATTGTTCATAACGTAATTACATTATTAAAAGCAGATTTAATACGCGCATCGTGCGTAATGACTATTAGATTAGCCTTATTGATCGAAGCTTGTTTCAGTAACAATTTCAAAACATTATTACAGTTTTCATCATCTAAATTAGAAGTAGGTTCATCGGCTAATATGATTTTTGGTTCGTGTACTACAGCTAGTGCAATACCTAAACGTTGTAATTGCCCTTCACTTAACTGGTTTGCTTTATTTTTTTTAGTCTCTGTTAAATCTAATTGTTCTAATAAAAAATCTATAGCCTTAGGGTTGACGGCTTTTTTGCTAAAAAATAGACGTGCCTTTAAATTATCATATACATTTAAAGACGTAATAGCATGACTTTTTTGAAAAACGAGTCCAATGTGTTGTCCTCTAAATTTATCTATTTGAGCATGTGATAATGAATTGATCTGTACATCATCTATTACAATAGAACCCTCGGTGGGTTTTTGTAAACCTGCCAAAAGATGTAGAAGAGTTGTTTTACCAATACCGGATTTTCCAAGAATGAGTAAGTTTTCTTGCTCATTGAGTGTAATATTGGGAAAGCGAAAAAGCTGTTCCTTATTTTTATATTGAAATTTAAGTTGATCTGTGTGTACCATATAATTTCCTGGCATTTTTAAGCTATAGGCCAACGATCTTGTTGTGGAAATAGTTGTTCTTTCCATAAGTCTATCTCTGGCTCCGTAAGAATACATTTCTCTAATTCAGAAATCATTTCTTCTTTGTCTATATGCTGCCCTATAAATACCAATTCAATTTTTCTATCACCAAAAAGAACATTCCAATCTGATTCAATTTGATTTTGATTTTCAGCAAAAGCACCGTAGCCTACGCGTTCAGCTAAGGGCATTGATGCCCACCAAACACCAGCCGAATCTGCTTTACAAGAGCCTCCTGCAGAGCTCCATAGTAATGCTTGGTCAGATCTTGATGCCAACCAAAACAAACCTTTGCTCCTTATTATATTCTGAGGAAAACGTTGGTTTAAATAGTTTAAAAAACGGTCTGGATGAAAAGGTTCTTTACTTCTGAAAACAAATGAACTAATGCCATATTCTTCGGTTTCAGGTATATGTTCGTTCTCTAATTCTTTTAACCAACCAGCAGAGGCTTCTGCTTTTTCATAATCGAATAACCCCGTATTAAGTACGTTTTCTAGTTCGACTTTAGATTCATTGGCTGTAATTATACGGGCTTCAGGATTTAATTTTTGAATAATAGCAATAAGCTCTTCTAACTCTTTTGTGGATACCAGGTCAATTTTATTGATGACGATGACATTGGCAAATTCAATTTGGTCGGTCAATAAATTAACGATGGTTCTATCATCACCCTCAATATTGGTGAGGTCTCTTGTCGTTAGATAATCTGAACTAGAAAAATCCTTTAAAAAATTATAGGCATCGACCACGGTAAGCATGTTGTCTATATAGCTAAAACGACTTAAATCAATGGCGCCGTCTTCACTTTCAAAAGTAAATGTTTGAGCTACTGGTATCGGTTCACTTATGCCTGTACTTTCAATCAGTAAATAGTCAAACCTATTTTGAGAAGCTAACTTTTCTACCTCGACCATAAGATCTTCTCTTAAGGTACAACAGATGCAACCGTTAGACATTTCCACCAATTTCTCTTCGGTTCTAGATAGTGTATTTTCATTTTCAATAAATTGAGCATCAATATTAACCTCGCTCATATCATTAACTATGACCGCTACTTTTAAACCTTTTTTATTATGAAGTACATGGTTCAACAATGTAGTTTTTCCAGCTCCTAAAAAACCGCTTAACACGGTAACAGGTAATTTTTTCATGTGTTCGATTCTTTTAAAATTAAACTAGTCTTTATTGCTTCTTCTAAAATAGTAGGTTCACTTCCTGGCCCTATGGTCAAGAGTTTAGATCCTATTGTAGGTATGCCGTTAAACGGTCTAATGAACACCTTGCCATCTGGTGTTCTTTCAAAATAGGTATACTTGTCTTCTCCTTCAATTTTTGCACAGCCTTTTACACGTAGTATGCTATTGGGCAATTGTTTGCATATGCTTTCAATACAAATATTACTAGGTAGATCAGGTAAATCAACAGAGCAAGATGACCAATGTGCTTTTTGATGGTCGAATTTTGTAGCAGTATTATTTGTGGGCAATAACAGCGGAAGAAGAGAAACATCTAAGTCGTCTATAGTAATAATTTTAGCAGTTGGGTTGAGTGCTTTTAATGCTTTGATAACTAAGGTTTGTCTATCTTTTGTCGTGTGTTCAAGATGAGTTAATACAAGAAGAGAGGAAACCTGAATTTGATTGGATTCTAGTTCATTATGTTCTCTCCTATTTTGCCAATTTTTTACATCTACGACAGATATTTGAACTGGAGGTAAAAAACGATCATGGAGCCCCACGCCCAGAAATTCCATAAGCGAGCAGGCATCAGAGGTTCCATTTGCTTCAATTAAGGTTATTCCGTTTTCTCTTTTTGGTATTCTATTTACGGTATTTCTAAGTTCCATGATACCGCTACAACAAATACAGCTACCGCTTAGTGCTTTTATAGATTTAACATCTAATTTATTCGTGAGCTGTTGCGCATCTAGATAGGCATTTTCATAATCATTAAGAATAACAAATGGACTCCACCCTTTGTCAAAATAGCTATTGATCAGGTATTTTAACAAAGTTGTTTTTCCCGACCCCAAAAAACCGACGACGGTTATTATAGCTTCCATGTGAATAATATTGTTTTAGTTGACTATTTAGATACTGCCTTCAATTTGATTTAGTTTATTCATTTTTTCGATTAAATCTCCGGTAATGGCAACTACGGCAGGTTTTGGTATATTATCGGCATCAAAAGGCCAGGTACTGGTAGGCTTGTTTAAATCTGTAGTTTGTTCACCTGGGTGTTGTACGCTCAGAAATAGCGTTTTTCCATCCGGAGAAAACCAAGGTCCGGTAAGCTCTGCATCATTTGGAGCTGAAACTACCCTGATTACCTTTCCTGCATCACCACCATATCGTGGAATAACAAAAAGACTATTGTTTTTAAAAGGCATATAAGGTTTGTCTGTTCTGTTCATAGAACTTCCAGAGATGTCTGAGGTCATCCAAAGATTGCCCGATAAATCAAATGCTAAGTTATCTGGACAAGAAAAACCGTTTTCTTCTCCTCCTGCCAAATAGGTAGAAGCTTTAAAATTTAGCGCATCAAAATTACCCTTGTTTTCTTCTATTTTTAAAATAGAACCATGAAAATCTCCTTGAGGCTTATTATTGGTCAATGAAATAAAAATATGACCAGTAATGGGATCTATTTCAATGTCCTCGGGTCTGTTCAATTTTGTCGCACCAAGTAATTTTGCAGCCTCTCTTGCTCTGATCAAGACTTCAGTCTGGTTTTTAAACTTATTTTTTAAAATAGGTTGGCTTGCCCAATCTAGAGCTAACCATTTTCCGTTGATCGTATCTGCTACATATAATGTTCCTTCCTTTAAAGAACCTGGTTTAGAAGAAATGAACTTATATAAATGCTCGTCATTTCTATCATCAGCAGTATAAGCCACTACGCGCTTATCTTCTAATTCAAAAAGTGTACAACATTCATGGGCAAACCTACCTAAGGCTATATGTTTTTGTGCATACCCGTCTTTTGGGTTTACTTCGACAACCCAACCATAATGTTCTGGTGGGTAATTATAAAATTTTTCCCAACCGTAAGAACTAGGTCTATGCGTAGCTACATTATTTGTGTCGTATTCTGTTTCTCCAAAAAAACCATCATAGTTTTCTTCGCAGGTAAGAAATGTTTTCCATGGTGTAATACCACCTGAGCAATTACTATGAGTGCCAATTACGGTAGTCTTTTCTTTAATTGGGGTGTCCCAATTTAGTTGAATAGGTGTTTTAGCAGTTATTCTTCTATTATGAGGATCGTTTTGAACCATTTTCCAAATACCATTTTCTTCTTTGATTCGTATGATACTTCCTCCTACATTGTACATTTCTTTATCAACATGTTCTTTAGTTCTATGTTGAGAAGGGTTTTCATATGCATTAGCATCAAAGTCAGAAACAAAAAGAGGATTTACGTACTCATGATTTACCCAAAGTAAACCATCTTTTGGTTCGCTATCATCCAAAGGAATAAAACAAGTAAAGTCGTTGTTGAAACCAAAAGAGTCTGTATCGTTAATTTTATCTCCCCATTTAATAATGGTATGATAATCTAATCCGTTAGCTAATAAAAGGTCATCTTTATCAGAAGCTACTAAACCTTCTAAAACTAATGATTTTAACACGTTTAGTCTTTCTTTGGGTGTAATTATAAAGCCTTTTATTGGTGTTGCCGTACTACCACAACCTATTAAAAATTGAGGCATAACAACAGTACTTAAACCCGCTTTTCCCATGAAGGAAATAAATTTTCTTCTATTATACTCCATCATAATTTATTTAGAAAAATGTAATTCCAATTTTGCTTTGATTTGTAAGCTATACCTTCTCTTGCATTATAATTTTTAAAAACTCGTTTCGCGTTTTAGATTCGGTAAAACACCCTCCATATTCAAGGGTGGTAGTAAAACTACTTTGGTCTTTTATACCTCTAGAAGAAACACAAAGGTGTTTTGCGGTAACAGAGACAATAACATCTTCGGTGTCTAAAACATTTTGCAGGTCTTTCAATATTTGAAGTACCAATCGTTCTTGAACTTGTGGACGACGAGCATAATAATCTACTAAACGGTTAATTTTAGATAACCCGATTACTTTATCTTTAGGAATGTAGGCAATATGAGCATGTCCAACTATAGGTAGAAAATGGTGTTCACAGGCAGAATCAATATTTATATATTGTTCTACGAGCATTTTTTTGTAACCATATTTATTTTCAAATGTAGAAAGCTTTGGTTTGTTCACAGGGTTTAATCCGTAGAACAATTCTTTTACATACATTTTTGCAACGCGGTATGGGGTACCAGATAAACTATCATCAGTTAGGTCTAGTCCCATTTCTTCCATGATCATTTTAAAATGATGTTGAATTTTAGTGATTTTTTCATCATCTGTCTTGTCAAATGCATCGGCACGTAACGGGGTTTTAATACTTTTTGAAAAATGATTGTCGCCAGTAGCTTCTATTTGTTCTTTATGATTCATTTACACAGCATTTATCAGTGTTACACTTACAGTGTTTTCTATTATATAGGTGAAGTAAGACCAATGTAATTGTAGGAACGTACACGGCGGCTTCTGGAATAGAAAATAATTCTAGTTTTTCATTTAGTATTATTGCCGCCAATACAGACCAACTAAACCAAAGCATTGGTTTGGTCCATTTAAGATTAGTGTTTTTGGTAGACCAGAAAATGGCAATAAATGAAATTGCCAAGAACAAGTAATCCATAAATTTCCACCAAGTTGGCGGACCGTCACAACAGTTTGCTGCACCAGCTTGGGCAAGAAATAAAAATGGAGTGGCAATGCAATGAACAAGACATAATGAACTAGCAAAAGTTCCTAAAATGTCAGATTTTTGTTTTATTAAAATCATTTAAATTTATGTTAATACAACTGAGTTGCAAATGTAGATATAATATTTGTTAATGCAACAAGGTTGCGTTATATTTGTTGTATGGGAGTAATTAGAAAAACAAAGGCTGTGGCAGTATTACTAGAGGAGTTTGATAATAGCTCTGTAGCTATTTCTGCAAAAAAACTCATAAGTAAGCTAGGAACAACATTTAATAAAACCACTATTTATCGTGTATTAGACAAGCTAGAAGATGATGGTATTCTACATTCTTTTTTAGGGAAAGAAGGCTTGAAGTGGTATGCAAGATGTAATGATTGTACTTCCTCCGAACATAAAGATGTTCATCCCCATTTTCAATGTCTTAGTTGCGGCAGGGTTGATTGTTTGTCATTTACTGTACCACTGCCACAAATACCGAACAGAAAAATTGAAGTCTCACAATTATTGATTCAAGGCAAGTGCGAAGAGTGTTTCGTATAACATTTTCTATAATTAATATAAAATAAATGTCTAGAGTTTTAATATAATTGTTACTGAAACAAAAGGCTAGTCTTTCATAAAAAGAGGTTTTTAAATATTAATTCTTAATTAAATCATAACAATATTTATTTTTACAATCTGTAGATGAAAAACAAAAAGCATCTTATTGTCATGTTTTATGTTTCCTTGATTTTATTATTCAAGGTAGCCGGCTTGCACTCGCTTTCTCATCATGAAAACGATACCGACATTCAACATTGCGAGGTTTGTCATATTACCACTGCTGTTAATTTTGTTCCGCTCTTAGAAGCAGAACCGCATGTTTTTCCGCAAATAGAAATTTATAATGGTGAGCCAAAGATTACCATTGCTGCTCCAGTTTTAGCCTTAAACCAAAGGTATTTATCTAGTTATCTCTTTACTAGGCCTCCTCCACAATTTATTTAGTCCGTATGAAATGTTTTAGATGCCTTAATTCAAGGTGTTTCAACATTTTTCATTGTTATTAAAATTTTGCAAGCCTATATTTTTTCAAGCTAATCATTCTTTAATAACCAAATAGACAACGCCTTTCTTCTAAGGTAATCTTCAATAATTTTAAAATGCTCATGTACCTTTTAATTAAGGTTTAATGATGTGTTGTTACAAGTACTATCAATTTTAATACATAATAGTTATATGCTAAAAGCAATAAATATAAGCAAGTCCTATAATGGAAAAAAGGCATTGAAAGATGTTTCCTTTGAGGTTTCAAAAGGAGAAATATTTTGTTTGTTAGGACAAAACGGTGCGGGAAAAACTACTACTATAAATATCTTTTTAGGTTTCATTAAAAAAGATGGCGGACAAGCGTTCGTTGCTGATAAAGAAGTGGGCAAGGATGACACCAATAAGCTTACAGCATATATACCCGAAACGGTTCAATTATACGGTAACCTTACAGGTATAGAGAACCTTGATTTCTTTAGCAAATTGGCTGGCTTCTCCTATTCTACATCAGAATTAGAAGCTTTCTTGAGTAAGACCGGGTTACAGGCAGATGCCCAACACAAAAGGTTATCTGAATATTCTAAAGGAATGCGTCAAAAAGTGGGAATTGCCGTTGCACTTGCCAAAAATGCAGAAGTAATATTTATGGATGAGCCTACTTCTGGGCTTGATCCAAAAGCGACCGCCGAATTCACCATAATCTGTAAAGAGCTAGCTCAAATGGGCAAAGTCATTTTTATGGCTACACATGATATTTTCAATGCCGTAGAATTGGGTACAACAATTGGTATCATGAAAGAAGGTGTTTTAGCACAACAGCTAAAAGCCAGTGAGATTAACGCAAATGAATTAAATCAACTTTACCTAGAAACTATATAATTAAAACATGAGACACTATATAACCATACTAGCGTTACTTGTTGGTAACATTGCCTTGGCGCAAATTACTGTAAGTGGAAAAATTTTGGATAATGAAGGAGCTCCCATTTTTGGATCGACTATTTCCTATAACCTTGAGAATACTTCTAAAAAAAGAGGTACTGTAACTGGAGACGATGGTCAATTTGATTTTGCGCTTTCCGAAACGGGAAACTATCAGATTTCGATAAGCTATATAGGTATGAAAAGCCAAAGTTTTAAAAAATCATTCAACCAATTTACCGATTATGATTTGGGTACCATCAACCTTCAAGAGAATGTAGAACAATTACAATCTGTAGAAGTTACAGGCAGACTTAGAACAGATTACAATAGCGATTATTCTTTTTCAGCAACCAAGGTAGCCATTAAGAATAAAGAATTACCACAAGCCATCACTAGTGTTACCAAAGAATTAATAGCCGACCGACTAGCTTTTCAATTGCCAGATGCTGTTAAAACCGTTAGTAATATAACAGTTACAGGTTTATATAATCATTACAACATTCGCGGTATTACCCAAGCAGATGATGGACAGATGTTAAACGGTATGCGTACACGTCAATACTACTTTTTACAACCGATTACCTCTCATTTAGAGCGTGTAGAAGTTATCAAAGGTCCTTCTTCTGTTACCTTTTCAAGTGCCGACCCGGGTGGTACGGTAAATATGGTAACCAAAAAACCATTGACAGAGAAAAGAAGTTCTGTAGGTTTTACCACGGGTAGTTATGGTACATTAAGAGCAACAGCAGATTTTACAGGGCCATTAAATGAATCTAAAACCTTGTTATATCGTTTTAATGCAGCATTTCAAGAAGCGGATTCTTTTAGAGATGTTGTAAATAATAATGCAATATTAATTTCGCCATCTTTTAGTTATATCCCAAACGAAAACACATCGGTTAACGTAGAAATGATTTATAACGATGCCGTTGGAAATTTGGATAGAGGTCAACCGATATTTGGGTCTATTAATGGTGAGTACGATTTAAATAGTACACCTATTACGATGAATGTAGGTGCATCAAGCGACCATTACAAAACTAAAGAGGTTATCTTTATGGCTAATCTCAATCATAAGTTTACTGAGAATTTAGGTTTCAATGCCCAGTTTATGAAACAAACTTGGGACGAAGATTTAGCAGAGCATAGAGTTGATGGTACAGCGGTAGATATTGATGGTAATGTAATTACTACGCTTGCAAGGTTACGCTACGATGAAAGACAGCAATTTTGGGAGACAGATAATTTTAGCACTTATTTTACCTACGATATTAATAAAGGAAATATTACCAACAAACTATTAGTTGGTTATGATGCTACACGATGGGAAAGAAAAATTGGAGCCGGATTTCTTCGTGCTAGAAGATATTTAACCGTTGATGGTGGTCAGTCGAATTATGACCCTAGTAATCCAGATAATTTTCAACAAATGGTTGTAGACGGTGTTACTATGCCCGTACCAGCTGTGCCTCATTTTAATTTGGAAGATCCATTTAATGGAGCCAGAAATACAGATAGTTACAACCTTGCCCAATTATCGATACCTGCAAATTTAAATACTTCAAATGGTTTCTATATTCAAAACCAATTCAAAGTCGGTAAATTCTCGGCACTAGTTAATTTACGGTATGAGACGTTCAAAGACATTTTTGATTATAAGGGAGATGAGCAAGAGTTCAAGAACGATGCTATTGTTCCAAGACTAGGGTTAACATACGAAGTGACTAATACAGTTAGTGCCTATGCTACTTATTTAGAAGGATTTCAACCACATACAAATACGGTTTCTTTATCACCAACTGCCGAAGGTTTCTTTTGGTCAACATCACCAAGCAGGTTTGATCCTTTAGAAAGCAGTTTAACAGAAGTTGGTGTAAAGGGAGAGTTTATGAACGGTAAAATATTTGCTAACCTCGCTATTTTTAATATTACCCAAAAAAATATTTTATTGGGCGACACCTATGATCTAGATAATTTAACCACAAGAGGAGAACAAAGAAGCAGAGGTTTTGAAATGGATATTTCTGGTTACGTTACTCCGAATTTTAACCTTACGGCGTCTTATGGTTTTGCAGATGCTGAAATTGTAGAAGATGCTATAGAAGAGTTTATTGGCGAACCTATTGGAGGTGCACCAAAGCATAATGCAAATTTTTGGGGTCGATATGACTTTGTGAATCAAACTCTAAAAGGTATCGGAATCGGTTTTGGTGCGCAATATGTGGACGAAAGATTTACTTGGTATAACCCTACTTATGATACCGATCGTTTGTTATTACCGTCTTATACGGTTTTTGATGCCGCGCTTTATTATAAGCCAAATAACACTGGAATACAATTAACACTTAAGTTGAATAACTTATTTGATGAAACCTATTGGTTAGGTGGTCTTAACCCTTCAAGATTAGGACCTGGTGCACCTCGAAATGTTTTATTAAATGCAACGTATAACTTCTAAGTATGAGAAAAAAAGTTATAAAATTACTGGCATGGCAATTTTGGCAAGATGCCTTTAGGTCTAAGGTGATGTTAATCTCGTCAATTTTGATGCTGTTCTTACTTATTTTCTCTGCTTACAGCGGATGGGAAAATTACCATGACCAGAATTTTGCGCGAGATGAAATTCAACATGAAGTTCAAGAAAGCTGGGAAAACAATCCGGATAAGCACCCACACCGTATGGCGCACTATGGTTCTTTTGCCTTTAGACTGAAACACGTTCTCAGTGTTTTTGATTTGGGAATGGAAAATTTTGTCGGTAATGCCGTTTTCTTGGAAGCACACAAACAGAACACCGTAAACTTTTCTGAAGCCAGTATGTCTACAGGTTTACTGCGATTTGGTGAGGTAAGTTTGGCTATGTTATTAAAGGTGATCGTACCATTACTAATTTTCTATTTAGGTTTTGCAACTATAGCAAAAGAACGAGAAAATGGTACTTTAAAACTCTTAATAGGACAAGGAATTACAAGAAAGGAAATCGTGCTTGGAAAATGGTTGGGCTTATGGAGTCTTTCATTGATTTTTCTAAGCGCTATATTTTTAGTGTTGTTATTTTTTGTTTTGGTAGAATCACACGACAGCATACATTTCGATAGTGTATCTAGATATTTAGTATTGCTGATATCATACGTGTTATTTTTCGGAATTTTAAGCGCCATCACTATTTTGGTTTCAGCTTTTAGCGCAACCGCTAAAGGCGCTTTGGTAAAGTTGTTGGGTATATGGTTGCTATTCGTTATCATAGTTCCTAAATCACTACAGGCAATTGGTTTTTACCTATACCCTACTCCTTCTAAAATAGAAATGGAAACAGCGGTTGAGCATGACCTAATGCAATTGGGAGATAGCCATAATCCAGACGATCCACATTTTAAAGCATTAAAAGATTCTGTACTACTGGCAAACAATGTAACCGATGTTGCAGATTTACCCTTTAATTATGGTGGTTTTGTTATGTCTAAAGGTGAAGCTTTGAGTGCAGGTGTATATCTAGAACATCAAGCAGAGCTATATAAAGTTTATGGCAAGCAAAATAATCTAGAACGCTATTCTGCCTTTATAAACCCATATACTGCAATTAAGAACTTGTCTATGGCGTTCTCTGGTACTGATTTTCAATCTTTCCTTCACTTTAAAGATAAGGCAGAGACGTATCGTTTCAATTTAGCCCAAGAAATGAATCGTTTACAGATGGATCTAATTCCGAATAAGGGTAAAGCAGGACCCGATACGATTTCAAATGACTACTGGAAAGAATTTCCGCCGTTCGAATACCAATTTTTGACTATTTCAGATGTATTCAAAAATGAGTTGACCTCTTTGTTTGCATTACTTTTATGGGGTGTATTAGCCATTTTCGGACTATTAAGATTATCAACCAACCTAAAAGCAATATAGATGTACAGTTTATTATTTAAATCATTTTTTAGGACAAAAATCTTCTTAGTTAGTTTAGTATTGTTATTGACCGTTGGTGTCATCAGCATCTTAATTGGCAAGCAGTATTTGGTCAAACAAGAAAAGACGATTGCTGCAGCTCAGGTGTTTCAAGAAGAGAGTATAAAGAAGAATTTAGAATACCATCATGATGATCTGGGGTTGTTGTTGTATTACTTACGATTTACCTTGGTTAAGAAACCGGTAAACATTAGTGCTATTTCTATAGGACAGAGCGATGTAAATCCGTTATTACAAGCCGTAACCATTCGCGGTTTGGAAGGGCAAAAATATGATACCGATTTTGAGAATCCGTCATTGCTCATGTCGGGTAATTTAGACCTAGGCTTTGTTATTATTTACTTATTTCCGTTGGTATTAATAGCCATGACCTTCAACCTGTATTCCGAAGAAAAAGAATTGGGGACTTGGCGGATCTTAGCGGCACAAACCTCTGGGAAAGCACAGTTTTTATTCAAAAAACTAATCGTTAGAATACTCTTTGTATTCGGGGTATTGATTTTTTTGATGTTTCTAGCAAGTGCACTACTTCAGATACCAATGAAGCAGAATTTCTGGGCTATTTTTCTACAAAGTATATTGTATGTATTGTTTTGGAGTGCCTTATGCTTTTGGATAGTTACCTTACTAAAAAACTCCAGTTTTAATGCCTTGGCATTGATTTCTATTTGGGTAGTATTGACCATTTTGTTTCCTGCTTTAATAAACAATTATGTAATCAACAAATATCAGGTGCCAGAAGCGTTAGATGCCATGGTAGAGCAAAGAGATGGCTATCATGAAAAATGGGATCTAGAAAAGGATGTTACCATGAATGGTTTTATTGGAGCTTATCCACAGTATGTAAAATATAAAGTGCCGCAAGATAAATTCAGCTGGATTTGGTATTATGGAATGCAACATATGGGAGATATAGCGGCCAAAGAAACAAGTGAAGAAATGACTGAAAAGATTAAGTTACGAAATTCTGTAAGTGAAAACGTAGCTCTGTTTGTACCTACCATGCATGCACAATTAACTTTAAATAATCTTTCAGGTACAGATATGATAAGTCATTTAGATTTTTTAAATGCATTGACTAAGTTTCATGAAAATTTGAGACTGGGCTTTTATGATAAAATATTCAATCATAAAACAGCGAGTTCAGTAGATTGGAAAAATCATGAAATTAAATTTCACGAAGTAGACCATGGTTTTAGTTGGTTAAAACTATTGCTACCTACAATATTAATAACAGTACTTATTGCTATTTCAGCTATAGTTAACCTAAGAAAGTTATAAGATAAACATAGGCTAGAGGAAATTCTAGCCTATGTATTATTTATTTTATTATCTCTTTTTTGATTAACTAATATATTATATGAAGTTTTAAGTATCTAAATGTGCTGATTATCGGGACAATTGACCTCTATTTTAACATTTAAAGACACTTTCAAGCCTTTTATCTGAATTAATTTTTCATTTTGAGACAATGGGGTACTTTTCGCCTCTAAACTCGAATAGTATGAAACTCGAACTAGTTATTGTAGATGATTCTCATCTATGGTTATCGTTAGCAGAAAAGCTTGCCAAAGCACATCCTTTAGTGCGTAGTGTGCTTACTTTTGAAGATTCTTATGATGCTTGGGTACACATACAAATAGCCAAGCCACAAGTTGTGATGGCAGATATTGAAATGCCCGGTATGCACGGACTTTCATTTCTAGAAATGTTTGCAGACCGACTTCCGTTCATATCGAGTTCTACTAAACAAGAGTTTGAAATTGTTGCCAGAGAACTCGGCTGTGTAGATTTTGTAAGCAAGCCATTTACAAAAAGTGAACTTCACAAATCTATCGATTTAGTTTACGATCAAATTTATGATAGAAAAGTAATAACGCCGTAACAGCTAATTTTAGCAGTCAACCTTAGCAGACCAGGCATTTCCCTTTTTTGTTTTTTAAACTTAAAGTTATAGCATAAATTAATTATCCAAATCCATTAAATAAGAATACAGGAATTATTAATTTTTATACCATTTTATTGTACTACATAACGATATTTTAACGATGTAATTTTCAGTATAATATATTGATTTACATTGATTTACATTGATTTATTCGAATATTTTTTTGGGTTTCCGAATTGTTGGAATTCTACATCCTTCAAAATTTATCATTTTTATTGTTTTGTTTTAGATAACTTTACGACCAAAGAGTTTTAAAACCTAGAAACATCGCTAATTTAAACAAAACAGCAATTCTTGTTTTTGCACTTTCTTCAGAAGAAGAGAGAAAGCATAAGCATTTTATGGTTTCTGGTG
Organism: Maribacter sp. Asnod1-A12; assembly: GCF_045063735.1. Taxonomy (NCBI): domain Bacteria; kingdom Pseudomonadati; phylum Bacteroidota; class Flavobacteriia; order Flavobacteriales; family Flavobacteriaceae; genus Maribacter; species Maribacter sp. Asnod1-A12. The sequence goes on from NZ_JBEFNZ010000006.1 coordinate 3,340,682, forward strand.
AACTTTCTGAAAAGCTTACCGCAAGTAGTCTAAAAAAAGCCAAGACTACAGATTTAGATTGTATTCTTTTTACCGAAAAAGAACAGAAAGGAAATACCTTTGCACAACGTTTTACTCATGCCATGACATCTGTTTTTGACTTGGGTTATGAAAATGTTATCGCTATAGGTAATGATACACCTCAGTTAAAATCTAATCATATTAAAGAGGCGTATCTTAGATTACAACAGAATCAGCCTACTATTGGTCCTAGTTTAGATGGCGGTTTTTATTTATTGGCACTTTCAAAGAATCATTTTAATGCAAAAACGTTTGAGTCTTTTGATTGGCAGACCGATAAAATTTTCAATCAGGTTCATCAATATCTTACTACAACTCTAGGTGTAACACATGCACAGAATACAATTCATCATCTACCAGCTTTTTATGATTTAGATGAAGTAAAGGAAATAAAAAAAGTACTAGCCCAATTGGGTGTGTCTTTTAAGGTTATAGGTTCTTGCCTACAAAAATTACTAGAAGTTTTAAGTTTTATTGGCCGATACAGTCAAAATTTTAATTCCACATATTTTTTAGCCTGTTTTTTCAATAAAGGCTCGCCCAACACTCAACTTTCCATCGGGCTTTAATTTAATGTATCAATTGCACTCTACGGGTGCTTTCAAAAATTCTTATGAGAAAATATTTAGGAATAGCTCTTATGCTATGCTGTGCCGTGCTATCTGCACAAGAAGATATAGTGGTAACCATTATTGATTTTGACACAAATCAACCAATGGAAGGAATCAACATATCATTATTAAATAAGAACATGGCCTACGAGGTCAATAAAAATACTAACGTTTCAGGTAAGGTATACTTCAACTCTGTACCTGTTATAAATGGTTACCAAGTGGTATTCGATGGTAATGACACATATGCCGCTCAAGTTTCAGAGCTTATAGATGTTCGCTCTAACCAAGAGCTTAGCTTGCAATTTTTATTAATTCCGTCTTCGACAATTACCGAGAGTTTAGATGAAGTAGTAGTTTCTTCAATCGCTGGGGCTCGTATAAATCGAAAATCTGCAGAGGTATCTTTTGAACTTAAAGAGGCAGAACTTAAAGAGTTACCTGTTGAAGGTAGAGATATTACTAGGGCATTGTTCAGATTACCAAACGTATCTCAGGCTACAGGTTTTTTTCCTGAGGCACCAAATGTAAGTATAAACGGAGGTAACGGTTTATACACATCCTATCTTATTGATGGTCTTGATAATAACGAACGTTTTTTAGGGGGACAAAAATTTGCTATTCCCGTTGGTTTTACCAAAGATATTACGGTATTGACAAATAACTATTCAGCTGAATTTGGATTATCTAATAACGGCGTGATAAATGTTACCACCAAATCTGGTGGCAATGAAATAGAAGGCGAAGTGTTCTTTGTAACTAGACCAGGGGCGGCAGTTGATGCAAGTTCTGCATTTGCACAACGCGATCTCTCTGGAAACCAAGTTCAAGATGGGTTTCAAAGATATCAGCAAGGTTTTGCTGTTGGGGGACCAATTGTAAAAGATAAAACTTTCTTTTTTGTTAATGCAGAATATACAAGAGATCTTAAGGATAACCTTCTAAATTCTGAACAGTTGGGTGTAAATGAGACCGTTAGGGGAAATAATGATTTTGCATATATTTCTGCCAAAATTGATCAAAATTGGTCTAAAAATTTCCGAAGTTCACTACGTGCCAATGTTGGTTTAGTAACTATTGAGAGACAAGGTGGTGGCCTTGATGGCGGTGTACTTTTTCCTTCTGCGGGAAATTTTCAAGATCGTAATTCGTTAAATATCGCTTTCAAAAATGATTTTATCGGTGACACATATAGCTTTCAAAGTAATTTTCAATATTCACGTTTTAGATGGGATTATGGCAGACCTATTGATGCGGATAGCCCACGGGTAACTATACTAGATCCTGGTTCATCAGCAATTGCAATAATTGGTCGACCGGGTTTTGATTTTGATGAATTAGAGAATACTTTTCAATTTCAGCAAAAAGGTAAATTTTACCTTAATAGCCATACTTTAAAGGCTGGTTTAGGTTTAATATCTGGTAACCATAGTCTTACTGGTGGTGGTAATCCCAGTGGTAATTACTCAGTAAGATTAACCCAAAATCAACTAGATGTTTTGAATACCGCTAACTTAGGCAGTGGTTTGAGTATTGATGACATTCCATCGAACGCTACGGTTACTTCTTATGATGTAGAGCTACGACCTCAGTCTTTTGGAGCTACTCAGAATATTTATTCGATATACGTAGAAGATGAATGGAGTGCAACCAATCAACTTAAGATTACTTATGGTTTACGTTATGATTATGATAACCTTTCAAAAGGTGGCAGTACAAAAGGTGACGTTAATAATATAGCACCTCGCTTTAATTTTAATTACGAGCTTGGTGATAATGCCAGCATACGTGGTGGGTATGGTATTTTTTATGATAAAATTAATTATGCGCTTTATAGTGATGCACTGCAACAAAATACCAATGGTGCCGATTATCGTTTACAACTACAAGAATTTATTGATTTAGGTATACTACCGGCAGATACAGATATTGATAGAGTTACTTTTGAAGGTAATTTAACGGCCTCTTTTGTAGAAGCAGATAATATAGGTTATTTAAGCGGTCCGTCTGGAGAAACGTTACAGGCCAATAGAGAAAGTGTATTTAGCAATGAGCGTCGTATTCTAAACCCAAATGGTTACAAAAATCCGTACACGCATCAATTTACCTTGGGTTATCAGTGGCAAATTGATCAAAGTAGTTTATTCTATGTAGACTTGGTACATAATGTAGCACGCGATTTGTTTAGACTACGTAATTTAAACGCTGCCGAAGAATTAACTATTGATTCAGATTTTACTCAAGATGATGTACGTACAGCGGCAGAAGCTGATTTGTCAAGACCAATACCTATAGAGAATGGAGGTGCTACAATTAATGGGCAACGAGTAACCGGTATAGCGAGGAGTGTTATTATAACAGAAAGTGAAGGTCGATCACGATACTCTGCTTTAAGTCTTAATTATCAAAAGGACCGTGGCGAAGGCATTTTTGGTTACCGTTTCAATTACACTTTATCCTCATCTAAAAATGATACTGAAGGAATCAATTTTAGAGCTATGGATGGTAATAATTATGACCTAGAATTTGGACCTTCTATCAATGACCGTACTCACCTTATTAATGCGATTGGTAGTTTGTACCCGGTAAAGGGACTCTCTTTAACGCTTGCAGGTTTACTACAAAGTGGTCAGCCAATTAATAGAATTCCGAATACCACAATTGTATCTGCCGATTTTGAGCAATTTCTTACCCGAGATTTAAATGGTGATGGTACTGGTTTTGGTGAAAATTATACAGGAAACAGTGATCGCTCGCCTGGTGAAAGCAGAAATAGTGATCGACTACCATGGTCGTATACGTTCGATTTGGCTGCACAATATCAATTTGCACTATCTAAAGGAAATAAAATAGAATTAAGAGCCGATGTTTTTAACCTCTTCAATACAGTAAACTTAAGTGGTTTTAGCAATAATGCCACCCAAAGTAACCAAATACAAGAAGGTCCTGCCGGTAGTGGTATTATTGGAAGAAACGCAGCGCCACCAAGGCAGTTTCAGTTTAGTGCGAGGTACTTATTCTAATAGAACTATTATAAATTTTAAAGCAGAAGGTATATGTTGAAAATTAAAAATTGCGTTTTATTTATGTTGCTGATGGTTATAACCATAAATGCATGTAAAGGTCAGGAGCGTCAGAATACTGACAGAATACCTATCATAATAGATGCAGATACGGCAAATGAGGTAGACGATCTTTTTGCCCTTGTTCGAGCTATAGGAGAGCCAAAACTAGATTTATTGGCAATTACGTCTGCACAGTTTCACACCTCACCTTATGCAAGTGACAGTACTGTAGTAGAAAGCCAAATAATTAATAAACGGTTGGTTGAACTATTAGACCGTACAGATATTCCTTTACCTGTGGGTAGTAATGATGCTTTAACTGCTAGTGATGTGCCTCAAGATTCTGATGCTGCACAATTTATTATTAAGAAAGCCCATGAATTAAAAGAAGGAAAGAAATTACAGTTGGTCATCTTAGGGTCTTGCACCAATGTAGCTTCCGCTATTTTGTTGGATTCCACAATTGTTCCTAAAATACAGGTAAATTATTTAGGATTTTGGCATGATCCAGAGGCTAATAGTTATGATAAAAATGAATTTAATTCTAGAAATGACAGTATTGCGGTTAATGTACTAATGAATTATCCTAAACTTAACGTACGTGTCATGTCCGCAACTACAAGTCAGCACCTTATATTTTATAAAAATAGGGTAGATAATAATTTAAAAGGAAAAGGTGGTATGCCCGATTATTTGGTTGACCGTTGGGAAACCTATATTAGATGGTGGACTCAAAAGGATATTGAAAAGACAAAATGGACGATGTGGGACGTAGCTATCATAGAGGCCTTAATACACCCTGAATGGGCAACAATAGAAACTTTTAAGACACCGAAGGAAAACACACAAAGAGATATTGAGATTTATACGAAAATAGATGTAAATCAAATGGAAAGTGACTTTTGGGAACATGTAAATACACTACTTAATTAACGATAATGCAATTAACAACCGATATTAATATTGAGCTTTTAAGCGCTTTTTTGAGAAAAGAAGGTATTCTGAGCGCCGAAGAAAAAGTAAAAGCAACAGAAAAACCAGGGGAAGGAAACATGAATGTAGTATTACGTATACGTACTAATATGCGAACGTTTATTGCAAAGCAGTCTAGACCTTTTGTCCAAAAATATCAAGATATACCTGCTCCTATAAATCGTATAGCGGTAGAGCATCAATTTTATGAGACTATTGAAAAAAAGGCAATAGACCAACACCTACCGAAAGTTCTTGGTTTTCTTCCTAAGGATCATTTGTTATTTCTAGAAGATTTAGGGGAAAGTGAAGATTTTTCTTTTGTTTACGAAAAAAGGAACATTTCAAAAAGTCATTTAGAACAATTGACAACTATAGCCATGGGAATTCATGAAAGTGCTGTTTCAAGTGCTTACCCCGAAAATCTAGAATTACGTAAATTAAATCATCAACACATTTTTGTACTACCATTTTTAGAAGAAAACGGTTTTTCATTAGATCAAGTACAAGTTGGTTTACAAGCTTTGTCTCTTCCATTAAAACAAGATATTTTACTTAAAGAAAAAATTTCTGCTCTTGGCGAATTATACTTGTCTACTGGCGGGGTATTACTGCATGGTGATTACTATCCGGGTAGTTGGATGGGGTTAAAAGATCAAGTATTTGTTTTAGATCCTGAATTTAGTTTTTTGGGAGTAGCCGAGTTTGACCTCGGTGTAATGGCTGCACATCTTTTTATGGCCACCGGAAACACGAAAATTTTAGAAGAGATCGTAGAAAGTTACACTGCACCAATAAATGTAAAATTAATGCAAGAGTTTGCAGGTGTTGAAGTTATAAGACGTTTAATTGGGCTGGCCCAAATACCTTTAAGTCGTACATTAGAAGAAAAGAAAGAGTTGTTGCATTTAGCAAAATCTTGGGTTCTAAATGCTTGATTTTATGGGCAAACTTCAATTTTTTAATATAAACTTGTCATATTTATTATTACAAAAAAAATATGAGGAAATTAATTTTTGATTTATGTGATCTTAAAAACTTCATATACTAAAAATGAATAAGTCCGTTATTCCTATAATTGTGTTTTAATGGGCCTTGCCGTTTGGTCAGTAACTTCACTCGTGTCAAAAGTTAAGAAGCTAATACGTCGAAATAGCTGGGTCTAAATCATTTTAAATTCTGTATTACTTTTTGTTCAGCACAAATTGAAATATGATAACAATTTTTATCGGTGTTGGTAAAGTTATGGAATCTCAATCTATTTGATATTTTTCATTTTTTAATCTCCCTTAGCTTCAACCTTTTTTATAAAGGCAATAATAAACTAGATTAAACCAATAGTTACCTAATACTATACATAGCTTGCCGTATATAGAATTAAGTTATTCATTATTCTATACATTTTCTTTAAAACACAAAATACAATGCAACTTATTTAAATGATTGTTTTTTAGCAGTTTAAATCGTGATGTTATAATGTTCTATTTTTTCTAAAGAAAATGTATTGATGATAAATACAATACAAATATTTAGAAATTTATAAAATGGACTTCAAGAATTTAAAGGCAGTTTTTATTAACTGTACCCTAAAAAAATCACCATCAAAAAGTCATACTCGCAATTTGATGGATTTGTCAATTAATATTATGAAATCTGAGGGTGTAGATGTAGAGGTATTACGTTTCACGGATTTCGACATTCCTGTGGGCGTACAACCAGATATGACCAAAGAAGGTTATGAAAAAGATGACTGGCCGAGTATTTATAAGAAAATAATTGAAGCTGATATTCTAGTTATCGGAACACCGATTTGGTTGGGAGAACGTTCTTCTGTAGCGACAAAACTTATCGAACGCTTATATGCTATGAGTGGTCTACAAAATGATAAGGGGCAATATATATACTATGGTAAAGCCGGTGGATGTATTATAACAGGAAATGAAGACGGTGTAAAACATTGTTCTATGGGTATTCTTTATGCTTTACAACATTTAGGATACAGTATTCCGCCACAAGCTGATGCCGGTTGGATCGGTAAAGTTGGTCCGGGTCCAAGTTATGGAGATAAAGAGTGGAATGGAGAGTCTATGGATCCACCAGTGGGATATGACTCTGAATTTACAAATCGAAATACCACTTTTATGTCATATAATTTAATGCATTTAGCGAAAATGTTAAAAGCTAATAATGGTTACCCTTCTTATGGAAATTCTAGAAAAGACTGGGATGATGGAACCAGATGGAATTTTGAGAACCCTGAATATAGATAGAGGAAGAAGTCGTCTTAGTATTATTAAGTAAAATAAATAGAATTATTATGAGCAAAAATGTATCAGAGCAGTTATTAGATATTCTTGTTAACGTTGGCGTACAAAAAGTTTATGGAGTTACCGGCGATGCGTTAAACTTTTTTGTAAAAGCAATTGAAGAACGAGAAGATGTAAGTTGGATAGGTATGAAACATGAAGGCAATGCTTCTTTTGCGGCATTTGGTCATAGCCAGACCACGCAAAATTTAGCGGTTTGTGCAGGTACAGTTGGACCTGGAGCTCTTCATTTAATCAATGGTTTGTATAACGCTAAAAAAGCTCGTACTCCGGTTATTGCAATAACGGGTCAAATAAACCAAAAACAACAAGGCACAAGCTATTTTCAAGAAGTAGATCTGAAAAAAGTATACGATGACGTATGTGATTATCAGGCAATTATAGAAACTCCAGAACAAGCGCCTATGGTAATTCAAAGAGCTATAAAAATTGCAATAGCAAATAATTCTGTATGTAGAATTGAACTGCCGGCAAATGTGGCGGAGATGGATGCAGAAAACCAGCAATTTATACATCCAATTAAAAAATATTTTTCTTCTTTAGTACCTGATGAGGCAGTTGTAATACAGGCTGCTAATTTATTGAATAAAGCAAAAAATGTCGGTATTTTGGCTGGTGATGGCTGTAGAGAGTGTCGCTCGTATGTAATCGATTTATCAAAAAAATTGAATGCTCCCATAACACATAGTTTACGAGCTAGTGATATTTTTGACCATGACGCTGAAAATGTAGTTGGTTTAACGGGGTTGATTGGTAATCCGTCTGGCTATAATGCGGTAATGAAGTGTGATTTATTGTTAATGTTAGGAACCGATTTTCCATATATTGATTTTTTACCTCATGATACACAAACGATACAGGTAGATATAAGGCAAGAAAATATTGGAAATAGAACAGCTGTTTCTCTTGGCATTTGGAGTGATATTTCTTCTTTCTTGGAGATGTTAAATCCAAAAATAGAACAGAAAGACGATTCTAAGTTTCTTGATAAATTAAGGGAAAATTTCAAAGGTTGGAGAAAAAATATGAAAAAAGAAGCTTCACCTAGTCGAGATAATGAACCCTTAAATCCACAGATATTTGCAGACCTGGTCGATCAACATGCCTCTAATGATGCAATTTTTACTGTAGAAACTGGAACCTCGGCTATTTGGGCAGCACACCATATTTCTTTTCATAGTCAAAGACGTTTAATAGGTTCGTTCAATCATGGTTCTATGGCTGTAGGTTTACCTTCTGCCATTGGTGCACAATTTGCAAATCCTAAGAAAGAGATTTGGTGTTTAAGTGGTGACGGTGCATTTAATATGGCAATGCAAGATTTTATTACAGCTGTTAGGTATGAGTTGCCAATTAAGATTTTAATATTTAATAACTCTGAGCTTAGTTTTGTTAAATTGGAAATGGAACAAGTCGGGCTCGCACCTAGTCTAGACGCATTACACGAAACCAATGTTAATTTTGCAGAGTATGCGAAATTATGTGGAGGCGATGGTGTTAGAATAGAAAAAACAAATGATATAGATACTGCTATCGTGAAAGCCAAGAACAGTAAGAAACCTTTTATAATAGATGCAGTAGTAAGCAGTGGAGCACTCTCTTTACCTCCACATATTGGAATTAAAGAAGCTATAGGTTTTGGAACCTCTAAAATAAAAGAAGTAGGTCAAATAATAAGTGGTGATGAAAGCCAATGGAAAAATTTAAAGAAAGAATTGCAATCTTATTTTGATTGAGAATAAGTTTAAAATCTAGTGCAAAATTTAGGTTTCTCAGGAAATTCAAATAAACGGTGATAGGTATATAAATATACCTATCACCGTTTATTATTTAAGGAATAAAATATTATGTGCTAATTAAATGAGCTTTATGTACTGCGGCTGTTCTTGCATACATTACAATATTAATGAATATAATTTATGCAAATACTTCTCGAAAAGCTACTACAATTATAACATGTTATTTACCTATATTGAGAACCACTTCAGTGAAATATGTAACGATTTGGTTTTTTTCTATTACCTAACGACTTCTTAAACATAATTAATTATGCTTCGCAAGGAATATGCAAACTTTTAGGGTTTGATTAATCGATACATTTAACAGCAATATGAAATTCTGCTACATTAATATAGAATTCTAGAAAAGGAGCTTTCTAAATAAGAAATTTGACTAAGATTATTATTGTATATGTTAGTTTTATAAATTGGTAATGATATCGTAATTGTCGATTTTATTACGTTTGTGAAACTTTCTGTTGAAAAAATAATTTTGCTTCTTAGATCAAATAGTTATTAATATTGAAACCGATTAATTGAACGATAATCATGAAAATTTAATTATATAAATCAAAAATGTACGAAATAACCTACAAAATTTATTGTTTCACAACAAAAAAGCTGAATTGTAAATTTCTGGTTGTACTTTTTCAGAAATAAAAATAAAAATGCCACGAACCTTATTATCGAAGAGAGATTTCTACTTTGTAGCATTAATGCTTATTTGCTCCATGAATCTTTTGGGGCAAACAGAAAAAAATACACGCACTCAAATAAAAGAATTACGTTCAGCTTCAAACTTTAGTGCGAAAAATCCAAAATACATTGATTTAATACTTGATTTAGCAAAAGATCAAATTCGTGAAAATCCAGACACTACTGCAATTTTATTAAAAGAAGGACTGGATTTAAGTCTAACAACTAATTATAAAGCAGGTGAAAGCAAGGCATTATCTACCTACGGTTATTTTTATTTTGAAAAAGGTGAGCCAGAAAAAGCCTTAGAATTCAATTTAGATGCCTTAAAAATTGCCAATGAATATAATTTAGGTTCAGAGAAATTAAAAGCCCTAAATAATATGGCTCTAGATTATTCGCTACAAGGTAAAGATGCACTTGCACTAACCCGGTTTCTAGAAGCTTTAGATGTAGCGAATACTATTAACGAAAACGGAAAAAGGATTGATTTAAACGTTAGTATAGCTGCACTTTACAGTAAAAATGGTGATTACCAAACAGCAATAACCTTTCTAGAGATTGCACGTAATCTAAGCCTGAAATTGATGGATGATGAAATTATACCTTATACATTCATTAATATGGCTTCACAGTATTCAACCATGGGTAGTTTTGATCGTGCGAATGAATTTATAGACAAAAGTATTGTCTTCTTCGAGAAAAGTAATATTAAAGATTGGTTATCACATTCTTATGAACAAAAAGGTAGTATTGCTTTAAAACAGAAAAAGTATGATGAAGCCTTAAATTATTTAATTAAAGCAGAAAAGTTGTGTGATGAATTAAACTTCGCCTATGGCTATGCTTTAGTTTATTCAGCCTTGTCAGAATGTTATTTAGGATTGAATGATTTAGAAAAGGCAGAACAATACGGTAAAAAATCTTTGGAATATGGTCATAACCTTAATGTAGAAACCGTTATAAAAGAGTCAAATGACCTATTATCTCAAGTATATCATAGAAAAGGTGACGATACCCAGGCATACACTTATCAAACGGCATATTTAGAACTTTATAAATTAGGTGCAGATGAAAAGTTCAAAAAGGGACTTGGAATTCTAAGAAGTAAAATTGAATTTGAGAACCAGAAACAACAATTGATTGAAGATCAGAATAAGGAAATAGCCAAGCAAAAGAAGTACGTTTATTTTGCTATTGGTGCTCTGCTCTTACTTTTAATATTTTTTGTGTTAATATATAGAAACAATAAATTACAGCAAAAATACACTCAAGACTTACAAAAAAAGCAGAGTCAATTATTGCAGCATGAAGCAGAACTTAGTGAGGCAAATAAAACTAAAGACAAACTATTTTCTATAATAGCACATGATCTTAAAGGTCCTATAAATTCTTTTTACGGACTGTTAGAGCTATCCTTGACAGGTGATATGTCAAAAGAAGATTATAACAGGTTAATCCCCAAAGCTTTAAATAATATACAAGGTATTTCGGTAATGTTGAATAATCTTTTAGAATGGGCAAAAGCGCAAATGAAAGGTATTATTGTTGAACAGCGTGATTTAGAAATTAATAGTGTTCTGGAAAATACGATAAAAGTATTAACGCCCCTAGCCCTAAAAAAGGAGATAACTATTGTTAATAATGTTATGAATACCAATTGCTTCAGTGATAAAGATCATTTGATAATTATTCTAAGAAATTTAATAAGTAATGCTATTAAGTTTACTAATACTAAAGGAGTTATAACTATTAGTGCTAATGAAAAAAATAATTTCTTAGAAATTGCAGTTGCCGATAATGGAATCGGTATGGCTGCAGAAACGGTAGAATTACTTTTTAAAAATGCCCATATGGATTCTACCTTTGGTACGGATAATGAAAAAGGAACGGGTCTTGGTCTTTTTTTATGTAAAGAAATGGCAGAAGGAAACGGTGGTGAGTTATGGGTCAACAGCGAAGTAAATGTTGGTACTACCGTATTTTTTACAGTGCCGTTGTCTAAATAACATGTCTTATCAGGGTATTTGAATACTGAAGCCAACTCTATATTTAGAAGTCGAAACTGTTAAAATCGAATTTTCGACATCAATAATAGCAAAAGAGATTTAATCGTCTTCTTTACCATTTTTGAAAATAGAAATACTGCTCATACCTAAATTTTTATCTTCAATTCTAGAAAAGAACAAGTCCATATTGTCTCGGTCAAAATCTTCGCCAAATTTGTCAACTTCTGGTGTACAAGAAAAGGCTGTCAATAATAAAAATGTTACAGCAATAGCTTTTAAGTAATGATTCTTCATGCGTAAATAATTGAATTAGTTAGTATTATGATGCCGAACTTCGACCATTTAAATACGCAAGGTTGTTAATGAAATAATAATTGAAGTCAAGTTCAAGGTAATTATGCACAAGTAAATGTGTAGGAATTCTATTTAAATAATTTAACCTTTTTTTAAGATTTGGTAATATTAGTAATACACTACATTTGCCGCCTTAAATAATTATCAAGAATCTCAAACAAGGAGATAGCAACCTGCAATAACAAGCAAGGTGCTAAATAGATAAGCCAATCAATTGGAACAAATGTTAACTCATGATTCTTCTAATTTATAGCTATTTCCTTTTTTGATTATGAAGAAAGAGAAATGGAAAGTACTAAAAAGAATATCCCAAAATTTTCAGCTTTAATACCCTTGTTCGTATTTGTATTTACGTTTTTAGGAGTCGGTATTTATCAAAATGATTTCTATGCTTTACCAGCTCCTATTGCTGTAATAGGGGGAATTATTGTTGCATTTTTACTGTTTAGACAAACAATAACAACAAAAATAAGCACCTTATTAAAAGGTTGCGGCGATGATAAAATATTGACCATGTGCCTCATTTATTTGTTAGCAGGTGCTTTTGCCGCAATTACAAACGAAACAGGTAGTGTAAATGCTATTGTAAACCTTGGTTTAGATGTTATAGCCATTCAATATATTTACGTTGGTATCTTTGTTATTGCGGGTTTTTTATCAGTGTCTACAGGAACGTCGGTTGGTGCTATTGTAGCATTGGCACCCATTGTAGTGGGTTTTTCTAATGAAAGCAACGCAGATTTAGCAATACTATGTGGTGCGCTATTAGGCGGCAGTATGTTCGGCGATAATTTATCTGTAATTTCAGATACGACTATTGCGGCAACCCAATCTTTGGGTTGTAAAATGAGCGACAAATTTAAACAGAACATCAAAATAGCGGTACCTGCAGCATTATTCACCATTGTTATTTTAGTATTTCAGGGATTCGGGTTGGAGTCCGTCGTAACTGAAAGCACAGTTTACAATTATTCTATTATTAAAATAATGCCATATGTATTGGTGATTATTCTTTCGATTGTGGGAGTCAATGTATTTGTAACCTTGTTATTAGGTACAATTGCAGCAAGTGCATTAGGAATTGTTTATGGAGACTTTAACCTCATAGAATCAACTAAAATCGCATATAACGGATTTACCAATATGACCGAAATATTTCTATTGTCATTATTGACTGGTGGTTTAGCCGCTTTGGTAGAGAGAAATGGTGGTATCGAATTCATATTGGTCAATATTAAAAAACTGATTAAAAATAAGAAGTCTGCACAGTTTGGTATTGCCACTTTGGTAAGTACCATTAATATGGCGATTGCAAATAATACCGTGTCAATCATTATTGCCGGTCCCATTGCTAAAACGATAAATGACGAGTACCACTTAGATAATAAAAAGACAGCTTCAATATTAGATATATTTGCTTGTATATTTCAAGGACTACTACCCTATGGCGCTCAGGTTTTAATGATTTTAAGCTTCTCAAAAGGGAAAATCGATTATTTAGATTTAGTAAGTAATACCTGGTATTTACTGCTTTTACTTATCTATACTTTACTGTTTATTGGTCTAAAGCCAAAACATGTGAAGTAACTTTTAGTATAACGCAGCAACTTTTAAAAAGTAATTTTTCTGATAAAAGTCCGTTCTAGCATCTCATAAATTTTAAAACCATTACCTATGAATTTCAAGATGTTACCATTTGCCGTATTGTTTCTTTTTATTTCAAATGTATTTGCTCAAAACAAAGGTGTAGTAACTTTTAAAAACGGAGATATTAAAGAAGGAATTATTGAAAATAAAGGAAGCAAAATTCTTTTTTATAAAAGTGAAGGAGCAGAACCTAATAAAATTGAACATGATGAAATCGAACATATTAAAACTGGAGATATTGAATATTTTAGAACCTCTCCAAAATCTAAGAAATTAGAAGAATTTCAGGTGATTATTTCTGGCGAAACAATGCTAGTTGCACGTAATATTCAAACCAACTACGGTAGTATGAAGGTTGAAAATGACATTTCATATGCTCAAAGTGGCAATTTAACAGCAAGTCAAAGCTCGCAGGTTTCAAGAAGAGTTGTTAGAGGACCTAGTAGTAGAGGTACTATTATTAAGTATTATATTAAAAAGCCAGGGTCTAAAACTATTGAACAAGTATACCGATTAATTGTTGGCGATGTGGATTGGATAGGATACAAGAAAAAAGTAAAAAAGCAATTAGGTGATTGCAAAGAACTAATTCAAAAAATGAACGGCAGTGACTTTAAGGATGATGAATATGGTAAAGGTGCAGAATTAGCTGCGATTGTTCTTTTTTACAATCAAAACTGTAGCAAATAAATTAGTCTAGCATATTAAATCTCATACAACCTATAGGAAACTATAGGTTTTTTATTTTAGAGTATCTTGCAGTTAAAGGGGTAATAGCTACTTTTGGGATAATGACTTTACAATAGGTCTTTTAGAATTTAATATTAAAGAATGGGTCAAGAACCATCGGTTTGCGAAGAGAGCGTTTATAATAACATTTATCGAACCCATGCAGAAGGTTTGCGAAATTACCTTTACTACAAGTTTGGTGATATGCAGCGGGCAGAAGATATTGTACATGATTCATTCGTTAAACTATGGTCTAAATGTAGTACGGTCATTTATAACAAAGTAGTCGGATTTCTTTATAGTGTATCTCGAAACCTAATGATCGATACATTGCGAACTAAAAAAGTGTCTCTGAAATTTGAAAAAGGATTGGTTAAGGAACAAGATAATGAAGACCCTTATTTTAAATTAAGAACAAAAGAATTTCGAATAAAGCTTGAGTCTGTCATTTCTAATTTACCAGAAAAGCAGCGAGAGGCTTTTTTAATGAATCGAATAGACAAACTTACATATAAAGAAATAGCTCTAAGATTAGAGGTTAGTGAAACAGCTATTGAAAAACGTATTTCTAAAGCATTGCTGAAATTGAATTCGATTACAGAAATAAAAGATTTTTCTATTTAGCAGGTTGGTTAAATAGTTTTTTAAACGTAATACAAGTATGAGCAAGCATTTGGAGCATAACAATTTAATTGCCCGTTGGATGGATGATAGTTTGAGTGACGAAGAAAAAGAAGCGCTAAAGAATTCTGGTGAATTAGATGCACTTAAAAATGTCATTGAAGATATTGATACTTGGAAGATGAAGCCCTTTGATGCTGAGGGAGGTCTGGCAAAATTGAAAAAAGAAAATGAATATATTTTACCAATAAATAAAACTAAAAATAGTAGTTGGGTGCGTATAGCAGCGAGTGTAGCAATTTTACTTTCATGCGGCTTGGTTTGGTATTTGTCATCGACCGGTAGTACTACTATAACTACAAAAATTGCCGAAAACAAAACTATTGATTTACCAACAGGCTCTTTCGTAAAATTAGATGCGGCATCAAGCATTACCTACGATAAAAATGATTGGAAAAACAACAGGTTCGTTACCCTTTCTGGACAGGCTTATTTTAATGTTTCTAGCGGTGTACCATTTAGGGTGAGCACAAATACTGCGATAGTTTCGGTATTAGGAACTGAGTTCAATATCAGAAGCCAAAATGACCAATTTATAGTATTTTGTTACGAAGGTAAAATAGATGTATCGTACAATGGTGCATCAGAAATTATTTCTAAAGGGCAAAGTATACTATTGCAGAATGGCAAACTTCGAAAGTCTGATCATAATTTTCAAAGTCCTGAGTGGATGAAAGGTTTTAGTACTTATGAGAAGGCATCATTAAAAAACGTAATCGCAGACTTAAAACGATATTATATTGTAGATATCAATCTTCCCGAAAAATACGAAACATTACAGTTTACAGGTACAATAGAACATAAAAACCTACAGCAGACTTTAGAAACCATTTTTACGACAATGGAAATTAAATACAGTATTCTAGATGATAATACCGTTATTTTTGAATAGTGTTGAATACTTAAATATTATTAATGAAAAATAATTACAAGAAAAAGAGAACGTTATCAAGTTATCTTGCTCTTATTGGAATTTTCTTGTTTTTTAATTCTTACGCACAAAATCAACCAGAGGTAAAATTGGTTGATATTTTAAAAAATCTAACAAATACTTACGGTGTAGATTTTATCTATAACCATACACTACTAGATCAGGTAACGTTTTCTTCAGCTATTACATGCGAAAAATTGACAGAATGTTTAAATATCATTCAACAAGAGGCACATATAGAATTTTTAGCAGATACGGATAGCTCTTATATGATTGTTCCCATTAGAACTGATATTTCTTTTTCCATATCAGATAATGAGACCACTGAGCCCATTACAGATATTAGAGTGCAAGTAAATAATGATGAACAACGTTTACTGATAGCAAAACAATCAATATTTACCTTAGATGATATTTTTCCTTTAGACTCTATTTTTATTAGTGCGGCATTTTATAAAACCATAAGTATTAAAGCAAAAGATTTAGAAAGTTTGAATGCTTCATTAAAAATGGAGCATTCGATGATTCATTTAAATGAGGTATTTATAACCGATTATCTCACTAAAGGTATTAATGCCAAAATAAGTAATAATACGATTCAAATAGACATGAATTCATTAGGATTACTTGCTGGTGATACAGATGGTGACATCTATAACGTTATTAAAAATATACCTGGTGTACATACACCTAGCGGAAAACCTGGAAGTCTAAATTTTAGAGGAAGTACCTTTGATCAATCACTTATTCAAATAGATGATATTCCTATATATCATAATGGTCATTTCTATGGGGTTCTTGCACCATACAATCCTTCTATGGTTGATAAAATCGATATTCAAAGAAATACACTGTCTGCAAAATGGGGAGGTCGTGTTGGTGGATTAATTGATATGACAACTGGCGGCAAAGTACCTGATTCAACAACTTATGAAGTACAGGTCAATTCAGTCTATGGTGGGGCAACTATAAAAGCACCGATTGTAAAAAACAGACTGGCCTTATATTTAGCGGCAAGGTCAAACTACCCTACAATTAACTCACCAAAAATGCAGGCATATTCAATTCTTAATTTTCAAGGTAGTCGATTAGAAACCGTGGCTGAAGAAGTGAATAGTGAAAATTTTAAGGTAGGTTTTTATGATATTAATTCTAAATTGATTTATGATATAAATGAGAATCATAAAGCAACGTTAAGCTTTATAAATATTCAGAATGATTTATCGGCTACTTTGAAGGATGCAGGTGATGAGGATAATAAAGATTTCAGGAATTTAAATCTTGATAATTGGGGGTTAACCCTTAAATGGGATGGTAAATTATCTGATAAATTAAGAGCACTAGCAAGATTTAGTAGATCTACATTATATATTGATAATATAAGTGAAGGTTTTACGGCTTCTGAGCGGTCTAGTTTTGAAAAGTATGCTAATACAATAGAAGATACTCGCTTCATAACTGAATTTAAATATGATTTTAACTCGAACACTATTATTGAAACAGGTTATACGTTAACAGATTATGGACTAAGTTTCGATGAACGTAATGAAGAAAATAGTATTAATAATAGAAGAGATCAAACTGCCATTACACATAGTGCTTTTTTGAATGTCAACAAAAATTGGAATGATAAGCTGACCGCGGAATTCGGATTACATACCGACTATTATGAACCCACCGGAGTTTTTTATGCTGACCCACGAATTTCATTAAACTTACAAGCCAATGAGGCTTTATATTTTAAGACTTCTATGGGGCGCTCTCATCAATTTATTCAAAAGAAATTACGTGAAGATTTTGATGATTTCAATAACAAAAGTCAATTTTGGTATTTACCTGACGAAACCACTACGGTACTTGATGGATACCAGGGTATGATAGGAGCTTTGTACAACAAATCGGGTTGGTTGATAGATTTTGAATTTTATTTGAGAAATTCGAATAACATAACGCTGCAAACAAATACAGAAACACTTCAAACAGGAAAACTAAAAAGTATAGGTACAGACCTTTTTGTTAAGAAAAGATGGAACAATTTAGAAACGATGATTGGCTATTCGTTGAGTAAAGTGAATACCAAGTTTGATGATACAAACCCCGTTTTTTTTGACCAACGACATATATTGAATATCACTGGTTTATGGCATTTGAATGCTTTTGAAGTTGCCGTTACATGGAGTTACCTTTCAGGTATGCCTGTAGTAATACCAGACTTTGATATAGCAGAAGGTACGGAAGAAGATTTCGAAATTCCGTATAAAGATCGTTTTCCTGGTCAACACCAATTAGATGTCTCGACCACCTACACATTTAATAATAAGAGAAAAACTTGGAAAGGTATTGTGGGAGTTTCATTTGTAAACCTATATGATCAAGACAATATTGTAAATCTATTTCAAAACGAACCTTCCGTTATTAACCCGTATAGAAAGGGTATAGACTTTGCTCCTAACCTGCAGCTAAGTTTTCAATTTTAATTAAATATATATTAGTAAGTAGTGCATTTCTTCTAATGCATTATTATTTATGTAAATCATTTTATTATTTTTTTTCAATTTAGGGGTTGGGTATAAGTATCTCTAAAACGTATTAAGGAAAAGGCGCTAAAAAATGCCTTCAGATAAACATTAACCTTAATACAAAGAATTATGAAAGATTATAATATGAGATGGGTATTGATAATCCTATCCGTACTCTTGGTACATGCCTGTGCAAAAGATGAATTAGATGTTCTTGAAATTAGTGAGACTGACACAGATGATTTTAATACGGTAACACAAGACTCATTAACCGCTAGAAGGCAGAACAATCGTAATAATAACTTAAGCCCCTCAGAAGAAACTGTTCAACTAATAGTGGATTGGAATAATCTATGGTTAGTATTAGATCGTTATACGGATGGATTAAGACCCAATACAACAGCAAGGGCTTTGGGCTATATTCATTTGGCAGGTTATGAAACCGCAGTGGCGGATATGGATGGATATGGTTCTATTCAAAACCGATTGCAAGGTTTTAACCTAGACCAAGATGAAAGAGCAGAAAATGTAGACAGGGCTTTAGCTTTAAATACGTGTTACGCCTTGGTATTTGACCATTTTATGTTCAGTGTGTCTAACAATGCTAAAGCAGGTATAGAAATTCTCGAAGAAGAATTCGAAGAAGAATTAAGCGAAAATTTATCACCAGAAGCAATAGAAAATTCTTTGGAATGGGGTGCATTGGTAGCAGAAAGCGTCATCGCTTACAGCCAGACAGATACCGAAGCCGAATCTCAACAAATTGATCCCAATCCTGCATCATATGTAGCTCCTGTAGGGCAAGGTTTATGGGCGGCATCAGAAGGGGAAAGTGCCTGGTTTCCTTATTGGAATAGAGTTAGAACTTTTGTAATTACCCCCGAAGAGACATCTAGCACGCCCCCACCCTTTTCTCATAATGGTAACAGAAATAGTGGCTATTACGGTCAAATGGATGATGTGGAAATTTCTGCCACGACTGCTAGACTCGAAGATAATGAAGACCTGTGGATTTCAGAATTTTGGTCAGATGATGTAGAAGGTTTAATGATGAGCCCCCCTGGGCGACAGTTTTCAATAGCCAATCAGCTTATAGTACAAGAAGATTTAGACTATGAACAAACCTTAGAGTTAATGTTACGCTTAGGTTTTGCTTTGAACGATGCAGCAGTTTCTGCTTGGGACGACAAATACACCTATAATACAGAAAGACCAAGTAGGTATATTTTAGAATATATAAACGATGATTTTCAAACTAATTTAGCACGATTTATATCTAGTCCTAATCCTGCTTTTCCTGCGTATCCTTCAGGTCATGCGACATTTGCTGCAGTTGCATCGGGTGTGTTTATGGATATATTCGGTGGTGATGCTATTAATTTTACGGATAGAACACATGCTGGAAGGTCTGAATTTAGAAGCGACTCAAGAAATTTTAACTCCTTCACAGAAATGGCTGCGGAAAACGGATACTCCAGAATACCCTTAGGTGTGCATATTCAAGCGGATAGTGATGAAGGAGCGCGTTTGGGCTATGAGATTTCTACAGCTATTAACAACTTTAGTCTTTCCCCTAATTTTTAACACTTAACTATTTATTGTAGAAGTTTCGCCTGTAATGGCGAAGCTTTCGCAATTCTAATATTCCTGACCCCACTTCACATCTATATGGCAAAAAACTACTTTTTAATTTTTATCAATCCTTTTTAAAAACATGTAATATGAAAAAGTATTTTGTACCTATTTGCCTTATGGTAATTATTTTAAGCTCATGTAGTAAAGATGAATATATAGACATTTCCGAAGGCGAAGAACAATCGTTTATAAATGATGAAACAAATGAGACAGATGCTGATACGGTTACCAACGATGATAGTGCTGTTGATTCATCTATTTTAATCTTACCCGACTCCCCTTTTAATTATGCCAATATTCTGTTGCCCAATTTCTTTTTTGATAACGAAGTAAGAAATGAGGATAACACTCCGGCCAATAATCAGATTACGGATAATGGCGCTACATTAGGTAGGGTATTGTTTTATGATAATAATCTTTCTATAAACAATACTATTTCTTGTGCCTCTTGCCATATACAAGAACATGGCTTTGCCGATCCATCTGCTTTAAGTACAGGTTTTGATGGCGATTTAACCTCACGAAACTCTATGGGACTTGCAAATGCGAGATTTTACGAAAATGGAAGATTCTTTTGGGATGAAAGAGCTGCAAGTCTTGAAGAACAAACATTGATTCCTATTCAAGATCTTGTGGAAATGGGCATGACATTGCCAGAATTAGAAGCCAAGTTAACAGAATTAGACTATTACAGCATCTTGTTTACAAATGCTTTTGGAGATGAAACCGTTTCTAGTGAACGTGTAGCGCTAGCATTGTCGCAATTCATTAGATCAATGGTTTCATACGAGTCTAAATTTGATGAAGGTTTGGCTCAAGTAAATGATATAGATGATAATTTCCCCAATTTTACAAACTCTGAAAACAGAGGAAAGCAATTGTTTATCAGTAATCAGACCAGGTGTTTCGACTGTCATGCAACCAATGTATTTGTGGGTGATGATGCCAGAAATAATGGTTTGGACGCCACTTTTACAGATTTAGGCGTTGGTGGTATAACGGGTAACAATAATGAGTTGGGAGAATTTAAAGTACCCTCATTGAGAAACATCGCATTAACTGGTCCTTATATGCACGATGGTAGGTTTGAAACATTAGAAGAAGTAATTGAACATTATAATAGCGGTGTACAGAATAACCCCAATTTAGATAACAGACTTACCCAAGGTAATAATGTTCGTCGTTTAAATTTATCGGACAATGATAAACAAGCATTGGTTGACTTTTTAAATACTTTGACCGATGATGATTTCATTACCGACGAAAAATATGCTGATCCGTTTTTAGAATAGCTTATCAATCACACATTAACAATTGTCAGTATTTGATAGTGTTTTTTTTGTTTGAAACTATTATTGCATAGCTATTAATTGAAAATATGAGAGGGGTTGTTTCCCAATTAATTGAATGAAAATTCGTTTTCATGCTTGTAAATTGATTAATTAATAAAATATAGGGTTAAATCAAGTGTAAATTATTGGTTGAGTGTTAAAAAATTTCTATAGATATAGGAATTTTCCTTAAAAAAGTAACTTTGATATACTAATCTAAAAGTTGCAATTAAAAACGTATTAACACTTTTGGTTTTTTATTTAATATACTGTTAATCAGTAATTAATGTTGTTTGTTTTTTGTTAAAAGAATCAATTTATAACTTATAAATCATTTATTATGAAACACGTAATCGCAGTTTGTGCAGCAGTTTTACTTGGATCAGTATCTTATGGTCAGTGGCAAGTATCTGCGAGTTCTGGATATGCCATAGGTAGTGCAACGATGAAACTAGGTGAAAGAGTTAATGTCTCTGAAACTGAAAATTCTTATGGTAGTTATGGTGAAGGTACTAATGTGCAAATTAGAGGAACATACTTTTTTGATGATTCTTTTGGTCTAGATTTAAGTGTGGGTTATTTAAACGGCACAGATCAAGATGTTTCGGTAGTTGATTTACCTAGTACAGAAGTCAATGCAGTTGCTAGAGCACGCGCATTTGGAGCATCTGCCTCTGTGGTATATCAGTTTACCAATAAAATATATGGTCGTTTTGGAGCCTTATTAAAATTAGGAGGCAAAACAGAAGCTGTTGTCTATCAAAAATCTGTTTTTTCTGAAGCAGAAGCAGAAGCTTTTGGTGTGCCAAACGGTTCTTATTCAGAAACAAATTATAAGGAAGATTTCCATGGTCATTTCCCTTTAGGTTTTGTGGGTGCACTTGGGTATAAATATGACCTAGATTCCAAATTTAGTATTTTTGCAGAAGTAGAGTACTATGGTATAAGTTTAAAGCGTAAAGATTCTGAGATTTCTGAGTTTAATACAGATGTAAAATTACCAGATGGTACGGTTGCAGTTAGCGGTCTTTATACTATTGATAATTTGCCTGATGATATTAATAAGAATACCACATACGTAGATAATCTTTCTAATACGAATACCGATACAACACAAGAATTATCACAGAAAGTACCATATTCTTCATTTGGACTAAATATTGGCGTTACTTACAAATTTAATAAAACTACAAAGTAGGGTAGTTTAATTGCTTATCAATTAATATAAAACCTATTTGAAGTACTTATTCTAATAGGTTTTTTTAATTTCATTTATGTATGGAGCTTTCTGCTAAAACTACCTATTTTAAAAAAGTAAAATAAAATGTACTTCCCTCTCCTATTGTACTTTCTAACCAAATAGAACCATTATAATAGGAGATAATCTTCTTTACAATAGAGAGCCCGATACCTGATGATGACCCAGTACTTTCTAATTTGGTGAAGACCTTAAAAATTCTATCAAAGTAATCTGTTTTAATTCCGATGCCATTATCTTTTATAAAAAACTCGTGGTATTTACTTTTTTCGGAATAACCAATCTCTACAAGACCCATTGTTTTGTCATTATATAATATGGCATTTTGTATAAGGTTTTGAAATACTTGCTTAAACCTCCATGCATTTCCGTATAAAGTAGGCAAGTTATCTTGTATTGTTATTTTTATGTGATCGGGTACATGCAGTGTTTGTAAAACTTCGTCAACCAAATGGTTGAGGTCGATGTGTTTGTCTTCTGTTTCTAATTTATCTATTGTAGAATAATCTAAAATACCTTTAATCAAAAAATCCATCTTTTCAACATTGAACATGACTTGTTGTAAAGGAGAAAATGCATTTTCATCTAAGATGTCTTTATTATCATCCATAAACCAGCCGGTTAATGTACTTATATTAATTAATGGAGCCTTTAAATCGTGCGATACAACATGAGCATATTCATTTAATTCTTCATTTTGTCGAGATAAGAACTGTAGTAACTCTTCCTTTTTTGCTTCCTGTTCTTTTATACGTTCTTCATTCTCTTTTCTTTGAATAACATTAACAAGCATGTTTGCGAATACAAATAGAATATCTTTTTCATGATCGTTGTATTTGTTAATTCTTTTTACAGAATCAAATCCTATAAATCCAATTAATTCATTGTTTTTTATTTTAGGTATGGTTATTAGACTTTTAATACCTTGTGGTTCTAAAACAGCACGTAAACCCAATTCTCCATCTTCAGGTAACTGACTAACATCTTCAACAAAAAATGCTCTACCATCTTTATGAGCTTCAACCCATTGTGGTATAAAGTCGATAGGTACATTTTTCAAATTATCTATTTCTGGTTCAATACCATTAGAACACCATTCATAAGTATTAGATGTTGTATTGTTTACAAAATCATAAGAAAATATATAGCTTCGATCAGATTCAACAAATTCGCAGATTTGTTGTAATGAAGTTCTAATTAATTTGTCAATATCAGAAAGGTCAGAATTTATATAGGTAGTAGAAATACTTATTAATAGCTCTTGAAATCTTAATTGCCTTTCAATAATTTTATCTTTCTCTAACTGATTTAAATCTCCGTAAGTAAGACTTTCAAGATATTCTGATTGGTTATTGACGTTATCTTGATTTTGTTTTTTCATAGTGATTTTTAAATTGTAACTATATAAATATTGTTAAACGTGGTTCACTAATATAGTATATAAAATATAATTTTATAAGAAACCCCTTACATATATTATTCTGACTTTATAAGGCTTTTGTGTTGGTAAAATAAAACTCAAATTACAGAAAATCATAGTTTTAACAACTAAAGCGTGATTTCTTAACGTACATCTTTAAATCCCAAAATTAAAATGTCATGCGAAGAATGAAAACTTTCCTATGGTTATTTTGCCTAGGCTGTATGCTAAGTGCCTGTAATAACGAAGAAGCTGCAATACATTTAGAAGAAAGTAGTGAAAGCGAAACTGAATCTACAAAAGAGACCTTAGAAGCAGAATCGGAAACTACCGATAATACAACTTCGGTAGATGTAGCTGCAGCACTTGTTGCAAATGATCTAGAATCACACCCAATGCAAGATGTTGCAAAACCCGGGTATTTAGAGACTATAGTAGATCCGTCTTTTGGAACTATTATTCGTAGAATTTCAAATGCTGGTAATGGTGGAGTTATTAAACCTATGTACAGTACGATACAAGCTTGGAACGCCGATGAAAGTAGAATGATTTTATATAATCAAACTAATGGAGTACATCAATTGTTAGATGGAATGAGTTATGAATTTATTCGAAATCTTGATGATGTAAGACCAGATGATATAGAGCAGTTGTTTTGGGATTTTAATGACCCTGATATTTTATATTATTTGGACTCCGTAACAGATGAGTTCATTAGGTACTCAGTGTCTTCTGGAAATAAGGAAGTACTGGTGAATATAAAAGAACTTACTAATTGTACCGGAAGCATTAGTATGGGTAATGATGTACAAATGATGTCTTGGGATTCTGATGTTATTGGATTTAGATGTGATAATACCATGACGTACTCCTATAGATTTTCAACAGAAGAGCTCATAACCTTTAATTTAGACGATGTTAATTATACAGCAGCTATGCCCGCACCTAGTGGAAACTTGTTTTATCATAATGTATCGTCGTATGATGCAGACGGTAATTTTAAAGCAAGACTTAATAAGAGTAAACCAGAACATTCATGTTTAGGAAAAATGGTAGACGGTACCGATAGCGATTTCTCTGTCAGTTTTAATGCAGGACCAAATGGCGGTTGTCAAGGAAACATTATTGCTTATGATTTAAATACAGGTGATTGTTTACCGGTCATATCAGAAGATTTAGGATATGCCTATCCAAAAACGGGAACCCATATTTCTGCAGTAGCCCATAAAAATCCGGGATGGATTGCTGCATCGATGATTGGTTTTGAAGGAGATGGTCAGGCATTGTTAGATCAAGAACTGGTAATTGCTCGTGTTGAGCCAGGTAATGTTCAAGTATACAGAATAGGACATCATAGAGCAGATGAAGATGAATTCGATTATTGGGGTGAACCACATGCGGTAATTAGTCCAACAGGTACACGAGTACTTTTTGGTTCTGACTGGAGCGGTAGCGAAGATGGTACATCGATAGAGTCATATGTAGTAGAGCTGCCTTCTTTTAATCCTTAGGTATTTGATATACGATGAGGTTCTTATTTTGTATAGAATAGAAACAAAAAAACGTCGTATTCTAATGAATACGACGTTTTTAAATATCATTTAGTGTATTACTTCAACAAAGATAGAATGCCTTGCAATTCAGTAAGGTTGAGATTAGAACTGTTGTCAGTATCTAAAACGTCAAAATTTTCAGATACTTCACCAATAGCTTCAGTTGAGCTAATAGCCTCATCATTGTTAGTATCTAAAAGACTAAAAAGACTAGATACTTGCTGTACAGTTGAATTAGAACTTAAAGAGCCTAATAATGTAGCTGCATCAGAAACCTTTGAGGTATTCATATTTTTTACACTGTTACAACTAGTTACAGCTGCTACAAGAATAAATGCTGCGATTACTTTTTTCATGGTTATGTGTTTTAATTTTCAGCGCAAAAATACTCCTAATAAGATGTAATTAAAAAAAATATATACAAATGAGCTTAATAAATCTATTAACCTGCTTTATTTATAGATGAAAACTTAAGTCGTTTTTTAAAGTTCATTTTCAAGTATAGCCAAAACTAATTGGGCAGAATTAATAGCGGCGATTTCAACAAATTTATGGTAATCTGTATGAGCGTCGGTATTTGCATTGTCGCTACAACTGCGAATTACGATATATGGTAAATTTAACATTGTACAAACCTGAGCTACAGCAGCACCTTCCATTTCAGTAGCAAGCGCATTAAAATTAGAGTATAATGATTTAGCCTTCATGGTGTCGCTTACAAAAGTATCGCCAGTAGCAATAGTCCCTACAAAGAATTTAGGCGCTCTACCTTTAAATGTTTTTAATTGAATAGTGTTAGAGACCAATTTACTTTTATAAAGCAATGTGCTATCTACAGAGAGAAATAATGGATTTTTAGTATTTTCTATAAGATTTCGTGTTGGCCATGTTATAAATTCATCATCTTTTAATTGCCCAAAATCATATTGAACTAAACTATCGGCAATAACAATATCACCTGGTCGTATATCTGGGTGCAATCCGCCTGCAACACCAGTAAAAATTAACGCATTAAGTTTAAAGTGTGTAGTAAGTATTGCAGTACTGTATGCCGCATTTACCTTTCCAATACCAGCCTTTAATAGAACAACTTCCTTATTTTTAAGTTTACCGGTATAGAATATAATTCCGTTTTTCTCTATTTCTTCTTTGTTTTCTAATTGCCCCTTTAGAAGTTTCATTTCTGCGTCCATAGCACCCATAATTGCAATACGCTGGGCTTTTACTCCGCATAAAGCAAATAGCATCAGAAAAATTAGATACTGTCTTATAGCCATAGGTAAAGAATTGATAATAAATTTATAATTAACAACACTGGATTTATTTCCGATTTCTTGCCAACAAAGAGCTTGAGTAAGGTATATGTTAGAAAACCAAAAATGATTCCTGTGGTTATGCTGTATGTTAAGGGCATTAGAATCATGGTAAAGAAAACCGGTATAGCTTCATCTGCTGTATTCCAATCAATTTTAGTTAACGGTTTCATCATAAAAGAACCTACTAAAACCAATGCAATAGAACTAGCAATACTTGGAACTATGGATAACAAAGGAGAAAAGAATAGAAATGGTAAGAAAAGAATACCGGCAGTAATTGCTGTAAGTCCCGTTTTACCACCTTCGCGAATGCCTACGGCAGATTCTATATAGGCCGTACCCGAACTCGTGCCTATCAAACCTGAAAATATAGTGGTCACCGCGTCGACCATTAAAGATTTTTTAAGGTTTTTTGGGTTTCCGTCTTCGTCTTTATAGCCAGCTGCTTCTGATAAACCTACGAATGTAGAAAGACTATCGAATAAATCAGTAAAAGCAAATACAAAGATTACTGGTAAAAATGCGTATTTAATAGATCCTAATAAGTCTGCTTTAAATAATAAGCTGAAGTCTGGCATCGAGAAAATTCCTGAGTAATTAACTATAGTTGAAATACCATAATTTACAAGAGAGGCATCTCCCCACCATCTGCCAATGGGCCAGGCAAGAATAGTAGTTAATAGTATACCTATAATCATAGCTCCCGTAACCCTTTTAGCTATTAATATGGCAGTAATGAGTAGCCCGACTAAAAAAGTAAGACACATAGGATCTTTAAGCGAACCTAGGCCAACCAAGGTAGCTTTATCATCAATAATAAAACCAGCATTTTGAAAACCTATAAACGAAATAAAAAGTCCGATACCGGCGGCAATAGCATACCTTAGGGAGTGTGGTATGGCAAGTACGATTTTATCCCTTACTTTAAGAACACTTAAGATTAGAAATAAAATACCTGCCCAGAACACGGCACCCAAGGCCGTTTGATAACTTAAACCTAAGCCTAATACGGCAGTATAGGTAAAGAAAGCATTTAAGCCCATGCCTGGTGCAATAATAAAAGGGTTCTTTGCATAAACCCCCATCATAATACTACCAAAGGCACAGACGAGAACCGTTGAGGTTACCGCAGCAGAAAAGGGCATTCCAGAAGCAGAAAGAATTGATGGGTTTACAATGATGATGTAAAATGTTGCTAAAAATGAGCTGATACCTGCCAGTATTTCAGTTCGTATAAACGTACTTCTGTCTTCCATGAAAATTAAAATAGTAAGAAAAAAAACGTTTTACCTATATCCTTGGTGTATTCTAAGAACATTTTTCGAATAATCAATTATAGCTATAAATATTAGGAATTAATATTATTATCGAACATATAATTATTGATTTTAAATCAGTGACAATACAGTTATCCTATATCTGCCTTAAACCAAATATCAAGTGATATTTCTTCTGGTCTATCTTCCTGATTTGGAGGTCCACTTTGAGATCCGCCACGACCACCACCGCCTTGACCTCCACCAGGTCCGCCCTGACCTCCTCTACCTCCACCTCCACCACCTTGACCGCCACCGCCAAAACTGATGTTCGAATCTTTGTCATTAGATTCTTTTTCCCTTTTCGGTGTAACGATACCAATTGATAGTTTCGAGAAGTCAGCATCGCTTATTTCACGTTTAGGGATAATTAGTTCGTATTGTAGCTCTTTACTATCTTCGTTGTAATCATATATAATGGAAACTCCAAGTTTGTTTAAATCTAAGTGAAATTCTTGTTCAGTATCTTGGTTTATATATTCTGCTTTTTTTGACATCTCGGCAACAAGAATAGAAATATCCGGACCTTTTTTGTCTTCTTCTTGCGATTCTATATTATTTCTATTTTCTCTGTCATTTCTATTTGGACGCTCAGAAGGTGCTATATTAATTGGGTATTGAATGGAAACATTTTTCTTTTTCTTTCCTTTAGTATCAAAATAGACATAAAATCCTTGATGTAACATAGAGAGCATTGTAGGTTGATCTACAGTACTTAACTGTACGTGAACATTATCATCATAAATAAAACTACTATAGGTGATATTTTGTTCTGTTTGTTCTGTTTGTTCTGTTTGTTCTGTTTGTTGTGCTTGTTCTGTCGTCAATGTTAAAAGCAATACTAATTGAATATATAATTTCATAATATAAATGCTACTTGTTATGTATTAATATCAAACCTAAGCTTAAAAAAGATTCTTTTATTATAAATTAAGTGAATAGCTGTTAGTATTTAGTAAACAGGCTCGAGTGACCGATGAAGGCTAAAAATGAATTTATCTTGTATTTTTTCTAAAATAAAAAAGAGCCCCTACATTACTAAAGGAGCTCTTTTTAACCAATCAATCAATTAAACCAAAAAACTATTTTTATAGACCTAAGGCAGTTATGGCTTCATCATCAGTTGTGAAAGCATAGGCTCGCCACGGTCTGCTATAATTTGTAAATCTCCATAATACATCGCCACTACTATTTACTTCCCAAATAGCACCTGTACCCTCCGCAATTAGTGTATTTCCATTACTCATTCGTACGCCGCTGCCTAGTCCGTTACTATATAAATCCGAATCTGTAAACTCCCAAATAAGCGCAGGCTCGTTATCTTGACCAGCTATTAATTCATAAGGGGGACTCAATTGATATTCAGCTACTGCAGACTGATTATCATATTTGTTGTTTACGAATAGCAACATTTTGTTGTCATCGAATAAGTTTGGATAATGTACTCTGTTTAAGGTGACCTCGCCAACATTATCATACGCCAACGGGTTTCCAAAACGATAAACTAAATCACCTCCTAAACCATAGTTGCCGCCAGTACTAGAAGCTGCCTCTTCCGTTGAGGTACTATGATCAATTACCCATACCTCACTGTAAAAGTTAACGGTCATATAAAGCAAATCATTTTCTTCGTCTAATGTTATACCGTTTACATGGGTAATATCACCATCAGTTTGGTCATTATTGTAATTGATATCAATCAGGTTTGGAACATCTCCGACTACCCCAAAGTTCTCTTTACTTTCATCAAAATCTTGTACAATATGATCGGTAACATGCCATTCCCAGACTACCTCTTGAGTTAATGGGTTCATTTCTATAATAGCATCCGGATAGATATCAAAATTTCCAGAAAATCCCATTTCGGCAGCATCATCCTGACTAACCTGTTCCCAAATAGGAAATATGATATTTCCGTTAGAAAGGTAATTTACATCATGGTGCGATATATAGGTATCGCTAGAATAATCAACATTCCAAGCAATAGTTTGATCTGCGTTTATTTTTCTAAAACTACCACCATAACCACCATAAGTAATTTGCGGATTATCTACTTTAATAGTAGCTACTAAACTACCATCGCTAAGTAATTCGGCATCATTACCCAGTAGATCTCCATCAAAATCCCAATCGTACAAGGTATTACCATCGTGGTCAATTAAAAATACACCATCATCTGGTGCAACTGCTAGTATATATGAGTTAGAATCAACGGTACTACTAGCTTCTTCTGTTTCATCAGTAGTGGTGTTATCTTCTACAATGGTCAAGTCATCATTATCATCACTACAAGAAGTAAATAATAGCATAGATACGCAAACAGAGGTAAAACCTACTTTTAAAACTGATTTTCTCATATTTTTGAATTTTAAGATTAAGTTATTTTTGGGTACTCATTATAATATAGCTGTATAAGCTTTTGAGTAAATATAGAATTACCTTTCATGCATTATTTTCCTATTCAGCGTAAAAGGAGTGTTGTTAAGTAAACGGATGGTTTTACTTGGTAAATGAATTACCATTTGTTTCTTAAAATCTTTTAAACGCCTATTACATCAGTAATTTGCCTTAATTAATACAGTAAAAAAAACAATATCTTTGAAAGTGAAATCAGCAATTAAAACTCATTAAAAGCAATGACATCTAAATCTAGTATAGAAGTAAACGGACACACGCATGTACTTTATAAAGAAAATGCATTGTCTAAAGAAGAACTCATTGTCAAAAGTGAGGCCTTTTATAAACATTTAGATGAAAGAAGATCCGTTAGAGAATATGCAAATACACCTATACCAAAAGAAGTAATTGAAACTTTAATAAAAACGGCTTCTACGGCACCGTCAGGTGCGCATAAACAACCTTGGACCTTCTGTGCTGTTTCTAATACTACATTAAAGGCAAAGATCAGAGAGGCTGCCGAAGCGGAAGAAAAGGAAAGTTATGAAAGTAGAATGAGCGACCGTTGGTTAAAAGATCTTGAGCCGATGGGTACAAATATGTATAAGCCCTTTTTAGAAGATGCACCTTGGCTTATTATCGTTTTTAAAAAAGTACATGATTTAGATAGCGATGGTAACAAGGTAAATAATTACTACGTTAATGAATCTGTAGGCATTGCGGCAGGTATGTTGATAACTGCGATACATAATGCAGGTTTAGTTACATTGACACATACTCCTAGCCCAATGAATTTTTTAGCAAAACTATTGAATCGTCCAAGTAATGAACGTGCATTTTTGTTGTTACCGATTGGGTATCCAAAGACACCAACTTACGTGCCAGATATTGAAAGAAAACCATTGGAAGCTATTTCAGAGTTCTATGAGTAATACTTTAAGTAATGATACTTTAAATCCTATCTAATACTATTTTAGATCGGTTTTTTATGCCCACTATTAAGTAGATTGTTGAATCAGGTAGACGGTTTTATATTCTGATTTAATTGAAATAAATTCTGTGGGTCTTAACTATTTTAGATTTTAATCAGCCTCTCATAATTGTGTTTGTAATTAGCTTTAACACGCATTTGACCTTCATTCATAATGAAATTTGAATATACCCTAATTTAGAAATAGCCAATATATAAATTGGGACTCTTATTACTTCATCAAATCTTCTAAAGCGTCAGGGGTTCTTGGTAAATCACTACTTAAAACTTCACAACCATCTTCAGTAATAAGAATCATATCTTCAGTAAATACTGAAATGTTTTCATCATGATTATAGTACCAAGGCTCTACAGTAAAAACCATACCTGGTTTTAGAGCTGCAGTGGATAAGTTTGGATCTCCGGTTGAGAGCCCTAAATGATGACCAAAAAACAAGCCTACTTGCATATATTTTTTTGCATCATCAGGAATAATACTATTAGTTAGTGTCTGTACATCTTTAAATGTGATTCCGGGTTTAAGAAACTTAATTATCTCATCTGCTATTTTAGTTTCCATGACAAGAATCTCTTTCTGTCTATCGGTAAATTTACCAGATACGGGAAAGGTTCTACCAATATCACTAACATACTGCTCATATTCACAACCGACATCAAAAATAACTAAGTCGCCTTTTTCCATAACTCTATTTCTACGGTTATAGTGGGTTGCTAATATTCTCCAAGGCCAATGAGAATTTGGTCCTGATTTAATTATGGAACCAAAAGCTAGTCGTTGAGAACCGTTAATTTTAAAGTCGCCTTCTAAAATACCCTCTAGGTAACGCTCATCTACCCCAGGTTTAATCATTTTAGCAGATTGCTTAATACCTTCTACCGTTATGTTAGCAGCCTTTCGAATAATTTCAATTTCAGCTTCAGATTTAATCATACGTACATTGGCAACTGCATCGTACATATTTTCATGTTTCAATTTGGGATGTTTTCCGCTCAAGGCTTGTAACAGAACTTGAACAGGAGAATGGGTAGCTATGTAGGCATCAGATGCATAAGTAATGTCACCTTGCCGTCCACTATTAATTAAAATGGTGTTTTCCTTTTTACTTTCAGCATCCATCAGAAGGGTAAAGTCGTCAATAGATGCAAGAGTTACTCCGGTTTTTTCTGTAATATGCTTATCATACAATAAAGGTCTACCTGGAAAATCATTTGTACGAGAGCTATTTTCAAATCGTAAATCTCGTTCAGGGGTGTATATAGTTATTGATTTGTTGGCTACATTCATAACCAAAATGGCATTTGGTAATTCTAATCCGGTGAAGTAATAAAAATCATCTGCCTGTCTAAATGTTTCTCCGAATGAAAATCCGTCATTAGCAGGTACAATCACTATTCCTGTTCTATCGTGTTCCGTTAAAATATTCATTAGGTTATCTCGTCGTTCGCTTAACTCTTCTTTTGCAAAAGGTAATTCTGTCCATTCAAAATAAGATTGCACGGGAGTTTGGCTAAAAATAAAGCTTGTATAGAAAAATAAGATAATGATAGAAGAGGTCGTTTTCATGTTGGTTTGTTATGGTTAGTCCGAATTTCGAGCTTTTTTCTAGAGGATCAACCTCTAGGGGTAACTATTGTCTAAGTATTAAAGATTTGATAAAATATGATCAAAATATCATATAATTTTAGATTTAATTAATCAATTTTTGAAATCCATTAAAACAATTATATTAAATACTTGATTTCATTAGGATATTATTAAAAAATTGCTTAAATTATAACAACGATAAAAACTAAAATAATATATGAGGCAACTAAAGATCACTAAGCAAATTACAAACAGAGACACTAAATCATTAGAAAAGTACTTTCAAGAAATATCAAAAATTGATTTGATTACCGCAGATGAAGAAGTGGAACTAACTAGAAGAATACGCGAAGGAGATCAAAATGCCCTAAATACCTTAGTAAATGCTAACCTACGTTTTGTAGTATCTACAGCAAAACAATATCAAGGTAGTGGATTACGACTTTCAGATTTAATTAACGAAGGAAATATTGGTTTGGTGAAGGCTGCAAAACGTTTTGACGAAACCAGAGGTTTCAAGTTTATATCATATGCCGTATGGTGGATCAGACAATCAATACTATCATCGATTTCAGAACAGTCACGGATGGTACGTATTCCACTGAATAAAATTGGTGAAATCAGTAAGATAAATAAAGTATACTCTACACTAGAGCAATCTTTACAAAGACCACCGAGTACTACGGAAATAGCGAGAGAACTTGATATGAGCAGCACGCAAGTAAAACTTGCTTTAAAAAATTCAGGGAGACACTTGTCTATGGATGCCCCTTTTCAAGAAGGAGAATCATCTAATTTATATGATGTAGTAAGTTCTAAAGATGCAAACAGACCAGATGCAGGTATGATGATGGATTCACTTAAAACTGATCTTAATCAAGCGTTAAATACATTGCCAAGCAGAGAAAGTGAAATTATTAAGCTCTATTATGGTATTGGTGAGAGCCACCCAAAAAGTTTAAGTGAAATTGGAGAACTTTTTGACTTAACAAGAGAGCGTGTAAGACAACTTAGAGAAAAGGCTGTACGTAAACTACGTAACAAGTCTCAAAACGAAATGTTGAAAGCATATTTGTAGACCAAAACTATTTACATATAAAAAAAGCCGACTAAATAAGTCGGCTTTTTTTATACTTTAAGGTGTAGTTAACAATAACTATTAATAGTGATTGCTATAATTATTTTTTCTTTTTCGGTTCCTCTGATTTAATATGTAAACTAGCATTTTGAGCTAGGTAATTCGCTAATATTTTCTCCACTAATTCTTCTTTAGTCAAGTGATGAAAAATGGTTCTTACCTTAGTTTTGAATTCTTCAGATACTTCGCGATTAGGCTTGGTTTTAAAGATTTTTTTAGCCCAAAGTAATGTGTTGTTTTCTTCGATACTCTGTGCATCTGCTTTTTGGTATTTTGAAAAAGAAATACCTAATTCTTTTTCGAAATCAAATACTTCTGCAACTTCTTCTTTTTGTAGAATGGTTAATGAAAGTCCCTTTGCTCCTGCTCTAGCTGTACGTCCGCTTCTATGAACATATGCATCATAGGTGTCCGGTAAATGGTAATTGACTACATAACCCAATTCTTTAACATCTAAGCCACGAGAAGCTAAATCTGTCGCTACAAGAATATTGATATGCCCTTCTCTAAACTGACCCATTATACGATCACGAATTCCTTGAGATAAACTACCGTGCAAAGCACCTGATGAAAATTTATTTATAGCTAATTTTTTAGCCAACTTGTTTACTGCCGCTTTTGTTTTACAGAAAATGATACCACGTTGCCCTTCTTTTGTATTTAAAAAGTGCATAAGCACATCTAATTTTTCAATAGGCTCAACTACCACATATTTATGATCAATACCTTTATGTCCAAGGGTTGCCATATCAACCTCTTTATGTACTACATGTTTAGACATGTAATTTTGAACCAATTGTTTAATAGCTCCGGACATGGTAGCGGTGAAGAGAAATGTACGTCTAGCTTTAGGTATACCAGCAATAATAGTATCTAGGTCTTCTTTTAGGGCAGTGACCATTTCATCAGCTTCATCTAAAACCAAATACTTCAGTTTTTTAATATCAATAGCCTCACGTTTTACCAAATCAACTAAACGACCAGGCGTAGCTACTACGATATGAGTATCTTCTTTTAAGCTTTCTATTTGAGGTTTTATAGGTATACCACCGCATACTGAAGCAATTGATACTGCAGGACTATGTTTGGCATATGAAATTAGGTTGGCATGTATTTGTTGTGCCAATTCTCTTGTTGGTGCTAAAATAACAGCTTGTACTGCTGTATTTTTTGTATTGATTAATTGCAGTAATGGTAAGCCAAATGCAGCAGTTTTACCAGTTCCTGTTTTTGCTAATGCAACAAGGTCATCTTTTTTATTTAGGACAACAGGAATACATTTTTTCTGTATATCTGTAGGTACTGTAATTTGTAATTCCTCTAAACTCTGTTGAATTTGTTTATTGATTCCTAAATCCGAAAACTGATTTGACATAAAATAATTTTCGGCAAAGATAGGTACAGTTATTCAGGGAGTAACAACAATCTATTTATAAGTGATGTAGATTCCCGATAATGATTCATTTAATCTACCCAACCCCACGGAGCTTCTGGTTCTTCAATCGGCTTAGTAATATCCATTACCACTTTAAAAACTCGGTCAGTTCCTAGTCTTCTTAAATTATAAGTAAAAGTAGTATCGTTTAATGTAATCCACCAAACATTGGTTGCAGCACCAGGTATCATTTTTTGAGTTGCGACATCTGCTGAGAAAAACTGAATATCAGCTTTACCTGCATTACTTGCTGTACCACCATAAAAATTCACATCATCTTCAGTGCCGTCTTCATGCCTATGGTCATGTTTTAAGGTAAGTATTCCATCATTTTTAGTTAAAACCCATGTTCTAGATTTATCGTCACCAACATAAAACGGAATCTTAATTTCGTTATCGCTACATGCCCTAACATGCATAACAAGTTTTTTGCCACCAAAACTTTCATCTTCTTCAGGTAATGCTAAACTACCTTCGTATGCCTTACCACAATGAGATTTTAAATTGTTCCAAAATACTTCAGAAGGGCTAGTTTCTTGAGCTATAAGTGGTACTGCAAATAAAAAAATAATGATGTAAAATTGTTGTTTTAGTGTCATGGTGCAGGGTTATCTATTTTTTCAAAAATAGGTAAAAGCATTTATAAACCATACTACGATAGCAAAGCCAAGTATTTAATAAAATATGTTAGTTAAAACTAGGAAATTTTAAGTTGGAAATTTATTCAGCAGCTTCCCAGCCCCTCCACCTTTCCATCCCCTCTTGATACCATTTATCGCCTTTAATAAATGATAAATCGTTATTGCGCTCCACTTTAAATTCTATGGGTTGATTATATAACTTTCCGCTTTTCCAAGCATTAAAACAATTAATCAATGTTTCAATTTCTTCATCTTTGGTTAGGTCCATATCCAATCTGTATAAATCTTGAACTAAAGGAATTATTGATGTTTCGGTTTGCTCATCATAATGAATTAAGGGTGATAAGCGAATAATTTGCTCGTTAAGTAATTTGTCCGTAGCTACCTGTAAAAACATCATAGCAATATAGTTGGCCGTATCTGGTGGTTGGTATAAAATTGTTTTTGCTTGGTGTAACACCGTTTCTTTAAAGAAGTTAAATTGCGGTTTCCATTTAGAGAAAGCAAATTTCTTTCTTCTAAAAATTAGTGCAATCTGTTTCCAATCCCAAAAGTTTTTTTTCGCTTCAGACGACATTAATGAATTACTGGTACCTAGAGATATAATCTGAACCGTTTTTAAGTCAACACCTAGTTTATAGGCTTCTATGATTCCAGCTAGAATAGGGTTATTGAATCCGCCTAAGGCACCATCCCATAACTCATAATATATGTCACTTTGCTTAGCTTTAAAACGTGCCGGGAAATCAAAATATTGAACAGGGGCGTTAGATGATCCGTTTATAGCTTGGGTAAGTCTAACGGAATCGTAAGTATCTGGTTTTGTTGAGAATGATTTAAAGAATTTAGCACGATTATTTAAGGCATCATATGTGGCAACTACTATTTTAAGGGATGCTTTACCAATCAGTTTTGGAATTTCATCCATCTGTATTTCATCAATCTGAGGAAATAGATTTTCAAAAGCTTCCTTTTTTTTAGTTGCACTATATTTTGGTCCAAATCCCGCATTAAAAAGACCTAAATAGTCAACAGGAAAATAACGATCTTTAAAAGAGTTCTTATGAAAAATAAGCTCTCGGTTTTTCTTTTCCTTAAAAAGGGAAATGGCTTTGTCAATGGTATAATTTTCAGCTAAAGCAGCGAGAACGATACTACCACCCGAATTGGCAATTACAAGATCAAATTTCTTTAAAATATCGTGACCCGTTAAATTGCCGTATCTATCTTTTAAGGTTAACAATTGAATAATAGCCCAACTACCGCCACCGTCTAGAGATAGAATTTTATACATTTTTAATAATAATTTAGGAAATTAAGTTAAGGGATTCAATTTGAAATTGAAAAGGACGCGGGAACTACCTGTATTGTACTTTTTAAAGTTAGAGAAATAAGAAATAAGTTGTTTGTAGAATGTTCTTAGAAATTATAAGGATATTATGTTTTTTTAGATTCCCTTCACGCTATTTAAATTAAAGTTCTGTTAATAAAAAAGAATGAACGTTCATTTTTTGTAAATTTGTACTAAGAAATCATAGTTATGGCAGCATTACAGAAAAGCATAGACAAAAGAAACGCATTAATTAATGCCACTGTAGAGTTGGTAAATAATGATGGATTTCATGCCACACCAATGAGTAAGATTGCAAAAATGGCCTGTGTATCTCCTGCCACCATATATCTATATTTTGAAAACAAACAAGATTTGGTCAATAAAACCTATATAGAGGTTAAGGCTAATTATACTGCTTATGCATTTGCCACATATGATGAAACTATGCCGGTTGAAGAAGGTTTTAAAGTGATTTGGAAACGAATAGCTGAGTTTAAATTGAAAGAAAGTGCCGACGCCATGTTTCTTGCGCAATGTGATAATACCCCAATGATAGATGAAGCTAGCAGGCAAGAAGGCATAAAGCACTTGCAACCCCTACTCGATTTATGGGCACGTGGTAAAAAAGAAGGTGTTATAAAACCATTGTCAGATTATATGTTATATGCCTATTCAATTAATCCGCTTTCATTTTTAATGATTACTCAAAACCGAGGTTCTGTAAAATTGGATAAGGAGCATTTAGACCAGGCTTACGAAGCTGCATGGAGCAGCATTAAAACGTGTAAGTAGAATGAAAAAGACAGCCATCATATTAGGAGCTTCGGGTTTAACGGGAGGATTATTGTTGAAGAAATTACTTATTGACGATAGGTACGATACTATAAAATTATTTTCTAGATCAAGAATTGAGGGTTTGTCAAGTAAAGCACAGCAGTTTATAGGAAATCTTTTAGACTTAGAACAGTTTAGAAAAGAATTTACAGCAGACGAAGTGTATTGTTGTATAGGTACAACTGCAAAGAAAACTCCAGATAAAAAACGTTACATAGACATTGATTACGGTATACCTGTTGCTGCGGCAAAATTGGCGAAAGAAAATGGAATCCCTACCTACTTAGTGGTATCTGCAATGGGCGCAAACAAAAAAAGTAACGTGTTCTATAATAGAACAAAGGGAGAAATGGAGCAAGATGTTGTAAATCAAGGCATACCCCATACATCAATTTTAAGACCGTCATTAATTGGAGGAGAAAGAGATGAACAACGAACACTTGAAAAAATAGGACTAATAGTATTCAAAGCCATTCAGCCGTTATTTATTGGTCCGTTGAAAAAATATAGAATTATCAATGCAGAAAGCATTGCTCAGGCAATGTTAAATTTAGCAAATACAACGAGTAATACCGATGTTATCATAACATCTAACGATATAGAACAATTAGCAAAAGCAACTTAAATTAGAAAGATTAAAATGGAATTATTAGATAAATTAAATTGGAGATATGCCGCAAAGGCTATGAACGGTGAAAAAGTAGCCGAAGATAAAGTAAAACGCATTTTAGAAGCAGCGCGTTTGGCCCCAACTTCAAGCGGCTTACAGCCTTTTGAAATTATAGTGGTTAAAAATCAAGATATTAAAGAACAGATAAGACCTGTAGCTTGGAACCAATCTATGATTACAGATTGTTCTCACCTACTTGTCTTTGCAGCTTGGGATACCTATACCGAAGATAGAATCAATTACATGTTCGATCTAACCAATGAGATTAGAGGTTTTAAGAACGAAGGATGGGAAAACTATCGTAAGATGTTGCTAGATTCTTATCCACAAAAAGATGAAGAAGAAAACTTTAACCATGCTGCAAAGCAAGCATATATTGCCTTTTCACAATGCATTGCAGCAGCAGCTTTTGAAGAGGTAGATGCTACCCCTATCGAAGGTTTTGATCCTGCTGCGGTAGACAAAATTTTAGGCTTACGCGAAAAAGGGTTGCGTAGTGCAGTGCTATTACCACTAGGGTACAGAAATGAAAGTGAAGATTGGTTGGTGAATCTTGCAAAGGTTAGAAAACCAATGAAGGACTTGGTAACGGTTATAGAGTAACCGTTTTTCAAGGTTTAAGTATAGATTATAAATTAAAAGAAGAGAGAAAATGAACAATTTTGAATTTAAGAATCCGACCAAGATTATTTTTGGAAAGGATACCATAGCGAAATTAGAAAGTGAAATTCCTGCAGATGCTAAAGTATTAATGCTTTACGGAGGCGGCAGTATCAAGAAAAACGGTATTTACGAACAAGTTACCAAAGCATTTTCTAAGGTAGATGTTACAGAGTTTGGTGGTATACCTGCGAACCCTGAATATGCGGTTCTAATGGAAGCGTTACAGGTAATAAAAGATAAAAACATTACTTATTTATTAGCAGTTGGTGGTGGGTCTGTAATAGACGGAACAAAATTTTTATCTGCAGCAGCGGTATATGATGGAGATACCCCTTGGGATATACTTGCCAAAAATGTGAGAACCAAAAAAGGAATGCCTTTTGGGACCGTATTGACCTTGCCGGCAACAGGTTCTGAAATGAATTCAGGTGCTGTAATTACAAGAGCGGAAACCAAAGAGAAATTAGCCATGGGCGGTCCAGGATTGTTTCCTGAGTTTTCAATTTTAGACCCACAGGTTATTAGTTCAATTCCTGAACGTCAATTAGCAAACGGAATTACAGATGCTTTCACACATGTATTGGAGCAATACATGACCTACCCAATAGGTGCATCTTTACAAGATAGATTTGCAGAAAGTATTTTGCAGACATTAGTAGAAGTTGCTCCTAAAGTATTAAAAGATCCTACCGATTATACACCTGCCGCAGATTTTATGTGGAGCTGTACAATGGCATTGAACGGATTAATTCAAAAAGGAGTGCCTGGTGATTGGGCTGTGCATATGATGGGTCATGAGTTAACCGCATTATTCGGTATTGACCACGCACGTACCTTAGCGGTAATTGCACCAAGTCACTACAAGTACAATTTTGAAGCTAAAAAAGAAAAATTAGCACAGTACGGCGAACGTGTTTGGAATATTACGGAGGGTAGTATGGATGACAAGGCATATGCTGCCATTGAAAAGACCGAAGAATTCTTTCATGAATTAGGTATCGATACTAAGCTATCTGATTACACTAAAGAGTATGAAGGCACTGCCGAAGAAATTTCTAAGCGATTTACAGATCGTGGATGGAAATTAGGTGAACGCCAAGCTTTAATGCCAGAAGATGCACAGAAAATCGTGAAAATGGCTTATTAGGTTAAGCGAAGTATTTTTAAAAAGGGCTGTCTAATTTAGACAGCCCTTTTTTATTTCCGGTTATACCGATTACAAATCACATATGAATGTCTTATCTAGAAGGCAGAATAGTCAAAAACCAATATCTTCGCGCGCATTATGTGGATGTACCTCGGACTTTTAGCAGCGCTTTTTTTAGGATTACACAACTTATGTAAAAAACATGCCGTACAAGGTAATGATGCCTTTTCTGTTCTTTTAGGCACCTTAATCGCTGGTTTTTTATTGTTTTTACCCTTGTTTTTGGCTTCTAAATACTATCCTGTAGAATTACAGGCAATAGATTTATTTGTATCTGATATTTCATTGAAGACACATGGGTTTATCTTGATTAAATCTATGATTATGGCATCGTCATGGGTATTGGCATATCAAGCTTTGAAACACTTGCCAATTACTATTGTAACACCAATACGTTCTGCAGGTCCATTTTTCACGTTTATTGGAGCGATTCTAATTTATCAAGAACGCCCTAATTTTTGGCAGTGGATTGGGTTTTTCCTAATTATTTTTTCCGTATTTCTTTATTCTAGAATTGGCAAAAAAGAAGGTATAAACTTCAAGAATAATAAGTGGATATATGCTATTATAGGAGCCACCTTTTTAGGAGCTTCAAGTGGTTTGTACGATAAGTTTTTAATACAAAGTTTAAATCTTAATCCCCCTACCCTACAATTTTGGTTTTGTACTTATACTATGCTGATGATAGGTGTGGTAGTAGTAATTACACGAGCGACCAATGCTAATTTAAAAGGTTCCTTTAAATGGCGGTGGACGATACCTATGGTGGGTATTCTTTTACAAACGGCAGACTTTTTTTATTTTAAAGCATTACAAGATCCAGATGCATTGATAATGCTACTTTCAGCCATAAAGCGTAGTCAAATATTGATAGCTGTAGTCGTTGGCGGTTTTATTTTTAAGGAACAAAATAAACGTAAAAAATTAGTGCCGTTAGCGGGTATTATGCTTGGTGTCTTTCTTATTCTTTATTCATAAGAAATTCTGTATTGCTTTCTCTCATAAGAAAATAGAGTGCTATAATAGGGTTAGCACGTTGGTAGGCTGTATCTTTGTAAT
The DNA here is from genome assembly GCF_045063735.1 of Maribacter sp. Asnod1-A12. NCBI lineage: Bacteria > Pseudomonadati > Bacteroidota > Flavobacteriia > Flavobacteriales > Flavobacteriaceae > Maribacter > Maribacter sp. Asnod1-A12. Next base: position 3,382,843 of record NZ_JBEFNZ010000006.1, read on the forward strand.
GTTATAGTATGTTTAATTAGTTTAAAGTAGCAAATGTCATTTAAGAAACTGAATCCACACTTATTAGAAAGACTAGAATACCTTTCCATTACAGAACCAACTTCTTTCCAGAAGAAAAGTATTCCCGTAATTAAAAGCGGAGCAAATGTATATTGTACAGCTCCAAAGGAAAGTGGTAAAACTACAACCTTAATATTGACAACATTACAGAAACTAAAATGTAAAGCCGAAGGCAATGCGCCAAGAGCTGTTGTTGTGGTTGAGAATAAAGAAAAGGTACTGGAAGTTTATGATAAGTTTTTTGAATTTACCAAGTATACGGATATGAGACTATATGCCAGTTATAAGGAATTGCATATCGATATTCAAAAATCAGAAATATTTGAAGGTATAGATATACTTATTACAACACCTACTACACTACACAAGTTGTTTTTATTGAATGGGGTAAGTACGTCTCAATTGAAGATCTGTAGTATTAATGATGGTGATTTTTTAATTCAGAAATCGGACTATACAGCTATGATTACGGTTGCACAAAGTATTATGAAATGTCAATATGTGATATACTCAGAAAAAATGCATCCTAAATTAGAACGTTTTGAAGATTATTTTATGGAACATGCTAGTCATGTAAAGCTATAATATAAGCTTTCTTATTGCTTAGAATATCCTTGTTTACGTAGCACATCTATAGTACTATTATAGCCAATATCAAAAATGGCATCTATAGATCTCATATCAAAAGTTGCATATTCACAAAGCTCTTCGGGAGAAACTACAAACTCGCATTCTGAAAATTTTGCTATGGATTCTGATGCTGATTTTATTTTATACGCTCTTTCCAATACATTGTACGAATGTTTTAAATCTTTTATTTTAATTGATTTTAGTGCGTTTACATAGCTGCCTATTATTTTATCGCAGTGTGGTTGTAAAGGCTCAATAGGGAAATTGTTTAATACACCACCATCTACGTAGAAAGACCCATTAATATTAATAGGTGAAAAAACACCAGGAAAAGTTGCAGATGCAAGTACTGGTTTTATCAATTCTCCAGTATCAAAAATCTTTAGTTCCCCTTTAACGATATCCGTAGCTGTTATAAAAAGCTCCTTAGGAAGTGATTCAAATTTATCGTTAGGGAAAAACTTTTTAAACTCATCATAAAACTTCTCTGTGTCTATAAAACCGGGTTTTTTACGGGCGAATCTATTGGCATGAAAAATAGGAATTACTTTGAAGAATTCTAAAATATCTTCCCATTTTACACCACCTGCATATAATGAACCAACAATAGCACCCGCACTAGTACCAGATATATGGGTTGGGTAAATACCATGTTCCTCCAAGGCTTTTATTATACCAATATGTGCTACTCCACGTATGCCACCGCCTGAAAGAACTAACCCAATAGTTGTCATAATTGATTTAATTTCTCTTGCTTAAAATATTCATTTTTGAACAACAATTTCAAATTTCACTATACCCCCATTTATTTCAGCTCTCTCCAAAAAACCATATTTATAATAGTAAATATTCTCATGGTTTTTAGAATTTATCTTTTTATATGAATGATTACCTAAAGGTATAATGGTATTAAAACTTCCATCTTGTTCAGAATAGCACCGTTCTATGTTTACTGGTTCCACAAAATATAGCAATATGGTAGCATATTTGATATCTTCTTCTACCACTAACTCATTTTTATCATTTTTTGAAATTTGGTAATAAGCTATTTCCCATTTGGTAAGAATGTCGGCATAGGGTTTATCATTAATATCTATAAGTACATTGGCCTTTTTTAGTTTGTTATTTTCAAAGGTAACATCATATTCATAGTTTACTTGAATCTCCTTAATAATTCTCGTATTAATAGAGGTAATACATTTGTAATGTACTTTTGAATCTTTAATAATCTTGGTGGCTTTTAAATCACCAATAATTTTATTCTTGCTTATAATATCAAAGACCAATGTGCTCTTTATAGGTCTCACATCATTAGTTGTAGAACTAAACAAACCTAAAAAAACAACCACACTACCTATAATGAACTGATTTATTGAAGACATTTCTTTATAAATAACACGGTTCGCTTCATATTTTCTATTACTATGTAAAATTAAGTAATTCCGTTTTTTGTCAACCTAACCAATATCATTTTTTATAGAATGTTATAAAATGTAAAAGCGCTTACGAATTTCTCCGTAAGCGCTTTTATTAAAAATTTAATAATTAGTATTCCATATCAATTATACCAACCACTTCATATGCTCTAGAACCATTTACTTGTATTTTTTCATACAGTATATTAGAATATTCGTAGTAGGTTAATCCGTCAATAGTAACTTTTTCATGCCCATCAGGTAATTCACTAACTACAGTTCCGATTTCAGGGTCTACAACTTCATAACCAGAATTTGCTTCCACATAAAAGCTACCTCCAAAGTTGAAGTAGATATTGTTGTTATAACGAACCCTAGCATAATCAGTAGGTAACGTATTTATTCTAAACCCAACCTTAGGTGCAATGGCAATATATCTACCACGCGATGCTGTATAATATTTGTTATTAGAGTAGTAATAATTTTGACCATTGTGTTTAACTACGGTTTTATTAGGTACAGTTCTAACGGATACGACTTTCTTTGTAGGTGTTCTATACTGTACTTTCTTACTTGAAACTCTCCCCGGTGTTTTGGTAACTGTTGTAGTTTTTGTCGTTGTAGTTTTTGTTGCCGTTCTTTTACGTGTTTGTGCTGTACTTGGTAAAGCAAATGCTATAAGGAATAAACCCAGTACTACGTATGTTTTAGTGTTTGTTTTCATAGTTTTAAATTTAAAAGGTTAAACTTTTATTTTACGTTTAATACTTTGACATGTAAAGGTAGCTGTGGTTTAATCTATAACCTTGTTATTTAATTAGAAATAGAAGAATTAGCCGTTTCTATCTATGAATTTGAACATTTTATAGAAGTACAAAATACATCTTTTAGGTGTTGACTATGAACTAATTCTTGGTAGAAGAATCATTATTTTGCTGGTTTTCTAATACTTTTCTAATAGATTCACTATCCCAGTGATTATCATACGCTACAATACCTCTTTTAAAATCTTCTTCTAATAATTTTTGTTGCTCTTCTAATTCTTTGCGGGCTTTAAATATATAGTTTTCATCACCTTTAGGTTCAGCTGCCAATCTTCTTAAACTTGTTTCATCATATTTAATGAAATTCTGTACTTGTTGGTTCAAGGTATATTTTCGAAAACCAAGTTTGCTTAATACGTCTTTGGCCAATGAAAGAGAAGTATCTAAAGATTCTCGATATATATTCTCCATACCCATATTCAATAATTCATATGCATCATATCGATTTTGCGCACGTATCATAAGTTCAACATTTGGGTATTTATCTCTGACCAGTTTTGTAATTTCTTTGGTGACACTAGGGTTGTCAATTGCACATATAAGTATTTTGGCTTGGGCGATACCTGCAGATTCTAATAAATCGATACGTGTAGCATCTCCATAATAAACTTCAAACCCCACTTTACGTAGAAAATCTACTCGGTTAGAATCTTGATCTAAAATAGTGGGTTCAATACCGTGAGACCTTAGAAAACGACCAACGGTGCTTCCAAAATGTCCGAAGCCGACAAGAATAACATTTTGCGACTTTGCAATATGGTCCATAGGTCTTTTAATAGATTCTTTTGTCCCAATTTTAGGGAGAATTAATCTTTCGTTTACAATACTTATAATAGGTGTTATAGACATGGTCAAGGCAGTAATTACTAATAAAATATCCATTTGTTCTTGATCTAGAATATTCAATTGAAATGCAAACGAAAGCAGTACGAAGGCAAATTCACCAATTTGTGCCAATCCGAAGGTCAATAATAGTTTTTGGTCAAGCTTCATTTTAAATACCATTCCGGTTATGAACAGAACAATTGCTTTGATCAGTATTACAGCTATTAAAATACCGCCAATAGTCAACGGCATCCTTGCAATCACCACAAAGTTTATGGAAGCTCCAACAGCTATAAAAAAGAGACCTAATAGTAGATTTTTAAAGGGTTCTAAGGTGCTTTCTAGTTCATGTTTATATTCGCTGTTCGATAACACTACACCGCCTAAAAAAGCTCCTAATGCAGGTGAGAGTCCCACATATTCCATTAAAAAAGAAATACTAAAGACTATTAAAAGAGCAGATGCAATCAATAGTTCTCGAACACCGGTTTGTGCAACTTTTCTTAACATCGGTACTATTAAGTACTGCCCTGCACCTATGATTAATGCAACGGATAAAATAATGGCAAGCGTCTGGTAACCCATAGGTAACCCATCTAAAAGATTGCTACTTACTTCATTGTTATCGGTTGTGGCAGCTACATCACTATTTGAAAGTAATGGGATAGCACCTAACATAAATATAACAATGATATCTTGAAACAATAGTATAGAAAAGGCTGAAGTTCCAAAAGTGGTTTCCATTAATCCTTTTTCTTTAATGGTCTGCATGGCAATTGCGGTAGAGGATAAAGCTACAGCCATAGAAGTGACTAAAGAAACCTTCCAATCAAAATCTAATAGCATAAAAAATAGATATGATAATAGCATGGTACCCACAACCTGTATACCGCCCATACCAGCAATGGTTTTACGCATATTCCAGAAATTTTTAGGTTCAATTTCCAATCCGATTAAGAATAGCATAACTACAACACCAAATTCTGCAAAATGAAGAATATCTTCTCCTTCTTCTCCTATAAAACCTAATAGATAAGGTCCAATTAATACTCCCGCCATTAAATAGCCTAAAACCGAACTAAGGCCCAATCGTTTGGCTATAGAAACACAAATAATTGCTCCCAATAAGAAAACTATTGCATCGAAAAGTATACTGCCGGTCATATTGGTTGATTTTGATGAGCATCATTGATTGATGCTAGCGTATGATGAAAATAGCTATTTTAAGTTTGCAGAGTGTCAATTAATTCACTGTATTGAAATCCATAAGTTTCAAGTTGGTTATCTGTTAACTGATAAGTACCCATTACGGTAAATGGCTTATGATATGTCATTAGGCATATATTTGCAGTTTGCTCAAAAGGTCTTAAAAATTCAGTTATGGTATAACTATTAGTACCTTGATTGCAGTATAACTCTTTACTACCGCCTGTGGTAATTACATTCAGACATATTTTAGAAGATAAGGCCTTACCATTTGGTCCATAGGCCCAATTGAACTCCAACACCATATCTATCCATTGTTTTAACAACGGAGGACAACTATACCAATAGAGAGGGTGATGCCATATAATAACATCATGTTCTTGCAATAATTTCTTTTCGAAGGGTACATCTATATGAAAATCAGGATACTGTTCATACAAATCATGGAAAGTAACACCTTCTTTGTTTTTAATATGATTGGTTAAAACCATATTTGCTCTTGATTTTTCGAACTTTGGATGAGCAAATAAAACAAGAACATTCTTCATATTATTGCAGTAAATTTTGGAAATAATCTAAATAAGATTTATTGATTTGTAATTAAATTAAATGATAATTTAATACCCTCGATGATCATACCAGTACCGATAATGGCAATGATCAGACCCATAATTTTACCAATTACCGAAATAACGTTATAGCCAACTAAACGAACGATTAAATTACTAAGTCTAAACGTTAAATAGGTCAATAGGCTCATAAAGGCAAATATGGCAATAACTATGGCAATATGAACGGGTTGGGCACTAGATACAAAGTTCATTGCGGTAACGATTGTACCTGGGCCAGCTAATATAGGAATTGCCAATGGCGACACGGCAATATTCTCATCAATATTTACATGCTTGATGTTTTTTACGTTTGATTGTTTTGATTGAAGCATTTCAAAACCGATATAGAATATTAAGATGCCACCAGTAATTTTAAATGCCGGAATACTAATATTAAATAATTCAAAAATGTATTTCCCTAAAAGAACAAATACCAAAACAATTATAAAGGCAATAAGATTTGCTCTTTTATTTATACTGGCTTTTGTTTCTTCATCTGCACCTTGCGTCAAAGACAAAAAAACGGTCATGTTAGAAATTGGGTTTGTAATGGCAAAAAAACCAGTAAAAACAGCAATAGAAAATGTAATTAAATCATCCATTATTTTAAGCAAAAATTAATCGTGCAAGAACTAGATTTCTTTCTAAAAATCCAAGATTATTTTAAATTTTTGGCAATTATTGAAATATAAGAGAAGCTAAGAAAATTTTACGTAAATCTCAGGGTTTTGAGCGATTTGATTACATATAATAGTCTAATTTTCATATTGAGCTTGAAGTGGGATTTGTACTAAGTTTTATGATTTTAATTTACTACCTCAAACAAAATAAATTGATTTAATTGTGGGCCGTAAAGGCTAAAATTATTATCTGCTACCACGAGCAACGAACGATTACCATTTTTAAAGTTCGATCCAAAAGTGATCCCTTCGATATTATCTACAATACCGTTTGTTAAGTCTTTGCGAATATTCTCAAAATTGAATACAAGCCTTTTGGTTACTTTAGTGTAATCTGCAATTTTTAAACTATTTATACTACTTACATCAGTTGCTTTTGTAGCATCAACATCATATATTTTAACTGTATTGCCACCGTCATTATATCCCATGGAATAAGAACGTTCTAATACAAAAAATCTATTTGTATCGTACTCTAGAATCTCTACGACACCATTAAGTTCAAAAGTAGATCCGTTTATGGCCGGTCGTGTTACATTATCTAATTCGTATGCTATTTCCTTTTCGAAACGCCCTGTCTCTTTGTTTATATAAGCAATTCTAACAGGAGACTCGGTTTCTGCTATTGTTGGTTCTTCGCCATCTTCTTTAAGGGGTAGTTCCATCGTTACCCAATATCCTTTTTTATCGAAACTTAATGATATGCCTTCAAAAACACTATTATGGCGAGGTCCTAAATCTGTATTGTCATTAGGTAAGTAGCGATTGGCTAAATTGATTTCTTTTATAAAAGCACCGGTAGAATCTGCAATTTGCACAAATGGTTTTAAGCCATCTTTAATATTTCCTTCACTTGTCCAAATGAAAGCACCATTATCAAATCTTATAGATTCAGGATCAACAATTCCTTTAGGTAAATTATTTCCATTTTCATCTTTAAAGTGAGTTACTGCTGTAACTTGAATAGTGTCAAATCCTTTTAAATCATACGAAACATTAGCTTTATAAAACCTTGGAGATTCACTATCATCACTTATGGCAAACCAATCTCCATTTGCATAATCTATACCTGATAACCCTCCTACCCTCGTATTAGCAAATGAAGTTTCATCAGTTAAAATATATTCATCTACAAAATGTAATCTAATACCGGTATCATTTTGTTTAGCTTCATTAATGTTACCACAAGAAATAACGATTGTTAATCCTTTAATTAGAAGAAATATTCTTACTACAATGCTCATATATTGCTTTTTTTGAAAACAAAAATTATTTTTGTAAAATTACTTCTAATACTATTGTAGTTTCAAACTATTATAAGCAAAAAATGCTTAAACCGGTGTATTTCTCAATAACGGTAATTCTATAACTTTTACTGTGTTATAAGAATCTTATGTGTTTTATATAATGTCTTTTATTATTATTAAAATTAGCGCGAGTTTTCACCTTATCTATCTTACTTAAATTCTAAGTAAGGTTTGCCGAGCAATGTTACGTTTTATTCAATATAATTTAATACGATTAACTACTTGAATTCGATCTTTTTATACAATTATGCTATGAGTGTTTAATGAAATATTTTTATATCGATGCTTGCTACTATTTCCATGTAACAATATCATTTTTGTTTCTTCTAGATTTTGGAAATTCCGGGTCTGCCTTTCTGTATCCGAATGCAGCCATAAAAGCTAAACCATACTTATCTGTATCCACGCCAAATTTCTCTTTAAGCAATGCTTCTGCTTTTTCTTGGTGAAAACCTTCTATAGGGCAAGAATCGATTCCTGAAAGTGCAGCAGCAGTCATCATATTTCCTAAAGCGATATAAGTCTGCTTTGAAGACCAATCAAATAACTTCTTGTCTGAATCTAGATTAAAATCACGCTCCTGAAACTCTCGGTAAAACTTAGAGTATACTTCTACAACATCTTCGGGCATTTGTTTTACCTCTTTCATCATGTGTTCAATATATGGAGCATCATGCTTTACCATAGGGGCTTTCATTGCCAGACCTAAAATAAAGTGACTAGCAGTATCTAATTTTAGTGGTGCTCCCCAAGCTACAGGTTTTAGCAGTTCGCGTAATTCTTTGTCTTGAACTACTATAAAATGCCAAGGCTCAAAACCAAATGAACTTGGTGATAAACGGGCTGTTTCCAAAATAAATTTTATATCAGCGTCAGAAATAGTTTTAGTAGCATCAAACTCTTTCGTAGCGTGTCTATAGTTGAAAGCATTTATAATATCTTCTTTCGCAATTTTAGGTATTCTCATATTTAAAGCTATTTTTTATTATGCCACAAATTTACATACCATTTGAGCGTATTTTTTAGTACAAATGAAGGTGATAATTGTATAAATCAAGGTTTGTGTATAGTTACAAGTGCTTATTAAAGATATTTATTATAGTTTTGGCTTTAAATTATGTTGTTATGGAAGTTTTAGAAGCGTATAAACCTTTTGAAATACAAGAAGTTAAATTGTCAGGGTGGAAACAACGACCTGTAAAAAATAATTTTTTTGAATTGGTTCTAATTAAATCTGGTTCAGGTATTCAATGTATAAATTATAATGAATCGACTTATAAGAATGGTAGTGTGTTTTTGCTTCCACCGCTTAAATGTCATTCTTTTAAAATTAAAGATGAAACACAATTTGTGTTTTTAAAATTTACAGATTCTTTTTTTAAAGGGGTAGATAAAATACATATTGATAGAAATGAATGGTTTAAAGAGGCTTCGTATATATTATCGAACTATAACCAGTTACCTGGCGATATTTTAAAATCAGAAACCGATAGATTACATATTGTTAACTTGTTTGAAATGATATTGTTAGAAACAAGAAATTATGGACAAGAATCTGTAAACCTTATAACGAGCCTAATGACCAGTATTTTAGAGATATTAATTAGAAATATAAAAAAGAGCAATTATTTCGAAATGGAAGCAAAGGTTTCGGAAGAAAAAATCACGAAAATGCTTACTTATATCAATGAGAATATAGCTAAAACTAATTTGTTAAAGGTTGAAAATCTTGCAGTTGTTTTTATGATGTCTCCTACTTATGTAAGTGAATATTTTAAGAAACAGGTGCATATGCCATTACGCGAGTATATAATCAAAGCAAAATTGAAATTAGTAGAAATCAGACTTTTAAATTCTGATTTTACTCTAACACAAATAGCCGATGAGTTAGGTTTTACCGATGTTAGTCATTTATCAAAGACGTTTAAGCGGTATGTTGGTATATCTATCAAAGAATTTAAAAGTAATGGTAATTATATGATGCTCACTAGAAGTACTTGTACGAATTAAACTATATTGTAAGTATAATTTCATCTATTTTATTTGGCTATCTCTTTTCACCTTCAAGGGTAAGTTTATTCAAAATTTCTGTCTTATTATAGATCGGTCACACTTTTAATAAAACAAATGTTTATTAGCTTCGAATCAATAAATATTGATTCGTTTCCTTTTCCGTCAATTCTTATTTTAATCTAGTCAAAAGACTTCTACCATTACGTGTAACTTGGTTTTGAATAAAAAAAACATGTAATGAATTTAGAAGATAAAGTAATAATAATAACTGGTGCATCTAGTGGTATAGGTAGGGCAACAGCAATAAAACTAGCAGCTAACGGAGCAAAAGTTGTGTTAATGGCTAGAAGTGAAGATGAGCTAAACGACTTAAAATCTGAAATCAAAAAAAATGGTGGAGAAGCTTTAGTTGCTGCTGGTGATGTAACTAAGAAAGATGATTTTCAGAATGTCATATCCAAAACTAAACGTGAATTTGGTAAAATTTCAGGATTGGTAAATAATGCCGGATTAATGCCTTTATCGTTTGTAGAGAAATTAAAAACAGATGAATGGGATAAAATGGTAGAAGTCAATATAAAAGGGGTGCTTAACGGAGTAGCGGCGGTCTTACCAGAATTAAAAGAAAATAAAGGCGGCAATATTATCAATATTTCTTCAATGGCCGCGAATAGATATTTTCCTGGTGGTGCAGTGTATTGTGCTACAAAATCTGCAATAAAAATGTTTTCAGAAGGGCTACGTCAAGAACTGGCACCTAAGTATGGTATTAATATAACTTCAATTGAACCAGGTGCCGTGGCCACCAATTTGACAAGCACTATTAGTGATGAAGATGTAAAAGAAATGATGAAAGAAATGCAAAAAATGGAAACATTAGAAGCAGAAGATATTGCTAATTCTATTTATTACGTATTAACTCAGCCTAAACGTGTAAATATCAATGATGTCTATTTGGTGCCAAGTGAACAACAATAATTAAAATTAAAAAACAAAAAATGTCAACGATAACAAAACAAGATACATTCAAAACAATTAACCCAACTACAGGTGAAGAAATTGCATCTCATACATACATGACAGATGACCAAGTAGAAGAAAGCATACAACTATCTCATAAGGCGTTTTTAAAATGGAAAATGAGGTCAATTGAAGAACGTGGAAAAGTTATAAAATCTATTGGTCAAGAGCTTCAAAATTACAAGAAAGAACTTTCTGAGTTAATGACCGATGAGATGGGTAAATTATTAACGCAAAGTAATCAAGAGGTCGACCTTTGTACCTCTATATGTAATTATTCAGCAGAGCATGCTCCAGAATTTTTAAAAAATGAAGAACGCAGATTATCTAATGGAGGAAAAGGGATTATAACCTACTCACCTATAGGAATCATTTACGGTATTCAGCCATGGAACTATCCAAGTTATCAGGTATTGCGTTACACCATAGTTAATTTAATGGTCGGTAATAGTATTCTTTTAAAGCACGCTTCGAACGTAACTGGAACTGCCAAATTATTGAAATCAATTTTTGATACAGCAGGTTTACCTGAAGGTCTTTTCAATGTAATGGTCATTGAGCACGAGCAGTCAAATGCTATAATAGAGCATAAGTTGGTTAGAGGTGTTACATTAACCGGTAGTCCTGTTGCAGGTGAAAAGATTGGAGAAAAAGCTGGTGCCGAACTTAAAAAAACAGTTTTAGAATTAGGTAGTAATGATGCTTATTTAGTTTTGGAAGATGCAGACATCGATTTAGCTGTTGAGAAAAGTGTTATGGGTAGAATTTATAATAATGGTGAAACCTGTATAGCAGCAAAACGATTTATAGCAACAGAAAAGATTTATGAAGAATTTAAAGAAAAATTCGTTAATGCTATGAACGCCTTAAAAGTTGGTAATCCGAAGTTAGAAGAAACCGAATTAGGACCAATGGCTCGTAAAGATTTAAGAGAAAAGATTCATGAACAAGTGGAAGAAAGTGTAGAGCAAGGAGCCGAAATTCTATGTGGTGGATATATACCAGATGGTAAAGGGTATTTCTACCCTGCTACTGTTTTAGGTAATGTATCGCCAGGTCAACCTGCGTATTATGATGAATTATTCGGTCCTGTTGCTTCGCTGATAAAAGCGAAAAACGATGAGGATGCTATGCGTATAGCAAATGATAGTAGATTTGGTCTAGGTGGAGGAATTTTTTCGAAGGATATAAAAAAGGCAACAGAATTGGCTGAAAAGCATTTTGATACCGGTATGGTATTCATTAATTCATTCGGCCTAGCAGAACCAAATATGCCTTTCGGAGGAGTCAAAGATTCTGGTTATGGTAGGGAACATGGTGGATTTGGTATGAAAGAATTTGTCAATGTAAAGTCCATAATGATAATGGATGATAAGTAAATAATAAAAAGAAAGGTACCTTTCTTTTTATATAATAATCGGTTATATAAAGTTTAGTTAAAAAATGAATGTTCATTCTTTTTTATAAGTAACTTTGAACCGTAACAAAAAGTAGATATTAGACCTGATATTTACAGCATAAATAAAGCCTTTGTAATCTTCTGAATATCGGTCTAAGTGATAGTAATAAATTTAAATATGAACTTATGAATAAGTCAATTATTTTAAAAAAACGTCCGGTAGAAACCCCTACTCTTTCAGATTTTGATTTTATAGAATTTGAAAATGAACCTTCGGTTTCAGATGGCGAGATATTGTTAGAGTCAAAATATATATCTGTAGATCCTTATTTACGAGGAAGAATGAGCGATGCGAAATCGTATGTTCCTCCTTTTAAAGTTGGGGAGCCAATTAGTTCTGGTATGGTAGCAGAAGTTGTAGCATCTAAGAACGATAACTTTAAAAAGGGAGATTTTGTTTCAGGATTATTAGAGTGGAAACAAAAACAAGTTTCCACGGGAGATGGATTACAGAAAATAGACAATAGTAAAGCTCCTCTAAGTGCGTTTTTAGGCATTGTGGGTATGACAGGTTTAACTGCATTTTTAGGTCTCCATGAGATAGGAAAACCTAAGAAAGGTGAAACTTTAGTGGTCTCAGGTGCTGCAGGTGCTGTTGGTAGCGTAGTAGGCCAGATAGGAAAAATACTTGGTTTGAATGTAATCGGTATTGCCGGTACTGATGAAAAGATAGCTATGCTTAAGTCAGAATTCGGTTTTGATCACGGTATCAATTATAAAACTACCGATGACATTAAATCTGCCATTGAAGCAGCTGCTCCAAACGGTGTAGATATCTATTTTGATAATGTAGGCGGACCAATATCCGATGCCGTTCTCTTCAATATCAATCAGTTTGCAAGAATTATTATCTGTGGAGCAATTTCAGTTTATAATAAAACGGAAATTCCTATGGCAGTAGCGGTACAACCATTCTTGGTTAAGAACAGTGCCTTAATGCAAGGGTTCATTGTTTCTAATTATGCCGATAAATTTCCCGTAGCTATAAAACAATTATCTACTTGGCTAGGTGAAGAGAAATTAAAATATAAAGAAACTATAGTTGAAGGATTTGAGAATACACCACAAGCATTCTTAGATATGATGGATGGAAAGAATAAAGGAAAAATGATAGTGAAAATCTAAAATACTTTCAATAAAATTAGATGTAAATAATAAAATACCATGAAAATATTATTCGTTTTAACGTCTCATGATCAGTTGGGAGACACAGGAAAAAAAACAGGATTTTGGATAGAAGAGTTTGCAGCTCCATATTACGCTTTATTAGATAAAGGAGGGCAAATTACAGTTGCTACACCAAAAGGAGGTCAAGCACCTGTTGACTTAAGTAGTGATTCTGAAGATGCGCAAACCAAAGATACAAAGCGTTACAAGGAGGATAAATCTGCTCAAGTTCTTATAAGCAATACCAAAAAATTGTTGGATGTAAATGCATCTGATTTTGATGCTGTATTTTATCCAGGTGGTCATGGACCACTTTGGGATTTAGCAAATGATGTAACTTCTATTAATTTGATAGAAACATTTAATAAACAAGATAAGCCAATAGCATTTGTATGTCACGCGCCTGCAGCTCTGAAAGGAGTAAAAGGTACAGATGATCAGCCAATAGTAAAAGGTAAGAAAGTAACCGGATTCACAAATACTGAAGAAGCGGCTGTACAATTAACAGACGTAGTTCCTTTCTTAGTGGAAGACATGTTACAAGAAAACGGGGGAATCTATTCTAAAAAAGAAGATTGGGCAGCATACGCAATTCAAGATGGTAATCTAATTACAGGTCAAAACCCTGCATCATCTGAATTAGTTGCAGAAAAGTTATTAGCTACTTTAGAATAGTAATTAGATTAATAAATTGAAAAAGCCCGTAAACATTTGTTTACGGGCTTTTTTATTATCACTACTGTTTCTCGATTCAACTTTCTTTCAATAAAGCTTCAACATCAGTAATCAACTGCGCTATCGAAGCCCTATTTAGACCGTTGTAGATGCCACGTATATGCTTGTTCTTATCTATTAATAGAAAGTTTTCTGTGTGTAGAAAGTCATTGATATCCCTTGGAATTCCTAAATCGTTTTCCACAAAATATTCGTTTCTCCCCAAATTATAAATTTCAGTTTTGTCACCGGTGACCAAGTGCCATTTAGAATTTATCACTCCGTTTTTTTCGGCATATGTTTTTAAAACCGATACAGAATCTATTGATGGTGTCACCGAATGTGATAATATGGCTACTTCATCATTGTCTAAAAAAGCTTCTTGTACTTTAGTCATGTTATTTGTCATTTTAAGACAAATACCGGGGCAGGTAGTAAAAAAGAAATCAGTAATATAAATTTGATTTTCGAAAGACCTCTGGGTCAATGTATCTCCTAACTGATCAACCAGCTTAAAATCAGGAATTTTGTGAAATTGTTTTTCTTCTTCAGTATTCGGAGTTATCCAATGTGGGGTAAATGACTCATCGTTATAATATGGCAAATGCTCTACCCTACTTGTTTCGGTTACTTGTATATTTTCTTTTTTAACTGTCTGTTTACAAGCAACAAAAAGTATGAAAGCAATTACGTAGAATATGGTCTTTTTCATAATAATTCGTTTTCTGATCTAATTACAACTTCATCTTCTAATTGATAGCAAGAATTAGCTCTTCGTAAACCAAAGATACGTCCGTTTTTAGCCTCATAGTTGACATATAGCGTTCCATTCTTTAACCACGCTTTTTGTAGTCCCTCTTCCCTACCGTTAACTAATTGTCTTTGTTTTGCCAATTGCCCATCTGGATACCACTTTTTTTCAACGCCGTGCATATTACCATTTACGTAATTAGCCTCTTGCGCCAATTGACCATTTTCCCACCATGTTTTATAAGAACCTTCAAGACGGTTATTTTTATAATGGTACTCTACTCTTAAAACTTCATTGTCAGAATATCTTAAGGCAACACCTTCTCTTTTTCCATTAATAAAACCCACCTTTTCCGCCAAAGTTCCATTATCATGTAAGGTTAAAGAATAACCATCATAAGGTGAGTTTTTGTAATACCATGTTCCTTCAAGTTGGTTGAGCTTCAGTTCTTCCTTAAATTTTGTTTCCTGTTTTACCGTAGCTGCCTTTTCGGTTGTAGCTTTAGTTTCAAGTGCAGTATTGCACCCCGATAGTAAAGTCAGAAATATGAAAATAATATGGAAATTGAATGCTCTCATTTTTAATAACCTTGATACGGACCTGCAAAAGCTAAATAAGATCCTGTTGTTGAATATATTTCATTTATTATATGATAATGATATTCTTCTTCACCATCAGTGTATTGAGTTGCAGATGTATGACCGCCAGAGGCATCTAAATCTGTAGGATAATCACCTGTAGAATTACATTTACGTCCATAAAGAAAAACACCATCTAATAATATACCAACTAAGTTTTCATCATCGTCAGAAAAAGCTTTAGGCTCTAAATGATAATGATATACACCAGGCCCGATATGAGCTCCCGTCCAATCTAAACTAGCTGCTGCCTGATCTAAAGTGCCGCCACCTTCTTGATCATTGAATATCGACGATCCACTGACTGCAATACCAATGGTATTTAATTCGGTCTCGATAGTACTTCCTGTTAAATTAGGGGTTGCATCTACGCGAATTGTAGTTGCATTATTATTGCTTGACATAATACTAGGTGTGGTGTCGACATCAGATTCTTCTTTATAAAGCTCATTACCTTCACCCCAATAAACCGTTTCGTGATTAGGTAAACCAGTAGTTTCAATAACAACCTCAGACCCATCTAAATATATAGTTACGGCATCAGTATTAAAAGCAGCGTAGGCTGCATGAAGTTCAGTAGCAATTTCTTCTGTATCAATATCAGAATCATCTGTATTTGCAATATCTTCTGCTATGTCATCGTCAACACTTTCACTGCTACATGCTAAAAGAGTAATAAATGACAACGCTAAAACTAATGATGATTTTGGTATTCTTTTTAAACTATTTTTTTTCATAATAAATGCAATTTGGGTTGTGTGTGATTTTCAACTAATCTGAATATTAGTTTCGTATGCGCTGCAAGTATAAGTATAAGTTTGTTTGGGAATTTTAACAATCAGTATATCACTGCTTATATTAAGCGAATATCGAATTTAATTGGTTTAATAAATTTTAAGTTATTTGGAATAGGTGATAGAAGATATTCTTTTGACATTTTAAAACCAGAATAAGTTGCCATCAATTGATAGGTGTTATTATGTGTTTTTTATTTTATACAGTAGATATTATAAATTTTCATAAGATAAATTTTAATTGGTATTTAGGGGTAAATAAAAAGTGGAGAAACCCAAGAAGGTCACTCCACTTTAAATTCTAATTTATATAATGATTAAACTGGATCATCAGAAAGTATAATCTTTTGTATTAAGAAGCTAAAACCTAAAAGGCTCATTAGAATTAAGAGAACATATGATGGGTTGATACCAGCATTTTGTTCACCAGCTTCTATGAATTTATTGCCATTGACTTTTAGCTCTAAAGTATGATTATTATCATTATTTAAAATGAACTGATCTTTACTGAAACCGTCTTTAAAAACAAATAATGCACTTTGACTATTACCAATGTCTTTGAATGCTGTATTTTTTACATGTATATCTTCCAAGTCGGAAGAAATTCCGAAAACTTCAAACACGACTTTTGTTTCGTGTCCTAGTTTTACCATTCCTTGACCTAACGTTATTTTACTACCGTCATTGTAAGTCAATTCAAGATTGTTTTTAATGTGCTCCAGTACCATTTGCTGAAACTCCTCGGGGGTTTTATATGGAGTTTCTGCAAAATGAGTTCTTATCTCTTGCTGAAAAGCGGTTAAAGAAGAACTGATCTGTAATACCCAGGTATTATTTTCTTTTTCTACTAACATGGTAGTAGAAGCATCGGGGCTGTGGGCATAACCTAGAAGTGAAAATAGTCCGGTAATATAAATTAAAATGTACTTTTTCATATTGTATATTTTTTTAATTAACGTAGGCACCTTTTAAACCATCTATGAAATTATTGTTTCCTGCTGCATCCACATGGTAATGGTAGCCTCTAGTATCATCTGAATGACCGCGTAACTCATCTAAATCAGTAGCTTCTTCGCCACTGCTGTCATCTAATTCATAAATTGCATAGCCATCTAAAGCATAACCAATTAGGGCAGCATGACCATCATCTTGAACTACTTTGGTGCTGTACCCGGTAGCAGCGTGATAATGATAGCCTTGGTGAACATTAATGTGTCCGCCAGCATCATCAAATGGAGCAATTGTATATGCAGCTAAAATATTATCGACAGGAGCCGGTGCAGAAAATTCGATTCCGTTTAGTGCAACCCCACGAGTTGATGGTGCTGTAGTTGTTTGTTGACCGGGTCCGCCGCCACCTCCAACGCTGGTAAACAGAACAGGCGAATCTTGTGCAACCGGAGTAATTGGAATTGTCCAAGTTTGACTAAGATCTGTTATGTAAGACGGTAAACACTGAACACAAAAATTTTCATATTCTTCACCAACATCAGGATTGGCAGCATTAATACAATCTTCTTCTGATTCAGTAACATAGATGTCACCATTGGTATCATACATCATCCATCTAGAATCATTGTAGAATGTTGATAGATTTTCAACAAAAGCACCGTCTACATCGTATACCTCTCCGCTATCTAACCATATACCGCCAGCTTCTGCATCGTCGGTAATATTATCTGGACACCATGGTCCCATTTCGTGGTCACCAGGCAGACTGGTTGTAACTATTTGATAGCAGTTTGTTTCCGTACCATCAGACAATGTACATGGTATAGTTGTAATCGTAACAGAGCCATCTGCTGTATAAAAATATGAAGCATCAACATTTACGACACTTGAATCGTCATCGCTGCTGTCGTCATCATCAGTGTCTGTATCATCCTCTTCAATTATAGTGTCATCTGTAGTTGATGAGTCATCGCTACTACAACTTACAAAACCAATAGCCATTAAAGAGAAAAGAAAGCAGGCTAAAATCGGATATTTGTTTTTTTTGATCATAATTTTCAGGTATTAAATTGATAATTTTTTAAAGTGACTAAGGTTTGTTCAACTCTTGATTAAGTTTTGTTGCAATTGTTTTCGTTTTCTGTTTTAAATTTTTTGCAATGGTCAATTGACCTTTAGTCTGTAATAATCTATCTATAACACTATTTTGATACTCTCGACTTACAAGAAGTTCGGGGTAGTTAGACTGATTACCATAATTTTTTATACGTTGATAGTTATAACTATTTTGCGGCAATATTTCCATAAGGGAAATATGCTTTTCTATAACTGGTTTTAATCGATCTGTAATAATATTTTCAATCTTATTCTGTTGATTAATAAAACTATCTAGCTCATTAGGATAAGCAGAAATCAATTGTTTGAGAGAGTCACTTTCGATAAACTCAAATTTATTTGTTGCGTTGATCGAGTTTATTGCTTCATCTCTTACAATTGTTTTATTATAATTTAAATTTACAATTAATGATTTAGCGTCTTGTGTCAATTCTGTTGGTTGTGTACCTAGGTAATTAATTGTATTTTGAAGCATTTGAATGCTTTTCGTATAATCTACTATAGCACTATCTAAAACAACCAAATTCGTATCTAATTCTTGACTTAAACTTTTGTAAATTTTAAGTTCAACGATTCTGTTTTTTCTAGATTCGTTCATATTATTGATTTTCCAAGCAATCAAAAGACCTATAACTATTAACAGAATTTCACCAAAAGCGTAAACGAAATACGTTTTAAATTTTTCTAGTTTCAATAACTTACTTCTAACCTTTCTAAATAAGACCATACTTATCTATTTGTTTGTAAGTAAAGCTTCATGATCACTCATGAAGCTTTGGGCTAACTTCAACAAAAATTATTGAATAAATATTTAATTCTAATTAAATTAAATTTAGTTTCTAGGTTTTCCTTTTGGTTTTGGAGCATCGTCAAATTCCTCTTCAGAAATAAAACCGTCTTCATTGGCATCAATTTCAGAAAAATTATCCTTTAAAGGACCTTTAACTTCCTCTTCAGAAAGTTGACCATCTTCATCTGCATCCATTTCTTCTAAAAGTTTAGCATATGTAGGTGGCTCTTTTCTTTCGCCTTTCGACTGTGCGTTAACTGCTACTGTGCCAAATGCAACTAACATAGCAAATAGTAATCCTGTTTTTAAAGTAATGCGTTTCATAATGTTTATAATTTTATAACTAATATTCGAGTACAAAGATGTAAGAAACTTCTATATAATGTGAGCGTATTAAGTGTTTGCCTTTTCCTTTTAAGTGAAAAGCAGTATTTCTACAATGAATGCTTAATTATCATCTGTTTATAGACATATTTATGGGGTGTGTTTGATTTTTTATTCCTTTTATTTGCATCATGAACAGACATAAGAATTTTATTTTTCATGTAGCTTTATGGCTTTTAATATGGTCTACAGCATGGATTTTTAGTGGTAGCGATTTTCAATTTGTAGGAGAAAATGGGATGGCACTTTTGTTTCAAATTTTAGTTATTGCCACACTAATATATTTTACGGTACCCTATTTATTATTGAAAAAAAAATATACACTGTTCACTTTGGTTTCTATAGCGACTATAATTGTAGTTACGCTTGTGTTGACCAATATTGTATCTGATCCTATGTTAGGTTCAGAATCAACTATAGGTTTAGGTCCTGGACCCGGACCCGGGCCGAGACCTGGACCTGGACTTGGACCAAAATTTGAAGATGGTTTGCCATCAGATGTAGTTAGAAGACCACCTTCTCGATTCTTTATAAATCTTTTGTTAATTGCAATAGCTTATATTATTGCAACCTTGGTAGAGATATTTTTGCTGGCACAACGTAAAGAAGAAGAAATAATCATTAATAAAAATGAGGCATTACAAACCGAATTGAAGTTGTTGAAATCACAGATTAATCCTCATTTTCTATTCAATGCTTTAAACAATATTTATGCATTATCGGCCATAGATGCCGGAAGAACACAAAAAAGTATTAGTTATTTGTCTGATATGCTGCGATATGTGTTATACGAATGCGAGCAAGAAATAGTACCACTGTATAAAGAGATAGATTATATAGAGAATTATATTAAGTTGTTCTCTCTTAAAAGCAGTAAAACCTACCCTATAAACACATCATTTTCTATAGAAGATCAAAATGTTGCTATAGTACCTATGTTACTGATACCATTTTTGGAAAATGCCTTAAAGCATAGTAATATTGAAAAAATTAATGGCACATTTATTAATTTGAAAATAAGTTCTACATCAGATAATGTTAATTTTGAATTAGAGAATAGCAAACCTGATTTTAAAGTAGTTACAGATGATGTTGGTGGCATTGGTATAGATAATGTAAAGAAACGTTTGGCTATCTTGTACCCAAATCGTCATGAATTAAGTATTAACGAGACTTCTAAGGCGTTTAAAGTGAATTTAAAACTTCAGTTACATGAGTAGTATAAACTGTATAGTAGTAGATGATGAAGAGTTGGCAAGAGCTCTATTGATTACCTATATTGATAAACTAGAATTTTTAAATTTAGTAGGTGAAGCAGAAAATCCTCTAGAGGCTTTAAGTTTAATGAAAGAACATACTGTAGATCTTCTATTTTTAGATATTCAAATGCCAGAAATAAAAGGAACAGATTTTGCCAAAATGGTAAATACTGATACTAGAATAATTTTTACAACGGCTTATTCCCAATATGCATTAGAGGGATATGAATTGAATGCTGTAGATTACCTTTTAAAACCTATAACATTTGAGCGATTTGTTACTGCTGTTAACAAGGTAAAAACCCATGATGATTATCCTAAGTTAGATGCTATAACTATAAAATCGGGTTATGATTTACATAAAGTAAAGTACACCGATATATTATATATAGTTAGTGATAGCGAGTATGTTACCTTTCATTTGGCAGGTAAGAAAATTATAAGCAATCAACGATTAAAGACATTAGAACAAGAATTACCCAGTTCTCTTTTTATGAGAGTACATAGATCATATATTATAAATAAGAACTATGTAACCGGATTAAAAGGTAGAGACTTATTACTTTCAGATACAATTATACCTGTTAGTGATTCTTATTACGATCATGTAAAGCAAGAATTATTTTAAATTCTTAAAAACAATTATCATCTTCATTTTTTAAGCTAGTAGTAAGTGTCTTATTTTAAGAAGGCTAGCTATTTTTGAATTAATTTGTGAATATCTATTACATTTTTTGAACAAACAAACAATGTCGAACTAGTATATTTAGCACCC
This sequence comes from Maribacter sp. Asnod1-A12, assembly GCF_045063735.1. NCBI lineage: Bacteria > Pseudomonadati > Bacteroidota > Flavobacteriia > Flavobacteriales > Flavobacteriaceae > Maribacter > Maribacter sp. Asnod1-A12. The sequence goes on from NZ_JBEFNZ010000006.1 coordinate 3,404,232, forward strand.
CAAAATAAAAGAGAAAATATGAGTGCAACTTGGTACGAGTGTAAAATAAAATATAGAAAATTAGATGAAGCTTCAGGAATGCTTAAGGTAAAAACCGAACCTTTTTTGGTCGATGCTATTTCTTATACCGAAGCAGAGAGTAGAATTACCGAAGAAATGTCGGCATATTTAAGTGATACAGAAGAAATTAAAATCACGAATATAAAAGTTGCCAATTTTGCAGAAATTCATCCTTTCGAGAATTCAGACAGATGGTTTAAATCTAAAGTATCGTTAATAGCTTTTGATGAGGAAAGCGGTAAAGAACGTAAAACGAATATGTATCTATTAATACAAGCTAACGATGTAAAAGAAGCTTATGATAATACGATTAGTGTAATGAAAGATACGATGGGAGAATATTCTGTACCTTCTATAGCAGAGTCGCCAATTATGGATGTCTTTCCTTATTTTTCAGGTGAAGAAGATGATATGGAGCGTGTAGAAAAATTCAATATAATTAAAGATTCAGTTCCTGTAGATAATTCAATGGATGAAGAATTGGAATTGAGCGATGTAATGTCTAGTGAAGAATGATTACTGATTTTTGGTACTAACTAAAAAGAGGACCTAAATGGTCCTCTTTTTCTTTAAAGTATTTAAACCTTACTTCAATATAAGTACATCGTTAATTACGTGTACAACTCCATTAGAAGCTTTAACATTCCCTAAAACTACTTCTGTTTTATTTCCTTTTTCATCTTTTAAAATAATCTTGTCGCTTTTAAGACTAGCGGTTAAATCTTTTCCACCAACAGTTGTAAATGTATATTTTCCATTGGCGCCTTTAATAGCTGCCACTAATTTATCGCTGGTGATTACACCAGATACAACATGGTACTGTAGAATGTTGGTTAATAATTCTTTATTTTCAGCTTTACCTAATTCTGCTATAGATAGTTTTTTAGGTAATTTTTCAAAAGCATTATTAGATGGTGCAAATACCGTGTAACTACCTGGCTCGGATAGCATGTTATCTAAATCAGCTGCTTTAAGTGCAGATACTAAAGTAGATAACTCTTCATTTTTGCTGGCTACGGCTGTTATACTAGTCGCCATCATTTCTTTTTTCTTGGCCTCCTCTTTCATTTTGGCTTCTTCTGCCTTCATGCTTTGCTCTTCCATAGCGACTTTTTCTTCCATTGCTTTTTTATCGGCATCTATCTTTGCTTGGTCTTTGCATGAACTTAGTGCCAAAATTGCTAATGCAATACATACTAGATTTTTAATATTTCTTGTTTTCATAATTATTTGTTTTGATTATTAATATTTCAGATGTCTGTAATTAGACAAATGCAATAAGATTATTTTCAGAATATTTAAAGGATACTATCTCAAGAACTTTTCTTAAGATGGTCAATTTATTTACGTAAGTTTTTAACAATAGTTCAGAAAGGATAATAATTAAAAGAATCCATTGAAGTAATAAATCTTCAATGGATTCATACACATGAGCAATACTTTAATTAAACAGGGACTTTATCAGAATGTTCTCGTCTGTCCCAATTACGATGTTTTGCTATACTCTTTATGAAATTGGAAACTGATTCGTTAATGTGAATGGCTTTATCATCTTTAAATTTCGATACAAAAGATTGATCTAGAATTTGTTCTCCTTCGTCATCAACAGCTATAGCTTTACAATACTTGAAAGTTTCATTAATGAATTTGATATATTTTCCATTATCAATCATTGTCTTTACAGATTTTTCGCCACCAGGAATATAAATTGCATCGAAAAGTACACTTTCAGTAGTTGCGATTGCTGCATCTACTTTATGATCCATATTTTGGTCACATGTTATGCTTCCGCCATGTGGGGCAACAATCTTTACTACAGCGCCTTCTTTTTCCAGTTTTTCTTTTATAGCGGTATAATTTTTCATGCTAAATCCATCCGCCGCAAGCACAGCTATTTGCCTAGTAGCAATACTATCAAACTTTGTATTAGCCATGCTCAATGCCTCTGATTTATCTAAATAATTTTTCTTTTTACCAGGTTGATGTTTCTCAACATCAGCATCGGCACCAATAGCCTGATTAATTGGTTTCTCAATATTTTTCGGAATTTTCATACCCAAACCTTCCGAAACTGTTTTAGCCAAATCCATATTAATTTGAGCAATTAACCATAACATGCGTTCTTTAATATGATCATGGTTACACTTTCCCAATTCAAAAGTATATGCGGCAGCTACATGCTCCTTTTCCCAATCGGCTAAACTTCTATAAAACAATGCAGGTTGCGAAAAATGGTCACTGAAACTTTCACTTCGCGTTCTTATTTTTTTAGCGTCTATACGTTCTTCGTAAGAATGAAATGCACCTTCTGCCATCTTAGACAAATGTGGACAACCGCCGCTTAAACTATTGGGAAAATAAGCTGTTTGTCCTTTTGGTATATCCATTTGCATGTGTGCATCGCGTTGATTGTTATGTGTATCTACAACTGGACGATTTATCGGAATCTGATGAAAATTAGGACTCCCTAAACGAGATAATTGTGTATCTCTGTAAGAGAATAAGCGACCTTGTAATAATGGATCATTCGTAAAATCGATACCTGGAACAATATGCCCTGGTAAAAATGCTACTTGTTCTGTTTCTGCAAAGAAGTTCTCTGGGTTCTTGTTTAAAGTCATTTTACCAATGATTTTAACCGGAACAATTTCTTCTGGAATTAATTTAGTAGGATCTAATAAATCAAAATCAAATTTATGTTCATCGGCCTCTGGTACAATTTGTATCCCTAGCTCCCACTCTGGATATTGTTCCGCTTCAATGGCATCCCATAAATCCCTACGATGAAAATCTGAATCGGCCCCATTAATTTTTACGGCTTCTTCCCAAGTAACAGAGTGTACTCCTAAAGTTGGTTTCCAATGAAACTTAACGAAATGTGCTTCTCCTTTATCATTGATCAATCTAAAAGTATGAATCCCGAATCCTTCCATCATACGTAAACTTCTAGGAATAGCCCTATCACTCATAGCCCAAATATGATTATGCAATGTTTCCGTCGTTAATGATACAAAATCGTAAAAAGTATCGTGAGCAGATGCTGCTTGTGGAATTTCCTTATTCGGTTCCGGTTTGACGGAATGAATTAAATCTGGGAACTTCATGGCATCCTGTATAAAGAAAATCGGCATGTTGTTACCTACTAAATCCCAAGTACCTTCTTGGGTGTAGAATTTTACGGCAAAACCTCTAACATCTCTAGCTAAATCTGGCGAACCTTTAGACCCGGCAACGGTTGAAAACCTAACAAAAACAGGAGTTTTTCTTGTAGTGTCTGTAAAGATACCTGCTTTGCTAAATTCTTCTATACTTTCATATAATTCAAAATATCCATGTGCGGCACTACCACGAGCATGTACAATTCGCTCTGGAATTCGTTCATGGTCAAAATTTGTAATTTTCTCCCGTAAAAGAAAGTCCTCTAGTAACGTAGACCCACGTTCCCCAGATTTTAAGCTATTGTTAGTATCATTTACTTTTAATCCTTGATTGGTGGTCAAGGCTTTATTTGACATATCTTTTTGATAACTCTCTAAGTCTTTTTGTTTCGATGTATCGGTTGTTTTATTTTTCATTTTATAGACATTTTGATAGTGATAGCCATAAAATTACTTGGAATTAAAAAGTATAATTAGCTGTTATAAATCAAAAAAAGACTCTAAAAGAATTAACCGGTAAATTTCAATAATGTTTTAAGCGTTTCTAATTAATTGACTTTTACAGGTTTTTGGAATTTGAAATGTATCTGTTGAGAAGATGAATATTGAAAATTAAGAGTTTAAATATTATTAATTTTCAATTAGATATAGAGCTGCAATTAGATTGTCTTGAAGAAAATCAATTTTTAAATATCCTAATATATAAATTACCGTAAATTTTTATAGAACTAGTCTAAACATTAAGAATTCAATGAATTATTATTGATGTATTCTAAAAACCGAGGTTTGTATTGCTCTGAAATCGTAATGCGTTGTTTATTGATAATGATTTGACTACGTTCAATTACTTCAACATATTTAAGAGCTACAATGAATGACCGGTGTACGCGCATAAAATGTGTTCCCGGTAATTCTTCCTCCAAGCTCTTAAGGCTCATTAATGTTAAAATAGGTTTGGGGTTGTCTTTCAGCCAAATTTTAATATAGTCTTTCAATCCTTCAAAATATAGTACATCTGCAAGTTTAATGCGAAGTTGTTTGTATTCTGATTTTACAAAAAGAAACTCCTTTTCTTGAGATGTTTCTTGAGTTTGAGCGGTTTTATTTCCTCTCACTAATGAAAACCACTCTAAAGCTTTGTTAGAAGCAGTTAAGAATTCAGCATAATCAAAAGGTTTAAGTAGATAATCTAAAGCCTCAACCTTAAAACCTTCAAGTGCATATTGATCAAATGCAGTGGTGAAAATGACCTTAGAATTTTTCGTAAGCATTTTAGAAAATTCAATTCCTGTTAAATCTGGCATCTGAATATCAAGAAAAAGTAAGTCTACCTCTTCTGAATTTAAGAATTGCATAGCTTCAATTGCACTATTGCATTTTTTAATCAACTTTAAATAAGGGGTCTTTTCTACATAACTCTCTACAAGATTAACAGCCATAGGCTCATCGTCAACAATCATACAGGTTATTTGAATAGCTTCCATATTAGTTTTTAAGATAAATTAAAGAACAGTGTTTTCTTGTATTTAATCAGTTACTTTACAATCAGATATTTATTCTACAGTATACCTAACAAGCACTTCGTTATCCAAAATTACATTAGTAGACCATATAAACTGGGCATCAGCAGAATTATTATCGAAAATATCTGTAAAGTTGGTATATGACGGTTTGTTGTCGACTCCAATAACATCATTTGCAAATTCAGATGCACTAGGCCATTTACTATCATCGAAGCTTTCAGACTGCCAATCTTTTGGAGTTTTCCAGTGTAAGGCAAAGTAAGAGGTACCATCATCTGAATCTTCTGTACTGCAATTATTACTTAATCGTAAAGCACCTTCTTCAGAAACGCATGATAAGTCTTTTATAGGGGCAGTATAATAAGTCTGTGCTTTCCAATTTGAATTTGTAGTGGCAATAATTTCATTGTTGGCATCTTTAAAAACGCCAACCATACCACCATCTCCTGGGTGAAATGCTTTTCCCCTATTGCTTTCTGATCCTAGCCCACTATTTTCTTCCCAATCCACTAATTTCATGGCGATAGTAAAAGGGGTATTTACTTTAAACCGAACAATGTTAGAATTAAATTGCGTAAAAGGCACATTATCTTTACCAACAGGCATACCGTTTATGTACATTTCAAAATAATTGTCAGCAAATATATACGCTGTAATTACTTCGCCATCTGCATCTACTTCAACAATATCTGTACCATCTAATGCTGCTAGGGCTTCATCTGCGGAAGCGTATTCAACTTTTGTACAAGGGTTGAACAAATCTGAAGCCAAAGGGAAATTATCATCAGTAAAATTAACTAATGCCGGTACAGTCCAACTACTACCATCTGTTGTTTTAGATGTACCAATTGGTGCTTCTCTACCCCTATAGCATTCATATATATTTTCAGTTTCTACTGTTGCCGCTCCTTGAGAAACTGAAGCTGAACCATTATAAATACTAATTTCCGATTGTTGTTTTACATCTTTTTGTGCAGTCTTATTGCTATTCTTACAACCAATAAGTGTTATTGATAGAAATGCAATTGTTAGCAAGGTGCTTTTTATAGATTTCATAAGATTATTTATTTGGTGTCTAAAAATGTTAAAGTTGTTCTGTCAATTATTTTTACTGAAGCCATTGCATTCATGAACACATTATAATCTACATCTAAAGTATTCATTTTAGGTAAAGTAGGTGGGTTTTCTGCTAATGCGTATAGAGCAATGGTGTATTCGTGTTTGCCTTTTCCATGAGAACATGGAGATGTATATGATATAGCTGTACCATCTTTATTTTCACCCATAAACCAATTACCTTTAGATGCCATTTTGTATGGTATTCCTGTTGTTTCAGGATTTATATCCCATAATAGTAGATATGAATTGATTTCAGTTTTATTATCCTTTTTTGGATAATGATACATTACAACAGCTAAAGATTTAGTGCCTTCAGGAACATTTTGCCAAGAGAGCGGTATAGAATTTTCCACATCATTAATCTTCTTTTCACACTTATATGCATCCAATAAAATACCATCCTCTATCGCAATACTTGTTAGTTTAAAATCGGAATGTATAGTTTTAAAATCATCGTGATTTACTTCTGTAGTATTTGTGTTTTTACAGGAAATAAAGCAGACAAAAAGAAAAGAAAATACAAATACGGAGTGCTTCATTTTTGTCTTGGTTTATAAGTTTCAACGGAAGATGTACCATCAGGGTTAATAAATTGGTAGGTATAGATGTCATCACTATTCCAACTGTAATTTATAGTATATTCTTTTGAATCTAAGCTGTACGTTAATGCATATGAATTTTCACCTAAAGATTTGAAATCAATGATTTCAGCATCTCGTAATGGTCTTAAAGCAGGTCGTAATTCTTGAGTTCTAGGTTGGGGATAAACCTGGTTTTCAGGAGCTTCCGTTTTTGGATCTAGCACAACTTCACCTCTCATACCTGCAATAAAATATGGATATTCATCAATAGTGTGGTATTCATAAGACCCATCTGAGTTTAATATACCTAAATATTCATCGAGAGACTCTGTTGTTTTTCCATAAACCGGGAACCCATCAACAGCATAGGCCACTGGGTTACCTGCGCCTACTTGATCTTGTAAATGCAATGGTGGTAAATGATAATGGTAATCATCTGCACGACCGCAATGTCCGCCCCAATTGTCTAATTCTCCAATAGCATTAGCATCTTCACCTCTATTGTTTAATGGGTTGAAAATAGGGATACCATTAACAGCAACCGCAATTGCACCTTTTAAGAGGTTAGTTTTTGTAGAAAGTGGATGTTCCGCCATTTTTGGATGCGTAGGTATAGCCAAACTATTGTCACCGGTATAATTTTGTTTAATAGGCACTTGTTGCTGCCAGTTTGTAATACCAACCATCATGTCATGATCTGGTAATCCATTTGATGAAACATACAGGTAGTTCTCATCTGAATGCGTTGTGACACTGTCAAATTTTTTAAAAAAAGTTTGCATTAGCGAAACATCATTTGCTGGTACTTGCACAGTACTTGTTTTAGTAGTACCAGTATTTTTACATGATACTATTAAAATGACACTCAAACCAAGAACTCCGTGAGTTAAGTATATTACTTTTTTTTGTTTTATCATTTTGAAAACAGAAAAGGACAAAAGGAAAATACCTAAACCAATAAGTGCCCAATGAAAACTTAATGATGATTGTGAATCAACCTCAATAGCTGCGCTGCTATTTAAAGAATGAATGAATTCATTCTTTGTTTTAATAAACTTTTGATCAGCTTCTGTAAAATCTGTAATTTGAAAAGTTTGAATAGTATGATTGCCGTCCATAAGCCAAACTTCACCGTTCTCATATGAAATAAAATTAGCCTTGATAATTATATCATTGGTTGTTATTTCCCATTGTTTTAAAGGGTCTCCATGACCACCTTCATGTGCAAAGAGGTGAATATTTACTAGAAGTAAAATTATAAATAGTAAGTTACTTTTCATATGTATATAGTTACAACAAGTTTATAATAATGAAAATTTCATTTTATACAGAACACTACCTAAGTCTCTATCTGTAAATTAACTCTGTAAACACCAGCTTTAAGCTCTTTTTTAAAAGAATGTTTATTTGGATATAATAATTGGAGCCGTTTTTCTAAGTTCGGTAAGCCAATACCACTACCACTTTTGTCACTATCTTGTTTTGGAAAATTATGATTTTCAATAGTGAAATCCACCTTATTTCCTTTAATGGCCATGTCAATTGAAATCATACTTTTTGTACTGGCAGAAACACCGTGTTTAAAAGCATTCTCAATTAAAGATATAAATAATAATGGCGAAATTTTAATTTGTGAATCACTAACTGGAAAACTAGATTCTACTTCAGTTTTATCTGTTAATCTTAACTTCATTAACTCGATATACTTTCGCATAAATTCAATTTCCTTTGAAAGTGTCACCAATTCTGTATTCGTTTCATAAAGCAAATACCGCATTAGTTTACCTAAACTATGTATGGTAGATTTAGCCTTATCCGGCGAAATATCAACTAATGAATATATGTTATTTAAAGAGTTGAAAAAGAAATGCGGTTGAAGTTGATATCTTAGATGTTGTAATTCTGTTTGTAACTTAAAATTATCAGCTTCTTTTCGCTCTGCTTCTGTCTTCACCCATTTTTTAGTCGATTTAATAGCTATGGACAGTAATACAGGAGCCGCATAGGATAACATTTGCACATATATGAACAATTTAAACGGTGGTCCTTCCCTATTTGCATTTGGGGGTCTATTATTAATTAGTTCGCTAAAATAATTGTCTTCAATAAACTCTTTCAATAAAATAAAGAAACCAATTAAGACTAAATTGACGATGATAAAAATCAGTGTTTTCTTAGAGAAAAGAAACCTGTCTATGAGTACAAAAAAGTTTAAATAAAATATTACGGCATAGAACAACATTGGTATTAAGAAATGTGCAATCAACCTATTTGTATCCAAATCTTGCCCGTAAGATAGAACGAAGGGCATGCTAAACAACACCAGCCAAATTATAAGATGCTGCGCAATTACTATTTTTTTATTCTTGTACATAATTATTTATTCATAACGTAAAGCTGTAATCGGGTCTAAAGCAGAAGCTTTTCTTGCAGGATACCATCCAAAGAAAATACCTGTAACCGCACAAACAGCAAACGAAATTATTATAGAATACATCGCTACGCTTGTAGGCCAATGTAAGAACTTTTCAATAAAAACAGTAGCGCTAAGCCCTAATAATACCCCAAGCACACCGCCCGTAATACTTATTAAAATTGCTTCTATCAGAAACTGCAGCAAAATATCTGATCCTTTACCACCAACAGCCATACGAAGCCCTATTTCTTTAGTACGCTCCTTTACTGATACGTACATGATATTCATAATGCCAATACCACCAATAAGCAATGAAATACTGGCAACAGCAACTAAAAGTACAGTTAGCATTTCACTAGTAGAACTAAATGTTGATATTAATTCTTCCATAGACCGTACGGTAAAATCATCTTCTTCATTATCCATGAGCTTATGTTCTTCACGTAGAATATCGGTGACCTCTATAACAGCATCGGGAGCGTCATCTTCGCTAACGGCCGACCCCATTATTTGATTCAAATAATCTATTGCTAAAATTCGTTTTTGTACCGTAGTGTATGGTGCAATTACAACATCATCTTGATCTTGACCAAAGGTATTTTCCCCTTTTTCTTCTAAAACTCCTATTACCTTAAACGGAATATTATCAAAACGTATCATTTGCCCTACTGGTTCTTGCCCGTCAGGAAATACATTATCGACTACCGTTTGCCCAAGAATGACCACCTTAGAGGCAGATTTTACTTCGGCATCGGTGAACATGCTACCGCTTTGAAGACCAACAACTTTAATTTCTAGATAATCAGGGTTTACACCGTATATAGTACTTGGCCAGTTATTTGCACCACTAATGACTTGTCCGCCACCGTTCACCACTGGTGTAATGTAACTCAATAGGGTAGATTTTTCTTTTATGACTTCATAATTATCTAGTGTCAACGTTTGCACATCACCCCCACTACCTCTTGCCGGTCCTCTATCATCCGTACCAGGTCTTATGGTAATCATATTAGATCCCATGCTAGAAATGGTACTCCTTATGCTTTCTTTAGAACCTTCACCAATGGCAAGCATTGCAATTACAGATGCTACACCTATAATAATACCAAGCATGGTCAATAACGTTCTCATTTTGTTGAGAACAATAGCCTTGAATGCAATTTTAAGTAGATTTAATATTCTCATGATCAATGATTTTCTTGTGGCAATTTTGCTAATTCCTCCGCTGCAGATTGTACTTTATGATTCTTATAATCTTGCATAATACTACCATCTTTTAATACGATTGTTCTACTACTAAATGTTGCTATATCTGGCTCATGAGTAACGAATGTGATGGTAATTCCCTTTTTGTTCAAATCTTGAAATAGCGACATAATTTCATAAGATGTTCTCGTATCCAAATTTCCTGTTGCCTCATCGGCCAATATCATTACCGGGTTGTTTACTAAAGATCTTGCAATGGCCACACGCTGCTGCTGACCGCCAGAAAGTTGAGAAGGAGTATGATGTAATCTATCTCCTAAACCAACCATTTCAAGAGCTTTTATAGCACGTTCTCTGCGTTCGTCTGTAGACACCTTGCTATTATATAATAGCGGTAACTCGACATTCTCAATGGCTGAAGTTCTAGCTAAAAGATTATATGATTGAAATATGAATCCGATTTTTTCATTTCTGATTGTCGCCAATTCATTTCTACTTAAATCTTTCATACTAACACCATCAATTTCATAGGTACCCGATGTGGGTTGGTCCAGACACCCTAAAATATTAAGCATCGTACTTTTACCAGATCCACTAGAACCCATGATGGTTACAAATTCACCTTCTTTGATAGTAAATGATATTCCACGTAAAGCATGAACCGTTTCGGTACCCATGGTAAACTCACGCTTTAAGTCTTCAATTTTTATGATTTCTTTACTCATGGCTATTTCTTTTTACCTCCTGGGCGTTGTGGCATAAACGGACTCTCTTCCGTACCGCCTGCTGGGGCACCAGATTGAGTAGCTTCTGATTTTAAACTATAAACCAGTTTATCTCCTTTATTAATACCACTTAATATTTGAACATTAACCCCGTCACTAGCTCCTAAAGTCACCTTTTTTGGAGAAATGGCACCATTAGATTCGAGAACCCAAACCCTTGTACTATCATCATTTTCATCAGGTTTTGGTCCGCCGCCTTTTGGAGGTTCAACAGTCAATTGTTCTTGTTCATTATAAGCCATCATTTCAGGGGGAGTCGGCTTAAAATTTATTGCCTTAGCTTCTACAGATAAAACATCTTTTAATTCTAAAGTGTAGATTGAAATGGTAGCTGTAAGACCTGGTTTCAATCTTAAATCAGGGTTGTCAGCTTTAATTACCACTGTATAGGTCACCACGTTCGAAGTAATTGTTGGGTCTAACCTTACCTGTGTTACCTCACCTTCAAATTCTTGACCTTGGTAGGCATCAACAGTAAAGCTTACACGTTGTCCCTCCTTTACAACACCTATATCTGCCTCATCAACGTCAGCTTCCACTTGCATTTCTTTTAAATCTTGGGCAATGGTAAATAGTGTTGGTGTACTGTAACTAGCCGCCACGGTTTGTCCTTCATCAATATCTCTTGAAAGAACCACCCCATCTATAGGAGAGTAGATATTGGCATAGCCTAAGTTTGTTCTTGCTTGTTGTAAATCAGATAAACGTTGTGTAACCGTACCTTTTGCAGTCTCATAATTGTAAACGGCATCATCAAAATCAGATTTGCTAATGACTTGATTGTCATATAATGTCTTTTGTCTGTCGTAAATGGTTTGTAAATAATTACGATTGCTTACCGCGTTGTCATAAGAAGCTTGTGCTTGCGTCATAGAAGCTTTAAGATTGGTTTTGTCTAGTTCAGCAATTAATTGTCCTTCCGTAACTACACTGTTATAATCCACATAAATCTTCTCTACAACACCTGATACTTGCGTACCTACATCTACTTGATTTATAGGTTCGATTGTTCCTGTTGCTGTCACCATTGTAGTTACATCACCTTTTTTGGCAGCTACTGTTTTGGCTTCAATAGCAATTGTATCATCACCCTTGAAAAAACTATATGCAACAAAAGCTAAGATGACCAAAATGACACCGCCTATTATGATATTTTTTTTATTTTTCATTTTGATTAAAGTTTAATTTCGTTTCCTTGATAGAATTGTAATAATTGATGGTATAAAATATTTAGGTATTTAGATTGTAAATAATTCTGTTGGGCATTTGTATACGTATTTTGACTTACCACAAGGTCTGTTGTACTTAGATCTCCCAACTCATATTTCTTTTGAGCTAGATTATACGACTGTTCTGCGGCATCTTGTGATGCTTCTGCAGCAACTAGCTGTTCTTGCGATGATAGTGCGTTTTGGTATGCAGTTTCCACCTTTTTAATTACCTCTTTTTCTACCGTTTGTTTTTGTATTTCGGCTTTTTCTATATTAAAAGATGCTATTTGTACAGCGGACTTTGTTTGGTTTCTATTGAAAATCGGTATACTAAGACTTAAGCCCAATCTTTGATTGAAATTGACATCTAATTGATCTGTGAAATTGTTGTCGCTAATACTTGTGTAACCAGATCCAACACTACCGGTCATTGACAACGTTGGTAAATAACCGCCTTTTGCTATATCTAATTCTTTTTCATTTATAAGTATATTGGTAGCGCTAGCTTCTACTTCCGGTAAGTATGAAAGGGCATTGGTATAAATAGCCTCTCTATTTAGCTCAAGGTGAATTAAATCTTCATTTTCATCAACAGTTTCAATCTGTAAATATTCTAACGGAGATAATTCTAATAATTGCTTTAGCGTGATGATGTTTAGTTCATAGTCGTTTTTAGCTGCAATGACATTGTATTTATTAGTTGCGGCTTGACTTTGCGCCTCAGTATAATCGCTCAAAGCAATAGTACCAGCTTCTAATCTAGATTTTGCACGAATTACCTCTTTTTCAGAGGCATTAAGATTGTTTTCGGCAATTGTAATTCCTTCTTTACTATATAATGTTTGTAAATATGATTCTAAAATGCTGATAACAATATTGTTTTTGGCCTCTTGTGCCAATAAACTATTTTGCTCAATTAAAAGTTTATTTTGCTTCACCTGATTGGTTAACTGATTACCCTGAAAGAGTGTGACGGAGCTATTTATTCCAACATTGGTACTATGTATTTGATCGGAAACATAATCACTAGTTATGGGGTCAATAGAAGTACCGCTAGAAAAATTTTGAGAAGCACTACCAAAAAGATTCGGTAGTTTGGCAGATTTGGACTGATTGTAATCTACTTCAGAAATACTAGTATTTAAATCGGCATCTTTTAAAGTGATATTATGCTCAATGGCATAAGAAATACAATCTTCTAGCGACCATATTTTTGAAGTCGTATTGGTTTCTACATCTTGACCAAATGTAAATTGGGTAAGTAGAATGACAGCTATGAATATATAATGTTTCATTTAAGCGTGTTTATAATTAACACTCCAAATGTGAAACTTTATACTTCCTTATTAAAAGGCAATAGAAGTCTAGCCTATATTTTTATACAGAAAGTGGAATTTTATCGATGAGAATTTTTGGGCAATTGTTATATCAACTGCAATTGCCCATTTTTAGTTTAGTTCAATTCCACTTGATTTTTTATGGTATTAAACTGTAATTGAAGCTCTTTTAAACGCTCTACTTCTTCATTGCCAGGTATTTTATCGGCACCACCAACAATGTAAGACAAATAAGCAATTTGAGGCACTAGCATTTGCTGCGGATAAGCCCCTTCATCATTCTTGATTTCTTTTAATGTTTTCTCTAAAGAAGCTTTTTTGTCTCCTGTTGTTTTCTTGATTTCTTTCTCTAATTGCGATTGAAATTTTCTAGCCTCGGTCAGTAGCGCTAACACTTTATTTTCAAAAACTAAATGTTCTTTTATAATTGTTTCATCAATACCTTCTTCTGCTAATCTTGGATCAACCAGAATCTCAAAAGGTTGCTCAAATGTTTCTTTACCTACTGTCAGTTTTGCCGTGTAAGTTCCTGGCAATACTATTGGTCCATTTTTGTAGCTTCTAGATTCTTTGTCGCTCCATGCTCCTTTTTGGCGCATATCCCATTGAAACCTATTAATACCTTTTTTAGTTTCCAATTTATTGTCAAAGTAACTAAAAGCCATACTAAGCCCCATATTCTCTACTTCTTCTTTACTGGATTTCACTTTTGTAGAGTCACTTATGATAGTTGCAATAGATTGATTTTTAGCATCTAAAATTTCTAATTGTACTTCGCTTTTAAGTTCCTTTGTTAGGTAGTAATCAATTAGAACTCCCGTTGAAGGATAGTCAGGAAATCCTTTTGCTCTTCTAGGCGTACGATATCTAAAGGTATTATCTGGTTTAAACAATACAGGGGTATCATCTAAATTAACAATAGCAGAATCTCTTAAAGAGGTAATGTTATCCAATACCCAAAAACCACGCCCCATGGTACTTAAAACCAAATCACCTCTTTTGATAATGATATCGGTAATTGGTGTTACCGGTAAATTTTGCTGAAAAGATTTCCAATCTCGTCCATCGTTTAACGAAACGAACATGCCGTATTCAGTACCTGCATATAAGATTCCCGCTTTTTCAGGGTCTTCACGCAATACTTTAGCGGTATAGTCAGACGGAATTCCGTTCGTAGCAGTACTCAATAATTCCCAAGTTTTACCATAATCTGCCGTTTTATAGAAATACGGAGTAGCATCACCCAATAAATGTCTATCTACAGATATATATGCTGTCGCAGGATTAAATTGAGAAGGTTCAATAGACTCTACTCTACCACCTTTAGGCATCTTTTTTGGAGTTACGGTCGTCCAAGTCTGTCCGCCATCTTGTGTCAAAGAAACCACACCATCATTAGATCCTGTCCAGATTAAATCTTTTTTGATTTTTGATTCTCTTATGGAATATATAGTACTGTAATATTCTTCACCAGTAATATCTCTAGTAATCGGACTGCCGGAAATCACTTGCTTATCAGCTTCAAAAGCTGTTAAATCAGGAGAGATCGTTTCCCAAATAACACCGTCGTTCCTTGTTTTATGTACAAACTGTGAGCCCATATAAACAACATCTGGATCATGTGGCGAAACATGAACAGGAGCTACACGCTGAAAACGATATTTTAAATCTTTAGGATTATGACCGTAAATATTAGAAGCACCAATAGAATATTCCCTACCTACTCCGGTAATTTTGTTATAGACACTAAAACGACCTTTACAGTTATTATAAACGATATTATGATTGCCTGGTTTTGGTATTGACGGACCGGTTTCACAACCACCCACCTCAATCATAACTTGAGTACCCTGAGCAGAAGTTCCACTAGGTGCTGAGCTTGGTATCGCTATAGTGGTATTATCTTGTTGAGCTCCATAGATCCAATAAGGATATTGGTCATCCACAGCAACTTGATATATCTCTGCCGTTGGCTGATTGAATTGCGATGACCATGTTTTACCACCATTGTGAGAAACATTGGCACCACCATCATTACATTGTATTAGTAAATCTGGATTATTAGGGTTTAACCAAATATCATGATTATCGCCGTGTGGAACCGACATCATCGTCCAATTTTTTCCGCCATCGGTAGATTTTAATAATGGGTTGGCATTTGAATACACTATGTCAGGATTGGTAGGGTCTAATTCTATATTAATATAATAGAAAGGTCTATTGACCAACCCTTTATGATTAGATGTCTGTACAAAGGTCTTACCTTGATCTACAGATTTGTATACACCGCCTTCATCACCAGGAGCTTCAATTACAGCATAAAGAATACTTGAATCTACTGCTGAAACTGCTAAATCTATTTTACCGATTAGTCCTTGTGGTAATCCTGTTTCTAGTTTGATCCAATCTTTACCGCCATTTACAGATTTATAGATTCCTCCTTCTTTGTTTTCTCCTCCAGAAATGATAGTCCAAGGTGTACGTTGTGCTTTCCAAGCAGCAGCATAAACAACATTAGGGTTTCCGGGTAATAGTTCTAAATCTGCAAATCCGGTTGTGTTAGATATGTGTAGCATCTTTTTCCAAGTAACACCACCATCTATAGTTTTGTAAATACCACGTTCTTCATTTGCTTTGAATGCATCGCCAATTGCTGCAACCCAAACGATATTGCTATTGGTAGGGTCAATTTCAACCGCTCCTATTTGTCCTGCTTTTGCTAACCCTATGTGATCCCAAGTTTCTCCGGCGTCTATAGATTTATAAACTCCTTTACCACTAATGATGTTACTACGTAGTCCGTCAGAACCAGTACCAACATAAACGATATTAGGGTCATTTACGGCAACTTCAATAGCTCCAATAGAAGGCGTATCGAAAAATCCGTCAGAAATATTATTCCAAGATGTACCATAATCATCGGTTTTCCATACTCCAGCACCTGAAGCTCCTAGGTAAAAAGTGCCCGGTAAAACAGGTGTGCCGGTAACCGTGGTAACACGACCACCTCTTGAAGGACCAATAGTACGATACTCCAATGCTGAAAAATCTTGAGAAAAAAGGGATGAAGAAATGCATACAAATGATGCAATGGCTAGGTAACGAAAGAACGATTTCATTTAGGTTTGAATAATAGTTTGGTTAAGACCTAAAGTTACTTAAACCATTACGCAAAACATACGTTCAAGATGATTTTTGCGATTTTCTTATTTTGACAATTCTTTATTGAGATTAGAACTGATCTATTTGATAAAATTTATGCAAAATAAATTCCGGTACTATTTTTTGTTCAATTTGTCAGCTTCCTTAAGCTTATCATTCTCCCAAATGCCACTAATAACAGAGCCTTCTTTCTTGTGAAAAATACCTTTGCCATTTCGCTTGTCGTTTTTCCACTGTCCTTTATACTTTTCACCGTTAGGCCAAAAATATGTTCCCTCACCATTTCGCATGTCATCTTTATAGCTGCCAATATAATATTCACCATCAGGCCAATAAAAAGTACCGTTGCCTTCACGTAAATTATCTTTCCATTCACCTTCATACCTGCTACCGGTTTCAAGAACAGCAATACCTACACCATTAGCCTTATTGTTTTTCACTTGACCTACATAATGTAGACCAGTTCCTTTTTTACTAGTAAAACTCAGATATTCACCAAAAGATTTATTGTTCAGTTGCTTACGCATGTTATTTAACTGAACTCGTGCTTTTTCTAGGGCAAAATTAAGAGAATCAATACTTCTTATTTCACTTTGCGAAACCGGAGCTACAGTAATTGAATCTACAGAGATTTTTTCTGTTCCCTTTTCAGAAGTATTTACCGTATTATTTTGCATTAATTTTTGAGCAAGGGCAATACGTAAAGGAATAACGCTGTTCAGCTCTTCATGATTTTGAAGTGTGGTATTATAAGATTCAATTGCTTTATTATAATCACCTTCCATTAATACAGAATCAATTGCCACTAATTCTTTATTACCGGTTACAAGTACATCCAATTCCTCTTTTGCCTTGCTACTCTCCCCTATCTCATTTTCTAGAGTACTGGATTTAACTCCGAAATAAAGAGCTAGTGCAGAAATGATAGCAAGCAAACTGTATAATGTAATATCCTTTTTTTTCATACTTTTCTTATTACTGACCCTCTAGTCCGTTAAGTGAATTTCAGGAAGTTTGTTCTTTACCTTTCTAAAATCAGGAGAATAGTAAACATGAAATCTCATTGCCCAGCTTTGCTTATAATATCCTCCGTTAGCTAAATCTTGCCCTTGGGAATACATTGCTCCTGCCGCAACTGTTAATCTTGGCGTTAGAATATAACCTAGTGTAGTGGTTAAACGCAAATCTTCCATAGGGCTTGCAACAACCGCTTTTCCACTTTGCATGATCAATTCTGCCTCTGGTGCAACGTAAAAAGTTTTTGGTTTTAACTTGTGATTGTTCAGAGGGATTTTCATTCTAAACATATACCTCCAACGATTTCTAAAGATGTATTCACTATTTTCGGCAAAACCTTGCGTCCATCTATGTTCTATACGAATACGATGATAAATCATCATACTGGCAAGTGATTGAGCAAACTGATATTGATGCCAAATACGCCATTCTGGTACTAAGTTACGATCTGTAGAAGCTTCATCAGTATTGAAATTTAAACGTAAAACTCCACCTAATCGAACATTAAAATATTTAGAGTGAATGTACCCAATGGCATGTCTATTATATACTTGG
Organism: Maribacter sp. Asnod1-A12; assembly: GCF_045063735.1. Classification (NCBI taxonomy): domain Bacteria; kingdom Pseudomonadati; phylum Bacteroidota; class Flavobacteriia; order Flavobacteriales; family Flavobacteriaceae; genus Maribacter; species Maribacter sp. Asnod1-A12. Next base: position 3,422,362 of record NZ_JBEFNZ010000006.1, read on the forward strand.
GCTACCTGACCAAAAAATGGTGTAGCTTCTGTTTCTTCTAATCTAAGGTGGGTTTGCGCATCCCAAAATAAGCGCTTGCCAATTCTAATATTACCATAAGTATTGATCCAGGTCTTTGTACCTAAATCTTTATATTTTGAATACTCAGGCAATTCTACAGCCTCTTTCTCTTGTGAAAATCCTTGAAATACTAGAAAAAACAAGAATAAGAATTTAAGCTTTATGCTATATGTACGAAACGTTTTCATAGGCTATTGCTTTGCAGTGTTTTGTACATTCAACATTTCTAATATAGTAATAGGGTCTTTTTGCCTCTTTAACTTGCGTTCAAGTTTTTTGGTGTCTTGGTCTTTTAATTCTAGAATCTTGGTATATGTAGCATTGATAGTGCTGTTTAATTCTTTAGTAGTATTGCAAGACAAGTGTTGGTCTATCTCATTTAAGAAATAAGGTTCTAGCGATTTTGAATAAGCTGATGTTATTCGTTTTTTAATATCCTCATCCATTAAGGTTGCCATAAACGGATTCCAAATTTTATCGGTATAGCTTTCTTTAATTGTAGTTTGATATACTGGCATTTGTGAAACCGTCTTAGATAACTCGTTTAAATTATTTAGACATTCAACAGTTGTTCTAGCAGCAGCTAATCTGTTTTCTGCAGATTTCACTTTAGAATAGTCGTTTATGGTTTTACTGGTAAAAGACTTTATTTGTTTTAAGGCTGTCGCGTATTTTAAAGGAATAGTTGAACTCGTAGAATCAATAAAAACCATCATTGAATCATTTCTAATAATGATTTCTTCTTCCAAGCTAGCCAATTCGTTTTGTCGTTTTTCTTGAGCAAGTGTTTCTTTTACTTCATTTGCAATAGATAATATACCGTCATAGCCCATTTTAGCAACAGCTTCAATTTTTTCTATGTTGGGAGTGGCAGCAGATATTGAAAAGCTTGAAGGAATTGTATAAGATTTAGAAGATATAACACTATCTATTTGTATATCAATATCCATTTGAGGTTTTGGAAGTCCGTTAGCAAACACATGATTGATTAATTGCTCTTGAGAAGTGTATTCCAATATGCCCAATGAATCATAACTTACAATTTCTTGAATAGGATTTAAGAAATTCTCCTTCAATTGAACTACCGTATTATATTGATAAGCAGTATTGTTATCGGATAATCTTAAGATGTTCAATTGTGAATTATGCAAGATAGACTCACCTAACTCATGTGCTTTTTTATAATAAGATACAATGCTATCAATTTTAGTGACCTCTAAGGAATCAAGCGGGTAATAAGGGACTTTTACTTTTAACTCTGGTAGAAATTTTGATTTACCCAATTGAGATAATATCTCATCTACTTCTTGATAACGTGCTGCATTTTGCTTTAAAAGTTCAGGTAGACTATTATGATGAAGAATATCAACATCTACTTGCGAAAGTTGAATTTCTAAAGCATTAATATAACCCGCATTTAGATTGATGATTTTAGTTTGACCGTTATACCCTTGGTAAGCCTTTATAGTTTTATGGTCGTTTTCATCATCTACTCTAATAGATTGTAATAGCCCATCTTTAAAAAACCAGCTTTCAGATTGGTCCATACCGTTAGAAGGAAACAACGACCACTCGTCATGCGCCAAACCATCTCGTAGAAATCTACCTACCAATGTATAGTTTTCGTTATTGATGCTAAAGTTTTGCTGTGGTACACCGTTATCGAAAGAAATAACACTTTTAAATAAGGTCTTGGATATTTCGGAATTTTCAATTTCTTCTTCTACAATAGTCCATTTACCATTGGGCTTACCCATTTTAATTTTACCAATAGCAGATTTCTGAATTCCACTCACTAGAACACGGTATTGATAATCTATAACCTCAGACTGACTTTTAGAATTGAATTCTCCGAATTGAAATTTCCAAGGACCATCTGCCGTACCGTCCACGAAAGCACCTTTAAATTGAAAGGAGTAATCTTGTTTCTCTAAGAGTTCTTGAAGATTGGAACGTAGTACTGTAAAATTGCCATCAAGAACGGTGTCGTTCTCAACAATTTTATAAGAATACGTTGCTTTACCGTTATACTTCCCTATTTGTAAATGTCCGTTATAGGTTTGTATTTCTTGTGCATTCATGGGAATTGATATTCCGATGATAATGAACACAAGAAATTGTAGTAATACTTTGATAGTTAGCCTAATCATCCCGCAAAAAAACGAAAATAGATTCAGACTAGTAAATTAGAAACGTATAAATTTTAACTTTTTATTAAACGTTTCTAAACAATTGAGAATGAAACAATAAAAGCTTTTAAACGTTGTGATATTACCAATCAATTGGGAAGTAATCCTTTAAAAATTTACCACACCAATGTTTCCCCGTATTGATACCGTCAAAAAGAGGATCCATTACTCTAGCAGCACCGTCAACAATATCTAAGGGTGGTTGAAAATCGTGTACTTCTTGCTTCTTCTTAGCCAATTCTGCAGGGTCTTCGTCTGTTACCCAACCCGTATCCACAGCATTCATAAAGATTCCGTCTTTTGCTAATTCACCAGCAGCAGTATGTGTTAACATGTTCAAGGCAGCCTTTGCCATATTGGTATGTGGGTGACGCGATTCTTTGAAGAAACGGTGAAATTTACCTTCCATCGCCGTTACGTTGATAATATGCTTTTGACCTGTATTCTCTTTCTTCATCAACTCTGCCAAGCGATTGCAAAGTACAAACGGAGCAACAGAATTAACCAGCTGAACCTCAATCATTTCAGTAGTTTCTATTTCGCCTAACTTTAAGCGCCAACTGTTTGTTTTACGCAAATCTACTTGTTGTAGATCGGCATCTAATTCACCCGTTGGGAAAACCTCTTGGGCTACCAACGCATTATCAAAACTATATGGAATTTGAGACAGCTTTGCAGAAGCTCGTATACCAATACCCGGTTCTGGTCCGTGCCAAGTAACCGGCATGTTTTGATTTGGTGATGCTTGTTTACTAAATCCTTTTAATTCTTGTAAACAACTTTCATGATCACTCAACACCATTTGAGCAAACTTCGGTAATGAAGAGACTTCTTTTTCTTCATTTTCCATAAGATGATGGTAAAAACCAGCGGGTCTACGAACGGTTTGCGCGGCATTATTTATTAATATATCAAGCTTATCATATTGCTGTTCTATAAAATTGCAGAATATTTCAACACTAGGGATGTGGCGTAAATCTAAACCGTGAATTTTGAGTCTATGCCCCCACTCCATAAAATCTTCCTCTTTGGAAAAACGAAGCGCGGAATCTACGGGGAAACGTGTGGTAGCTATAACGGTAGCACCACCACGAAGCAACATTAAGGTGATATGATATCCAATTTTTAAACGTGATCCCGTAATTACGGCAACCTGTCCTTTTACATTGGCATTCTGAAATCTTTTTGCATAATTAAAGTCACCACAATCGGTACACATGGTGTCGTAAAAATGATGCAGTTTAGTAAACTCAACCTTGCAAACGTAACAATTACGAGGTGTTGTCAATTCCGGTAAATCTTTATTTGCCAATTCTGCTGCAGGTAGTAATTTTGGAGCAACAAAAACATGTGCTTCACGAGCACTACGTATACCTGTTTCTTTACGAGCATGCTTATCGCGAACAGCCTGTTTTCTCTTAGCGTTCCGTTTGGCATCTTTTACTCTTTTTGCAAATTCTTGCTTACTTGGACGGGATAATTGCCCAGCAACTTTAATTAAGGCAATTCTTCTATCTTCAGGAATTTCAAATATTTGATTGGTATCCGTAACCAAACGATTTAAAATTTCGATACAACTTTCAATCTCGGTTAAATCGATTTCAGTTTCGTTTTCGTGTTGTTTATCCTTCATCATACTACCTTAAAAGCGCAAAAATACTAACTATGATCAAAGTACGGTAATACGTACTTTTTTCTTTTTTAAACGGGAATTGTTTAGTTGATTCACCAGTTGGTCAGATTTGCCTTTGGGAACAGCAACAAATGCACAATCTTGTTTCAGTTCGATATCACCTAATTCATCTCTATTTAAACCACCTTGCTTAAAGAAGAGTCCCGCGATATCGCCTTTAGAAATTTTATCTTTTCTTCCGCCAGAAATAAATAGAGTTTCCCAAATAGGGTCTCCTAGCCTATTCGTTTTATTAATATTTATTCCTTTAGACTTTTTGATGAACTCGGGTAAAGATTCTTTGTCCCATTGTAAAACATAGGCAGTTCCCTTTTCATTTACACGAGCAGTTCTACCATTACGATGCGTAAACTCTTCAATACGATGTGGTAATTCGTAATGAACAATGAATTTTAATTCAGGTATGTCAATTCCCCTTGCGGCTAAATCGGTCGCAATCAAAATACGACTACTTCCGTTCCTGAATTTAATTAAAGCACGCTCTCGTTCTTTTTGTTCCATACCACCAGAAAAGCACTCATGCTGAATACGTTGCTGACTTAAATAATCACTAACACTTTCAAGACTATCCTTGTAATTACAGAAGATAATACCTGGTGCTTCACCTATAAATTTCAATAATTGCACAAGTGTTTTTAACTTGTCCTTTTCTTCTGAAATAACAGTGCTAATAGTAAGTTGTGATGGTCTATCATTTTTAAGAAAATTAACTCGCTTAGGATTTTCCAATCCCACAAACTTCGGAATCTTAACCCCCTCAGTTGCAGAAGTAAGAATACGCTTTTTAAGGTTTGGAAGCTCCGCAAGAATCTCACTCATCTCCTCTTCAAAGCCGACTTCTAAAGATTTATCGAATTCGTCAAGAACCAAGGTTTTAATATGGTCTTTAGTAAAACGGTCTGCAAAAAAATGGTCAAGAATTCTACCAGGAGTACCTATCAGTATTGCAGGAGTATGTTTTAGTTCTATTTTGTCTTTAGACATTGCTCTACCACCATAGATGGCATTTACTTTAAAACCGGTACCCATATTACGAATAACCTGTTCTATTTGAATGGCCAATTCTCTGGAAGGAACCAAAATCAATACCTGAACTTCAGGATTGCTATGGTCTAAAAAATTCAAGACCGGTAAAAGAAAAGCCAAAGTTTTTCCTGTACCGGTCGGAGAAAGTAAAATGGTGTTATTCGATGATGAGATAGCATCTAACGCATCCTCTTGCATCGGATTTAACGCATCAATATTCAATTTTGATAAAATCTCTTTTTGATTCTTCATGCGTCTTTGATAACCATTAATTTATATACGATTATGCCTCTTGAAGGTCACGTTTCGATTTTCTGTATAGATAATTTGGGAAAATTGTTCTTTTCGCGAATCTGTTCAATTTGTTAGCATTGATCATTTTCTGAAAAATAGGTTTTGTTACGCCAAAATACTCATACGTAGCACCATCAACGAAAGTAACTTCTAATACTAAACCATTATGCTGGAAATCGGCAACGCCAGAGTTTATAGACTCGTTGTATACTTCTTTATTAGCTTCTTTGGTTTCAGGGGCGATACTTACTAAAAAGTGGTATCCGTCAATAATACGACGGCTTTGAACCTCTGCTTCTTCTCTTTTGTCGTCACCCTCTTGAAATTTGTCTGGATGCCATTCTTTTACCAATTTTCTATAGGTAGACTTAAGAGCTTTAAGTTCAATTTCTTTTTCAACCCCGAAGAGTTTCTTATATTCATTAATACGCTTCATAATGCAGCTTTTTTGCGGGTGCAAAACTACATCTTTATTTTGACGTGAAAGCTTGAATTTCAGTAATAAAAGAAAAACTATTTTATAAATTTAAACCTTAATCATTTTTTAATCCCTTTTCAAGAACCGATTTGATACCGGCAAGATTATCAGAGAATTCCATCATCTGCGAAAGTACTTGAGCCATCTCATTGGCATTACCAAACCCTTTTAATTTATTGTTCTTTACAAATTGCTCCTTTATAACACTCCAACGCGCATCTTCTTCCGTAGTAAGATTACCAATCAGCTCATTGTACTTTAACAAGTTTGCTTCCGCAGAACCAGTTAAGGTCTGCGCTTCATTCTCATAATGTGAACGTAAAAGCGTGTTCAATTCCCGCTCATTCATTATAGGCACAATCTGAGCAACTAACTTGTTCATATCCCTATAAGAGCCTTGAAGTTTAAAAGAAGGTTCTGTACGGTATTCATCTTGCATGGCGGCACTTTTAATGTACGTTGCATTTACTTTCAATAATACATCTCTTACCCGCAATACTTTTTCGAGAACCTTTTTATATTCTTCAACTTCTTGACTAGAATGGTTGCCAATTAATTGACCCTCATCAGATTTAGATTCAATTTGTTCAACCAAAGTATACACATCGTCAAATTCTTTACTTGCCAATTGTTGCAAAATAGGATTTGCAGTTAGCGAATTTTCTACCAAACTCAATCGAAATAAATGTTCGGTTTCGCCAATAATATCACCAAGGTTATAAATATCGGCACGGTTGGCTAACATATCTGGAATCTGAAATTTGTCTCCGCTTTCTGTATATGGATTACCTGCCATTATTACGCAGAATTTTTTACCACGCAAATCGTATGTTTTAGGCTGACCTTCGTATACACCTTCTATCTTACGAGTACCATCTGAAAGGGAAATGAACTTTTGTAAAAATTCCGGATTACAATGCTGAATATCATCAATATAAAGCATCACGTTATTCCCCATTTCAAATGCAAGATTCAGCTTTTTAAGCTCTTCACGAGCAGCACTGTTTTTTGCAGAGGCTGGATCTACATTGGTAACCTCATGACCAATTGCCGGTCCATTTATTTTAACGAAAATTAATCCAAGTCGGTTTGCTATATATTCCATCAAGGTGGTTTTACCATAACCTGGTGGCGATATTAAAAGTAACATACCCATTCTATCGGTACGTTTGTTTGCACCTACCGTACCTAGCTGTTTCGCTAAATTGTTACCGAAAATTGGAAGATATACTTCATCAATTAATTTATTACGTACGAATGATGTAAGCACTCTTGGCTTAAATTCCTCTAACTTTAAATCAATTTTCAGCTTTTCGGTTATTTCGTGTTTTGTCTTTTTAAACTTTAAAAATGCCGGAACTTCATCTGACACGAATAAGCTCATTCTAGAAATAAAATCATGATAATTGAACGAATAAACTCCTTCAACAATAGTTTCATGAGAACCTCTCAGCTCTTTTAGACTTTCATTCGGCGAAACAGCCTTGATCTTAGAAGCAGACTCATCTCTAAACAAAATGGCTCCTACAATTTCATTTTCATATCTGTTTAAATTAGTATTAGCATCGACATCTTTTTTGGATTTTAAAAATGCACCTACCCATTGTTTCACCAAACGAACTTTCGATGAAAATTTTGGAGCTTCTTCAACACTTTTCTTAAACTTTAAATCTGCATTTTGAGATTTAAGTAATTTTAAAAATTCATCTTTTAATTGAATAGCAAAGCCACTATACACGAATTCAGAATCCGATTTTAGTTCTTCAAACAGATAATCAGCAATATCTTCGCTTAATAGGGCGTCAAATAGCTTTGTTTCTTCAGAAAAGACTTCTATTTTCTTTTTCAATCCTTCAATGATAGAAGCGTATTCTTTAGATTCAGGAAAATATTGCAATACCTCTCCTGCAGCTTTTAAACCTTTATCTAATTCGGCTTTAACATCTTTATCCAAATCATACCAGAAAAATTGGGCATACCCACGAATTTCTGGTCGGTAAGTAAGTAAATCTAATTCATGGTGTTTATGTACCAAAAGCTTCAGTATTCTTGAAGCATCTACATCATGAACCCCTTTTATATAGCCTTCAGAATAGTCGTTTCTACTTTGCTCTTGAACAAGCTTCAACAACTCTTCATCACTTAAAGGAAGTAAATCTTCTTCGGTGAACTTTGAAAATATTTTGTAAGCTAAATATGCAGCACGATAAATATCATCTGTTTCAGAAACATATTCCTGATTCCATAAGTGCCTATTCTTGACAAATTCTTCATTGTTCAGTACTTTGTAAAAATCGGTTCCTGTTAAATGATAATTGAGTTCGTTATCATGAAAAACAATCGTTAAGTCTAACTGCTGCTTGTTAACGCCGAATTTGTGTTTACCTAATCTAATAACACTATCGCCATCTTCATAAAGATCTAACTTATCCTTTAACTTTCTAAGAGCATCTTCCCTAGCCGTTTTCAATTGGGTTTCAATCTCTTCAGCTTTACCACTATCATCAAGCTCTTGCAATTGAGAAATAATATCACGCAGCTTATTGATCATTAAATCTGAAGCAAAGTATCCGTTGATTTCTACGGCAGAATTAAAACTCTGTGCCTTTTTCTGTACCCCTTTTAATATCCTGGCTGATGCATTGGCTAATGCGCTAGATTTTTTATTCCGTTTTTCAATTAAAGAGTTCTTTCTAGCATCAAAAGCAGCATAAACCTCTTCTCTCTTTTCAATAATAGTCTCGATAAATTCTTCAAAATCGGTGAATTTGCCCTCTAGTTCCTCTAATTGAATAGATGTTTTAGTTTGATATTCATCACACTTTTCTGGTGTAGATGCCATATCTAAGTAATTGATGATACTCTGATCAATCAATTTTAGTTGTGCAGCAAACTCTGCCTTGGCTTCAGATATACCAAGAGAATTTCTTTTGTTTTTTAAAGCAGCCTTAAGTTCATTTATAGTTGAAAAAATCAATGAAATATCATCGATAATCTTAGTGGAATGGGCAGTATCTTCAATTTCTAAATTAGAAACAATATCGATCAGCATTTCTAATTGAGTACTGATCTCATTAATTTCATCTTCCTTCTCTTTAGCTACAATTACCTTTTCAACAGTAGCTATAAATTCTTTTTTATCTTTTAAAGCGTCATGGTATGGTTGTAATGCATTCGGGTTTAAAAGAAACTGAACACAACGTTCTGATATCTTTTTGGTCTGCTCCCCTATTTGTTCTTCCAGAACCTCAATATATTCTAAATCAATATATCGTACTTCTTTAAGCGAAATAGCTTCACCTCTTAAAGATCGTAATCTGGTAAGTAAGGCAACAAACTCATCAATACTTTTAAATGAGGTGCTTTTGATTTTATTAAATAACTCCTCAGAATTCTGTTGAATTAGTTTAGATTGATTTTGAGCATTTTTACGCAGTTCTACTACCTTTTCAAACTCATCAATAGCAGCGTTAGATGCTTTGTTGATTTCTTCAATAGGCTCGTTTAATTGATGTGTATCTGGCTCTGGCAACCAATAATACGCATCTAAAATATCTTTCGAAAACTTTGCAATATCACTATATAGTCCGGCATAGTTGTCGTTTTTATTCAACAATGTAATTAAGCCATTGACTTCTGCCATAGCCTTTACAATATCTTTGTTCCCTATTTTATATAGCAGTGTATCTTCATGCTGTGAAGGCACGTAATCACCTTTTAAGTAAGGTGTTTGCCAAATTTGAACAACATGGTGCTTGGTTTGTTCTTGCTCTGTTTTGAAATAACAAAGTTCACCATTTTCTAAAATTGTAAATCCATTACAGATGATAGGCGTTTTAATAACCTGGCTTATGATATTATAAGACATAAGGTTATATAACCCTTCGGCAGCAGAATAGAAAACATACAGAAAATCTTCTCCATTCGGAGAAATAATACGTTCTTGAAATTTTACATTAGGGATAGCATTATCAAAAATATGATACTCTCCTGTCTGTAAATAATAACCCGTTGGAAAGATGATACCTTGATCATCTGGCAGTAAAATACAGGCATCTTTAACAGAATCAATTTTTTGAACCTCTCGCATTTTATCATTGAAAACAAAATAACGGGCAGCTTCTTGAAATGGCTTTATTTCTAAAATTAAAAGGTTGCCTAAATCTCCAAAACGATATTGACCGTCATCTAAAGTTTGGTCAACATATTCTACGGGTTCATCTAAAATACCTTTGCCCTCTGTAGTGTTATCCTCAATTTTTATAGTAAGGTCGCCACCAATGGTTTCTACAAACACCCGGTCTTTTATAGACACATGAGGATGTTCTCCATAACGTTGCATATCTCTCGTAGCCTCTTGCCATTTAAACTCTTGTTGAACAGGAAATTTGTATTCATGTTCGCTACGGTTATCAATATATTTTAGCGAATTGTCTACCACTAACCATTTAAAGGTTTTGATATCTGTAGGACTCTCACTTAGCTGAAAAACCATATGTAGATAATTTCCAATTACGGCGAAGTTGGAAAATATCGTATTTCTATAGTATTTATATAAATTGGTAAAGTCAGATCTAAAAGTTTCGTCATCTAAAATATCAAGAGTAGAAGCTTTAAAACTATTTTCTTTAAACTTATAAGCGCTAAAAACGTCTTTAATAGTTATCTCGGTTCTAAGACCAAAATGAACATTATACCCGAACAGACAAGTGTCGCCAAAAGAAACAATATCTCTTGCTATACAATTATTCTCTGTATTGATTCTGTCATTAGCAATAAGCTTTGTTTCTAATGAGCCAAAAACGGTTTTTCTATCATCGTTTAGATTAATTAGCTTACTCTGTAACAATTCCTTCTGCTTTTGCAGTCGGTTTTTAATCACATCATAAGTACCACCATCTAAAATATGTTCTTCCGTTTTGTCTGTTCGGGATTCTTCTGCCATAAAAATAACTAGGCTTTAGTACTACATTAATAAATTACTTTAAAACTCTAAGTGTTAAGCGTCTATTTCAACTTTTTATCGCCCATACCTAACCCTTTTGCAAGGTTAAATAGATTGCTAAACAGTGTTTGCTCTTCACTATCGTTAGACTTTGATTTTAAGTCCATCAGTAAATTTGCTATAGTTACGTTTTTAAGGTCTTCAGTAGAGATACCATATTTATCAGCGAATTCTTTTACCTTTTCCAAAAGATTCCCTTTGACATCATCGCTGCCTAAAATAGCATCTTTTACATCTTGTATGTTAGTACTGTTTTCAACCAATCTATCATAGCCTTTACCTTTGGTTATTTGACCGATAATTTGATCAAAGAACATGGTCTCACCACCAACAATATCAATCTTGGCAGCTTTTAATGCATCACCAATAACCTGTGCTTGTGCATCGGCAATATCTTTCTGGATATTAATGTGGGCAAGATCAACTTGTAATTCTTTGTCTAAACGCAGTTTAAATTCTTCGTGTTCTTTACCAACACCATCTAATTTCTTCATTGCATTTGCCTTCTCTTCTATACCAGCAGCATCTGCCATCGCTTTTTCTTTGATAACATCAGCCTCTGCTAATCCATCTTTACGCTTGGCTTCGGCTTTTGCTTCAATACCAACAGCTTCAGCTTTGGCTTTCTTCTCAATGATGATAGCTTGTACAATTCCTTCACGTTCAAAGGCATCCGCTTTAGCATGCATAACTTGAGCTTCAGACATACCAACGGTTGCCTCTTCTTTCGCTGTTGCTTCAGCTAAAATTTTACGCGCTTCAGCCTCTTTCTCACTAGCCTCTTTATGAGCAAGTGCTTCAATATTAATCTCTTCGGCTTTTTGCTTGGCAGCTTCTTTTTGCGCTTCTGCAGCTTTAATCGTTTTGATCAGGTCTTCTTGAGCAGTTGCTTCGGCAATTGTTATTTTTACTTGCTTATCTCTATCTGCAGTTTTAAAAGCTTGGATATCTTTCATATTCTCTTGCTCTTCCACTACTCCTTTTTCAAGAGTAACACGATCACGAATAACATCTTGTATATTCTTTTTCTCTACTTCAACAACTTTTTCTTTTTCAATCTGTGCCAGCGTAACTACTCTTTCTCTTTCCGTAGCCTCTAAAAGTCTGTCTTTTTCTACTCTTTCCGTCTCTACGGCATCTGTACGTTGCTTATTTTTTAAAGCGACAATAATTTGACGCTCCATATTCTCTTCAGCAACTTTTACTTTTTCTTGGGTAGCAATACGAGCAGTTTCTGACTTCAAACGCTCTTCTTCAGATACTTTTAAAGTTTCTGCCTCTTCGCGAGATTTTATATTTGCGATCTCTCTTTTTTGTTGTTCTTCTTTTTCCGCTAACTGCTTGTCTAGCTCTAGAATAGCTTCACGAGCTTCTACATCTTGTTTACGAATAGTTTTCTCCTCGTCACGCTTAATAAGATTCGATTTTACATTTTGAGCAGCCGTAAGATCATTAATCTTCTTGATACCTTCTGCATCAAGAATATTATCTGCTTTCAAATGCGCCACGGCAGTTTGCTCCAGATAATCTATGGCACAATCTTCTAAGGTATAGCCGTTTAGGTCAATTCCAATAATATCAACGATCTCATCTCTAAACTCTCTACGCGCTTCATATAATTGAATAAAATCGAACTTTTTACCAACGGTTTTTAAGGCTTCGGAAAACTTGGCTTCAAAAAGCTCTTCAAGCGTTTCTTGTCTAGAAGCTCTCTGTACACCAATGGTTTGAGCAACTTTTTTAATAAGGTCTACTTCATTATTTACCCTAACGAAGAATGCTACTTTAATATCTGCACGCATATTATCCTTACAGATAAGACCTTCTGTCGCCAATCTTTCAATTTGAATTTTCTTTACTGAAATATCCATTACTTCAACTCTATGAAATACTGGCACTACATACAGACCTTTGTCCGTAGCTACTTTAGTTCCTCCAAATCCGGTTCTTACCAAGGCTTGACCTTGATGAACTTTTTTGTAGAACATTGCAATGATTGCAAAATAAACAATGATAAGGAAGAGGATTACCCCCAAACCTATACCGATAATTGAAAAGATGGATTCCATAAATGATTTAAGTTTTATTGGTTATAAGATTGTACTAAAAAGTGTGTGTGATCCGCAGATCGTTTGATGATTAAAACCGAACTACCGTAGGTTAACGGTTTACGATCCAAAGATTTTACATAGATAGAATGACTATTACCATCTGCTTTTACTTCTGCATTACCCATTTTATCTTCGCTAATATTAGATAGTAAAGTGGCTTGCCTGCCCAAAAAATCAACAGGAGCATCACCATCTTTATTCAGTTGCTTGAAAAAGCCCTTAAACGGGGTGGTAAATAATTTATTGACGAACAATGCTGGAAAAAGCGCAGCGATCATAATAATGAATCCTATATAATTGTCATAGGTAAACGTCAATGTGGTCGCTAAAGTTGTAATCAACCACCAAACAAATATCCAGCAGGTAAACGTAAACATAAAAGGCAGTCCTACAAAGTTGAAATAGATAAGGAATATTTGCCACCATTTTAGTGGTCTACGCCTCTTTCCTATGACATCTTCCTGGTTGACTTCAGTGTTAGAAATATCTTCAAAATCAAGATTACCACCTTCAATACCAGCGTCTAGATCTACATCGGCGTCTACATCTATATCGACATCAACATCTAGGTCAAAATCAAGACCACCTATCATGGTTATGATCCAATACACCAGAAGGAGTATCAATAATAAGGTTAACGTGATATTTACCTCAGAAAATAATATGTCTATTAGTTGATTCAAATTTTTATTTTTTGGATTTGTTAAACCCTAGTTGTTCTTTAAGTTTTTGAAGTTCATCATCTGCAGCGGCTTCAGTAGTATCAGCAGCTTTGTCAAGTTCTTCATCTATAGATTTACTCGAATTTGCGATATCACCATAAGCTTCTGCCAAGGCTTCTTCTTGCGCAATTTTCTCCTTCATTCTTTCAAGCATAGAAACAGTACCGGTGCTATCCAATTCAGCCATTTGCTTGTTTAGGTTTTTGGTGGCATTACTAACCTTTACACGTGCTTTAAGTGTTTTAAGCTCATTCTCCCAATTGCCTATGTTTGCTTTTAAAGCTTCTACATTACCTTGCATTTGACTCACATTAGCTTCAAATTTTTCAGTTTCGGTTTTTGTAGCTTCTAATTGCTTTTCATTGGTTTCTTTCTGCATTAAAGCTTCTTTAGCAAGTCTGTCCGCTTCAGCAGCGTCCATTTCTTTACTATTGGCCTTTTTTAAAATTATAATGGCTTTATCTTGATACTCTTTTGCTTTATTTTTATAAACATCTTGATCGTTCTTAGAACGTATGGCAAGTGCTTTTACTTGTGCAAGAGCCTCTAAACTTTTTTCCAAGTCTAGCTTCATATCCCTAATGCCTTGTTCGGTCATCTTAATAGGATCTTCCATCTTATCAATTGCTGAATTAGTTTCAGCCTCTCCTATTTTAAATAGTCTTTTAAATATATTCATGATTTTTTATTTTTAGTATTTAGAAAATTCAATTATTTGATCTGAGTATTCACTCATTAACAAGCTTAGAGAATTTAAGCTGGCTTCTATTTCATTTAGGTCCATATTCTCAATCTGTAACGTATCTCTGAATATGACCCTGTTTGCGGTTTCATCAAGAACGAAAGCTCCATGAATGATATCTCTATTCTTCTGTAGTAAACTTTTAAATATCTTTTCAGATTGATTATGAACAGAAAATATAAATTGTTCCATAATCAAAATTGGTGGTGATACTCCTAGAATGAGATTTTTAATTCCGAAATCTTCTTTCTCTACAACCAAAATACCGTCTGCTCTATTCTCTTTAACGATATTAAAGTTTAATTGAAGAAGATAATCTCTGGTTATATTAAAATGGTTTTTCATATTGGTTAGTTTTTGTAGGTGGATTCTTAGATTCAATAATACAACATATTATTGGTGTGTTTTCTTAAAATCAGATTAAGAACGCTAAAATGTAAACAACGACGATGAACATAATATTGTGTTTTAAATTGGTTAATAAAAAATAACAGCTCAAAATAATAGCAATTCAAATATTTATTGCTAATTTTGTTAGACAAATATAATACTATTTTTAGTATTTGCAAATATTATTAGCAAAAAATGTCATACTTCGGGAAGAATATCAGAAAAATTAGAAGCTTAAAAAGCCTTAGCCAACAGGCATTTGCTGAGCTATTTGACCTTAAAAGAGGGACTTTAGGTGCATATGAAGAAGGAAGAAGTGAACCTAAATTAGAGACACTAATAAAAATTGCTAATTATTTTAGCATACCTATTGATGACCTACTTACAACTGAATTAACGGTCAATAATTTATTAAAATTCAAAGGCAATTTAACAGTAGAACAAGATTTAGGTGAACAAGAATTTTTTATAAAAGTACCTTGTATTACCGCAATAAATCAAAGTGATTATCTTAAGTATTACAGTAAAGATTCTTACATACAAGACTTACCTTTTTTATCATTACCTATAAATCCTGATAAAAAATTTAGAGCTTATACCGTGCAGAATTTAGAAATGAGCAAGAACGAATCTGGCATGTTTCCTAAGGATATTGTTATTGGTGAATTAATACCGCCTGAGGTTTATTCTAAACTGAATAATGGTACTTTAGTATTTACGGTTACCAATCAAAATATCATTTTAAGAAGATTATTTATTACAAATGATAATTTTGTACTACGTGCCGAACATAAAAATGTTGATGATATCTTACTTGATTTAAAAGAGATTAAAGAGATGTGGCGTGTTAGGTATGTATTTTATCATAGATTACCGGAGACCAACTTTAACTTAGAAGAAAAATTATTTCAGTTAGCACAAGATTTTGATAAACTCAAAAAAGAGCGATAATAAAAAAGCCCTTCAGAAATGAAGGGCTTTTTCTTAAACTTGAAAGTATATATGTCTTAGATAACTTTAACGTTCACTGCGTTTAAACCTTTGTTACCTTCTTTAAGTTCGAATTCAACTTCATCGCCTTCACGAATCTCATCGATTAAACCAGAAATGTGTACAAAGTGGTCTTTTTCAACTCCTTCTTCAGTGATAAAACCGAAACCTTTTGTGTCATTGAAAAATTTTACTGTTCCTTTACTCATTGTAATGTAATTTAATTTATAATACTTATTAAGATGCAAAGATGACGCCAATAGTTGAGAAACAGCGTTTAAAGTTCTTTTATATCTGTTTTTTGTGAAGATTTTAAGAGATTTTACTTGTTTTAAGGTTGGTTAAGGCTATTCTTACTTTTCCTGAGCAGCTAACCACTCCATAATAGTCACATTTTCACCTTTCAATAAGACGGGTTTATTATCAAAATCAAAGTTTGCATTGTTATCATGGCTATAAATCCATGACCAGTGCCCAGGGAAATAGTAGTTTTCTCCACCAAAGAATCCGGTTAAGTCAATAACATGGTCATAATATGAAAAATGAACATTTAATGCTTTAGCGGCAATTAATCTATTATATAAAGGTACAACGGTTTCTTCTGGAACAGTAGTGGTGTCATCTTTAGAATGGATGAACCAAATTGGTATATTTTTAATACTTTCAATTTGTTTGTCGGTAATATTTGAGTTTGAATAAGCAAGTGCACTTATATAACCCGCCGCAAAATAATTTGGGTGTTCAAGTAAAAGTTTTAGGCTCATATAGCCACCATTAGAACAGCCGCCTATATAAACCCTTTGTGTATCTATTTTCGGATTGTCTTTTACAAAATTATCAATAAGGTCGAATAGGGTTTTATTATAAATATCATTATTATCACCTCTAGTATGAACTCCATTGGCATCTTGCATCCAAAATGTGGGTGCTTGAGGTACAAGAATATATGCCCCATCAAAAAATGATTGTATTTCATTTGTTGCGTAGTTTGTAGCCTTATTGGCTACTAAAGCTATACTTGGGTCGGTACCACCTTCACCACCACCATGTAACCAGATTATTAAAGGAGATTTTGATGAAGTAGTTTTAGGTTCATATGATGCATAAGTTAATGATATACCATTACTTGAGTATTTTCCTTTTAAATCAAATCGATCTAAATCTTCATAGATACGAGAAGCTTCTTTATTCCATGTTTTACCAGTTGATGATTGGGTAATGATTAGTTTATAATCTATCCATTGATTACTGCCCTTTCCATCTTTATACACATACTTTATGGGAGAATCTAATGGGTTATTAGGGTGTACTAATAGTACTAATGTTACATAATTTCCTTCAGGTATTCTATTTCCTTTGGCATCAGAAACGTATGTGAAAAGTATTTCTCGTTTTCCTTTTGCCTCTTCCGGAGACATTTTTACTCCGTCAGCATTTCTTTCAACTAAAATATTATAATCTTTTACAGCAGCTTCTGATACAGCATCAGTCATGGGCACAACTACACTTTTTACGGCCGGACCCCAATCATAACCTTCTAAAATTAATGTATAACCATCTTCATCGTAATTAGATGTCGAGTTAATTTCCGGTTCGATAGCTAAAAGCGGATTAATTACCAGAAATGTAAATAAAATTAAAATTGATCTTTTCATTATTTGATTTTTGTTGTTTGACAGAAAGATACAAGATTTGGGTAGCATTTGTAATTAATATTTGGTGCTTACTTAATTAAAATACCGTTTTTCAATTAATAAGCATTCTATTGCCATCAAATTATTATTCGATACTTTAGTGCGAACAACAATTCAATGAAATCACTCTTCTTAAAATGAAAAGATTACTCAACATGTATAAAATTTTATTAGCCATATTATTCGCAATTCTATTTTGTATCAATATAAATGCCCAAGAATCAAAATTTGATATATCTAAAGACTTATTAATTTTACAGTTAGACTGTAAAACTGATGTTGATGATTTACACACAGCAGCCGGTTTGGCAACAATTTTAAAACACCCAGATTATAAAGATTTAAATTACTTCGCTGTTGCTGGTACTTATGGTATTCAAAAAGGATTATATGTTCCGCCAAATGAATTAATGAAAATGGCGTTTAAAGGTAATTGGACAGATGCGGATAAGGAATGGGAAGAATCTAACGACAAAGTGGTGAGTAAAGCATTGAATATTATTAAAAATGGCGGTTCAATTTGGATAGCAGAAGCTGGGCAATCAGATTTTACTGCAGATTGGGTAAAGAAAATTAGAAAAGAGAATCCTTCGATAAAAATTAGAGATGTTATTCATGTGGTTCAGCATAGTGATTGGAACGAATCTGTCGCAAAGCCTGTTAAGTTAATGTATGTAAAAACTGCAACCGACTATCATAAAATAGCTGATGGTAATGCTGTGGGCAATGGTACACCGGGCTTTAAATCTGATGTAAAGGTAGATTGGGAATCTAAATTAAACGATGAACATTTGACCAAAGTTTGGAATACTGCTATTCGTTTAGGAAATAAATATAATGGTATGGACGGCAGATATTTAAATGAAAGTGTTGCTGAAGGCGGATTGGATTTTTCTGATTTAAGTGAAGTATGCTATATTTTAGACCTTATTAAAGTTAAAGATACAGATGAGTTCTTTACCTATTTTATGGTGGATTAAAACCTATTTCAATTTCAAAAAGGCCTCTTGTAATCTTTTAGTAATAGGGCCTTTTTTATTTCCTTTATATAATTGGTAATCATCAATTTTTTGAATAGCTGCAATTTGAGTACTGGTACCTGTTAGGAAAGCTTCATCAATATTTTTAATTTCCGTTAACTTAATAGCCTTTTCTATAACTTTAATGTCAAGTAAGCGGCAAAGTTCAATTACTATAATTCTGGTAATGCCATTAAGAATGTGCTCATCTGCTGGATGGGTATACACTTCTCCGTTCTTTACAAAAAATAAATTACTGTGAGATGCCTCTGTAAAAACTCCATTTCTATGTAATATGGTTTCATAACATTCATTTTGCATAGCTTCTTCGTTCAACATTACATTTCCTAGAAGAGAGGTCATTTTAATATCACATCGAGACCATCTGAAATCATTTCTTGAAATTACAAGGGCATCTATCTTATTTATTTCAGGTAAAACTTTTGGCACAGCATACATCATTACTGTTGGTTTTATGTTTGACGGATAAGAATGTTGACGTGGGGCCACTCCCCTAGTAATCTGTATATAAAGCATACAGTCAACATCTGTCAACTGAGCAGCTAGCAGTAATTTGGGTATTTCGTTTTTAAGAATGTCTGAATCAAAATCTATATTGATTTCTTGTAAACCGAATTGTAGTCTTGCTAGGTGCTCTTTTTCATAAAAGAAATTTCCGTTTATTTGAACCATGACCTCATAAAGACCGTCACCGAAAATAAATCCGCGGTCGAACACAGAAACCTTGGCTTCTTGTTGATTTACGATTTGTCCGTTGAGATAAACTTTACTCGGGTAATTCATAGGGCTTAAAGATATCTTTGTAGGTGTTTTTTGAAATATATGGCACTGTCGGTAATACTCTTCATGGAATTCTCAGCAAAATTGCCACCTTGTTCTATGTAATAATATTGCAGATCTTCTTTCTCTATACTAGAAAGCATTTTCTTGTAATCTATAGAACCATTTCCCATTTCAGAATAGTCGCGAGTTACTTTGTCCATGTCTTTTATGTGCCACATAACATAACGACCAGGATTTTCGGCAATTAATTCTGCCGGACTTTTATCGGAAGAATGTTCTACCCAATACATATCCATTTGCAACTTTACCAAATCAGAGTCTGTACCTGATAAAATTATATTATAGCCTTGTTCACCATTATGGTCAGTAAACTCAAAATCGTGATTGTGATAAGCAAATTGTAACCCAGCTTTAGTTACTTGCTCTCCTATTCTGTTCAATTTATCAGGTAGAACTTTAAAATTTTCCAAAGTTCGATATTCTGGTGCTAGCCACGGCCATGTAATAAATTTGCTATTTATATTATGAGCACCTTCAATACACTGACCTACATATCTTTCAAGTGTTTCTGCCGAATCATTAAAATAACTGGAAAAATCATAATGACCACTAGAAATTGTGAAATCAAGATCTTCTAATTGCTTTTTAAATTCTTTTGATTTAATACCGTAGTAAGTATCATTATTAACATCATAGCCGTAAATTTCCCCATCCTCATAACCCATTTTACGTGCATACTTTATACTCTGAATTGGGTTTTTGGCCATGGCATCGCGAATGGTGAACAATTGTAACCCCATTTTATATTTGTAATCGATAGGTAACACCGATAATGGTAGTATTGAACTTACCGAAAGTACACCTGTTTGCTTTAAAAATGTTCTACGAGAGTTTGAGTCGTTCATGATGAGATGTTCTAAAATGAATAAGGAGTATAAATATAAAGGATACGACAAGAACATGAACATTTAGTAACAAAAAAAAGCAGCCTTTAAGGGCTGCTTTTTTTAAAATATAAGAAGTCATTTTTTAGTTAACCGCTACGGATGTATTGCTGGACGAAAGTCTATAGATTGCATCTCCATAGTCATCAGAAATAAGCATAGAACCATCTTCTAATACTAATAAATCAACAGGTCTTCCAGTAGCTTTTTGGGCTACTTCATCTAACCAACCATCAATAAAAATTTCGCTATTAATAACTTTACCATCTTCAATGTCAACCATCATAATTCTATAACCTACTTTCTTACTTCTGTTCCAAGAACCGTGTTCTGCAATGAAAGCTTTACCCTTGTATTCTTTAGGAAACATATCACCTGTATAAAATTTAATCGCTAATGGTGCCACATGAGCATCTAATTGCAAAGCAGGGTCGACAAAATCAGAGCAAGGGTGTAAATCACCAAATTCTGGATCTTTTACAATACCACCATGACAAAATGGATATCCGAAATGCTGACCGGCTTTGGTAACTGTGTTTAATTCGCAAGGCGGAATATCATCACCTAACATGTCGCGACCATTATCGGTAAACCACATTTGCCCTGTATCGGGATGCCAAGTAAAGCCAACAGTGTTTCTAACACCTCTAGCATAAATTTCACGATTACTACCGTCAGGGTCCATTCTTGAAATAGTTGCAAAACGTTCATCTTCATCGGTACGGTTACAAATATTACATGGTGCACCTACCGGTACATATAATTTATCATCAGGTCCAAAGGCTATGTATTTCCACCCGTGGTGAAATTCCGTCGGAAAATCATCATAGATCAATTCCTTTTCTAAATCGCCACCTAACTGGTCTTCAATATTTGGGTATTTCCAAAGGCTACCTGGTTGCGCAACATACAAATCACCATTTTTCATGGCGATTCCGTTTGGCACTTCCATAGTATCAAGCACTATAATATTGTCAGCTTTAAAATCTTCATTAGTATCTTGTATGGCATATACATTATTTTCTGTTCTTGTGCCTACAAACAAAGTGCCGTTGTCACCCATTGCCATAGAACGAGCGCCGTCTACTCCCCTAGCATATACATCAATTTGAAAACCTTCTGGAAGATTCAAATCTAGTAACGCTAAATCTGTACTATCAAGTTCAATTTCTTTTGCCTTACTATCATTGTTTTCTTTCTTATTTTCTTTACAAGAGTGTAATGCTATAACTACGGACAAAACCATAGCTAATTTTAAAAATGAAGTTTTCATATAGAGGTGGTTTAATTTGATACGAAGATACACAACAGGATTTACTATCAAGATTTTATAAAGTGAGATGTAGATTATCATAATTAAAAAAAAGTCTGTCATAACCAAGTTATGACAGACTTTAACCAACCAAACAATATTTTAATATTTAAGAGTTGCCATCCATAGCTTTGCCAATAAGGGTGTCTCCTTGTATAATTTCAAAAGTACTATTTATGGCAGTATCGTTATGTAAAGACCTTACCAGTGTTTGTGCAACATCATCTCTAGTAATGGAGCCTTGCTTATTCAATTTTGATTTAAGTTCGATTTTACCTGTACCAGCGTCATTGGTCAATGATCCCGGTCTTACTATTGCGTGCATTAAATTTTTAGATTTAAGGTATTCATCGGCATTGTGCTTAGCTATTAAATAATCCTTTAGATCACTGGCTTCTTCAGGATTGTCTGCCCCCATAGAACTTAACATCACAAATTTTTTAATGTTTGCATTTTTAGATGCGTCAATTAAACTTTTGGCACCTTCTTGATCAACTTCTACAACTTTTTTACCACCAGAACCAGCAGCAAATATTACTTTGTCAATATTTTCTACAGTATGTGATAAGTCTTTTTCCAAATCACCTAAAACAGTCTTTATATTGTTTTTTTTAAATTGCTCTCGTTGCCCTTCTTTTCTAACCATTGCTATAGGCTCAAAGTATTGAGAACTTTTTAAAAGATTTACTATTTTTTTTCCTGTGGTACCGTTGGCACCAGCTACTAACACATTTTCCATTTTCGATTGTTTCTTTTGCAAGTTGGCTAAAATATACAGCTATCATTAATTCGTAAGAAGAAAATCTTAATGCTAAACGTTTGTTTCCTCATTTTTAGCTAACCTATTTAATTGAGCTCATAACCATTTGTTTTGTGCTAACAGGAACAAATAAGAAAAGGTAATTTTTAAAAAAAAATATACATATGAAGACTGAAAATAAAACAGAGACTTATAATTCTGATATTACCCAAGAAGATTTACAAGCTTTAGGAGAAAAGGTGAAAAACAACCGTACGGATAATGGTGATGATAGCCAATTAAATGACAGAAATAGAAAAGTTGATTTTGCTGGAAAAGATTTAGATATACCTGGTAGAAGTCTTCCTCAAAATAAGGTTTCAAAATCTATAAAAGATGAAGAGAACCAGTTATATAGTTTAGGTGGTGCTGAAAATGAAAATTTAGAACATAATAACGATGATATTTAATTAGTGTTATTACACAACATTAAAAAGGGCAGCCATTGGCTGCCCTTTTTTTATACATTATTTCTTAATTATTCTTTTCATAAGTTGGGTAGTCTAAATATCCTTCTTTTCCTGGTGTGTAAAAGGTATCAGTATCCCAATCTGCTAATGGGTAGTTGTGTTTAAACCGTTCCGCCAAATCAGGATTGGAGATATAGAGTTTACCATAAGCAACCAAATCTGCATTGCCTTCTTCAATAACTTTATTCCCAGATTCTTGGTCAAATCCGGCATTGATCATTAAGGTTCCATTATAAAGAGGTCTAAAATGCTTCGCAATATTTGCTATCGCAAATGGTACATTAGAAACATCAGTAAAAGGTTCTGATAAATGGATATATGCCAAATTATAATCGTTCAATTTTTTGATGATATATTCAAATGTTGGTATCGTTTCCTCGTCCATAGTAATACCGAACATTCCGTCTAAAGAAGGGTTAAACCGTGCACCAATTTTCTCTTGAGGAATTACCTCTTTTATTGCATTAAGCACCTCAATAAAAAAACGAGTTTTATTTTCGATGCTTCCTCCATATTCATCAGTTCTAATATTTGAGTTACCGTTAAAAAACTGGTGAAATAAATAACCATTGGAAGAATGAATTTCTACCCCGTCAAATCCAGCTTCCACAGCATTTACAGCAGCATTTTTAAAATCTGCTACCGTTTGCTTGATATCTTCAATGCTCATGGCTTTTGGTGTAACCGTATCTTTAAATCCTTCTGGAGTATATGACTGTGCATTCGGGTTTATGGCAGATGGCGCTAAAGGCAATTCACCTTTATGAAAATCTGGGTGAGACATTCTACCAACATGCCAAAGTTGTATGAAAATCTTACCTCCCTTATCATTTACTGCTTTCGTTACTTTTTTCCAGCCTTCTACTTGTTCTTGAGAATAAATACCGGCTGTATTTACATAACCAACGGCATCTTTAGAAACCTGCGATCCTTCAGTAATAATTAATCCTGCGGAAGCTCGTTGCGTATAATAGGGAACATGTAAATCTTCTGTAGGGATATTACCTTCATTAGCAGCTCTACTTCTTGTCATTGGCGCCATGACAACTCTATTTTTCAAACCTAAATTTTTATGGAAAGGTGTTAATAAAAATTGCGTGCTCATTTAATATTATAAATTATAGTTGTACAATATTCAGTTTATCTAGTTATACTGATTGACTCTAATCGTTAAAACATTGTTATAAAACGTAAAAGATATGTATGGTTTTAGAGATTATTTATATTGCAAATTATTTTTTAACTCTTTAAAACCATTGATAATTTTTGTCGTAAGTATTCTTGAAAACAAACCTTATCTAAAACTTATATTATGAATTATTGCTGTAATCGAATATTAAAAATTCTATTATTTATTATTTCACTTAGTGCATCGAGTTTTATAACTGCGCAAAACTTAAAAGGTACAGTTACCGATAAAGATGGTATAGCTTTAGAAAATGTAGGTATCTTCAATCAATCATCAGGTCAACATAGCCACACAAATTTATCAGGTGTATTTTCTCTTCCATCAACTAAAGTAAATGACTCGGTATATTTTTCAAATTTAGGTTTTAAGACTTATGTTTTGGTAGTTGAACAAAATGATGTTGATAATGGTGTAAGTATAGTTCTTGATGAATCTAGTATTAATTTAGATCAGGTTGTGGTCGTTTCTAAAGTTGATGCCATGAGTAGAATTGTAAATGTAGATGTACAGAACGACCCTGTAAAATCCTCACAAGAGATTCTTAGAAAAGTACCAGGTTTGTTAATTGGTCAACATGCCGGCGGTGGTAAAGCTGAGCAGATTTTTTTAAGAGGATTTGATATTGATCACGGTACCGATGTAGCCATAAGTGTAGATGGTATGCCGGTAAATATGGTATCTCATGCACACGGTCAAGGGTATGCCGATTTACACTTTGTAATACCAGAAACTATAGATAATATCAACTTTGGTAAAGGACCTTATTATGCGGACAAAGGCGATTTCAATACAGCCGGATATGTAGATTTGAGTCTTAAGAAAAGCGTTGATAAGAGTATGGTTTCTTACGAAGCGGGACAATTTAATACAAATAGATTTGTAGGTCTTTTCAATATTTCAGAAAGCAGTAAAAGTAGCGCATACGTAGCATCTGAGGTGTATTTAACTGACGGTCCATTTGATTCTCCACAGAATTTTAACCGTGTAAATATACTAGGAAGATATAATTATAAGGATATAGGGAAAGAAGAATTAACTTTAACTGCATCGCATTTTCAAAGTAAGTGGGATGCTTCTGGACAAATTCCACAACGCGCAATTGATCAAGGTATAATAGGTCGTTTTGGTGCTATAGACGATACTGAAGGCGGACAAACTAGTAGAACAAATTTAATGTTGAATCACACTAAATTTTTAGGTGAAGATCAATTTTTAAAAACAAGGGCTTTTGTTAGTAAATATGATTTTGAACTGTTCTCAAATTTCACCTTCTTTTTAGAAGACCCAGTAAATGGAGATCAAATACGCCAGTATGAAGATAGAACCATAATGGGAGCTGAAACTGTCTTTGAACAAATTGATATATCCGTTGGTGCAGATGACAGGTTTAAATATTCTGCGGGAATAGGATTTAGAAACGATAACGTAGATGATGTAACCTTAGAACATACTTTAAACAGGAAGACAGTTTTAGAACAATATGCTTTTGGTGATGTAGATGAAACCAATATGTACGGTTTTGTTGACGGAGAGTATAAAACAGGTAACTGGACATTTAATCCGTCTGTTCGTTTCGACTATTTCAACTTTGACTATGAAAATAAACTAAGTGAATTATATGATAATAAAAGCGAAAGCAAGGCTATAGTGAGTCCTAAATTGAACACCATTTATGCAGTAAATAAAGACTGGCAGTTATTCTTGAAAACTGGCTTAGGTTTTCATTCAAACGATGCTCGTGTAGTTACGGCAAACGAAGGTAGAGATATTCTTCCAAGAGCATATGGTGTTGATTTTGGAACTATAATCAAGCCAATGGATAAATTGGTGTTGAACGCAACATTATGGGGATTATTTTTAGATCAAGAGTTTGTGTATGTTGGTGATGCAGGTATTGTTGAACCAAGTGGAAAAACTAGAAGAGTTGGTGTAGAAGTTGGTGCGCGATATCAAATGCTAGATTGGTTGTATTTATATAGTGATGTTAATTATACCTATGCTAGAAGTACAGAAGAAGCTGATGGTGAAGATTATATTCCTTTAGCGCCAGATTTTACTGCTGTAGGCGGATTGTCTTTTAGTGATATTGGCAATTTTTCAGGTAACTTAAATTATAGATATTTGGGTGATAGAGCTGCAAATGAAGATAATAGCATTGTTGCAGAAGGATATTTTGTAACCGACCTAAACCTGAACTACCATATCAAAAACTGGACAGTTGGTGTAATTGTTGAAAATTTATTCGATACCGAATGGAACGAAACTCAGTTCGCTACCGAAAGTAGATTGTTCGATGAAACTGCATCGGTAGAAGAAATTCATTTTACTCCTGGTACGCCATTTTATCTAAGAGGTAAGGTTTCTGTGACGTTTTAAACAAGTTTCTCGTTTGAAGAACTTTAAAAGGTTGATTTGTTACTTCTGTAATGAATCAACCTTTTTTTAGACCAATGCAGCATGCAAGAAGTTTTTAAAGATTTTAGTACTGGTGGATTACTGAAGATTGGTAGTGAATTATTACTAGAATCTTACAGAAAACCAAAGCAAGCCGGAATCTATATTTTTATAAGAACCACTACTCAAAAAGCTTCTATAAAAGTAGATGGTGTTCCATATACCATTTCTGAACATAGTTTACTGGCATTGATACCAATTCAGTTCTTACATTATACAAAAGGCAGCAATTTAATCGTCTATCAATTTAACAGAGAGTTTTACTGTATAAAGGACCACGATCAAGAAGTAAGTTGCGCTGGCTTACTGTTTTTTAGTAATGCACATATTCCTGTTATAGATTTAGGTGAAAAAGAACAACGAAAGTTTGATACGCTGCACGAGGTATTTGTTGATGAGTTAGAAACCGAAGATACTATACAAGCAGAAATGCTTCGTATGCTTATGGCTCGTTTTATGATTATGAGTACGCGACTGCTTAAAGCAAAAGAAGGATTTAGCGAAGCTACCAATGATGTAAAAGTAGATTTGCTTAGAAACTTCAATTTGCTGGTTGAAGAATATTACAAATCGGAACATTCGGTTGCTTTTTATGCCGATAAATTATTTAAATCTCCTAAAACACTTTCAAACACATTCTCAAAATTTAATACCACTCCCCTACAAATTATTCATGAGCGTATTATTCTTGAAGCAAAGAGATTACTTATTTATACAGATAAGACCACAAAAGAAATTTCTTATGAAATTGGTTTTGAAGATGCCTCATATTTAAGTCGCTTATTTAAAAAGCAAACTCAGCAATCTCCGTCTGATTTCAAGAAACAACTTAAAAAATCATTTTAGGGAAAAATTGACAATACCTCGGGTAAAATTGCCCGTTTTAAGATTCTTAATACCTAGATCTTTGTAGTGTAGAATTAAAACATCAAAGACATGAACTTAAAACACAAATCAATCTTCAATTTAATTGAAATATTTACGTCTAAGAAGACGGTTATACCTAACACTATCAATGTAGATAAGCATTGTCAACATAATCATCTGTCAGATTACTATTGTGATTCTGATAGTACTTCAAGACTAACCAAAGCATTCGGTTCTTTTTTATAAAGGAAAAATTGACATGTAGAAAGGAAGTCTCTACATAATAAGAGTTCCATAGTGAAGCTACCTTTGTACCAGATAATTTAAAGAACAAATCAATAATAATTAAACATAAAAATATGAGCACATTTAATATACCAACAAGAGAAGATGTAAGCGAAAACAATAAAGCGATTTTCGATAATTTAGAAAAAGCTTTGGGCTTTGTTCCTAACTTATATGCAACATATGCAAATAGTGATACGGCATTAGAAAACTACTTGAATTTTGCCAACGCAAAAACATCATTATCAGCTAAAGAGAAAGAAGTTGTCAATTTAGCGGTTAGTGAAGTAAATAACTGTGTCTATTGTTTGTCTGCACATACGGCAATAGGTAAAATGAACGGATTTACTGATGACCAAATTCTTGAACTAAGAGCAGGTAAAGCATCTTTTGACTCCAAATTGGATGCTTTGGCTCAATTAGCAAAAAACGTTACAGAGAATAGAGGACGTACAGATGAAAAAGTTTTAGAAAATTATTTTGCTGCTGGTTATACAAAAGCAAATTTAATTGACACCATTTCAATAGTAGGTGACAAGACAATATCAAACTACATACATAGCACTACTCAGGTGCCAGTTGATTTTCCTGAAGCAGTTGCTTTATAAATACAATTTTACAAACAATAATTATTAATCTATCCATTAGAGCAAAAGCTCATTAAATTTTAAACACATGAAAAAAGTATTATCAATTTTAGTAATCGTATTAGCATTTTCTTTCAACGCAAACGCTCAAGACAAAATGATGAAGCAACCAGTTAAGAAAATTGCTTTAGAGCAAACAACTGGTGAGTTTACACAAAAATCAATTACAGTT
The DNA here is from genome assembly GCF_045063735.1 of Maribacter sp. Asnod1-A12. NCBI lineage: Bacteria > Pseudomonadati > Bacteroidota > Flavobacteriia > Flavobacteriales > Flavobacteriaceae > Maribacter > Maribacter sp. Asnod1-A12. The sequence continues at coordinate 3,450,718 of NZ_JBEFNZ010000006.1, forward strand.
AGCGAAGGAACTTATGTTTTTGATGTTGCGAACAACAACGTGGGTAAAGATGTTGGTTTGGTATTGGTTAAAAAAGGAATGGATGCTTCTAAACCAGAAAATCATATTCAGACGGCATATGTAACTGCTGCGGTTAAAAATAATACTGTTGGTCATTCTAAGGAAACGAAATTGGAAAAAGGAGAATATGTATATTTCTGTCCTTTAAACCCAACTCCGCAATACAGTCTTATTGTTGAATAAGAAGTAATTAGCTATAAAACGAAAAGGGCTGTTCTTAAAGAACAGCCCTTTTCGTTTTATAATATCTATGGAAATAGAAAACTATTTTCTTTGATTAATCTTCTGGCGGATGCCCGTGAATATCTTCAAATACCCTATCAAAATTTTCACGTAAGTAAGCATTCAATTTCTTTTGGTAATCAGCTTTCAGCCAGCTTAAGAAATTATAAGTACTCTTACTTATGCATTTTCCATATACATGAATACGATTATCAATATCTTCTTTTAGTAATTTGGCTAAAGCCAATGCATCATAAACATCTTCGCTATTTTCGATACACATATAGGCATGGTGAGCGATAGAACGTTCTAAAACAACTTTAGAAGATTCACCAGCAAACGTAGCCGTTTCATAAGTTTCTTTAATATCAAAATAAGTGTCTTCTGAGTTCTTGAATTCTGCTTTTACTTCTTCGGAAAGCTCAAGTTTAAAATCACTTTCAATATCCTCATCATCCTTAATGCGGTCCATGTAGAAATTAGGAGACTTAAAAATAGCTCCCCAATCTAAATCTGCACCCCATGGTCCAAAACGATAAAGGTTGTTACCTAAATCTATAACCGTAAATTTAGATTTGTTATTCAAAACCCTAGAACCCCTACCAATCATTTGATAGTAAAGAGTAAGAGATTTTGTTGCCCTATTTAAAATAATAGTATCAATAGTAGGCTCATCAAAACCTGTGGTCAATATACTTACGGATGTTAGTATAGCATCAGGTGTTTCTTTAAACCATTTTAATATTTGCTTACGCTGTTTTTTGGTAGCGGTATTATCAAGATGCATAATATTTAAACCAGCAGCTTGAAAAGTATGGTATACCTGTATAGAGGTTTCAATACCATTGTTGAAAATCAATGTCTTTTTACCTTTAGAATGTTTGGTATAAGCTTCTAATAGCTTACTTAACATTGCAGGGCTTGTATATAGATCAGCCGAAGATTTTACGGTATAATCACCATTAGATCCAATTTCAAGAGACGTAAGTCCCATGTCGTACTGAAATACTTCTGCCCTTGCCAAGAAATCATTGGCAATAAGATTTTCTATGGTTTCACCTGGTATAAGCTCATCATAGTTTTTGTTCATTGGTAAGTCCTTATTAGAACTTAACGGAGTTGCCGTAACACCAAGAACAAAAGAATTTTCGAAGAACTTAAAAAGTTTTGTGAAAGAATTATAGTGAGCTTCATCTATAATAACCAAACCAACATCAGAAATATCTAGTTGGTCATCGTTCAACCTATTGTTTAGGGTTTCTACCATGGCTACATAACAACTGTAACGTTCATGGTCATCAAGATTAGCCTTGCTGTTTACTACTTTATTAACAACGCCAAAACTAGTAAGCATGGCAGAAGTTTGGTTACAAAGTTCAATACGATGCGTCATTACCAAAACCTTCTTATTGTGGTTTTTGAGGTATTGACGTACCATTTCCGAAAAAATCACTGTTTTACCACCACCGGTAGGCAATTGGTATAGAAGGTGATAATCTTCCCGTTCTGAATCGAACTTGTCAAAAATTTGTTGAATAGCTCCTTGTTGATAGCTGTAAAGTTCCTTATCGGTCTTTCTATCTTGTAATTCAAAAACTGTCTCTTGCATAAAATCTTCTCTGGAGTTTACAAAGGTAACATTCTCTGCAAAACATTACTAATACATGGGTTAAAAAGGGTACCTTTTGCGACCATGTGTAAACTATATTAACCGTAAGCGTATAAATTATTGGAACATTTACATTATAAAGTGTACAAACCAGTAGGTATGCTAAGTCAAATGACTTCTGGTGAAGACCGTCAACGTCGCAAAAAACGATTTTTGACAGAACTTCATGATTTTCCAGAGGGAATAATGCCTGTAGGTAGATTGGATGAAAAATCTGAAGGTCTTTTGTTAATGACAACGGATGGAAAATTAAGCGATACTATAAATAGAGCAGGTATAGAAAAAGAATATCTAGCACAGCTGGATGGTCTGATAACTTCAGAAGCTGTAAAAGAAATATCTGAAGGAGTAGCTATTGGCATATTCGGCAAAAGGTATATGACCAAACCATGTAATGTAATAATACTAAATGAACCTCCTGCCCTGCCCGATGCTGATGTACAATTACGAATTGGTAGACACAGACCCACCTCATGGATACGTATTGTAATTACAGAAGGTAAGTTTCGTCAAGTACGTAAAATGTCGGCAGCCGTAGGGTTTCCAACAGTACGTTTAATACGGGTAAGAATTGGTGATATAGCATTAGAAAAAATGCAACCTAATCAAGTCGTGCCTATTTCAGATTTTCCACCGCTTTCTTAGGAATTCTCTTTCCTGAAAAACGGGAAAAAATAGTAAGACTCTTTTTGCTGTTTATAAAGTAGACTCCCGTTAAAAGCACAGCCGATGCAATTGCAGATTGTAAAGTAATATCCTCACTTAGAAAATACCAACCTAAAAGCATAGCTACAATTGGGTTTACATATGAGGATGTGGCCACTTTCTCTGGCGAAACTATTCGTAGCAAATAATTGAAGGCGGTAAAGGTGACAATACTACCAAAAATAATTAGTAGCAACATGGAAGTTATAACAGGCGTGCTCCAGTGAGCAGGAGATATCCATTCTTCACCAAATAAAGTACTTATGAGTAATAAGGATATACCGCTAGTGAGCATTTGATAACCCGTATTCACAAAGAAATTTTTAGGTAAATCTGCCTTACCAACAAATAAACTACCATAAGACCAACTAAGCATACATATAAATATGAGTACCATACCTAAAACAGCACCGTCTTGGGCAATAATATCATCTTGACCAACTAGGAGAGAAATACCGGTAATACCCAAGATCACTCCAATAATGGACATAGGTTGTATTTTCTTGCCTTGTAAAATCCGCATCATTAGTAAAACAACTAATGGCTGTGCAGAAACTTCTAATGCAGCAAAGCCGCTATCTACAAATTTCAGCGCCCATACAACTACTCCGTTCCCAAATGTTAGGAATAGAAAACCTGCAAGAATAGTATTCTTAAATTGCTGTTTGGTAATTTTAAGGGAGAAGCCTAATATCTTAGATATTATAAAAATTAGACTACCGGCTGTAACAAAACGAATACCTGCCAACATAAAGGCAGGTAATTCCGTTACTGCAATTTTATTCCATAAATAGGTGGATCCCCAAATGAAATAAATGGCAAAAAATGACAATACTACCAGAACGGTGTTGCGTTGCATTTTCACCATTAAAAATATTTAAAACTAAATCTTCTTAACACGAACGGCGTTCATGCCCTTCATGCCTTTTTCTAACTCGTAAGAAACTTTGTCGTTTTCCATAATTTCATCAATAAGACCACTAACATGAACAAAGTATTTTTCATTGTTCTCTGCGTCTATGATAAAACCAAAGCCTTTAGTAGTATCAAAGAAAGAAACCTTTCCATTTCTTACTGGATCAAATTCTTCAACATCACCTTCTTCTTTCTTAGGAATACCTAAAACAATATCTTCAGCCTCTACTTCTACCTTCATTGAAGGGTCCGGTGGTGTGTCAACTAAGTTACCGTTGAAATCTACATAAGCTAATGGAATACCAGAAGTACCATTTTCTTTTGCAGCTGCTTTACGAGCAAGCATTTTTTTCTTCTTTTCTTCACGCTTCTTTAAGCGCTTTTTTTCTTTTTCAGTTTTATTAAATGTTTGTTGCGATTTTGCCATTCGTAATTTTAATGATAATAATAGATTTTGCACTAAAGGAATTGAAATACGTGTTGACGTGTATAACGAACGGTAAGTTTTTGAGTAAACTATTATTCCGTTTGTTGTAAGGTCATTGCAAGAATTATGTGCATCCCTTTAAAGTTCTACAAAGATATGATTTGTATTTCAATTATTTAGCATTAGAGGGACTCAAACTATCAAAGTTTTAAGCTACTTCCTTTTAAAATGAATATATCATCACTTTATAAAGCAAAATTTTAATGTTTTTTGCCCATTCTCCTACTCCATTATTTATAGCATAAATGAAAATTAAAAAAGAATTGTTAAAATTAATTTTTTGATCAAAAGCATAAAATGCTGATTATTAGTATTTTGAACTAAAAATATAAAATTAATTTGTTAAAAATAGTACCTTTTTATGCATAGTACTGTAACAAAATAAAACATCCGTCGTCTTGTAAGTATAAGAAAAATATTAATCATCAATTAAAAATCAAATATCATGAGAACTTTTATCAGAAACACACCGACAGAAACAAGAAGAAACACTTTCTTTTCAAGTTTTAAAAACAGTAAAAGAGTACAATGGGTAGCATCAAGAAATCACACTCATTAATAATACCTTAATTAATCATTCATCAATCACTCGGCTAATCACCGAAACTAAAAACGAACATCATGAGAACTTTCATCAAAAACACACCAACAGAAACAAGAAGAAACACTTTCTTTTCAAGTTTTAAAAACAGCAAAAGAGTACAATGGGTAGCATCAAGAAATCACACCCATTAGTAAAACATCAATCATTCATCAATCACACGGCTAATCACCGAAACTAAAAACAAATAACATGAGAACTTTCATTAGAAACACACCAACAGAAACAAGAAGAAACACTTTCTTTTCAAGTTTTAAAAACAGTAAGAGAGTACAATGGGTAGCATCAAGAAATCACACTCATTAGTAAAACATCAATCATTCATCAATCACACGGCTAATCACCAATTAAAAAGCGAACATCATGAGAACTTTCATCAGAAACACACCAACAGAATCTAGAAGAAATACATTTTTTACCAATTTTAAAAACAGTAAACGAATACAATGGGTAGCGTCTAGGCATCATACACACTAAGAATACCTCATTCAAAATTTAATCATTAATCAATTCGGCTAATCACCGACTAAAAAACGAACATCATGAGAACTTTTATCAGAAACACACCGACAGAATCTAGAAGAAATACATTTTTCTCAAGTTTTAAAAATAGAAAACGCATTCAATGGGTTGCGAGTAGAAATCATACCCACTAATTTATATGAATCTAAATATGGGCTTCTATTTCAAAATGTATTTTAAATAGACACGGATAAATTAGACGGAGATTAAGTCTAAAAAAGAAAAAGGATAAAACCTGTAGGCCTTATCCTTTTTTTTCTTTTAAAATTATTGTTTTAATCTTCTAATGTAATCTCTTCTACTACTCCATTAGGGTAAGTTAACATAGCTATATCATCACATGTAGAATCTCCAAAATCAACATTAACTGTTAATCCGTTTTTTGTTAAATCCATATCTCCTCCAGATACATAAGAGCAGATAATAGCGCTGGTTAGTGCATTATTTACAGTAACATTATAGGTGTTCCCTTTATATTGTACTGTCCAATTCCCCGTAATACTAGACGTAGTAGTTACTTCTCCAAAAATTAGAGTAGTGGCCCTTACACCATTATCAGAAATAATAGAACCATCTTCCATCTCTGCAATCATATCACTTGTAACCGCAAAGGTTATTGCACTACTATCTATATTAGAGGTAAATGCGAACGACCTTGAACCGTTTATTTTTACGTCTCCTATGTAAAAATCATCATAACTTACAGTAAAAGAACCAGATTGATCCTCTAAATTATAAGTTACGGTAAGCTCCCCATTTACATTCTCAGTACCGTTAAGTACACAATTATTAAATGTAGCAACATAACCGGTTTCTGAATATACGGCAGAATAACAATCAAAACTGTAGGATTTACCAGTAGATTCAGCATTGGTATTTAAATTAAAAAGTGCTAAGTCAACACCATTGGTAATTTCATCAATTTCTAATACTGCTTTCAAATCTGATTGGGTCAGACTAACTTCTTCATTAACAGTATTATCATCACTACAGCTATAACCAAAAACTACAACAGTAATTAATATAATAGGCTTTTTGAATATCCACTTTAAATATTTCATTTTTTCTTATTTGTAGGTTGAATTCTTGGAACGTTCAATAATGGATTATAGTATCGATAGAAGGCACATTAACGCTGTATTTTCGATGAAATAGAACTTGATTATAAAAGTTATGCGTAAAACGATTTAAATCGTATACGATATATTATATTTGATGTATGCTGGTAAAAATGAACTTAAGAGATCAAGTACGGGATTATCTATTATCTGAAATGACAACAGGTAATCTTAAAACAGGAAAGACCATTAATTTAGCAGCGTTAGCACGGCATTTAAAAGTTAGTGTTACTCCTATTAGAGAGGCTTTAACCCAATTACAACAATCCCATATTATAAAAGCTGTACCCAATAGAGGATTTATAATAGCAGAATTAGATGTAGAAGAGGCTGAAGATTTGTATGAGTTGGTTGCAAATTTAGAGGTCATGGCCATTGAAAACTCAGAGTTTACCGAAGAACATATTATTGAACTTAAGGAACAGCAAGAGGTATTTGAAAATGCCAAAGATGCTATTTCTAGAATACAGGCAGATTTGGAGTTTCATAGATTATTGACCAAAAATTACAAAAATGACTTGGCTTTAAAAATACTACATGATCTAAAGACACGTATTTTTTTTTATGAACGTGCCTTTACAAATGATGACTCTTTCTATAATAAATCTGACAATCAACATGAATCCATTATTTCAGCAATTGCAGACGATAACGTACCCACGGCTTCCCTCCTACTAAAGATGAATTGGATGTTGATTTTAAATTACGTTCAAAAGAAACTTACCGAGTAAAAACTACTCTAAATCTTGTAATAGTTCTTGTGCAGAACGGGTTACTTTAAGGTAGCCATTATATGCCCATTTGCAGAAAAACACCATAGCAATCATAGTAATAGCAAATATTACATATTGTTCTGTTTTTAAACTGGTTAGAAAAACATTTTTATTGGAAATAATTTTGGATGTAACCGGTACTATAAAGAAGAGTCCAACAAAACCAATAGCTATGCCAACTTGTTGTAATTTTAAAAGTCTATTCTTAGTCTTTAAGTAAAACTTTAAATTGTCTTTATATGAGCCGTTTAAAATATCAATGTTCTTTATTGTTTTTATGGTAGTTAGCACCATAACAGGTAATACAATTAAAAATAACAAAGTAAGTATGCCACAAACTTGCAAATACCACGTATCTAATTTACCAAAGTTTAGAATAACAAAAAATGCAATGGCAAAACAGACAAAAGCGCCTAAGGTTTCATACTTTGTAATGGTAGTGAATTTGTTTTGATATTTCTGTTTGGTCATGTCTAATATGATTTTATTCGTTAATTTTTTTTGATGATTTAGTTCATCGCTTAATTGTGTCCAGGCGGACTTTAGTTCCTCTAGTTCCATGATTATTGTTTTGTCATGTTCGTTTTTAATTTCTTCTTTATTCGAGATATCTTCGTACCAACATTACTAGCACTCAAGCCTGTAATGTCTGCTATTTCATTATAGCTTTTACCCTCTAATAGGAGAAAAATAAGTCCCTTTTCTAAGGTGTTTAAATGCTTTAAATGCTGATAAAGTAGTTTTAATCGCTCGTCATACGCATCATCATTATTATCTGATTGCTTTAAAAAAACATCTGCAATGGGTACGGAATCTGGTCTTCTCTTTTTTTTCTTAATAAATGTGATTGAAGTATTCATAGCTACGCGATACATCCAAGTTGTTATTTTTGAATCGTTACGAAAAGAGTCAAAATATTTCCAAAGCTGGTAGACCACTTCTTGAAATAGGTCTTCTTGATCTTCTTTGTTTTCGGTGTAGATAGAAGTCACCTTATATAACAATGCCTGATGCTCTTGTATTAATTCAGTAAAGACTTCTTCTTTTTGCATTTATAAAAATCTATTTACCCATTAGTATGTCTTTTGTATAGTTTGTCACACTTTAAAGTAAATTCTTTTTTAAATTAAAGTAAAAACATGCTAACTCATACAACATGAGATATGTATGTGCGTTTTATTAAAAAATGTTCTGATATGAAGTTTTTAAATCCGGAAATTGAAGCATTGACTAAAAGGAAAGCCACACAAAACTTAGTTAAAAAAGAAGTTTCTTGTGGTATTTTTCAAGATGTAAAAGATATTCCTTTTAAGGAAGAAGCGGTTGTACTTAAAAAAGTATAACTACTATTTAAACAGCGAAACGTCTAAACCTGGAATTAGGTTTAACGCATTTTGGTAATATAGTTTTTTCAGCACATCATCAGGTAGGTTCAATCCGTACATGGACCAAAATGCGTGATATTTCTTGTAATAAGGAAAATACTCATCGTTGCTTTCCAATACTCTAAAGTACGTAGGGAATTCTTCTGGTTTCCAACTATCCTTACCGAACAATACCCTATCTTGATATTTAATAAAGAATGCCCTAGCATTCTGAGGTTGTCTACCAAGTTCTGCAATTACTGCTGATATACCCACATTCATATTTGGCATTTCATCTAATAGCTCTCCTAATTTTTTAAGGTTGTTAGCATGCCAACCCATGTGAGCATTTATAAATTTGGTATTCGGATGTTTTTTGAACACATTATGTTGCTCCTGAATAATTTGCTCGAAAGGCGCAGGGTCTTTAGCTGTACGCTTTCTTCTAGGGTGCGTTTTTAATTCTAACCAACGTTCGTTATCAGCATCCATATCATCCCAAAAAGATTTTGGATCAGCAGCATGAATTAATACCGGTACTCCCATTTCTGCACATTTAGCCCAAATGGGGTCTAAACGGGGGTCATCTATTGCCAAACGATTACCATCTGCATCTTTATTTCGTAATCCTAAACTTTTAAAAATCTTTAATCCCTTAGCTCCGTTCTTAATATCTTGTTCTAATTGGTCTGCAGCCTGTTTTCCCCATTCCATATCTTTAGCTCCTTCAAAATCTACATTGGCAAAAACTACAAACCTATTAGGGTAACTTTTATTGATATTATCAATTTTCTCCTTGAGACTTTCTCCTGACCTTCCACTTAAGTTCACCATAATGGCTTCATTCATAGCATCCATATGAGAAATTAATTCGTTCAGAGCCTCGACCGACATATCTCGTTGATGGCTATGAACGTCTATAAAAGGAAATTTAGCTTTGGTTATTTCGCCACCAGGCACCACCAATGTAGATGTAGGGTTATATTCTTCAAAACCCATTTCTTGGGCTGTTATAGTAGTAGTTAGTACTAACGTTAGTATAGCAAAAACGGTATATTTTAATTTGATCATCTTAGGTGTTAAGTGTGTTATTGGTTCGCTTTAATAGATTTTGGTATTCTAGGTTTGTGTCCACATCAATCATTTGATCTGCTGCATCCAAAGAAATAATTGCATTGCCTTCATTGTTTAAAATTTCCTTGGCACCGAAATCTCCTTTTAATGTACTCAATTTTTCAAATAGCAATTTAGGAAACAATGCGGGTACACCCACTTTTTTATGATAGTTTGTTGCAATGATTTTTGATGGATGTTTTGTAAACTCTTCAATTAATGAATCTAAGTATGCAGAACTCAATAATGGCTGGTCTGCAAGGCAAATTAAAACACCCTCCAAGCTAGGTGTTTGCTTAATTAACACTTTAACCCCATGGGCAATACTTTCGCCTAACCCATTTTCCCAATTAGAATTTACGATTATTTCTATATTTTTTTCCTTCAAACTACACTCAGCACTAATAAATTCAGCGTTTGAGCCTAGTACGACATGAATTGATGTTGCATTGGTCTGTTGAACAGTTTTTATGGTTTCCATTAAGAAATTAGAATCTTTCCATGGCATTAACTGCTTGATGCCGTCCATTCTTCTAGAAGCACCAGCTGCCATAATAAGAACTGCTATATGTACATCTTTCTTCAATGAACAGATTTCAATTTGTCTTTCAACATTACGGGTTGTGTTTTTCTAATTACGGTCAATATTTCTGCAAGAATAGATATTGCTATTTCTTGCGGTGTTTCAGCTCCAATATTTAATCCTGCAGGACCATGAATGTTTTCAATAAAGCCTAAATCAATATCCATATCATGTTCCAATAATTCAGATAGCAATTTCTCCCTTCTTTTAATTGGTCCTAAAATTCCTAAATACGTAGGTTTACTATTTTTTAATCTCATTAAATATTTCAAGTCTTTTACATAACTATGCGTCATTAAAAGAACAGCGGTATTCTTATCTATGGTTTCAACAGGAAATTCTTCTGGTTCAAAGTCTAATAATCTATCAATACTATGAAAATCAGCAATAGTTTTATTCTCTTTTGGTGTTACGGCAACGTTCACTTCCCATCCCATACCCAATCCAAAATGAGCTAGTTGAACCGAATCATGCTCACCTCCTATCAATAAAAGTCGTTGGCAAGGTTCTAATGTCTGCAAAAAGTGTAGACTATTTTGTTGTTCCTTAGTACTAGAATTAAATGTATAGGTAACAGAATTTAGACTTATAAATGTACCGTATCCTTCTAAATCGCCATATTCTTTTATATAAGATGTGTTAAGCTTGAACGATTTCCTATTTTCTATAACGAATTTAAAATCGGTAATAAGAGCCTCTTCTGGTGAAAAGGATTCCAATAAGATATAAAGTAAACCTTCACAACCTAATCTGAATCTACCATCATAGGTCATTAGTTTTGTAATTCCATTCTCAAATACTGATTGTGCTTGAAACAAAACTTCTTTCTCTACACAACCACCACTAACGGCACCTATCATTACATCATCTTCACGAATAAGCATACGAACCCCAGGTTTCCGATAAGAAGAGCCATCTAAATCAACGACCGTTGCAAGCACACACTTCAAATTTGCCAATTTAGCAATGCTGTACTCCTTAATTATTTTCTTGAATTCGTGAGTCATTAACCATAGATTTTACACCTTCTAAAGTACTAAAATTAATGCATATATTCCTAAAGCCTATTCGTCTTAAAGCCAAAGAAATAAAGGTGTTTACATAATTTTAAATACCTAATTTCTTCGGCTTTAACAATCTTTAACATTTATTTTTTCATTCCCCATAATTTAAATAAACTTTGACCGTTCTGCTAGTTGAACCTATAATTAATTAATATGAAAAATTTCTTGAAGTCCTTTAGTGTATTGTTTATGATAACACTATTTGTTTCTTGTGGTAATGCAGATGATGATGTTAGTTTGAACTTAAATACAGGAGACGGACTAGGAGAAGGTACCGTGGTAGATGATTGTTTAGGACTAGAAGAAGGTGAACTTGTTCTATCTATACAAGATCAATACACTACGTTACCAGGAAAAGTTTCTGTATTTTTTAGAGTATCCGATACTGGCGGAAACCCTGTGCCTGGCTTAACGGCAGATCAATTTACAATTTATGAGCAAGGCAGAAATGACGATTGTTTTAATACCATATCTACATCAGAATCATCGGCACGTATATCGCCAAACTCACAAATTTTCTCAAATAACACATTGCTAGTTTTAGATTTAAGTAATAGTGTATTGAGCAGTAGCTTAGATGAATTAAAAATAGCATCGACAAGTTTTATTGAAGCAGTAATGCCTACTACATCATCTGAATCGGTGAAAATGGCTATATATTGGTTTGACGGAGAAGATGAGCTACATTTATTAAATGAATTAACATCATCAAGGGTTGAACTAACAGATGCCATTGATGGAATTACTGATGACATCAGTAATGACCCTTCTACAGATTTATATGGCGCGGTAATAAAATCAACAGATATAGCGTCTGATTTGGTTCAAGTGTCTACTGCAGATGATAAGATAGGAGCAGCTTCTGTTGTAATTTTTACCGATGGTACAGATCAAGCTTCTCGTTATACAGAAGATGCAGCGTTAAAGAAAGTAAATGAAGCAGATTCTAATATTTCTTTTTTCAGTATTGGTTTGGGAGCAGAAATAGATACCGAAGTATTAACTGCTATTGGTAAAACAGCTAGTGTATTTGCAACGAATAAAGATGAATTAGAAATTACTTTTAGAGAGATATCTGAAAAAGTATCTGAAAGAGCCAATAGCTTTTACTTATTTGAATACTGTAGTCCAAAAAGAGATGGTAGTGGTGAAAATAATTTGGCAATTGAAATTAATACCGGTTCTAGACAAGGAGCAGTACAAACAAGTTTTAGTGCAAACGGATTTACAGGAGGTTGCGAATAGTTAACTTACTTTTAAAATATAGAAAGAAGCACAGATAGTGCTTCTTTTTTTTGCTTTAAATTGAAATCAACAACATATTGATAATCATTTTGTTGTGTCATATAAATGCAGGGCGAAGCTTGTTGTTCAATAAAATCAAACATCCGTTTATCGATTTAGGACGTATATAAAACCGATTAGACTAATATTAATTAAAAAGAACAAAATGAAAAAATTATCCTTAGTTACTATAGTATCGGTAGCACTTTTATCGTCTTGTGTTTCTAAAAAGAAATATGTTGCTTTAGAAGATAACCTATCTCAAACACAAAGTAGTTTACAAAAGACTCAAGTTGAGAAAGAAGAGCTACAAGCTCAAATGACAAAAATTGAAGCTCGTGTAGAAGAGTACAATTCAAAAATCAACTCATTAAAAGAGATGAACGATAGCCAGTTCACTAGTGTTGATGATGTTGCCGTTATGAGTAACAATACAAAAGCTAAGATGAGAAATACATTGAAAAATGTAGATCCTGCAAAATTAGCTGGTGCACAAACACTACAAGATTCAATGAATTTGGCTGTTTCTTATAAGTTAAAACAATCAATTTCGGAAGAAGGCGAAGATATTGATGTGAGTATTGACAAAACTGTAGTTATGATTAATATCTCTGATGAGCTATTATTTAATACTGCTAGTTATAGAGTAAGCAATAAAGCTGATAATATTCTTAAAAAATTGGCTGATGTAATTAAGTCTGAGCCAAGTATGGAAGTTATGGTTGAAGGTCATACTGATTCTAGAACAATTAATACTCCAATGGTTAGTGATAACTGGGATTTAAGTGTAAAACGTGCAACTTCAATTGTTCGTAAACTACAGAAAGAATATGATGTTGAACCTTCTCAACTTATCGCTTCTGGTAGAAGTAGCTACTTACCTTTAGTAGAAAACGATACTAAAGAAAACATGGCGATGAATAGAAGAACAAAGATTATCATCTTACCTAATCTAGATAAGTTTTTTGCGCTTTTAGATGCAGAAGATACAATGTAAGAGGTACAATTATATAAAATTAAAAAGGGAAGCGATCGCTTCCCTTTTTTTATGATGTACATTTAAATTTGTTACCTAAAGATCATTCCGTTTGGCACTGTTATTTCGGGGGTTTTTAAATCGACCAAAAATCCGTTAATCACTGCATATTCAATAACACCTTCTTTTTCTAAAAAGAAAGTCGGGTTGATTCCCGGCATTAAATTCAATTCTGGAACTGTATATTTTTCTCCAATTAAATGAACAGGGTAAGGTGAGTTAATATTTTTAGCAGGGAACGATGATAAACGTAAGTAACCGTAACCTTGTTTTAATACATCGGTAAAATTTAATCCTTGTACATCGTTAAAGTTATTTAAAGTCTTTGGGTACACTTTTGCTTGTTTGATTGTATAACCACTAGCATCTAACGTTTCGTAACCATAATACGTTGATAAATCACCTTGATCTAAAATTCTACTACTATACCAGAAAGAGTTATGGTCAGGGTAATCAACTTCAATCTGGTTCATACCTATATCTATTTTATAGGTATTACCCATAAGTTCGTAATTAGCTCCAACAATTTTTAAATCGAACAGCTTTCTATCGTTCTCCGGAATTTTCTCGTATTCATCAATATCGATAGCTTCATAAGACTTTTGAGCGATAGTATAAATGGCAGATAAAATAGAGGTGTAATTCAGTTTTCTAATTTCTTGCTTTTCAACATCCTCTGGAAATCCGCCAGATTCAATAAGAATGGTACTTGTCCCCCATTTTTGAATATTATCCCCAAAAGCTCTTGGCTCAAAATCATCATTATATCTACCTACTTGCCCGGGAGCATATTTTTGAAGAATATCGTTCATAAAAACAATAATCTTCATGGCATTACCACGAGTTTCATTAATATCTTTTTCATAATTATAAGCAGGAGCTAGATAAGAGATTGTAGCTGGTTTTTCCGTGCGTTCCGCATTATAATAAGTGCTTTGATCATGAAGATTGAATCCGAAATCGACATCAAGACTATCTCTAACTCTTTTCAAGGTTTGAGATTCAGGAGACTGTAAACGTAGTGCATCTCTATTTATATCAATACCCAAAAGGTTTCTTCTTTGATAAAGCTCTGCTCCATCAGGGTTGAGCATTGGTAAAAAATGTACGGTTAAGTTAGCAAGAATAGCTTCCTTCTCATTTTTGAAATCTGCACTATCAAAGAAATTAAGAATATCAAAAATAGCTTGTGTTGCCGTTGGTTCATTCCCATGCATTTGAGACCAAAGAAAAACATTGGTATCGCCAGATCCTATACTGATCAAGCTTAAATCTTTACCACCAATAGATTTACCTACTGTATTTACTTCAAATTTATTATTGCCAGAAAACTTATCTATAAGGGGTTGTATGTCGTTTCTTTTAATTCGTCTTTTACCGATGGTACTTTCTTTGTAATTCTCATAAGTGTCATACAACTGAGTGGTAATATTATCTGATTGACCAATTGCAGAAAACGTGCATAAGCTTAGTATGGAGAGTAATAATTTTTTCATTTATAGTTCTTCTATTTTAATGTTATTTTGTTTTTGGTAACTCTTTAAAATTCAATTTCTTGACCGCATTCCTGACCTTGCCCATGAACTCAGTTCCCGGATCGGTTTTCACAGTTCTATAACCTTCATCTATTTCTAACCAAAGTGAGTGATTTTCAAAAAGGGTGTATTCATAATGTCCGATTAAATAATCGATATCATACTTATCTTTCAAATACTTTACCAACCAAATATTAGAATTCAACTGTGCTTTTGTCAAAGGTAGCTCTTCAGTACCACCAACATTCTCCACTCCTATGGCGCAATGATTTAAACCAATGACATGGCGCGCCATGGTAGTTTCTGGTAGCAACTGATATATAGTACCATCTCTATCTACCATAAATTGAGAAGATACATTTAAGCCGCTTACATTTTTAATATCTGGTCTCCAATTAGGTAAGGTTACCGGGTCAAAGGCTTCAAATGATTTTTCGAAAGTGGGAATGACCGTCCAATGTAAAACAATCATTTTAGGTTCGATTTTTGGAGTATCTTGCTCTAATCCGTATCTGTTTTGAAGATACGCTAAGGTCAATATTTTGCGTTCTTCATTAAAGGTTATAGGGTATTCCACAATTGTTTTTGTAGAAGTACATGATACTAATATCAAACCCGAAATAAAATAAATTATACTACTTTTCTTCATTCAATAATTTCTAAACTATCTTTTTCTACGGCGTACGAAATGGTAATTTTCCGTCTTCCCCACTCCTTAGCCTCTTTAACATTTTCGCCCATATAAATATCTATTCTGTTACGCCAACGAGAATGCATTTTATCTTTTACAATATAAACCCCTTTAAAGGTGTCGATTTTAACCATAGTATTATATACTAATCCCTTTTTTAGTAAATCTCTAGATACTGCAATCCATTTTTGACCGGGTTTAATAGAATCTCCCCAAGCGGCAATTGCAGGGTGCTCATAAGATGTTTGATATGGAAGCGAATTATAAGCTGTAGCTGTCACTTGTAACGGTACCCAATTATATTTATCATCCATGGGTTTATCTTTACAACTGAAAGTTGTAACAAGAATAAACACGATGGATAATCTTTTTATCATACCTACTAATGTAGTTTATTTTCTAAAATTAAAAGATCGGTCTTGCTTTCTTTCCAGGCTTCTTCTAAATATTCTGGTACGGGTGTAAAAGAAAAAGTAAGTGAGCTTAAAACGATATCTTGATCCCCATCACTATCAATATCCGCAGCATCCATTAAGAACAACCTCCCCATTTTTACGTCGTTAAAATGTTGCTGCTTAAATTCATATTGCGAACTGTTTATATTCTCTAAATACACAAAATTATATTCAGGATGTTGCTGATAGTCAGGAAAAGTAGCTAAAAGAGCCAAATCTAAATCGCCATCTTGATCAAAATCATTTGCTATTACTCGTGTTGCGCCATTTAAAGGATGAAAATAGGTTTCTGTAAAATTATTTTTACCGTCGTTTAAATGAATACGCATACCGTGGTAAGGTTTGTTTACAAATGACTTATCAGCGTTATCGCCGTTTACGGTAATGATATCATCAAATCCGTCACCATCGTAATCTACTAATTCAAACCAGCTAGACCCATAAACCGGACTAAAGCGTATTACCTTCTCTGCTGTAAATTCTAAGTTATCCTCTTGATATAAAATATAAACAGCCTCATCACCTTGCGACACCATGACCACTAAATCATCTTTGCCATCTTTATTCATATCTTTAGGTATAACCCTTAATGCACCTGGTAAATCTAATAGTGTACTTTCTTTATAAAAACCATAATTATCTTTTTCCAGTAAAGTCAGTTTCCCTTTTAAATCTCCAAATTCGCTAATAACAATTTCTTCATTTCCGTCATTGTTCAAATCAGAATAGATGGTATGTACAGGTCTGTGTAATGAATCTTGCAGAACAGCGGTAGCGTTACCATGCCTTAATACAGATTGCCCTCTAGGGATTTCATTAGGGTCCATCTTACCCATATTTGTGACATAAATACTATCCTTAAGTATTCTAGCATCAATTATGGCAGAATTAAAATCTCCTAATAACTTAGAAGTCTTTGTATTAAGGTTAAACTCGTTTAACTGTCCGTTACGAGTACCCGTAATTATATTTTTTGAATCGTCTTCTATTTTTATGTAGGTAATTAAGCTACCTCCTAAACTATCAAGACTAATGGGCATGGTTTTAAATTGAGATAACGGTGTACTTTCTGCAATGGCATTGTCATTATTTAAACTATCTGGTGCAAGTTCAATAATATATTTTTGCAATAAATTCCAATCTTCTAAAGATATTAAAGGTTTTAATGGATAAACACCAGTTTTGATAACCGCCATTTGTTCACGAAAAGGTAATTTATAGTAGGGGTGTTTTTCTGGAGTAATAATACCCATTCTAGCTCCCATTTCTGGTAAAACATAATCTTGCCAAATATTTTTAGGTAATGATTGAATATCTGGAGCTACATGGCAACTAGCGCAATAGCTATTGTAAAGAACAACTTCTTTAGAAGGCTTATCTGTATTACATGATAAAAACAAACAGAATAAAATAGAGTAAAGAAATGATTTAAAATCCATTAAAATTAGATAGTATTATTGAATACGGAATTAAAGAATGGAAGATACCTATACCCATATAATCTTGCAAGTGATAAATGCAGGCTTTTCTTTAAATTTGTAGTGCTATGAAAAAAGACAAAAAACCTGATAATGTAGTTTTCAATGAAGATACCCAAGAGTATCATGGTAAACTATCACCTTTTGCAACAGAAGTATCGGCTCCAAAAATTACTCCGCCGGATGTAACCTCTTGGAAAAACACACATATTGTTAGTGCCAATAATCAATTTAAGGCAGAATATGAAGCATTACAAGAATCGTTTAAAAAACTGATGGACAATTTTGAATACAACAATCTTGTATATAGTGCTAAATTCAGTTTTGAGCCTATTGTTGGTAAAGAATATCATTTGTATAAAGCAAAAGATGAAAGCACATTTCTATCATTGATTTTACCTCAAGAATGTAACTTCAACTATGTTGGTAGTTTTAAGCTTACATCAAATAAAACATGGGAGAAATTGAAGTAATTCAGATAATTTGAGCGGTATATGTCAAAGTAGAATTTGAACACATTTTAATTTTATAAAGAACACAATAAGAATGAAGAAAACAAAACTGCTTTTAGGCGTTGTCTTAGTAGGTATAATTGCCGCTGCATATTTTAACTACCCAAAACTAAATCTAATATCTGGCTATGCTTCTAAAAATATGGTATCTAGTGTTTTTATTGCGGGTAGAGATGCTGATGATATTTCTCTAAACGATAATAATATGCCGTTGATAAAATTAGCGGATTCTGAGGTGTCAGATGAAAATAAATATGCAACTTCCGAAGTATACGGGTTAATGCCAAGAACAACGGTGTATAAAGAAGGGCTTGGTGCAGTACTGACCAACAAGGAGTATTCTAAACATAATTTCGATATTATTCCCAATAGATTTATTGTGAAAGATACATTGCCTTTCCCTTATGGAAATGACGGAGTAATCGATACTATTTTAGAAAATGTAGCTTATGATAAATTAGAGGTTGCCTTTGAAAATGCTTTTAAGGATCCAGAACAAAAAACAAGATCTCTTTTAGTTGTTCATAAAAATCAAATTATTGGGGAGCGTTACATTCGCGGATTTTCTAAAGACACAAAAATTCTTGGATGGTCAATGACCAAAAGTATTTTATCTACGCTTTATGGTATTTTAGAATATCAAGATAAAATTGACATGGTGTACAAGCCGTTTTCTGGAGAAATCAGCATGAAGAATCCGAAAATGAATATAACATTGAATCACCTTTTACGTATGCAAAGTGGATTGGAATGGGACGAGAACTATTTCAAAATCTCCGATGTTACTCGAATGCTATTCTTAGATTCTGACATGACCTTGTCTCAACGTAATAAAAGTATAATTGCACAGCCAACAGAAATTTGGAACTACTCTTCTGGTACCACAAATTTGCTTTCTGGTATTCTAAGAGAGCAATTCAGCTCCCATCAAGAATATTTAGATTTTCCATATAAAGAATTAATCGATAAAATAGGAATGAATTCCATGCTCTTGGAGACCGATTTATCTGGCAACTATATTTTGTCTTCATACGGTTGGGCAACTACCAGAGATTGGGCAAAATTTGGACTGTTATATCTGAATAAGGGAGATTGGAATGGTAACCGTATATTTTCAGAATCCTGGTCAGACTATGTAGCAAAACCTACAATCCATTCTAACGGAACTTATGGTGCACATTTTTGGCTAAATGCCGAAGGAAAGTACGAAGACATTCCTAAAGACTTGTATTCTGTAAACGGATTTCAAGGGCAACGCATTTTCATAATACCCTCAAAAGATCTTGTGGTCGTCAGAACCGGACTAAAAGAACAGACCGATGAACAATTCAACACACTATTGAAAGAAATAATAGCTTCAATTCGATAAAAGGAGCGAAATTTTAACCTTTTCAATACAATACCACATTTTTTAAGCAATTCACAACAAAATTCTCTTGTGTGGCAACAATAGTTTCAAAGAACCCTAAATGATAAATACATTTACAGTGTTATTAAAAACGAATTAAAAATTTTTCATTTTCATATAGTGTTCTCGTAAAAGAGTCTGATCTTCACTGATCGGACTCTTTTTAGTTTAGGGCATTTTTTAGTATTCAGTTGGCGGTATCAGTTTTCAGGTAAAAAAGTACTAAGTATTAAGTACTACTTAATTAATTCGGAAACGCTTCGCGTTCAAACAATCTCTTTAAGCCTTTAGCCTAAAAAAGTTCATTTTTTCTTTTGAAAAAATGAACTTTTTTAATACAACCATCAACCATCAACCATCAACCATCAACCATCAACCATCAACCATCAACCATCAACCATCAACCATCAACCATCAACCATCAACCATCAACGAACAACCAATTTACGGTAGCCAATTATCCTTACCAAAATTAGGTTTACGTTTCTCTAAGAAAGCGTTTCTACCTTCTTTTGCTTCTTCGGTCATATAGGCTAGTCTTGTTGCTTCACCTGCAAATACTTGTTGACCCACCATTCCATCATCTGTTAGGTTCATAGAGAACTTCAACATTTTTATAGAAGTTGGTGATTTCTCCAAAACCTCTTGTGCCCATTGAAAAGCAGTGTTTTCTAGCTCATCATAAGGTATTACGGCATTTACCATACCCATATCAAAAGCATCTTGTGCAGAATAGTTTCTGCCTAAAAAGAATATCTCACGTGCTTTTTTCTGTCCCACCATTTTAGCTAAGTAAGCTGAACCATATCCACCATCAAAACTGGTAACATCCGCATCCGTTTGTTTAAAAATAGCATGTTCTTTACTAGCTAAAGTCATGTCACAAACCACATGCAGACTATGTCCGCCACCAACGGCCCAACCAGGTACCACGCAAATAACCACTTTCGGCATAAAACGAATCATACGTTGTACTTCAAGTATATTCAAACGGTGCTGACCATCTTGACCAACATAGCCTTTTTCTCCCCTAGCCTTTTGATCACCTCCAGAACAAAAAGACCATATTCCGTCTTTAGTAGAAGGACCTTCCGCAGAAAGCAAAACTACTCCAATAGAAGTATCTTCTTGAGCATCGTAAAAAGCTTTAATTAACTCACTTGTAGTATGTGGTCTAAAAGCATTTCGCACATTAGGACGGTTAAATGCAATACGCGCTACGCCGTCACATTTTTTATATGTAATATCATCAAATTCTATAGCTGTTTTCCAATTGGGTGATTTCATAATTTCTAACAATTCTATTATCGTATAAAGATAAGGGTTCAAAGTATACCTGTCCAAATTTGAAGATGCTGTTAAAGAACCTAACATATAGTAATTAACTCAATCGAGTTAGTTATCGATTTCTTTGAAACAGTAGATATGCCCAATTACTGCTATGTTTACAGCACAAACAACAGTACATTTCATGAAACAATCCCTTTTTACTTTTATAAAATCGCTTCGTGAATTTTTAGCGAATAAATTAAACCAATACAACACAACACTACCCTATGTTATTACAGTAATAATTGCTTTGGTCATCGTCGTTGGCGGAATTAATTTATTTGTAGAATTGACAGAAACCTTAAAGACAGAAACCCTTGCCACTTATGACACGGCAATTACAGATTATGTAATTTCTTATCGTACACCCAGTTTAACATCTTACTTTAAATTTATGACCTTTGTTGGTGATGTGTATGGATATTTAATAGTACTAGTGGTATTTCTCTTAATCTCACTTTTAGTCTTTAAACGTTGGAAATACGTGGTACAGGCAACATTGATATTAGCTTTGGCTACCATTTCTAATATGGTATTGAAAAGATTTATTGACCGTTCAAGACCAGGTATTGAACATTTAGTTTCTGTAGAAACGTTGAGTTATCCTAGCGGTCATGCAATGAGCGCGATGGCATTCTACGGATTTCTAATTTTTCTGGTCACTAAGTTCAATGTTCAGAAAGTGATGAAATATGTATTGATTATCGCCTTAATAGTTATTATTTTAAGCATTGGAATAAGTAGAATTTATTTGGGAGTCCATTTTCCTTCGGATATAGCAGGTGGTTTTATAGCCGGATTTATTTGGGTAGTTTTCTGTGTACTTGTCTTTGATTTGATACAATTGTTTAGGCGTGATCCAAAAACATAATGAATATATCTTTAATGTTAATATAATGTAGTTAGGTTTATAATCAGTGTTGATTTTGATACTTTAGAGTAAGACAATAGCTAAAAGAACTACAAACAACAATAAATTATGTCAAGAACGAAAATAGCATTGGTAACCGGTGGTAGTCGAGGAATTGGAAAAAATATAGCATTAAAAATCGCAGAAAAAGGTTTAAATGTAATTTTAACCTATCACTCTAAAAAAGATGCTGCTGAGAAGGTTGTAAAAGAAATTGAAAAACTAGGTCAAAAGGCAGTAGCGTTTCAATTAGATACCAGTGACACCTCCAATTTTTCTAGTTTCTTTAAAACGGTTTCCATGTATTTGAATGAAAATTACCGTACCGCTAAATTTGATTACTTAATAAATAATGCAGGAACGGGAATTTACAAGCCATTTCTAGAAACTACCGAAGCCGATTTTGATGCTATGATGAACATTCATTTAAAAGGCGTTTATTTCTTAACTCAGCATGCCGTTGAACAAATAAATGATGGTGGCGGAATCATTAATATATCATCTGGCTTGGTAAGGGTAACGATACCTGGCTCTTCTGCTTATGCAAGTATGAAAGGTGGTATAGATGTATTAACAAGATTTTTGGCAAAGGAATTAAGTGATAAAAAAATACGTGCAAATGTAGTAGCTCCTGGTGCTGTAGGAACAGACTTTGGTGGTGGGGCAAATAAGGACAATGAGGAAAGACGTAAAAAAATTAGCAGTAACACAGCACTTGGTCGAGTTGGTGAACCAGAAGATATTGGTGGAATTGTTGCTTTTTTATGTACGGAAGATGCCGGTTGGATTAATGGTCAGCGTATAGAAGCAACTGGAGGGTTAATGCTATAAATCTTTCTATTAATAATTATTCTGCACTATTGATGAGTATTTAGTTCTTATAATTATTAAATTTAAGAGTTAAATGACTAACCATATAAGCATCTTTTATTATGAAAAAAATTACGCTCTTTTGTGCATGTTTTAGTCTCTTTACTTCTATTAGTTTTTCTCAAAACTTTAGAGGTCTTGATAAAAGCCCTTTAGATAGAGTCTATTTACCAGATCATTTTGCCCACGATATAAAATTTGCTCCTGAAAGGAACCTACCCGATTCTCCCATTCTTAGAGTAGATTATAGTAGACCTCAAAAAAATGGTCGTGTGGTTTTTGATGGTATAGTCAAATACAATGAAATTTGGAGATTAGGTGCCAATGAGGCAACAGAAATCAAGGTCTATAAAGATGTAAAGATCGAAGGGAAATTACTGCGAAAAGGCACGTATACCATGTATGCAATACCTACAGCGGATATTTGGACAATAATTTTTAGTAATGATGTAGATCAATGGGGACATTACAGTTACGATGAACATAACGATGTATTAAGAGTAGAAGCGCATGTTTTACATAATAAAAAGCCAGTTGAAGAATTTTCGATACAATTTGAAGATTCAGCGAAAGGTGTTGCATTAATGTATATAGCTTGGGATATGGATAGGGTTGAATTACCCATTAGCTACTAAAAGTTACTTCCACTGGTTTTTTAAGAATTCATAATACGTATCCAAAACTGATGGATATCATATAGCTTTAAGTATCTAAAAGTAACTTTGAATGATAATTAATTTACTACACACATTTTATGAAAATAGCTGTTTTCAGTACCAAATCTTATGACCAAGAGTATTTTGAAAAGTATAATACCGATTACGATTATGACTTTTCATTTTATGAGACGGCATTAAATGTTGATACTGCGAAACTTTCCGCAGATTGCGATGTGGTATGTGTTTTCGTAAATGATGTGGTCAATGAAGAAACCATTAAAATACTATCCTCAAATGGTATTCAACTTATAGCGCTACGCTGTGCAGGCTATAACAATATTGATTTAGAAGCTGCCGAGAAAGCTGATATAAAAGTTGTTCGAGTACCCGCATATTCACCAGAGGCTGTTGCCGAACATGCCTTAGCATTAATTTTAACCCTTAACCGTAAAACCCACAAAGCCTATAATAGAGTTAGAGAAGGTAATTTTTCATTAAAGAACCTTATTGGTTTTAACCTAAGTAATAAGACAATTGGAGTTATCGGAACAGGAAAAATAGGAGAAACATTTTGTTCCATTTTAAAAGGATTCGGCTGTAGAATTATTGCTTTTGATATCGCTGAGAATGATGAACTAGTAGCCGGAGGAGTAGAATTTTTATCTTTAGAAGACGTATTCAGGCAATCGGAAATTATTTCACTGCATTGCCCTTTAAACAAACATACCAAACATATTGTCAATAAAGCATCGATTGCTAAGATGAAAGATGGAGTTATGATAATCAACACCAGTAGAGGCGCTTTGATTAAAACTCAAGATGCTATTGAGGGACTTAAAAATAGAAAAATAGGATATTTAGGTATTGACGTATATGAACAAGAAGAAAATCTATTTTTTGAAGATTTATCTGAGCATATTATTCAAGATGATATGATATTGAGGTTATTAAGCTTTCCTAATGTACTAATTACATCTCATCAAGCATATTTCACTAAAGAAGCAATGAATCAAATAACTCTAACGACATTAGATAATGTTGCCGCTTATAAGAATGGTAAAGAATTAAAAAATGAAGTAAAGTAGAAGTGAAAATTATCTCCAATTAATTTTAATAAAGCGTTCGTTTTTTTTAAATTCTTTTGGTGTCTTATCCAAAATCTCTCGGCGAAGGGCATCGATTAAAACGTCTTTAGAGAAAGTATGATGTGTCACCAAGCTTACTTCGCGAATAGGTTTTGGTTCGTTAAAATGTAGTATACGTCCTTTATCTGTAGCACTTACGGCCATTTCCGGCACAAGGGTATATCCACCGTAATTGTCTACCATTCTTTTAAGTGCTTCGATCGACCCACTTTGAAATTGGATATTTTTGTTATTATCGCTATGACCACAAATATTTAAAACTTGGTTTCTAAAACAATGCCCGTTTTCTAGCAGCCAAATATTATCAAGATGCTCTATTTCTTCAACATTAATAGAATTCTTATCGGTTTCAAAACTATCTTCCTGTCCGTAGAAAATGAATGGTTCATTGTATAGATTAATTTCTCTAATAAAGGGTTCGTTCAATGGTGTTACTAATATACCTAAGTCTATTTCTTTTTTATGCAGCGCCAAAATTATTTGGTCGCTCTCCATTTCTTGAATTTTCAAAATAGTATTTGGGTATTTTCTAGAGAACGTACCCGAAATTATTGGAATAAGATAAGATGAAATTGTTGGTATAACAGCCATTTTAAATTCTCCTTCAAGATTATCGCGCTCAACGTTCACCATATTTTTCAATTCCTTGACTTCATGAAGAATCACTTTTGCCTTCAAAATGAAAACTTCTCCTAAATCTGTCGGTTTAAATGGTGATTTACTTTTGTCAAAAATTAAAAAACCTATTTCCTCTTCTAATTTTTTCACCTGTATTGTAATAGTGGGCTGTGTAACAAAACACTTTTCTGCAGCTGTAACAAAGTGTCTATAAGTATCTAATGCAATTACATATTCTAATTGTTGAATGGTCATTTATAGCAGATATTAATTTTATCAATACAAGTATATAAAGTATTAATTTGATTAATAAGGGTATGTAATTGAATTTTGCACCAACCATATAAATTAAATCTATTTAAAATGAAGAAAAAATTAGCATCACTTATCGTGCTTTCAATTGGTATAATGGGTTTCTCCCAAACCAACGAAACTATTACCACTAATGGTGGTGTACCTGTTGGTGATAATCAAAACTCTAAAACCGTAGGCGAATATGGTCCGGTTTTATTAGAAGACATCTATTTAGTTGAAAAATTAGCTGCGTTTGATAGGGAAAGAATTCCAGAAAGAGTAGTTCACCCAAGAGGTGCGGGAGCTTCAGGATATTTTGAAGCGACAAAAGATATGTCAGCTTATACTAAAGCAGTTCCATTTTCCAATGTAGGTAAAAAGACAGAATTAGCAGCACGTTTTTCTACAGTTATACATGGCAAAGGATCTCCAGAAACAGCAAGAGACCCACGTGGTTTTGCTGTTAAATTCTACACCGAACAAGGAAACTATGATATTGTAGGTAACAATTTACCAATTTTCTTTATTAGAGATGCTATCAAATTTCCTGACATGGTACATTCCTTAAAACCATCTCCAGAAACCAACAAGCAAGATCCTAACAGATTTTTCGATTTCTTTTCACATGTACCCGAAGCTACACATATGCTTACTAGGTTATATACTGATTTAGGCATTCCTAAAGGATATCAATTTATGAACGGTAGTAGTGTTCATGGTTATAAATGGATTAATAGTGAAGGAAAAGTAACCTATGTAAAATATGCTTGGGTATCTAAACAGGGTGAAAAAAACTTAACAATTGAAGAAGCTGCAACGCAACAAGGTAAAGATTGGCAACATGCTACGGTAAGCTTAAGAAAAGATATTAATGATAAGAATTTTCCGCAATGGGACCTTTATGTTCAATTGATTAAACCAGAAGATTTACATTCTTTTGATTTTTGGCCTTTAGATGCCACCAAAGATTGGCCAGAGGATAAGATTGAGAAAATAAAGATTGGTACTATGACTTTAAATCAGAACCCTATAAATTATTTTGAACAAGTAGAAAGTATAGCCTTTTCTCCTGGTGCATTGATTCCGGGTGTAGAACCATCAGAAGACAAGTTATTACAAGGTAGATTATTCTCTTATTTTGATACACAAAGACATCGTTTAGGTCCTAATTTCTTGCAATTGGAGATAAACAAACCATTAGAAGATCCAAAGAATTATAATTCTGATAGTTGGAACAGTGCCGGAAATAAACGATTTGAAAATCCGGATGTAAATTATCAGCCAAGTTCTAAGGCTACATTAAAAGAAGACCCTCAGTATAAACAGTCAGAAACTACTTTGAAAAATGTGACCATTACTCAAAAGAAAATCACAAAGACTAACGATTTTGCACAAGCAGGTGATTTCTACAGATCATTATCAAAACAAGAGCAGGACAATTTAATTAAAAATTTGAAGGGTGATTTAGGTCAGGTTACAGATAGAAACATTCAAATGAAAATGATAGGTTATTTCTATCAAGCAGATAGCGATTTTGGCATGAGAATAGCAAAAGAACTAGGCTTTTCTCAAAAAGATTTTATGCACTAGAATAGAAGTAACAATTAACTAAGGGGATGCTTAGTAGCATCCCCTCTTTAATATTTAAAAATTATGAAAAATATACTAATACTATTAATTATGATCAGTACAATTACAAGTAGCGCTCAAGATATTTTTGAAGTATCACGTAGTGGAGATATCGATTCTCTTGAAAAAATATATGACTTAAATAAAGATGCTATAAACGCGGTTGACAATAAAGGATTTACCCCTTTAATTCTTTCAGCTTATAATAATCAAAAAGAGGTTGTCGCATACTTATTAGAAAAAGGGAGTAATGTAAATGCACAAGATGCATCGGGTAATACCGCTTTAATGGGGGTTTGTTTTAAAGGAAATTTTGAAATCGCTAAAATGCTTATTGATCATGGGTCAGAAGTGAATCTACAAAACTACAATGATGCTACAGCACTTATTTATGCAAGTACTTTTGGTCATACTGAAATAGCTGATTACCTGCTTAAAAATAAAGCAGATACTTCAATTATGGATAATAGAGGAAACACAGCATTGAAACACGCTCAAATGCAAGGAAATACAGCAATAATTGCACTTTTGAAATAGCAAACTATTCATCATTTTATACATTGTTTAACAATGATTTTTTAATGGATAAATTGAAGAAGTCTTAGTTTTACATAGGCTCAAAAAAGAAGTGGTTTTAATTTCTTCGAATTGTATTAAACCTTTTTGTTTATAGGATGTCTTATATATTGACTATAGTAAAATTTATGCAAGTACAAAGAAGTTTTTTAGTTGTAATATTATCTTTATTAGTGTTTAGTTTTTCAAAGGATAATACTTTTGAAAGATATGATTTAGATATTCCGGTTTATAATTTTGATTCCTTAGAACCGCTATTATACACAGATGATGATACCATTCATATCATTAATTTTTGGGCAATGTGGTGTGCACCTTGTATAAAAGAACTTCCTATTTTAGAAGAATATCAAAAAAATAATCCAGAAAGCAAAGTCATACTAGTAAGTCTTGACTTCCCTGAGGATATAGAAACTAAATTGAAACCATTTCTGAAAAGAAAAGGAATAAGTTCTAAAGTAGTTTTATTAGATGACCCCGATGCAAATAGTTGGATTGATAAGGTAGACCCGAATTGGTCTGGAGCCATACCTTTTACAATCATTTTCAATAAGGAAAAGCGCACGTACCATGAACGTGCTTTTAGCAATATGGAAGATTTTAAAAACGCAATACATAAATCCATTAATAATTAATTCATATGAGAAAGTTGAATCTAATAGTTACAACAGTTCTATTTTTAGGAACCTTTTTGTTTTCGGGTGTAGTTACGGCACAAGACAGAAAAGGTCCACCGCAAAATGGTGAACGCAAAGGACCTCCTGGAGGTGCACATAGTCCAGAACAAACAAAGACTTTAGAGGAAATAGGTGGTTACAAAATTGGTGATGTTGCCGCTGACTTCGAACTTAAAAATGTTGATGGTAGCATGTTCTCTTTAGCGGATATAAAAGATGCAAAAGGCTATATTGTAGTATTTACATGTAACGAATGTCCGTTTGCAAAAATGTATGAAGATCGCTTGATTGAACTTCATAACACCTATGCTCCAATGGGTTACTCGGTTGTAACCATTAATCCTAATGTGAGTGAAGATAATGACCGTGAGAATTTAGCTTCTATGCAAAAGAGAGCTGAAGAAAAGCAATTTCCTTATGTTTATTTAGCCGATGAAAATCATGATGTTTTTCCTAAGTACGGTGCGGTTCGTACTCCACATGTGTTTTTATTAGATCAAGAAAGAAAAGTACAATATATTGGCACTATAGATAACAACCCTAGATCAGCAGATGAAGCAAATGTTAAGTACGTTGAAAATGCCATTCATTCATTACAGAAAGGGGAAAGTCCTGAACTTAATTTCACTAAAGCTATTGGTTGTCCAGTAAAGGCAAAATAAATTACGAATATTATCATTTAAAAGCATCTATGACTTTAAGTTATAGGTGCTTTATTTTTTAGAAAGTTTATGTACTTGCTTAATTATATAGTTGATAGGTTGTTGTAAAAAAAAAATCAACCTAAAGTACTAACAGTAAATATATTACGTTGAAATATAAATCGGTATTAAATTTATCTTCTAATGAAAAATATACTACTACTTTCGGTTGTTATACTATTGTTTTCCTGTTCTTCAAGTGATAATGAAGAAGCTCAAGTAATTATTGATGATGAAGAAATTGTTGATGATTCAGACCCTACTGAGGAAGATGAAGTTGAAGAAGAAAATCTTGAAACTATAGAAATACCGATATCTACGGTGGATTATAGCGCTATGGATAATTGGGCCTATCATCCTAATAAACTATCAATCTTAAATAATTACAATTTAGATATAGAGGTTATTGATGAAAACCTACAGGTAGACCAAACCATAGAAATTATCAACAACTCCACTACCGATACAGGTATAGATGTTTTTTGGGTTCACCCAACTCAAATAACCGATAATTCTGCTGTTGAAGTTATAGCTATTGAAGACCAACCAAGTACTTTAATAGCCTTAACTATTTTGGCTCAGGGTGGTTTGTTATCTAAATATGGTAGAATGTATGCGCCTAGGTATAGACAATCTACAGGGGTAACCTATCAAGACACAGTAGAAAAAGAATTGCAGGCAAATGTTATTGCAACATCGTATAGCGATGTAAAAGCGGCTTTCTTAGATTACTTGGAAAATTATAATAACGGTAATAAAATTATTCTAGCTGGGCACTCACAAGGTTCATATTTATTAGGTATGCTTTTAAGAGATGTATTTGACGATGATGCAAGTTTAAGAAGTAAGTTGGTAACCGCTGCCTTAGGTGGCATGGGTTACGTATATGCTGAAGAAGGAACATATGCTGGCGGATGGTGGCAGAACATACCTTTATGTACAACTACTAGTGAATGTGGTTGTATTAACAACTGGGCTACTTTTGATGAACAGCAGACTATTATTGATATAAACTACGGTTTACCAGAATTCAACCCTTATTTAATTAATAGCGGATTGGTTTACAGAGCCTTTAATGAAGATCAAGATTGGTTTGTGCAAGATGCTAGTTATTATGGCGAAACCACTACTCTATTAGATAATTACATTTCACCAAATTCTAGTTATGATTTAGGAAACGGCGCAAACTTTATCGCTTTTAATGAAATGTATACGGTTAGACAACGTAGAGTAAACAAGCAAAAATTAGCATTAAGTGTAGCTTACAATCCATTAGCAGGAGACCAACGACCTAACGATTTAGAGAGTGAACAGAGCAATCCTAATTATGATAATTGGGGCTACCACCCTAAAGATTACCATATTTACTTATGGGCTTTAATGTCTCAAATAGATGAGAAATTAAGCAACTGCATGTAATTATATTTTGCATTTATAAGTGAAACAGAATGTAAGATAATAGTACCGCATTAAGTTATTTGAATGTGTATTTATAGATTCGTAAAATATTTGTTATATTTTCAATTTTACACCTGTTAAATTAATAATTTAACAAATAAATCCGGAAAATTTACAAACTATTGCTATCTTAATCTTTTATATAAACAAAGAAGATTAAAATGACCAATAAAAGAATCAGCTTACTATCAACACTACTACTTTTAGGAATTACTCTTACAAGTTGCAAAGATGCTAACAAAAAGACTGCTACAGATGTAGCAATGCAAAAAGAAACTGTTTTTGCAAGTGATGTAATTTCGTTTTTCGATGATTGGAAATTAATCTTGGGCGATGGTACAAATGTCGGTATTGCCAATGATTTTGAGAATAAAGACTTTTTTTACACAGAAAATGAAGACGGTGAAGAATGGGTTGTTTTTAAAGCGCCTAATGCTGGTAGTACACATGGTACTTCAAATAACACAAGAACAGAGTTAGCTCAAATAAAAAAATGGTATCCAAAGACTGCCGATGATAAATTGACAGCTACACTTAAAGTTATGAATGTATCTGCTACTGGTGATGCCCGTGTTGCAGCATCTCACGCTGTAGTCGTTGGGCAAATTCATAGTGCAGATGCATTTGAAAATGAACCGCTTAAAATTTTCTATAAAAAGTATCCCGGTCATACAAAAGGATCTGTTTTTTGGCATTACGAAATTAATACTGCTGGAGATGACAATGCCAAAAGGTGGGACTATTCGAACGCAGTATGGGGCGATGATTTTTCTGTAATTGGAACAGGTGAAAATACATATCCAGAAGAGCCAGAAGACGGTATAGCCTTTGGGGAAGAATTTAGTTATGAAGTAGTTGTTAAAGATGGCATTATGAGCTTGAAATTTATGAGTGATGGTCATGAGACTAAAACATTTACAAAGAATTTATTACAATCTGAATATACTACGATAGCCGATGTTCCTTCACAGACCAAAGAAATGTTTTTTCCTGTCGGTCAAGATGGTGTAGAGCGAAAAGAAGCATATACCGGTGAAGGTTGTTTTTTTAAACTAGGTGCTTACAATCAAACGAATGGTAAATCTCCTGAGGTTAATAAAAATTGGTGTTCAGGTGCAGAAACTCATGGCGGTGATATTCAAAAACAATACGCAGATGGTAACTATGCAGAAGTATGGTTTAAAACAGCGAGTATATCTGTTAGTGATGCTGCTGTATCTAATGAAGGGTATTTCTCTAAGAACGATTTAATTAAATAGAAAAATACATAATTTCATTTTAATAGTATGAAGTTATAGTGAAAAGCCGAAACTAATGTTCTAGAAAGAATTAATGGTTTCGGCTTTGATATTTCAAAAGCATTTCCGTTAATAACTTAATACAATAGTAATTTAATACTGTTTCCTGTTTTTTGGAAAATGACGAACTTAGTTGAATTCTTAAATAATTGAATTCAACAATTACATGAACAGTATAACATCCGTATTACAAGAAATTAGGAAAAGGAGTCCGTTAGTGCATAACATTACTAATTATGTGGTAATGAATAATACCGCGAATGCATTGTTAGCGGTTGGTGCATCGCCCGTTATGGCACACGCTATTGAAGAAATAGAAGATATAGTTACAATCTCATCTTCACTAGTTATTAATATGGGTACGTTAAGCGAGAAATGGGTAGAAAGTATGTTATTGGCGGTCGAGAAAGCAAAGGCAACAAATACACCTTTTGTATTTGACCCTGTTGGTGTTGGTGCATCTCAATATAGAACAGAAGTTTCACAAATGATTCTCAATGCGGCTATACCAAATGTTATTCGTGGCAATGCTTCAGAGATTATGGCGTTGGCAAAGTTGACCAATTCAACAAAAGGGGTAGATAGTACAATAGATACTCAAGATGCAATCGAAGGCGCTACCCTTTTATCAAAAAAATTCAATAACACTGTTGTCATCAGTGGTGAAACCGATTATATTATTACAGGAGATACTGTTAGCAAGATAGAAAATGGGAGTCCGCTTATGGCAAAAATAACAGGTATGGGCTGTACAGCAACTGCAATGGTCGGTGCATGTTTAGGTGTTGAAGAAAATTCACATTTGGCAGCTACAACAGCCATGGCCATTATGGGCGTAGCTGGAGAATTAGCAAATGGAAAGAGCGCCGGACCTGGTAGTTTTCAAATGAATTTCTATGATGGCTTATTTGAGATTACACCCGAAATTTTAGAAGCAAAAGTGAAAATAAATGCTTAAAATAGACTATGCTTTAATGTTTGTAACCGATGATAGCATAAAAGATGACAACAAGTTTTTTATTATTTTAAAAGAGGCTTTAAAAGGTGGTGCAACCATCATTCAATTACGAGAAAAAACGGTTGACACCTTAACTTTTTGTCAGCGTGCATTACGATGTAAAGAATTATGCGATGCGTATAAAGTTCCATTATTAATAAATGACAGATTAGATATTGCGCTAGCCATAGGTGCAGACGGGGTACATATTGGTCAGTCCGATATGCCTTATCACATCGCTAGAAGATTATTGGGTGATAATAAAATTATTGGACTTTCGGTTAGTAATATAGAACAAGCACTGCAACTCAATGCCAAATCGGCAGATTACATAGGCATCTCCCCTATTTTTTCGACCAATACCAAAACTACGGATTTGGCAAAACCATTAGGTATATCGGGTTTAAAAGAAATAAGAAAATTGTATACTAAACCAATTGTCTGTATTGGTGGAATCAATAAAAAAAACGCGCAAGAAATTATAGTAAATGGAGCGGACGGAATTGCCGTCATATCGGCTGTTTCAAAAGCTGATAATCCGAAGGAAGCAACAAAAGAACTTAAACGAATACTATGCAAGACTGGTACAAATTAGTAAGAAAACATACAGACCATATACTAGAAGCTATTAAAGAACAGCCATTTATCAAAGAATTGATGAGCGGCTCATTACCTAGCGATGTTTTTCAGTTCTACATCAATCAAGATGCCATGTATTTGGCGGAATATAAAAAGGTATTAGCAACTGTTGGCGTAAAATGTGAGCATGTCGATGATACCCAGTTTTTTCTAGATTCGGCCACAGGGATCATCAATGTAGAAAATGCGCTACATCAAATTTTTCTAAAAGATAATCAGTTGGCTCACGAGCCCTCTCCTACTTGCGAATTATACACCAGTTATCTTAGTCGCATAGTAGCTAATCATTCATTAGAAGAAGCATTGGCAGCTGTTCTGCCTTGTTTTACCATTTACAAAGAAATTGGAGATTACATACAAGCGAATCAGACGAACAAAGCCGATAACCCCTATCAAGATTGGATAGATACGTATGGTGGCGAAGCATTTGCAACCTCGGTAAATAATGCCATAGCCATAACAAACAAATACGCAGCACAAGCTTCTGATGATGTCTTACATAAAATGGAAGTAGCTTTTGAAAAAGCATCGAAATTAGAATGGATGTTTTGGGACAGCGCCTATAATAAAGAAGCATGGAAGATATAAAGACGCCATACAATAGTGTATTGTCCATAGCCGGAAGCGATTCTGGTGGTTGTGCAGGTATTCAAGCAGATATTAAAAGTATTAGTGCCTGCGGTGCTTATGCTGCTACAGTAATTACAGCAACCACGGCACAGAATACAACGGGAGTCACAGATATACACGCCATACCTATTTCTCATATAGAAAAGCAATTAGAGTCTGTACTTAGTGATATTCAATTCGGAGCCATTAAAATAGGGATGTTGCATTCGTGCGAAGTGATTAAAATAGTAAAAGAAAAACTAGCGGTATATGAACTAAAGAATATTGTTTTAGACCCAGTGATGGTTACAACATCTGGTCATAAATTAATAACAGACGATGCCATTGAATGTCTTAAGAAACTACTACCCCACGTGAGTTTGATAACCCCTAATATTCCAGAAGCAGAACTATTGATAGATGAAAAAATCAATGAAAAAAATATGGAAGTTGCCGTAAAGAAAATCGGTGAACTTTATGAAACTTCGGTATTGTTAAAGGGTGGACATTTAACCGTCGATTCGAACGAAATGACCGATGTATTTTATTTACGTACTACAGGAAAAGTTACTATCATAAACAACCCCAAAGTAATCACAAATAACACTCATGGTACAGGTTGTAGTTTATCTTCAAGTATTGCAACTTTTTTGAGTTTAGGAGAGTCAATGGATAGTGCAATTGTAAAAGGTTGTGATTATGTAAATAAAGCAATAGCAGCAGGTAAGTATAAAATCTTAGGTAAAGGTAACGGTCCAATAAATCATTTTGGGATATAATCGGTATCTTAAATGTTTAAGACAAAATGGAATTGCTTGTAGGAAACATGTTATAAATGATTTACGATTTACTACTAACGCATATCAATAACATAGTACGGTTAACCAAAACCTAACAAGATGAATTCTGTAGTTACTTTCAACCCAAGTCCATAGCCAAAAAAAGAGTATTTATTGCAACTAGATGAAACTTGCAAGTTTGAATGTTTTGTGTTAAAGGGTTGTTTTAAAACCTTTACTTTGGATAAAAAAAGAAATGAGAACAACCTTTATTGTTACAAAACTTACAGAAAGGCAAACTTTTAGTTACTTGGATATTACATATGAATTTTTGTGTAAGATTAAAAAGGAGTCCTTACTCTTTCCATCTATTTTAGCTGTGTAGGTTATTAACTATGTCGTTAATAACTTGATTATGAATCACTTCAAAGCTATTTGCTTTTAATTTTTGTAAAAACGAACTTCGTTGTCATCCGCTAAAAGGAATTAAAACCCCTCTTAGCTCAACGTTAGCATTCAATATGAGTAACTAACCAAAAAACAATAAAAAATGAAAAACAAAAACCTTGGAATAATTGGAATCATACTATTTGCAATCGGAATAATATCCATTTTTATCAATGATATAGTGGATAATGATTTTTTAAAAAGTATTGATGGATACGGGAAGTATATCTCCATGCTTGGAGGTGCTTTTATAGGAGTTGGTTTTTTCGGAAAAAAGAAAAACGAAAAAGCTGAGTAGTTGGACAATATTATTAAGACGGACGAACTTGATGAGACAAAAATTTGTTCAACTTATATTCATAAATGTTCTCGGTTAATTTGGAATTGCTAAATAAACTCAGGGACGGAAAAATAACGAAATGCCAACAATGGCTAAAATTCATTGCTTGCGGATTTCCTTGCAGGAAATCCTGCGCAAAAAGCTAACTTTAGGGTTCAGCGGGACTGTTTTGCGGACAGATCAACGCAACGAACCTTAGCCGAACCGTTAGCGGCAAGCAGGAAAATAAATGAATTTTAAAATTGGATAGATTAGCAATCCGAGAAAAAGAACTTCCAATAAATCCAGTTGATGGAAATTACCTTCATTCAATTGATTGAATAAAATAAAACAAGTTAAATTAGAAGGAATTATATTAGATGGATTAATTTGTGAATTGCGAATTCCTGCGTACGAAAAAATAATTAATTGGAATTCTGATTTCGAAATGAATCAAAAGTTAAAGCGGTTAATTTGAAAAGAGAAATGGAGGAATTATGAAAATCAAATCGATAGAGAATTTTGAATTACCAGGTAATCTTTTTCAAATTTTACAAGAGGAAGAATATTTTGAGAGTGAAGATTTTGATCCAATACTGATTACAATTGAGGAAATTCAGTATAAAGGAGAAGATGTGATTTCTTATCAGGCCGAATTTGAAGTTCTTGAAGAATATGATAATATTTACGGATATGAATGGGAAGAATTAATAAGGAAATATATTGAAAAGAATGAACCGGAATTACTTGAATTCATAAAAGGAGATTCTGAAAGTTCTACTTGTGTAATTTGGACAAATAATCAATCCAAATTCAAGAAGATTTTGGGACGAATGATTGAATTAATTGAAAATAGTAATGAAGTAAATATAATAAGCGAAGAAGCCAGCCTCTAACAAATTTTATGCGTTAATAGCTGCCATTTGAACATGGTCATGAGTAATGAATTTGGTCTTAATGCCAGCTACTGCGCATACAAAGGTCGATAACGAAACTACTCCTACAAACCATCTATTTTTAAGTTTTAGTTTTAAAACGTAAATTCAAACCAATTACTATGCAAGTCTAAGCGCAAACAAGGACCTAAGTACTTTAGGAAATCCTGCTGTAGTAACTTCAATTACAGCATTCACTTATTAAAAAGATGCATTCGCTTAATTTATTTGATAAAGAACGGGTACTTAAATAGATTTAGTAAAAAAACACGTTGGTCACCAAACACCATCTATTACTGTTCTGCTGTCTTATTTTTACCACCCAAGTCTATACCCAATTATGTGAAGGAAGTTTAGGAGATCCAGTTGCCGAAATTAATTTTGGTTCGGGTACAAACGTAGGTGCTGCCCTAGGATCTGCTATTACGGCGTTTACATATAGTAGCTCAGGAGAATTAGACGAAGGCGAATACACCATTGCAAATAGTACCAATGGCTTAAAAGGTAATGCCTGGCATGTTACCGGCGATCATACCGGTGACACTAATGGGTATATGATGGTTATTAATAGCGCTGTACTTTCTGAAGAAGGAGTATTCTATAGAAAATCGGTTACAGGGCTCTGTGGTAACACTACATATGAGTTTTCTGCGTGGCTTATGAATGTAATGAACCCAAGTGTGGGTACAGATGAATACCACCCAGATGTTACCTTTCGAGTAAGTGATACCGCCGGTAAAATTTTAGGATCTTATAATACCGGAGATATTCAACAGACCTCTTCAGGTACATGGGTTCAATACGGATTCTTTTTTACCTTAGAAAGTGAAACCGAAGTGGTAATCACAATCTTAAATACCGCACCAAGTGCACATCCTGGCAATGATATTGTTTTAGACGATATCACCTTTAAACCCTGCGGACCAACAATTACGAATTCTATAGAGAATGAAGTTAGCACAAGTATTATTGTCTGTGAAGATGAATTAGTAAACTATACTTTTCAAACATCTATTTCTGCAGGGTATTCAGATCCTCGGTTTCAGTGGCAATTCTCAGATGACTATGGCAATACATGGGTCGATATTAATGGAGAAACGAATACCGCATTTCAATTTACCGATACCGATGTAGCGGGAGATTATGTATACCGTGTAAGTGTCGCCAATGGTGATAATATTAATACCGTTACCTGTAGAATAGCCTCCGACGAATTTTATGTGGAAGTTCTAGAAAAGCCTACGGTGCTTGTTGGTGATAGCGAACAAAGTTTTTGCACTACGCAAACCCCTACCCTGCAAGATATCGAAGTAAATGGCACACCTGTGTGGTACGATGCTTTAAGCAATGGCAATATTTTGAGCGAGACTACCAACTTAACGGATGGGAGAACGTACTATGGAGCACAAGAAACGGTTAATGGCTGCGAAAGTGAAGAAAGAATCGCTATAACGGTACAAATCGTATCACCTACCCTAATGATGAACAATATCATTATCGATGTTTGCGATATCGATAATGATGGTGAAGAGCTTGTTGATCTATTAGTATATAATTCAGAGCTGTCCGACTGTACGGACTGTATTTACAGCTACTTCAAAACGCGTTTAGGTGCAGAAAATGCAACCGTTGAAGATGAAATAGTGCAAGTTGGTTTTTATGTATGGAATGTAGAGCTTCCCATAGTATATGTACGTATAGTTTCAGATGATAAATGTTCTCAGGTAGCAGAAATTACCCTAAGCCTTATCGAAACCCCTAATATAGCAATAGACGATTTTGTAGGTCTTTGTGAGGCAGATGAAAATGTCATCGTTGATGCTGGCCTTGGCTTTGACAGCTACTTATGGTCAACGGGAGAAACTACTCAAACCATTAGTGTGTCATATTCAAATATTGGTTCTTACTGGGTAAGTGTTTCAGAAAATCATACCACGTATAGCTGTACTACAACCAAAAACTTTGAAGTGGTATTATCGAATATTGCCACTATTTCAGGTTTTGATATAAAAGACTGGACAGATAATGATAACAGTATAGAAGTATTTGTGACCGATACTAGTTTAGGCGATTATGAATATTCCTTAGATAATAATAATTATCAAAATAGTACTATTTTTACTGGCTTGCTACCTGGCAAATACACTGTTTACGTAAGAGATAAAAATGGTTGCGGAACAACGCAAGACATCGTATATATTTTGTATTTCCCGAAATTCTTCACTCCCAATAATGATGGGGTCAACGATGAGTGGGTTATAGATTATGCTGATACCGAGCCTGATTTCAGCGTCAAAATTTTCGATAGATATGGCAAATTTCTAAAACAGCTCAATGCCACTTCCGCTTGGGACGGCACATATAATGGTCAAACAATGCCATCATCTGACTATTGGTTTGTAGTTACCAGAAATGATGGTAGAAATTATTCAGGTCATTTTACATTAAAGCGATAAGGTTATATTTCAAATCATTTATCGTTACTATAAAACAAAAGAATTAGAAAAAATAAGCGTTTATAATAAAGGGTGAAAATAGGTAATGCGTTTAAATAGTAATTACATCTAATGCTTTAATAGATTAAACTTTAATTAAAAATTATGGTCAAATATAAAGTAAAACGTTACAATCTTAGCAACATTAATTTCAGATATTTTTTACTCATTACGTTTATAATATCGGTATTAACTTCATGCAGTACTGGTAATACTGATAGCTCAGATGAAATTATAACGACCGCTGTAGATTGTGCTACAGACCAAGTTCTTGATAATACAAGAGGTGCTTGTAATGAACAATTGAGTTTTAATTCAGAGTTTGAAGAAACAGCGACCGAAACAAGAAGAATTATTACTTCAAATAGTATTCCCGAACATTTAGTGGGTCTTTTTGGAGGTGGTGCAGGTTCATTAAACCCAAATGCAATAGCAGAGCAATCAGTAACGTATACCCTTGATTTGAACCCAACTATAGCAAATAGTTTAACACCACTGCTTTCTACCTCAGGTAATGGAGGTCCGCAGTATTCGTTTGGTATTTTGTTAAACGGAGTCGAACTTGATCCGGTTGCAGCCGAACCTTTTCCACATGAAGGTATTTTAAGCGCAAATGTCAATTGGGAATGGAATTTAGAAGCTCTTAATGTAAATTTAGGTTTAGATTGTAATAATGCCCATGTTCAACCAACGGGTAAATATCACTACCATGGCTCGCCTATTTTATATTTAGAAAATTTAAATATACCTACTAACCAAATGACTCTAATTGGGTATGCTGCAGATGGTTTCCCAATCTACTACAAATATGCCTATTCAGAGTCAACGGATAATACTTCTGAAATAATAGAAATGACTTCTAGTTATCAATTAAAATCAGGAAATAGACCTGGTGATGGTGTAACTGCTCCATGTGATATTTATAATGGAATATATTCTAACGATTATGAATATATAGAAGGCTTAGGAACTTTAGATGAAGCAAACGGAAGAACTGGTGTAACGGCAGAATTTCCTGAGGGAACCTATTATTATATAATTACAGATGATTTTCCTAGCGTTCCAAGATACTTTAAGGGAATACCTTCTCAAGATTTTAAATTTGGAGTATAAATGAGGTTGTTGTTTTATATTCTAGTCTTTAGTGTTTGCGCAAATGAAATTTTTGCTCATGAAACCAATGAAGCTTTTTTTAGTTTTATAATTAAAGATAATAGTATAGAAGTAGAAGCGGAATTTCCATGGACTATAAGAAATGCCTTGTTGCAGTTTAATCCGTCATTACAAAAATCAGCAGATCAGAAAGATTTTGAACAAACTTTTATGGCATATATTACTGCCAATCTCATATTAAAAGATGAACACGGTAATAACATTCAATTACTCGATATTAAAGAAATAGAAAGTAACGGTCATTCTCATCAAAATAATTATTTGATAAAATTTAAGGGTACAAATGCAGTTGAGGCAACAAACACTATAATGTTTGAGCTTTATGATGACCAAGTCAATTATAATACAGTTATTATAGAATCAGTAAACAGTGTTTTTGAAACGAATGTGTTAAAACAAAAGTTCTATTTCAAAGAAAATAAAGAACTTAATGGTTATTCGTATTTATTGTTATTAGCTCCTATACTATACTTGGGTTATGTGCTTTACAATGAAACATCCTTCAGAAAGAAATAGCGCTTTACTTCACTTGCGAGATATCAAATTTAAAGCGTATCAAACCTATTTTACCAACAAACAATAGCAATTAGAAGAAGACGATGAATTGCTAGAAAGAACATGCTTTATTAGATTATTAGACAGCGTTAATGACCTTTGCTGAAAACACACCATATCTCTTCTGCCGATAATGGTAGCACTACAGTGGGTAAGTCTTGAGAATGATTATGAACGGGTGCAGGAATTTTTGGTAGACCGATGTATAATATGGCAAAAAATCAACCGATCACCGAATTGTAAAACAGCTTTGCAAACTAGGTAAATCGCCTAATTTACCTATATTGATAGTTGCTGAATCGCCTAATGTTCAATTATCGATATTGATAAAAGATAAGGTTAATCTTAAGGATATATTTGGTAAGAAACTAATAATTATAGACTTGTGGACCTCGGACTAGAAAATCGTAAAGCCTTTATACCCCTATAAGATGAACATAAGGGTCTAGGTTTGCAAATTGTGGACTATACTCTAGAAAGTAGCGAAGCTAGCTGGAAAGCTTCTCCAGGGTGCGATGGTGCAGATAATTGGCTACAAACCTCAGATTTGCAAGGTGATGATGCACCTTTTTTTAAAGAAAATTCGTGTACACACCATACCTGCCAATTTTATTCTTGAAATCCAAGTGGTTATTATTGCTAAAATTGTATACGGAGAGGAATTAGTGAATATGGCAGAAAACCATTTTAAGAACTAGTGTTTAAAACTATTAAACTTTTGTACTTTAAATACAAATTATATTATTACTTTATTCGTTAATAACTTAAGAACAAGTCATGTTATACGTATTTGCTTTCAATTTTTGAAAGAACGAACTTTGTTATTGTCCATTAAATGGAATTGAAACTCTCTTTAGCTTACCATTGTATGCAAGGCTATAATACTAGGAAATATAAAAAACTGATCGGAAAATTAAAAGTGGAATAGACAGCATATTAAATCTAATTGAAACTTGTTACAAGAAATTAATAGTTTCACATTCAAGTTTTTGACATTTTGAAAGTGACATTCACTTAACCAACTATCTATTTAATAAATACAACTTTATAACCATTAATAAATGAAAATATTTAAAATTTTTATGGTGGCTGCAATATTCACAATAGCAACCTTATCACAAGCTCAAGATATAAAGCCAACTGATGTAAAAAAAGTTATGGAAAAAGTTGCTGACTGGCAAATTAAACATTTCCATGATTTGTATAGTGGACACACTAAGCCACACCACCCACTAAATTGGACAAATGGTGCATTGTACGTCGGCTTAGTGAAATGGGCCGCCATGGCAGATGATGACAAATATTACAAATGGCTCAAAGAAATAGGAGAAAAGTATGAGTGGAAATTACACCGCCGAAAATACCATGCAGATGATCATACGGTAGGTCAATTATATGTTGAGCTGTATCGTAAATATAACGATGAAAAGATGATTGAGCCAACAAAAGAGCAATTTAATTTTATCATGCTCCATCCTCCACAAACATCATTACAATGGAAGTCTCCTTATCACCAATCGCGTTGGAACTGGTGCGATGCACTGTTTATGTCACCTCCAGTTTGGGCAAAGCTATACAACATCACAGGAGAACAAAAATATCTTGATTTTATGATGGATGAATTTAAGGCAACAACCGATTTTTTGTTTGATAAAGAAGAAAGCTTGTATTACCGTGATGAAGGCTATATTGGAAAATTGGAAAACAACACAAAAATGTTTTGGTCAAGAGGAAACGGTTGGGTATTTGCCGGTCTCACTAATATTATGAATGAATTAAATCCCCAGAGTAAAGAATATAAGTACTTCTTGAAAATTTACAAAAAAATGGCAAACAAACTACTTGAAATTCAAACCCCAGACGGACATTGGTCTATGAGTTTATTGGGACAGGTATATTATCCTACTCCTGAAACAAGTGGCTCCTCATTTTATATTTATGGATTGGCATGGGGAATAAACAAAGGACTTTTGAATAAAGAAACCTATGGTCTAGCGGTACAAAAGGGATGGAACGCAATGGTTGATTATGTTTCAAAAGAGGGTATGTTAGGTTATGTTCAGCCTATTGGAGCTGCTCCTGGTAAAGCTTGGGCCGACAAAACTGAAGTTTACGGAACTGGAGCATTTTTAAGTGCCGGTTCAGAAGTATATAAATTGTATGGAGGAGAATGAAATTTTCAATATATCCCCCTGTCTTTGCCTAACATAAAACAATGTGTAAAAAAATAACCCCTACAATAATTCATGAAGAGGTTATTGGTTACTTCAAAGTTTAACTAATTTGATAAAGGGTTCGCATACAAAAATGCACTTTTCTCATACATAACCGATATGGAAACCAGCTAAATCCCTTTATTTTTTCGCGATCCATTACTATAAAAACTTTAGAAAGCAATAGTTTTTTAATTTCGTACTATATTAAAAAAAGCTAAGCTTCGTGCATAAAAAAATAAGAATAGTATCTTATCTACACATGAAGCTTAGCTTGAATATAGTGTGCTGTAAATCACACAATTGAATTATCAGTATATCAATTATTTCTTCAACTTCACGAAATAATCGAAGATTTCAGGAACATTTAAACCAGCCATACCGTCATCGAAAGCAGCTTGTAAGCTAGCAGAAGTAGCAGAAGCAACTTTAGATTCTGTACCAAGGTCGTTCATCATCTGTGCGAAATAGCCTAAATCTTTATTTGCATTTGCGATAGAAAAACCTAAATCACTTACATTATCAACTGCGTAGTTTTTACAGAATTTCATGAAAGGTGAATTCGATGGTCCAGAAGACATAATATCATATAATTGTTGCCCATTTACACCAGCAAGTTTAGCTGCGGCAAAAGCCTGTGACATAGCTACAACGGTAGTCATACCCATAAAGTTATTGATCAACTTAGTTGTATGACCTGCACCTAAAGGACCTAGATGAAATACATTTTCTCCTTGTTGGTCTAATATTGATTTTACTTTCTCAAAAGTATCTTTATCTCCGGCTGCCATTATATTTAACAATCCGTCTTTTGCGTGAGCCGGTGTACGACCTAGCGGAGCATCAATCATACCAGCGCCTTTTGCGGCAAGGTCTTTACCGATTTTTTGTGTAGAAGCAGGTATTGATGTTCCGAAATCAATTAAAACAGCACCTTCTTTAATCCCTTCAAGAATACCATTTTCACCGTAAACGATTTTTTCTACAACAGCAGAAGTAGTTAAACAGAACATAATAATGTCGCTATTCTCAGCTAATTCTTTTGGCGAGGCAGCTTCTGTAGCATTACCACGAGCGATAACAGTTGCTACTGCATCTTTGTTAAGATCCATTACAGATAGTTGGAAACCTCTCTTTTGTAAGTTCTCAACCATGTTTGCGCCCATTAGGCCTAGTCCTATAAATCCGATAGTAGGGTTTTTCATATTTTCTTTATAATTAAGTACAAAGATATAAATATGAACGCTAACATACCTTACTATGTTCAAAAAACGAAGCCTAGCTTTTATTCTTCACCTCTATCCATTTACTCATAAACTTGGTTGCAGACATGGTTTGGTGTTGTAATAAAGCCCCTGTGAAATTTTTAATTCTATGTGTAATCAAGTTATTATGTATTTGCGTTATATTTTCCAGCAACACATGTTCAAGACTAGCCTTGGCATACAAGGTATTAATCAATGTTTTTGCCTGGTCTTGAGCAGTTTGCCAAGTTTCTTTTACTTTATATAAACGAACAGCAGCTGCAACAAATGCCGAATGGTCGTTTTCTATATAACCGTTCCAATCTAGAATGCCTTGCATACCTTCTGCGCCTATGGTTGTGGTAACGCTAGGTGTACCATTTTGCATGGCAGAAATTAATTTACCTTTTATCCCCGCCCCAAAACGTAAAGGAGCCAAACAAACTTTTGCGTCACTCATTATTTCATCTACATCTACTGCCCTACCATGCACTAAAAATCTCGTAGCTTGATTATTCATTTCTAAAACTTGTTGTGGTAAATAGGCACCATAAATATGTAAATTGGCTTTAGGTAGTTCTTTTTGTATAAGTGGCCAAATAATCGTTTTTAAGCATTTAATGGCATCTATATTGGGGGCATGTTTTCCGC
Organism: Maribacter sp. Asnod1-A12; assembly: GCF_045063735.1. NCBI lineage: Bacteria > Pseudomonadati > Bacteroidota > Flavobacteriia > Flavobacteriales > Flavobacteriaceae > Maribacter > Maribacter sp. Asnod1-A12. The sequence continues at coordinate 3,495,533 of NZ_JBEFNZ010000006.1, forward strand.
CCCCTATGAATACAAAATCTTTTCGATTTTCAAAAAATTTCCATGTGGTATCATAAGTAATCTCATCAACCATAAAGGGAAGTAGCAAAAGTAGACTTTTATCTATTTTTATTACATCGGTCAATAATTGCAACTCATAACTGGATATAATTAAAGACAGATCACAACGATAAATACTTGCAACTTCGCGCTTGGTCTTATCATCTACTAGCCACGCTTCTACCGTAAATGGTACATCTTTTTTAAAACATTGTTCACGCACATGTCGAAGACTATGTAAATCTTCGGTATCTAGAATTCGCAGTGCATTTGGACAGTTTTCAGCTACGCGCCACCCAAATTGTTCTTCCGTCAAAAAGCGATCGAATAACACCACATCTGGTTTCAGATCTTTTACAAAATCATCAAATGAGCTATCGTTCATTTTTATATCTGCAGTTCGAAGTTCTAAGGAAGAGAAATCAAACGAAAATTCCGATTTAGAAGCCGCAGATGCTAGGGTAATCGTATAACCTTGTTTTTTCAAAACAGCTAATAATTGTATCATTCGCACACCGGCCGCTGTAGAAGCTGGTTCTGGCCATACAAGAGCAATTACGAGAAGATTTTTGGTGTCGATAATTGAGTTATTAGTAGTTAGATATCAGTATTTAAGTTTCAATGCAAAGTAAGTGAAACCGAGAACGGATAGCAAGTTTTGAGTTGGCAGTGTTTCTTTTTCAGGATTCAATAGTAGTATTCAGTATTTGTTCTCGCTTTGCTCAAAACTATTATATTATAAATTTCCAAAAACAATAACAGACGACAAATAACTCAATTTTACTTCCTATAACGCAAACCCAAATCAAGTATTGATGTATCTGCAACAATATTGTTATAATCAATCTAGTTTAATACTTTTGAGTGACAATAAAATCAGCTATGGAATACGCAGAAAATATACTTGAAACAATTGGCAACACTCCACTCATAAAAATCAATAAGCTCACGGCTGAATTAGCTTGTTTGGTATTGGCTAAGTACGAGACCTTTAACCCTGGCAACTCGGTTAAAGACCGTATGGCACTGAAAATGATTGAAGATGCAGAAGCTGATGGTAGGTTACAACCAGGTGGCACCATTATAGAAGGTACCTCTGGAAATACAGGAATGGGACTAGCATTGGCAGCCATTGTAAAAGGCTACAAATGTATTTTTGTACTGGCGGATAAACAGTCTAAAGAAAAGTGCGATATATTAAGGGCCGTAGGTGCAAAAGTTGTGGTGTGTCCCACAGCAGTAGAACCAGAAGACCCACGTTCGTATTATTCAGTTTCTAAACGATTGGCAAAGGAAATTCCAAATAGTTGGTACGTAAATCAGTATGACAACCCTAGTAATGCTCAAGCACATTACGAAAGTACGGGACCAGAAATCTGGAAGCAGACCGATGGTAAGATCACTCATTTTGTAGTTGGTGTGGGTACCGGCGGAACCATATCTGGAGTAGGAAAGTATTTAAAAGAACAGAATCCTAATGTAAAAGTTTGGGGTGTAGATACCTATGGTAGTGTATTCAAGAAATACCATGAAACCGGAATTTTTGATGAAAAGGAAATCTACCCTTATGTAACCGAAGGTATTGGTGAAGACATTCTCCCAAAAAATGTGGATTTTGACATTATTGACGGTTTCACCAAAGTAACCGATAAAGACGGTGCGGTATACACCCAACGTTTAGCAAAAGAAGAAGGCATGTTTTTAGGTAATTCCGCCGGATCTGCCATTAAAGGCGTGTTGCAGTTAAAAGAACACTTTGTAAAAGATGATGTCGTTGTGGTATTATTTCACGACCACGGTAGCCGTTATATTGGTAAAATGTTCAATGACGATTGGATGCGTGAAAAAGGCTATATAGAATAGCATTTTTACATCAGTAGTTACATACTATCCACAAACTGTTTAAATACCCTTTTATGCTGCTCCAAATCTAAATCTGGAGAAAGGGATACACGGGCAATATAATCCTTGTCATCTTCTTTCGTAGTGCCTTGTGTAGATGTAGCCGGTATGGTCCAATAACAACCATGTAACTGTCCGTAGCTTACACAATACTTACTTTCATTGGGGATTTCAGTGATCATTAAGTTGATCAATCGATGATTCATTTCCCGTTTGTAGGCTTCACGTTCTTCTGCAGTATCTCCTTTTGTAGGTAGGTCTAATGAAAAGACCGATGGCGTAAATCCTTCGGCTGCTAATTCATCCGATACAAAGTTGATTTTAGCGTCTGGTAGAGCTTCTGAAATGAACTCAACAAATTCGTGCGTATTCTCATAGGCTTTGTGAATTCTCTCGTTCATAGACGGCATTTGATTTGCCAAAATTTCATACTGCAAATCGGTAGCTTCATTATCGCAAAGGTTTAGATGAAGTTCTATTTTTTCGATTAAAGCCTCCGCCTTTTTATTCGCTATACAATAACCTGCCGTACATTTTCCGCCACTTGGAAATTTAGATCCGCTTGCAAAAGAAATGGTTCTGACGGATGAAAGAATATCGGCATCTCCCAGAAAATGAACATTAGGGCAAAACGTCTGATCCAAAATAAATACGGGATCTATAGCCTCTCCTCCACTTGCAGTTTTTCGCTTAGCACTCAAGGCATCCTTTAGTTTATCAAGCTCAGGGACTTCAACCCTTGGGTTTGTCGGTATTTCGGCAATGATGAAAGGTACGGCATCTTCTTTGGCTAATTTATCAAGTACAGTGTCTATACTTTGCACCATATCATTGTCACCATCTACGGGTAAATCAACAATTTCAATAGCATCGCTACAAGCGGCTACTCGCCTAGCCTGGTCATTGGTACCACCATAGCAATTTGGAGGAACTACAATTTTGATTGCCTTCCCCTTGTGGTCTTCCAATGCATGATGTACCAAGCCCATCATAATGGCGTATTGTTTGGATAATCCGCTAGAAGCTACCAATGGCAAGGTATTGGCACCACTCACCTCTCGTATAACATCTAATACAGCAGCCTTGTTCTCAGCTGCATCTGATTTCTGAATATCAGAAGAAGATTTGTTCACCAAAGATTGTAAAACTGTAAGACAATTATTCGGAGTCATAGCAACGGTTTCCCTTCTGCGCACATGTTGTATATCTGAAATATAGGTTGTATTCTGCTCCCCGTTCACCAAAAGCACACTCCCTAAATCACCATGAAGATTGATATAAAAATCTATATTCTGGTTGAAGTCCACAGCGGCAATCTCATCTTGTTCAGATACAAAAATGACACTACCATCAAAAGCATCTAAAGTTGAAGCTGCATCTACCTGCTTTATATCAAACGTATAGCCATAAACAGCGCGTAACACTTCAGCATCAAAAGAACTAGGGAGTTCTCCAGTGTAGGCAATCAACGTATTGCTATGCTTAAATAAATTTGTTCTTAAAATGGATAAAATAGGCATGGTCTCTGACTGAAAACTTATTACTTGTTCTGATTCAAGATGATTGATATTCCCAATAACCCATTCTAAAATACAAGATAACGGATGCCCAAGTCTAATGTAATCATAAGCCGTAGGTAAATTTTCTAATGCAGCTGCGTTTGCATTATGCTCCTTCGCTAAAACTTCGAACTGGTCTAAAAACTGAACTTTTGCTAGTTCTTCGTTATAAATATCCAATCGATGGGTCGTTAGATTCAACCAATCACTTGGCATATGATCTATTACCATTTTAATATAATTCTTCATTCTATTAACCTCCATAGTTTTTGTCTTTAGACCCTTCGAAATTACGCAATAATTGAAAGTATTTAAAGTGTTCAGTTCACAGTTTACAGTCTCAATTTCCAGCGGAGTGACAGTTACGTTTGTAGAATGCGTTGCTTTTAAAATACCAAGAGGGATACGAACCAATTTCATAACCTCAACAGTTTTAGAAGAAGCATGGGGTATTTGCAGTGAAATGTTATTTGGTTTTCACTCCGTACCATTTATTATAAGGTTTTTAGTCATTTGTTAATTCTAAAAGTGATTATCAGATTTATGAATTATTTAGTTGATAACTTCCTACAAATAATGTAGTACATACTTGTGCTAATTCAACGTAAAACCGAACTTAGTTTTTTTGAAAACTATGTAATTAGTTGTTGCGATTGTTTCATAAGCAAAAGTTTCAGACAGAGGTAAGAGAAAATTAAAGAATTAGATGAAATTAAATTAATTTATGAATTGCTATAAACATCATGAAATCATAGCAGTTTCACAATGTAAAGGTTGTGGAAGAGGCATGTGCCCTGAGTGTACAGAGCAGTTTTCTGTACCTAGTTGTGATAATTGTAGGGTGCAACAAGAGAAAACTATTAAAGGTGAAACAAGGGTAGTGAAAACAAAAGAGGTTAGTTCAGTTTTATTGGAACTTATCCTCACTGTAATTGCAGGTTTAATTGGACAATCATTTATGGGTAGTGATTCAATATCATCGCCTAATGATGGTCCTATTCTAAGTGCTATAACAAAATGTATTCCCTTTCTTGTGTCGGCAGGATTTATTTCAGGATGGTATGTAATAAATGCGTTAAAACCTAAACAAAAACCAAACACGATTAAAGTTACTGTAACTCGTTCAGATGATTTTTCTGGATGCTTAGGAATAATTCTCAAATTTTTTGTGGCAGGATTCATTGGTGCCTATGTGCTTCCATTTAGAACAGTCTATAATATATATCGAATATTTAAATAAGATAAATAAGTATAATTTTAACAGATAGAAATTACCTGAATATATACTATAACGTAAAAACGTAATCTTGATATTTCATTTTACAATTTCTCTTATTACAATTGCAATCTATTAAAAAAAAACTTCTTTATAATTGATTGAAAAAGTCAAAAATTCAATTAGTTTACCACCGAGAATAATTAAATGTACATGAAAAGTAACTCTTTTAAAATCATTACCGGTGTTGTCTTATTAGTTCTGAATCTTACGGCATGTAATTCGCCCGAAGTCATATCAGGTACATTAAAAGGCGCTGAAGAGGAAAACACCACTGTTTATTTAATTCAGCCTAAGGATTTGCAGCATGTAGCGGCTTCCTATTTAGGTAAAATTATAGACTCTGCCATTGTCAAATCTGACGGAAGCTTCGCATTTCATAACCTACCCGATATTAAAAAACCGACATTATTTGAATTTGCCGTGCAACCCACAGGAAAAGCCGGAAACTATTTCAACAATGACCATAATACCAGTACCAATTATATGCCCATAGTTTGGCAAAATGGGGAACAGTTACAAATAACTGCAAGGTTTACTGAATTTCAAAAAAGCTTTACTATTGCTAATCCTTCTGAGATGAACAAGGCTTTACTGAACTTAAGGGATATAAAGCAAGAAGCTTACCAAAGCCACCTTGCCAACAAGCAATGGAATGTGGAAGAGGGTGATGAATTAATGGCGAAAGAACATGCCGTATTACAATACCAGAAAGCCTTGATGGAATTTGCAGATAGCACTCCGCAATTATTACCTGCGGTAGTAGCCTTACGTTGGGTAAGCCCCGAAAACGATTATGAACGCGTACCGGAGTTTTTAGTGGATCAATGCACCAAATGGAATAAAACACAACCTGATCACGCTTGGGTTCAGCAATTGTGTAAAGAAAGCGAACCCGAAAATTTACCGGTATTGATAGGTGATGAATTTCCAAATATTCAATTGCCTTTGATGACAAAAGACACCTTGCTTTTAAATGATGTATTGGGTGAAAAATTGACGATTGTGGACTTATGGGCATCATGGTGCGCGCCTTGCAGAATAGAGAATAGAAAAATTCTAGTGCCCCTTTACAATGAATATCGTGAACAAGGTTTACAAATAGTTGCCTATGCCTTAGAAAGTGATGAAAGAAGCTGGAAAGCCGCGGCAAAGCGAGATGGTGCTAATCGTTGGTTGCAATCCTCTGACTTACAAGGAGATGATGCTCCTTTCTTAAAAAAAATACGTGTACGTACCATACCTGCCAACTTTATTTTAGATAGTAACGGAGTAGTCATGGCTAAAAATTTGCATGGTGAGGAATTAATGGATTTGGTGGATAGTAAGTTTGAAAAGTAAGGAAGAACTGCATTAAAATTAACCATTTCGTTAATAATTTGCTTACAACTCATTATGTAAGTACTTGCTTTCAATATTTGAAAGAACGAACTTCGTTATCGTCCGCTAAAAAGAATTGAAACTCTTCCTAGCTCCACGTTGGCAATAATTAAGAAGACATGAAAGTGAAATTAACTCTACTCTTATTTTTTTCAATTTTTACTTCTTTTTCACAAAACATTAATGGAAAAGTTTTAGAAGTAGAAACAAATACGCCTATTGAATATGTAAATGTATATTTAAAAAAAATTAAAGAAGGAAGCATTACAAATGAAAAAGGAGAATTTCATCTAAAACTTCAATCAAATTTAAAACCAACTGACACTATTCATTTTTCAATTATTGGCTACAACACAAAGTATATAATATTTTCAGAACTAGAACAGCTTAATTTTATAGTTCATTTATCAAAAAAAACTGAACACCTTGACGAAGTTACTGTTTCTAATCAAGTTGAATTAAAAAACCAGATACCGTTTAAAAAATTATCTTCATTAAAAAAAGGAGTATATAATTTTAGTTCTGAATTAATTGAAAATAAAATTTATGTTATTGGTGGAGACCAGTCTTATATTGAAGATACTGAAAAAAAAGTTCTTCATGAAGTTAGTAATATTCCAAATGCAACCTTTGGAGATTTTTTAAAAAAAATGAGAAGTAATTTCACGTGGGAAAGTTATAGTGATAAATTACAGATTTATGACATTGCAAAAAACAGTTGGGCTATTTCTAATTTAGAATTTATAAAACGAGCATATCATCGAACAGTTTACATTAATGATGAATTGTATGTCTTAGGCGGAAAATCATTGTCAAGAAATGGGAAGTACGAATATTTAGAGAATAGAATTGAAGTTTTAGACCTTCAAAAAGGGAAAATAATTATTGATGGAACAAACCCACACCAAGCTATAAACTTTTCTTCTTTTTCATATAAGGACAATATTATTATCATGGGAGGTTCTACTAAATTAAAAAAGAGCGGAGAAAAAATTTACAGTAATGAATCTCACATTTATGATACATCATCTGGTTATTGGTATGAACTTTCAAAAATGACTAGAGCAAAAGAAGTTAGTGGAATAATAGTAAAGAATAAGATTTACCTTATAGGAGGATTTAACAAGAACCCTTTGACAGAAATAGAGTCCTATGACCTTAAAAATGGACAATGGAAAAATGAAGGTAATTTGTTTTCTGGAATTGAAAATCCTGCTTTGGCTTATTCAGACAATTGTATTTATATCTTCAGTAGTGGTTTAATTCAAACCTATAACACTAAGACTAAAATTTTGAATGAATATAAAATTGCCTTGTATACGAAAAGCTCTCAAATGCATTGTTATGATGGAAATCTTTATATATTCGGAGGTTATAATGAGGATGAATTTACAAAATCTACTTCATCAATGATGAGTGTTATAGACTTAAGTGACTTTCGTAAAACCAAAATAATAAAATCAACAAAATTTAATTAAAAACTATTGCCAATACCGTATATAATTTATTACTAGTTCTAGCCTACTTACGAAAATCCTATCGGATTTTATATTCGGTTTTTAGTTGCTAAATTAGTTGCTTAAACACGCCACTAATCATACACAACAACGATAACGAAACTTATCATCCCCCCCTATTCTTCTCCTCAATCCACTTGCTCATAAACTTGGTAGCGGTCATGGTTTGGTGCTGTAATAAAGTTCCTGTAAAGTTTTGTTTTCTATGTGTAAATAAATGTTTTTGAAGCTGTTCCACTTGCGCTACTAACATATTTTCTAAACTAGATTTAGCATATTAAAGTATTTATTAAAGTACTAGCTTGATCTTGAGAATTTTGCCAGGTAAGTTCAGTGGTATATAACCTCACAGCAGTTTCCTCAAAAGCGGTATGGTCATTTTCAATATAGCCGTTCCAGTCCAGAATGCCGTGCATGCCTTCGGTACCAATAGTTGTGGTAACGCTGGGTGTAACGTTTTGCATAGTCGAAAGTAGTTTTCCTTTAATTCCGGCAACAAAAAGTAGCGGAGCTAGACATACTTTTGCCGATTGCATGACTTCATTAACATCTTCTACCCTACCGTGCACAAGAAATCCGGTTGCACGGTTATTCATTATTGCTATTTGCTGCGGTAAATAAGCAGTTTAGTTTCTGGTGATTTTTTTGAAATTAATGGGCAAATAGTAGTTTTTAAGTATTTAACGCATCAATATTAGTCACATGTCTTCCGCCATCGAAACTGTTCTTCTGTCAAAAAGGGATTGTACAACAATGCAACGGTAATAGCACATTCTTGTTTTTTAAACCCCTTTAATAATTGAGTCATTCGAACCCAAACTGCTGTAGATGCAGGTTCTGTCTAGACTTAGGCGATTATGGGAAGAGTTTTGTGATTATTTTTTAAGTACATAGTAAAGGGGATGTTTTGTGGTTGGTAAATGTTTAGTACTCAGTATTCCGTATCAGTTTTTAGTGTTGATGTTTAGTAATAATGTCACTTCGAGTGGATTTTTAGTTGTAGCATAGCGGAAACTACAAAGTTGCCTGCCTGCCGGCGGGCAGGTATCGAGAACCTTTGGAACACGTGAAAGTTCTCGATACTAATTTCTCGTGCCTCGAAATTCACTCGAACGGACAAGCAAGGTACAAAGTACTAAGTATGAAGTACGAAGTATTAAGTGTAAGGTGTCATTTGCAAAGTACTACGTGAGAATTGAGAATATAGAGTATAGATTTTTAGGTGTTATAAAATTTAGCAAAGCTAAATTTTACCCAACCATCAACGGACAACCAACAACTAATCACCAGAAACACCAATTTCATCAAGCACCACTACCCCATATTCGGTTTGGTCAAAAATGAATTTGATGGAGCTAATTGCTTCCACATTAAACTCCGGATTTATATTGGAGAATGCTTGCATTGGAAAGTGGTAGGTCTGTAACTGTACTTCCCAATCTTCACCAATCATTTCTTTATCCAGGAACTTAAATTTTGTAAATCTTGTTTTTAAAGGTTTCGTTATGCCTTTAATTTCACTCACTTTTAAAGCGCTTGTTTGTCCCGATTCATCTGTAAGCTGAATGGTAAAATCTAGTTGCGGAACTTCTCGTTTATCTTCCTCAGTTTTAGCTTCTTTTCCCTCTTTGGTCAAATTAATATCAAGCCATTCGTGATTTCCTGCTCCCAGCGTGAATTGTAAGCTAGACGTTGATGAAAACGGTATAGAATCATTCGCAGAAAGCATTATTTCATACATTCCCTTATCCGAAGAATTCTTTGAATTATTATAATCCCACCCTAAGATAACCGCGTTGTTTTCTTGGCTACCTTCATCACGCGTAGGTAGATTTTCTTCTTTCCATAAGGCAATGTTGGTCGCTTGTATTTTTGTGGCATCTATTGCCGTGGTAATATCCAAATCTTCTTCAAAATTGGCAATGGCATGAAAATTAGAGGATTCAAAAGAAGTAAGGTAATGCTCAACCGGCAACCACTGCTTTGCTACCGAAACATTTCTGAACACTGAACGAAACTCTTGATGGTCTTTTAATGAAGCTTCAGCAAATGCACTGATAAATACCTTTGCTGCTTCTTGTTGCTGTTCTTCTTTCAATAGCGGGTTCAAATTCAATAACCACTTTGAAGATGCTCCAAAATCTGAATTACCCCAAGTGGAATTAAATTGTCCGTGATTGGCATGATGTATATATACTCCCGATTTAAATCGAGAGATAGAATCCGTATACTGCAAACGACGATATGGTCGCATTCCCCAGAAGCTAACTTCATCGGCATCATACGAACCTTGTATGCTTAGAAAGTTAATATTATTCAATACTATTTTACGATCATATCTGTAATCTGTAGGTGCCAATGCCACTACTCCTTTTATATTAAAGTTAAAATCGAACTTTTCATTTGCCTGATCAGGAAAATACGGTAGCTGATTATATGCAGCGGCAATAGAAACTGCCTCACCACCACGAGAATGCCCAACAAGCATAATATTATCCAAATCAACTTTATTCGATAATTCGTGCCCTTCTTCTGCATTCCAGCTTCTCCACTGTTCCAAATGTTTAAGCAAAAGCCAAGCTCGCGCAGGCATTTCTTTTCCTCTGAAATCACCCGACCAATGTCCGTTTAAAAAATTCTCATCGACCGACACTGCTATAATTCCCCTACTGGCCAACAAATTTCCCAGATAGCCATAACCATCATCAGAATAATCAATCATACTATGATTACCGTGCACAATTAGGGTCAAAGGAAATGGTCCGTCACCTTCAGGCATATATACCCTACCATTTAAAGGAAAGTTTTTAGCCCCGAAACCCCAATATTGTTCACGCCATTTCTTCTTTTTATCTTTCCAATCAGGTATTAGCCAGGTGCCATCTACAGTATTCGTTTTATAGGTCACGCCAGTGGAAAATACTTCACGTTGCTCATCTGCACCGCTACCATACGTAAATGTTTGTACAGAAAACGGACCGGAAGCAGCAGGGTTCTGTAATGGTTCAGTATCCGGAGGAAAAGAATCTTCTTGTGCAAAAGCTAGTGGAACCTCACTCTCATAGGGGTCAGCTCCTGAACCTGCCAATTCATAAAATATGTAAATAGCACTAAGAGCCATCACTATCAAGAAAAAGCTTGACAAGAAATTTCTTTTCTTTTGAAATCGATATACCGCTATACATAATAAGATACCCAATGCAATTACCCCACTATAGAATAGCGTAGGCCAACCAAAGCCAAAATATTTAAGCACAGTAAAAACGAAAATAGCGCTGAGAACAGCAGTAATCGTTTGTAAAGAAAATTGCTTCAACCCTTTGCCCAGTACATTAAACAATGCGTAAGTGGCAGCGTGAATTAAAACACCTATAACTATGGCGATAAACATCATTATAATAGGATGCCAACCTGTAAGGAAGTGATAGCCTGTAATACCGAAAAAAAGAATTGTTAAGAATAGGGTGAGGGAAAATAAGCGGTTTTTCATTAGTTGAGAGCGTTGTAGTTGTTCAAGCTCTTGAATTTAACCAACTTATTTGAATATTGATAATGCGTATTACATTTTTCAACATCCTATAAAATAGCTATCGGTAGATTATAGAATCAATAATTACATCGATCCTAAATCATAATCTGCAACTACTGCGAAAACCTACATTTTTGCAGCGAACAGCTTAGAAATTTTTGAACGCAATTTGCGCTCATAATCTTCCTCTAACCATTCTTTATAATTTTTGGTGTTGTTCATGATACAATACGAATATTGACGCACACGGTATTTGATTTCTTCTTTCAGTTTTTTAGCTAGAATACGAGCATCAAAAACATCTTCAGAATTCTCTACACAAATTTTTGCATGCTGCTCTATACTTTTCTCCAGTACCAATTTGGATTTTTCTCCATTGGCAAAACTTTTCTTGTATTCCGCTTTAATGTCAAAATCGATATCGGTAGAATTTGCAAATTCGGAACGTAGGTCAGCTGGCATTTCATAAACGAACTCACGTTCGATCTCTTCATCATTCTTTATATTCTCCAAGTAAAAATCTGGAAAATGAAAAATTTCTTGCCAATCGATACCGGCATTCCATAATCCGAAACGGGCAACATTGTTCCCCATATCTATTACATTGAACTCTTCTTTATTAGGAAGGTATCTAGAACCACGACCGATCATTTGAAAATATAGCGTCAAAGATCTTGTGGCACGGTTAAGAATAATGGTTTCAACACTAGGCTCATCGAAACCTGTTGTTAAAATACTAACAGATGTAAGAATAGCATCGGGAGTCTCTTTAAACCATTTAAGAATCTCTTTACGTTCTGCAGCATTATTTTTATTATCTAAGTGACGAATATTATAACCGGCTTTTCTAAAGGTTTCACAAACATATCTAGACGTGTTTATACCATTATTGAAAATTAAGGTCTTTGTGCCCTTAGCGATTTCATTATAGGCGGAAACCAGCTTATTAAGCATACTATGGTTACCATAAAGCTCATCAGAAGATTTTACCGTATAATCACCACTAATACCTAATTTTAAAGTTTGCAGGCTAACATCGTAATTGTACATATTAGCCTTTGCCAAGAATTTTTTCTGAATCAATGATTCTATAGACTCCCCTACAATCAACTTTTTATAGTTGTCTTTCATAGGTAGTTTAATATTCGAACTCAATGGTGTGGCAGTAACTCCAAGAATTACGGAGTTTTCAAAAAATTTGAAAAGCTTACGAAACGAATTGTAGTGTGCTTCATCAATAATAACAAGCCCAATATTGTTGATCTCGACCTTTTCTTCTTGTAATCTATTGTTCAGTGTTTCTACCATGGCAACAAAACACATAAACTCGTCTTGGTCTTGCCATTCTTTTACCTCACTATTTATTATTTTGTTCTTTACTCCAAAACCGTTCAACATTCTTGACGTTTGCTGGCTTAGTTCTATTCGGTGCGTAAGTACGATTACCTTTTTATTCGTTTTGGCTATGTAACGTTTGGCAATTTCTGAGAATACAACAGTTTTACCGCCACCAGTCGGTAACTGGTAAAGTAGATTAGAGTTGTCGCCATTCTCTTCTAGATATTTAAAAATAGAATGCAGATCTTCCTCTTGATAATCGTACAGGGTTTTCTCAGTGGTGTCGTTTTGTAGCTTCAAAAGGTTTGTAGGCGTTTATTTATATTAATAATGCAAAAACCTTATAAAATTATATGATTTTTATGGGTCTAGGAAATAAAAATCTTGAAAAAACAATATTAATATCCCCTGTCAGAATCTACTAAGTTTTTCAACTTTTCTGTTGTACTTAACCTTTTATAATTTTCAACAATCTGCGGAATTACAGAATTGGTGTCTGAAACACTGGCATAATGTGGAGTCATATGAACTTTTTTATGATTCCAAAAAGAATGAATTTTGGGTAATGGTTCTGTATGATATACATCTAAACAAGCCCCAGAAAGATGGTCTGTATCTAACAGCTCAATTAAATCATCATCCACCAAATGACCTCCACGAGCAACATTAATAATATATGCATTTTTAGGAAGTTGAGACATCAGCGCTTTGTTTAGAATACCTTCAGTTGCGGGGGTTAGGGGTAATAAACACACTAAAATATCGGTAGTTTTTAAGAACTCTTGTTGTTCATCAGCACCAGAAAAAGTTGCTACGTCCTCAATGTTCTTTTTACTTCTACTCCACCCTTGCACTTTAAAACCGAATTTGGTAAGATCAGTAGCTGTAAGTGCACCCAATTCACCGAGGCCCAAAATACCAACGGTAACATCTTTAATTCTTAAGTACTCTTTAGGTTCCCATACATTGGCAACTTGGTCTAATTTATATTCGTTCAAATTCTTTAGATGTGCAAATATTACAGCAAGCACATGCTCAAACATATCACCTGCCAAAAACGGATCAACTATACGGGTAATAGGAATATTTTTAGGACGGGTATCGTCTTCAAATATATAATCAACACCGGCACCTGCAGAAGCAATACATTTTAAATTGGGGTAATTAGCTAGTGTACCTTTAGGATGCTTCCAGATAACAGCCATGGTAATTTCATCTTTTGGGTGACCCTCTAAATAGCCGTATACCTTTAAAGAGCTATCTGCTTTTTGTAAAGCATTTTTCCAAAGTTCAATTTTATTATCCTGTCTTATAATTACTATTGCCATATGCTAATCTATAATATCCAATGCTTTTGAAAACTCATCTTCAAATAGCCAATTTTGATTTTGTGTTTCTGTATATATTTTTAAAATACGTTCTCTGAATTCTGGAAATACACCTTGCATCGTAGTAAATTGAATTACTTCGTTAAATGAATTTAACATACTTCTATAGAAAGAATCTGGTACATTCTTCTCCAAAGAAAAAGTTTGTGCAATTTCTATGTTATAGCACATAACATCGGCTATGAGGTGTGGGTCTACTCCTAATTTTATAAAATGCTTAATGAATTTTTGCGCGACAGACCTACGGGCTTTAGGTCTTCTTCGCTTTACAGGAAAATATTCATTTGATATTTTTGCTTTTGCATCTTGCACCAGTTTGTCTTCTTTAGGATTAAATGCGAAATCGTAATAGGTTTTTACTGCAGGAAACTTTTCGTAAAGCTCCATTATCTGTTCTTCTAAAGCTTTTTTAGGAAGCTTGGAGATATATGTTTTTAATGCCCTTTTACTCATATAAATTCAGTGTCTGTACTCAAAAATACGCTTTACAGAAACAACCTCCTAAAAGCTTAATTCTATGTTAAAGCTAATAAATGCTGTAGAAGTATAGTTAAATTGATTAGGAAATATGGATAAAAAGCGGTATACTGTAAACTTGTACAACTTCTAAATTCCATACACACATATGAGGCAACTAAAGATTATCAAGCAGGTAACGAATCGTGAATCGAAATCACTGGATAAATACTTGCAAGATATCAGCAAAATTGATTTGATTACAGCGAATGAAGAGGTAGAACTAGCGCAGAAAATTCGCGAAGGTAGTCAAGCAGCTTTGGAAAAATTAACCACTGCAAACTTAAGGTTCGTCGTTTCCGTAGCAAAACAATATCAAAATCAAGGTCTTAAATTACCAGATTTAATTAATGAAGGAAATTTAGGCTTAGTTAAAGCAGCAAAAAGATTTGATGAAACAAGAGGATTTAAGTTTATATCCTATGCCGTTTGGTGGATCAGACAATCTATACTACAAGCTTTGGCTGAACAATCTAGAGTTGTTCGCTTACCATTGAACAAAATTGGTTCAATCAATAAAATTAAAAAGACATTTTCTTATTTAGAGCAAGCTCACGAACGTCCGCCCTCTCCAGAAGAAATTGCAAAAGAATTAGAAATGACGGTTTCTGAGGTGAAGCAATCACTTAAGAATTCAGGTAGACACGTATCTATGGATGCACCTTTACGTGAAGGCGAGGATTCTAACCTGTATGACGTTTTACGTTCGGGTGAATCTCCAAGACCAGATAATATTTTATTACAACAGTCTTTGAATACTGAAATTAACAGAGCGTTAGATACATTATCGCCAAGAGAGGCAGATGTAGTTAAGCTTTATTATGGTATTGGTGATCAACAATCAATGACTTTAGCAGAAATTGGTCAGACATTCGATCTTACAAGAGAGCGTGTTAGGCAAATTCGTGAGAAGGCAATTCGTAAATTACGTCATGCCTCTAGAAGTAAGTTACTTAAGACCTATTTAGGCTAGACTTATATTTATTATTTAAAAAGAAAGCGCCCGTATTAACGGGCGCTTTCTTTTTTCTAATGTTTGGAACACTAAGAATAAGTTAATTTGTTGATGTTAAAATTTACTAGGATGCTATTAAGATCCTGGATAAAATTTTGATAAGACGAGAAATCTTGATTTTGATGTGCCATGGTACTATTTTTTTTGGTTTTAGGTTTGGTTCACTTTTACATGTAGTCCAACTCAGCTAATTCGTTGATACTAAGAATTTCATTTAAATCTTGAAGAAACAAAAGGTATTCTTCACCGTAGGTGTCGTAAAGCATATTGTAGGTTTAAAAGTTAATCTTGATTTGGGCATTCATATCTTGAAGTAAATATATAATGATGTTAAAGCTGTGACAATAAATTGTGGTGAACTAATTTAAAAATGTTGTAAAACCTATATAAAAGTGTTGTTTACCATTTAGTTTCATTCAATCCTTTATTTTACAAGGTTTGGCAAGTGGTATTTCATCCTATTTATTGGTATTTAAACGATAACATTCACAAAACAAACACATTTATAAACCGTTAAGTAAACTCAAAAACTAAAAGAAAGTACATAATCATATTTAAGCAATGGTACTGGTAGTTTAAGTTTGGCATAAAACAAACACCTTATATCTTTTAAGATAAGGCGTATTATGATTACAATACCGTTGATCAAATTTCATTTTTACGGTAGTATTAGTAAGTGCTTCATAATCTTATACCTTTGATGACATTGAAAATATAATTACAATGACAAAACTCTCTCAACTTTTATTCAACCATACATATGCAATGCTATTAATTTTTCTTTTTGTAAATATATCTATAAGAGCAAAGAATATAAATGTTAGAGATTCTAGTTATACTAATTTGAAATCATTCGAGCTAGTTCTAAATAGTCATAGCTTTAATACAAATGAACGTAGTACTTTTGTTTATGCATCACAAACCGAAGCGATAGAACGCGGATTAACAATCATTCATTTACAGGCGGGAAATAAGCTTGAATTCAAGACTTTTGATACTTATGGTAGTAAAGAAGATGTTATAGATTTTATTGAGGTCATTTCTAAAATGTTAACTTCTAATGAAATATTTGCAATATTGGCTCATGATTCAGCTGCGGCACAATTAAAGGGGTTTGAAAAACAACTACATCAAATAGGTCTTATACAGTTAAGCAAATTAAGAGGCAGACAGGCTTATGTTATGCATAATATAAACAGCGATATTGTTGAAATGGTAAATGACAACTCGATTACCGTAAGTTTGAATGTACCTACAACTATAAAAAGTAAAGATGTTTATTTTCCAAAAGAGATTTACGAATTTGATTCGAAAATAGATCGGTATATCGCCCATGCCGGAGGAGAGGTTAACGGAGTTAAATTGACCAATTCTAAAAATGCCTTAGACGAAAATTATAAAAAAGGCTTCCGAAATTTTGAATTGGACATCATAGAAACATCCGACGGAAAATTAGTTGCGGCACATGATTGGAACATGTGGGCGCGTTTTACTGATTATATGGGTAGCTTACCCCCTACCCACGCTGAATTTATGAATCAAAAAATATATGGAGATTACACCACTTTAGATATAGACGGCATAAATAATTGGTTTAAAAACCACCCAGATGCAACCTTAATTACAGGTATGATAAATGACCCTATTTCATTTGCCAAGGCTTTTGTGGATAAAGAACGTCTAATTATGGAACTGTTTAGTGTTATGGCGATAGAAAAAGCTTCTGCAAATGGTATACAAACTATAATTTCACAAGAACCTTTAATGACCATTAAAGGTGATAAGGTAAATTTTCTAAAAGTCAACAATGTAAAACACGTGGCGGTTTCAAGAAGAATAATTTCTAGTCAAAAGAAACTAATGTTACAATTAAAAGATGCAGGAATAAAAGTTTATGTTTTCAATGTTAATTTTGATACAGGAAAAGATGAACAATATGTATATGATAACGAACTAGGATTAGTTTACGGTATGTATGCAGATAAATGGATTTCCGCTATGAATTCTAAAAATTGAACTCATACGTTAAACCTGCAGAAATAGAATAAAAATAATTATCTGGATCAAAAGATTTTTCTTGACGTAGCACTCCAACATTGGCTCTATAGGTACTAAGACTGTTTTTACTTGTAAATTGATATTCTAAGCTTAAACGTTGCGATTCTATAAATAATAAAGTTTCTGCTAAAAGCTGATCTCCAGAAGTAAACTGACGTAATTCAGGAGAGAAGCCTACACCTACATTAACACCAACATAGTTTTTGGCATCTTTTAAATATCTGCGCAACAAAAAATCACCTGATATATTCGTAAGGTTATCAGAATCAGGTGTTATATATGAACGTAATGAAAAATAATAATTACCTGTATAATAACCAATTGAATTCGTAATCGACTTCACATCATTAGTAGCGAAATTAATGTACCTACCACCTCCAGAGAATTCAAAACCGCTTTTGTGATTATAGTAAATATCGCCGCCAACTTTATGGTTTGGATATAGATCAGACTCAGAATAACCATAATTAATATAGGCATAAACACCTTTAGCAATTTTAGGATATAAGTCTAAATCTAATTGAATTCCGTTTTTCCCAAATCTGTTACTGTTATTAATTCTTGGAATAATCGTACCAAAAGTTGTTTCTCTATTATATGAAATACTTGAAGTGGTAATCGGCTCAAAAATTTGGTCGTAAAATGTAACTGAACTATTAAACGAAAGAGTATTTTTTATTTTTTCTTCCGCAATGGGTGTTTTAAGAATAGGCTCATCTTCAACAATTTCTATTTTATCATTGTTTGTATTTGATTCATTTAGTTTAGAAAACATTTGGGTAATTTCACTCTCAACATTAAACCAACCCTTTTCATTATAATCTAAATTATTGACTCCTTCTTCAGCCATTTTTTGCAACCGAATCAGTTCTTGGTCATTTTCAACATACCCTAACCCTTTATTAGCTAAACCTACAGCAGTGGAATAATTTTTAGCATATAATTCATTTTTAATTGCAGAGATCCATGCCTCTCTATTATTTTTATCTAAAGATAAAATGTCATTGAAAACAGACCTTGCCTTATCAAAATCTCCCCTCCAACTTAATGTACTCGCCCATAAAATAGAAATCTCTATTTTAGTGGTAGGTTCATTGACCAAATTATAAAGTATATTATGCGCGGTATTTGTTTTACCTTCATAAGCTAACGCATAAGCAGTATCAAACGCTGGATCACCGCTTGTATTTTCTTGGGCACTAACCTTTTGAACGAAAATAGATAGTAGTAAAAAGATGATATGTAAATAACAATACTTCATTAGTCGTTAGATGCTAACGTATTTTTAGTCGCCTTATTTTCATGGATATCTATTCCCGCTTTTCTAGCCATATTACGAGATCTAGATATTTTATTTGAAATTTCATTAGCACTAGCACTGTTTTCTTCAACTATAGCAATCAGTTCTATACCTTCATCGTATTTATTGTACCAATAATAAACATCGAAAAGTGCAGAATAGGTGTCAATATAATTAGGGTTCATGACCATACATTCTTTCAAAATCTTTACAGATTCATTATAGTTACCTTTCCAAATATGTATCCTTCCCATTAAAATTTTAGTGTCAATATGACTGGGCGACTCAGAAAGTATATAACGACAAAGTAAAAGTGCATCATCCCATTTTTTATCAAAAGCTAAATCTCTAGCTTTAAGAAAAGACTTGTCAAAATTGTTGCCATCATAAATGCTATTGATCCATGTAATTTCAGATCGTGTAAACTTTTCTTTTTGTACTGCTAAAACAGTCAAATTTTCGGGAATTATTTTGTTTTCTGAAGTGACGTAATGATTAACTGATTTAAAATTTTCCAATGCTCTTTCAACCGAACTTACCTTGGTTGCCGAGCTTATATTTAAATTTTTATCTAAATCCACAACATCACCGTCAGTAAAAAATTTTTCACCACTGACATATTCTTTTAATTCATTCTTATTTCTCATTAAAGGAATATTCTTAGTAGATCGAAATGTTGTTTGCATATCAAGCGCTCCTCCCATCCAAGCTACTTTTTTCGGCATTTTTAATTCGTATGCATTATCAAGAAGTGCTAGTATGGATGGAGTAACATCAAAATGAGAAGAAATAGAGCTTATTGTTCTTGTTTTCGTCAGCATAGGACTGTACATAATTAATGGAACATGAAAACGACTAATAGAATTACGTTGAGGAATAGGATTTAACCTATGGTCACCTGTAATAACAAAAATGGTATTATTATAATTTGGTTGTGACTTATAAGATTCCATAAACCATTTGATAGCGTTATCAGTATATAAAAGTGTGGCAAAAACATTCTTATTCTTTTCTACAATTCGTTTAACTTTAGAATTAAAATCTTCAATTTTTAATTTATTCTTGACCTTACCTTCAAATAACTCTTGATTTGGTGATATAAAAGGTTCATGCGCACTAATAGTCATAAATACCTCTAACCTTGGTTGGTTTTTGTTTCTATCTATACTAAGACCTTTCTTGAACAGTTCCATATCAGGATACCCCCAAGAAGAACCGGCTGCATCATTTGCTTGTTGCTCGTAGTTGATTCCAAAACCAGATTTATCTAAAACAAAATCTACATTCTCACTGTCTAAAAACTTATCGACTTTATCGAAAGAACTATTAATGCCCTGATAATATGAAGTGTGATACCCGTTATTTTTTAAAACACTGAACATTGTCAACTTATTCGGGTACTCTTCTAACTCCATAAATCCGTTTTTACCAAATGGCAATGAACCTAATAAAGAAGGTAATACCCCAAACCTTTTACCTGTATTACTTAAAAAATTTTCCCAATACAAAGATTTGGTGGTCAAGGAATCTAAATATGGTGTGAATCCTCCGAATTCTGCACCTTCACCTACAAAATCCCTTCCCAAACCTTCTACCATTATGAAAACGATATTTGGTTTTTCTTCCTTAAGATTAAAATAATCGCCAAGTACATCTTCAATATCCGCACTTTTAACCAATGGATATTCTTCCTCTGAATTATACGAATTATCCTCAGTAGCTGTATTGTACAAATTAACTGCCAAATACTGTGATTTGTTATGGTTTATTGGTTTTCCATCAATAAATATAGATGCCATGAACAAACTGAATAGCACTATGGTAAAAGGATACATTTTACTAATTCTATGATAGAATTTTGAAGTGACTTTATATAATACCCAGAATAAACTAATTAATGTGGCAACTACAATAAACAAATACAAGAAAACCATATAACCAATAGAATTTACTATAGTAATTTTAATATCCGCATAGCTATAGCCTAACAAATTTGAACCTAAGGGTACCAAGGTTGTAACATAATAACCTGTAAGAAATGTTTCAATAATTAAAATAAGACCAAGCAATACAAAGACTAGGTTGAAACCGTATTTTGATCTAAGGTTTTCCCAAAAATTAAAAGGAAATACCATAACAATACCCATTAACGCAGTAAAACCAATTTGATGAACAATAGCCTTGACAATACTTACTGAGAAAATAGTGTCAATTACGCCTTTATAGTATAGCATACCATATTGAAACAGAGTTAACACTAGCAAACATCCAAAAAAGGATATCATAAGCCGTGTATACTGCTTTAAAGAATATCTATCTATACTGCTTGTATTCATTTTGTTTTAAGTCGCTTTTGCAAAACCTTTTCTAACTTGGGATCCCCAACCAGATTTTATTTTAAACAATTTTTTATAATTACCCCTAACTGCAGCATAAACTACTATAGGATGAAAAATGAAAGGCTCTAAAATAGCCAAGCCCATTAATATTAAAATATCTTTTGTTTTTCTGTATTGATTATAAGAATAAACATCCCACAGAATGGCATAAAATGAAATCATTATAGAAAACAGAAATATAGCAAGGGTAATTAAGAAAAAGAATTCCCAATTCAAGATACCTAGATAAGCAAAAAGTAAAATAGTAAAGAATCCAAAAAACTCTAATAAAGGGGCTAGCCATTCATAGAAAAACCAATAAGGATAACTTAATAAACCAAGCCTACCATATTTAGAATTGAACAACATATCTTTATGCTTGAACAGTGTTTCTAGGTTACCACGAGCCCAACGATCTCTTTGGTTAACAAGTATTTTGAGATCCTCAGGAACCTCGGTCCAACATAGTGGGTCAGGAATGTATTCTATAGTATATGGTTCCTTTCTATCATGCATGTAACGGCGCATTTTAAAAACGATCTCCATATCCTCACCCACCGTATTTGTATCATAACCGCCAACAGCTAATGCGATTTCACGTTCAAAAAAGCCAAAGGCACCAGAAATAATTAACAAACTATCAATTCTACCCCAAGCCATTCTACCTAAAATAAAAGAACGGGTATACTCTAAAAGTTGAAATCTAGCCAACCAATTGCTAGGTAGCCTAATCTCTTCTAGTTGACCACCTTGTATTATACAAGAATTCGCTACACGAATAACACCACCAACCGCTATTACCCTTTTTTGAGAACGTTGAAAAAATGATTTCACTACGTGTAACAAAGCATCTGGCTGTAATAGGCAATCAACATCAATACAACCAACATATTTACTTGTGGATAATGCAACACCTGTATTTAAAGCATCAGATTTTCCACCATTCATTTTATCGACTACAGTAAGTTTTTCAAAAGCTCTATTCTTTGATTTATAGATGCCACGCACTGGTTTAGATTTCCAATCCGGATCCATTTCAATATCTATCTTTTCTAAATCATAAGAGTCGATAAGCTTTTGTAATGTATCGTCTTTACTGCCGTCATTTACGACCATTACATCATAGTTTACGTATTGTAATGATAATAATGAGCGTATATTTTCTACAATGGTTAGCCCTTCGTTATAAGCTGGTGCGATTATGGTTATAGTTGGCGCCAACGGTGAAGCCATTATTTTTGAAATATCGGTAAAGCTATTTTTATTTCTATAATGCAGTGAGTTTCTTGTAGAGAAATAAGCCATTGCAGAAAAAAGAATAAATAAGATCAATGTAAAAACAAAGAATACAAAATTGATGTATTCCAATACCACACTAAATAATTCACTATCCATTATTCTTATTATATAAAGAGTTGGATAAAGAACATAATTGATCAAATAAAGTAGAACCATTTTGATCAGATTCTAATTTCTTTTTAAAGGATTCTTTTAATTCTAATTCAAAATCATCATCGAATAAAATGTCCTCATTAGTTTCATCAGATTCAACTTGAATTTCTAACTGAGAATTAATTTGCTTTAAAGCTTCTGTCGCCAATTTAACAAGTGAATCTGATTCTGATTTAATAATACTTTCTAATAAAAAAATTTCTTTTTTATTACCAAAATTCTTTATCTCTTTTAAAAGAATAAGTTTTGTTTCTGAATCGGCTTGACTATAAATATCAGTAAAAACACTTTCTGATAAATCATTTTCGGCAGCAAATAATTCTTTGGGCCTTGGTGATTGATATGAAAATTTTCTAATTAATTCATTTGCTCGTTCAATAACAAGTTCAGAACTGTTATTACTAATAATTTCAGTCAATAATATGAGCTCACGACAGTCTCCCAACTCAGCTATATTTTCAAGTAAAACCATCGTTTCTAATTCTGCTGTAGACATAAAGTTTGCAGAAAACGATATAACGTCTCCGTCAAAATGAATTAACGAGTCTTCGGTACCATTAAGTTTAACAATATTTTCTGTACCGGTTGAAATAGAAGACCAATCAATATCTATCATTTCCGTATTAATGTTTGCCTGAGATGAAGATGAAAAATTAGATTCTTCATCTTCAATTTTTAATTGGTCATCTAAAACAAACAAAGGCTCAAATTTCTCTTCTGTAAAATTTAAATTGTCTGTATAAATCGAAATTTCGTCGACCACTATAGGAATAAAATCAAAAGTTAATTCCTCTTCAATAGTCTCATCAGTATTTATCTCTTCATTTGCATCGTTCATCTGAATATTCTCTATTAATTCAGGTTCTTTATTGATATGGGGTAAAAATGTCAAATCTATGTCGGTAAGGTCAATACTTCTGTTTGTTTCAGATGATTCTATATGAGATGAAATGTTATTTTCAATGGAAACGTTTTTCTTAAGGTTTTCGTTTTCTTCTAATTTCATTGATTCATTTATATCCTCAACTTCTTTTTCCAATTCTATATTTTGATTGGAAGAAATCTTTTCTTTTGCTATTTCCAAAGACTCTTCATTAATTTTTTCAAAATCAACTTCAGGCAATAATTGAACTTCTATATTTAAAGAAGCTACTTCTGAATCAGCATCATAAAAGTCGCTTGTTGATATGTTTTTGGTAGGAAGAACACTTTCTGGATTAATTTTATTTAAAGTTCCTATCACTTTTCCTTTAATATTGAAATGTCTTTCAGAGGTTTTTAAATTTTCTAAGAATATGATTTCTGCTTTTGAACCCAATTCTCCAATTGCATCTAAAATTGCTATTTTAATGTCATGGTTAGCTTTCGGATAAACTAATTTTAACGTAGGTAAAGCACTGATAAAATGAAAATCTTTAATACATTCGATTGCCTCTAATTGAATATCTCGATTTTTATGTTTTAAAAGAGTAATTATCGATTTTTCTGCATCGTTTTGGCTGTAGTATTTGATTAAGCGTAAAGAAAACAAAACTACATGAGCATTATTAGACGTCAACCAAAGTCCAAATTGTGGAGGATTATAATTAGACTTATGCCTAAGTACATCTAATATTTTTAGTTGTTGCCATTCGGCAATTTTATACTTTGTATTATCTAAAAAATATTTTATTCCTTCTTCTTTAAGGTTAACAATAGCTATTTCCGCTTGCTTGCGAATAGTACTTTGTCTATGATTTATGAATTTTATTATAAAGCTATAAGCCTCATCTACTTCCATAGTAGTCAACTCTAAAATTCCGCTAGAAACAATTTGCCATTTTCTGCTCTTTAACTTCTCATAAGCATCGTTATGAAGACCTAAATCTTTATACAATTCGATTAAAACAGATTGAGATTGTCCAGAAAGATCTTTACGAAGATCTAACAATACCTCGGTCAATACTTTTCTATCAAAATCTTTCTTTATTAATTCTCTAATTTGGATTTTAAGATTTAAATAATTCATTTTTTCCTCTTTAGTATTTGAGTCTTCATAAAAAAGAAACTCGTTGATCATTGGGGAAAATTCAACTTTCTTATCTTTAATTCGTTTGTTGACGGTGTTGATTTTATTTCTAACAAAAAACACCCCGATAAAGTAAATTACCGATAAGACAAAAAACAATATAGTTAACCACCAGAGATATTCTAAATTGAATTCTGGAGCTGTAATTAATGTTATATTTATTTGTCTTAGGGGGCTTAACAAATTTTTGTTATTTATTTATTTCTCTTGCTATTCGAACTAATAATTCAGTTGGACTTACGGGCTTAGTAATAAAATCATTTGCACCTAATTCAAAAGCAGTGAGTACATTTTGTTCGTTACCTGCAGATGAAATAATAATAATAGGTGTATTTGATTTGAGATCTTTTCGTACAAAATCAATTAACTCGATACCAGAAAAATATGGCATCATAATATCACTTACTATGATGTCTGGCATTTGGTTTTGTAGATATTCTTTCACTTCTTTACCATTGGCAGAATGGTGTACATTATAACCACCTTTCTTTAATCTAAAATTTAGTAAAGAAGCTAGTAGTTGATCATCATCTGCTAATAGCACATTTTTGTCCATATTATTTTTTATTCAGTATTTCTAAAGCATTATTTAGATTATCCTCTAATATTGGATAATCATTCAAAAAAATATCATACAACTCTTTTACTTTATTAGGCTTATTGGTTTTACAGCTATTTTCTATTTCAACTATTAAGTTACGCATGCCATTTGCTTTGATCATGGCAAAACCTGCTTTAAGTTTATGTGCAGAAAGGGCTATTTCCTTTAAATTTTCGGTTTTTAGATGGATTTTGACATTACCGATAAACTCAATGGCATTTAGTTTGAATAACTTGACTAGTTCATTAAGCATATCTATTTCACCAAAGCAATCTTTAAATAAGTGATTTAGATTTATAACCGTAGTTTCTTTTGGCTCAATCATTGGTTTTTGCAGCATTGAAGTGAAATCTAATTGTTCAGGTTTATCTTTTTTATTTTTAATTATGGTCTTCAATAAGTTGTCTAAAGTGTAAGGTTTTAGCAAAAAATCATTAATGCCTATTTCTTTGCAGTCTTTACCATCTTGCTCTGTAAAATCGGCGCTAAATGCAACAATGGGAATGGATTTAACACTTAAATTATTATAAGACCTTATTATTTTTGATACCTCAAAACCATTTTGACCAGGCATCTTTAAATCCATTAAAATAAGGTCGATGGTATTAGAAGTTAAAATTTCTATTCCCTTATTTACAGTAATGTTCGTATGTACTTTGCAACCCCATTTAGTTAATTGTTCAACAACCAAACGCTGATTCATTTGATTATCTTCAAAAACCATGATTTCGGTTCCTGCTAATAATTTCTTTCTATTAGATTTGGTGATTTTTTTTAAAGATTCATCAACTACTTTTTTGGCATCACCATAAGGGTATGGCAATCTAAAGATTACAGAAGTGCCTTTATTTAAAGTACTTTCAATTTCGATTTGACCATTAAGTTTTTCTATTATTTCTTTTGTAATGGTTAAGCCTAAGCCTGTACCTCCATATTTATTCGAGGTATCGTCTTCAGCTTGTTCGTATTGATTAAAAATGGCATTAATTTTTTCTTGAGAAATACCAATACCGGTATCAGCCACTGAAAATTCAAGCAAACAATTCTGGCCCAATATTTCTTTGGAAAAAACCTCTAATTTTATAAAGCCTTGTTCAACAAATTTGACGGAGTTGCCTAATAAATTTAAAAGTACTTGAGATAATTTAGATGGGTCACCAGTAATAATTTCAGGAACTTTATCATCGATTTCTAATAAGAGTTCTATTTTTCTATCTACAACTAAAGTTTCACATAAAAACATTACATTTTTGAGTAATCCATGTAAATTAAAATCAACAGTCTCAAAATTGGTATTACCAGAAGAAATTTTAGAATAATCTAAAACCTTATTGATTAATTTAAGGAGGGTATTTGAAGCAAATTGTATGGCATCAACTTTTTTATGTTGCCCAGCAGTAAGTTTCTCTTCATTCAAAAGATTAGCAAAACCAATAATACTATTTAAAGGAGTTCTAATTTCATGACTTATATGAGCCATAAATTGATTTTGAGAAATATCTTGATTTGAAGATTTAGTATCTTCTGTTTTTTCTATATCCATGCCTTTTTCATTTGATGGATATATATGTTTTTCTAAACTATACCTAAATTTATCAAAAGAAGCTTTTAAAATTTTGGCATCATCGGTTTTTAACTCTTCAAAAGAAAACTCACTAACTGTTCTTTCTAGCTGAGATAATTGACCAAGTAAATCCTTAGTTTTTGAAATAGGCATATATTATGTAATCTTTAGATTAAGGCTATAATTATTTACAATAATCTAAAAATGCGCCTTTAGCCCTGTGTGAACAATAAAATGTTCTCTAAGACTGGTTATTTGTTGTGAATACAGCTAAATTGTAGGTCTAAACTCACGACATGAAACAGTTTATCTATCTATTATGTATTACAACGCTAATCTCTTGTGGAGAAAAAAAGGAAAAAGCAATAGAAACTACCTTAGAAAAAGCACAACGAATTCATGATAATACAATAACTATCGATACCCATAATGATATCAATGTAAAAAACTTTACCGATAGTGTAAATTATAGTCAAAGGTTAGATACCCAAATAAATTTACCAAAAATGGAAGAAGGTGGTTTAGATGTCACCTGGCTTATTGTTTACACAGGTCAAGATACACTAACAGATGAAGGTTATGCCAAGGCTAAAGAAAATGCCATGCAAAAGTTTGAGGCAATTCATAAATTATGTGAAGAAATAGCACCAGATCAAATAGAATTGGCACTAAATTCTGCAGATGTAAAGCGAATTGTTGGTTCGGGTAAAAAAGCAGCAATGATAGGTGTTGAAAATGCTTACCCAATTGGTTTGGATATGAACCAATTTAAACAATATTATGATTTAGGAGCTCGCTATATTTCATTGGCACATAATGGGCATAGCCAATTTTCAGACTCTAATACTGGAGAGGCAGATGACAAATGGTTATATAATGGCTTAAGTGATTTAGGTAAACAAGCAGTTGCAGAAATGAACAAGTTGGGTATAATGATAGATATTTCTCACCCTTCTAAAGAAGCTATGAAACAAATGATTTCATTATCAAAAGCACCTATTATAGCGTCACATTCATCCGCTAGAGCGTTGTGCGGGCATAGCAGAAACTTAGATGATGAACAGTTGATGATGATGAAAGAAAATGGCGGGGTTGTACAAACCGTGGCTTTTAGCTCTTATTTAGATACAAAAAAGCATGAATCTAGAGAGGCATATATGAAATCTATATACCAAAACGTAGCAGATTCATTAAATATCACCTGGTATCAAAGATCTCAAATATCAAGCCTTTCAGACGCTGAAAAAGAAACTTTTATGGATAATTACCCGAAGGTTCTTAAAATAGGAAAAGAACTTGCTGCCCAAAAAAATGATGCTCCCGAACCAGTGAACGTTTCTGATTTTGTGGACCATATAGATTATATGGTAAAACTTATTGGTATCGAATACGTCGGTATTAGTTCAGATTTTGATGGTGGTGGTGGTATTGATGGTTGGAATGATGCCTCTGAAACCTTTAATGTTACTTTAGAACTTGTTAAACGCGGATATAGTGAAGAAGATATTGCAAAGTTATGGGGTGGTAACCTTATGAGAGTACTTGATGAAGTACAGGCAGTTGCAAAAGAAATGGGTGAAAGCTAATTAGCTTCACCCATTGCCGCTAGTCGATCTTTTACAAATTCAATTTTAGTTTTACCATGTGCTGCAGGCTTGCCATTTTCACCAAGGTTTACCATAATGATATTGTCAACGGTAACAATTGTTTCATGGTTCATTTTATTACGTACCTCGCAATTTAATGTTAATGAGGTTTTACCAAACTTAACCACTTCAATACCTATTTCAATGACATCGCCTTTTACTGCTGCGCTCATGAAATTAATTTCTGACATATATTTAGTAACTACTTTACCATTTTCTAGTTGAATAATAGCATATAGTGCTGCCTCTTCGTCGATCCAAGCCAATAATCTACCCCCAAACAATGTTCCGTTAGAGTTTAAATCACCTGGCTTAACTAATTTTCTAGTATGAAATCTCATAGCTTCTTTATTTTGAAATTCTACAACGCAAAGTTAGTCCTAAAATTTTTCAATACTAACATTTTCTACTTCTAAGCAGACCGATTTACCAATTGTAACAATTACATATTTAATAAGTTACATATTAACAATTGTTGCTTGTCAGAATTATTAGAACCCTAATATTATGAGCTGTTTTTTGTCTCTAACATGATTGTTCATAACAGGTTAAAAACTTATTACAGAGGTTAAATATCAATTTTATCTTATATGTACCTTTAGGTAAAATCAAAACATAATGGACAGGACACAGAAATTGCAATCTATTCGCCCTTTAATTGCCTCTGCCAAAATAATGCCCAACATGAGTGATGATGAAAGGTTTCAAAACCAGACATTACGCCCAATTATAAAGCTTCAAAACGATTTACTTCTAGCATCTTACCAGAATTATATCCATAAAATGAAGAATAGTTTTTATGAACTAAAGATTGAAAAACGCATGGGCTACATTGCCAATTCAATTCAAAAAGATATTAAGTTCAGAAACTCCTTAAAGGGAATGATCATTGGTCAATTTACTGTTGAAGAATATGAAATCTATATAAAAAACTCTTCTGCATTAAATAAAAGAATGATGAATATGGTCGTAAAAAGAATTCAAGATCAAATTCAATATTTTGAAAAATATGAATTAGTCCAATAAAGATTCGCCATTTAAATTAGTAGTTAGAATAGTACTCATTAAATCAAAATAAGGACGTATAGCTGAAAAGCTATCGTTAACTTTATCTGCGAAATCATCTGACAAAACCTCTTTGTCTGTAAAGTTCTTTACGAAGATGAATTGTTTTTTGCGGATAAATTTAATGTTGGGATCTTCTTTATCAAATCCTTTTGGTGCAGTTTTCAATTCATCACCAACTAAGTCTCCCCAAATAGATTTAAATTTTTTATCCTCTATTATATCGGTTAAGTCCGTGGTATCTATCTCCCACTCTTTTCTAATACGTAGCAAATCATTTTTTTCAGGATTCCAGAATCCGGTTGCAATAAAACTATTCCCTGGTGCTATTTGCAAGTAATATCCACCTCTACGATGCTTACCTGCTCTAGCGAAAGAAGCGGAAAGGTGTGTTTTATAGGGTGTCTTATTTTTAGAAAAACGAACATCCCTGTAAATTCTAAATACTTTTAATTTTTCAATTTCATCATGCAATTTTAGTTTATCAAGCACATGATTGAAAAAGCTTTTCACCTTAGTCTCTTCTGCTTTAAATTCAGCCTTATGTTCCGTAAACCAATCCCTGTTATTATTTTTCTTTAATTTATTTAAAAATTGAAATGTGCTTTTTGTAATATTCGTTTCTAACATTCGACTTAGCTGTTGTGATTTTAAGCTAAAGTTAACCATTAGATGAGAAGTACTTTTACTTATTTGGTTAATTTTGATGAACTAATGAAGAACCATGGACCATCGATCTATTATCGAAAAGATTAATACCCACAAGAAGCAACCGAATTTAAGATTTCGCTTAAAGAAGAATACCGAGAAATTTACGGACCTTCTTTTTTATATGCTGTTCGATATTGAAACACCGGTAGCAGAAAGCTTAGATACACTTGAGAAGCAATTTGATGAACTTGTAGACATGGCTTGTTGGGAAAGTGATAAACCTTGTAAAAAAGTTTGGGAAAATTATGTAGAACAATTGCCCTTAGTATTAGAAAGTTTAAATCTTGATGCAGAAGCAACTGTAAACTGTGATCCAGCCTCGTTATCTATTGAAGAAGTTTATATGGCATACCCTGGTTTCTATGCTATATCGGTTTATAGGTTGGCTCATGAATTATATAAGATAGGTTTTCCATTGGTTCCACGCTTAATGACAGAGTATGCACATAGACAAACAGGTGTTGACATTAATCCTGGTGCACATATAGGTAAATCTTTTCATATCGACCACGGTACAGGAGTTGTGATTGGAGAAACTGCAATAATCAAAAATGATGTAAAAATTTATCAAGGTGTTACTTTAGGCGGATTATTTGTTGCAAAAAAGCTACAGCAGACCAAACGGCACCCTACAATTGAAAATAATGTAACTATATATGCCAATGCCACTATTTTAGGTGGAGAAACAGTTATTGGCGCAAATAGTATCATAGGAGGAAATGCTTGGATAACTGCATCAGTACCACCAAATTCAACAGTATTTCATACACCAGAAATAAAAATAAAAACATTACCCCATGTCTAATTCAATAGTATCGCTAATAGGTAATACACCACTAGTAAAATCAAGAGTATTAAATACAAACCCAAATGTCTCCGTTTATTTTAAAATGGAAGGGCATAACCCCGGTGGCAGCGTTAAAGATCGTGCCGCTTATAATATGATCAAAACCGGTTACGATAATGGTGATTTTAATGTTAATGATAAACTTATAGAAGCCACTAGTGGTAATACTGGTATTGCATTAGCTATGATTGCAGGTGTTTACGGACTTGATATTGAATTGGTCATGCCTGAGAACGCGACAAAAGAACGTGTACAAACCATGAGGGCTTATGGAGCAAAGGTAACTTTAACTTCAGCCGATGTTGGTATTGAAGGTGCTCGAGATTATGCTGAAAGTAAAGTGGTAAACGATGGTTATATAATGATGAACCAGTTTGGTAATCCAAATAATTGGAAAGCACATTATAATACTACCGGACCCGAGATATGGAAAGATACCGAGGGTAAGGTAACACACTTTGTTTCTGCAATGGGTACCACTGGTACTATTATGGGTACTTCTACTTTTTTAAAGGAGAAAAACAATGATATTCAAATTGTAGGGGTTCAACCTAGTGATAATGCCAGCATACCAGGCATTAGAAAATGGCCTCAAGAGTATCTGCCACAAATATTCGATGCTAAAAAAGTAGATCGCATTATGGAGGTAAATGAAATTGAAGCTAAAGCAATGGCAAGAAAGTTAGCCAAAGAAGAAGGTATTTTTTCCGGTATGAGTAGCGGAGGTGCTGCTACCGTAGCATTACGCTTAGCACAAGAGATAGAACATGGAGTTATTGTCTCCATAGTTTGTGATCGCGGAGATCGTTATCTATCATCAAACTTGTTTGATTAAGCAATTTTATAGACATGATATAAAATAAAAAAGAGCCGTATTAACGGCTCTTTTTTGTATTCTAGAAGTTAGAATATTATTTCTCTAACATGGCAGTTTCGTTAGGTTTACTATACTCTTCAACCAAAAACTCTAAATTTTCACCATGCTCATTTGTAAATACATAAGTTGTTTTATTATTCATCATCTTTTTGCTTTTAAAGCTTATATTTTCAACAACCTTTAAATTATCACCTTCATTCATGGCTACCACCAATTCATCGTTTTTAGAAACTAAAACAAAATCTTCAGGTGTTTTAGATTCATAGCTAAAAACAATCTTTTCATCAAAATCATCATCATCGTCATTATCTATATTGACCGTTTTAATAATGGTGGAAACGCTGTCAACTACCCTATCTTGATCTATTTTACCTTCATCTTCTTTTGAACGCTCAATGGTGTTTAATCGCTTCGTGGTAATTTCAACGGTATTCTTTACTAATTTTTTACCATCGTTTACCGTATAAGATTTTGAGATTTTCGTATCCAATACTTCTTGATCTTTTTCTTGAGCCATTACTGTTCCTGTTAGTAGCAACAATCCAGCAATAGACATATACATCGTTCTAATTTTCATATATAAATTTTTAAAATTAACTTTTGACTTCATCTTAAAATATATGAAGTCTCTAAAATCTAATATTTTAGATATTGGCAAGTTATATGAAAACAGAAATAGTCAGTGACCCATAAAAATTAATAATTAATGGATTTGATATTAAGAAATAAGACCAGTAAAATGTAATGTTTTAAGTACTTATGAATTTATAGCCATTTTTTCTTTTTAAAATAAATCATCATTCCAACAAAAAGAACGATCATAACTACCCAAACAACATAATAACCGTATTTGTAATGAAGTTCAGGCATATGGTCAAAGTTCATACCGTAAATACCCGCTATAAAAGTTAAAGGAATAAAGATAGAAGCCATAATGGTTAATACTTTCATGACCTCGTTCATTTTATTACTCATATTACTCATATACATCTCCATTAAACTCATAGACATTTCCCGGTAAATCTGTAAACTTTCGTTGATTTCTATGGCATGATCTAAAACATCACGCAAGAATAATTTGGTATCCTTTGTAATCTTAGGGTTTTCTGAATCTATCAGCCTACTGATCAATTCCTTTACAGGATAAATCCATCTTCTAATCTTTAAAATTTCTTTCTTTAATTGCTGAATATTTTGAGCTACAATGGGTTCAGGGTTCTGATAAACCTCTTCCTCTAAATTCTCTATTCTATTATTAAGATTTTCAATAGCTAAAAAGTAATTATCTACAATAGCATCTAGCAAGGCAAAAAATAGATAATCTGCCCCTCTTGTTCTAATACGACCTAGCTTACCGGTAATTCGTTCACGCAAACCATTGAAAACATCTGCCTTAACCTCTTGAAAAACCAAGACCGTATTCTCATGTAAAACAATAGCAATATGTTCCCCTATAATTTCTTCTTGCTCAGAAATATAAAGCATTCTAAATATGCCAAAAATATAATCGTCATATTCATCTATTTTAGGTCGCTGCTCGGTATTAACAATATCTTCAAGTACTAAAGGGTTCAAATTATAGTGTTTACCTAGTTTTTCTATAAAAGGCTCATCTGAAATACCGACTACATTCACCCAAGTTATTTTATCTGAACGATCTTCTTTAATAAACTGGTCTAAATCATCATATTCATTGGTTTCAAATCCATTAGCATTGTAAGTCGTGCTATATATGACACTATCACTTCGCTCCTTATCCCCCATATAACTTATGGTTCCTGGAGCTTTACCTAACTTATTTTGCTGACGAGATTTCTTCTTTTTTCTTTTAGGGAAGTTGAGCTTTTTATTTGTAGCCATGAACAATTTTTTATAAATATATTAAAACTACATTCTAATTATTGAAGTGTAATTGGTTTAACATCAATCCGGAGCCTGGTGCAATAGTTTTTAATTTAATGTCAGAGCCTTCAATTAGAGAATTTTTAATATCATCTAAATTAAGCTCATTTTTACCCAGTTGAACTAAGGCTCCCATCATCATACGAATTTGATACCTCATGAATCCGCTTCCTTTGACTTTTAATATATAACTACATTCAGGAAAGAAATTGGCTGTTAGAATATCGTTGATAACAATTTTACAAGATTCAATGTTTCTAATAGTCTTAGAATTTGGTTTCAACCCAGAAGTATACACCGAAAAGTCATGAACCCCTTCAAATAATGCCGCCCCTTCTTTCATTATATCTAAATGAAGTTGATCAATGTAATTAGTTATGAATGGAGCGCTAAACGGATGGTTCTTAGATCCAAAGGAAAAATAATAGTGATACTCTTTAATTTTACTGTCCTTAATTATATTAAAGGTTTTGTTGACTGGTATTATTGATAATAATCGGATATCTGTAGGTAAGTTTTTATTGAATTCTGACATGAAATTTCCCAGGTCGCTTACTTCATTTTCTACAAATAATTCAAAAGCACCGTCTAAAGAAGAAACTTTTGAATCGGTTCTACCCGCTCCAAGAATTTTAAATACTTCATCTGGATATAAAAACGAAAATGTCTTATTCAACATACCGGAAATAGTTCGTAGTTTAGGTTGTACTTGCCAACCGTTAAATCTAAAACCTAAATATTGTAGACGAACCAAATAACAAAAATGTTGTTTCTTCATAATGTAAATGTAATTACATTACCAATTACATCTTCTATTGGTACTCAGTAATTATAAGGTTATGTCATTTTTTCATGTAAGAATAACGACACTTATTCATTCAATATTATTATAAGTATTTTATTGTTAATTTGAGTTAAATTCATTAATATTAAAGTATGAATTACTTAAAATCAATAAGTTGAACAACAAAGCCTGCCGTTCATCGAATTGTTTAAAATAAACAAAAAACATACCCGTTCTTGAAGCGAAACTATGGATACCCTAAGACCATTAAAATTAATTTTATGAACTCTATTAAAGGAATATTTACTTGGAAACGCACTATTGTTATTTCAATGATTGTACTATTTTTATTGAATATCTTTAGTTTCTACGGTCTTTATACTAATAAGTTTTATTTTTTTAAAATTGATAATTACATTTTCCCTTTGTTATCAATTGTACACATGGTTTTTCTTTATGTACTATGGTTTAAAATAAATGAGAATGAATTAAGTGATCCACCAATGCGAACCTTAGAATATGTTTTATATTTCATATCACTAGTGTACATTTATAAACTAGTTGAAACAATGATTATTCTTTCTAGTTATTCAGATTTTGAAAAT
The DNA here is from genome assembly GCF_045063735.1 of Maribacter sp. Asnod1-A12. Lineage (NCBI taxonomy): Bacteria > Pseudomonadati > Bacteroidota > Flavobacteriia > Flavobacteriales > Flavobacteriaceae > Maribacter > Maribacter sp. Asnod1-A12. The sequence continues at coordinate 3,530,850 of NZ_JBEFNZ010000006.1, forward strand.
CATTTAATGCCAGGTATGTTTTTACCCATAGGCTTTTTTATTTTAACCCTTTATATTGTTTTATTAGGAGTAACACTTTTAGCTGTATTGTATAGAAAAGAAATGGTGGGTACATATTTATTTGATGACATGAATCAACATGTAGATCACTGGAAATAAGATAACCTTGCAATCTATATTTAAGCCCTCGATAAGTATTTATCGAGGGCTTATTGTTTTAAGTAACTAAATATTTATGTTACAAAACACAAATGCATTAATAGTTTTAACTAAAAAAAATTACAAGAATGTAATTACACTTATAATCTTCGACTTAAATAAAAGAAAAATTATTGCACAAAATATTTTCTTTTGAATGTGATTTTTCTGTGATACTATTTGTTTTTATTCGTACTTGACTATGAAACATATTCTTATTATTGAAGATGATCCTGAAATCATTAAATTATTAGAGCTACATCTATCTGATGTAAGTTATGAAACAACCATGGCAATGAATGGTCTTGAAGGGCTACAACTGGCATTGGAAAATGATTTTGATTTAATTCTTTTGGATCTTACCTTACCTGGTTTAGATGGTGTTGAAGTTTGTAGAAAAATACGGGCTACCAAGAATACTCCAGTAATTATGTTGACCGCTAAATCTGAAGAAATTGATAGGGTTTTAGGCTTAGAAATCGGGGCTGATGATTACATGACCAAACCGTTTAGTATAAGAGAACTATTAGCGCGTATAAAAGCAGTTTTAAGACGGATTAATAATTCAAGTAATAAACAAGAGGATATTTCAATTATTTCAGCAGAAGGTTTATTTATCGATATCGATAAGAGAAAAGTAGTACTAGGAGATTACAAAATAGAATTATCACCTAAAGAGTTTGAACTATTAGTTTTAATGGCTTCTAACCCTGGTAGAAACTATACCAGAACAGAGCTTCTAAACATTATATGGGGCTATAATTTTGAAGGGTATGAACATACTGTAAACTCGCATATCAATAGATTACGTGCCAAAATTGAATCAGATATGGCAAACCCTAATTTTATTTTAACCACGTGGGGCGTAGGTTATAAATTTAATGAAGAAATAATAGCATGATAAATAAGGAAAAAACACTAACCCCGAGGCTTATAAAAAAGTTATGGATAGCCTTTGCTTTCTTGATCTTATTAATGGGTGCATCTTATATATTTATTACCGGGTATTTGACACTAAACTACAATCAAGCCATTACACAACAAATAAACGCAAACGTTGCTAATCATGTAATTCAAGAAAAATTTGAAAATGCAGCTCCCTTTTTAGAAGATGGCAGTATCAATAAAGAACTTTTTGGCGATTTGATGCACGATATGATGGCTGTAAATCGCGGTATTGAAGTTTATCTTTTAGATAATGGAGGAAAAATATTATACTCGGTTGTTTTAGACCATAATCAAAATGATCCAATGAAGTCGGTAGCATTAGGCCCAATTAATGACTTTATTGAAACGAAAGGCGAAAAGTTTATTCTAGGTGATGATCCATTAAACCCAGAACAACAGAATATCTTTTCTGCTGCACCCTTTTCTATAGATGGTCATGAAGGTTATATTTATATAATAGTAGCTGGTAAACAATTAGCACAAATTAGTGATAACTTATTTGGTACTTATTTCACCAAACTTAGTATAGGTGCAATTCTATTAACTATGTTGTTTGCAGCAGTTGTTGGTATTTTAAGTATTTGGTTTTTAACAAAGAACCTAAGGTTAATAACCCACACGGTACGTAAGTTTCAAGAAGGCGATTTAGATATTAGAATTGAAAACCCAGAACATTCGGATATAGAAGTTGTTGCACTTTCCTTTAATAAAATGGCAGATACTATTGTAGACAATATGGATAAGATGAAATCTGTAGATAATTTACGTAGAGAGTTAATTGCTAACGTATCACATGATCTTCGAACTCCGCTAGCTGTATTAAAAGGTTATATTGAAACCCTTCAAATCAAAAAGGATACATTAACTCCCGAACAAAAAGACGAGTACTTACAAATTACACATGATAACATTGATAAATTAGCAATACTAATCAATCAATTATTTGATTATTCAAAACTAGAAGCAGAACAAGTCACTCCTATTAAAGAACCTTTTTCAATTACAGAACTTTCTCATGACCTAATTGCAAAATTTAGAATTTTAGCAAGACAAAAAGAAATTCATCTACAATTAGATAATCCTGAAGAAAATTGTTTGGTATATGCCGATATAGGCTTGGTGGAAAGAGCATTGCAAAACTTGATCGAAAATGCAATCAAATACACTGAACCTCAGGGTAAGGTTACGCTTAGTTTGGTTAAAATGGGCAAACAAATTGAAATTAACATTACTGATACCGGTAACGGAATACCAGTAAACGATCAACCATTTATTTTCGATAGATATAAACAAGTTAATGATACAACAAAAAAACAAGGTCTTGGTCTAGGTCTAGGTCTAGCCATCGTTAAAAAGGTAATGGACTTGCATGACACAACCATTGTTGTGTTAAGTAAACCATATGAAGGAAGTTCTTTTATTTTTAAATTACCTGCATATCAATTGCAGTAAATTTAAAATTGCTATGAAAGAAAGAAAGAAAGCCCTATTCGTAATGAATAGGGCTTTTTATAAAACATTCTCTAAAACTTGTTTTTAGTTAGAAGTATTTACTTGTGTAATTGTATAAACACCATCTAAAACTTCTAATTCGAACACTGCTATTTTACCATCTATAAATCTGTTATTTGCGATAAACGTATATGGACCACTATAGGTGTCTTCAACTTCATCCAAGAAACTAAAATTCACCGTTTCTGAAGTTAAAGCATCAAACTGAGATGCAATTAACTCTATAGCGTATGTTCCATTTGTTAAAGGAGAAGAATCCAATCTATTAATAAATAAAGATTCACTACCTGTTTCAGAAGATGATGATGATTCAACTGTATCACCATTAGAATCAGTTACACTTAATTCGAATAGATTACTTTGTGTAGACCATGTGCTGTTTATCTGTAGACCTTCATTAATTTCAGTTGTTGCTATCTCAATACTAGCAATTGATCCAATAGTAACATCATCATTTTCCACGCCATCTATTGTGACTGTAATACTTTTTTCACCTGAAGCTGTAATACGATCATCATTAGCGTCAACCGTAACCGATTTAGAAGATTGACCTGCCTGAATAATTAATTCACCATCACCCTCTACACTGTATCTACTATTACCAGTATTGCTACTATAATAAACTACAATATCTTCGTTTAAAGGTTTACTTAAATTAAAGTTTAAAGAATAAAATGAATTCTCTTCAATCGTAATTGATGAAGTTTCAAAACCTAATAAAGCTTCACCATCTGTAATATCAATTTGAACAAAACTTTCACTTTCACTTGGTGTAATGGTATTAGATAATTCTGCTAAACTAATAACGATATTTTCCACACCGCTTTCAAAAACGCCATCAGAAATTATAGTAAGTTCTGTTGTACCTGTTAATTCTCCAGCCGGAATAGTAATTGAACTTGAGCTAATAGAATAATCAGAATTTAAAACTGCAGAACCTGCAAAATTTAATTGTATGGTAACAGCGTCTTCTTGTGCAGCTTCAATTGCTGCAGAAATAATAATTACTTGTTCATCAGATTCTGTAGTCATAGATTCGCTAGAAGCAAGTGAAACTTTAGACAAATCAATTGCAGTTGGCACTTCAACAATTTTTTCTACTTCAATCTCTTCAGTTTTCGTACACGAAAATAGTAAAGCAGCAACTGATAAATACATCAGAGTTTTTTTCATAATAATGCTTAAATTAATTAATGGTTATTTTTAATGTTGGTCTAAAGGTATATTAATCGGTTTATAAGCGAAAACCGTAATACAAAAAATTTGAAAGTTAATTCTTACATTAACACGTATAACTATTTAAAAATCAAAACATAATTAATTAATTAAAATTTCTAATTTATAGTAATAAAAAAAGCCCTTTCGAGAGTGAAAGGGCTTTTTTACTATATATCTTTTAAGAAACTACTGTAGAGGTCTTTAAATTCAAACCCATCGGTGAAACGCTGTTTGTTCAATTTTTTATAAGAAACCAGTCCCCAGAGTAAGAGCTCTTTTAAGAAATAAACATCTTTAGCATTATAATCTGGCTGATGTTCTTTTAATAACTGATTCAAAGCAGGAATGCCATCTAAAGCACGTTTATATTCTTCATCAGTGAAGTCGTCCATCAATTCAAAACCTTCTCCTTGAAAAAACCAATGTAACAATTCGTCATAAACGGTTTCTTCATCTTTACGCTCCAACTTATTGATTTTTGGGAAGTATTTAGGGAATAAAGATTTCACGGCATCATCGATTAATATAACCGCAACGCCATCTGCTCCCTCCTGCTCTCCTTCATACACCAATTCTATTTTTCCGGTAATTGCAGGAATGACCCCCAAGAAATCGCTTAAGCGAACCATAGTACTATTTCCACCGTTTAATAAAGATCTACGCTCTGCAGTACTTAATAAGTTTTCAAAAGCGGTAATACTAGTACGTGCACTAACACCACTTTTAGCATCTACGTATTCACTATCACGAGCTTCAAATATAATTTGCTCCAACAAATCTTTTGCTAAATCTGGCACATATACTGCATCCGTTTGTCTAGAATCTAACTTAGCTTCTTGCTCGGTAATTTTTCTAGCTATCTCAATATCATCTGTGTAATGCGTTAAAATCTGGGACCCAATTCTATCTTTCAGCGGAGTAACGATACTACCTCTATTGGTGTAATCTTCTGGGTTTGCCGTAAATACGAACTGAATATCTAACGGCAATCTCAATTTGAATCCGCGAATTTGAATATCTCCTTCTTCCAAAATATTAAATAAGGATACTTGTATACGTGCCTGTAAATCTGGTAGTTCGTTAATTACAAAAATACAACGGTTGGCACGAGGAATCATTCCGAAATGAATCACTCTGTCATCTGCATATGACAATTTCAGATTTGCCGCTTTTATAGGATCTACATCTCCAATTAAATCTGCCACGGTAACATCTGGAGTAGCCAATTTCTCTGCAAAACGTTCATCTTTATGTATCCAAGTAACAGGAGTATCATCGCCTTTTTCTTTGATGAGCTCCATGGCATATCTAGACATCGGTTTCATGGGGTCATCATTGATTTCAGAACCTTCTACAACGGGAATATACTCATCTAATAGATTCACCATTAAATGCGCCAAACGTGTTTTTGCCTGACCACGAAGTCCCAATAAGTTAATGTTATGACGAGATAGAATAGCACGCTCTAATTCTGGAATTACAGTATCTTCATAACCCCAAACCCCAGGAAAAGCATCTTCTCCTTTCTTAATTTTTTCTACAAGATTGTCTCGCAACTCATCTTTTACACTCTTTGTTTTATATCCGGCAGCTTTTAAATCTCCTAGTGTATGTATTTTTTTATAATCTAATTTCATAAAATTTTCTTAGTCTTATTTTAATCTTTTTTTTCTATTTGCTTCGTAATCTTCAAAAATCATTTCTCCTAAACCTTTTAATCCGGTAAAGAATGCCTTGCCTTTATTAGCCTCGGTAAAATGGCGAATAAATTGCATTAAGTAAGGATCCTGAGCGATCATAAATGTCGTTATCGGTATATGAAGTTTACGAGCCTGTCTCGCCATATTATAGCATTTCTCCACAATAAAATCATCTAAGCCAACACTGTTTTTATAATACGTACCGTCTGGCATGCGAAGACAACTTGGCTTACCATCGGTAATCATAAATATCTGCTTATTGGTATTACGTTTTCTACGAAGCATATCCATCGCCAATTGCAGACCAGCCACTGTATTGGTATGATACGGACCAACTTTTAAATACGGTAAATCTTTAATAGGTATAGGCCAGGCATCATTACCAAATACTAAAATATCTAAAGTATCTTTTGGGTATCTAGTCGTAATTAGTTCCGCCAGTGCCATAGCTACTTTTTTAGCCGGAGTAATACGGTCTTCGCCATACAAAATCATACTATGACTTATGTCAATCATGAGTATCGTACTCATCTTTGCTTTATGCTGCGTATCTTCAACAACAAGGTCATCTTCACTCAATTGAAAACTACCCATACCATGATTAATCTGAGCATTTTTAATACTCTCTGTCATAGATATGTTTTCTAGACTATCACCATAACGGTATTCTCTTAAGTCGCCCGTATGCTCATCTCCTTGTCCAGATTTACCTGTTTTATGATTACCTGCACCACTTCTTTTAAGTTTACCAAAAATTTGATCAAGTGCACGCTGACGAATGATACGTTCCATTTTTGCGGTAATGGAGATATCTCCACCACCAGAACCTTCTTCCCCCTCTTGTGCGTCGCCACCGCCATCTTTAAACTCTTCGCGTATGTATCCCTTAGCCTTTAGATCCTCAATAAAGTCTTCAATGGTATAGTCTTCAGTAGTAAGTTCATACTCCTTGTCTAATTCTCGTAACCAATCTATAGCCTCGTCAAAATCTCCAGAAGTGTGTGTAATAAGCTCTTGGAAAATATCGAACAGTCTATCAAAAACTGATTGTTCGGGTGCTTCATAAGTTTCAAAGCGGAACCCCTTTCTTATATTCATAGCCATACTATAAAATTAACACTTTTACGTTGGATGCCCACGGCTTTTGGGAAATGTTAACGTTGTTGTTTAAGGTTGGCAGTTTGTTGACCGTTGATGGTTGTTGGTTGTTCGTTGTTCGTGTTGCGTTGGACGCTGTTCGCTGTTCGCTGTGCGCTTTTCGCGTGGCGCAAAGTGTTTCTATGAAGTAACTTCGGCTACGCTCAGTTACCGATATTCAATAATACGATTTATGAACAACTAACAACGATTAACATATAGCGAATAGCTTACGGCGATTAGCGCATAGCTCAAAAGAATTCGTCTTTGCGAGGAGCTTTTTAGCGACGAAGCAATCTGTTTAATTCGTGTACCTAAGATACAAATTGCAAAGCATATAAGCGATAAGCGAAAGGCGAGCGGCGTTTTGAGCATAGCGTTTTAAAAAGTAACTTCGGCTACGCTCAGTCACCGGTATTCAGCAACACTATTTACAAACAACCAACAACTAAAAAAATACACTATCAACAAAAAACCGATTACACTCCAACAATTCAAAGGCTTTTTAAGCACGCCGCCGCTTTGGGAAGGTGAACAGTTTGGTGTGCCTCAGTTTCAATTTCCTGAAGTAGCGATAGATAGTTTTTTGCCCAGTCCCATTCCAGAGAATTTACGGTTGGGGCATCAGATGGAATATGTGTGTAAGCAGTTTCTAGACCAAAGTGATGCATATGATGTGCTTGTTCATAATTTACCCATACGAGATGGTAAACAAACCATTGGAGAAATAGATTTTATACTGAAAGAAACCGCAACACCGCAACTGATACACGTAGAACTTACCTATAAATTTTACTTAATTGACATTGAAATAGAGAATCCTATTCATCAATTAATAGGACCAAATAAAAGCGATGCGTTTTATAAAAAACTACAAAAAATCAAGAACAATCAATTCTCTTTAATACATACCGAAATTGGACGTTCTGTACTTTTAGAGAAAGAAATAGATACTACAAATATTAAACAACAGGTTTGTTTTAAAGCACAACTATTTAAACCTTATAAAGCAGATAGTTTACAACTAGACCCATTTAATGCAAATTGTATTGTGGGTTATTGGCTGCGGCTAAAAGATTTTAAGGAAACTAAATTTTCTTCATTTCAATTCTATATACCTACTAAAAGTGAATGGGTATTTCATCAATTTGAAGAAGTTACATGGGTTTCTCACGATGAAATTGTAATAACCATTACAGAACGTCTAAATAATAAAAGTGCTCCCATGGTTTGGATGAAGAAAAACAACACCACATTTGAGAAGTTCTTCGTAGTATGGTGGTAAGCATTATTTCTTAGTTTACATACCACAAATACCTGTTAATAACTGTTGAAAGGTCTTTTTTTATATAGGTGGGAATTAGATTACTTTTATAAATGATATATGTGCAATTGTGAATATATACGATTGCTGTATGACATTTAAAAAATGAATAGAGACCAAGCATTTAATGTAATTCTAAAATTCCTATATGAAAATCAGAATAATTATTGGAATTTAATTCCGACATGTCGTGAGAAATTGGACATAAATGACAGCGGAATGATTTCTTCAATATGTGAAGAAATGATAAACAAAAAATGGGTTTCTCCAAAAAATCAAGATAAGCTATCTGTATCATTGAATTATAATGGACGGATAATGTATGAGAAATACGGTTCTTATTCTTCATTTATACGTTCTGAAAATGACATCAAAAAAAAAGCGCATAGAAGTAAAATAACACCAGAGGTTATTAAAATTAGTATTGCTATCATATTTGGTTTATCTACAGCTATTTTAGGCTGGTTAAATTATACTGATAATAAGAAACTAGAAGTTCAACGTACTGAAATAAAACAGTTAAATAATGCCATTGACTCATTACAAACGGAAATAAAAAAACGTCATACAACACAATCTATAAACAATGCGGACCTGGAGCTTAAATGCTAGGTTTGTGTATATTTATAAAGTCCGAAAAATCTTTGGGATTTTGCTTTAAACAAGGAAAAGAAAAAACAAAACAAAAAGATTTTGCTATGTGCGTGGCGGAAAGCAAACGCTAGTTTGCTCCCGTACTGTTCATAGCCAAACCGATGTAAACAATTTAGAATCTCCTTATTGAAATCAAAAATCATATCATTTATTATAACTAAAGGTCTAATAATCGGCGGATTATTTATGTTACTTATTGCGGTCATTGTTCTGAATAATGGAGTCGTTAAAAAGAGAATAACTGAGCAGAATAAAATTGTAACCGCTAAAGTGCTTGAAACACCAAAAGATTGTGATAACCTTGGACAGAGAGGTGGATATTATAAGTTGACATTTAATGGACAGGTTTTCTTAAAAAAAGGAAATCGGATAATTTGCGAAACGATAATTGGTAAAAGCGATGTGGACGTATTGACCAATGAAAACGAGGACAAAATTGTATTCTTAAATGAATATGAAGAGTCGAATGATTTTTGGAGCGGTATTATACTCGGAATCATAGGAATAGTAATCGCATATAAAGGCTGGAAAAAATAAAAACTGTTTACAACAAAGAACTAAAGCAAAAGAAAACATAGTCTTTTCAAATCTAAAAGAATTTTATTCTAGACACCTAACCTATAAACTCTTTTAGAAATAAAAAACCAAGCCCTAAATCCTTTAGTGCTTGGTTATATTTTTGATAACAATACCCTTTCTACTCTACCGTATAGATTACCGTATTTTTCTGAGTAACCCTAAAATAGCCATGTGCGTAATTATCTGGGTTTGTTGTGTTAATACAATTACCTTTTATTGCTACAGGCGTAGACTCAAAAAGACCGACACCACCAAGTTGATCGATTACAATATCAATATAATTGTAATAGGGTCTAGAAATACTGTGCATATTTATGGTTACCACATCACCTGGGGCTAATGGTTTTATTTCTCCCTCTTCATCATCATCTTCATTTATCTCGAACCACCAATCTACCTCGTTACCGTTTATAAATTCATCATCACCTGATTCTAGTATTGGTAAAAGATCTTGTGGTCTTTCATACTTAAAAAAGTAATTATCCCCTTCCGCCTCAAAATCGTTAAAAACAATATGTAATTCAATGGTTTCATCATCAAAACCGTCTTCTGTATCTTGAAATACATCTATAATATCTGCCACCGGATTCATGGTGTCATTTGCAGTATATGTTTGTCCGTCATAAATAATTTCTAAAGTATAACTAGCTTCTAATTGCGGATTGAATGTAGTGGATGTATAGGTTCCATCATTTTGGTCTGTAAAGAGATAAACTTCTCCATTAACATCATTGGTTACTTTGACCTCTGCACCAACTACATCTGTACTTTGAGTATCAAAAAATAGTGTAGAAGTACGTAGCGTAATACTTTGCTCATTACCGGTAGTACCTTTTTCCCAATCTAGAGAAGCTTCTACTACTAAGCGTATGGTATCGGTTTGTACTTCGACATCAATCACATCTGTACATGAGACCATGGTACATAACAATATAAGTGTTATAAATTTTATTGGATTTTGCATGTTTTAAAATTTGAAATTATACGTTAATGAAGGCACAATACCGAAAATAGCTGTTCTGGTAGCTTCATTAGCCCCTGTTTCTATATTCTGACCAAATGATATGGAAGCCGCATTTTTACGATTGTACGCATTGTACAGCCCTAATACCCATTCTCCTTTTAATTTCGCATTTGGCTTTTTGTTCGGTTTATAATTAACCGATAGATCTAAACGATGATAAGCCGGTAATCTATCGGAATTTCTGTAGGAATAACTGGCAATGGAAACGCCTTCATACTCATATTGACCATTAGGGTATGTAACCGGTCTACCCGTTTGGAAAACAAGATTGGTTCCAAAACTCCATTTGTCATTTAATTGATAGGAGCCAGAAATGGAAATATCGTGAGTTCTATCATACGGAGTATTATACCAATTGCCATCGTTAATACCTAGTCCGCCAGCAGTACCACCAGGAGTTCTTTGTTCAGATTTAGAAAGGGTGTAAGCAATCCATCCTGTGAACTTACCTTCGTTCTTACGGAACAATAGCTCTAATCCGTATGCTCTAGATTCCCCTTTTAGTATTTCGGTCTCAATCGTATTCTGTCCAATAAGGTCCGAACCATCTATATAATCAATTCTATTATCGGTATTCTTATAATATACTTCAGCTTCCATAGAATAAGCTTTGTTCTTGAAATTACGGAAGTAGCCCAAAGCATATTGATTAGATAGTTGAGGGTCTATATATTGTCCGCTGGGTGCCCAAACATCTAAAGGCGTTGCAGAAGAGGTATTCGATAATAAATGAATGTATTGCGCCACTCTAGAGAAACCCGCTTTTAATGAAGAATTATCATCAATTGTATAGGCAAGTGAAGCTCTAGGTTCTAAATTTCCAAAAGATTTAATGGCATCTCCATTATCGTAAACCGTCTCCCCTATTGCAGTACCACGCTCATAGATACCTAAGTCTGAATTGTAGACTACCGGTTGGTTATTTTCATATTCCGTCATGGGTTGACCACCTAACCTTGTAAAGGCACTATAACGCAACCCGTATTGAGCCGTTAGTTTATCTGTCAATTTATGTTCGGCATTTACGTAGACACCACTTTCAATAGCTTTTTTATTATCTAACAATAAAGGATTTACAGCCGAGGTTTCAGAAGTTGGCTTTATCTCACCCGGATCAAACTGATAATATATTCCGCTTGCGCCAAAATCTAATTTAAACTTATCGCTGAAATAATATTTAAGATCATATTTAAGATTGTAATTGGTAATAGACGAAACCCAGTCCAACTCAGCAAAAGTTAAACCTAACTTATAATCGTACTTACTATAAATAGCAGATAAATTTGAAAAAAGCTTGTCGTTAAAAATATGATTCCAACGTAGATTACCGGTAGCATTACCATAAGAATTGCTGAAAGTGTCCCCTAGCTCAAAAGAATCCCTTCCAAAATAACCTGAAAGAAAAAGCCTGTTATTTGCATTGATTTTATAATTGGTCTTTAGGTTTAAGTCATAGAAACCAACGCTATTATCTTGCCCGGCCGCTTTTAATAATAGATTGGCATATGAACTTCTACCAGCAATTAAGAAAGATCCTTTTTCTTTAAACAACGGAGCTTCTAAAGCCAATCGGCTAGATATGATACCGATACCACCCGTAGCTGCAAACCGCTTACTGTTCCCATCTTTTTGACGCACATCTAAAACCGAAGATACACGACCGCCATATCTAGCAGGTATACCTCCTTTATACAATTTTACATCCTTTATGGCATCAGCATTAAACACAGAGAAAAAACCGAACATATGCGATGTATTGTAAATTATAGCCTCATCTAACAGTACTAGGTTTTGGTCCCCTGCACCGCCACGCACATGAAATCCGCCAGTACCTTCACCATTGTTGGTAACACCCGGCAACATCTGTAAAGACTTTAGAATATCAACTTCGCCCAGAACCACTGGCATTTGTTTTACGGTTTCAATGTTCATTTTAAGAACACTTATTTCTGGTTTACGTAACACGGCAATCTCAGATTCTTCTGCCGTAACTTCCACTTCATCTAGCTGTGTAGATATTTCCGATAGTTCAAAATTGAAGTTTTGGTTTCGATCAAGATTTACATCTTGTTTAATATCGGCATACCCCATATAGGTAATAAGTAAGCGATATTCGCTCTTTGGGGCAGTAATAGAATAAAAACCATATTCGTTGGTTACGACACCAATTGTGGTTCCCTCTAAAAAAACAGATGCCCCAAAAAGTGTTTCTCCGTTTTCAATGTCGGTTATTTTACCACTTATGGTATAGCTTTCTTGAGCTAAAACTGGAGTGTAACTAAGTAATAAAATAATAATACTTGTGACGCTAAGCCACCTTAAGCGCACTTTGCACTTTCCTTTTTTAATCATGTTTTAGTTTAATTGATAAATGAATACCGCAATAAGACTATATAATATTTAAAATGTTACACCAAAAGTGAATATTTAAAAAATACTAACATTGACAGACATGAATTAAATTCCATAATGTTTTAAAAATTTGCACTGTTTTTTAATTAAAACGATTAATTTCAATCTTCAACTAAAATCAAACTTACCAAATGAAAGTCTTAAACAATTTTATTTTTATTTTACTCTTAATTTCAAGCGTTGCAGCTGTTGCTCAAGACGTTAATCATGCTGATTTACTTCAAAACATAGATGCTAGAGAAAAAACATCTTTAAATGGCAAATGGGATATTATCGTAGATCCATTAGAAAACGGATTTTACAACCACAGACTGCAAGAATATGATCAAGGATATTTTAAAAATGCAAAAATGCAATCTCCTACTGATCTCATAGAATATAATTTCGATACCAGCCTTCAATTAGATGTACCCGGTGATTGGAACACTCAAATGGATAAACTTTACTACTATGAAGGTACATTATGGTATAAGAAGGATTTCAACTATACCCCTACTTCAAATAAAGAAAGCTTTCTATATTTTGAGGCTGTAAACTATGAAGCAATTGTTTATCTAAACGGCGAAAAAATAGGCAAACACATTGGTGGTTACACTCCGTTTCAATTTAATGTTACCGATAAACTTGTAGAAGGAAATAATTTTGTTGTCGTAAAGGTTGATAACAAACGTAAAAAAGAAAATGTGCCAACCGTAAATCAAGATTGGTGGAATTACGGTGGAATTACAAGATCTGTTCATTTAATAAATGTACCTAAAACCCATATCGAAGATTACGCTGTTCAATTAGAAAAAGGAGCTACAAATAAAATAAGTGGATGGGTTAGTTTAGCCAATGCAAAAGAAGGTGATGCCGTAAGCATTAAAATACCTGAACTAAAGAAAACCGTAAAAGCAGTAGCAAAAGATGGTAAAGCATCATTTATAATTAATGCGAAACCAAAACTATGGTCACCAGATTCTCCTAAATTATATGAAGTAATCGTAGAAACAAATACAGATAAAGTTGTTGATCAAATAGGATTTAGGACGGTTACAACCGATGGTTCTAAAATATTGATTAATGGAAAAGAAACTTTTTTGAAGGGTATTAGTATTCACGAAGAAGCAGCATTTAAAACAGGGCGTGTAGTTTCTGTTGAAGAATGCAAGGTACTATTGAATTGGGCAAAAGAATTAGGATGTAATTTTCTACGATTAGCACATTACCCACATAGCGAGGCAATGGTGAAAGAAGCAGAGAAAATGGGCTTTTTAATATGGTCAGAAATTCCCGTGTATTGGACTATTCAGTTCGATAATGAAGATACCTATGCAAATGCCGAAAATCAATTGACCGAAATGATCTCTCGCGATAAAAATAGGGCTTCGGTAGTACTATGGTCTATGGCAAATGAAACACCTGAAAGCGAGCCACGTTTATCATTTATCACCAATTTGGCAGAGAAAGCTCGTGAGCTGGATAATACAAGATTAATTACTGCTGCATTGGATACACAGGGTAAAGGCGATGATGGCAATTTAATAGAGGATCCACTTGGTAAAGTAGTTGATGTTATTGGTATTAATAATTATTGTGGTTGGTATTATGGGGATGTAGATTCATGTAGTAGTATAAAATGGGCAAGTGCTTACAACAAACCAATGATCATGAGTGAAATCGGTGGTGGGGCTTTATACGGTTTACATGGTGATAAAAATGAAAGATGGACAGAAGAATACCAAGAGGAACTCTTTAAGTCTAATATTGAAATGATGAAAAACATCGATTTTATGGCTGGATTATCTCCTTGGATTTTGATGGATTTTCGTTCATCAAGACGACCATTACGCAGAATTCAAGATGATTTCAATAGAAAAGGATTGATCTCTGAACAAGGCATGAAGAAGAAGGCTTTTTTTACCTTACAAGAGTATTATCTTGAAATGGATAAGAGATAATACTATTAGATATGCTAACTGAGAATTTAAAATTTTTAGTTAGCATATTTTCCTTCTACATACGAAGATAGAATACTGCTATTCGGTGTTTTACAATTTTGCGGAAAATCATAGAAATAGATACACTTAGGCAATCCGTTTTTAAAAGTAATACGCACAGATCCTTTGCTATTACCACTAAACCCGGAAAAGCTATAATTGGCACTTAACACCATTGGTCTGCCTTGGGTGTCACGAGATGATGTTGTTACTCCAGAAATACTTCCCTTAGTATATCTGTTAAAAGACCATGTTTGAGATTGATCATAAACCAAATCATCAACCAACTTACCAAAGTTTTGATTGCCTGTTGGCCCGCCAGACTTTTTCATCGTAGTATACTTACTGTCTTCATTCATTCGTATACCAGGTTCGTTCAGCGCAAAAAGTTTTAAGTTTTCTTCAAAGCGTTTTAAACCGGGACTATCACATGGGTTAAGTTTAAAAATTTTAGACATGTCATTTTTAAGTCCCGTTGCCTTATGAGCCATATCCACAGAATTACCCATGCTATTAGGGTCGGTAATCATCTTCATCATCGTACCTAGCCCATTCGCTCTTTGTTTACCTTCAATTTCCATTTTAGCATCATATAAATCTGGCTTTGCATACAATCCGCTACCTACCCAAACGTATTCAACACATATTCTACTCACCTCTATGCCGTAGCCATCGGTAGTCACCTCTTCTGTTGCACAGGTTTGATTCATAATTTCTACTTTATTTGCTGGTAACGAATTAGCACATTGCCCACCGTAAGCCCTTAAGTATTGCCCAAAAATTAGTAGAAATTGCATGTCATCTCTACTAACGTCAAGTTCTTCGAAATGACCACGGAAAATATAATCGTAAAATTCAGCGTAATAGAGTCCGTCTGTATTCAGCTCTAAAACTTCTGAATTATCTTCTATAGATATTGGTTTAAAATGATGTGATTTAAAAAATGAAGTGAAAAGTAGCCATATGAAACTTAGTAGAAATACTCTAAGAAAAATAACAGATGATTTCATAATTTGGTGGTGGTTTTAAAATGAAACATTCTGAGGGATAGTTAAAGATATAAAATTTATATTCACTTAGTAATGAAGTCATTGAAATAAAAAGCGATTAATGTTTAATTAAACATTAATCGCTTTTTTAGCTTTGTATTTTAAACTTATCCAGTATAAGCACCAGAAGAATACGTTAATTCATAACTATGTGTGTATACTTCGAAAACGATTCCGAAAGGGTCTTCTACATAACACATTTTGTATGGCTTGTCTTTTGGATAATACTCACGAATCGGCATTCTTTGCTTACCACCATTTTCCACGATTTTGGCAACCAAATCTTTAATATTAGGGTCTTGAATACAAAAGTGAAACAAACCGGTATTAAACGGATTAAACTCCGGAGCTTCTTTTACTCCATGAGGAAAAGAGAATAACTCAACACCTATTCCGTCAGAAGTTGACATGTGGGCAATTTCAAACTCTTCCCAATCATCGCCAAAGACATCAATACACATAAGACCGATAGCGGTTTCTTTCTCTTTCTTAATTTTTGATGGTTCCATAATAACATACCAGCCCATTACTTCTGAGTAAAATTTTACAGCCTTTGTAATATTAGGAACTGTAATGCCAATATGTGAAAATGATTTGGGGTAAACTGTATTTGTTTTCATATCTATTATTTTATAGTACAAAATAAATCTATATTTGCCTTATTGACAATAACTTACCTAAAAGTGCTATAGTTACCAAAAAGAGTTAATTACTGATTATTAGTTAGTTATATTTTATATGAATTCAAAAAATTATTGTCCCTTAGACCATACCATGAATTTAATTGGTACGAAATGGAAACCCATTGTACTTTTTCATCTTTTGGAGGGTCCGGTTCGGTCTGGTGTACTACAGAAAAAAGTACCGGGCATATCAAACAAAATGTTTACCCAAACCGTAAGAGAGTTAGAAAAAGACGGATTGATTATACGCGAGGTTTTCCCAGTAGTGCCTCCAAAAGTAGAATATGGCTTAAGTGAGCGTGGAAAATCACTGGAAAATATTCTATTGAGCTTAGATTCATGGGGGGCAAAAGACAACCCTAACAAGCTAGTATAAAACTAATTAACTATTCATTAACACAACAAAATACAGAATATTGGGTTTTATTAAAAAAATATCGGTTTGATTGAAAATAAAAAATCTACTAAAATCTATTCGCAAGAAGTAATTGACACCCAGCATGTATTTACAAAAGATGATACCGTTTACATAAAAAATAACGCGTCAACCGAAAGTATAGACAATTGGTCTCCTATAAAATTTAAGTGGGTTTCAGTAGATAAGGTTCAAGACAAATTAGTGTTTGAATAACCCATAAAACCTGATTACATTTGAGCAACTTGTAGTTGCTGGATTATGTTGTACAAAATCATTGAAATTACTTCTCTGGAAACATTAGCCATTAGACACCAGGTTATGTGGCCAAACAAGCCATTAGATTATATAAAACTACCTAAAGACAACGAGGGAAGGCATTACGGTCTATTTTTAGAAGACCAATTAACATCAGTAATCTCTCTGTTCATAAATCATAAGGAAGCCCAATTTAGAAAATTTGCTACATTAGAAAGTCACCAAGGCAAGGGATATGGTAGTATATTATTAAATGAAATAATGCAAATAGCCGCTACAAAATCACTAACAAAAATCTGGTGTAATGCTAGGCAGAGCAAGACTAATTATTACACTAAATTCGGGATGAAAGTAACCAACAAAACTTATGTGAAAGGTGGAATAGATTTCGTGATTATGGAGAGAACTTTTTCTTAAACCAAATATAATATGGTTAGTTGTTGACTTTAATCAAGGATTATAATAAAGGTCTATTAAGCATACTAGCACAATAGATCAACTCCAAAATAGAATAGGTTAACAACGGTTCTCCTAAAAGCAAATACCTATTTAATTGCCTTTAAGCTATTAAATAGGTATTGTTCTAATTTAGTAAAGTATTTAAATTACTTTTTCCTCTTCATTAGTTCTGCTTCAATATCTTTTAGCGTAAATCCTTTTGCTTGTAATAACATTAAATAGTGAAATAATAAATCTGCGCTTTCATACAAGAACAGTTCATCATTATTATCCATTGCCTCTATAACAGTTTCAACAGCTTCCTCCCCTACTTTTTGGGCAACTTTGTTGATACCTTTCTTAAATAATGAAGCAACATAAGATGTACTGTCATCTGCAGTAGTTCTACGTTCTTCAATAGTGCTTTCCAATTCCGAGAAAAATCCAAAATTAGAATTATTATTTTCACTCCAACAAGTATCAGTACCTGTATGACACGTTGGACCAACTGGATTTACATTAATTAAAAGGGAATCGTTATCACAATCGTTTTTGATGGAGACCAAGTTTAAAAAGTTTCCACTTTCCTCTCCTTTTGTCCATAACCGCTGTTTTGAGCGACTAAAGAAAGTTACTTTTCCAGTATCGGTAGTCTTAGCTAATGCATCTGCATTCATATAACCAAGCATTAATACATTTTTAGTTCGTGCATCCTGTATGATTGCAGGTACTAATCCGTCACTCATTTTCTCCCAATTCGGTGTAT
Source organism: Maribacter sp. Asnod1-A12 (assembly GCF_045063735.1). NCBI lineage: Bacteria > Pseudomonadati > Bacteroidota > Flavobacteriia > Flavobacteriales > Flavobacteriaceae > Maribacter > Maribacter sp. Asnod1-A12. Next base: position 3,549,144 of record NZ_JBEFNZ010000006.1, read on the forward strand.
TAAACTCCATATGTATTGTATTCTAATTTTATTTTTATTCTATTTTAAAATCGGTCACTGAGCGTAGCCGAAGTGACATTTCGTTTGTCAAAACTGTAAACTTGTACTGATATTGAACACTGCGACTGCCAACTGAAACTGAACACTGTAACTAAACCCTCACAGGAATCCCATTTCCTTGTAACTCAAGTTTCAATTCTTGTATACCAATTTCTTTGAAGTGAAAAACACTTGCTGCCAATGCTGCATCTGCTTTACCTTCTGTAAAAGTATCGCTAAAATGTTGTTTATTACCGGCTCCACCAGAAGCAATTATCGGAATATTTAATTCTGAAGATAATCTTGCTAAAGCTTCATTTGCAAATCCGTCTTTAGTACCGTCATTATCCATAGAAGTAAATAAAATTTCACCAGCTCCGCGTTCCTCAACTTCTTTTGCCCATTCAAATAATTTGCGCTCTGTAGGTACTTTTCCACCTACTAAATGGACTATCCACTCACCATCTATCTGTTTGGCGTCTATAGCAACTACAATACATTGCGAGCCAAATTTAGCAACCAGATCATTAATCAACTGCGGATTCTTTACTGCAGATGAATTGATGGAAACTTTATCCGCCCCGTTATGTAATAAAACATCAACGTCTTCAACAGATGATATTCCGCCACCAACAGTAAATGGTATATTTACCTTTTCCGCTACGCGATATACTAAGTCTGCCAAAGTTTTACGTTTTTGTTCCGTAGCAGAAATGTCCAAGAACACCAATTCATCTGCCCCTTCTCGGCTATAAATTTCAGCCAACTCAACAGGATCGCCAGCATCACGTAAATCAACGAAATTGACACCTTTTACGGTTCTACCATCTTTAATATCTAAACAAGGTATTATTCTTTTTGCTAACATATTGCCCCCTCTAGCTCCCCCAATAGGGGAGAATTAATACTCAAAATTTTATACATTTTCATAGTACTGTTATATTTGGTCAAGATAATCCCCCTTTGGGGGTTTGGGGGCCTATAATATTCAAATCGACCCCGTCATAAAATCCCAAATCCTTTTCTTTAATCAGTTTAACATAAAAAGCAATTTGACCGGTATGGTATGAAAAATGTTCAACGGCATGCATAATTGCACCAACCCCCGAAAAAGACATTCCTTGTACAGACCTAACTTTTATCAACTTATCGACTGTAGAATCGAATATGACCCGTTTTACGGAATCTACCGTATCTTCCAACTTATGTAATAACTCTGCTTTTGTTAGACCTGAATTAACAGAAAACTCTGCGTCTCTATCTCTATTATCTTCGATTTCACCGATAGAAGAAATTACATATTGCGTCATATTACCACATAGATGTAAAATAAGATTAGCCATACTGTTCAAAGAAGGGTTAGGCTTCTGCCAAATTTCTTCTTCTGAAATTTCAGCAAGACTTTTCTTAATCATGCGCGTGCTTTCGTCCATACGATACATGGCATTTTCAACAATTTCTTGTACTAATCGTTCTTCCTTATCCATTGTTTAAAATATACGATTCCAATTGCTTAAGACTGATTCTATTTTCATAAATCGCCTTACCGATGATAGTACCCTCACAACCCATTTCAGCCAGTTTTGGTAACTCGTCAAAAGTAGATATTCCGCCACTAGCTATTAGTTTTAATCCTGTATCTGTTGCACTTATAATTTTGGAATATAAGTCGAAAGACGGACCTTCTAGCATACCATCTTTACTAATATCTGTACAAATAACGTATTGTATTCCTTTTGCTTGGTACGATTGTATAAAGGGAATCAGTTCTTCCTTAGATTCCTCTAACCAACCGGATACAGCAACTTTTTCATCCATAGCGTCAGCTCCAAGAATAATTCTTTCTGAACCATGTTTTTGAATCCATCCCAAAAACGTATCTGAATCTTTGACCGCAATGCTACCACCAGTAACTTGCTTTGCGCCACTATCAAAAGCAATACGCAAATCATCATCAGTTTTTAATCCGCCTCCAAAATCAATATTCAAATTGGTTTGTGAAGCAATTTGCTCCAGTACTTTATGATTTACAATATGCTTTGATTTCGCACCATCTAAATCTACCAAGTGTAAATGTTGAATTCCGTGTGCTTCAAATTCTTTAGCTACCTCTAACGGGTTCTCATTATATATTTTTTTGGTATCGTAGTCTCCCTTAGAAAGGCGGACACATTTACCATCAATGATATCTATAGCAGGAATAATTCTCATTCTTTAATCTAAAATTTGTTTATCAACAGACATCCACAATGGTGAATCTCCTATTTTATTAAATCCGAAACGCTCATATAACAAATGGGCATCTTTAGTTTTTAATGCTAATGTTTTAAGTTTTTTAATGGTAGTATCTTCTAACATCGCTTTCACTAAAATCTTACCATAACCCTTACCTTGAAATTTATCTAGAATAATCACATCCATAAAATATCCGAAATAAATATAATCGGTGACTACTCTGGCAAAGCCAATTTGATCATTTTCTTTAGTGTATATTCCAAAACAGTAAGAGTTTTCAATCGTTGTTTTTACTTCTTCTAATGTTCTATTGTCTCCCCAATATGAATTAGCAATAAACTGTTGAATTGCATCTACATTGACAAGGTTTTTATCAGTTGAAATAAAATAATCTTGCTTCATTACATTTTTAAAAAATTCTCCAAAATCTTCTCCCCTACATCACTAGATTTCTCTGGGTGAAACTGAGTACCGTAAAAATTATCTTTTCTCAATGCAGCACTATAATCTAAACCATAAGTACATTCAGCAATTGTTTCAGAACACAATGGCGCATAAAAACTATGCACTAGATAAATATGCTCTTTTTCTTCAATACCATTAAATAATTCAGATTTCAAATTTGTAATCTGATTCCATCCAATCTGTGGAACCTTTACTGTATTATCAAACTTTACGACATCAACATCAAAAATTCCTAGGCCAGTAGTATTACCTTCCTCAGACGAATGACACATTAATTGCATACCTAAACAAATACCTAATACAGGCTGTTTTAAAGTCGGGATTACTTTGTCCAAACCACTGTTTAATAACATTTTCATGGCACTACTTGCCTCACCTACCCCTGGGAATATCACTTTATCGGCACGCTGTATTTCAGAAACATCATTGCTTAAAACAGATTCATAACCTAAGCGTTTAATTGCAAATTTGATACTCTGAATATTTCCTGCTCCGTAATTTATAATTACAATGCCCCCCCCGCCCCCAAAAGGGGTGCTAGTAGATGCTTTATTTTTTTCTGTATTCATAATATAAAACTTAAGAATTCCCCCTTTGGGGGTTAGGGGGCTTTTTACAATACTCCCTTTGTACTTGGCAACACCATTTTTTCAACATCTCTTTTTACCGCCATTTTTATGCTCTTTGCAAAGGCTTTGAAAATAGCTTCGATTTTATGATGCTCGTTGGTACCTTCTGCCTTTATATTTAAGTTTGCCTTAGCTCCGTCCGTGAACGATTTAAAGAAATGGTGAAACATCTCCGTAGGCATATCACCTACCATTTCACGATTAAAGTCTGCATCCCATACCAGCCAATTTCTACCACCAAAATCTATAGCGGATTGTGCTAAACAATCATCCATTGGCAAGCAGAATCCATATCGTTCTATACCTAGTTTGTTTCCTAAAGCCGAATGAAATACTTCACCTAGTGCAATGCCCGTATCCTCTATTGTATGATGTTCATCAACTTCTAAATCGCCATTCACTTTAATCATTAAATCCATTTGCCCATGACGAGCCAATTGATCCAGCATATGGTCAAAAAATGCCAATCCGGTTTTAATATCACTTTTACCTGTACCATCTAGATTTAGCTTGATAGCAATATCTGTCTCATTGGTTTTTCTATGAATTTCAGCCGTTCTATCATTCAACTTCAAGAATTCATAAATCTTCTCCCAATCATTGCTTTCAATAGCAATATGGCTATTTAATTCATCACGCTTAACCGTAATTTCCCCAGTACCCAAATTGGTTTCATCATTGATGAATATCCCTTTTGAACCTAAGTTTTTAGCCAATTCCATATCGGTTAATCGATCCCCGATAACAAAAGAATTTTCTAAATCATAACCATCCGAAAAATACTCGGTCAACAATCCAGTACCAGGTTTTCTAGTGTTGGCATTTTCATGCGGAAAAGTTCGATCAAGAAACACTTTTTCAAAAACGACACCTTCGTTTTCAAAAGATTTTAATATAAAATTATGAACTGGCCAAAAGGTGTCCTCAGGAAAAACATCTGTTCCTAATCCGTCTTGGTTGGTAATCATCACCAATTCATAGTCTAATTCTTTAGCAATTTTGCCTAGAAAAGTAAATGCTTTGGGGTAGAAAATCATTTTTTCAAATGCATCTATCTGCTCATCTACGGTTTCTTTGATGATGGTGCCATCTCTATCAATAAACAATACACGTTTTTTCATTTCATTTTCATATAAAAGTAAATACTAAGACAATTTGGAATTGTCTTTAGGACCTTCAATTGCTGTTTGCTCTTTTGATCCAAAAAAGAATTTCTTTGCTCCTGCAAATAGTGCTACTCCGCCAATTGCTATAAACTTCCAAAATTTAAGTATAAGTGCAAAAAAACCAGCTTTAGCCAAAATTTTACCAGCGATTAAACCTCCTATACCATAAGCCGCAACATCATCAAAATCTGGATCAAATTCAGAATACTTATATCCTGTATTAAATGATACACTACCTAAAATTGGATCTAAATTATTCTCAACATCTTCAAGTGTATCCATGTCACCAATTACGTTTAGGTTCATATACCCTTTTCTTCCCAAAACTCTAATATTATAATTTAAAGTGCTGGTTTCCTCTTCTTCAAAAAGTAATTCTTTTGCCCAATATAATTTCTTGTTTTCTGAATCATAGTAAGGTTTTGTAGCCCAACCTATTAAATCTACTGTAGGGTAACCCATACTAGATCTTTGCGGATTTGCTTCCTTGACATCATCCTGCATTTCACTTAACAAGTCATCATAATCCATGTCTTGTGCATCGTCATCCTCAATATATCCGTCCTCTGAATATGAAATTTCAATTGCATAACTAGTATTTACGGGAGTCTCATCCTCTTTAAGCAAAAGACCCATAACGGACTCATCTCTAGGGTTTCCCCATATATCTGAAAGTACTCTTTGTGCTTGTTCACTATCTAAAAACTTATAACCTTCTGGAACCATAATTTTGGCTACATCTCCGTTTAACATAGACCTATCATAGATATAGGTAAATGTATTTTCTACGCTATCAGAATACATTTTATAACTGATTAACGCCTCTGTTTCCTCGTCGCTTAAATTAAGACTATCTGCTATAAATTCTAGTCTTTCAACGTCTTGAGCGCGTGTTACACTAATTGTTAATACTAAGGCAATTAAATAAATGAACTTGCTTTTCATTGGTTTTGGTTTAAAGGTTATATCAAATTTAACGCCTTAGCAAGTGTTTTATTCTCTACAGCACTACCTACAGTAAACCGAAGTGTATTCTCACATAATGGTTGGGTGGTTCTATTTCTTACCACGACTCCTTTTTCCAATAATTGATCATATCTAAGTGAGGCATCATCTACTTTTGCCAAGATAAAATTGGCATCTGATGGATATATCTTTTCAACAAAAGAAACTGTTTTTAATGCCACTTCTAATTTTGCCCTTTCCGTTAAAATTTGACTCACTTCGTTGTTTACAGCATCTCTATCCAACACACGCAAAGTTGCTTTATCTTGCGTAAGTTGATTTACATTATAGGGAGGTTTAATTTTATTGACTACAGCAATAATTTCTGCGGATGCTATACAGATACCCAATCGTATACCAGCCATACCATAAGCCTTTGACAAAGTCTGTGTAATGATTAGATTTGGAAATTCAGATAGTTTAGAAGTCCAACTTTCTTCTGATGAAAAGTCAATATAGGCTTCATCAATGACTACTAGTCCATTAAATGAATTCAACAGCTCTTCTATTTTTTTTGTGGAGAAACTATTTCCAGTGGGATTGTTTGGAGAACATATAAACAATAGTTTGGAATTGCTATCAATCGTCTTTAATATCTCCTCAACGTTAGGCTGAAAATCATGTATCAATAAGACCTCTTTATTCTCAACCATATTAATACCAGAAAGTACCTTATACATTCCGTATGTTGGCGGCAAGGTGATAATATTATCTTGCTTAGGCTCACAGAAAGCCCTGAACAATAAATCTAAGACTTCATCGCTACCATTTCCTAAAAGAATATTTTCTTCTTTAATACCTTTCTGTTCCGCTAAAATAGCCTTTAGACCTCGCTGTTGAGGATCAGGGTATCTATTGACTCCATTTTCAAATGGATTCTCATTCGCATCCAAGAAAACCATTGTTGAACCATCTGAAACATATTCGTCACGTGCGGAGGAATAAGGACTTAAGCCTTTTACGTTTTCTCTTGTTATTTTATCTAAATTGAAACTCATCAGTTCAATATGGTGTTGGTCATTGAGCGTAGCTGAAATGACATTATTTTAAACTATTTAATCTTAAAGTAACTGCATTTTTATGAGCTTCTAGTCCTTCTGCTTCTGCCATCAGCTCTATAGCATTACCAATAGTTTGAATGCCTTCTTTTGTAATTTTTTGAAAAGTCATGCTTTTCATAAAACTATCTAAGTTAACACCGCTATACTGTTTGGCATAACCGTTAGTTGGTAACGTGTGATTAGTTCCTGAAGCATAATCTCCAGCACTTTCCGGTGTATAATTACCTATAAATACTGAACCTGCATTTTGAGTATTGTCAATATAAAAATCTTCATTTTCTACGCAAACAATGTAGTGTTCCGGTCCGTATTCATTAATCAAATCAATACCATCTTGATCATTATCAACATAAATCAATTTACTATTGTCAATTGCTTGTTTCGCTATTTCTTTACGTGGTAAATCTTCTAATTGCACAGCCACTTCTTTCTCCACAGCATCTATCATTTCTTTAGAGGTAGATACCAGAATAACCTGGCTATCTACACCGTGTTCAGCCTGACTCAACAAGTCAGAAGCAACAAATGCAGCGTTTGCAGTATCATCTGCCACGACAAGAAGTTCTGACGGACCTGCAGGCATATCTATAGCAACACCGTGTTTTGTTGCAATTTGCTTTGCTACGGTTACATATTGATTCCCTGGTCCAAATATTTTATATACCTGTGGTATAGTGTCCGTACCGAAAGTCATTCCAGCAATTGCCTGAATTCCCCCCACTTTTACAATTTTTGTTACCCCGCATAAATCTGCCGTATATAAAATAGCCGGATTCAATTTCCCTTCCTTATCTGGAGGAGAACATAATACTATCTCATTACAACCTGCAATTGTAGCCGGAACTGCCAACATTAAGATAGTTGAAAATAAAGGAGCGGTTCCACCAGGTATATACAGACCCACTTTTTGAATCGGTCTTTTTTCTTGCCAACAAGAAACTCCCGGTGCAGTCTCAATTTCAATACGACCCGTTTTTTGAGCGGTATGAAAAACTTCAATATTAGATTTCGCCAATTGAATAGCGGCTTTCAAATCCTCAGAAACTAAAGTTTTAGCTTCTTCAACTTCATCATCTGAAACCAATAGATTATCTAAGTTTACCTTATCAAATTGTGCCGTATATTTCTTTAATGTATCATCACCATTACTGGCAACCTCTTTGAAAATACCATTCACCAATCCTTCAATATCGGCAACGGTTTGGGTAGGTCTCCTTAAGACTTCTTTCCAATCTGCTCTCTCTGGATTATATATTTTGTTCATTTCTTTAACTAGCTAAAAGCTTAATTACAATACCATTTTCTCAATTGGGCAAACAAGAATACCTTCTGCACCTGCTTTCTTCAACTCGTCAATTACTTCCCAGAATTTATCTTTATTGATTACAGTATGCACTGAGCTCCAACCTTCATCAGCCAATGGCAATACTGTAGGGCTACGCATACCCGGTAATAGTTTAATAATTTCATCTAACTTATCGTTAGGTGCATTTAGTAGTACATATTTAGAACCTCTAGCACGTAATACCGATTGAATTCTAAATTGTAATTTTTCAAGCAATACCTTTCGCTCAGAAGAAATTTTTGGAGAGACCGCAAGAACAGCTTCACTAGTAAGCATTACTTCCACCTCTTTCAAGTTATTTTTAAACAGGGTGCTACCACTAGAAACGATATCGCAAATAGCATCTGCAAGTCCGATATTTGGTGCAATCTCAACAGAACCGTTAATAATATGTAAATCTGCGGTAACCCCTTTCTCTTTCAAATAATTAAGTACTGTATTCGGATAAGAAGTTGCAATACGTTTTCCTTCAAAATCTTGAACAGAATTATACTTTACTGATTTTGGCACTGCCAAGGACACTTTACATTTAGAAAATCCAAGTCTTTCTGCAATAGAAATATCTTCACCTTTTTCAATTAAGACGTTTTCTCCAATAATGGCAATATCTACTACTCCGTCTCTCAGATACTGAGGTATATCTCCGTTTCTTAAATAAAATACTTCGATAGGGAAATTTCTAGAAGATGCTTTTAATTGATCCTTTCCGTTATCTATGGAAATACCGCAGTCTTTTAAAATTTGAAGGGATTCCTCATTTAATCTTCCCGATTTCTGAATAGCAATTCTAATTTTAGTCATTTTCTTTATTTAATGCTTGGCGGCAACCAAAAGAGATTTAAATACAAAACCCGTTTGATTGCTCAAACGGGTTTTTAAAATATGTTGTTCTACTACAATACATTCCTACCTCGCCTGAGCGTAAATATGGAAATGATGATGTGTAGTTCTATTTTTCATTATACTGTAAAAGTAAAAGGTATTTTTCATTTCACAAAACAAAAGTTTAAAATGAAACAAAAATAATTAAGTCCGTGTTTTAGTTATTCCCTAAAATTAAAGGAAGACCAGATTCGCCACCACCTACTACAATCACTTTAGAATTAGGGGATTCAGACAATTTTAATGTTGCATCAATACCTTTATCTTGAAGAATTTTATCAGTTAACGACGCACTTAAAATTCTGTTCGCATCTGCCTTACCTTGGGCTTCAATAGTTACTTTTTCAGCTTCTTTCTTAGCGGTAACCAAACGGAACTCATATTCTAAAGACTCTTGCTCTTGCTTCAATTTTCTTTCAATAGCATCCTTAATAGTTGGCGGTAAAGTAACATCTCTAACCAAAATCTCATTCAATTGAATATACTCACGCTCAACAATTTTCTGAGTTTCATCAAATATTTCTTGCTGAATAGCATCTCTTTTACTAGAATATAATTGCTCTGGCGTATAACGACCAACTACGGAACGCGCAGCCGATCTAATTGTAGGCAATAAAACACGCTGTACATAATCTTCACCCTTTTCTTGGTGTAGTTTACCTAAATCATTTCTAATTGGTTCAAACCAAGCTGAAGCTTCTAATTTAATATCCAGTCCGTTACTAGAAAGAACATTCATTTTTTCTAATACTTCTTGTTGTCTTACTTCATATATAAAAACCTTGTTCCAGGGAGCAACTATATGAAACCCTTCTCCCATTGGCGGCTCATCTGTAACCACACCATCACCAAAAGTTTTATACAAGACCCCTGCTTGACCGGAGTCTATTGTAACTGTTGATTTTGAAATTGCAATTACTACTACAATAAAAATAAATATTGCGGGCAACGCAATCTTAGGTAACTTATCCATTAGTGTTTATTTAAATTAATCCGTTATATTTTCTGATAAACCATTCTGCTACAAAGGCAAAAACTATAAGCCCTAATAGCAGTTTAAAATCAATCAAAGATACGATATTTTCAGTGCTTTTCTCTGTTGGCACGTACGCATCATTTTCTTTCAAGTCTTGTAGTAGCCCATTTATCTGAGAAGGATAAAACAACTTACCACCTGTACTTACTGCCAGTTTTTCCATTTTTTCATTATCGCTAGATACAAATTGATTTTCCATTTCAAACTCAGAAATGACAAATCTGCCCGACACTGACTTCGCTTCTTTTTCTACGGAAACAACAAATTCATAAGAACCTGCAATTAAGTTAGAAAGGTCAGCTTCAAAATATCCGTTCTTTAAAACCATTGGGTTCGTTTGAACGTTTTTGGATGATGTATTGGTTACTTTAATAGTAACTTTTGCGTTTGGATCAAATAGAAATACCTCATCAAAATAAGTCGCAGTAATTACTGTATTGCTACTACCCTCGTATACTTTTTCATAATCGACATTCAATCTCGTCTTATTTTTAGAACTGGTTAAGTAGCGAATTAAGTTCCCGATAAATTCATCGAAATAGACAAAATCATTTGCATTCCTATATGTTTGCATTCTCCATTTCCATAGGTTCTCACCTATAAAAAATGCCTGTTTCCCAGCATTTTGCTCCATAACGCCCATTAGTGGTTGTTGCACATCAAGTCCTTTAATTTGAGTACCTAACAAAGTTTCATAGGGCGTAGTTATCAAAATAGGACCGGCATCACTTTCTAACGGAGGAAAATCAGTAAGGTTAAACTTAGAGATATCGTATTTGGTAAAACCATTATTTAGCAACCCGAACACTTCTTGTTCAGGATAACCATTTTCTATTTCAAAGCCAACATTGCTGTCGTTCAAAAATGAATAATCTGTTTGCGTACCAGTAATAATAAATGTGTTGGCATTTTTACTTTTAGCAAATGTGAATGAATTTTTGAACCTAATGGTAGGCTGATAAAATATAAATAAGTCAATTTCTTCTAAAGAACTGTTTGGTGTGCTTGATTTAAAAATAGTTACTTCTCGCTGTTCATTACTTTCAATTGCCTTTTTAAGCGCACCCAAGTCTGGATGTACAATATCGGATATTAAGGCAATCTTAGTTTTTTCATCTATAACCTCAATACTTGTACTTCTACGGTTATTTTCAATATTTCGCTCTTCTGGTAATTTAGTTACTTCAACAATTAGATTTTTTATTCCAACGGAGTTAGCATCGACTTCAATGTTAATCGTTTTAAAATTAGCCTGAGCGTCTAATCTTAGGTTTTCTTTATGCACAACTTTGTCATTCATTTTTACCGATACAGTTGCCGATACTGGCGTATTCCCTTGGTATGAAATGTATGATTCTAAAGGAAATTTGTTTTTTAGAAATGCATATTTATTTGTTAGAATTGGACCGACCGAAATATCTTTATACTTGGTGGTATCCCCTAAGACCATAGCATAAATAGTATTATTTTGATCTGCTTTTAAATAACTATAATCCTCACCAACGGTTTGGTTACCGTCTGATAGTAATATGGTTACAGTTTGCTCACGAGCATAAATATCTTTTAAAGCCGAAAGGGATTTGGAAATATTAGTATTCTTATCAGTAAAAGAAAGACTATCAAGAATATCTAACTTGGACCCAAATTTATAGGATGCAATTTTAAATCTGTCCGTAACTTCTTTAGCATCTTTTAATTTAGAAATTAAACGTTGTAATTCATTTTCGCTCTCAGAAATAGAAGTGGAATTATCAGCTAGAATAACCAAATTAGGTTTTTCTAATGTATATGATTTTTGCGAAAACTTAGGATTTATAAGAAGTAACAGTAATCCGAAAACACCAACAAAACGCAAAAAGGCTAAAAGCCAGTAAATATTGCTTTTAGCCTTCTGCTTATATATGTACTGAAAAACAACGATACCCAGTGCTACTATCGCAGCAAGAATAATATACAATACCGTTATGCTCTCCATGTATGTTATAAAGTTGAACTTAAAAAAGGAACAATATACTCTTGTTCCATAGAAAATCTATGTTGACTTAGGTTAACATACCACCATCAACATTCAATACTTGACCAGTAACATAGCTAGACAAATCTGATGCAAAATAAAGACACGCATTTGCGATATCTTCAGTAGTCCCACCTCTTTTTAATGGAATACCATCTCTCCATCCTTGAACAGTCTTTTCATCAAGCTTATCTGTCATTTCAGTTTCAATGAAACCTGGAGCAATGGCGTTACATCTAATATTTCTAGAACCTAATTCCAAAGCTACAGATTTTGTAAATCCGATCATACCTGCCTTAGAAGCTGCATAATTTGTCTGACCCGCATTACCTTTAACACCTACAACACTACTCATATTGATAATTGAGCCTTTACGTTGTTTCAACAAAGTTCTTTGTACAGCCTTGGTCATATTAAAAACAGACTTCAAATTAATATCGATTACGGCATCAAAATCAGCTTCAGACATACGCATAAGAAGGTTATCTTTTGTAATACCTGCATTATTGATTAATACATCTATTCTTCCGTCAAAATCTTCTAAAACTTTAGCAACTAATTCTTCAGCTTCTTGAAAACTAGCAGCATTACTTCTATAAGCCTTTGCTTTAACCGCCTTTGCTATCAATTGTTTTTCCAATTCTAAAGCCGGAGCTTCACTTGAGCTATATGTAAATGCAACATTTGCACCATGATCGGCAAATACTTGGGCAATACCCATACCAATTCCTCTACTTGCTCCTGTTATGATGACGTTTTTATCTTCTAATAATTTCATAAGTCCGTTATTTAAAACCGAAGTTTACCAAATATACCTTTTGTTTAATTTATAGGCTAAAAAAAATCCCGCTATAAACGGGATTTTATATGAAAAATATGAGTTATTAACCCATTACTTCTTTTACTTTCAAACCAATTTCAGCAGGAGAATCTACTACGTGAATACCACAATCTCTCATAATTTGCTTCTTAGCTTGAGCGGTATCATCGCTACCACCAACAATAGCACCTGCGTGACCCATTGTTCTACCTGCAGGAGCAGTTTCACCAGCAATAAAACCAACAACTGGTTTTTTGCTTCCGCTAGCTTTGTACCATTGTGCAGCATCCGCTTCCAATTGACCACCAATTTCACCGATCATAACCACACATTCGGTTGCAGGGTCATTGATTAAAAGCTCAACAGCTTCTTTGGTAGTTGTTCCAATAATTGGATCACCACCAATACCTATTGCAGTTGTAATACCTAAACCTTGACGTACTACTTGATCAGCAGCCTCGTAAGTCAATGTACCAGATTTAGAAACGATACCTACATTACCTTCTTTGAAAACAAAACCTGGCATAATACCAACTTTAGCTTCACCCGGAGTAATAACACCAGGACAGTTAGGACCGATTAAACGACAATCTCTATTTTTAATATAGTTGGCAACCTTCACCATATCAGCAACAGGAATACCTTCTGTAATTGTAATAATAACTTTAATACCAGCTTCGGCAGCCTCCATTATTGCGTCTGCCGCAAATGCTGGCGGAACAAAAATGATAGTAGTATCTGCACCAACTTTCTCAACAGATTCAGCAACCGTATTAAAAACTGGTTTACCTAAATGCTCTTGCCCTCCTTTACCCGGAGTAACACCACCTACGATATTAGTACCGTACTCAATCATCTGTCCAGCATGGAAAGTACCTTCACTACCAGTGAAACCTTGTACGATTATTTTTGAATCTTTATTAACTAATACGCTCATACTACTGTAGTTTTATTTTTTTTGTTAGAACAAAAATATAAGTTGTTAATGAATTTTAAAGCATTAACGGACTTATTTATTATCCATTTTTTTAATTATTTGTGGAATTTGCTTCAAATAAGCCAATTGTTTCAATTTTTCTCTTGATTCTTCAATAGGAGTACCAAAATAACTCTTGCCACCCTTCACGGATTTTGTAACTCCTGTCTGCCCCATTATTACAGCTTTAGCACCAATAGTTATTCCGCTATTGGTACCCACTTGACCCCATAAGGTAACTTCATCTTCAATAATAACACAACCAGCAATACCCGTTTGTGAGGCTATTAAACACTTTTCTCCTATAACGGTATCATGACCAACATGAACTTGATTATCCAATTTTGTTCCAAAGCCAATGGTGGTATCACCTGTAACACCTCTATCAATTGTGCAAAGGGCACCTATATCAACATTGTCTTTTAAGACAACCCTTCCTCCAGAAATTAATTTATCGAATCCCTCTGGTCGCTTTTTATAATAAAATGCATCGGCACCTAAAACACTACCAGCATGTATGGTCACATTATTACCAACAATACAATTATCATAAATAGTTACATTAGAATGAATTAGGCAATTATCACCTATTTCAACATTATTCCCAATAAATGCATTTGGTTGAATCACTGTGTCTTTACCAATTTTTGCAGTTGCAGCAATTGTTTGACTGCTAGGTACAAAAGGCTGAAAGAAAGTCGTCAATTTATTAAAATCCCTAAACGGATCATCAGAAATTAATAAAGCTTTACCCTTAGGGCATTCTACATTTTTATTGATTAAGATAACCGTTGCCTTAGACTCTAATGCCTTATCATAATACTTAGGATGATCTACAAATACGATATCTCCAGATTCTACAACATGAATCTCGTTCATTCCCAATACAGGAAAATCATCATGTCCAACATAATCGCTAGATATAATATCTGCGATTTGTTTTAACGAAAAAGTAGTCGGGAATTTCAATTGACTGTCTTATGTCTAATTAGTGAATTATAAAAAATAGCCCTACTCCTTAACACGTTCCATATAAGAACCGGTAGCAGTATCTATTTTAACCTTATCACCTTCGTTTATAAATAAAGGAACATTTACCTCTGCTCCTGTTTCTACCGTTGCAGGTTTTGTAGCATTTGTTGCCGTATTCCCTTTTACACCAGGTTCAGTATATGTAATTTCTAGAATTACACTAGCGGGCATATCAACTGATAAAGGCATACTATCTTCTGTATTGAACATAATCTTAACCACTTCACCTTCTTTTAAAAGTCCCGGTGCATCAAGAGAGCTCTCTTGCAATGTAATTTGATTATAATCGTCCGTATTCATGAAGTGATATGTTTCTCCTTCAGGATATAGGTATTGATAAGAACGTGTTTCTACACGAACATCTTCAATTTTATGACCTGCAGAAAAAGTATTATCCAATACTTTACCAGAGGTAACACTTTTTAATTTTGTACGAACAAAGGCAGGACCTTTACCCGGTTTTACGTGTAAAAATTCAATTATTTTGTAGATATCATTGTTATATCTAATACATAATCCTTTTCGTATATCTGATGTGGATGCCATTCGTAATGAGTATTAATATAGTTAACTTAAGTTTTAAAAATAGTTTAATTATTGCTGAAATATCCTTTCATGATACCACGTTGAGAATCGCGAATAAATTGTAATATTTCATCGCGTTCTGGAGTTGCCTCCATTTCAGCTTCTATAATTTGAACTGCTTGCGTGTTGTTATAATTCTTCTGATAAAGAATTCTATAGATATTCTGTATTTCTCTAATCTTATCGGAAACAAACCCTCTTCTTCTTAATCCGACAGAATTAATACCAACGTAAGACAATGGTTCTCTAGCTGCTTTAACAAAAGGAGGTACATCTTTTCTTACTAAAGATCCTCCTGTTACAAATGCATGTTGACCAACAGATACAAATTGGTGTACCGCAACTAACCCTGCTAATATTACATTATCACCTATGGTAACATGTCCCGCTAGTGTAGAATTATTAGAAAAAATACAATTATCACCAACGAAACAGTCGTGAGCTACATGGCAATATGCCATTATTAGACAATTTTTGCCAATAACCGTTTTCATACGATCAGAAGTACCCTTATGTATAGTTGCACATTCTCTTATTGTCGTATTATCTCCAATTACAACAGTGGTGTCTTCCCCGTCATATTTCAAATCTTGGGGAGATGCAGATATTACAGCTCCTGGAAAAATATTACAATTTTTACCAATTCGAGCTCCTTCCATTATAGTCACATTTGAACCAATCCAAGTACCATCACCAATTGTTACATTGTTATGAATGGTCGTAAATGGTTCAACTACCACATTTTTAGATATTTTTGCGCCTGGATGAATGTAGGCTAAAGGTTGATTCATTCTAAGATCTTTTAACTATTTGCGCCATTAATTCTGCTTCACTAACCAATTTATCATTTGCATAAGCATATGCCTGCATATGGCAAATACCTCTTCTTATCGGCGTAATTAAACTACAGTGAAATATTAATGTATCACCTGGCAAAACTTGTCTTTTAAATTTAACTTTATCTATTTTCATAAACAAAGTCAGATAATTTTCTGGATCCGGCACAGTACTCAATACCAAAATACCACCTGTTTGCGCCATTGCTTCTACTTGAAGTACACCAGGCATCACAGGCGCACCTGGAAAGTGACCTGTAAAAAAAGGTTCGTTCATGGTCACATTCTTCATGCCTACCACATGTTCGTCTGATAGTTCGATGATACGGTCAATCAACAAAAATGGAGGTCTATGGGGTAGCATATCCATAATCTTATGGATATCCATTAAAGGAGGTAGACTTAAATCGTATTTTGGAACTTTATTTCTTTTTTCCAATTTAATAATTTGCGCAAGTTTTTTGGCAAATTGACTATTTACATAGTGTCCTGGTTTATTTGCAATAACCTTACCGCGAATTCTAGTACCAATCAAAGCTAAATCTCCAATAACATCTAAAAGTTTGTGTCTTGCTGCTTCATTTGGTTGATGTAAAGTAAGATTATCCAATATACCATTTGCCTTTACCGAGAGCTTCTTTTTATCAAAAGCTTTTTCTAATTTACGCATAGTCGCATCAGAAATCTCTTTATCAACATAGACAATGGCATTATTTAAATCGCCACCTTTTATAAGTCCATTTTCTAAAAGCATTTCTAATTCATGAAGAAAACTAAAAGTACGTGCTTTAGAAATTTCAGGTTTAAAATCAGATAATGTTTCTAAAGTGGCGTTTTGAGTTCCTAAGACCTTGGTTCCAAAATCTACCATGGTCATTATTTGATATTCATCGGAAGGAATAATAGTTATTTCACTTCCAGTTTTATCATCTTTAAATGAAATCACCTCTTTTACAATATATTCTTCTCGAAAGGCCTCTTGCTCAACGATACCAGCATTTTCCAATACTTCAACAAAAAATTTAGATGAACCATCCATAATTGGTGGTTCAGCCGCATTTAATTCTATTAGAACATTATCAATCTCTAATCCTACCAAGGCAGCCAATACGTGTTCAGAGGTTTGAATTTTTACACCATTTTTCTCCAAATTGGTTCCTCTCTGTGTATTTATTACAAGATTGGCATCTGCAGGTATCATAGGTTCTCCTTCCAAATCAACCCTTTTGAAAGCGTAGCCATGGTTCTCGCCTGCTGGTAAAAATTTAATAGTAACATTACTACCCGTATGTAAGCCAACACCAGTTAGGCTTACCTCTTTACTAATTGTCTTTTGCTTCTTATTTGTTGTACTAATCATCAGTCCTTCTTTTCTAAAGTGTCGATTCTACTAATTATTCTTGATAAGTTCTTAAAATGAACATATGATTTATTATAATCCCCATAATTTAATGCAGGTGAACCCTGTAAAACCTCATGGTCTTTTACATTTCTACCTATTCCAGATTGTGCCTGAATTTTTACAAAATCACCAATTACTATATGACCTACAATACCTACTTGACCACCAATCATACAATGTTTACCTATTTTGGTAGAACCAGCAATTCCTGTTTGGGCAGCTATAACTGTATGCTCACCAATTTCTACATTGTGTGCAATCTGTATTTGGTTATCAAGCTTCACCCCTTTTCTTAAAATAGTCGAACCTAAAGTGGCCCTATCAATTGAGGTTCCTGCACCAATATCCACATTATCTTCCAAAATAACATTTCCTGTCTGTGGTACTTTAACAAATTCTCCATCTTCATTTGGCGCAAAACCAAATCCGTCTGCTCCAAGTACGGCACTGCTGTTTATTACACAGTTATCGCCTATTATGGTTTCAGAATATATTTTAGCACCTGCAAAAATGACAACATTGTCTCCAATTTTAACGTTATCACCAATATAGACATTAGGGTATATTTTTACATTATCACCTATAGTTACATTGTTACCTAAATAAGCAAACGCACCTATATAGACGTCGGCACCATAGATAGCGGTTTCTGATTTAAAAATAGGTTCTTCAATACCTACCTTATTATTTTTTACCTGATTGTAATATTCTAGTAATTTAGAAAAAGATTTATAAGCATCATCAACCTTAATTAAAGTAGTGTCCAAGTCTTGTTCTGGAACGAAACTTTTATTAACTATAGTTATCGATGCTTTTGTTTTATATATAAACGAGGTATACTTAGGATTGGCTAAAAAAGTAAGGGAACCTTCTTCGCCTTCCTCTATTTTAGCAAGTTTATGTACGGCTATTTCTGGATTTCCATGAACTTCTCCTTCTAAGATACCTGCAATTTGACCTGCTGTAAATTTCATGAGCGTAAAAGTAAGAAAAATTGTTAAACCCCTTCTTTAGGATAACACATATAATATTTGGTAACTGTTTTTGAAAGTGCATTTAAATTAAGGTGGTCAGATAATTTAGCTACATCGGTAATCTTTCCGTTTTTCCTTAAAATGTTGATAGTCTGATGTTGCCTATCATATGCCTTGTTTTTAAGCTCACCTTTAAAAACAAAATAAGATGTATCTTCATCTGTAAGATTATACCGATTTTTAACTTTATTTAACTGCATTAAAAATTTACTATCGGTTATAGGTTCTTTCTTAACCTTAATATGAAGAAGCTTTCTATTAATGATCATTTCACATAAAGAAGATAAAACAAAATCTTCTGAAAATTGCCATTCCTTTAATGCCGCAAGTATATCTACATCGTCAAGCATTGCAAATTTCTCTAAAGTATAATTATCAAAATTATTTATATCAATATGATGGGTTAAAAAATAATGCAATGCACTACTGCAGTTTAATATAACACCCTTTTCAATTAAAAATCGTGCCCTTTTTAAAATACTAATAAGTAACCGTTCTGCAACAACAGCGGTTTTATGTAAATAAACTTGCCAGTACATGAAACGCCGCGCCATTAAAAACTTTTCTACGGAGTAGATTCCTTTTTCCTCAATGACCAAATTGCCATCTACAACATTGAGCATGGTAATTAAACGTTCTGCATTAGTGTTACCTTCTGCGACACCGGTATAAAAGCTATCTCTCTTTAAGTAATCTAATCTATCCATATCTAATTGACTGGAGACTAATTGATTTAAGAATTTTTTAGCATGGTTACCCGTAAATATAGAAATGGCCTCCGTTAAACTTCCGTTAAATCGAACATTCAGTTCTTGCATAAATTTTAAAGAAATAAATTCATGACTTACACCTTCAACGATACTATGCTCCATAGCATGAGAAAAAGGTCCATGACCAATATCATGCAAAAGAATCGCACCTAAAAGTCCGTCTTCTTCAGTTGGAGATATTTCAACCCCTTTAAAACGAAGTACTTGTATAGATTTTTGCATTAAATACATACACCCTAATGCATGATGAAATCTAGTATGGTGCGCACCTGGATATACTAAATAAGATAATCCCATTTGAGATATTCTTCGTAGCCTTTGAAAATAAGGATCTGCAATTAGATCAAAAATAAGGGTATTGGGAATTCTAATAAATCCGTAAATTGGATCATTAAAGATTTTCAATTTGTTAGATGTCTTCAAGATAACGTTGTCTTTTCTAAAATTAACGTTTCAAAGTTATACAAAAGCATTAGCATAGAATTTGATTATCGTCAAATAATAATTCAATGAACAAAATAAAAATATTGTGGGTAGATGATGAAATTGATTTACTCAAACCTCATATCATCTTTTTGGAATCAAAAAACTATAGTGTAATCACTTGTCAGAGTGGACAAGAAGCTTTAGAAGAATTAGCAGATACCAGAGTAGATATCGTTTTTTTAGATGAAAACATGCCCGGTATATCTGGTCTTGAAACACTTTCTGAAATTAAAGTTATAGATAATTCTTTACCTGTGGTCATGATAACCAAAAGTGAAGAAGAGTTTATTATGGAAGAAGCAATTGGCTCTAAAATCGCCGATTACCTTATTAAACCAGTAAACCCTAATCAGATATTACTTTCATTAAAAAAGAATTTAGACCACTCAAGACTTGTTTCTGAAAAAACCACGAGCAATTACCAGCAGGAATTCAGAAAAATTGCAATGGATTTATCAATGGTCAGCACTTATCAAGAGTGGGCCGATCTCTATAAAAAATTAATTTACTGGGAATTGCAATTAGAAGAAATTGAAGACAGCGGAATGTTTGAAATTTTAGAGTCTCAGAAAACAGAAGCAAATCAACAATTTGGAAAATTTGTTGATCGTAACTATGAAGATTGGTTTACGAATGTAGACGCTCCTGTAATGTCTCATACTCTTTTTAAAGAATGGATTGCTCCAGAAATTAAAGATCAAAAGACATTATTGATTGTAGTTGACAATTTAAGATTCGATCAATGGTATGCCTTTGAAGACACTGTAAATTCATTTTATAAAAAGAAAAAAGAAAATTCATATTACAGCATACTACCAACAGCAACACAATATGCCCGTAATGCTATTTTCTCGGGACTTACTCCATTGGACATGGAAAAAAAATATCCAGAATGGTGGAAGAACGATACTGACGAAGGTGGCAAAAACCTCTTTGAAGACAAGTTCCTTGGAGAAAATCTAAAAAGACTCGGTCTTGATTTAAAATGGGAATATCATAAAATTAGTAGCCTTAAACAGGGCAAGCATTTAAGTCAAAATTTTAAAGGGCAAAAAGACAATGACCTAACTGTAATCGTATACAATTTCGTTGATATGCTATCGCATTCTAAAACAGAGATGGAAGTCATTAAAGAATTGGCTTCTAATGATAAATCTTATCGGTCTTTGACCACAAGCTGGTTTAAAAACTCGCCGATGTTAGAGATTATTCAACAAGCACAAACTTTAGGCATGAAATTAATCATTACTACTGACCACGGTACTATAAATGTAAAAACACCCTCAAAGGTAGTTGGCGATAGAGACACAAGCTTAAATTTAAGATATAAAACCGGTAGAAGTCTCACCTATGAAAAAGGTGAAGTTTTAGCTGCTAAAGATCCGAAAGCGATTCATTTACCAAGTATAAATATGAGTAGTTCATTTATATTTGCAAAAAATGATTTTTTCTTTGCCTATCCTAATAATTACAACCATTATGTTAGTTATTATAGAAATACATATCAGCATGGTGGCGTTTCATTAGAAGAAATGATTATACCTTTTGTAGTTTTAGAACCTAAATAGTGTTTTAATATGGAATTCATTTATAATGAAGGTGAATTAAAAAAAATAGCCCAAAGCATAATTAAGCATACAAAAAGTAAAACAATCGCTTTTTATGCACCAATGGGCGCCGGTAAAACAACCTTAATTAAAACCCTAGTCAAAGAATTAGGAAGTATTGACAATGTTAGTAGCCCTACATTCGGTTTAGTTAATGAATATGCAATGAAATCTGGTGAGCTCTTGGGGTATCATTTCGATTTTTATCGCTTAGAAAATGAAGAAGAAGCTATGGATATGGGACTAGACGATTATTTATTATCTGGCAGATGGCTATTTATGGAGTGGCCAGAGAAAATTTCAAGTTTATTACCTGTTGATGCTCAAAAAATAAACATTGAAATTATAGATATAACTACTAGACGATTAACTCTTTCATAATCAATAGGAATAGTTAATATAACAATTAGAACATGTAATTTTTAAAATCTACGAACTTTAATTGTAAGTATTTATTGTATTTTTTAGGCCAAAAACCTATATTTCGATAAAATGTATAATAAATCCGATAAAACACTCATTTTTAACGTTTAAAAACATTGTAACCGTGCAATATTTCTTACGTTTGTAGGAGAACAAACTAATGTTTAACCAAAAATCCCTTGAAAATGAAAAACAAAAGAACATTCTTAGCAACAATCGCTTTAGGAGTATTTTTACTTGCAATGACTGCACCGATTATTGATATTGATAATCAAGACACTAATGTGGACAAAAGAGAGCTTACTAAAAGAATTTAATTTTATCACACAGATTTCAAATTAAAGAGCAATTTATTTGCTCTTTTTTTTTTGATACTATTTTACAAATTACATCGTTAGCATATAGTAAAGCTGTTTATATGTTAACAAATAAGAAAAAAGCCAAGAAAAAGATAATTTTAGAAACCGTGCTGGTTTTTCTGATTGCTATTTCTCCTTTTCTATATAAAGCATATGATTATTTACCATATGACACCAATGGAGATACGACAATATTCGGTATAACCATAGGAAACCATGGCTTTCCTAGCGCACAAACTTTTCTTTGGTTTTTAACTTCTAAAATAGTGCCTCTTTACCTTTTAGTTTTATGGTTTCTAACTTCACGAGATTGGTGGTATCATATCATTATAATTCCTGTCGCAATGTATGCTTTCCAATTATTCGAAGTATTCTACGAAGATGATGTTTATATTGACACTGATAACATATGGTGGTTGATACCAATTTGTATGATAACTATACCTTTCGTTTATTTCATAAGAATAAAACTTTATGACAAGCATGTACATGGCATCGATTTAGAGGCGATGGAAGCTGAACTTGAAGAACTAAAAACCAAGGGATATGCCAAGGAAAATATAATTGATAATGAATTGGAAAAGCCCCAGTCCTTATCAGAAAATATAAATTCTAAACTTTCTACGGGAAGCTTAGAGAACTTATTAAAGAATTTTCAAGACCGAATACAGAACTGGTTACATATTAAAACTTAAGCTTTCAACTTAAAGGGATACACAAATTATTCATTTCTTTAAAAATTGTACATTTGAGTTTCAAGGTAAGTATTTGAAGAACTCACAATTTAGTTATGAACCAACCCACTTCCCCTTTTAGTAAACAACAATTAATTCCACAAGAAGAAACCCTAGAGGTTTTGCGTCAAAAAGGAGAATTATTTATAGGTATTCCAAAAGAAAACCAATACCAAGAAAAAAGAATCTGCCTTACTCCAGATGCCGTAAATGCAATTACCGCTAATGGACATAGAATATTGATTGAGTCTGGCGCTGGGGAAGGTGCTCATTATTCTGATACAGATTATATTAAAGCTGGGGGTGAAATAACAAGGGATACTAAAAAAGTTTTCGCCTGTCCATTAATTTTAAAAGTTGAACCTCCTACCCTAACAGAAATTGCATTTATTAACCCGCAGACAACAATCATCTCTGCACTGCAGATAAAAACGCAATACAAAGAATACTTTGAAGAACTCGCTAAAAAACGTATTACCGCCATTGCTTTTGAATATATACGTGATGAAGAAGGTAAATACCCTGCAGTTCGCTCTCTTAGTGAAATAGCAGGTATTTCATCTGTTCTTATCGCAGCAGAATTAATGGCAGCTAACAACAATGGTAATGGCTTGATGTTCGGTAACATCAGCGGAGTACCACCTGTAGAAGTTGTCATCATTGGCGCAGGTACGGTAGGTGAATTTGCAGCACGTTCAGCAATAGGTATTGGAGCAAATGTCAAAGTTTTTGATAATTCGATAACCAAACTTAGAAATATACAAACTAATTTAAAACAGACGGTTTACACCTCTACTATACAACCTAAAAATCTTTTAAAAGCACTAAAACGTTGCGATGTTGCCATTGGAGCGACCAGGGGAAAAGATAGGTCACCTGTAGTGGTAAGCAGTACCATGGTAGAGCATATGAAAAAAGGTGCCGTTATAATTGATGTTAGTATTGATACAGGCGGATGTTTTGAAACTAGTGAAATTACTAATCATAATAAGCCTACACGAAAGAAGTTCGACGTTATACATTACGGTGTTCCAAACATTCCTTCTAGATATCCAAAAACAGCTTCGGTTAGCATTAGCAATATTTTTACGCCATATTTATTAAAAATAGGAGAAGATGGCGGATTAGAAAATTCGCTTCGCTTTGATAAAGGTTTACGTAACGGACTGTATATGTACCACGGCATTTTAACCAATAAATCTGTTGGCGAGTGGTTTGATTTACAATATAGCGATATTAATTTCCTCATTTTTTAGAATACACATAACATTCCTTTTACAAACCATTTTAAAAGGCATAATTTTGCAATCTTATAATTGTTAAAATATGAACATTGATTTTTTAAAAAGGTTAGGTTTTTTCTTGATAGGATTATCTATAGGCATCGTATTTTTGACTTTTTTCCTGAAAAAGAAATCTCAGGAAACCGGTGTGTATTTTTGTTATTTGCCAGACTGTAGAACGTTAAAAGATATACGTTCTAAATCAATGTATTATAGCGATGAAGCAAATCAAAAACTTAAAGAGTTTGAATTAGATTCGATAGGTATTAAATATATTTTAACTGAAGGTGACGTTGATTTTAGCAAAAGTGATACTAAATCTGTCCCTTGTAAAACCTACATTATAGAGTCTGAATACAAAGAACAGGATTATATATTTACAGTTAAAAACTGCAGGGAAAAAGCCACTATTGAAAAGGTAGAACAACAATAAACTTCAGCTACATTTTTCTACGTTTTCTTTCTTTTTTTAATAGAGACAGTTCTCTACTTGTTTGCCCGGCAACCGAAGTGTTTTCGTCTGCTCTTCGTATTAAATACGGCATAACATCTCGTACTGGTCCAAATGGCAAATATTTAGCAACATTATACCCGTTAGCCGCTAAGTTATAAGAGATATGATCGCTCATACCATATAGCTGACCAAACCAAATATGAGTGTTATTCCTTTCAACCCCGTTATCTTCCATCAATTGAATTAAACGGTAACAGCTATCTTCATTATGCGTGCCAGAGAATATCGATAAGGTGTCTAAATTATTTATCATATATTCAATAGTAGCATTAAAGTTATCATCGGTATCACGTTTTGTTTTACAGATCGGCGAATCATAGCCCTTTTCTTTAGCACGTTCGTTTTCTTTCTCCATATAGGCACCACGAACAACTTTCATACCTACAAAAAAACCATCTTTAACAGCTCGTTCGTGAAGTAATTTTAAATACGGCAAACGATCCCACCTATATGTTTGTAACGTATTAAAAACGATTCTTTTCTTTTTGTTATACTTACGCATCATATCTTCCACTAAGTTGTCCGCAGCATCTTGCATCCAGCTTTCTTCTCCGTCAATTAGTAGTGAAACCTCAAGGTCATGAGCTTTCTTACAAACCTTATCAAATCTATTTACAACACGTTGCCATTCCGCTTCTTCCTCTTTTGTAAGCTCTATATTCTCCCCTATTTTTTGATATAAAGCAAACCTGCCAAAACCAGTTGGTTTAAAAACTGCATATGGTATAGCCGCTTTTTCTTTAACAAAATCCAAAATTGTTAGAATCATTTCTGTAGCCGTATCAAAAGGATCCTCCTCTTCTTTACCCTCTACAGAGTAATCTAAAACAGAACAAACTCCTTTCTCCCACATTCGATCAACAACAGGTAGACAGTCACGCTCAGTCACACCGCCACAAAAATGATCAAACACAGTAGCTCTTATCAATCCTTCTACCGGCAAATGAGCCTTAAATGCAAAGTTGGTAATTACAGATCCCATTTTGACCAAAGGTTCATTTGAAATCATCTTAAAAAGAAAATAAGCTCTTTCTAATTCTGAATCTGACTTTAATGCAAAAGCTGTTGCAGTATTTTCAAATATTTGGTCCATTCCTTATAATTTCTATAACGATCAAATATAATCACAGAATTTATAATCCTAAGACTAAAAATAACCTTTATTTTGCAGTAGAATTGCAAACACAAAAAGCCATATTTTAAATGGATTCTATAATTTCAGATTCTTACGCAGTACATTTTAATGAGGAAGCTTTTAAAGCTTTAAATGCTCATTTAGCCGATAAAAAATATTCTATAGTTTTTATTCTGGTTGATGAGAACACCCACGAGCTTTGTTTACCAAACTTTATGGCAGAGATCAATGGGGATTATCAATTTGAAATTATTGAAATAGAATCGGGCGAGATCAATAAAAACATTGAAACATGTGTTGGCGTATGGGAAGCCTTATCAGAATTAGGAGCTGACCGAAAAAGCGTTATGATCAACTTAGGCGGCGGAGTATTAACGGATATGGGTGGCTTTATTGCTTCAACCTTTAAAAGAGGCATAGGCTTTATTAACGTACCCACTACTCTATTATCTATGGTAGATGCCTCTGTTGGCGGTAAAACAGGTGTAGATTTAGGTGCTTTAAAGAATCAAATAGGTGTTATAAATCAACCAGTTATGGTGCTTGTAGTTCCTGATTTTCTAGATACATTAGAAAAAAGACAGGTCATAAGTGGTTTTGCAGAAATGTTAAAACACGGGCTTGTACAAAGCAAAACGTATTGGGACGAATTGAAATGTGCCGAAAGTTTAGAAGATATGAAAAATCACATACTCACTTCTATCCAAATTAAAAATAAAGTTGTACTTCTAGACCCAACAGAGCAAAATATACGTAAGATTTTAAACTACGGTCACACACTAGGCCACGCAATAGAGTCTTATTTCTTAGAGAGTGAATTTAAAGATATGTTACTACATGGTGAGGCAATAGCTATTGGTATGATTATAGAGGGTTACTTATCTAATAAACTATTAGGATTATCAGATGATTCTTTAAACGATATAAAGTCTACATTTTTAAATAGGTATGATAAAGTAGAGTTTTCAAATACCGATATTGAAAGCATTCTTAAATTAATGAAATACGATAAGAAAAATTCTCATGGAAAAGTCAATTTTGTACTTCTTAAATCTATTGGAGAACCTGAATTTGATATAGAAATTCCGATAGAATTATTTAATGAAGCATTCGCTTACTACAAAGTTTAAAAAGTTCACATACCTAAAACTGCACTTTCACAACTCTAAAAATTGACAAACGGATATTATTACTAGTTTAGATATAGATAAATACAACCTTCTATAAATAAATTAGTTATGACCAGACGACTTATTGATTACCGTAAATTAGATCACAATTTAGCTGCACTTCTAATAGAAACATATCCTTATGGATATGGTGATGAGGACATCATTAGTTTTAAAAATATTAAGGGTGATTATGTCGAAGCTGTAGAATTAAGAACAGATGATACGCTATACTTAGTTAAAATAAGCAAAAGCCTATCTAACTTCATCGCAAATTTTGAAGAGAACATCGAAAAAGAGTTAGAATCTAAGACTCCTGAAGAGGTCATGCAATCAGATGATATGACTAAAGCACTATACTTAAATTTCGAAACAGAGACTGAAGAAGAGTTAGATTAATTAAAATAACGCTCTTGTAAAATATTTTCATGATGTTTTTGGTGACCACTTATCACTAACCCTAAAGCAGCTACGGACCAAGGTATACCACTAGCGGTACCAATTCTTTTTAAATGATCACTTAAAATTGTGTCAAACAAATTAATCGAGGCATTACGAACAAAAAGATATTCCTCTAGTATATCTTCTTTAGTTCTTTGATTAGCATTACTTTCAACAGCGAATGTATTATGGTCAAAACCTGGCAACGGTGTTTTGTCGTTTCTAGAAATTCTAAATGCCCGGTATTGAAATACGCGTTCCGTATCAATTAAATGAACCAAAACTTCAGCTACTGTCCATTTATCGTCCCCATATCTATATTTTAATTGCTCATCACTTAAACCATAAACCAAATCTTCAATACTTTTTCTTCCTTTTAACAAAGCAGACTTCAAATCTTCTTGTTTATCGAGAGTTCTTAAATAAGTACCGTAAAAAAATTGTAGCTCGTCTTCTCGCAAATCTTTAACCCTCATATCGAAAATATAAATATTAAAATCAAAAAAGCCCAATTATATAAGATAACTGGACTTCTTTTAAGTTAGTTGAATAACCTGTTCTTATAATTCATTAAAAATTGTATGCATTAAACGCTTCTTGTCATTAAAGCTTTCCTCTAATGAAATCATCGTTTCTGTTCTACTAATACCGTCAATATCATCTATTTTGAAAATGATATTCTTAGCATGGGTCGTATCCTTAGCCCTAATCTTACAAAAGATATTAAATTTACCTGTTGTAATATGCGCAATGGTAACGTTTGGTATTTGATTCAAACGCTCAAGTACAAATTTAGTTTGGTGCGTTTTTTCAAGGAAAATACCAACGTATGCGATAAAAGCATAACCAAGCTTTACATAATCTAAAGTAAGTGAAGAACCTTTTATGATTCCTGCTTCCTCCATTTTTTTAACCCTTACATGTACTGTACCAGCAGATATTAGAAGCTTTTTTGCAATATCAGTAAAAGGAGTTCTGGTGTTGTCAATCAACATATCCAGAATTTGGTGGTCTATTTCGTCTAATTTGACTTTGCCCATAGTTGTAAAATTTTTGCCAAAAATAAAAAATAATCACATTAAATTCATTGAAACTTCATTTTTTTTAATGAAAACGTAAACAATATTACTTTTTCAAAGAAATAAAACAATAAAAATCACGAAAGTAGATGTAATAAATCATTTTCTCTGAGCCATAAAAAGTCATTTTCATCATTGCAGTTCAATGTCTTATGTCCAAAAATCTCTAAAGGTTCCTTTTCAAAACGGTGTAACATAGGTAAAAACACTACTTTACCATCACTTAAGGTTTCTTTGTACTGTATTGGTACTATTGCAGTCTTTGTAATATGATTTTTATCATAATCAGAATTAATAATTAAAACATCAACAAACTGTTTGCTATTCTCTGGAATAGCTAAATACTGATCTATGGTAAAATCAGAAATATTATTATGTGCTATTACATGAAGAGCTTTTATTAAGGCTTTATAAATAAACATTCGAGTTCTATCTCTATTATAATCACCTTTATAATGTCCTGCCTCAAAAAGTATTGTTGGTGTTTTATTCATTTGAAAAGCATCGCCAACACAATTAGCATTGAAACCATCATCGTACCTACCTACTTGACCAGGAATTTCATATTGTAACTTTTCATTCATTGCAGCTATGAGTTGCATGCTTAATTTTCTGGATGGAGAGTTATTACGTTGTTGATCAAATGAAGGAGCTAAAAATGAAACCGTAGCTGGTTTGTTCGTTTTTCCTACATTAAATATAGTTCGTTGATCATGTAAATTAAAACAGTAGTTAGGAACAAAGTTTTTGTATACTTTTTTCAAAACACGACTTTCTGGTTGCGACAAGTTTTGAGCATCTCTATTAAGATCAATTTTATTGGCATTTATTCTAGTATAATCTCGAGCACCATCAGGATTTAAAATTGGTATAATTTTTAATGTACAAGTTTTTGCAATTATCGAAATTTCTTCCATATCTTGATTTAGGTAACTTAATAAATCTACCACTGCCTTTGTGGTTGTAGATTCGTTACCATGCATCTGAGACCACATTAAAATCTTATTTGGACCACTACCAAAAGTGATACTTTTTATAGATTCTTTTCTTACCGATTCTCCTACACTATCAATTTTAAAAGAAGCAGGCAATGTATTTATAAAATCATTAATATGATCATAATTTATATATCTACCAGAAATAGCAGAGACCGCTATTTTATTATAATCCAAATCTTTCATTTTAATATACTTAAATGCAGCACAAAAATACTACAGCCAAAGTTTACAAATGTAAACATGCAAAAACCACTTGTATTAACAAGTCTAATCATTAGCCTTTCAAATTTTAGCAAAATACTTATAAAAACCATTAAAAAATTGTTGTTCAGGTATTTAAATTAACTTATAGAAACTTATACTTTATAAAAATTTGCGATTTTATAACCAAAAATAATAATATTTCATTTTTAAAATATAGAATACATTACCTTTGTAAACATGCTGGACACCACTTCTTTTCTTTCAAGATTAAAGACAATTTTAGCACATAACGAACTATCATCAGCTGCATTTGCAGACTTAATACATGTGCAACGTTCTAGTATTTCGCATCTTCTAAACGGAAGAAATAAACCCAGCTTGGAGTTTATTATGAAAGTAGACGAAGCATTTCTTGAAGTAGATTTAGAGTGGTTATTATATGGAAAGGGGACTTTTCCAAAAACAGAAATAAGCAACACCCCTTCAAATAAAGCCACAAAAGCTCAGACCGCAAAAAAAGAAAAAAAGAAAAACATAGAACGAATAATCATGTTTTACACCGATGGTACTTTCAAATCATACACAGAGCTCTGATATCAATCTTAAACAACGAACTATTCTTTTCATTTAACAACAACATCAACCCTATTTTCATTATTTTGCAGCATGAGGAAAAATATAATTGCCACCATTGTTTTATGCTTAATTCTTGGCTCATGCTATGAGCCAGAACGTGATTGCGAAAAATATAAAACCGGATCCTTTAAATTCACCTACGAGGTTGGCGAAGCCATAAAAGAGGGAAGATTTATAAGAACCAAAGACTATAGTATTGACTATTATGAAAATAAAATAGACAGTGCCACAGTGCGCTGGTTTAATGACTGTGAATTTGTTTTACAAGACATTCATAGCAAAACAGCTATTCATTACAAAATTATTAGCACAACCGACTCCTCCTACACTTTTCAATATAAAAGCGCGGTGAAAGATCCAAATAAAAAATTAATTGTAAAAACAGGTACAGCAATAAAAACTAACTAACTAACTAACTAACTAACTAACTAACTAACTAACTAACTAACCATGTTTGAAATTTTCACAAATCCGGATGCATGGATCGCCCTGCTTACCTTGACTTTTTTAGAAATTGTATTAGGTATTGATAATATAATTTTCATTTCTATCGCCGCCGGCAAACTTGAGGCCGACCAGAGGAAGAAAGCAACCAATTTAGGCTTAGTACTAGCAATGGTTATGCGTATACTTCTTCTATTCGGTATTTCATTGCTTACATCAATGAAGAAGCCGTTTTGGGTATTTGATAGTGAATGGATAACTGGCGGAATAAGCGGCCAAGGTATCATTCTTTTTCTAGGGGGATTGTTCTTACTCTACAAGAGTACAAAAGAGATACATGAAAAAGTAGAAGACAAAGGTCATGATGAACGAGAAGTAAAAAAAGCAAGATCAACTTCATTAACAAATGCGATACTTCAAATAACGGTTATTAACATTGTCTTTTCTTTCGACTCTATTCTAACCGCTATAGGTATGACTAATGGAATCTCCCCTAACCCAAATGATGCACTTGTATTAATGATTGTTGCAGTGGTCATCTCTGTAATTATAATGATGCTATTCGCTAACTCCGTAGGTGAATTCGTAAACAGGCATCCTTCAATACAGATTCTTGGGTTATCTTTTTTAATACTAATAGGTTTTATGCTAATTGCAGAGTCAGCTCACTTGTGTCACCTAATAGTATTTGGCAATGAGGTAGGCACTATACCTAAAGGATACCTATATTTCTCTATAGCTTTCTCATTGATGGTAGAGTTCTTCGACCTCAGAATGAAAAAGAACAAAAAACCGATTAGTGAGATAAAGGACTAAGAAAATAACTAAGCTAAAATAAAAATCCCGATTGAGCTTATACTCAATCGGGATTTTTATTTATAATATTGACAAGGAATCGATAGACCAATTTTAGTCATTTAACTTGCCTTAATTCGGTCTATCAAAGGAAATACTTGGGTTAGCTTCCTTTTGCTGTTTAAACAAGCGCTGCTGCTGCTTAACGGTCATGGTACTACCATCGTGACTCCATCCCGGAGGTCCGAAAATATACATCAACTTATGACTTAGTTTTTTAGACTTCTTAGTATCTGCCCAAATATCCTTAAACTCATGAGTTAGAATAACTATTGGATTGTTAGAGTTAGGAGCATGTATAACACCAAATTTCACATCAATATTCTCATCATATTCTTTCCAAGTACCAAAAATCTTATCAAAGAAATTTAAGAATCCACCATGGTTTTTATCTAAATATTCCACATTTTGAGCGTGGTGTACTTGATGCATGGTATGCGTATTAAATATTTTCTCAATAAATCCCATTTTGGGAACGTACTGCGAATGCAGCTGAAATTGCCAGAACGACTCAATAGCCAAACAAACTACCACCATCTCAACAGGAAAACCAATTATAGGCATCCAAACATAGAAAAAAGGCTTATACAACAAAGTAAACCATCCATTACGTATGGCTGTACCAAGATTAAAATTATCAGATGAATGATGTACTATGTGCGCGGCCCATAATATTCGAATTTCATGGTTTGCCCTATGAAACCAATAGTAGGTAAAATCGTCGGCCAACTGACAAAGCAACCATACATACCAAGCATATCCGAAAGATTCATATCCCATTATATTGGTTCTAACACCATCTACTAAAGGGTTAAAAAATTCATAAGCATACTCAAAAAGCACAACCAACAACACAACTTTCAGCAGTGGTCCTATAATTGCGGAGCCAATACCCATTGCACTACTGGCAGCAAAATCTTTCCAATCATAAAGATCATCGTCTCCATGAGTTTTACTGTAGGTAAGTTCTAATAAAATAAAGGCTATAAATGCTGGTGCACCGTACACCAGAGGGTTAGTAAAATCCATTAATTCAAAATTTTTGTAAAGGTAGTTATAAAACCAACTATTCTATAAAATTGTCTAATCTTAACTTTCTATATTACAATAAGACTTCTCAATAATAAAGCTAATCATTACTTATCCCCACCCTTAAGTATCTCATTTTGTTCTCTTAATAATTTCTCCATATTAGATAACAAAACAATATTTTTAGGTGTTTCTACTTCTTTATTAGATGGGTCTTCAGATTTTTCTTTAAATCTATTTATAAATTTCACCATAACGAATATGGTAAAAGCTATAATTCCAAAATCTATTAAAGATTCAATAAGTTCTCCATAACCTACCGCAACTTCTTCAATAGAGCCGTTTGCATCCCTAAGTATCCATTTCTTATTTGAAAGATTAACATCATCGGTCAATAAAGAAAGTGGCGGCATAATAATCGCAGAAACAATAGTACTTACAACTTTGTTAAATGCTGTACCTATAATGATACCTACAGCTAAATCAATCATGTTGCCTTTTATGGCAAAATTCTTAAACTCCTCGAAAAATTTTTTCATATCACCGATTAATCAAACAATGTTGGTTCGTCTGCAGCATTATCACTTCCATTAGATTTTTCTGAATCATTTTCAGATGCTACATTTTCCTCATCTACAACTTCGATATTTTCAACCTCTTCAGAAACCTCAGGTTCGTAAGGCAAAGGATCAAGCAGATTTATATTTTTAACCTTCTCTGTAATAAACTGATTACCTAAAGCTTTTATTCCCTTAATAGATATAAAATCTTCAACATCAACAGATTCGCTCTCTTTAGCTTCTTTACCTCTAGGTTTAGGAAATTCTATTTCAACCATTGGTTTCCAATCTGTAGAAACAAGCTCTAAATATGACTTAGGATGCTCGGAAATAAACAATTCTTCTTTGTTTTCGTTCTCGATTAAAAACCTCTTGATATAATATCGTTCCTTTTCACCCTCCCAGTAAATAGCCGAAATAGGCTTTTCAGGTATCCATTTCTCCAATACGATCATGTCATCATCAAAATGAGAAGTAAGTACCGGTAAAAAGGTTTTTGCAACCCCTTTTTGATTTATAACCAAGATTAGATCATCCCCCTTAAATTCCCCTAATAATTCACCTCTTCCATCTACATTCAATCTTCGTACAACATCATCGAACCAAATTTTTCTTGGCTTAAGGGTAGAAACCCCTTTTTCTTTCAATTCTATACGCTTAACAGAATACTTAGTAACAATATTCCCTTTTGAAGCCCTTCCCTTAATAAGCACATCAGAAAAGTCGATATCCCATTTTAATTTTTTAATACTACCGACTTGACGTAGTAAAACCGTAATCACTTCAGCTTCACCATTTGGATTAGCGGAAAAATACAATACTTGAGACCCCGGTTTACCCGTAGTTAAATCATACTCCCGATCCCTAGTTATACTTGTAACATTAAAACGTTTAATGTAGGTAGCGCCACCCTTACCATCTTTGTAAACTAAGTTATAAGTAGTACGCTTGTCTTTTTTCTTAAATACAGCGACATGGATAATGCCTTTACCCACAAATATTTTAGAATCTACTTTTGATACCATCATTTTACCAGAACTGGTAATCATGATAATATCATCAATATCACTACAATCCGTCACATACTCATCTTTCTTTAGCGAAGTACCCACAAAACCTTCTTCCCTATTGACATAAAGTTTCGTGTTCCTGATAGCAACTTTTGTAGCTTCAATATCATCGAAAACACGAATTTCAGTCATACGACCTCTATCCTTACCGTAGGTTTCTTTTAGATTTTTAAAGTAGTTAATGGCAAATTCAATGAGATTAGCTAAATGATGCTTAACCTCTGCAATACGCTCTTGAAGACTTTCTAGATGCTGTTGAGCCTTATCTAAATCGAACTTAGATATCCTTTTAATACGAATTTCTGTAAGTCTAGTAATATCTTCTACAGTTACCGCACGTTTTAAGTGTTTCGTAAAAGGAGCCAAACCTTTATCAATAGCATTTATTACCCCTTCCCAAGTTTCCTCTTCCTCGATATCACGATAAATACGATTTTCAATAAAAATTCGCTCTAAAGACGCAAAATGCCACTGCTCTTCTAACTCTTTAAGTTGAATTTCTAGCTCTTGTTTCAACAAATCTACCGTAGAATCGGTAGATCGCTTAAGCATTTCGGTTACTCCAATAAATAAAGGCTTATTGTCTTCTATAATACATCCTAGAGGAGATATTGAAGATTCACAAGAGGTAAAAGCATACAAGGCATCAATAGTTCTATCTGGAGAAATACCCGATGGAAGATGTATTAAAATCTCAACATCAGCGGCAGTATTGTCCTCTATTTTCTTAATTTTTATCTTGCCCTTATCATTGGCTTTTAAAATTGAATCTATTAAACTACCAGTATTAGTACCATAAGGTATCTCATTGATTACTAGTGTATTCTTATCTAACTGAGATATCTTTGCGCGGACTCTAATTTTACCACCTCTAAGACCGTCATTGTAATTAGTAACATCTATAATACCAGCTGTAGGAAAATCAGGATAGATTTTAAATCGCTGCCCTTTTAGATGCTTAATAGAAGCATCAATTAGTTCAACGAAATTATGAGCAAGTACTTTAGTAGATAAACCAACAGCAATACCTTCCGCCCCTTGAGCCAATAACAGAGGGAATTTTACCGGCAAGTTTACAGGCTCCTTCTTTCTTCCATCATAAGAAGCCTGCCATTCTGTAATTTTGGGACTAAAAATAACCTCTAAAGCAAATTTTGATAATCTCGCTTCAATATATCTTGATGCAGCTGCCCTATCACCCGTTAAAATATTACCCCAGTTACCCTGAGTATCAATTAACAGGTCTTTTTGACCAATTTGCACCATGGCATCAGCAATACTAGCATCCCCATGAGGGTGATATTGCATGGTATGACCAACTACATTGGCGACTTTATTATACCTACCATCATCTAGTTCTTTTAACGAATGCATGATACGGCGCTGTACAGGTTTGAATCCGTCTTCAATGGCAGGTACCGCTCTCTCTAAAATTACGTAAGATGCGTAATCCAAGAACCAGTCTTTATACATGCCAGAGACTCTGGTTAATGCATCAGAAGAATCAATATTCTCATTATTCTCTTCGGAAAGGTTGTCGTTAATTTCCTCGTTCAAATCGTCATTTTCTTCCATTCAGAAGCAATCGTATTAACTTAATTTATACTACTTTATCTTCTATCAAATCAACTTCCACTTTAAGATTGTTGATTATGAATTTTTGTCTGTCAGGGGTATTTTTACCCATGTAAAAACTTAATAGTTCTTCAATAGACATAGCCTTGTCAAGCATAATAGGTTCTAATCTAATATCATCACCGATGAAATGCCTAAACTCATCTGGTGATATTTCACCCAGCCCTTTAAATCGGGTTATTTCAGGTTTGCCGCTTAGCTTGTTTATAGCCATTTGTCGCTCTTCATCACTATAGCAATAAATAGTCTCTTTTTTATTTCTAACCCTAAATAATGGAGTTTGCAAAATATACAAATGATTCTCTTTGATCAGTTCTGGAAAAAACTGCAAAAAGAAGGTTATTAATAGCAAACGAATATGCATACCATCAACATCGGCATCGGTTGCGATTATGATATTATTGTAACGCAAATCTTCAATAGATTCCTCTATATTCAAAGCAGCTTGTAAAAGATTGAATTCTTCATTCTCATACACAATCTTTTTGGACATGCCGTAAGAATTCAAAGGCTTACCCTTAAGACTGAAAACAGCTTGCGTATTTACGTCCCTAGATTTTGTAATTGATCCAGATGCAGAATCTCCCTCCGTAATAAACAAGGAAGTCTCTAATCGTCTATCTTTCTTTATATCACCTAAATGTATTCTACAATCGCGAAGCTTTTTATTATGAAGACTAGCTTTCTTAGCTCGGTCACGTGCCAACTTTCTAATCCCAGAAAGCTCTTTACGCTCCTTCTCTGCCATCATAATTTTACGCTGAAGCTTCTCTGCAGTATCAG
Source organism: Maribacter sp. Asnod1-A12 (assembly GCF_045063735.1). Lineage (NCBI taxonomy): Bacteria > Pseudomonadati > Bacteroidota > Flavobacteriia > Flavobacteriales > Flavobacteriaceae > Maribacter > Maribacter sp. Asnod1-A12. The sequence continues at coordinate 3,585,920 of NZ_JBEFNZ010000006.1, forward strand.
CATTCTTATGAAGGTAGTTGTCTAAATATTTACCAACAAAATCATTTATATAAGTTCTAACCGTTGGAAAATTGCCACCCATTTCGGTCGACCCCAATTTTGTTTTCGTTTGACTTTCAAAAACGGGCTCCATGACTTTTATGGAGATGGCAGAAATTATAGATTTCCTTATATCTGATGCATCATATGATTTACCATAAAAATCACGGATTGTTTTCACTATGGCTTCCCTGAAAGCAGCTTGGTGCGTACCACCGTGCGTTGTATGTTGACCATTTACAAAAGAATGATACTCCTCACTATACTGTGTTCTACTATGTGTAATAGCTACTTCAATATCATCTCCCTTTAAATGGATAACAGGATACAGCATATCCTCAACATTATTATTATCCTCAAGAAGGTCTTTTAGTCCATTTTCAGAATGAAACTTTTCACCGTTAAAAACAATGGTCAAACCTGGATTTAAGTATACATAGTTCTTAAGCATGCGTTCTACATACTCATTTCTGTATTTATAATTTTTGAAGATAGTGTCATCAGGAATAAAGGTAACCTTGGTTCCTTTTCTTTTTCCCGTTTCCTCAGGACCAATTTCCTTTTCTAAATTACCAGAACTAAACTGAGCCGTTTTTAATTGATTCTCTCTAGAGGATTGAACCTCAAAAAAACTGGACAAGGCATTTACCGCTTTGGTACCAACACCATTTAGTCCAACAGATTTTTTAAAGGCACGGCTATCGTACTTACCACCAGTATTCATTTTAGAAACTACATCTACTACTTTACCTAAAGGTATACCACGACCGTAATCCCTCACTTTTACCACTTTATCTTTAATAGAGATTTCAATGGTTTTACCGGCACCCATTACAAACTCATCTATACAGTTATCTATAACCTCTTTCAACAAAATATAGATACCATCATCTGCAGACGAACCATCACCTAATTTACCGATATACATACCAGGTCGTAATCGGATATGTTCTTTCCAATCGAGCGAGCGTATATTATCTTCAGTATATTGAGTTCCGTCTTGAGACATTTAAAAAAGTTTATGAAAGTTGCGTTAAAGATAGCACCACTCAGCAAAAAATAAAATAGCTATCTGTTAAAGTAATTAACAATAAAATAAGCCTGTTTGTTGATAGCTCGTAGTGCTTACAACAATTGTGGGAAAAGTTAAATATTGAAAATTAGTGAAAAAGACAAGTTAAATTATGACATGTATCATGACAATAATTTTATCCTTTTTATATCTTTAATGTAGATTTTGAATAGCTATGGAATTTATTGATTACTACAAAATTCTTGAAATTGACAAGAAGGCATCACAAGCCGATATAAAAAAGGCATATCGAAAATTAGCGCGTAAACTTCATCCAGATTTAAATCCGAACGATAAAAGCGCACAAGAAAAATTTCAGCGTATAAATGAAGCGAACGAAGTTTTAAGTGATCCCGAAAAGAGAAAGAAATACGACCAATACGGTAAAGATTGGGAACATGCCGATGCTTTTGAAGAAGCAAAAAGAAACCAACGCAGCTCTTCTGGCGGAAACAAAAGAACATATTCCAGTTCTACCGGGTCACAAGAAGATTTTTCAGATTTCTTTGAATCTATGTTCGGTGGTGCCGGAGGTGGTTTTAGCGGTGGCGGAAGACAAAGATCAACACAATTTAAAGGTCAAGACTTAAATGCAACTTTAAAATTAAACCTATTAGATATTCTTGAAGACCAAAAACAAACCCTTGACTTAGGAGCTAAAAAAATTAGAATAACTATACCCGCAGGAGTTGAAGATGGCCAAACCATTAAAATTGCCGGTTATGGCGGAGAAGGTATGAATGGCGGCCCCAAGGGAGATTTATACTTAACATTTGAAATAAATAATAACACCAACTTCAAAAGAGTGAAGAACGATTTATATAAAAATGAATCAATCTCATTATATGATGCCATGCTAGGAAGTTCTTTAGAAGTAGAAACCTTGACAGGAAAAGTAAAATTAAAAGTAAAACCTGAAACCCAAAATGACACCAAGGTGAAATTGAAAGGAAAAGGTATGCCGGTTTATAAGAAAAATGGTACTCATGGAGACTTATACATTACCTATAAAGTAATTATGCCTACAAGGCTTTCAGAAAAAGAAAAAGAATTATTTAAACAACTTTCAGAATTACGATAATATGAATTCAGAAAACTACATACAGATAGAAGTATACTGTCAACGAACACAAACTCCGATCGAATTCATAGATGACCTTTTAGAATTTGAAATGATCGAAGTACAGCAAATTGAAAATAAAATCTATGTTGAACCACATTCTATTGTAGAAATTGAACGTGTTTATAGATTACGAGAAGAGCTAGGAATTAATATGGAAGGTATAGACACCTTAAACCATATGATAAAAAAAGTCAACCGATTGGAGCAAGAATTAAAACTGCTACGTGATCGGTTGACTATATATGAACATTAAACGTTGAAACGGAAATGCATTACATCTCCATCCTTAACAATGTACTCCTTACCTTCTACTCTCATTTTACCAGCTTCCTTAACTTTTGCTTCACTACCTAAAGCAACGTAGTCATCATAAGCGATAACTTCTGCACGGATAAAGCCTTTTTCAAAATCGGTATGAATAACTCCCGCAGCTTGTGGGGCAGTTGCTCCAACGGGTATAGTCCAAGCACGAACTTCTTTAACACCTGCAGTAAAATAAGTTTCCAAATCAAGTAACTTATAAGCTCCACGTATCAATTTAGCAGAACCAGGCTCTTCCAAACCTAAATCTTCTAAAAACATTTGACGCTCATCATAAGTCTCCAACTCCGTAATATCCGCTTCCGTACCAACCGCTAAGAAAATAACTTCAGCATTTTCAGCTGCAACCGTTTCTTTCACTTTTTCAACATATGCATTACCAGACACCGCAGCATCTTCATCTACATTACAAACATACATCACCGGCTTATCTGTAATGAACTGTAAAGGTTTTACAAACTCCAGCCTAGATTCCCCCTCAATTTCAATAGCCCTTACAGAAGTACCTGCTTCTAATCCGTTTTTTACGGCAAGCAAAACAGCCTCTTCTTTCTGGGCATCTTTATTACCCGTTCTAGCTGCTCTTTTTACCTTCTCTAATTTCTTTTCAACGGTCTCCAAATCTTTTAACTGAAGCTCCATATCAATAGTCTCCTTATCTCTAATAGGATCAACACTACCATCTACATGAACAATATTGTCATTATCAAAACAACGCAACACATGAAGTATAGCATCTGTTTCACGAATGTTTCCTAAGAACTGATTTCCTAATCCCTCACCCTTACTAGCTCCTTTAACCAGTCCGGCAATATCAACAATCTCTACAGTGGCAGGCAAAACTCTCTCTGGATCAACCAACTCTTCTAATTTTTGCAAACGGGCATCTGGCACATTTACCACGCCTATATTAGGCTCAATCGTACAAAAAGGAAAATTTGCGCTCTGGGCTTTCGCATTGGATAAACAATTAAAAAGTGTTGATTTACCTACGTTTGGCAATCCTACAATACCTGCTTTCATAATTAATAATATTTCAAGGATGCAAATATAGTTTTTACTTGTAGATTTTACGCTCAAATTTTTATCTAACATTTATGATAGATTTTATAATAATTTTTTAAATATTACACAATTATTATAGCTAAACTACAGTTAAAGTAAGTTTTTTTAACATATTTTAAGATATAATTCTTACTTTGCTATAAGCAACACGTGATAATATATGGAACTTCATTCTGATGAAACTATATGGTATTTTTTTAAAAAGGGCGAAGCCAATGGCTTTAGCCTCCTTTTCAAAAAGTATTACCCACAACTACACGTATATGGTTTAAAGTTGAGCAATAATCAAGAATTGACCGAAGATTGCCTACAAAACTTTTTTATTCAATTATTTGAAGACCGAGAAAAGCAGAACTCGATCAACAACTTAAAAGCATACCTATTTGTATCTTTCAAACGCAGGTTAATTAAACAATTACAAAAAAGTCAAAAAAATATTCCCATATCAGAAGCACAACTTTTCAAGAATAATTTTACATTTTCTGTAGAAGAAATTTCTATTCATCAAGAGATACAATTTCTTTGCACCTCTACTCTTGCTACACTTATCAATCAATTATCACCAAGACAAAAAGAAGCTATTTATTTAAAGTACTACGGCGGAATGACTACAACTCACATCGCTGAAGTAATGGACATGAACTACCAAAGCGTTTTAAACACACTACAAAAAGCATTAAGAAAACTTCGTATAGCATCTGAAAATCAACAAATTAAAACTATTTTGAAAAAAAGTTGAAAATAGTAGGGTATATTTTTAGGAGTTCAGTCTCTTATTAATGGAACACCTTACTAAATGGACAACAAAAATATATTCGACTTAAATTATTTCTTAACGGATGCTTCATTTGAAAACTGGGCTAAAGGCTTAAACAAAAATGATATCACATACTGGAATAATTGGATTCAGAACAACCCTGAACATATAGAAATTGTAGAAAATGCAAAATCTATAATTACAGGTATCAATTTCAACCAACAATATCCAGATAACGAAAAAGTAGACAAGGCACTGACAAGTGTTTTACAAAAAGTAGACCTAACGACTTCTACAAAACCTAAGATCAAGAAAACACGTACCATAAATAGTACTATAATTACTGCAGCCGCTGCAGTATTACTTGTATTAATAAGCTACACCAGCTATTCATATTTCAATAATAGCTCAACAACTATTCACAAAACCAATTTTGGAGAAATAATAGATTTAAAGTTACCAGATGGCACTTCTGTTGTATTAAATGGAAATTCTGAGATATCTTATGAAAATGACAATCCTCGCCTTATTAATTTAAAAGGAGAAGCCTACTTCAAAGTTAAATCTATACCTAGCACAAATGCTAAATTCTGGGTAATTACAGAAGACCTTAAAGTTGAAGTATTAGGAACTCAATTTCATGTTAACACAAGAAAACAGAAAACCAATGTAGTACTTGATGAAGGTTCTATTCATTTGGAATTAAACAATGGAGAGGTTACGAAAATGATACCTGGTGAAATGGTTTCTTTTTCAAATGAAAGCAATAGACTAACTCACCAAAAAGTAGATATTGAAACTCCTTATGCCCTATGGCGAGGTGGAACGTATGCTTTTAATGAAATTCCGCTAAAAGAAGTAATGTATAATATAGAAACTACATACGGACTAAAAGTTCAATTCGAATCGGAACACTTAAAAGAATTACCCATTTCTGGTGGCATACCTAATCAGAATTTACAAATATGTATTACCGCTATCGAAAAAGCTACAGGAACAAGAATAATTAACAAAAACAATATTTTACGAGTGCAAGAAAACCCTATTTATTAACTAAACTATTTATTTATGAGAACGAACAAACTAATGAGATTACTGCTTGCGGTAATGCTTTTTTCAAGCATCACCAGTGTAACAGCAGCTAATGAACTCAAAGAAAATGTTACCCTAAGCGAGTTTCTTAATGAGGTCAGTGAAAAACACGAAGTCTTTTTCACGTACAACCCAGCTTTGGTATCCAATACCAGTTTAAACCCTGAGGAATACAAATTCCCGGCACTAGATAAGATTATTAATAAACTAGAGCGCAAGACTAGTTTTGATTTTGAATATCTAGGCAATAAATATTATGTTGTTTACCATAAAAAACCAGAAAGAGTCAAAGTCTTAAAGATTAATTCAAGTACGAATGGCATTACTGCAATAATTTTGAATGAAAAAATTCAAAACAGCATTACCGGTAAAGTAACAGATGGAGATGGAATGGCTTTGGCAGGAGTTAACATTATCGAGAAAGGTACGACTAACGGTACTACTTCTGATTTTGATGGAAACTACACTATCAATGTAACTGATGATACTAAATTAGTATTTAGCTATATTGGTTTTGAAACTCAAGAAGTTTCAACTGCAGGAAAAAACACGATTAATATACAGCTGTCCGAAGGCATGCAACTAGATGAATTTATCGTAGTAGGTTCTCGTACAGCTCCAAGAAGTAATGCTGACTCACCATTACCTGTAGATGTAATTGGCGCTAAGGATCTAAGTTCAACAGGTCAAGTATCTTTTGATAAGGCCTTACAATACAAAATACCGTCTTTCAACACGGTACAAACGCCCGTAAATGATGCGACTTCATTATTAGACCCTTATGAAATTAGAAATATGGGACCAAGTAGAACATTGATACTAATAAATGGAAAACGTAAAAACTTAAGTGCATTATTATATACACAAACATCTCCAGGCCGTGGTGAAACAGGTGCAGATATTTCTGCCATACCAACAGATGCAATTAAAAGAGTTGAAATATTACGTGATGGGGCTTCTGCACAATATGGTTCTGATGCCATTGCAGGTGTAATGAACATTATTTTAAAAGACAGTCCAACTGAAGGTTCTGCAACCGTTAGAACAGGTATAACTTCTGAAGGTGATGGTGAAATGTTCGGTGTTGCTGTAAACAATGGTACAACCTTAAGCAAAGACAAAGGTTTCATTAATTATACAATTGATTTATCAAAAGTCAACCAAGCTAATAGACCAGGTACAGTAAGCGCTTTAGGTGAAGCTGATGCAGATTTAGGTTTTGGTGCAGATTTAGCATTCGTTGAAGAATTTTTAAGTAGAAACCCAGATGCAAATAATGTAAATGGTTCTCCTGAAACCGCTTCTTCTAAATTTGAATTAAACCTTGGTTATGAGCTCAGCGAAAACACTAGCTTATATGGTAACGCAGCATATGTTTATAAGAAAGTGAATAGTTTTGCAAACTACAGAACCCCCTATTGGAGAACTTTAGATGAAGATGGTGGTTTTCCATATTTAGCAGACTTTTACCCTGGTGACAACCCAACTACAGAAAATGGATATGATGGTTACCTACCTACATTTGAAGGTTTATTGAGCGATTACAACGCAACAATTGGCTTTAAAACAGTTAAAAATGATTGGAACATTGACGCAAGTTACACTACTGGTGGAAATACACAGACATATACAGTAAGTAATTCCCATAATGGAAATGATGTTGCCTCTCCTCCTGTTTGGACGGATGCAAATGAAAATCATAATATTGATGACGGTGAAATATCTTTTTCTACTTTATACAGAGAAAACAGTCAGCAATCTTTTGACCCAGGTGGAACCAAGTTTACCCACAACGTAGGTAACATTGATATATCTAGACTTCTTTCTGATAAAGTTAGTATTGGTGTTGGTGCTGAGTTTAGAAATGAAACTTTTGAAGTTATTGAAGGTGAACTAGCATCTTACGACGGTGGTGGTGCAGATTCTTTCTCAGGTAACAGTCCAGAAAATTCTGGTAAATTTAACCGTTACAACTTTGGCGGATATTTATCTTTAGATTATGATGTATCTGATGCATTTTTATTAAGTGGTACTGTTAGAACAGAAAACTATTCTGATTTTGGAAACACATTCGTGTACAAATTTAGTTCACGTTTAAAATTAACAGATAACCTAACAGCAAGAGCATCTATTTCTTCTGGGTTTAGAGCTCCTACCTTACACCAAATTTATACTCAAAAAGCACAATATAGCTTTGTTCCAGGTCAAGGTATTCAAGTTGGAGGTTTAGTAAACAATGTATCTACACAAGCTAAACTTTTAGGTATTCCAGAATTAGATGCAGAAACTTCAAACAATTTCACAATTGGTTTTGGAGGTAAGTTTGATAACAATATAAGCTTCACAGTAGATTATTATAACATTTCTGTAAAAGATAGAATCGTCTTAGGTTCAGAAATTGGAGGTACTGATTTTGATGATGACGGTAACAACATAGGTACCACTGCTTTAGATGATTTATTAAGAGAAAATAACTTAAGTGATATAAGTTTCTTTTCTAATGCAATTGATACTAAAACATCAGGAATAGATGTAGTTATCAGTAAAAAAAATATGCAAATCGGCGCTGGAAGATTAGGCCTTAATTTATCTGGTAACTACACCATTCAAAATGAACGTGATGGTGAGGTAAAAGATATTGCGTTAGTTGAAGATTCAGGCCAATCTGTAGTAAATGATACGCAAGAAGCTTTGTTCTTTACATCTAGACCAAAAACAAAATGGATTTTAGGTGCTAACTATGACATCAATAAATTCGGTTTTTCATTGAACAATACATATTTCGGAAAAACTACATTTAAGCAACAAGGTTTAGACTCAAATTTAAGAACAGAGTTTACACCAAAAATAGTTACAGATTTAGGTGTTAATTTCAGTGCTACAGATAAATTGACGATAGCATTAAATATCAATAACATTTTGGATATTCTTCCTGAATGGTCATTTAAAGCTGAAAATGATGCTGGACAAGCAATAATTGATGATACTACGATAACATCAAGCGGACAAACTGAAATTCAAAATCAGTCAGATTTAATTACTTTCAATCAGCGTTATTCTCAAATGACCTATGATGGCTATCATTTTAGCCAATTAGGAACTATGTTCAACCTATCGTTGAATTATAAATTTTAGTTTGATTTAGTTTTAATAAAAAAGCTACCTATTCATTTAGGTAGCTTTTTTTATTTAAAACAAGTTTGTTATGTAATTTTAATTTCTTCATAAAAAGGTAAACAATACAGCAGTCTAAAGATTAACTACAATTATCAAAACCTATAGAGAAAGTATAAGATATTTACTCTGGGTGCATGAATTTTTGCTTCGCTAAAAGCACTTCTTCAGTTTCAACATGATCATCATCTGGCACACAACAATCTACAGGGCAAACAGCTGCACACTGAGGCTCTTCATGAAAGCCCATACATTCCGTACATTTATCAGGTGCTATGTAATAAACTTCATCACTAATAGGTTCTTGAACGTCATTTGCGTCAACTTCCTTACCATCAGGCAAAACAACATTGCCATCTAAAGAAGTTCCATCGGCATATCTCCATTCATCTGCTCCTTCATATATTGCCGTATTAGGACATTCTGGTTCACAAGCCCCACAATTTATACATTCATCTGTTATTATAATTGCCATAATTTCTTCTTCATTAATATGCCCAAAAAAGAACGGGCATGCTTATTTTTGCACAAAGGTAATTCCTACTGAATTAGTATACAAATATAATGGCCCATAGCAACCTTAGTATAGAAGCTTTTGTTAAACTTGGAAATTTTCTAAGAACATTTTGTGATTTAGTCACAACAAATACAATTTCTGACCATTTAAATGACAAATGGATCGAGCGGATTAAAACCGAAGCGGAAAGAGCCCAGCATTATAATGGTTGGTTTTCAGAAGAAAACTGCATTCATGCTTTTCAAGAATGGGGTAATGCACTTACCAAAGAAAATATAGAAAGCTGGCTTAAAAACTATAAGCTAGAGGCTAACCAAAAGAAAGTTGTAGCCCTAATTATGGCTGGCAATATACCTTTAGTAGGATTTCATGATCTTCTATGCGTATTAATTACAGGAAACAAGGCATTGGTAAAGTTATCTAGTAACGATCAGAAATTGATTCCATTGCTTATTGATTATCTTATAGAAATCGAGCCATTATTTAAAGACAGGGTCATATTCACCAAAGAAAAGCTTGAAAACTACGATGCTGTAATCGCCACCGGTAGTAACAATACAGCCAGATACTTTGAATATTATTTTAGTAAAAAACCTAATATTATTCGTAAAAACAGAAACTCTGTAGCAGTTTTAACAGGCAATGAGACTACTGAAGAATTGACTGCTCTTGGTGAAGATATTTTTAGATATTTTGGATTAGGATGCAGAAGTGTCTCTAAAATCTATATTCCAAAAGATTACAACATTAATACATTTTTTAAAGCAATGTTTCCATATGGCGATATTATAAATCATAATAAATATGCTAACAATTATGATTATAACAAGGCAGTTTATTTAATGAGCGAATTCAAAATACTAGATAATGGTTTCTTGATCTTAAAAGAAGAAGAAAGCTTTGGATCCCCTATTGCGTCATTGTTTTATGAGCATTATGAAGATATCAGTACTTTAAAAAAATATTTAAATAAAGAGAAAGATAAAATTCAATGTATAGTCTCATCAGGTGTCATAGATGGTGAGATATCATTCGGACAAACACAAAAGCCTTCATTGCACGATTATGCAGATGGTATAGATACGGTTGATTTCTTGTTGAGAACATCCTTGAATTAAATGGTCATCCTGACTGTAATTTCTTAAAAAATCCTGACATTTGCATCCTTAAATTACACACAAAATGAAAAAACATAATTTTAGCGCTGGTCCTTGTATATTACCAAAAGAAGTATTGTTAAAAGCTTCTGAAGCAGTTATGGACTTCAACGGCTCGGGACTTTCTCTTATTGAGATTTCTCACAGAAGTAAAGATTTTGTTGCCGTAATGGAAAACGCAAGATCATTGGCATTAGAACTACTTGATTTAAAAGACAAAGGCTATACGGCACTTTTTCTTCAAGGTGGCGCAAGCTTAGAGTTTTTAATGGTTGCTTATAATTTGTTAGAAAAAAAAGCAGGTTATTTAAATACCGGTACTTGGAGCGACAAAGCAATTAAAGAAGCTAAATTATTCGGGGAAATTGTTGAAGTTGGATCATCTAAAGATGAAAACTTTAAATACATTCCAAAAGGTTATACAGTACCATCAGGTTTAGATTACCTGCATATTACCTCAAACAATACTATTTTCGGAACACAGTTTAAGAAATTTCCAAAAACCGATTGTCCTTTAATTTGCGACATGAGTTCAGATATTTTTTCTAGAACTATGGACTTTTCTCAGTTCGATTTAATCTATGCTGGAGCACAAAAAAATATGGGTCCTGCGGGGACAACGTTAGTCATTGTCAAAGAAGACATTTTAGGAAAAGTTTCAAGAGAAGTTCCTTCTATGCTTAATTATCAAACGCATATTGCAAAAGATAGTATGTTCAATACTCCACCAGTATTTGCGGTTTATACTTCTATGCTAACTTTAGAATGGCTAAAAAATCTTGGAGGTATAGCTGCCATTGAAGAAGTAAATGAGAAAAAAGCAAGATTATTATATTCTGAAATAGATTTGAACCCAGTTTTTGAAGGGTATGCGAAAATAGAAGACCGTTCTTTAATGAATGCAACTTTTAATATTACTGATGAAGTTTTAAAAACAACATTTGATAACATGTTAAAAGAAGCTGGTATTAATGGTTTAAACGGTCACCGTTCTGTTGGTGGCTACAGAGCTAGCATGTACAACGCACTTTCTCTAGATAGTGTTGGTGTATTGGTAGATGTAATGAGCGAAATGGAGCGTAAAGGATAATCATTTCAAACGATTTACTTTATTAGTTTACATTTCAATCAGTATTCAAATAACAATAAAACAATTCGAGATAAACTCACGAAGCATTTCTAAGTAAGCCTACGTGAATTTTTGAGGCCTACCAGAACGGAATGGTCAAGAAAAACTCGGAGAATTAAAATCTCGATAATTGAGTAAAACATATGAAGATATTAGCAAATGATGGTATTTCTCAAAACGGTATTGCTGCCTTAGAGAAATCAGGATTTGAAGTTTTAACGACTACTGTTGCTCAAGAACAGTTAGCCAACTATTTAAACGATCATAAAATTGATGCCTTGCTGGTACGTAGTGCAACTAAGGTTAGAAAAGAATTAATTGACGCTTGCCCTACCCTAAAGCTAATTGGTAGAGGTGGCGTGGGCATGGATAATATTGATGTTGATTATGCTAAAGATAAAGGTATTCATATCATCAATACACCAGCTGCTTCATCAGAATCTGTGGCAGAATTAGTATTTGCACATCTTTTTGGTGGAGCGCGTTTTTTATACGATGCTAACAGAAACATGCCTTTAGAAGGTGATAGTAACTTTAAAGGCCTTAAAAAGTCATATTCAAAAGGTACCGAATTAAGAGGTAAAACCTTGGGTATTTTTGGCTTTGGCAACATTGGCCAGGCTACAGCAAAACTTGCCATTGGTGCAGGCATGAACGTTGTTTATTGCGATCCAGAAGTGGAACAAACAGAAATTGAACTTTCCTTTTTTGACGGTCAGAAAGTGACATTCAAGTTAAAGAATTCAACTAAAGAAGAATTACTAAAAAAAGCAGATTATATCTCTTTACATATTCCAGGTCAAGACAATTATGTTTTGGGTAAATCAGAGTTTTCTCAAATGAAAAAAGGAGTTGGTATCGTAAATGCGGCCCGAGGCGGTGTACTAGATGAAGTTGCTTTAATTGAAGCTTTGGAAAACGGAACTGTAGCTTTTGCAGGTTTAGATGTTTATGAATCAGAACCAAAACCTGAAATTAAAATATTAATGCATTCCAGCATTTCACTTTCACCACATATTGGTGCAGCAACCTTAGAAGCTCAAGAAAGAATAGGACTAGAATTAGCAGAGCAGATTATTACATTATTAAATTAACGTACTCAACAACCTAAATTGTTGACTGTTTTTCGTATTTTACAACACAAACATAAAATTAACCATTACAATGGCAGGATTATTAGATTTATTAAATAGCCCAATGGGTCAACAATTAATTAGCGGAGTTGCAGGTCAAACAAATCAACCAGCAGATAAAACCGCAAACGTACTAGGTATGGCTATGCCACTAATTCTTGGTGCTATGAAAAAAAATGTTTCTACACCAGAAGGTGCTCAAGGTTTAATGAGTGCATTATCCAGTAATCATAGTGGTGGTATTTTAGATAACTTAGGCGGTCTTTTTGGCGGTGGTGTTGACGATAGTGTAATGGCAGATGGTGCTGGTATATTAAGTCATGTTTTTGGCGACAAGCAACCTCAAGTAGAAAGTGCTCTAAGTGCTAAATCTGGTATAGATTCTGGATCAGTTGCTCAAATATTAAAAATAGCTGCTCCTATTGTTATGGGAATGATAGGTAAGCAAACTGCACAAAGTAATGTAAGTGACAGTACTGGTATGAATGCTCTTTTAGGTAGTATGTTAGGTGGTCAGCCTCAAGAAAATCAAAGTTTAATTACCTCTTTATTAGATGCAGACGGTGATGGTAGTATTTTAGACGATGTTGCCGGTATGGTAATGGGCGGTAATAAAAGTAGTGGCGGTATCGGAGGTCTTTTAGGAGGTCTTTTTGGTAAATAAGATTTTAAATCTTTATACATAAGCCGTTTGCAAATGCAAGCGGCTTTTTTTGTATCTTAAATTCTATGAATAAGAACAATAAGATAATTTGTATATTTTCAATAGTAGCTATCCTTTTACTTATTCTAGCAAGTTGTGGTGCGGCTAAACAACAATTGTCAATAACCGAAGACGAACAATCTTTGTTTAATAAAGTTGAAGGCGATACAATTTCAATAATTAATGAAGAAACAGAATATGAAATTATTATTATTGAACCTGGCTTTAATATTTGGTTGGCATCTATAGCAAAACCAGAAGGATATTATTCCCAAAACTTTCTTGAATCAAGAAATCAAATTATGGTTTTAGAATGGAACAATAGAGTTTTACAGCCATTGAGATACAATCCAAATCTATATGAATTACAAATAGACTACTCCCGTCAAATAGATTATGGATATGAAGTAAATTATAAGTTGTATAATTATTTTATCTATTTTCAACGAAAATACAATCAACGCTTGGGTCCTTTTGTACCCCGTATTTAAAAAGTATATTTGCGTTACTCAAAAGATGTCATGCAAAAATTAAAAGAGCGCTGGGGCGTTACCAGTAATTTTCAATTAACAGTTATTTTCATTGTATTTGCAATTACCGGATCATCTTCTGTCTTTGTGGCTAAACCTTTTTTAAATTTAATTGGCCTACAACAAGGTAATTTTCCTGATGCATGGTGGGGAACAACAATCTATTGGATATTACGAATTCTTTTAATTTTTCCGTTTTATCAAGTACTATTAGTAATATATGGGTGGTTATTTGGACAATTCAAATTCTTTTGGGCTTTTGAGAAAAAGATGCTAACTAGATTAGGCTTAGGATTCTTATTCTAAACAGTTTTGTTAGGTTTTCTTTAACATTCAGTTCTACTACTTTTAGTACTTTAGCGACGTGAAGAATTCAATATTTACATATATCTCTGTATTTATTTTGTTTTGCCTTATGCTAATTAAGGTGACTTCATTTCATGTGTATTCGCATGATGACAATTCTATTGACACTATAGGAAATTGTAGTATTTGTGATATGGCAATTCAGAATCAGAATTCTGAATTTGCTTTTGTTGCAGTTTTACTTTTTATACTATTACCATTAATCACTTTTAGTAGTAAAAGCGCTACACCTTTAGTTTTAGAGGAACCTTCATTTTATTTTAGGTATGCCACTTTCGGCAGACCTCCCCCTTCCCTATCGTAGCTAGTCTACACTCCATTAGATAAATTGGTTTCAATTTTTAAACCGATATATACTCGCGCTAAACTTATATAATGAAATATTATTTATATGTTTTCGTAATCTTTTGTAGTTCAATTATTTGTGCTCAAGATTGCAATTCAATATTATTAGGAGAAATAGTTGATTTCCATGACAACAGTACGTTAAGTGGTGCAACTATTAATATTACTGGTAAAAACCGCTCAACAGTTTCTAAAGAAAATGGAAAATTTACTTTTAAAAACTTGTGTGATGGAGTTTTAGAATTAGAAATATCACACCCAGAGTGTACTACTAAATTTGTTACGATAACAATCAATGGCGATACTTTTTCCGAGATTAGGTTAGAACACCATTTAGAAGAATTAAGTGAGGTAAAAGTGATTGGTGACGTTCCCAAAAGTACCAACTCTGCACAAGAGAATATTTTATCGGTAAAAGATATAGAACGAAATAGTGGAAATAGTCTAGGTGACGCTTTAAAAAAAATTGCAGGAGTATCAACATTAAATACCGGTGGTAATATCGTCAAACCTGTAATACAAGGCTTAAACGGTAGTAGAATCTTAATTCTTAACAATAACGTTCGCATGCAGGACATGGAATGGGGAGAAGAACACGCCCCAAATGTTGATGTCAATGCTAATCAGAACATAAGTGTCATTAAAGGCGCTGCAGCAATTGAATATGGAGGCGATGCCATAGGCGGAGTAATAGTTCTAGAGCCGTTACCTGTTGTTAGAACAGATTCTCTGTTTGGTAAAACACAATTAAACCTATCGTCTAATGGTCGTGGTGGTAACATTACATCATCATTGACCAAATCGTACAAGTCTGGTCTGTATATTAAAGCCCAAGGATCATTTAAAAAATTAGGAGATTTAGAAGCTCCAGATTACATACTTTCAAACACCGGTATCAACGAAAGCGGTTTATCGTTAAATGTTGGAAAACGCGATTTTGAACAAGGTTGGGAAGGTTATTACTCATACTTTAATTCAGAGATTGGCATATTAAGAGCCTCTCACATCGGAAACGTAGATGATTTAATAAGCGCAATTAATAGTGATGTACCCAGTGTTATAAATGATTTTACTTATGATATTACCCAACCCCACCAAGAGGTAACCCATCATTTAGGAAAACTTAGTTTTTACCGAAGGTTTGAAGGTTTTGGAAAATGGAACACACAATATGATTTTCAACAAAATAGAAGGTTTGAATATGATATTCGTGTAGGAGATGATGCCGATAAAGCATCGCTAGATTTGAAACTAACAACACATTCTGTTTTAACCAATATAAAATTTGATGCAAAAGAAGGTTTTGACCTCAAAGTAGGTGCATTAGGTAGATATCAAACAAACTTTGCAAATCCTGATACAGGCGTAAGAAGGCTAATACCTGATTACGACAAATACGATTTCGGAATATTTGCAATTGGCAGCTATGAACTAAACAGTGATTGGACATTAGATGCAGGCGCTCGTTATGACTTTAGCAGGATAGATTCAAAAAAATACTATATAGTTTCCCGATGGGAAGAACGTGGTTATGATGAGGATTTTGCCGATATAATTATTGAAGATTTAGGCACACAATTACTTGTTAATCCCATTTTCGACTACCATAATTTCTCTGGTACAGCAGGATTTCATTATGAGATAAACGACAAAGATCATTTACGTTTTAACTATGCGTACTCGCAAAGAGCACCAAATCCATCAGAATTATTTAGTGACGGGCTACACCATTCTGCAGCACGTATAGAATTGGGCGATTTAAGAATTAAGAGTGAAACGTCATCTAAACTCTCCGCATCCTTAGAAAGAAATACCAGTACATGGGGCTATACTTTATCTCCTTTTTTAAATAGTATTAAAGACTTTATAATTGTTGAACCTACAGGTGTAGAATTTACTATAAGAGGTGCTTTCCCCGTATGGTCTTATCGCCAGACTGATGCCGTTCTATTAGGTCTTGACGCTTCATTATACAATAATTGGTCTTCTTATTTAAGAACAGATCATAAGTTTGCTTGGGTAAGAGGTACCGATACAGAAACAGACACACCACTGATAAACATACCTGCTGCCAACTTCACTAATAGCATTACATATAAAATTCCTAAATGGAATAATTTTCTAGTAAGTCTAGAGAGTCAGTATGTATTTGAACAAACGAGATACCCAGATAATATTGAGGTATTTTCGCCCGAACAGCAAGAGAATGTGATTTTGGATATCAATACACCACCAGATGCTTATCATCTTTTTTCCCTAAATACCGAAGCATCTTTTACATTAAAAAACAAAAATGATTTTATTGTAGGTCTAAGTGCAAGCAACCTACTAAATACCAATTATCGTGATTATTTAAATCGCCAACGATATTTTGCAGACGATATGGGCAGAAATATAAGTCTGCGCCTAATTTTTAACTATTAATATTTAATTACTAACATTTTAAAACAAGTACAACTATGAAAAGAAACAAAACCTTAAAAACAGTTTTAGCATTAAGCTTAATGGCAACAGTATTTACATCATGCTCTAGCGACGATGATAACCCAGAAATTGTAAACGAAGAAGAAATTATTACTACAATGACGGTTACCTTAACAAGTGCTGATGGTACTGCAACGTTACAATCTCAAGATTTAGATGGGGATGGACCAGATGCACCTGTAATAACTGCAGACAATTTAACTGCAAATACTACTTATACAGGAAGTATTGTATTATTGAACGAAACTGAAACTCCTTCAGAAGATATTACGGAAGAAGTAGCTGAAGAAGCTGATGAGCACCAGTTTTTCTTTGGTCTAACCGGTTCTCTTACAGATGTAACTTATTCTGATGAAGATGGCGACGGAAATCCAATAGGACTTGAGTTTGAATTGACAACTGGTGATGCTGGTACAGGAAGCATAACTATTACATTACGTCATGAGCCAACAAAACCAAACGACGGTACTTTGGCAGATGCTGGAGGTGAGACTGACATTGCTCAAACCTTTAGTGTAACAGTAGAGTAAAGAAGACCAGATTATAAAAAAAAGCCTTTGAATTAAAATTCAAAGGCTTTTTTATGTTTGTTATTCTTCTACTTGATACCACTCAACATCTGTAAGTACTGCTCTCCTACCAACTTTTTTTGGTGGATAATTAGTCACTAAATAATTGATAATTACAGCTTCATTCTCTCCCAAATCCCACAAATTTTGGGTTTCTTGCATCCACTTAATGGTCGATTTCCATCGCTCTTCATTCATTCTATTTTGCATGACCAATTTAGAAGAATGACAATTGGTACAGTTTTGAACGGTTGTCATCATTCCAGGGGCATCAATAAAACCGGTACGAACATGAATTCCATTTTCTATTTTATCAAAATCATCATCAACAGGCATTTCAATAATTTCTGTTTCTGGTTCGTTTCCTTTGAAAGCAGATAGACTAGGATCAAATGTTAGATATATCAAAGCAATACCTCCAATAGCCACAATAACAGTTGCTAATATGATTTTTCTATACAGTACTTGAAAATCGCGTTTTAACTTATCATGATTCTGTTTTTTCATCTATGCGATTTTTACAGCTATTCTATGGCAAGCATTATTTAAATAACCTTTGGGGTTCCAGCCAGGTAATAACATAGGTTGACTAACCCCATTAGAATCCGTAGCTTTTGCCCAAACCTCGTAATACCCTTCTTGAGGAAATGAGATTTCTGCAGAAAAATGCTGCCAAGCTAAACGGTTAGCAGGTTTTTCAATGGAACAGGTGTTCCATGTAGCACCAAAATCTATGGAATATTCCATTTTAGCAACTTCTAACTCACCAGCCCAAGCGTGTCCTCTAATATTCAACTTCTTTCCTTTTGATAATGTAGCCCCAGTTTTAGGATATGTAATTAAAGACTTAACCGGCATAGATTCTATGATACACATATCCTCATCTGCTACCTTTTCACCCGGTGCCACTGGTTTACAAGGCACTCTATAAGCAGTACCTGTCATTTTAGTTCCGTCATGAACTATATTTCTAATACTGATTCGCTGTAACCATTTACCAGAAACCGAAGCTGGCCAACCACCGGCAATCACCCTCAAGGGATAACCGTGGGCTAATGGTATATCCTCTCCATTCATTTTAAAAGCCAATATAGTTTCGTCTTGCAATGCCTTTGACATTGGTGCACCCCTAGAAATTGGTTCTTTTGTTGGGTCTCTACTCAAATGTATATCTGCAGCGTGATACCCAAAGTAAACGGCATCGTTCTTAATACCTACATCTTTTAAAACATCACGCAATCGCACACCTGTCCAACTAGCACAATACACAGCACCAATGGTCCATTGATTCCCCTTTGCAGGTGGATCAAATTCACTTCTACCATTACCACCACATTCAAGTGTTAATTGATAGGTGTGATGTTTAAATTTAGACTTAAGTTCTTTTAGGGAGTACGTTTTTTCCTGTTGAACGGATTCACCTTCTATGGTAAGCGTCCAATTTTCTACATCGATTTCCTCAGGAATGAGTCCGTTATTTCGAATAAATATAGATTTGTTCGGTGTTACTTTATCATCTAAGAGATGAGCTTGGGCCTCTATATTCCAAGGTTTATCGTTTAAAACGACCATTCCCTTGTCTATATTGAATAATTTGAAAGGATCAGAATCTTGTAAGGCTACAGGAGTATAACCAGCTGGCATTACATTTTTATAAACTATATCTACACCTAATAAGGCAGCTAGACCACCTAAACTAGATTTTGCAACAAAATTTCTTCTCTTCAAAACTCATGTGATTTGAGCTAAAGTTAAGATTTTTAATAAACTAAAAGTAAGTTTACACCTCTATTGTTTGCCCTTTTTTGGACGCCTTAAAAACGTATGTATATAACCACATAAGTGTAAATGATGGTATAACATCAAACCCTGGTATAATCTCTTCCAAGAAAGTAAATGCACCAGCTGCTTGACCTACCTTACCTTTATACATTCTAGTCATAAGCCAACCAGCTAAGGGTGCCCAAACTATATCTGAAAATTCACCAACAAATGGTATAACGAAAGACAGCATACCTATACCGTCAAAAAGCAAACCCATAAAAAGTTGCTTGTATTTTTTATCTTTTAAAATTGACATATTGAAAAATTAGTTATTCTAACTTAAGAATGCAACAAAGATGCCAAATTTTAAAAATAAATAAAAGACGAGTTAAGACCTATTAAGAAAGTTTTGCGCTTATCAATTTCAAGAATTCGTTTCTTGTCTCAATTTTCTCGAACTGACCTCTAAAGCCAGATGTTGTAGTTACCGAATTTTGTTTCTGTACACCACGCATCATCATACACATATGCGATGCTTCAATAACAACCGCAACACCTTTAGGTTTCAAAGTATTATTAATACATTCTAAAATGTCATGTGTTAGCCTTTCTTGCACCTGCAATCTTCTAGCGAAAACATCAACCACACGGGGTATTTTACTCAAGCCAACTATTTGTCCGTTAGGAATATACGCAATATGTGCCTTACCAAAGAATGGCAACATATGGTGCTCACATAACGAGTATAATTCAATATCTTTTATGATGACCATATCATCATAATCTTCTTTGAACATTGCCCCTTGTAAAATCTCTACAGCATCTTGCTGATACCCTTGTGTTAAAAACAACATAGCTTTTGCTGCACGTTCAGGTGTTTTAACCAAACCTTCCCTAGATACATCTTCGCCTATTTCATCAATTATAGATGAATATCTGCTTTTAACTTCATCGGTAATTTCAAGATTGTATTCTTCTAAATTTTTATACGGGGACATATATTTCTATTTGTGTTTAACCTAATTAAATTTAAGTTGAACAAATTTAATGAATTCTTTCATCATCAAACGTAAAATTATCATAAATAGTTCACATGACAGTATTGCCATATTCAATCATGCTTAAACTATAATAGGATTAAAACTAAAAACGAATAACTATTTTTAGCCCGCTCCTTTTTGATTAATTTTGGATTTCAATAAAATTGTACTTTAACACCAACTTTCTCATGATAAAAGCTTCTAACATTCATAAATATTACGGAGAATTAGAAGTACTTAAAGGTGTTGACCTTCATATAAAGAAGGGAGAAATCGTTTCCATTGTTGGTGCTTCAGGAGCCGGTAAAACTACTTTATTACAAATCTTGGGAACCTTAGATGTACAGTCCAACCGAAAAGACAGTACTCTTCTTATAAATAATATTGAAACTACTAATTTGAATGATAAAGATTTAGCGAAGTTCAGAAATGAACATATAGGTTTCATCTTTCAATTTCATCAATTATTACCAGAATTTACAGCCATTGAAAATGTTTGCTTACCTGCATTCATTAAAAAAACACCAAAAACCGATGCCGAAATAAGAGCTAAAGAACTTTTAGATTTCTTAGGATTATCGCATCGTTATAATCATAAGCCATCAGAACTATCTGGTGGAGAACAACAACGCGTTGCGGTTGCAAGAGCATTAATTAATAATCCATCTATTATTTTTGCCGATGAACCTAGTGGTAATTTGGATTCTGAAAGTGCCGATAATCTTCATAAACTATTCTTTGAATTAAGAGAAAAATTTGGACAAACGTTTGTTATCGTTACCCATAACAGTGAACTGGCAGAAATGGCCGATAGAAAATTAACCATGGTAGATGGTAAAATTGTTGATAAAGAAATCATTTTAGCATAAGCAAAACAGATGCTAGAAGAACTTTTATCATTTGCCAAGAATCCGGTTTACAAACAGGATAATACTAATCCATTCGCCAACAAATTAAGAACATTTTTTAAGCTATTGATTATAGCATTATGCACAAGCATTGTGCTTTTACTGATTGCTAGTGGAGTTGAAAATTTACTTCAACTTGAGGTGGGCAAACATGCAATGGACGATTTGTTCGAGAACTACTCCCCTTTACTTATTTTCTTCTTAGCAGTAGTAGTGGCTCCTTTTTTTGAAGAATTACTTTTTAGAGGACCATTAATCTTTTTTAAAGATTCAAAATTTTTCAAATATGCTTTCTATGTATTCACTATCGCTTTTGGTTTCATGCACATTAGTAATTTTGAAATGAGCACACAAGTCGTATTGTTTTCACCATTATTGGTCGCACCACAAATAGGTGTTGGTTTTCTTTTAGGATTTATACGTGTTAAATTTGGACTGGTTTGGTCAATGGCACTGCATGCTTGTTACAACATGGTGCTCATTGTCCCCGTATTGATAATGCAAATTTTAGAAATACCCATTGAATGACAAAAAGTGAGTTAAAAGTATTTTTAGACGAAAAGGTTCTTCAGTATAATAATCCTGAATTCTTAGAAACTGACCCTATACAGATTCCACATCTTTTTACGTTAAAAGAAGATATTGAAATAAGTGCATTTTTAACGGCAACCATAGCTTGGGGTAACAGGAAGAGCATCATCAATAATTCGCATAAACTCATGGAAAGAATGGGGCAAAGTCCGTACGATTTTGTAATCAACCATTCTGATGATAATCTAGAAAATTTAGCCGGCTTTGTTCATAGAACTTTCAATGACATTGACCTTACCTACTTTATTCAGAGTTTAAAAAATATTTACAAAAATCATAACGGATTAGAAGGTGTTTTTACAACACATCAAACAAAGGATAGTCTACAGCCCACAATTTCAGAATTCAAGAAGATATTTTTTGAATTACCGTATGAGCAACGTACAACCAAACATGTTTCTGACCCATTAAAGGGCTCTGCAGCAAAAAGAATAAACATGTTTTTACGTTGGATGGTTAGAGATGCCGCCACCAACGTAGATTTTGGAATCTGGAAAGGTATTCATTCCTCAAAATTATCTTGCCCATTAGATGTTCACTCTGGCAACGTGGCTAGAAAACTAGGTATATTAAAACGAAAACAAAACGATGCAAAGGCACTAGCCGAGTTGGATAAAAATCTTAGAAAACTGGACCCATTGGATCCAGTTAAATATGATTTTGCTCTCTTTGGTTTAGGTGTATTTGAAAAGTTCTAGTTTATTGCTTCTTTTTCAAATCTTTTATCGGTCAGTGTTTTCATAAAAGCAATAATTGCCTTTGATTCTGCATTGGTAAGATTCAAAGAATCTGGAGGTAATGTTTGGTAAGGCACATCTAAGCCCATACCTTGACCACCACCAACATTGTAGAATTCAACCACTTCCTCTAATGTTTTATACACCCCATTGTGCATATATGGTCCGGTTAAATCAACATTTCGTACGGTAGATGTTTTAAAGAAATGCTTCTTCTCCTCTACTTCGTAAGGATAATACTGCCCCCAGTCATCATCTAAAACAGGATTCTCAAAACTTGCATTTTTTGGCACTCCTAGATTTTCAAATTCGCTCTCCATATATTTTGGTGGAACGGTACCATTAAAAGCTGGTGGAAAATGACAAGTGGCACACGCTGCCTTACCCATAAAAAGGTTAAATCCTTTAACTTCTTCATTGGTCATGGTTTCTTCAATGTTATTCATATTCCGATCAAATTTAGAATCGAAAGGTGCTAAACTTCTTATGTAAGTTGCTATAGCGTTACGAACATTCATATCGGTAATTTTACCATCATAAAGCGAATCAAATTGAACTTTATACGTTGATTTTGCTTGAATTTTCTCTTCTAGTTGATCTAAATCGATATGAAACTCATTTTCATTATTGGTAACACCAACAATTTGATCTTCAAGTCCGTCTGCCCTACCATCATAAAACAAAGAACGTTGGTAAACGGCATAGGTTAAGGTTGGTGAATTGCGTTGCAAATCTTGTCCGTTAATTCCCTTGGCAATTTTATGACCATCAGTAAATGCTTTCTCTTTTACATGGCAAGTGGCACAACTTATAGTACCGGAACCGGATAAATCTTTATCATTGAACAACTGCCTACCAAATTCAATTCTTTCTTCAGTAATATCTGGTGCTCTTTGGGTAGAGAACATTTTCATATTAAAAAAGTTCTTGTCAAATAAACTAGTTACTTTAGGGTCTAATGCCCTAGATTCACTCAATTCAATATTCCAATCTTGCGCGGTTTTAGCCACTAAGTCCAATTGTTTATTAGTGTGTAGTTTTATAAAAGAATAACGATCAAAATCATCAAAATTTCCATTTTTCAGTACATCAATGGTAGCAGTAATTTCATCTTCCCATTGCGTGTACAATTTTTTATTTGCAAATGCATCTTTGTAGATAACTAGAATACTCTGTAAGGTTTCGTAATTATAGATGGCTTCGTTTAGGGAATTAGCCAACATAGGCGAGTCAAACCCAGTAATGCCTTTTGTAGCGATATTTACAATGGCATCGCGAATCATTTTAAGGTGATGCCTATCTCTTTGGGTTATAAGTATATGATTTTTGCGTACAAATGGAATTCTAATTTTTAAATATTCTAAAACAGTATTTAATTCTTTATTTGAAAATCCGTTTTCATCATAAAGAAGCTCTTCTAACACCTGAAAACTTTTTGGATTCTGAATTCTAACATCTTGATGGTCATCTATTTCTACCTTCAATAAATTTGGAGCATTCATTGAAATATAGTTTTCATAGTCATATGCTATTAACATAGGTTCTACCCGTTTATACCATTCTCTACTTTTAAGAAAAAGACTTTTATTCTTTGACAGCGTATTTAAAGTATCTATTTGCTGCATAAAATAAGAAGTACTATCTAATGCGATAAAATAATGTTCGCGAATTGCATCATTGAACATTGATTGATCATCTTTGTTTATTGCTAACAAAAGCTTTGTTTCCTCATTTTTACAAGAGAGAAAAAAAATAATAAATCCAACAAAAATCCATTTACAAGACAATACTCTCATGTTTCTTTTTAAAATTAATATGAATAGAAAAGGTTCCCAATAAAGGGAACCTTTTAATGTGATTATATAAAACTAATTATCTAGGTAAGCCTGTTAATTTAAAAATAACGGAACCTTCTAATGCAGCACTACCTTCATTAATCGCGGTAGGATCAACAAACTTAAGTCCGTCGGCTCTTACTGCAGTATCAGGCGTCGTACTAAAGTTCCATCCATGTACTTGAGCACCACCTATAAAAGTAGGTTCAGATGCACCAATGATATCAGTAACATCGAATAACCCGGTAATTTCCCAAATACTATCAGTATTTCCGATACCTACGCTAGATGCAAATGTTTGGTTACACTCCATCACTTCAACAAAATCACCAGTATTCAAGTCTAACTGCCATAACTTAGCAAATCCGCTAATGTCAGCATTTAAATCAGCATAACCGTTTGGATCTTCTTGAATGTAAGCATAGTTTTCAGTAACCAATATGTTATCTGGAGAGTGCATACCATCACCTTTGCCACCTTCAAGATCACCATCTACCACCACCGTAAGAACTGCATCTGCCGTTGGGTCAGTTTCGTTTAATTCTAATTTATAAACACGACCAAAACCAGTGCCTCTTAAGTTAAGGTCTGGGTTATCTTCACGAATTCTACCTGTTGCGTTAAAGTATATTTCTCTTTGAGCTTCGGCAGTACCTCTTCTCCAGTCAATATCTTCAATTCTTTGAAAACCTATAGCACCTAAATCAATAGCTTCTTGATTTAATTCATCTATAGTTCTTTCAGTAACTTCTACCCACTCTACGTCATAAGCAATATCTTCTGACATCCCCATTTCAAACAATTGTCCGCCTTCACCAGGTGCAGATTCTACAGGGTTTTTACCTCTTAAAACGTACAATTCACCTCCGTAAAGATCTCCTCTTTGACCTACATACATACCGAAATGTGCCTGTGGGTAAGTATTGTCACTATGATCATCACCCATAAAAACAACAGTCTGTGTGGTATATGCATCTTTACCTATAACCACAGCGTTTTCAGTAGACCACTCACCAAGAGCAGGAAGCCTTTCTACCTCTACTCTATCTTCAGTAGCTCTAAAAGGATTTACTTTAAAAACACCTTTAGCATTGCCACCCCATTCACCACCAGAAAGATAAAGAGGACCAAAACCGTGCTCATCAACAGTAATGGCAGATCCAGAACACATTGCCGTAAAAGCAGTAGCTGTGGAGTTTACAATATAATCTCCTTGTAAAGGTTGAAGGTCAGAATTCAACATTATTCTAGCTATAGAATAATCTGCTTCTAGATTATTGATCAATGCGTAATTGCCATCTTCAGCAGGAAAAAGCGCAGCACCATCCATATATGAACCATACACGAAAGTAGAATCAGATTCTAAAATATCAGCAGAAGACATAATCATATTTAGCTCGGCAGAACCTGTGAAAGCACCTTTTAGCTCAAATAATTCATTTGGTGTAACAGAACTAGTTAATGGTATAGATTCAGCCAAAGTTAAATCTTGACCATCAGCACCATCAACCCCATCTTCTCCGTCAATGCCATCGGTGCCATCAACACCATCGATACCATTGGTGCCATCAATTCCATCTTCTCCATCGCAGCTAATGACTGCAATTCCTAGACAAGAAAGAAACAATGCCTTAATTAGTAAATTTTTTGATTTTTTCATTATCAATATAGTTTTTAGGTTATGAATTCCAAAACTATACAGACAACCTTTAAGAAAGGTTCGCTAAAAATTAGCAATTGATGAAGACAACTTTATTATTATGTAAAGATGTAAAATTAACTTAAAATTCAAGTAATCAAAACTTAAAATTCAAGTTAATTTAAACATCAAAACACTGACCTAAAGCACTTTAAGACACTATACCTAAATTACCCAAAGAAAGCTCTTGTTCTTTACCGCCTTCTAATATTGACTTATAAATAGCTTCAACTATTATCATATCTCTTTTTCCCATTTCACCCGGAGCTATGTTTTCTGTATTCAATAGTACATGTTTTGCAAAATCGTCCATCTGCAATGCTTGTTGCTTTTTGAAAGGAAATTCTATTGTATTTCCGTTAGATGTTCGACCACTTATGGGCCCGTAACTATGAGCGGGATCTAGTTCAAACCAACCTTTAGAACAATGTACTTTCAAGCGATTTCCATTTGCATTGTGTGAAGTCATCATTTGAGCAACGGCACCATTTGCAAATTTAAACTGTGCAGTAATGGTTTCATCTGTATCCTTAAAATAATCTGGTCTTATACTAAACTCTTGCGCAGAAACAGAAATAGGGTTTTGGCCAACACCATAAATACTTGTTTGAATTGCATATACCCCCATATTCATTAAGGCACCACCACCAGAAAGAGATTTATTTAAACGCCATTGATCTGGGTTACCATTTGAAACATAACCCGCATCAGAAGAAACAAAAAGCACATCACCAAAAGTTTTCTCTTTTACGTATTTCTTTACCTCATGAGTACAAGGGTCACTTTGCATTCTATAACCCACACCCAACTTCACATTATTCTCTTTACAAGCATTAATTATTGCATCACATTCTTCAACGCTAACCGCCATAGGCTTTTCACATATGACATGTTTTCCTGCTTTAGCTGCACTTATACAAAAATCTTTATGCATGCTATTTGGCAATACCACATAAATGATATCGATATCATCGTTCTTAACTATGGTATCAAAATTTTCGTAGTTATATATATTTTTCTTGGGGATATTATATTTATTGGACCAAATAGCTTGTTTTTCTTTAGTTCCTGTTACAATACCAGCTAAATAACAATGTTCTGTTTCTAATAATGATGGTGCCAACTGGTAGGTACTATAACTGCCTAAACCTACTAAAGCTATACCCAACTTCTTATTATCTTGCCCAGTTGTAAAGCCTTTTGCTAATGCAATACTACCAAATAATGCAGTGCCTATAACTCCTTTCGTGGTCAGGCTACTAAAAGAACGTCTTGTTAAATGTTTCATATGTTTATTTTATACATAAGAAATTTAAATAAAAAACATTGAACTTCACGAATCATTTGATAATTTTTACATTAAGAATAAACATGGTTTTAAAATAGCTTATTCTTTAAAATAATCAGTAAAAATGGTTAATCTGCATTTAAGGTTCAATCCAATTTAATAGAACTAAAAATTAAGCATTTATTCTTATTTTCGTTAGACAACAGAACCTTATCAAACCATGAAAAAATTACTACAACTATCAATTTGTTTGGCAACTACGTTTGCCATTGGTCAGTCTAGGGAATTACCCATAGATACCGTAATTACCACACAGCATACAGCCACCATTAATGGATCAACTTTTTCGTACACGGCACAAACCGGTACGCAACCTGTATGGGATGAAAATGCAAAACCCATTGCCTCTTTACATTATACCTATTATACCAGAAATAATATTAAAGATTCAGCTGCAAGACCATTATTAATATCGTTTAATGGCGGACCGGGATCTGGTTCTGTTTGGATGCATTTGGCGTATACAGGACCAAAAATATTAAAGATCGACGATGAAGGTTACCCAGTGCAGCCTTATGGCGTAAGTGCAAATCCGCATTCGGTATTAGATGTTGCAGATATAGTATATGTGAATCCTGTAAATACGGGATACAGCCGTACCATACCCGCAAACGGTAAAGAGGTGGACAGGGATAAGTTCTTCGGTATTAATGCAGACATCAAGTATTTAGCCGAATGGCTAAACACCTTTGTTACTAGAAATAACAAATGGCGTTCTCCTAAATATATTATTGGTGAAAGTTATGGTGGCACACGTGTTATGGGACTATCATTAGCTTTACAAAATCAACAATGGATGTATTTAAATGGTGTTATTATGGTTTCACCTGCAGATTATAAAGTAATTCGTAATTCGGGTCCTGTAGCAGAAGCTATTAACTTACCATATTTTACTGCTGCAGCTTGGCATCATAAAGTATTACCACCAGCATTACAAAGTAAAGATTTACTAGAAATTTTACCAGAATCAGAAGCCTATACCATAGACAAATTGATACCCGCATTAGCAAAAGGAGGATTCTTAGAGACCAGTGAAAAAGAAGCTATTGCTGAAAAAATGGCTTATTATTCTGGGCTAAACAAAAAAGATATTCTGGATCAAAATTTAGTAGTACCTACCTCGTTCTATTGGAAAAACCTTTTAAAAGATAAAAGTGGTCATACGGTCGGTCGTTTAGACTCAAGATACCTCGGTATTGACAAGCAATTGGCAGGTATGAAACCAGATTACAATTCTGAATTGACATCTTGGCTTCATAGTTTTGCACCGGCAATTAATTACTACTTACAAGAAGAGTTGAATTTCAAAACCGATGTAAAATACAACCTTTTTGGACCAGTACGCCCTTGGAACAATGAAAATGATAACACCCGTGATAATCTAAGACAGGCAATGGCACAAAATCCATATTTGAACGTTATGATTCAATCTGGTTATTATGACGGTGCAACTACCTATTTCAATGCAAAATATACAATGTGGCAAGTAGACCCGAGCGGTCGTATGAAAGATCGTTTTAGCTTTAAAGGTTATCGATCAGGACATATGATGTACTTAAGAAGAGAAGATTTAAAAACTGCAAATGATGATATTCGTGAATTTATTAAGCGCACAATCGCTACAGATAGAAGCGCTAAATATTAAAAATATTAGAAAATTATTTTTCTAATACAGTAGTAGACATTCCCAATACAAGCAATGAATTTATTTCCGTTGTTTCTATTGGGAATTTCTTTTGAAATCCGGTATCGGCAGACTTAATTGCATTTCTAAACAATTCTTCTCTTTTACGCTGCTTTCTCTTCTTAAAAATATCAATAGTAACCCCAACGGTAACACCTCCTAGAACGGTAGCTAGAAGATCTTCATTGCTCCATCCGCCATATTGGTTTTGATCAATACCTTCCTTTGCCAAACCTATAAGTAAACTACCGCCAACTGCACCAACAAACGTCCAAGTTCTATCCCCGTCAGAAATTTCATTTGCAATGCCAGCACCAACTAATCCGTATAAATTCCCGCCTAAAAAGTGCAGCACCTTATCTTGCTTGATCTGACTATAAGAACCATTAATGGAAAACAAGAAAAGAAGAATAGCTAGTATTTTTTTCATACCGTGCAAATATAAAAATTCTACAAGATGAACAATGTTATAATAGTGGTACAAATAAAGACTTCTATTCTTTATGCTTATTATTTATATTATCTTAGAAAATTATATAGCTTATGGATTTAAAGAATTTTATTAAAAGCCTGTCAATAGTACATTTATTATTGTTGGGCGTATTAGTCGTTATCACTATTTGGGTGATTTATAAAGTCAATTCATTCAACTCTAACACTACAATTGAGGGTATGTTGCTTTATGTAGTACCACTTTTTGCCATGGTCGGTTATTTTGGAAGTCAGTGGATTTTTAAAAAAATGATTTCCAGTATTCAAATAGAAAGCAGTTTAGAGGATAAATTAAGAAAATATAAGTCTGCCTTACAACTTAAATATACTCTTATAGAAATACCTGCATTTATTGGTCTTTTTGCATATAACAATTCTGGTAATGCACTACCATTGGTCATATCAATCTGTTTAATAGCTTACTTAGCAGTACAGCGACCTAATAAAGGTAATATCATAAAAAGTGTTCCGCTTACAAGTGCTGAACAAGCAAAAATTGAAAAAGCATAAACAACTAAAATGAAAAAAGTAAATGTATTAATTATATCATGTATGCTATCATTATTAGGGTTAACTACAATACATGCACAAGATTGGGCAGATTTAAACCATTTTAAAGAAGCCAATTCAACTGTTCCAGAATTACAGGACAATGAAAATCGTATTGTATTTATGGGCAACTCCATTACCATAGGGTGGTTAAATAACAGACCAGAATTTTTTGAAGGCAAACCATATATTAACAGAGGTATTAGCGGGCAAACAACTCCTCAAATGCTTATCCGTTTTAGACAAGATGTTATTAATCTGAATCCGAAAGTGGTGATCATACTAGCAGGCACCAATGATATAGCCGGTAATACAGGTCCGTCAACCTTAGAGATGATTATGAATAATATAAAAGGAATGGCAGAACTTGCCCATGCTAACGGCATTAAAGTTATTTTGTCTTCTACCCTACCAGCTTACGACTACCCTTGGAAATCAGGTGTAGAACCATCTGGAAAAATAATTGCTTTAAACAAAATGATAAAAGAATATGCCGAAACTAATGGTCATATTTATTTAGATTATTTCTCTACGATGGTAGACGAAAGAAATGGTCTACCAAAAAAATACGCCGAAGATGAAGTACACCCAACAATTGATGGTTACAAAGTAATGGAACCATTGGTAGAAGCTGCTATTACAAAGGCTTTAAACAAATAAGAGCTACCGAAGTATTTGAATATAGAATGCCACATTCAAACAAGATAAGATTTGATTATTTTTGAAAAAATTTGATTACCATAAAAATGAAAAAAACACTAGTATTTTTGGTCGCTTCGGCCATGTCATGTAATTCTTCGCAAAAAACCGTTAGTGATGCCGCTACAGAAACAGCATCAACGATTGCATCTGAAATTTCATATGCAGAAACCATCACTGAATTAGAATTAAAAGATCATTTATACATTTATGCTTCAGATGAATTCGAAGGTCGAGAAACGGGTCAACCAGGTCAAAAAAAAGCAATAGCTTACTTAAAATCAGCATATGAAAAATTAGGTATACCCGCAGCTAAAAATGATGGCGATTATTTTCAAGAAGTACCATTAGAAATCAGTAAACTTCCTATTGGCAAATTAAGTATTGATGGCAACGACTTCAACGTTGGGGAGCATGTATTAACTTTTTCAGCAGCCAACACATCAACTGATGATATTATATATGCTGCTTATGGAATAGATGATGATAATTATTCTAACTACAACGACCTTAATGTTGAAGGTAAGATAGTTTTAATGAAGTCTGGTGAGCCAAAAAATACTGACGGTACCTTTGTAATTTCTGGTACTAACGAAACTTCTAAATGGAGTAATATGTCAGAATCATTAACAAAGAGAGTTCAAATCGCTATGGATAGAGGCGCTATAGGTGTGCTTTACTACGATTCCGCCAATTTCAGTCGATTTAAGCGCAGGTTTGAATCAATGAAAACAAATAATAATGGTAGAATGGAAATAGTTGATAACGACGCTCCGCAATTCTACAATTTATTTATTGATCAAACTCTAGCCAAAAGCTTTTTATCAACTATAGACACTGATGACCAGCCTAAAGTTTTGAGTAAAAAATTACAATTGAATTTTGAAAGCTCAAATGACAAAATAGCATCAGAAAATGTTGCTGCCATTTTAAAGGGGTCTGAAAAACCTAATGAATATTTAGTTATTTCATCTCACTTAGACCATATCGGTATTACTGGTGATGGTGATATTAATAATGGAGCAGATGATGATGGATCTGGTACCGTAGCATTATTAGAGATTGCAGAAGCTTTTAAAAAGGCAGCAGATGAAGGTAATGGACCTAAAAGATCTATTGTTTTCTTGCATGTTACTGGTGAAGAAAAAGGCTTACTAGGTTCGCAATATTATACAGATGTAGACCCTATCGTTCCACTTGCCAATACGGTTGCAAATTTAAACATTGATATGATCGGTAGAATAGACCCTGCACGTGAAGGCGACCGTAACTATATCTATTTAATAGGTTCAGATAAGTTAAGCATGGAACTTCATAATCTTTCAGAAGAGGTAAATAAAAAATTCGCTAATATCGAATTAGATTATACTTACAATGATGAGAATGACCCAAATCGATTCTACTATAGAAGTGACCACTACAACTTCGCCAAAAACAATATTCCTATTATATTTTATTTTAATGGTACTCATGACGATTATCACAGACCTAGTGACACACCAGACAAAATTAATTATGATTTATTAGAAAATAGAAGTAGACTTATTTTCTACACAGCTTGGGAAATTGCCAATAGAGATAAAAAATTAAAAGTAGACTAATTTACAAGCTACATAAATTTAAAAAGCCTAATAGAAAACTATTAGGCTTTTTTATGCTTTGTAAATTTATATATAACTCTTTAAAACAAAAAAGTCTTGGAAATAAATCCAAGACTTTTTATCTGCTTTAGGGTGGAAGACCGGGTTCGAACCGGCGACCCTCGGTACCACAAACCGATGCTCTAACCAGCTGAGCTACAACCACCATTTGTAAGCGAGTGCAAAGATAATTTTTTTAAACAGTTCTAACAAATAATAAATTAAAAATTGAAGAATTATTTAATTTTAAGAAGTGTTTAATATTATTATTTTAACTTTAAGTCTTAAATAAAACAACCTACTTAGTTTATCCTGCATTCGTAATGTATTATATATCAAATTATAAACATATTTTTTTATTTTTTGTATTTGTATGTTTTAGCTTTTTTAATGCTTTAGCCCAAAAAGACAGCATTAACTTTTTTAATCAAAAAATTTCTCAATTAAAGAATTTTCCAGATTTTTCTGAAAACTTACCCGAATATATCGACAACCTAAACCAGCTCTCTTATTACCAAAGATTAATAGAGCAAGACTCGATGTTAATAAACACAGAACGAGCACTTGAACTGAGTAAGAAAAATAATTACATACATGGTGAACTTGAAGCAATGGCAAATCTTGCCACTTTATACCTATATACCGGGCAAACAGACAAGTCAATTGATTTTACCTTAAAGACCATTAAAAATCCTGAATTAAGTAGTTTTCCAAAAACAGAAATGAAAATTTATAATATTCTAGGTCAAGGATATTATTTCAAAAATGACTACCCCTCCACATATACCCAATTTTTACATACTCTTGCTATAGCAGAAAAGCATAGTGATCAATTTCACTTGTTTCGAATGAATATGAATCTAGGTACTATTTTTAGTCGTCTTGAAGATTATGATGAGGCATTGAAATATTATGATGCAGCTTTTAAACACGTCAAAAAATTAAACGACCCTACAAAAGAAGCAATGATGCTCAGTAATATGGCATTCTTAAACATTGAATTAGGGAATTTAGATCAAGCTAAGATTGAATTAGATGAAACATTAGCTCTATTGGAAAAAAATAACCAAATAACATGGTTAGTATGGACCTACTCTACTTTAGGTTTGTATTATTTAACATTAAATGATTTTGAAAATGCTTTAGTAAATTACCAGAAATCTTTTGATATGCATGAGGGCATTAATGACGTGAAAGCAAAAGCTGATATAAAATATGGTCTGGGAAGATCATATTTTGGTCTAAATAATTTAGAAAAAGCTGAGAAGATAATAAATGAAAGTGTCACGCTATATGCATCTTCTGATTATGATGCCGGTCTAGAAAAAGCATATAGAAAATTATATGAAATCAACAAAAGTCAAGATGATGTGACAGAATCATTAAAATATCTTGAATTAACCGAAAAACTTTCTAACGACAATTTTAAGAAAAAGAATAGACGTAATTTAACAATGCTAAATGCAAAATTAAATTTCGAAAAAGAAACTGAAGATTTTAAAGCTCAAAGTGAATTAGAGTTAAATGAACAACGTAAATATGTAAAATGGTCACTGGCAGCACTTTTTACTTCAATGGTAATAGTATTTATAATCTTAAAAGCTAATCAGCGAGAAAAAATACTTAATAGAAAACTAGCTAAGCAAGCAGGAGTTTTAAACGATAACCAAAAAGCTCTTACTCAAATAAATGCTAATCAAGATCATCTTTTTTCGATTGTCGGTCATGATTTAAGAGGTCCAATCAATTCACTTAGTGAAATTCTAACATTATATATAGAAGATCCAGAAGGAAAAAAGTATTTTAAGAAATTTGCTCCGCAATTAAAAGAAGATATAGAACAAGTTCAATTTACAATGGACAATCTTTTACACTGGGGTAAAACTCAAATGAAAGGTAGCACAATTACTATTAAAAGTATTTCCGTAAAAAAAGAATTAGAAATAATACTTCAGTTATATAGAAATGAAATTAACAAAAAATCGATTACTATAAATAATCAAATTGAGGGAAATCACAATGTTTTTGCAGACCAGCAACAATTCAATGTAATATTCAGAAATCTCATTAACAATGCTATTAAATTCACCCCAAAAAAAGGTATGATTACAGTTTCTACTGCTATAAGAAATAACAATTTAGTAATACAAGTGTCAGATACAGGCGTAGGCATGACGGAGACTGATGTAAAAAGGCTTTTCAGCAATACGGAAAATTTTTCAAAGTACGGTACTAATTCAGAAAAAGGCACCGGTCTAGGCCTTCGTTTAGTTAAAGCAATGGTCGTTAAAAATAATGGTGATATTGTGGTTAAAAGTCAACCTAATAAAGGAAGTCGATTTATCGTTGAACTACCAAGAGATATGGCTTAATTTTTTTAAAATCTCTATTTCTACATTTTTTAAAAACCTATTTACTACAAATTAGGCGCATTAACATAGAATATTTTTACATCTTATTATAGATTTTTTATGACTTCCTAACATAACAATCATCGACGAACTACACTTATAGAACGACAAAACACACAATTAATCGCATTTCACAACATTTATTCCATTAGACAAATCTTCTAAACTAATTTTAGAATCACATTATAGTGATATCTATGAATTTTAGAATTATTAAACCATTTTCTACGCACAACCTTGTTTTAGGTTGTATGGTTATATTTTTCATCTTAGGCATACAAACTTTAAAAGCACAAGTTTCAAAAAGAGAAAAGTTAATGGGTGAACTTGAAGATATTAAAAAATCTTCAAATTTTAATTCTAAGGATACACTTTACATTCACAAACTAATTAATCTTTCTTACGAGTATCGTTTTCATAACTTAGATAGCTTGATTACACTAAGTAAACAAAGTTTAGAATTAAGTAAAAAAGCTATATATATTAATGGGGAAATAAGTTCATATCATGCTATTGGTGGTTATTATTCTGACAAGGGGAAAATAGACCAGGCAATTTCATATTTTACCAAAGCATATAATCTTGCAAAAAAACATCAAAATCATTTTCTAAAAGTTAGAACTTTAAATGATTTAGCAAAAGAATATGGTTACAAAGGTGATTATGCCCTTTCTTTAAAATGGTATTTAGCAGCAATAGAAATAGCAGAACAAAATAATTTTAAAAACTCTGTTTCTATAATAAACGATAATATTGCCCACTTGTATTTGGAACAAAAAGATTATAATCAGGCTATGGTCTTTTTCAAAAAATCTAAAGCAATTCATGAAGAAATAGGTAATCCTGTCTATATGGCAGAAACCTTGAGTAACATTGCATCTACTTATGCTGACATGAACGAATTAGATTATGCTATGTATAACATAAATAGCAGCATTTCTGTTTTTGAGAAAGAGCGTATTTTAGAGTGGCTTGCATTTAGTTATGAAATAAAAGGTAAAATATATCTCAAAAAAAATAAAAATACTTGGGCACTCTATTGGTATAAACAAAGCGAATTATTACATAAAGAAATAGAAGATGATCGTGGAAAAGTAGATTTACTGAATGGTATGACCGAAGCCTATCTAAATCTAAAAAAAGATAGTATTGCTGAAGTCTATGCTTTAAATGCATTTAATCTTTCTAAAAAAATTGGTTTACGCTCTGGTATAAAAAATAGTGCATTTCAGTTATTTGAAATTCATAAAAACAAAAATGAATTTGAAAAATCACTTTGGTATCATGAGTTATATCAAGTAACCTATGAATCATTAACCTTGACCGGTAATGAAAAGGCACTGAATATGCTTAAGACCAAAATGGAATATGATCAACAGAAACAACAATTGATTATAGATAACGAAAAAGCATTGGCCAAACAAAAGATTTACATCTATGTTTTTATCGTTATTCTATTCATCTTTTCTATAATTGTTTTTATAATTCATAGAAACCAGCAAGAGCAGAAAAAACTAAACCTTGAATTACGCAACAAAAAAGCCGACTTAGAAGAAAAACAAGCTTATTTAAACGAACTAAATCAGACAAAAAATAAATTGTTTTCAATAATCGGGCATGATTTAAGGGGACCTATAGGAGCATTTCAGGGACTTTTAAAATTATTTAAGGAAGGGGAAATGTCTAAAGATGAATTCTTAAACTTTGTTCCAAAACTAAAAGTGGATATTGATACTATATCCTTTACTTTAAACAATTTATTATCATGGGGTCAGACTCAAATGAATGGTTCAATCACAAAACAAACGGTAACAAACTTAGACAGTATTGTTGAAGAAAACATGTCGCTACTATCAGAGATTGCCGAGGCGAAATCTATTACACTTATAAATAGAATAGAACCCAATTGTCAAATTTGGTCTGACCCAAATCAAATAGATATTATTATCCGAAATTTATTAAGTAATGCACTTAAATTCACCCCTAATAATGGTCAAATAATAATAGGTGCGATTCAAAAGATTAAAACTTGCGAAATTTATGTCAAGGATAATGGTATGGGCATGAGCGAAGAGGTTATTGGCAAACTTTTCAAAAAAGACTCTAACCATACTACCTACGGCACAAATCACGAAAAAGGTACTGGACTAGGGCTGTCTTTATGCAAAGAAATGGTAGAGAAAAATAATGGTAAAATATGGGTTCATAGTGCTGTAGGTAAAGGGTCTAGTTTTTATTTTACTATACCTAGAATACATAAGCAATACAAAGAATCTGCCTAAATTAAATGATCCAAAGAATCTACCGCAACCATTCTTTCTACCGTAAAGCCTTCTGCATAATCAACACCAACCAATCTACCTAAATCTTTAGCTCTGTAATGAACACTTTCTATAAAGGTTTTACTACTTATTGGCGTTTCCGGCTCATTACTTTTAGGATCATGAAACTGAGATGTATATGCTAAAATAGCATCAGTTTTAGCTGTAATATAATCACTAATATCTACTACAAAATCGGGAGTAATATTCTTCCACTGAATATAATGATATACTAATTTAGGTCTCCATTCTTGCTGAATCTCCTCTCCTACTTTTGTTTCAATACGTCTTAATCCGCTTAAAAAACAGGCATCACTAACAAGCTTACTACCTTTACCATGATCTATATGTCTATCATCAATGGCATTACACAAAACAGTATTTGGCTTGTATTTACGGATCATTTTAATAATTTCTAATTGATGTAACTCATCATTAATAAAGAAACCATCTTTAAACCTTAAATTTTCTCGAACTGATACACCTAAAAGTTTTCCTGCAGCAGCTGATTCCCTATCACGTATTTCTGCTGATCCTCTTGTACCTAATTCACCACGGGTTAAATCTACGATACCTACTTTTTTACCTAATGCTATCTCTTTGGCAATAGTACCACCTGCCCCTAGTTCTGCATCGTCAGGATGCGCTCCAAATACTAAAATATCCAACTTCATTTTATACTGATTGTAATTTATGTCTACTATTTTATTTGTACTATAGCCTGTAAAATATCTTCCTTTAAATCTTCCACTTCTTCAATACCGACAGAAAAACGAATTAATCCGTCAGCAATACCTTGTTCCGCTCTTACCTCTGCACTCATTAAAGCATGGGATGTTTGTGTAGGCGAAAGAAGAGTACTCTCTACCCCTGCCAAGCTCATTGATGGTTTTATTAATTGCAAGCTTTTCTGAAATTGAGACGAATTCAAATTGGAATTCAACTCAAAAGATAACATTCCTCCAAAACCTTTCATTTGTTTTTTGGCTAAATCATGGTCAGGGTGAGATGGTAGGCCAGGGTAATACACTTTTTCTATGTCAGTTAAATCGTTAAGAAAATGAGCCATTGCCAAAGCATTCTCATTTTGCGCCCTAACACGAATACCCATGGTTTTCATACTTCTCTCTAATAACCAGACAGTATAATCACTTAAACTACCACCAAAATTTTTAGCTAGATGAAATATACGCTCCATATTTTCCGTGGTGGAAGCAACTGCGCCGGCACAAATATCTGAATGACCACCCATATATTTTGTAGCACTATGTATAACTACATCAATACCAAAATCTATAGGGTTTTGATTGACAGGGCTAGCGAATGTATTATCTATTAAAGTTATTATTCCGTGCTTTTTTGCTATGGTAGCAACAGCTTCTAAATCTGTAATTGTTAGCAATGGATTAGATGGGGTCTCTATATAAATAACCTTTGTATTTTCTTTAATTTGAGCCTCAAAAGCATCTGCCTGCCAACCATCGGTAAAAGAATACTCAATTCCGTATTTAGAAAACTCTTCATTCACTAAATTATATGTTCCACCATATAGAGTCTGTTGTAAAACTACATGGTCACCAGCATTTAAGAACGCTAATAAAGCCGTACTTACAGCTGCCATTCCACTACCGAAAATAAGAGCCGATTCCGCATGCTCTAAAGCCGCAACTTTTTTACAAAGTCCTTCTTGGTTAGGCGTATTAAAATATCTTGGGTAACGCTTTACATCCACATCTTCATAAGCATAAGATGTACTCATATATAAAGGAGATACTGCTCCTCTGTGTTGTTTATCCTCTAATTCACCCACGTGGGTACATATGGTATTAAAGCCTTTTTTATTCGAATTCATGTGCAATTAATTATAGAAAATAAAGGTAAGGAATTAGAATGTAAATGAATCTTATTCAACTTTACAGATACTCTAATTTTAAAATCTCTAGTTATGTCTTACAACTAGTGTAAACCTTTCAAAAAAACATCGATTTCACGAATACCTCAATAAAAGAATACTTGTATTAAGAAATATGGAATACTTCATAAATTTTGCCAATAAACGTAGAAACTTTTCATTTATAGTTGATAGATTTATAATACAAACTACCCAGGACTTAAACTAACTGATATTCTAAACATGAAAAAAGTATTCTATATAGCATTTCTTATAATATTCATAATTGCATGTAAAAATCAAAAACCTGCTGCTCAAGGTTATCAAGGTCAAGGTAAAAGCGCCGTTGTATCTACTTTATCTAAACCTGTACAAAAACAATGGAAGGGCATTTGGACCTTTGACAATGAAACTACGTTTTTTAGCAATGACTTTGAAAGCGGACGATTAAACGGAATAACGGCTGACGGAAATAATAACTATACAGCCTTAATAACCGCTGAAAACACTCCGGTAAACGTAAGTCCGTGGTACGCGTTTAAAGTTTGGTCAAAAACGCCTAAAACCATCACCATTAAAATGACTTATCAAGACTCTAGAAGTAGGTATTACCCTAAAATAAGTACTGATGGTGAAAATTTTACTCCATTAGATAGTACCAATTTCACAGGTATAAATAAAGGAACGGGTGATTTCGGTATTAAGGCAGTACCAGAGATTGTAGAAATAAAAATAAAGAGTAGCGAAGTACCTACTTTCATAACAGCCCAAGAACTTTACGGCTCTACACGAGTAAAAAATTGGATAGATTCTTTAACTACGAAACCTTTTATCTCTACTTATGAAATTGGAAAAAGTAGAGAGCAAAGAGCCATGAACTTGATGGAAGTCAGCGACGGAGAACACAAAAAAGCCGTTATGGTTATTTCTAGGCAACACCCTCCAGAAGTTACCGGATTTCTAGCGATGAAATCATTTATTGAAACTTTAAGCGGAGACTCTCCAAAAGCTCAAAAATTTAGAGAAAACTATGATTTATTTGTTGTGCCATTAATGAACCCTGATGGTGTTGATAACGGCAACTGGCGTCATAATATGGGCGGTATAGATTTAAATAGAGATTGGCAAGATTTCAATCAACCAGAAACAAGAAGTGTTAGAGACTTTTTGGTAAAGAAAGAATCTGAAGGATATGAGTTTGTCTTCGGTGCAGATTTCCACTCTACATGGGACGATATCTACTACCCTATCGATACTACAATTACTGGTGAGAAAGGAAAAATTGTTTTTGATTGGATAAATAATATCACCAATAGATTACCTCAAAAGCATACGAATGTAAAACCTTCTACAACGATAAAACCAACTATGGTTTCACGTAATTATTTTTATGTAAATCACAATATGCCAGCTATTGTTTTCGAGTTGGGTGATAATACACCAAGATATTTCTTAAAACAAAAAGGAAAGGTAGCAGCTGAAGAACTAATGGATTTGCTTGATAGTCAAAACTAAATTTTCACAAACTACTGGAAATTAAAAAGCCTCATGGAGTTTCCATGAGGCTTTTTAATACTATGTATTTTATCTTATTTACTATAATTAACTTTAAATCTCCAATAGCTGATACCACCTAAAACTAGCACTCCGGCAACCAAATAGTATATAAATATTGGTGTAATTACCTGTGCTCCACTTGCGTAACTATGCAGACCTACTAAGTAAAAGTTAACTCCAAAATAGGTCATCATAATACTACCGAAGGATACGACACTCATAAAGTTGAATGTCCATTTACCTCTTAAACCTGGTACTAACCTTGTGTGTATTACAAAGGCATAAATCATAATAGAAACAAGTGCCCAGGTCTCTTTTGGATCCCAGCCCCAATAACGACCCCAACTTTCATTTGCCCATTGCCCTCCTAAAAAGTTACCTATAGTAAGCATGACAAGCCCTGTAGTCAATGCCAATTCATTGATTATGGTCAATTCTTTTATATTGATTGCCATTCGTTTTTTATTCTTTTTGGTGGTCAAAATCATCAAAATCAATGAAACTAGACCCAAGATCATACCTACAGTCAACGGACCGTAGCTACCAACGATAACCGCAACATGTATCATTAACCAATAACTATCTAAAACAGGCTGTAAGTTAGCAATAGATGGGTCTATCCAGCTTTGGTGTGCTATCCATAAAAGCATAGATGTCACAAATGCAGATGCCGCAAATGTCATATCACTTTTACGACCTAGCGCCCAACCAATACCCATGGTTGCCCAGGCTACATATAAAATACTTTCGTAAGCATTACTCCAAGGTGCGTGACCAGATATATACCAACGCATGACCAAACCTGCAGTATGCCACAAAAACAGTAGCATAATAGTTCCTTTAAAGAAATAAATTGCCACCCTCCAAATAGAACGATCTTTAAATATTTGGAATATTAAGGTGAAAAACATCAACAAACCAACAAGCGCATAAAACCGATATAACCTATTGAAAATGTTAAGTTTATTATAGATCACCTCAAGATCTACTTTCTGTTGAGAAGGCAAAACTTCACTACCATGATTAAGTTGATTTTGGTGAAATGCAGCCAACAGTTTATCTGCAGAAGCATAATCTCCGCTTTGTTGTGCTTTACCTAAGGTCATTAAATAATACGGCATTGCATTTTTTACAAAGTTAGAATACAACGAATCTCTAATTTCATACTGACCTCCTCTGTACTCAACAGCAGAAATCCATTTATTATTCTCATCATCCAGTAGCGGAAATATCTTAATGATATCTTGCCCTAATGCCTGATTCAAAAGGCTCAATCTAATATTGGCATCCTTAAAATCTTGTTGAAATTTATTCGGA
Source organism: Maribacter sp. Asnod1-A12 (assembly GCF_045063735.1). Classification (NCBI taxonomy): domain Bacteria; kingdom Pseudomonadati; phylum Bacteroidota; class Flavobacteriia; order Flavobacteriales; family Flavobacteriaceae; genus Maribacter; species Maribacter sp. Asnod1-A12. Next base: position 3,627,979 of record NZ_JBEFNZ010000006.1, read on the forward strand.
TTTGCGGTTGCTGTAGCCTCTCTTAAAAAAGGTTCTAACTTGTACTGTCCTTTTTTATCAAAGAAATCCGTTGCTTTTACATACTCTTGCCCTGAAGGTATTCCTATCACATTTCTAATACTATCATTCTGCGATTTTTTATCCAGTGCAATGAACTCCGTGTTATACCAAACCGCAGGATTCATCATCATAGAAAGCAAAATCTGATCAGATGTATAGCCCAAATAAGTATCTTTCAAGCTTAGCTTACGAAGTAGTTCTGATGAAAATGTGTTAATAGGCTTCATACGCCCACCTTCATCTTGTATGACCAGCTTACCAAATTTATCGGCATGCTCTTTACTGACCATACTAGCTTCTAGTAAAGAATCTATTTGTGCTTTACTTGGTGCTTGTTGATGTCCTTCCTCTGGTGTATGTTGTTCTTGCGCAAAAGAAGAAAACGAGAATGCCATTAAAACGGCTATTACTCCAAACATTTTTTTCTTCTTGACCTTTAATGTATCCAAAGAATCCGCCAAATCTTTAAAACGAGTTTTACCGAAAAACATAATCCCCATTAACCCTATGTATAAAAGAAAGTACCCAATGTAAGTAATCCATGTTCCCCAAAAATCATGATTTACAGATAAAACAGTACCTTTTTCATCAGGATCAAAACTAGATTGAAAAAAGCGATACCCTTGGTGGTCTAACACATGATTCATAAAAATATCATAGTCAAAAGGTCTTTCATCTTCAATAGTAACTCTACTCATATATGAAGAATACCCTTTTTCCGTGCCTGGATATTTCTCGGCGATAAAATCATTCAACTTAATACCAAAAGGTAAATCATAAACTTTTGATCCGTAACGAATAGAAAAATTGAGTCCACCAACATTTACTTTTTCACTAAAATCCGAAGGTCCTTTATTGCCTAATAATTTAATTTGTTTTGTTTCTCCATTCGCAGTAACATCAAAAACTATAGCATCTTGATCTATTTTAGATTTCTCTGCATCGGGTATTTCAACTATACCGTATGAACCTTGTGTTACAGAATCCGGAATTACAAACTGCATACCAGCAGTATTATATAACGAACGCAATACTAAGGGTTGTAAACTATCTTTCACTAAAACACCTTGAAACTGATCTGCCATACGCATATAGTTACCATCAAAAGGAGAGTAAATCTGATATATAGAATCTGTGGTCATAATATTGATGGCACCATCTGTATTATTATTTAATGCAAAAAGTACATTATGTATACTGGCCACCTTCCCATCTTCCAAATAGTGATCATGACGTTCACCGTCACCTGCTTCAACAATCTTTAGAAATTTAGTTCCATTAGAATCTGGCAGTAGACCTTGCTTAGCTCCTTTTATAAATTCAACATAAGAAACCTCAAAATCTTCACCATTAAAATCGGCTTTCCATGGAAGGTTAGATTTAATAGCTTCTGGAGTAACGATCAAATCATCTTCTAATACTTTTCTTCGTGCCTCACCTTCAATTTCACCATCAACATAAACTGTTAGATACGTTTTATCAGAATAGAATACTTTTTCCGTCTTACCTTCACGTATAGGCATCATACCTTCAAAACTGATATAACGCGTTACAAAAGCTCCAATTATAATCAATACCCAAGATAAATGCAGCACTAAAACTGGCCATTTCTCTAATCGCAGTAAACGGTATCTAGAGATATTACCAAGAAAATTGATTACAAAGAATACCATGATTACTTCAAACCACCATGCATTATAAATCCAGATTCGCGCAGTTTCTGTACTGTACCAACTTTCTATAAAAGTACCGAAAGCCATTGCTGTGGCAAAAACGATAAATAGGATGGACATTAAACGTGTAGAGAAAAATATTTTTTTGAACATTTCCGTCATGGAAGATAGGAGTTGATTTTCAAGATGCAAAAATAAGGCCTTTTCACCATTTACGAATGCCTTTTATCTCTTTTAAACTTCATTGAAACTGTTAATTTTAATACAAAAAGACTTCTATAAACTTTGTACTTTTGCAGTATGATATCAGTAGTTATAGTAGGTTCTGGTAATGTAGCACAAAATCTGTTTCATGCATTCCAAAAGTCTGCAGATGTTACCGTAAAGCAGGTAATAGGCAGAAATAGAGAACATTTGGCATTTGTACGCAACATTGCACTAATTAGTACTGAATTTACTAGTGATATAAGCGCGGATGTTTACATACTAGCCATTTCTGACGATGCTATAAGTACAGTTGGCGAAAATTTTAAAAATGTAGAAGGCATTTTAGTCCATACTTCTGGCGCAACACCGCTTAACGCTATAAAATCTGCAAATAGACCAGGTATTTTTTATCCATTACAAACATTTACAAAAGGGAAAATTATTTCATTTGATGATATTCCTATTTGCATAGAAGCGACTAACAATAAAGATCTTGAAATATTAACAACACTAGGGAAACAACTTAGTAAAAATGTAGTTGAAATAGATTCTGAGCAGCGAAAAACACTACATGTGGCTGCGGTATTCGTGAATAATTTCACTAATTACATGTTTACCATGGGATCTGATATTTGTGCAGAGCATGACTTAGATTTCTCATTGTTAAAACCCCTTATTAAAGAAACGGCTGCAAAATTAGACACATTAACACCCATGCAGGCACAAACGGGACCAGCAAAACGCGGAGACCAAAAAACATTACATAATCATTTACAAATCATAAAAGACAAACACCAAAGGGAACTGTACACCCTTTTAAGCAACGCAATAAAAGAAAAACATGGAAAAGAGTTATAAAGAGTATTTAAAAGATATTACCACATTTATTTTTGATGTAGATGGGGTGTTTACAGATGGAAGTCTTTTAGTTACCAGCGAAGGAGAGTTGTTACGTAAAATGAGTGTAAAAGATGGTTATGCCCTAAAAGTTGCGCTTAAGAAAGGTTACAATGTATGTATTATCACAGGAGGAACAAATGAAGGTGTTCGCATAAGATTAAAAGCACTTGGAGTTACAGATATCTATATGGGTGCACATTACAAAATGGATGCGTTAGAGGAATACATGGATCTTTATCATATAGAATCCGAAAACATATTATATATGGGTGATGACATACCAGACATTCCACCATTACAAGCGGTTGCTTTAGCTACTTGCCCTCAGAATGCTGTTGCAGAAGTTAAAAGTGTAAGTCAATACATTTCGCATATAAATGGCGGTCATGGCTGTGTACGTGATGTCATTGAACAGGTTTTAAAAGTACGAGGAGATTGGACCAGCCACTTTAGTGCTGCAAACGACTAGTATATGCTGAAGAATAAACTTAAAGAGCATCATCTAATCTTAGCATCTGGCTCACCAAGAAGGCATCAGTTTTTTAAAGAAATGGAGCTTGATTTTGAAGTGAGAATCAGATCTGTAGATGAAGTCTATCCAGCTGAATTAAAAGGAGCAGAAATATCTGACTATCTAGCAAAATTAAAAGCAGAAGTATTTTTACCGGAATTACAATCAAAAGATATTCTAATAACCTCAGATACGGTTGTTTGGCATAATAATGAATCTTTGGCCAAGGCAGAAGATAACACGGAGGCTGAAGAAATGCTAAAAAAACTATCTGGAGATTGGCATCAGGTCATTTCTTCTGTATGTTTTACCACAATTGAACGACAGATAGTTCAACATTCAATAACAGAAGTCAAGTTCAAGAATTTATTGGAAGATGAAATTCAACATTATATAAAGGAATATCAACCTTACGATAAAGCCGGTGCATACGGCATTCAAGAATGGATAGGTCTCATAGGTATTGAAAAAATTAAAGGCTCATACACTAACGTAGTTGGTTTACCAACACAGCTGGTTTATGAAACCTTATCACTTTTAATAACATAGCATAATTTAAATGATAACAGGTATGAAACTATTAAAACTAAACAAGGCAGTTTACAGCCTTTTCGGATTGGCAATTCTATTTACTAGTTGTAAAGAAAAACCCAAAACCAATAGCGATACATTAGCTATGTTATCTACAGAAATAAAAACAGAAGCTCCTAAAAAAGAGCTTTCGCAAGAGTTTAAAGATTATTGGTATAACGGTACAGCAGAAATCACTTCCTACAATTTAGAACAAGCTAGATATGGCGAGATGAGAGAAGGCAGTGCTGTATTAATTTATGTGACCGAACCATTTTTACCAGATGCTCAAGTAAAGGCAGATAATAGTAATAAAAGCAACATTCCTGTTTTAAAATTGAATACCACCAAAAATTACATTACGGGTATTTACCCCTACTCTATAATGACCAGTAGCTTCTACCCTGTGCATGATAATCAACATGCGCTTAAAGTATCTTTTTCCGCACAAGAATGGTGTGGTCATGTTTATGCACAATTAAATAATAAAGATGATTTTGAAATAATGAGTCATTCTTATTTTGAATCTGAAGGTGACCAAGATTACCAAATAGAGAAAGCTATTCTTGAAAATGAAGTTTGGAACAAAATCAGGGTAAACCCAGAAAATTTGCCTATTGGTGACATTAAAATGATTCCTTCTTTGGAGTTCATCAGAACAACTCATGAAGAATTCAAGGCTTACAAGGCAATAACTTCGCTGACAGAAGTTGATGGCATGAACACATATGAAATCAGCTATCCTGAATTAGAACGTACTTTAAAAATCAATTTTGAAAACAAGTTTCCTTACTTAATTGAAAGCTGGACGGATACTTTTTATGATGGGTATGGACAAAATAAAAAAGTTTTAACTTCTAAAGGAACAAGAATTAACAGGATTACAACACCCTATTGGCAGCAGAAATCGAATAAGGATTTATCTTTGCGCGATAGTTTAGGGTTATAGCGTATGAAAGAGTTTATTGCTGAACATCATAATGAGTTAATCTACAGTCTCATTATCTTAATTGTTATCGTTGTTTTAAAATTTCTTTTTACCACAGCTGTTAGAAAGGTGAGTAAAATAAGTGATTTTAATCCGGTTAGGACCAACCTGATAATTAAGTTCATCAATATAGCATTGACCATAATCGCTGTAGTGGCACTTACCTTAGTATGGAGTGTAAATTATCAAGATCTAGGGGTCATGTTATCCTCCGTGTTTGCGGTAATAGGTGTCGCCCTTTTTGCTCAATGGTCAATTTTGAGCAATATTACAGCTGGTGTTATTCTTTTCTTCTCATTTCCTTTTAAAATAGGAAATACCATACGCATTTTAGACAAGGAACTACTTGACCCTAATAATTCAGATTTAGATCAATTTGTAATTGAGGATATTAGAGCCTTTCACTTACACTTAAGAAGGAGCAATGGAGAAATTCTAACCTATCCAAATAATTTGGTTCTTCAAAAAGGTGTCATTTTAATATCTACCTATCAACAAGGTGAATTTATAAGTGTTGAAGAACAAGAAGAACAAACCACATGATTTTGTTAAAGAAGTCGTAAAAACAAGTACGCGTAGGACCTAATCTTATTATATTTGGAATTACTACCAAAACCAACTTAAAATGCGATATCTATTAGGGTTTCTAGCCTGTAGTCTTTTTGCACTCAGCACCCTCAATGCCCAAACCCCAAAGATTAGTTCGTCCACAGACATTTACCACTCCATTGAAAAGCTTAATTTTCTAGGTACTGCACTTTATATAGCCGCACACCCAGATGATGAAAATACGCGTCTAATTGCCTATTTAGCTAATAATGTTAAAGCAAGAACCGGTTATTTATCCCTTACAAGAGGTGACGGTGGGCAAAATTTAATTGGTCCGGAATTACGCGAACTTTTAGGTGTATTGCGTACGCAAGAATTACTTGCAGCAAGAAGGGTTGACGGGGGAGAACAATTTTTTAGTCGCGCCAATGACTTCGGCTATTCCAAACAACCAGATGAAACCCTAGAAATTTGGGACAAAGAAGCCATTCTTGGTGATGTGGTTAGAACTATCCGCAAGTTTAAGCCAGATGTGATTATCAATAGGTTTGATCATAGAACTCCCGGAACTACCCATGGTCATCATACTTCTTCGGCAATGTTAAGCTTTGAAGCTTTTGATTTATCAAATGATTCCAATGCCTACCCTGAACAATTGTCATCAACAAACACTTGGCAACCAAAACGATTATTTTTTAATACATCGTGGTGGTTTTATGGTAGCCAAGAAAAATTTAAAGCGGCGGATAAAACCAATCTTTTGCATATGGATGTAGGCACCTACTACCCTATGCTAGGAAAATCTAACAACGAAATTGCCTCATTAGCCAGTAGCCAACATCTATGTCAAGGTTTTGGTAGACTAAGTTCAAGAGGTAGTGAAGATGAATATATAGAATTATTAAAGGGTGATTTACCGCAAGACAAATCCAATCTTTTTGATGGCATAGATACAACCTGGTCTAGAATTGATGGTGGAAAGGCAATTGGCGATATCCTTTATGATGTACAAGAAAATTTTAATTTTAAAAATCCTTCGGTTCATATTCCTAAATTGTTAGAAGCTTATGAGTTATTACAAAATGTTTCCGATGAGCACTGGAAACATTTAAAAACAGTAGAATTAACTACAATTATTTCAGCTATATCAGGATTACATTTAGAAGCGTTTACCAAAATCTCATCTACAAATCCTGGTCAGAATGTCGATGTTCAAATCCAAGCATTGAACAGAAGTGACATCAATATTGAATTAAAATCGGTATTTATCAATAATCAGAATACAAATATTGAGCTGAGTACTTTGAACAAAAACAAATTGTTTGAAAAGGAAATTAATTTAAATATTCCGGCTTCAACTGATTTTACTAGTCCGTATTGGTTAATGGAAAAAGGAACTTTAGGCACGTATACTGTTAAGAACAAAGCTTTAATAGGAAAACCGGAAACGCCAAGAGCTTTTAATGCTACTTTTAATTTGAACATAAACGGTGTTTTAATTCCTATTACAAGACCTGTAGTATATAAATATGCAAAGCCCGATAAAGGCGAAATTTATCAACCTTTTGAAGTGGTACCTGAAGCTACCGCAAGCTTTACCGATAAGGTTTTAATATTTGCCGACGCATCACCAAAAAGAATTCCTGTTACAATTAAGGCGCATAAAGACAGTATTTCTGGTATTGTCGAACTAAAATGTGGATCTGATTGGCAAATAGACAAAAAATCTCAGCCATTTTGGATAGATAAAAATGGTGATGAACAAACGGTTTATTTTACATTAAGTCCGCCGGCTACCGAAAACGAAAGTAGCATCTCACCTATTATAAAATTAAACGGCAAAGAGATTACCAAAGAGCTAGTAACTATTGCTTACGACCATGTACCAACTCAAACAGTATTACTACCATCTGAAACAAAGGTAGTTCGTTTAAATATTCAAAAAGCGGGAGAAAATATTGGATATATCATGGGAGCCGGCGATGAAATACCAACTAGTCTAACACAAATAGGATATAACGTTCAATTAATTGACCCATTTACAATTACGAAAGAGTCATTAAAAAAATATGATGCTGTAGTATTAGGTATTAGAGCATATAATGTTATAGATGCATTGAAATTCAAACAGCGATATATTCTTGATTATGCGAAAAATGGTGGTACGGTAATTGTGCAATATAATACAGCGGGTAGACGCGGTTTTCATTTTGAGAATATTGCCCCATATAATATAGAAATTTCAAGAGACCGAGTAACAAACGAAAATTCGGAGGTAGAAATAATTGCTAAAAATAATTCGTTGATCAATTATCCAAATCAAATAAATAATAACGATTTTAATGGATGGGTTCAAGAACGAGGGCTGTATTTTCCTAATGCTTGGGGTGAAGAATTTACACCTATTTTAAAAATGCACGATGAAGGCGAAGAAGCAACAAAAGGTAGTTTATTAATTGCCCCATACGGCAAGGGAAACTATATTTATACCGGACTGAGCTTTTTTAGAGAATTACCTGCTGGTGTGCCCGGAGCATATAAATTGTTCTCTAATATGCTATCAGTTGGAAAGGATAAAGTTGAAATAAAAGCCAAAATCAAAGGATGAGTAAAGAACGTGATGAAAATAAAACTTGGAAAAAAGAGTATAGCATCGTATTAGTGCTTAATCTAATATATGTTCTTATTTTTTATTACGTAATGACTTCATTTAATTAATATGAGAGCATTAGATTGGATAATTCTTGCTAGTACACTTCTCTTCATTGTAGTTTATGGAGTTTGGAAAACCAAAGGAAGTAAAAATGTAGATGACTATGTACGTGGTGGCAACGATTCTAAATGGTGGACTATTGGTCTATCCGTTATGGCTACGCAAGCCAGTGCAATAACTTTTTTATCTACCCCGGGTCAAGCATTTCATGATGGAATGGGATTTGTTCAATTTTACTTTGGGCTACCCTTCGCCATGATTATCATATGTATGGTATTTGTTCCATTATATCATAAAATGAAGGTATATACTGCCTATGAATTTTTAGAAAATAGATTTGACCTTAAAACCCGTTCATTAGCCGCTATATTATTTTTGATACAAAGAGGTTTAGCTGCAGGTATAACAATCTTTGCTCCTTCAATAATTTTATCTGCCGTACTAGGTTGGGACTTAAGAACTTTAAACATAATATTAGGCTCACTGGTAATTATCTATACTGTATCTGGTGGAACAAAAGCGGTTAGTGTAACCCAAAAACAACAGATGTTCATTATCATGACTGGTATGTTCATCACTTTCTTTTTTATTTTAGGATATTTACCTTCAGATATTACTTTTAGCAAAGCGATGAAAATAGCTGGTGCAAGTAATAAATTAGAAATACTAAATTTTGATTTGGACACTTCAAGTAGGTATACGTTTTGGAGTGGTATCACTGGTGGACTTTTTCTATTTTTGGCATATTTCGGTACTGACCAAAGTCAAGTACAACGCTATCTATCAGGAAAATCTGTACGAGAAAGTCAATTGGGCCTTATTTTTAATGCCTTACTTAAAATACCAATGCAATTTTTCATTCTTTTGGTTGGTGTAATGGTATTTGTATTTTACCAATACAATCCCTCACCATTAAACTTTAATCCATCTGCCACACAAGCTGTAATGAAATCTAGTTATGCTGAAGATTATAAATTATTGCAAGAAGGTCAAGTAGCCTTAGAAGCAGAAAAAAGAATAGCTCAAAATAAATTTTCAGCTGCTTTAGAAATTAAAGAATTTACTGCCGTAGAAGAAGCAAAAAAACAAATTATTCGTATAAATCAAAAGGATAGCACCAATCGAATTGCTGCAAAATCACTTATTAGCCAAGCAAATAATGTGGTTGAGACAAATGATAAGGACTATGTTTTTATTCACTTTATATTACATAATCTACCAACCGGTCTAGTTGGCTTATTATTAGCGGTTATTTTATCTGCAGCTATGTCATCTACGGCTTCAGAATTAAATGCATTGGGTACTATAACTGCTTTAGACCTTTACAAGAGAAATAGAACTTCAACAGAGTTGTCTGAAGAACATTACGTAAAGGCTTCTAAATTTTTTACTTTAATCTGGGGAGTAATAGCAATCTTAATAGCTTGTGTTGCTAACCTTTTCGACAACCTAATTCAATTAGTAAATATTATTGGTAGTATTTTTTATGGAAATGTTTTGGGCATTTTCATAATTGCATTTTTCTTTAAGTTTATAAAAGGTAATGCGGTTTTCTTTGCCGCCGTAGTTACACAAATAATTATATGTATTATATATTACTATTTAATTCATATATACCCTTCTGGTCAAGAAAAACTAGGGTATTTATGGCTTAACTTTTTCGGAGCAGCATTAGTTATTGTAATATCATTCATATTTGAAGCCTTTGACCGAATGCTTAAAAAACCTTTACCTACAACCTAAGAATAATTAAGGTTTAAAATGTGAAACTAACTTTTATAAAATCTCTTAGACAATTCTATATCTCTATCGTACATACTTAGTATAAAAATTACTCGATTACCACAACTGAATTAGCCGTATTGCTAAAACTTGGCAAAAATTAAGATAACGTTATAGAATCTAGAATGACGGGAATGCTTTTGTCAGTAGTATCATAAATCTAATAAAACAAAAGCCCTAGAAACCATTATTAGCTTTGTGTCAAAATTATATAAAGAACAAACTGATACTATTGCTAAATAATAGCTCTTAGTCATAAATGATGGTGGTACACTAGTAAAATAATACCTAAAAAAAGTCATAAAAAAAGTCCGTGCTTTACAACACGGACTTTTTAGTTTTATAAAGATTCTAATTATTTAGAACTCCATTCTTTAATAGAATCATTATTCATTTTAATGTAATCATTGTTGCCAGCTGCAGTTGCACCTGTTAATGATTTTTTAGCAGCTTCGATTGCTCCTTTTTTATCACCTGCCTTCGCTAAAATTAAGGATTGTTGTCTCAATTGCCAAAATGCTGGTTTCTCGGTCATAGACATTGCTTTGTTCATCCATTCGTTAGCTTTAGTAATATCTTTTCCTTCATTTGAATAGTATACTGCAGCCGCATAGTAATCTTCAGCAGTTGGTCCGTTTAACGCCTTATCTATACTGCTCATCACAGTAACATCAGTAGCTACTGTAAAAGGTATTGCCACATAAGTATTCTCCCACATAATACCAATATTGGCTCCGTTACCAGTAACGTCATCAATAGAAATGGTAAAAGTTTCAATAGGCATTTCAATCGGATAAACCGGGGCAGAAAACTGAACCGCTATTTTATTTTCTTCCCATGTTTTTGGTGTACCACCACCAACAATATCCGTATAGATAAAAACTTCCCATTTAGAAGTTCCTGGTTTAGTGAAGATAGAATAAGTTCCAGCTTTTAGCTCCTTATTTGCTATAGTTACATCAGAATCAAAAGTTACCAAAGTGTAGCCGTTAGCTCCTGTTCTCCATAATTTATCAAATGGTACCAAGTTCCCAAATATTTTTCTACCTCGCATTGAAGGTCTAGAATAGTCTATGCTTACTTCTGTTAAACCTACTGTCTGCATTAATTTTGCAGCAGGACTAGGTGCAGGTGTATTTATTTGTGCTTCAACGGTTAAGGAAGCAACAATTGCTAATAAAAATAATACTACTTTGTTCATGATTTATTTATCGATTAGTTATTTATGACAAAGCTACTTATAATGAAGCCGTAGAAATGTTAACAGTTTCTTAAATACTAATAGACAGCAAAAGAGGTAGAAACAACGCCATCTTCCAAGTATAAAGCTAAATAGTAAATTGAAGATTCTAGATGATGAGAAATGATACCTTTATTTTCTATTTCCCCAGTATTTTGCCAGACCTCTTTCCCCGAAACATCATAGATAACTTGACCAAAAATTGTTTTATCCGTAGCTATGGAATAGTAATACTGCTGTGAAGAAGTATCTCTATGAATAATTAATTTATCATTTGTACTTGCATCGCCTGGAATTTCAGGTAACGATGGGTTCTCTGGATTTTCCAACTCTTCTGATTCTTCTGGACCTTCAGGATCATCTGGCACTTCAGGATTTTCTGATTCTTCAGGATCCTCAAATGGAATCTGAAAAGAAAATAACCTTGATGGTGATTCAATAGTTGGTGTTTGCCTAGTATAAAATTCAGAAGAAAAGAAATAGCTCTCTAATCCAGTTTGGGTTATTCCTTCCGCTTGAATAAAATTTAGATTCAGAGATTGTTGCACATAACCTTCGAAAAAATCGTTAAAATTTAAATGATCTATAACCCCAACAAACGGACTTAAAATAGAAGAATATCCTATAAGAACTAACCTATTTAATTGCGCATCAAAAGTTGCATCGGTTACTAGCCCAATATTATCGATTGCCCCTACCCTGCTTGCTATGTAAGTTCCGGGTAATTTAGAAAATTCATAAGCTACAGACCCCAATGATTGCCATTGTTTTGTCAATACCACTATGCTATCATCAATAACAAAAAATGATTCTGCATCCCAATCACTATTACCATTATTCTCGAACTCTTGTTGATCTTCATAAGAAAAGTTTATGGTCGTTGCGGTGACGGTATTAGAACCTAGATAATCTTCTTTTAAAATTCTATGAACAGCTAAGTCAGTTCTTATACCAACATTATTACCAAAATCACCGATGTAGATATACTCATCATCTTGAGAAATTGCCTCCCAATCAATGTTAGAGACATTCGTAATTTTAACTCTTCTTTGAACAGAAAGTGTTAGTGTATCTATTTCGTATAAAATGGTTTGGTTACCAGAATCATTATGGGTTATTAAATTGCCGTTAAAGTATATTAAACCAGATGTTTCAAATACTTCATCAGAAAGCTCACCAACAGTTTGAACATTTTCTTGAGCGTCTATATTAGCCGTAAAAATAAATAGAAAAATAAACCCGCACTGTTTAATTAATAATCTCATTGATGCAAAATAAGCTAGAATATTGTTAATCTCCTGTTTTTAAATGACCTAAATACAATTTAATCGATAAAGTTAATTTTTAAAGCTATAAAAAAGTATTTTAAAAAATGTTTAACTATTTTTGAATTAAATTAAACATAATTATATAATGATTATAATATAATTGAATGAAAATATATCAATTACATTCCAAACAGGCATTACCTATTTCGAAGCTGGACGCGTGGAATTTTTTATCAGATCCAGCTAACTTAAAGATTATTACCCCTGAACACATGGGTTTCAATATTTTATCTGGTGCAGATAAAGAAATTTTCGCAGGACAAATTATTCAATATAAAGTTTCTCCACTACCAGGTTATACAACTAAATGGGTTACAGAAATAACTCATCTAGAAAAAGGCAATTACTTTGTCGACGAGCAAAGGTTCGGACCATATGCACTTTGGCATCATAAACACTTTATCAAAGAAATTGCTGAAGGTGTAATCATGGAAGATATTATAGATTATAAAATTCCTTTCGGAATTTTAGGTCAACTAGCGCACCCTATTATCGTAAAAAAACAGTTGATGGAAATATTTAAGTACAGGGAAGACAAATTAAAAAAGCTTTTCGGTACTGTAGATTCCATTCCTAATGAACTTCAACTAAAATCTTTTTAAATGAAAAATATATTATTAATTGGCGGATCTCATGGCATTGGGCTATCTATGGTAAAAGAATTACAAGAAACTCATAATGTTTTTGTTGCATCGCGAACAGATGAAGAATTACAGCACGAAAACATTACTCATATCAAATTCGATACTACTAAAGATGAACTAGATATTTCACAACTACCCGAAAAACTTGATGGATTTGTGTATTGCCCAGGCAGTATAAATCTAAAGCCATTTAAAATGATGTCATTAGACACCATAAAAGATGATATGGAACTTAATTTCTTTGCGATGGTTAAAATTGTAAAAGAAATAATATCATTGATGGACGAAGGGTCAAGTATGGTCTTTTTTAGTACTATTGCAGTAGGTACAGGTATGCCGTTTCATACTAGTGTAGCTGCTGCAAAAGGAGCTGTTGAAGGTTTTGTAAAGTCCATGGCGGCAGAGTATGCACCTAAAATTCGAGTTAATGTTATAGCACCATCTTTGGTTGATACCCCATTAGCAAAACGACTTTTAAACAATGATAAAAAACGTGAAATGATGAGTGAACGCCACCCATTAAAGAGAGTCGGAAATCCTGAAGATATTGCAAATGCAGCAGTATTTCTTTTAAGTGATAAAAGTACATGGATGACCGGACAGATTATTGGCGTAGATGGCGGACTCTCAACCTTAAACTTCAACTAAATGTCTAAAAGAGTATCTATATTTTGGTTTAGAAGAGATTTGAGATTAGACGACAATGTCGGATTTCTTGAGGCCCTAAAAGGTGACCATCCATTACTACCTATTTTTATATTCGATGAAGAAATTCTTTCCAAATTACCAAAAGACGATGCAAGGCTCACCTTTATACATGAAACATTGCAGCACATGCGCAATCAGCTACAAGAAGAGAATGACAGCTCAATAGCAATGTTTCATGGCAAGCCATTAGATATTTTTAAAAACTTAGTAAAAGAGTATGAGGTTGCGTCTGTTTTTACAAATAGAGACTATGAACCTTATGCTAAAGAGCGAGATGAACAAATATCAGATCTTTTGTCCAAAAATGATATTACTTTTAAAACTTTTAAAGATCAAGTAATTTTTGAAAAGGATGAAATAGTAAAAGGAGATGGCGACCCATATGTAGTTTATACGCCCTATAAAAATAAATGGCAAGATAAATTTAACGCCGATAAAGACTTAAAGATTCACTACACAAATCAACATTTATCTAAACTGATTAAAAATTCGAGATTACCGAACTTATCACTAGCCGATATTGGTTTTGAAAAATCAAAAATAGAGGTGCCGGAATATGATGTAACCCCTACCCTAATCGATAATTATGAAGACACTCGTAATTTTCCAGCAAAAGAGAATGGAACATCTCACTTAGGTCCGCATTTACGTTTTGGCACGGTATCGGTTCGTAAAATGATGAAAAAAGCCATTGCCGAAAATAATAAGGTTTTTTGGAGTGAATTAATATGGAGAGAATTTTTCATGACTATTCTTTATCACTTTCCTCATACGGTAGATAATGCTTTTAGATCGAAATACGACCGTATAGATTGGCGTAATAATGAAGATGAGTTCGAAAAATGGAAAACTGGTACCACAGGATATCTTTTGGTAGATGCCGGTATGCGCGAACTAAATGAGACTGGTTATATGCACAATCGTGTACGTATGCTAGTTGCAAGTTTTCTGTGCAAACATCTTTTAATAGATTGGCGTTGGGGAGAAACGTATTTCGCAGAAAAATTGTTAGATTATGAAATGAGTTCAAATGTTGGTAACTGGCAATGGGCAGCAGGCAGTGGTGTTGATGCTGCACCTTATTTTAGAATTTTCAACCCAATGACACAAGTCGATAAGTTCGACAAGAACAAAGAATATATAAAAACCTGGATTAAAGAATTTGGCACCGACAAATACCCAGAAAAAATGGTAGACCACAAAATGGCTAGAGAACGCTGTTTAGCTACATATAAAGAAGCCGTTAGCTAAGACTATTTCGCCAATTGACGATTTAGTTCTTGCTGATTAACAACTCTTCTTTTTAGCATATTTACATAACGTAACGCATCTTTATTTTCGTAGTCTGTATAGGCTTTAGAAGCATATTCTATTGCCTTATTTAGGTTACCGTTAATTTCACTGCTAATTGCCATATTATAATATGCTCTTCCAGCAACTTTACTTTTGGCATTATTTAAATCAGCAATCCATAAATCGGCAGCACCGTCCCAATCACCTGCTTTTGCTCGTCTATCGGCAATTTCTAAATTGTTACTTCCTTTTATAAAATAATCTCTAGCAATACGAATTTTTTCAGGTCTTGTAAAAAGTGCGTAGTTAGTACCTAGCTTAGAGCTGACACTTAGAACAGCCTCTTTTCTACCAATAACAGCTTCTAAAGCCTTTACAGGATTGATTCCCTCACCCGAAGAAAATATTCTATCATTAGAAACGTACTCATCAATAATAGATCTATTAGCCGGGTCATAAATTCTCCAACCGTTTTTAATAGCCGTATTCAGTTTAATTCTATGTCCCGGTACGTTTGCATCAATACCTAAATTATTAGGAATTTTAACCGTCGTCAACTCATAATCTACAGCCGTATCAGTATCATAAAATTCTAATGAAAATAGAACGTCCACATCATTTTCCTTACATATGCTATCAACAATTTCCCAAGAGATTTCAGAAGGAAAAATGCTCAATCCTTTTTCTATATCTTTTTGATTATTAATTACTTTAACGGCTTCATATCGATTACTACGTTCTAGTTCATATTTGAGTCCTATTACGGCATTTTGAGCGCCTTCCTTATCCAAATTAAGTCCCTCTAAAGTTAAAATCTTATCAATATTATCTACAACTTTGTTCTTTTCAGACGCACTACTTCTATTTACTATACCTATATTAATTACATCATTTGGTATCGGCACTTCGGCTGGTTTGGTAACACCCATTGTCATTCTATTGGTAGAACTACACGCCATAATTAAAAAAAATGCAAAGGTTAAAAGTACTTTATAGGCTAGGTTTTTCATAATTCGAAAATTTTAAAACATTGCGATTTGAGTAATAACGAAAAATGGAGCCTTAAATTATAAATTTTACAAGTGATCGCACTCTTAATTTTTGAATCCAAAATAATTCCTAGAAAATGAGTCAATCTTCGATATACGCAACTAGAACTCCCGTTAATCAAGTTATTTGTAGCGTTTTTATTTGGTATATTTACAATGATTGGAGAACTAACAACCAAAACAACTAATATGAAAAAAACATTCTTATTAACACTCTGCTTGTCCATGAGTGCTTCTGTTTTCTCTCAGAAAATGAGTAAAGACAAAAACCTAATTATCACTTCTGTTGAAAAACATAAAGAAGAATTAATAAAAATCAGTGATTCTATTTGGGCACTTGCCGAAACTGCTTTTGATGAAACAGAGTCTTCAAGAATTTTAGCGGATTATGCAGAAAAGAATGGCTTGACCGTTACTAGAGGCGTCGCCGACATACCAACAGCTTTTACCGCAACTTATGGTTCTGGTAGCCCTGTAATCAGTATTCTTGGTGAGTTTGATGCCTTACCTGGAATTTCTCAAAAAACATCTCCGGTTAAAGAGCCTTTTAAAGAAGGAGCTGCGGGTCATGGTTGCGGACACAACATGTTCGGTACAGCTAGTTTAGGTTCTGCAATTGCCATTAAAGAACTAATGGATGCTGGAAAAATAAAAGGAACTGTTAAGTTCTTAGGTACACCGGCCGAAGAAAAATATTTTGCAAAAGTATGGATGGTAAAAGCCGGACTTTGGGATGATGTTGATGTCAATGTAAGCTGGCACCCAGGTGCTGGTATTGAAGCCGATGTACAAAGTGGGTTATCACTTATTGATTTTGTTGTTGAGTTTTATGGTCAAGCGGCACATGCTTCTATGGACCCTTGGAATGGTCGTAGTGCATCTGATGCATTAGAGCTATACACTACAGGAATCAACTATTACAGAGAGCATATTTTACCATCTTCTAGAATTCATTACCATATACAAGATGGCGGTCAGGTTGTAAATGTGGTACCTGATTATGCAAAACTATGGGTTCGTGTTAGAGACCCTAAAAGATCGAAAATGCTACCTACTTACGAGCGTGTAAAAGCTATGGCAGAAGGTGCGGCAATTATGGCTAATGTAGATTATAAAATCTCTTTGGTTTCTGGTATCTACGAAACTTTGGTAAATCGTTCTGGTGGAGAAATTATGCAGAACAATTTAGAGTTGTTAGGTCCTTTAACATATACTGAAGAAGAAACTGTTTTTGGTAAAGCAATTCAAAAAGCAACAGGTAAACCAGAAGTTGGTTTTGATGGTACAGTACATCCATTAAGAGAAACTCTTGAAAACCCAGGTGGAGGATCTACAGATGTCGGTGATGTTAGTTGGAATGTACCAAACATTAATTTAAGTGTTTCTGTAGCACCAACAGGTACGCCTTGGCATTCATGGGCAGTTGTTGCCTGTGGCGGAATGTCTATAGGTCATAAAGGAATGATTCACGCTTCTAAGGCAATGGGTATGACCATGCTTGATTTATTTCAAAATCCTAAATTGGTAACCAAGGTAAAAGAAGAATTCAAAACCCGAAAAGGAGATGAAGTTTATGAACCAATGATCGATGGTCCACCACCATTAGATGGAGAATAAAACACAATTTATAAAGAAGCTATCTTAACAGATAGCTTCTTTCATTTTTAAGTAACTTGAACCATAAAACTTAAACAACAACAATGAAAAAGATTATCACATTATTCATTTTGATTACGAGTACTTTTGCCTCGGCACAATCGTTCGATTTTCAATACGATCATTATTCGGTTATCGTAAAAGATTTAGATAAAGTAGGTGCATTTTATAGAGATGTATTAAATCTGAAAGAAATACCGCACCCATCAGCTCCTTCAGGTTTCAAGTGGTTTGCAATTAAAGGAAATTCACAATTACATTTGATCGGTAAAGATAGCGTTACCATGAAGCACAGTAAAAGTGTACACCTTTGTTTGGCCACGCAAAAACTAGATGAATTAATAACTTCATTAAAAGAAAAAAATATCATGTATTACGACTGGCCAGGAAAAGAGAATGCAGTTACTTTAAGAGCTGACGGAGTAAGACAGATTTATTTAAAAGATCCTGAGAATAATTGGGTAGAAATTAACAACGCACCTCATTAAAATCAAATAGAATCTAATTTCATTACCATTATGAACAGTGAAATCAAACAAATATTTGAATTAGGCTTTCCTTGGCAAACACAAGACCCATTTTTATTCTGTGTATATCATTTGGACCACTACCCAAAAGGAAATGGACAACTAGCTCCTGATGACTCTTTAGAAGGAAGGAATTTAGGTAACGATTTTCAAATTAAAGATGGATATAGAATGTATCATGGAACTACAATACCCGGATTTCCAGCTCATCCGCATCGTGGCTTTGAAACTATTACAGTAGTGAATAAAGGATTTTGTGACCATTCTGATTCGTTAGGCGCAGCAGGACGATTTGGAGAAGGAGATGTTCAATGGATGACTGCAGGAAGCGGAGTACAACATTCAGAAATGTTTCCGTTGATTCATACCGATAAAGAAAATACCTTAGAGCTTTTTCAAATATGGTTGAATCTACCCGCTAAAAACAAATTTGTAGATCCACATTTTAAAATGCTTTGGCATGAAGACATTCCAGTATTAAAATTAGAGCAATCCACAGTAAAAATTATTGCTGGTAGTTTTGGTTCTGAACAAGCATTAAAACCTGCCCCAGATTCATGGGCATCAGAGTTAGAAAATGATGTTGCTATCTGGAATATAAAAATTGAAGCTAACGGATCTCTAACATTACCAAAAGCGAATGAAGGTTCAACCAGAACCATTTATTTCTATAATGGTCATTCTTTAGAGGTTTTGGGCGAAATAATAGCTCTCAACCATGGTATTGATGTAGATGTAAACGATGAAATAACATTGAAAGCCATTGAAAAAGAAGCTAGTATTCTTGTATTACAAGGCAAACCTATAGACGAACCTGTCGCTAAATATGGTCCGTTTGTTATGAATACTGAAGAAGAATTAGAAGATGCTATGAATGAGTTTAGAACTACGCAGTTTGGTGGTTGGCCGTGGAGACATCCTGATCATGTACACGAAAAAAGCAAAGGACGTTTCGCAAAATATCCTGACGGCACTTTAATTGATAAATAAATGTTAGAGACAATACGTTTAATTTGCGATAGTGGTTTATTGGTTCTAATTTGGATTGTACAATTAATAATATATCCGAGTTTCTCTTATTACAAACATGTGGATCTTTTTCAATGGCACAGCAACTACACCAAAAGAATTGCTGTTATTGTAATTCCATTAATGGTCACGCAATTGATCATAAGTCTTATTCAAGTATATACAACCGCTGATTTCTACAGCATTTTATATAGCAGCTTAGTTATAGCAGGATGGCTTTTGACTTTTATAATGTTTGTACCATTACATGAAAACATATCTAAAGAAAAAGATATAGAGATATCTATTAAAAAGTTAAAACTCCATAATTGGTTAAGAACCGTATTATGGAGTTTTATTTTTATGCTTACCTGTTACTTAAAATTTACATTCTTGTAATTTTAGCACCTATTGCACGTAGTCTTTCGTCTATATTTTCGTAGCCACGGTCTATCTGTTCAATATTATGAATTGTAGAAGTCCCTTTTGCCGATAAAGCTGCAATTAGCAATGAAACACCAGCTCTAATATCTGGCGATGTCATTGTAGTCGCTTTTAAAGTAGACTTAAAATCATGACCTATTATTGTTGCTCTATGCGGATCACAAAGAATAACCTTTGCTCCCATGTCTAACAACTTATCTACAAAGAATAAGCGGCTTTCAAACATCTTTTGATGTATAAGCACTTCTCCTCTAGATTGTGTAGCAACAACTAAAATGATGCTCAATAAATCAGGGGTTAGTCCTGGCCATGGTGCATCTGCAATGGTTAAAATAGAACCATCGATATAGTTTTGAATTTCGTATCCGTCTAAATGAGCAGGAATATAAATATCATCACCTTTTCTTTCTAACGTAATGCCAAGTTTACCAAATACCGTTGGTATTTGACCTAAATCATCCCAACTAACATCTTTAATTGTTAATTCACTTTTGGTCATGGCGGCTAAACCGATCCAGCTACCAATCTCAATCATATCAGGTAACATACGGTGATCCGTACCACCTAATTTATCTACCCCATCAATAACCAAAAGATTAGAACCTACACCAGATATTTTGGCGCCCATTCTATTCAACATTTTACAAAGTTGTTGTAAATATGGTTCACATGCCGCATTATAAATGGTAGTTTGCCCTTCAGCTAAAACCGCTGCCATAACAATGTTTGCAGTACCGGTAACAGAAGCTTCATCAAGCAACATGTACGTACCTTTCAACTTATCTGCTTCGACACCGTAGAAATATTCTTCGCGATTGTAACGAAATTTGGCACCTAGTTTAATAAAACCTTCAAAGTGTGTATCTAAACGTCTACGACCTATTTTGTCACCACCTGGTTTCGGTATATATCCTTTACCAAAACGTGCCAATAATGGCCCAACCAACATAATAGAACCTCTTAAGCCCCTACCATCTTGCTTAAACTGATCAGATTGTAAATATTCTAAATTAATATCGTCGGCTTTAAAGCTATAAGAGCCTTTACCTTTCTTTTGAATTTTTACACCTAAGTCTTCTAAGAGTGCTATAAGTTTATTGACATCAACAATATCTGGTATATTGTTGATTGTTACTTTTTCGTCTGTAAGTAATACTGCGCAAAGTATTTGAAGTGCTTCGTTCTTTGCTCCTTGAGGTGTTATTTCACCAGATAACTGATGCCCTCCTTCAATTTTGAATGTCCCCATCTAGAGAAGTGGAAATTTAATAGCGTTTTTTACCGCGGTTATTATTATTTCTTTGATTTTTCTTATTTGAGTTGGACCTTGGGTTCTTAGCCACTCTGTTCTTAAGGAACTGACCACTATCGGTCAAACTTTCACCCTCTGCCGCTAAGTCTATTCGACCATCGCTCAATTCGAATAAATGTTTAAATATGGCTTTGTCATCTACCACATCTTTATTCCAGTTTAAATAACATTTCTTCATATGGTTGGCAATCGCATACTCTAAACCAGAACGCTTATCACCTTTTTCCCACTCTACGGCAACATCAATCATACGTTTAATGTTGTTTCCATAAAAACGGTACTTTGGAAAATTTTGAGGATATTCCAAAGCATCAGGTCTTTTTCGTAATACTTCTTTTGAAGTAATAGGAAAAGGAGAATCTACATCCAACTTAAAATCAGACATTATAAACAACTGATCCCAAAGCTTATGTTGAAAATCCGGCACATCGCGCAGATGAGGCTGTATATTGCCCATTACACTTATGATTGCTTGCGCAACCTTATTTCTTTCTTCACGATCTTCAATTGATATCGCATGGTTCACCATTTTTTGAAAATGACGACCATACTCAGGTATAATCAAATGTTCACGCTCGGTATTATATTCTAGGTTTTCTACTAATTGCAAATTGAAAATTTTAGCTTAATGTAATTGAGAAGTATTCTAATAACGATGCCAAATTAAGAAAATTATAGATGAAATGCTATTTTACAAAGATATTACGCCCCCTATTTTGCCTACTTCTTTATATTTATCGATAACCACATCAGGACTTTCTAGATTTACTGTTATAGAAACACTAGTATATTTACCATTTTTAGATTTCTTTAAATTGATAACCGCTCCTGTGTTATCAAAAATTGTATTTATTTTATCAATTTTATCAGTGTCAGTCTCTACAATAAATTTATATAGATAGTCTGAAGGCCATTTAGATGTTTCGGTTAATTGTTCTCGTAATTTCTTATAAAATTCTTCTGGGTTATTTTCGTCCATCATTAGTATTTTAAGCAAAGATAAGTGTAATGCACCAGTTTTTTAATACTGTTGATTATTGTACTTTTGCTTTTACAAAATATGAGTTTGAAAAGCAAGAGAATTGTTGTAACAGGTGGTCCGGGAACAGGAAAAACAGTATTAATTTCTTCACTTGAAGAAAATGGATATCATTGTTTTCATGAAGTAATTAGAACGATGACTTTAGATGCCTTGGGCGATGTTGCCTTAGATGATAAATTAGTGAACCCTATCGATTTTGTTAAAGATTCAAAGAGTTTTAATGATGAATTGATCAATGCTCGTTTACAACATTTCATTAACGGTAGGAACATAGAAAAAGACCATTTGTTCTACGATCGTGGCTTACCAGATGTACTTGCATATATGGACTATTTTGGTCAGTCGTCTGAGCAAAATTATACTGATTTATGTCTAGAACACAGGTATGACGAAGTACTGATATTACCACCGTGGAAAGAAATCTACGTTCAAGACAATGAACGAATGGAAAATTTTGAACAAGCCTGCGGAATTCACGAAAAGCTCAAAAAAACGTATATTGACCTTGGATATGCACCAATAGAAGTTCCCTTTGATACTATTGAAAATCGTATGCAATTTGTAGTAGATTTTATAAATAAAGCGGGTGAGTAATACACCAAAAGAAATTTTATCTAAATATTGGGGTTTTGATAGCTTTAGAGGCTCTCAAGAAGAAATCATCAATGCCATATCTAACGGTCAAGATGTTTTAGGTTTATTGCCCACAGGAGGCGGTAAATCGCTTTGTTTTCAGGTACCTGCATTAATGAAAGAAGGTATTTGTATCGTTATTTCTCCACTAATAGCACTAATTGAAAATCAGGTAGATAACCTTCAGAAACTAGGTATTAAGGCCATAGGTCTAAAAGGTGGACTCAAATTTACCGAGGTAGATAAGCTATTGGACAATTGTATTTACGGCAATTATAAATTCTTATACCTATCGCCAGAACGCTTACAGCAAGAACTGGTACGAGAACGTATTAAGGCAATGAACGTTTCTATGTTCGTTATAGATGAGGCGCATTGTATTTCTCAATGGGGTCACGATTTTAGACCAGCTTATTTAAGTTGTTCCATATTGCGAGAACTACACCCCACCCCACCAATGGTTGCTTTAACGGCAACTGCAACAAAAAGAGTTAGCGATGATATTATTAAATCATTGGACCTTACCTATCCTTTTGTTGTAAAAGATTCTTTTTTTAGAAAAAACATAGGATTCGGTGTCCTACTGACTGAAGATAAAAATGGGCGTTTAAAACAATACTGCCAGCAAATAAAACACAGTGCTATTGTATATGTTAGAAGCAGAAGAAAGGCGGAAGAATTATCTAAATTCCTTGTAAATAACAATTTAAAGGCAACCTTCTATCACGGTGGTGTTGATCAGAAAATGAAAACCGAGCGACTAAATCTCTGGTTAGAAGATAGAGTTCAGGTTATGGTCGCCACAAATGCATTTGGTATGGGCATAGACAAACCAGATGTTGAATTGGTTGTTCATTATCAAATACCAGATAGTTTAGAGAATTACTTTCAAGAAGCAGGTAGAGCCGGTAGAAACGGAGACTTTGCAAAAGCAATTTTATTAACCAACACAACAGATAAGATTTTAGTAAAAAAGCAATTCATTGAGATTCTACCAGATGTAGCTTATGTAAAAATGATATACAGAAAGTTAAATACATTTTTCCAAATAGGATATGAAGAATTTACAGATGCAAAGTTTCATCTTAATTTCAATGAATTCTGTAGCATTTATAAACTAAACACATTTTTAACTTACAACGCATTACAACTGCTAGATAGAAATTCAGTATTGTCATTATCTGAAAATTTCTCTAAAAAAATTACTATTAAATTTATTTCGGATAAAGATACCTTGTATCGATATATTGACAATAATTCTAAGCTTGCCGACTTCATAAAAGTTGTACTACGCACCTACGGCGGACTCTTTGAATTCGACACTCAAATAAACACCTATTTATTATCCAAGAAAACATCATTATCAGAATCATTAATTCATCAGAATTTTGAGATATTACAAAAGGATGAAATCATTGAATACACTAGTGTGTCAAGTGATTTAGAAATGCTGTTTTTAGTACCACGTGATGATGACCGTACCATAAACATGTTTGCAAAGAACATTGAAGAGCAAAATCAACTCAAAATTAAGAAAGTGACTAAGATGTTAAGCTACATTGAAAATGACACTGTTTGCAGAAGTATTCAATTATTAGATTATTTTGGAGAGATGCAAGAAAAAAAATGCAGTATTTGCGATGTCTGTATGAGTCAAAAAGCAGGCAATACGGATATTGTGCATGCTAAAATAAAAATCATTAAAATATTAAAAGAGGGCAAGGCAGATTCTCGCGAATTACAAAAACGCTTGAACATTGCTCAAGAAATACTTATTGCAGCTTTACAAGAACTATTAGAAGACAATTATATATCATTAAACGCAACAAACGAATACCAACTATTATAATATGAAAGCATTGAGAATTGTATTTATGGGAACGCCAGATTTTGCCGTGGGCATTTTAGACAAGCTGGTAAAAGAAGAATATAATATAGTTGGCGTTATAACTGCACCAGATAGACCTGCAGGAAGAGGTAGAAAATTAAATGAATCCGCGGTTAAGAAATATGCGGTTGAAAACGGCCTTAATATTTTACAACCTACCAATTTAAAGGACCCTGAATTTTTAAGTAGCTTAAAATCTTTAGATGCCAATCTACAAATAGTAGTTGCTTTTAGAATGCTGCCTAAGCTTGTTTGGGATATGCCAGAATACGGTACATTTAATCTACATGCATCTTTATTACCACAATATAGAGGAGCCGCGCCTATTAATTGGGCTATTATAAATGGCGAGACAAAAACAGGAGTGACTACATTCTTTATTGATGAGAAGATCGATACAGGTGCCATTATAATGCAAGACGAAGCCATTATAGAAAAAACAGAAAATGCAGAGGACTTACATGACAAGTTAATGCATTTAGGCGCAGCCACCGTTGTAAAAACCGTAGCGCGTATTCAAGAAGGAAATTTTGAGACAACAAAACAGCCAGATTCAGATGATTTAAAAGATGCCCACAAACTTTTTAAAGAAACGTGCCAAATAGATTGGAACAAACCTGCAGAAGATATTTATAACTTTATAAGAGGTTTAAGTCCGTACCCAGCAGCATGGACTACATTAACAAATGGAGAACAAACGTTAATTACCAAAATTTACAAGGCACATATAGAGGTCGAAGAACATGACTCACCAACGGGAATTCTGATTTTTACAAAAAAAGAGATGAAAGTTGCCGTACAAGGTGGCTATCTAAATCTCGATGAAATACAGCTTCAAGGTAAGAAAAGGATGTTCGTAAGAGATTTATTGAACGGCCTCAATTTGGAGAAAAATGCAAAAATGGGGTGAGACCCCGTGTTTGTTGGGCTGCGAGAAACGTAAAAAAAAACCTACTTTATCAACAAACACGCTGAGTTATCAACAAAATAGGGGATTTCCGCCCGTTTTGCTTGTGTTGCTCAGAAATCCATATAAATTTGTTAGTAGGTATAAATTATTTAATCACAATTAATTATCACATTATGAACAAAACAGAATTGATCGATGCAATGGCAGCTGACGCTGGCATCACAAAAGCTGCGGCTAAAAAGTCATTGGAATCTTTCTTGGGAAATGTTGAAAATTCTCTTAAAAAAGGAGATAGAATTTCTTTAGTAGGTTTCGGTTCTTGGAGCGTATCTAAAAGAAATGCAAGAGAAGGTAGAAATCCATCAACTGGAAAAACTATCCAAATCGCTGCTAAAAATGTAGTTAAGTTTAAAGCAGGTGCTGATTTAGGCAAAGCTGTAAACTAATTTTACACTAATAAATTTATTAAAAGCGCCTTAATTGGCGCTTTTTTTATTTCCATGTTTTTGCTTTTAGACAGATTTGTCTTACTTTAGGTATATAATCATAGTGAATTTATGATCGCATTAAAGCCGACCAAAGGAAAATTACTTATTGCAGAACCCTCTTTAACAGGAGACGTTTCTTTCAACAGGTCCGTTGTATTGTTAGCAGAACATAGCAATGAAGGCTCTGTTGGTTTTATTTTAAACAAGCCATTAGAATACCAGATAAACGAGTTAGTAACCGAAATTGAAATCCCTTTTCAAGTATATAACGGTGGTCCTGTAGAACAAGACAATCTTTACTTTATTCATAAAGTGCCTCACCTAATAGATAATAGCGTAGAAATATCTGATGGTATATATTGGGGCGGTGATTTTGAAACAACCGTAGAACTGATTAATAAAGAAATTATCTCTGAAGATGATATTCGATTTTTTCTAGGATATTCTGGTTGGTCATCTCTACAGCTCGACGAAGAACTATCTTCAAAATCATGGATTGTTGTTAAAAATGAACATGAAAGCAGAATCATACAAAAAGCCGCAAAAGCAATTTGGAAAGAAAATATGATTCAATTAGGTGGTGATTACCTTCTTTGGTCTAACGCTCCAGAAAACCCTAGTTTAAACTAAACACTTTTAGTTAAAGACATTCTTGCAGCTGCATTTAATTTACCGATCAGATTTTTTGCAATTGTATTAACAAACTTTTTCTTTCTATATTTTGTTACGGAAATAATACCGTCAATATTATTTAAAATGAATAATTCATCTGCTTTTTGAAGTTCAAAAGGCGAAATACTATCTTCCAAAAACTCAAAATCATTTAGTTTGGATAACATCTCAATAAGCTTTTTTCTTAATATGCTATTTATACAACCATCTGTTACAGGGGCTGTTTTAATTTGATTGCCCTTAACTACAAATAAATTGCCATTTAGAGCTTCTATAACCTGCTTTCTCTCATTAAGCAACAAACAATCTTGATAATCATTTTCTTGAGCGTAAATAGCTCCTACGACACTTAATACTTTATTATTAGAATCTAGATTAGAGAGCATACTAGAATTCTTATAGAAATCCTTAAAAAGCTCCACTTCATAATCATCCTGATTTAGAATAAAAAAAGGATTGGTTAATGTTTTACTAGTAATAAAATAAGAAATGCTATTATCAGAAATAGATAAGTCATCTAAGCTATTTCTAAAAACGGTGAATTTTATTTGTTTGGCTTCTTTTAAATCGTTCTCAGAGATGCATTTTAGAATTTCTTCTTCCATAAATTCCATTGTAAAATTCATAGGAATCTCCATTCGCAAAATTCTCATGGAAGACATTAATCGTAAATAATGATCCTCTAAAAAAATTATGTCACCGTTTAGAACGCGTAATTCTTCAAAAACGGCATCACCAAGCTGTACTCCCCTATTCTTTTCGTTTAAAAAAGAAGTGTTATCCTCTAGAAGTTCGCCATTAAAATTGAACATAAAAAAAGCCTTAAAAAATTAAGGCTCAAAGATACTGTAAATAAGGCTATTTTTAAGATGATCCTAACACCTGTTTTAAATCTGACACTTGGTTGGTCCAAAGCATTTTAGACTCATCAATTTCGTCATCCTCTGCGAAGTCAGTTATAAACAATGAAACATCTTTCGTTATTTCATCAACAATTATTTTCATTTCAAAAAAGCTGTCATCTTCTGCTTCATCCCAAGCAAAACGAACAAACTCGTCTGTTTTTCTTTTCAATAATTTAGCTTCTTCTTCAGCTCCGTCCCATATAAATGTAAACTTCTCACCTCTTGAGTTCACATTATCCGCAAACCACTCTGACAATCCAGATGGTGTTGCAAGGTATTGATATAACATCTGTGGTGAAGACTGAATTACAAACTCTATTTCAAATTTTATTTTATCGCTCATGTTCATGCTACTTTAATACGGGCAATATATATATTTCTAAATGATAAAAAAATAAATGACCAGTATTATTTTTTTAATCAACTTTTGTTGAAGAACAAATAAATTACCACTATATTTGCAGCCGTTTAAAAATAATATGGCGAGGTAGCTCAGTTGGTTAGAGCGTCGGATTCATAACCCGGAGGTCGGGGGATCGTGCCCCCCTCTCGCTACGATATATTAGGGTACAACAATAAAGAAGGGTGATATTTAATCACCCTTCTTAAATTTTATAGAAAAATTAATTTATTTTCATTTTTTAGAATCCTCCCATTTTTCAATAATCGGATCTAAAATGGGTTTCTCAACACCAAACACCTTACCTTCTTTTGCCAATGGCATGAATTCATCTATATATTTTTTACTTAAAGAATCATTGTCTCCATATAGCTCTCTTAATCCGTTTAATTTTTTATGTAATTCTATTTTAATATCAGCATATGTAGGATCATCATAATAATTATGTTGCTCTAATGGGTCTTTTTTTCTGTCAATCAGCTCCCAATAATCTAAATCAAAGTAATGATGTATTAGTTTATAATCTTTGGTAATTGCAGCATAATGTCTATTTACATTGTGCTCTGAAGGATGTTCATAATAATGATAATACACTGCTTCCCGATTCCAGTCTTCCAGTTCGTTAGTAAAAACAGGTATTAAGCTTTCACCTTGCATATCATTAGGTTGTTCTACATCTGCAACATCTAGAAAAGTTTGGGCAAAATCTAAATTTTGAACAAGTTCATTTGAGACACTGCCTGCTTTAATTCTATCTGGCCAAGATACTAATAGCGGTGTTTTTAAACTTTCATCATAAACAAAACGCTTATCAAACCAACCATGCTCTCCCAAATAAAAACCTTGGTCAGAAGTATAAACAATAATGGTATTATCCATTAAATTATTTGCCTCTAAATAATCTAGAACCCTTCCTACATTTTCATCTACAGATTTTATGGTTCCTAAATAATCCTGCATATATCTTTGGTAGCGCCATTTTGCCAAATCTTTACCCGTCATGTTTGGATAATTCTTTTTAAAATCTTCAGCTACTCTTCTGTAAGCCTTATCAAAATTTACTCTTTGCTCTTTATTTAACCTACCTACACCCATTTCAAATCTTAGTTTATCATAACCTATTTGCTCCTGCAATCCCATTTCATCCATAACATCCGGATAAAGCTTACTATCTGCCGCCCAACCCATATCTCCATGTATATTCATTTTGGCAACCTTTGCTGCAGGCATACCCTCGTGAGCATCAAATAAAGTCTTAGGCTCTCTAAACTCTTTCTTTGTGAACTCATCCATATGTCGTTCAGCCATAAGCCATGAACGGTGTGGAGCCTTATGCAAATACATCAACATAAAAGGATCTTCCTTTTTACGTTCAGATTCCAACCAATCTAGAGTCATATCAGTAACTATATCGGTCACATAACCCGTTACATTAATTTCACCATCATTTTTTGTTATAAAGTCGGGGTTATAATAAGAACCTTGACCTGGCAATATTTTAAACTGATCAAAACCTTTCGGGTTATTACCAAAATGTAGTTTTCCGAACATTGCAGTTTGATAACCAGCTTTTTGTAATAATTGAGGAAATGTAACATTAGTGGTGTCAAAAGGTGAGACGTTATCTATTTTTCCATTAATATGAGAGTGTTTACCTGTTAATAACGTTGCCCTAGAGGGTGCACAAATTGAATTTGTAACACTGGCATTGGTAAATAACATACCCATTTTTGCTATTCTATCAATATTCGGTGTCTTAATAAGACTTGTATCATATGCCGAAATAGCTTGATAAGCGTGATCGTCAGACATAATAAAAACTATATTAGGTCGCTCCTCAATTTTAGGAGCGGAATTATCACAACCTATAAAAATGAACGAAAGATTTATTAGAATAAAAAATATTTGAAGTTTTCTCATTTTAAAGGAATTATAAATTTTACAAATGTCTTTTTTTTGGAATAATTAACGTGATAAGTAATTTGACTAATCATTCAAAAACAAGAGTTTTAATTAATACTTATATAGACAAAAAAAGACAGTCTTTTTAATTTATGAAAACCGTTACATTATTAATCATGTAGATTTCTATAATAATATCTATTTAAAAATGAGATAGTTAGGAAATGACATTTAATCATATACCTAATAAATTTTTAAATAATTATCATAATATTATGAATATATTAATATTTTAATACATTTGTTACTTAAATGATAATTTAAGTGTTTCAAATTAAGAATAACAAAATGTAAATTCAACTAATAGTAATATTCTTTATTTTGAAATTTCCGTAATTCAAGTTAGCCAAACCACCAAAAACAATAAACCATGTCTAGAATTGAAGGTAAAAAGTACTGGACAGAACTACAGAAAGGAAATGTAGAGTCTTTAGGAAAACTCTATGATTTATATGCTGATGAATTATTCATTTTTGGAATGAGTGTTACCAAAGACAAAACATCTGTAATGGATGGTATTCATGACCTATTCTTAAATTTATTCAAATACCACCGTACACTTGGAGAA
This sequence comes from Maribacter sp. Asnod1-A12, assembly GCF_045063735.1. Taxonomy (NCBI): domain Bacteria; kingdom Pseudomonadati; phylum Bacteroidota; class Flavobacteriia; order Flavobacteriales; family Flavobacteriaceae; genus Maribacter; species Maribacter sp. Asnod1-A12. The sequence continues at coordinate 3,658,609 of NZ_JBEFNZ010000006.1, forward strand.
GTAAAAAATATCAAATCTTACTTATTCTTATCTTTAAAAAGAACCTTACATAAAAAAAGTAAGCTTAAAATTATTACGGTTGACGATACCGAAATTTTGAATTCGATTTCAACAAATGATTTAAACTCTCCATCATGTGAATCGAATATAATAAATATTGAACATTCCTGCTTTATAAAAGAAAAAGTAAATCGTGCCATGAATCTACTTAGTCAAAATCAGCAAGAAGTTCTCAACATGCGTTATACCGAAGAACAATCTTATGAAGAAATCGCTCAAACTATGAGCGTTTCGATTTCCTCTGCTAGAACAATAATTTATCGTGCCTTAAAAATTCTTCGAGGCGGAGTTCTAACTGTTCTTTTTACTTTTTTATAAAAAACATCTTTTTTCTCGTCTATGTTTTAGTAATTAATTCTCTTGTTTATTAAGGGAATAAAATACGTGCGCCAAATTTCATTCTCTATTATGTCTCTTTTATGAAAAAAAATCAACTTAACGACAACCTAACAAATTTTGATAAACAAAGTTTAAGGGATCGTATAATAAAATCTGCAGATCAAGCTAAAGCAAAAAAAAGGAATCAAAGAATCCTCATGGCTGCTGCTTCTATAGTTTTGCTTATCGGAGCAAGTATTTTCTTCCAGTCTGAATCAGAAACAACTATTGAAAATTTTGTTGAATCTTCTCCTAATTTGGATGTTAAAAAAGCTGAAGGAGTAACTTTAATTTTAGGAAGTGGAGATAATTTAAACTTAGATGGAAACAGTACTACAGTCCATTATTCAAATACTGGGGAAGAAGTTGTATTAAGCACAGGTGAAACCGTCAATCAAAAATCAACTCAAGACAATAGACCTCTTTATAACACAATATTAGTTCCTTTTGGAAAAAGAACCGACCTAAAGCTATCCGATGGATCTATGGTTTGGCTTAATTCTGGATCAAAGCTGGTTTACCCTGCTGTATTCAATGGAAAAACAAGAGAAGTTTATTTAGAAGGTGAAGCGATATTTGAAGTAACCCATAATCCTAATAAGCCATTCAAAGTTTTATCTGCCAATCAAGAAATTGAAGTATTAGGTACTGTATTTAATGTAAGTAGCTACAAAGAGGATGCACTAAATTTTACGGTCTTAAAATCAGGTAGTGTCGAAATTAATTACAACGATAAAAATATAGAAAGTATAAAAATAAAGCCTGGCACATTAGCTAGTTATAATTCAAATTCAAAAAAAGCACTTACTCAGAAAGTCAATGTAAACGATTATTTTTCTTGGAGAGATGGTTTCTTGAACTTTAAGAATGACGATTTAAAATTTATAATGACAAAACTATCTCGTTATTATGATGTTGAAATCGTAATTGATGAAAATGGTTTAGCCGAACAAACATTTTCAGGAAACCTGGATTTAAAGGATAACGTAGAAAAAATTATTTCCCTAATTGCAGAAACATCAAATTTTAAAGTAACATATAAAGAAGGAATTATTCAACTTAACAACTCAAACTAACAAAACTCTATATGCCAATGAATTAAATAAAAACTCATAAGAAAGCCGAAAGATGCGCCAACATCTCCCGGCCTGTATTATTAACATCACTATTAAAAGCAATATTAACTAATCTGAATTACAATATTATGAATTATTTTAATAGGCGTACTGCTTGTTGGGACAAAATCAGTTCCGCACACGTCATCCACACAATTATGAGAATATTTTTGTTATTCATAGCTATAGGACTTAGTTCTGCTTATGCAAACAGTACATATTCTCAAACAAAGCTTGACATTAAAGTCAATAAAGTTCCACTAGAAACGCTATTTCAAGAAATACAGGAAAAAAGTGAATATATTTTCTTTTATAATGATGAAGTTCTTTTAAATAGAGGAAATGTTTCATTAAATATAAAAGGAGCTACTCTAACCACCATACTTGACAATGCACTAAAAGACAAGGGAATGGTTTATCGTATTGATGACCGACAGGTAATAATTTTTGAAAAAGAAGTATCTCTAGTACCTGTTACATCTAAAATCGATAAACAAGATTTTACGGTAACTGGTGTTGTACAAGATCAAAATGGGCAACCACTTCCAGGAGCAAATATCTTAGAAAAAGGTACTTCCAACGGAACACAAACAGATTTTGACGGCAATTTTGAACTTACCCTTAATAACGGTGATGCCATTTTATCCATTACATATATCGGCTTTTCTTCTAAGGAAATTGCTGTAAATGGACAAAACACTTTTACAGTAGCTCTAGAGGAAAGTGCTGCAGCCTTAGATGAAATAGTAGTAGTTGGATATGGTACTCAAAAAAAGAGTGACCTTACGGGTTCTGTCTCTTCCTTAAAATCAGAAGATTTAAATCCAGGTGCAAACGCATCCGTTGACCAAATGATGTTAGGTCGTGCAGCAGGGGTTCAAATTAACCAATCAAGTTCAGCACCGGGCGGGGGGCTATCAATACGCATTAGAGGAGCAAGCTCTTTAAACGCAAGTAATGAACCTTTATACGTAATAGATGGATTTCCAATCGACAATAGTGCTAATTTGTCTTCGGGCGGTGCTGCTGAAGTTAGTGAAAACCAAAGTCCTAATAATCCCCTAAACTCTTTAAACCCAGCAGATATTGAGTCCATTGAAATTTTAAAAGATGCTTCCGCTACAGCGATCTATGGTTCAAGAGGTGCTAACGGAGTGGTAATGATTACCACCAAAAAAGGTAAATCTGGAAAAATGAGGGTAACATATGATGTGTATAGCGGTATACAATCTGTTGCCAAAACAATAGATGTACTATCAACCAGCGAATATATTAACGCAATAAATGATTTATCGCAGGAACAAGGAAATTCGCCGGTATTTTCAGCTACCGATATAGCGAATATTGGTAATGGTAATTTTTGGCAAGATCAAGTTTTTCGATCGGCACCAATTACTAGCCACAATATCTCTATTGGCGGCGGGGATGAAAAAACTTCGGTTTATGCTTCCATCAATTATTTTGACCAAGAAGGTGTTGTCAAAAACACAGGTATTGAAAAGTATACCGGAAGAATAAATATTGAATCTAAAATTGGTGAAAAAGCAAAAATTGGACTCAATTTCAATACTAGTTTAATTAAGGATAATAATAATGTTGATGGCATACAGACCAATGAAAATGCTGGTCCTATATATTCTTCGTTACTTTATGACCCTACCGAACCTGTTTATAACGCAGATGGTACATTCTCTCAATCGGCTAACCTTACCGTAAATAACCCAGTAACACTCATAAACGGTATTATCAGTTTAAATGAGACAAACAGAACTTTTGGTAGTGCTTACTTAAATTATGATTTTACTGATAATCTATCAGGTAAGTTCAACTTCGGTACAGACCGTCAAACCTCAAGAAGGGATATTTACAATTCTACTCAAACCATACGTGGTAGTGCTGCAAACGGCATTGCCAATATTAGCGTATTAGATAGGTCGAATTATCTTTTTGAGTACACTATGAACTACAAAAAAGATTTCAATGAAAATCATAACCTAGCACTATTAGGCGGTATAACTTATCAGAAATTTAGTTTAAAAAACTTTTACGGTAATATCAGTGGTTTTCCATCTGACGATATTGGAACTAACAATTTAGAACTTGGAGATACTAATACTGATCAACTTGGGAGTAGAACAGAAGAAAATACATTGCTGTCTTATTTAGCAAGGGTGAATTATAATCTGTATAATAAATTTTTACTTACAGGATCCATACGTGCCGATGGTTCATCTCGTTTTGGAGAAAATAACAAGTTTGGATATTTTCCATCATTCGCATTTGGGTGGAAACTCAATGAAGAAGAGTTTGTTCCAGATTTATTCAGTCAATTAAAATTAAGAGCTAGCTGGGGTCTAACCGGTAATCAAGAAATTGGAAATTACAACTCTCAGTTAACTTTTCAATCTGGCCCAAATGTGGTATTGGGAAATTCTGTATTAGGCAGTGTAATTCCTTCTCGAAAAGCCAATGATGATCTTAAATGGGAAACCACCGAGCAATTCAATGTTGGAATTGATGCTGCTATGTTAAACGGTAGGATTAGCGCTACAATAGATTACTTTTCTAAGAACACTAAAGATTTACTTTTCAATCTACCCCTACCTTTAGCCTCTGGTTATGCCTCAATATTAAGTAATGTTGGTGAGGTCCAAAATAAAGGTTTTGAAGTATTGATCAATACCACCAATGTGATTACCGATGATTTCAAATGGGATACCTCATTGAATTTTGCTGCAATCAAAAATAAAGTAGTTGATTTAGGAAGAATCGAAAGTATTGTAACCGGTAATATTATGGCTGTTGGTAATACTGCGATAATTAGAGAAGGTGAACCTTTAGCTTCTTACTACGGCTATAACGTAACCGGTATTTTTCAAGAAGATGATGATATCACAAATTCCGCCCAACCTTTAGCTGAGCCAGGTTTTCCTATTTTCGAGGACATAAACGGTGACGGTGCCATTACACCCGATGACCAAACTATAATAGGAAGCCCTTTCCCCGACTTCACTTATGGTATACAGAATTCATTTAGTTATAAAAACTTTCAATTAGATGTTTTCTTTCAAGGGCAAGAAGGTGCAGAATTAATCAATATTAATTTAATTGAGTCTCTTTATCCTGCCAACTTTAGAAGAAATCGTCAGTCTAGAACTATAGTTGACCGATGGACACCTGAAAATACTGATGCTAAATGGCCTTCATCTGTAAATCCAAACGCTTACGGTGCAAGTAAGGTAAATACGTTAACGGTAGAAGATGCCTCATACTTTCGACTTAAAAACGTGCAGTTCAGTTACCAAGTACCAGTAGACAATATTGACTTTTTAAACAGTATGCGGGTATACATTACTGGGCAGAATTTGTTCACCATAACAGATTATGGAGGTTTCGACCCTGAGTCCAATTCTCTTGGATCAAGTAATGTAAGGGTAGATTATAGTAGTTACCCAACGGCAAGAACATATCTTTTAGGATTAACCGCCAGTTTCTAAACTTAAAAACTAAAATACAATGAAATCATATATTAATAAATCAATAATGATATTGTTAGTCATTGGTATAATCGCCTGTGAAAAACGATTAGACGAAGAGGTTTTTTCAGAACTAGCCCCTTCCACCCTTTTCACTAGTGAAAAAGGAATAAGTTCAGTTTTAAACGCTTCTTATGCTTATGCCCACAGACCAGGTTTTCAAGACTCATGGTCCTCTTATCATTTAGCTTCAATGACCACTGGTGAAATATGGGGACAAGGTGGATCAATTGAAAACTTATGGCTATCAGAAATTGACTTCACCTGGGACGGCAACCATGACCATATAATAGCTCAATGGACTATCTATTTCAATTCTATTAGAGATGCTAATATCGTTTTAGATAATTTAGATAATGAAGTATTCTCTGATGAGTTTAAACAATTAACCGAAGCAGAAGTACATTTTCTACGTGGATGGAATTATTCTGAGTTATTTAATTTATTCGGGGCGGTGCCATTATACAAAACTTCTACAGACGAGCCTTTATTACCCAGGTCAACTGAAGATGAAGTAAAAGGGTTTATTGAACAAGAACTAATAACGGCAGTAGCAGATTTACCTGTTCAAGCACCGGCGTATGGTCGTGCATCAAAAGGAGCCGCAATGGCGGTTTTATGCAAATATTATTTGAATACAAGACAATGGCAGAATGCAGCAGATATGGCTGAAGATATTCAAGACTTAGGAATTTATGAATTACTTCCTAATTTTAGTGACGTATTTAGTATTGAGAACGAAGGTAATCAAGAAATACTGTGGGTCTTACCTAAAGATGCAACTTCGCCAACAGCTAGCCAAGCAATAGACGCCCTAGTTTTCCCTACAGATTATCCATGGCCATTCCCAAACAATATAGTATTTGCTGCACGTACCTATTTATACGATGAATTTGTGAATTCCTTTGACGCAGATGATGTTAGAAAAAATCATATTATAACTGAGTATGTAAGCACAACTACGGGTGAAACAATACAAGGTTTAGGTAACGACCAATCATTCCCATATAAAATAGAATTTGACCCTAGCGCCGTTGGTGCAGCTGCGGGTAATGATATTCCTGCTATTCGTTACGCTGATATTCTTTTAAGTCGCGCCGAAGCATTAAATGAAATCTCTGGACCTACTCAAACAGCGATCGATTTAATTAATGAAGTCAGAACTAGAGCTGGAATAACTGAATTATCGTTAGCAGGATTTACAAAAGAAACACTTCGTGAAACAATTTTACAAGAGAGAGGATGGGAATTATTCTTCGAAGGAAAAAGAAGAGAAGATATGATAAGGCAGGAAGTATTTATTTCTAATGCTGTTAGCAGAGGTAAAAATGCACAAGACTATCATGTATTGTTTCCAATTCCTCAAGTAGAATTAGATGCTAATCCTGATTTAGTTCAAAACCCAGGTTATTAATTAACAACAGAAACCAATGAAAAAAATAAATATTAATATCAAAATAGAATTATTCTCAAATTATACATTTATCACATTTATAATGGTGCTATTATCCATACCAAATCTTGGAATGGGCCAGAATAAACAATTTCCGGTAAAACCCAATGTAATAGTAATTTTCGCTGATGATTTAGGGTATGGAGACTTAAGTTCATACGGTCATCCAACGATTAGTACGCCCAATTTAGATAGAATGGCAAACGAAGGACAAAAATGGACTAATTTTTATGTTGGTGCGAGTGTTTGCACTCCTAGTCGAGCTGCATTAATGACCGGTAGATTACCTGTAAGAAATGGATTGACCAGTTCAAAAGTAGGCGTATTTTTTCCAGACTCGCACAACGGTATACCTGCTGAAGAAGTAACAATTGCTGAACAATTAAAATCAGCAGGTTATGCTACAGGAATGGTGGGCAAATGGCATTTGGGCCATAAAGAAGAATATCTTCCAACCAATAATGGTTTTGATGATTATTACGGAATACCATATTCAAATGACATGGACCATACTGGTAAAATCAGTTCCATGGAAGAATACTTCAGTAGATATACAGATACTTATGAAGAACGAACTCCTGAAGAATTTAATGTTCCAATCTTACGTGGTACCGAAGTGGTTGAAAGACCTGCACAACAAAATACATTGACAAAACGCTACACAGATGAAGCTATTAATTGGATTAAAAATCATAAAGAAGAGCCATTCTTCATGTATTTAGCCCATAGTTTGCCACATGTACCGTTATTTGTTTCTGATGAATTCAGAGGTACAAGTAAAAGAGGTCTTTATGGAGATGTAGTAGAAGAAATCGACAATGGTGTCGGTCAGATTTTAAATATGCTCGAAGATGAAGGCTTGGACAAAAACACTATTGTCATTTTCACTTCTGACAATGGACCGTGGTTATCTACAGGAATATCAGGAGGTAGTGCAGGCTTATTATTTGAAGGCAAAGGTACTACTTGGGAAGGAGGCATGCGCGAACCGGGTATTTTCTGGGGACCAGGGTATATCAAACCTAAACTAGTCACGGGAATGGGAACAACAATGGATTTGTTCAATACATTTAGTAACCTTGCAGGAGTACCTATACCGACTGACCGAGAAATGGATGGAATTGATTTAAGCCCAGTTCTATTTGGTGATGAAGAAAGTCCTAGAAATGAAGTTTTTTATTATAGAGGACCAGAACTTTATGCAGTTAGATTAGGTGCATATAAAGCTCACTTTGTAACGGAAGCAGGTTATAAATTGAATACTCGTGAAGAACACGACCCTCCCCTACTTTTTAATATTGAACAAGATCCTTCAGAAAAATATGATCTATCTAAAAAACAACCCGAAGAAATTACAAAAATTATGCAGGTAGTAAAAGAGCATAATTCCAAAATGGTAAAGGGACCAGATTTATTAAAAGATCGAGGATAGATTTTTATGATATCAACTTCACACGATATCATTTTATATGTAGAGAGTTTGTTAGTTTAATTTCAGGCGTATTGTATTTATACAATGCGTCTTCTCTTTTAGAGATTAAATGATTATAAATGAAATGTTACCCCTATGTTAAAGGTTTATTCCGCAAATGAACTTGCATCTTAAGTATTTACGGGTACATACTTATCTACTATATGCTCGGTAATCACTTTTAAGGTTTTTCCTTTAACAGGATGTAATCCTGGCGCAGTATAAAATTCAATCCTATTTCGAAAATTGAGAATAACCTTACTGATGATTGGTTTGAAACAATTTTGAAAGTTTTCAGAGCATTAAATGCTAAGATTAATTTCAACGTTGAGTTACTGAATCAAAATCTGAACGTTACATTGTTTACGTAAAGCACTAAGTACAACAACACCTATAAACAATTCGAGCTTCGGGCTTAATCGAAAGGTCTGTGTATATTTATTAAGTTCGCAAAATCTTTTGGATTTTGCTTTCGAACAAAAAAAGAAAAAACAAAACCAAAAGATTTCGCTATGTGCGTGGCGGAAAGCAAACGCTAGATTGCTCCCGTACTGTTCATAGCTCAACCGTTATGTGCAAGCTGAAAAAAAATATGAACTAAAAATAAACATCTGATTACTGATGAACTTGAAACCGATTTTTGTCATAAAAAATAGCGGATATTACGCAGGAGTTGACGAAAATGGTGATTGGTATTCCGACACAGCTGAAGGACTTAAATCTGTCAATGAAAATGGCGGAATTGGAATTCTTCCAATTTTGGAAATGAATCGGAAAGACTTTGACATTTATCTGACTGAAAAAATAGCTCAATCGGAATTAAAATCTAATATTAAAGTCTCTGAATTGACCATTAAAATAATTACTTTGAGTTTTGACGTTTCGACATATTGGGCAGAATTAGGAATTGAATGGCTAAACGAAAAAGAGATTAATTCAGATTTAAAAAACATACTAAATAAGCTGATAGAAACAAAACAATACAGTCCAAAGTTCAGACAAAAAGCTTTGGCGAAAATTAAAAAATACGAAAGAATAAAAACCTGCACCTAACAAAGAACTGTGGTGAAAAACATTCAAATTATTTCATTGAAATATATTATTATATCACAATCTTTGTGAATTTCTCCTACATTATAAAAAATCACCAAACATATTATAATAATTTGTTATTGTAAAAATTTTATTTTATTACCAAATTTGTAAGCTGCTGTAATTAGATTTTGACATTATAATTGTATAATCATAAGTAAAAACAAAATTGAACACCAATTTCTAACAAAGCAACTCTCAACTACCTATAAATAGGCATTTGAGTATTTAAATGGGGAATTCTCTACCAGACTTCGCCAACCATAACTCTCGAAACAGCGGTGTGCATAATAACCACAACAACCGGCTTCATATGCTACCGTGTCTCCATATTCCTTGAATATATTTTGAAATATAGCTATCCAATTGCTTTGCATCGGGCGACATATTGAAAGATTTGCCCGCAAATAGATTCGTTGCACAATATACTTTCCAACTTCATTTATATATAACTTCGGGCAAGCAGTTTGTTGAGTATTTCTATCTTGCTGCTTTATCATCGATGCTAAACTTAATTTAGACTTTATAGTGAAACCAAAAGGTCTGTGTATACCTGCCTGCAGGCAGGTTTATAATGTCGCTAAATCTTATGGGTTTAGCTTTAGCCAAGAAAAAATAAAACCATACAAAATTCTCAGCGATGCATCGATTTAGAAATCTCTTCCAATACCTCTTTTACATAGGTTTTTGATATTGGAATGTTATTATTAGCAATTATAATCTTCTTTTTATCAAAAGCAGTTATGTGGTTTTTATTGATAATATATGAACGGTGAACCTGTAAAAAAGAGTTAGAATTTACTTGATTCAAAAATTCCGAAATACTAGAACGAATCAATTTTACAGAATCCTTTAAATGCAACGTTAAATATTGATCATCTTTTTTTGCAAATAAGATCATCTCCTCTAGAATTACACTGTTTTTATTTTTTTCTTTTATAATGATTTGGGTGGTATTTTGTATGGCATTAACAGCCAATTCTACAGCAATGTATAAGTCATTTGTATTAAACGGCTTAACTAAATAGCTAATAGGTTTTGTAATTATCGCTTTTTTTATGGTTTCCGTATCACCAAATGCGGTCAAATATATGAACGGAATCGTTAATTGATTTCCCAACCAAATACCGGTTTTATTCCCATCTACCCTAATATCTATTATAGCAATATCTGGTTTTAATGCATGGATCTCCATTAATGCAGTTTCTGCATCTGTTGCCATACCACATATTTCAAACTTTAAACTTTCTAATGTTTGTTTCAATAGCTCTTGAGTGATAATCTCATCTTCTAAAACGTAAATTTTAACCATGTTTATCTAAGAGAAAATTAATGTGCACATAAAACCCTTGGAATTATCGATTTTCAAATCCCCTTTTAATTGTGTGGTCATCATATCTACGATTTTCATTCCCATAGAATCTTTTTTAAATCCCTTCTCTTTAAAGTTACCATTGTCAAAATATTTAAACTCATATTTAGTTTCGCACTTAATAAAATATATATGTATCTCCGGTTGTTCTTCATCAGAAAACGCGTGTTTGTGAGAATTGCTTATTAATTCATTCAACAAAAGAGAAAGTGGTGTGGCCTTATCTATAGGTAACATAGAACCATCAAAATTCAAAGTATAACCTACCTTTAACGGAAATAAAATTTGATAGTATCTTATAATATTGTCTACGTTCTCTTTAAAAGATAATGTTTCAAAACTATCAGAATTATAAAGTAAATTATGAATACCTGCTATTGATTCTATTCTACTTTGACTATCCTGTAATTTTAACTTTAATTCTTCGTTAGCACTGTTAATAACTTGAAGACCCAATAAGCCAGATACAATTTGGAGATTGTTTTTAATTCGGTGATGAATTTCTAACATCATCGAAGTTTTAATTTTAGATTCGTTCAATGCAATTTCATTTTTTACGAGTATTTTTTGCTTTCCCTTGTATTGATAAAAAAGATAACTAATTAAACCAAAAACTAACAGAATTAGTGCTAAAATAAACCACCAAGTCTTATAAAAAATCTTTTCGGAAATTACTCTGAGTTCAATTGTATTTCCAATTTCCTCGTCAGAAGCACTAACGGCTTGTACTTCTAAGATATATTCGCCAGGCGCCAAATTTGCAAATAAAATTTCTTTACCGGGGTAGCTTGTAAACCAATCCGAATCATTTCCTTTCTCCGACAAACGATACTTGTAACTTATATTATTACGATCTAATTGACCAAAAACGGACATTGTTGCAGAAAATCGTTGATATTCTGAAGGTAAATTAATGGTTTGGATGCTATCTAAGAATTGGGGCGATGAATGAACCTGCCATCTATTAAGTCCAGCATCAAAATATGAAACAGACGTAAATTGTGGCTGTGCATTTAACTCTATTGTACTTAAATCATTTGGGTTAAAATAACTAAGTCCCTTATAGCTTCCCATCCAAATATTTCCTTCCGGATCTCTATATGTACCGTACCTGTTGCCTTCTAATTCATAAACACCATCTTTTACGGTATACCGTACTATTTTTTGTGTAGATCGATTTACAGAAACGATTCCCGCATATGTATTCAACCACAAATTATTGTTATTATCCGTAACCATACCCACAATAGATGCTTTTAATGCGTCTTCGTATAAGAGTTTAAGTCTATTTTTATCCGAATCGTAAGTATAAATTTTACCGAATTTTGTAGCAACGAGAACACCAAAATCTTTTAGGTAATTTATAGAAAGTAAATTTTCTGCTTTTTCATTTTCAAACACATGGGTTTCAAAAGAGCCGTTCTCGTATTCAAAAATTCCGTTTGCCACTGTGGTCCCAAATAAACGAGTACCGTTTGTAGCAAACTCCCTTATTTGAACGCTCTCTGTGTTAGGAATCGTGGTATATTTTTTCTCGTTGATGCTAAATTGAGAAATGATACCCCTTTGATCGGCAGTAAAGATGGTGTCCTCTATTTTTATGATTTCCTCACCAATAATTTTTAAACTTCTATCTTTTATTACCTTATAATTTGCGTCTGTCGTATACAAATTATCAGAATCATTTATGGTAATAGTATGGTCTTCATTTACATAAATATCCCTGGAATAATTCATGGATATCTCCTTATTATCTAATGTAAATTTTATTTTCTCCTCGGTATTATCCTTAGTATTAATAGTATAAACCCCCTCTGTATCTGTTGCAACAATATATTTGTTTTCAGATAATTTTTTTATAGTCCGTATACTTTTTCCTCTAAGAAAAGTTTTTATTTTACTATTCTTAAAACTGTAAGACTCCAACGTATTTCCGTTTAAAACCACTAAATCTTCACCAAATTGGCTATAGGCAGTTTTAGAGTAATTTTTAATTTTAATTTTTAAGGTTAAATGAGGATAAAATTCATTAAGGTCATAAAATTTAACTTCGCTGTAGTCGCTTACAACCTCATTTAAAAAACCGTTTTCAAAATTATTATCAAAAACCATATCCTTTTTAGAGTCGTAAGATTCGTTGGTATTAGGTATTTCAATAAACCTTAAATTTTCTTGGTCAAACTTAAAAACGTTCTCATAGTCATCCAAGTAAAAAAAATACTCATTGTTAACCGCAAAACTATTATGGATTTCATTGGGATAAAAATTGTGCCCTTGGTTATCTATAAAATCAGTTGAGGCTATTTTCTTGGTAATCTTTCCCTGTCTATTTAAAAGTATACCCTCATTTATAAATAATAATTTTACAATAGTTGAAGCTTCAGTACTTCTAATTTCTTCCAAAAACGGATTTTTAACAGGTCCATTAAAAGGGATGGAATCTAGAATGCGTAATCCTAATCCATCCAATGCTGCACTATAAAACTTTTCTTCTGAAGTAATAATAAGTCTTGTTTCATTATTTACCTGAAATTCCTTTGAAATAATATACTTTTCACTTAAATGGTTATAGGCATCTACAGGAGTGATTTGTAAGGTATCTGTATCTATAAAAAATAGGTCTGCTCTATCATCGGTGTAATATAACTTTAGATATAGCCCCTTCTCTTTATGCTTAAAAAAGTGTCCCTCTTTTATTCTTTTATCAAAAGTATCTGGTAATGCTAGGTTAAAAAATATGGCTCCATCAAAACGCTGTATAATGATTTCTTTATCCCCAAAAACATATTCGTTAGATAGTTTATTTTCACCTAACACCCACAGCCAGCCCGTGGAATCATAAATAGAATGGTAGGGATTAGAAATTAAATACCCGTCTCTAGAAGAGTATATGCTTTTATTAATTAAGATAGAAGGTTCTTGCTGACACCATAGCAGCATACTACAAAGTACAAAAAAAGCAAAAAGTAATTTTCTCAAAATTTGGTATTAGATAGAACGGGGCAACAAATATAAAATAGCCTTTTTTTATCTGATCAAAAATAGCATATATACTGCTGCCTTTTTTCTTTAATTAAGATTCTGGTTAACCGTTCACGACAAAAACAATACCGTTCACGACATTTCTTAAAAATATGCCCAATTACGCCTCAATACCGCCAATAATACAGTACTGCGCGTCGTTAAATTCGAAAGCAAAAAAAAAAAAACAATCCGGTGGTGAAACTCAATCTAAAGAAATTTCATCAATAAAAATAACGCAATTAAAAACCATATACCACTAAATTAATATCATGAAAAAACTTACGCTTTTATTTTTTTTGTTTTGTGCTGCAATAAGCTTGGCACAAAATTTTACAGATGTCAATGGCATCGAATATCAAGTTACCTCGACAACCGCTCCTTTAACTGTTCAAGTATATAATTATACCGGAGCTAATAGTGTGTCTGTTAATATACCCGCTACTGTTATCGATAACGGAAATAGCTACAGTGTTACCGCTATCGGCAATAATGCTTTCATTTTTAAGGGATTGACCAGTGTCACCATTCCCAATAGTGTTACCACTATAGGTAATGATGCTTTCGGTTATAATCAATTGACCAGTGTCACTATTCCCAACAGTGTTACAACTATAGGGAATTATGCTTTCTATGAAAATCGATTGACCAGTATCTCCATACCCAACAGTGTTACCTCTATAGGGAATTTTGCTTTCGGTTATAACCAATTGACCAGTGTCACTATTCCCAACAGTGTTACAACTATCGGTAATGGTGCTTTCGAAAATAATCAATTGACCAGTATCTCCATACCCAACAGTGTTACCTCTATCGGTGACCGAGCTTTCTTTAATAATAAATTGACCGCTGTAGTCATACCAAACAATGTTACCGTTATCAATTTCCTTGCATTCGCTAGGAATGAATTGACAAGTGTAACCATACCCAACAGTGTTACCACTATAGGTAATAGTGCTTTCGGAGTGAATAAATTGACTAGTATCACCATACCCAACAGTGTTACCTTCATCGATAGTAATGCTTTCTATGAAAATGAATTCACCAGTTTCACCATACCCAACAATGTTACCATTATCAGTAACAGTACTTTTACTTTTAATCCGTTGACCAATGTCAACATTCACAATGGTATTACTTCTATCGGTGAATTGGCTTTTCAAGATACTCAGTTAACCAGTGTTACCATACCTAGCAGTGTTACCGCTATCGGCGGCGAAGTTTTCTATAATACTCCATTGAACGAAATAACATCGTTGAGTAAAACACCGGCCATCCTACCCGCCGATGCATTTGAAGGTAATAATAGTTCTGACAGACGACCCGACATTGATTTAATAATACCTTTTGGATCAGAAGCTGCTTATGTAAATGCAGGTTGGACAGGCTTCAAAAGCATTACCACTTTGGCAACCATTAACAATGTCACATCGTCCATCGCTGATAACATCTACGGCATCGGTACAATTATACCTATCCAAATCACCTTTGATGAAGCCGTTACGGTTACCGGTATACCCCAACTTACTTTAGAGACCGGGGCAACCGACCAGGTTGTTGATTATACCAGTGGATCAGGCACCACTACCCTATCTTTTGACTACACCATACAAGGAGGCAATATAAGCGCGGACCTGGATTATGTTTCAGCAACGGCCCTAGCTCTCAATGGCGGAACAATAAAAAATGGTGATGGTAACGCCGCTTTTCTAAACTTACCTGAACCTGGAGAAGCAAATACTCTAGGTACCAACAAAGCCTTGGTTATAGATGGTGTAGCACCGTTGATTACCTTAACGGGAGACGCCCCACAGACTATTGAGCAAGGAGCTGGCTATTCGGAATTAGGGGCAACGACTAATGATGGTTCAATCGTAACCATAGACGCCAGTGCTTTCGTAGATGCCGTAGGGAATTATAGCATTACTTATAATGCTACTGATGCTTCAGGAAATAATGCAACAGAAGTCATTAGAACGGTAAACGTGGTGGACACGGCAGCACCGTTAATTACTTTAATAGGAGCCGACCCACAGACTATTGAGCAGGGAGCTGGATATTCTGAATTAGGTGCAACTGCAAATGATGGTTCAACCATAACTATAGATGTAACCGCATTCGTAGACGAAGTAGGAAATTATAGCATTACTTATAATGCCACAGATGCCTCAGGAAATGCTGCAACGGAAGTAGTTAGAACAGTAAATGTTGTAGATACTACCGCACCAGTAATAACTCTAACAGGAGACAATCCACAAATTATAGAGCTAGCAGCAGGTTATTCTGAATTAGGTGCTACAACTAACGATGGTTCAACAGTAACTATAGATGCAAGTGCATTCGTAGATGAAGTAGGAAATTATAGCATTACTTATAATGCCACTGACGCCTCAGGAAATGATGCAACGGAAGTCATTAGAACAGTAAATGTTGTAGACACCACCGCCCCTATTATAACTCTAACAGGAGATAATCCACAAACTATAGAGCTAGGAGCAGGTTATATAGAGTTAGGCGCTACAGCTAACGATGGTTCAACCGTAACTATAGATACAAGCGCATTCGTAGATGAAATAGGAAATTATAGCATTACTTACAACGCCACAGATGCCGTAGGAAATGCTGCAACGGAAATAACAAGAACAGTGAATGTAGTAGATACCACCGCCCCTATTATAACTCTAACAGGAGACAATCCACAAACTATAGAGCTAGGAGCAGGTTATACAGAATTAGGTGCTACTGCAAATGATGGTTCAACCGTAACTATAGATGCAACTACATTTGTTGATGCTGTAGGAAGTTATAGTATTACCTACAATGCAACAAGTGCCTCTGGAAATAATGCAATAGAGGTTATTAGAACAGTAATCGTGGTAGATAACACGGTACAAGCACAAAATAACGCTATCAACGTACCAAAGGGGTTCTCGCCAAATGGTGATGGTATCAACGATACATGGGTCATTGCCAACCTTGATGCTTATCCCGGCCACATCGTACACCTTTACAACCGTGTTGGAAGTGAAGTATTCACCGCTGAGAATTACAGCAACAACTGGGGCGGTATCTCTAATGGCAAGCAAGTCTTTGGAGGCTCCGATAAACTACCCGCTGGTCCGTACTACTATGTAATAGAGACAGGGTCGCAGAACGAGGCTGCCAAAACCGGTTGGATATACATCAACTATTAAAACCAAAATCACGTTCAAAAAATTCCAAACCAAAAAATAATTCATGAAACAAATCATATCATTTTTAACCTTGGCCGCCCTTTTTATCACAACAGGTAGCCTTGCACAACAAGATCCGCATTTTACGTTATACCGCTATAATATGAGTATCATCAACCCCGCCTATGCAGGTACTAACGGGACGGTTGATGCACTTCTGGGAGTACGTAGCCAATGGTCGGGTGTACAAGACGGACCAGAGACCCAGACATTTAACCTGAACGCACCACTTGGTAACAACATTGGTATGGGAATCAGCGTAGTGAACGACAAGGTTTTTGTATTGAGTGAGACCCATCTTTATGCTGATTTCAGCTACAGGTTACAACTATCCGAAACCCTAGACCTTTATGCAGGACTTAAGGCGGGCGGTACGTTTTTAAACGTAAACCTAAGCGAAACGGGTATCATGAACGATCCTCTTTTCACGGGTGACGTAAGCAGGTTCAACCCTAATGTGGGAGTGGGTCTTTACCTGAAAGCTAAAAAATACTATGTTACTCTATCTGCTCCAGGAGTATTGGCAAACGACCGTTACGAAAAGGATGGTGCCGACCCGGTAGCGGCCAGTGACGACCTCGCGGCCTTCGTAGGCGGAGGTTATTATTTTAATCTATCTAATCGCTTACAGCTACATCCGTCCATACTTGGAAGGTTTGTAAGTGGGGCACCGCTATCCATAGACTTAACCGGTTCTCTTCTCCTTGATAATGCATTTGAACTTGGAACCAACTACAGAATTGATGAGAGCATAGCAATTTTCACAACTATTGGTTTAGCAAACAATACTATCAATTTTGGATACGCCTATGAATTTGGAACCTCCCCAATTGGAGAATACAACAACGGCACTCATGAATTAATTTTGAAATTTAGGTTGTAATACCATAATATACAGGATATCATTTCCTCTAAATGCAGTAAAAATTCAGAAAGCAGTCGAAGAATAACATTTGTAAAAAAAGAATAAAATACACCTTAACCTTTAATTCAATTAGATCAAATGACATCCTATATATTGTTAAATTGCAATTGTATTCTATTTATATTAATTGTGAACACGAAACTGAACACGTTTTATTAGCAAAGCATCTCGAAACCGCCTATAAATAGGCATTTGAAGATTTAAATGGGAAATTCATAACCCGGAGGTCGGGGGATTGTGCCCCCTCTCGCTACATAAAAAAAGGCACATTATAAACGGTTTAGCGAAAGTTAGACCGTTTTTTTATATCTACATTTTTTAGAAATTATATTTTGAAGACTACATATATATGTTTTCAATTTATTAGACGAAATTTACTTTCAAAACCTACCTTACGAGCAGGCAAAAGGCTCTAGCTTATAAACTAGATAGAAAAAAAATATTTATAAGCCCAACTTACCCAAACCTAGATTTATATATAGAGTTTTTACTTTACAAATACTGCCTATTAATAGCATGAAATTTAATACACCTAACTTACTTGATACCAAGAAAGAAATCATAATTTTAAATATTAATTTTATTTACACACACTAAGACATCTTGTATGTGCCAAATTTCGTCCTTCACAATAAAAGATATACTCAATTCGTTAATAATTAAGTGATTTCTTACTCAATATCCTTAGAAAGAAAACAATATGAGATTTAAATTTTTAGAGTTATTACAAAATAAAGAATTGGTTATCGAAGGTTCTTTAAATTCAATTAGTAGCAATACTAATGTCGAATATACAAATGTAACCCTTTCGAAGTCAGACAGAATTAACTCAAACATAGGAAATACTAAA
Source organism: Maribacter sp. Asnod1-A12 (assembly GCF_045063735.1). NCBI lineage: Bacteria > Pseudomonadati > Bacteroidota > Flavobacteriia > Flavobacteriales > Flavobacteriaceae > Maribacter > Maribacter sp. Asnod1-A12. Next base: position 3,677,115 of record NZ_JBEFNZ010000006.1, read on the forward strand.
TTCGAAAAAAATCCGAAAACCCGTGGGTTTATAGCTTGGCTAGTCAGTGACCCTACTGATGCCAGACTTAGGTATAGAAGATAAGTAAATTAATACCACCTTATTTATATTCGAATAAAAAAACCTAATATGGTTATTGAAAATTTTTGAATTCCATGGTATTCAAAAATTAATAAATAATTACAACTTCTGCGAATAAAAACCTCACAAACACATTTCTTCTAAGGCACAACTCTATTGATTAAGAGGAAAAAATAAGTAAAAACTGAAGTTTAAATTGCAGATCTTCAACTAAAATAGAACTAGAAAAATTATATAATCGTTTTAAAATAAAATGGTAGCCTAATTTTACCATTTAGACCAGAGGAAACGTCGATTGTATAAATTAGTATCTATAAAACGTATAAAATTGGCCTAGGAAATTTCAATATTCAGGATGGTTTTTTCGATATTAAATAAGGCTTCGTGCCCAGAAATTTTATGCATTTAAAGGAAATAACTAACAAGGTTTCCATTTTAAGTAAAGCCACAAAAATTAAAAAAAATAATCATTCACACTATCATAAAATTCTAAAGACTTCCAAAAACTCAAAAAAATTATTTCCCTTTTCACAATGTCCTTTTTAAAAAAAAAATCATGTAATTGTAAACGAATAGTTTCAATCTCTACTTTATTCTAATACCCAAGAATTTATATCAGCATATAATTTATTGATGTAAATTATTCATATTTGTTTAGTTTTTATACCATTACAAGATTGTTTATCTATTTCAAATATCTGAAGATTAAAATCAAAAGAGATCTGTATATTTACCAAATCAACACCTATTTAATAATCAAATTTTGAATTAAGTAAATTTTTAAGAGTTATAATGCATAAAATAAAATCTCTTTTAAAAAATCTTGGTCCAGGATTATTGTTTGCCAGTATGGCAATTGGAACATCACATTTAGTACTATCTACAAAAGCAGGAGCTAAATATGGTTGGATTATGGTTATCCCTATTATTCTTGCTAATGTTTTAAAATATCCATTTTTTGAATTTGGTATTAGATATACCAATGTAACAGGAAAAAGTATTATCGAAGGCTATCGTAATAGAGGCAAAGGCTATTTATGGCTTTATGCTTTTATAACCCTAGCTACTAGTTTTGCAAGTCCTGCAGCTCTTTGCGCTGTAACTGCCGGACTTTTAATAAATATTTTGGAAATTCATAGCGTTTCATTAATTACAGTAGCGACATGTTTATTTGTTTTTAATAGTATTGTTTTGATTATAGGAAAATATAAACTTTTAGAAACTACGTTAAAATTTGTCATTCCTACCTTATTCGTTGCTTTACTAGTTACTACTTTTTTGGTTATCAATAAAGGCACTGTACCACCAGTTGCAAATTTTCAAGTACCTAAGCTTTTTGATGAACTTGGTATTCTATTCTTAATAACTTTAATTGGGTGGATGCCTACTGCAGTAGAAGCTAGTAGTTGGTTAAGTTTATGGACTGTTGAAAAATATAAAATCAATAAAAATAAGCCACCATTAAAAGAAGCATTGCAAGAATTTAATTTCGGCTATATCGTAACTTCTATTTTGGCTATTTTCTTTTTAACCATAGGTTGTATGACACTTTATGGAACAGGAACAGAGCTAAGTGGAAAAGCCGTAGTGTTCGCCGATCAGGTAATTAATATGTTCACCACCCATACGGGAAATTGGGCGTATATATTTATAGCAGTTTCAGCATTTGCAACGATGTACAGTACCTGTTTAACGAATCATGATGCCACTGCTAGAGTAAGTATCGATGTAATTGCAAAACTTTCGAATAACAACCCGAAATATGATCACAGAAATTATTATTCAGCAGCAATTATACTATTGGCTATAATGAGTGTGATCGTTTTATATGCTTTTAGCGCAAATATGGGCATAATTTTAGCCATTGCTACGGCTACATCGTTTGTCTTAGCACCCTTGGTCGGCTACATGAATTTAAAAAATGTAACAAGTAAAGATATACCGGTAAAAGACCAGCCAAAAAAAGGCTTACAATTATTGACCTATGCAGGTATATTTTTCTTGTCATTTTTAGCAGTTTGTTACGGCTTTACCATTTTATTAAAATAATTAAGAATTTATTAGACATCATGTATAAAACAAAAATCGTTTTTCTTAGCATAGCAGTTAATCTATTGTTCAGTAGTATTTGTTTTGCTCAAGACACTCAAGAATTAGAAGCCGAAAGGGCGGTAAGTAATAAAATAAAAGGAGAACATCCACTTATCAATTTAATGAAAACCAAAAACGTTACATTAAAAAAAGAATTGCAGGGCATACACCCAAGAGTCTTTCTAACACAAGAAGAAATAGACGTTTTAAAAGAAAAAACTAAAACAGAAAAAGAGTTGTGGCAAACAGCACTTTCTAGAGTTAGAGCCATGACCGTTGCCCCTACTCCTGCCCCTGCACAAGCACGTAGAGTTCAAAACCCCGTAGGTTTGGGTATAGCTGAAGCTGCGTTGGCATTCAAAATAACAGGAGATCAGAAATATTTAAAAGCAGCTAAAAAATATATGGATGCAGCAGTCTCCTATGAAGTTTGGGGCTATGCTTATAACAAACCAAATGTAGATTTAGCAGCAGGTCATTTATTGTACGGTTTAGGTTGGGGCTATGATTTGCTATATCATGATCTTACCAAAGAAGAACGCGAAAAATATAAAGCCAAATTAATTAAACAGGCTAGGTTGTTGTATGATTTTTATAAACCGACTGAAGGTAAAACATATGCTTACAGCCAAAATCATACGTTTATTCCCATGTCAGGTTTAGCCGTTACTGCTTATGCATTAGCAGACGAAGTACCAGAAGCAAAAGATTGGGCAGCTTTACCAAGAGCTATTTTTGAAGGTGTATTGGCAACATATTCAGAAGACGGATTTTATTATGAAGGTGTTGAATATTGGATTTTTTCTACCCCATGGCTGGTCCATTACCTAGACCTTCAGTTACACGCCACAGGAGAAGACTTATATGATAAAGTACCCGGTTTCAAATTAATGCATAAATATGTTGCCCATACCAATTTACCGGGAGCAGATTTTCATTTTGATTATGGTGATACCTATACCGGAAATCTTACCCGATCTAAAAAAGCAGAAGATTACCATAGAGAGCGTATAAACGGTCATTTTCAGAGCAGTTATAATGTCTTGTATCAATTAGCAAATAAATACAATATTGGTGAAGCCCAAGGTGTTGCAGATTGGTTAAAGTCAAAAGGTCAAGTAAGTGCCGAAGAGATGTGGACATTCATTTGGTACGATTCCTCTATTGAATCAATTCCAATCGAAGAACAACAAGCATGGCATTATTTCCCCGACCACGATGTAGTTTTTTGGCGTTCTAGCTGGGAAGATGACGCTACGGCTTTTTCCTTTAAATGCGGACCCTCTGAAGGGCATTCTGTATTAGAAAAACAAAAATTATTTCCTGAATGGCGATTATCTAGCGGTCATGCACACCCAGATGCGGGAAGTTATATTATTTGGGCAGATGGAAAATATTTAACAGGAGATTCTGGTTACGAAGGATTAACAAGAACCCAAAGCCATAACACCCTCGTATTTGATGGAAAAGGACAGAATCATGAAGGTGAAGGACATGATGTTTTTTATGGTATTCCCTATGAGCGCATCAACGAAATTAAAATTACCGAGGTTAATATGGATGCAAAACAAGTAAGCATTTTAGCAGATGCAACAGCTGCCTATGAACCAGAAGTTGGTGTTAAAAAATTTATTCGAAAATTTGAATTTCAAGCTCCGGGTACTTTTACCATTACAGATACTGTAGCAACGAACACACCTAAAACAATTACATCGTTCTTACATGCCGATAATACCATAAAAAAACAGTCTGAGCATAATTTTGAACTAGAGCCAGGTGAAACCAGTATTATGGCCGAAATTAAAGCACCAAAAAATGTTAAAACAAAAATCACCAATAATGTATTAGTAGCACCTGGCGACCCAGGTAGTGTAGATAAAGGGGGCGATGAAGAAAGAGGAAAAAAACTTGAGATTTCGACAACAGGTAAGGTTGCTGCCGAAACATTCATTACAAAACTGACCATTAAACAATAAAGTTATTCTTGTTTAAGCCTGAGGTTATTTTACAACAATTCAACAATCGATATTCATCATTTTTTAAAATGGTTTTAAACCAATTAAGATAGTATAGAATATGAATTTTTATGTCATTATAAGTTCACCATTTAGAGTTTTATTAGGTTTTAAAGTAGAAAATAGATGGTCAAAGAAATTGGTTATCTAGTATGGTGTTTATACCTTAGTTAGGTGTCATAATAAAAAAATGAAAGTTCCGATAATAAAATCAAGTGAATTAAAAGAAATCACTTCGTTTTTGATTGAAAAGAAGATTATTTTTCATCCAACAATATCACCAAATGGAACTCCTGATTTCTCTTCTTATAATGATAAAAGATACATTTTAATACTTGACAGAAATCTACTGGTTAGAATTTTAAGATTAGCAAATACTGGCACTTTAAAGGAAAAATTCAGTTTGAAATTAATTAACTCTCTACTAGCTTGGGCTGAATTTAATGGAATTACCGCAACTGCAGGAATGGCGCTAATGGAATATTCTTATCACAATCAAGGAGATAAGGAATCAAATATTGAGAACAATGTTTTTCTAGAAATATTCAAAAAAACTAATCTCTACGATTGGATAAATTTGGCGATGGGTAAAAAAAATACGATACCATCGATAAATTCAAATAACGATAACAAAAACGATTTTTTTGTAAAAAGTGACCATTTTAAAATGCATTATTTGGAAATGCTCAAAATGACACAATTATACTTTGACGATAATGTATCTATAGAAAACAAATTCAAACTTCTCTTAGTTTGGATTTATGATAACATCCTAATTTGTAAATACACAATTTTTTATTCTCTTTTAGTTTTTGGAAATAAGAGTAAAATATTCAAGAATCAAATTTATGATTATCAAAAATTGATTAAAATCTGTTCGAATCAGGCTTGGGATTTGACTTATTTATCAATCTGGAGCACATTATATTTTAATGAAAGTGAATCCAAAGATATTTTTTTACTTGCCACAATGGACAAAGAATTAAAAGACCTTTTTGTTATTACTCACAAAGACAATCTTGAAATATTTATCGACACTTTCGGTTCTAAACTAGGGAATAATATAATTGAAAATATTAACGAAATTCTTGTTAAAAGAGAAAAACCTGAAATAGATTCTAAGGTACTTGATAAACTGATATTAAACGAAGAGAAAAAATTACGCCACCTAACACAACCTAAACGTAATGCGGACTAAGGTGATAAATCGAAAGGTCTGTGTATATTTATAATGTCGCCAAATCTTTATGATTTAGCTTTAGACAAGAAAAAAAAGAAAAAGCGAAACCAAAAGCTTTAGCTTCGTGCGTAGACCTGCCTACCGGCAGGCAGACGGAAACGAAAAGTTTCCTTGCCTCCGCACTACGCGTAGACGAACCGTTTACTCAGTTGATTTTAATATTTGAATTCATATTTCTAAGAATACTAACTACACTTTTAACTGCTAAAAAACTTGTTTTTGGATTAGCAGGACTTGGTTTATTCTCTGTTCGCGTATAAATCTTACCAAAATCGCCCACACAAGTTATCTCGTGCATATTATTGGTAGTGTTAGGGTCTGCAATTATTTCAATTTTTAATTCTTCACATTTAGATGCAAAATAGATACTAGCAGCAACATTAATATTTTTAGGAAATTGTTTTACGGCTTCACTTACTTCACCTTCCCAAATAGTCTGAGGTGTTTTTATCGATGACAATTCGATTTTTGAGGTTTCAAAAAACGGAGCTCCCTCTAAACTTTTAGGGTGCTTTGTTGTCTTTATTTTAATTGAAGTAATTTCATCATTTACTGCTTTTATAGCATCTAAACCTGCAATGGCACCTACCGGTAAAATAAAATCACATTTTTTGAACTTATCTAAAGTTGCTTTGTTTTGATAAAGACCCCCAGTACTGATAATAATAATTTTTTTACCGATACGGTTTATTTCGTCAAATTTCAACAGTTGCGTTACAACCTCCTTGGTAGCACATTCAATAATAATGTCTACATCATTGATCAGATCAGAAGTAATTTCTTTTTTAAATACTACAGGTTGATTTGCAAAATCGCTATTCTCTTTATCAATTTGTGTTCTCGTTATAATATATTTTAACTCATAACTAGACTCATTAACAACCCATTTCGCAAGATATTTACCAATATTTCCAAAACCTATTATAGCTATTTTCATTCTGTAGATGTTATTATTTTAAGTAAAAGTTTAATTAAGAGTACGATCATGATTTCATAGTTTACATTTAAACTGCTTTTTTAAGTTACCATTCAGAAACTTTATAAAATATTCAATATTAAACAGTTGTACTTAAATCCCAAACCAACGGAAGTACAATATAAACTACTACTGTAAGTATTAAAATAGAGATAATATTTAGCCAGAAGCCTTTTTTAACCATATCCTGCATTTCAAGATAACCTGACCCAAAAACCACTGCATTAGGCGGCGTAGCCACAGGTAACATAAAAGCACAGGATGCAGCTAATGTTGCAGCGATCATTAAATAGTAAGGGTGAACTCCTAGTACTGGTGCCAATGACACTAAAACAGGTAGTAGAATTGCTGTAGTAGCTATATTTGAAGTTATTTCTGTTAGGAAATTCACTATCGTTATCAAGATCAACAATAATATAAAGAAAGGTAACACCTGTAAGGCAGATAGTTTATTTCCAATCCATAGTGCCAATCCGCTACTGTCAAATCCTAGTGCCAATGTTAAGCCTCCTCCAAATAGTAATAAAATACCCCAAGGTAATTTAACCGCATCTTCCCATTCCATCAATCTTTTGCCTTTTTGACGCGTAGGTATTAAGAATAGAACAATTACCGTACAGATGGCGATTATGGTATCGTCCATAGCAGGAATAAAACGTTGTATTAGAAACGAACGTGCTATCCATGCAAAACCCGTAGCTGCAAAAACAACCAAGACCAGTTTTTCTTCATAACCTAATTTACCAAGTTCTTTAAGTCTTAAAGCTATTTCTTTACGACCACCCGGAAATTCTTTTTGTTTAAATGTAAAAGCGAATCTAGTTAAGTAGTACCAACATAAAAACAACAGCAGTATGGCAATAGGAAAACCTAAAACAAACCATTCTGAAAATGTAATCTCTTTACCAAAGGTTGATTGCACTACTCCTGCTAAAACCAAATTTGTTGGTGTCCCAATTAATGTAGCTATACCGCCAATAGATGCGCTATATGCAATTGCCAACATTAATGCTTTTCCAAAAATTTTATTTTCATTTTTCTCTGTTTCGGGGTTATCGTTTAATTGATAAACTATAGCCATTGCAATGGGTAAAATAATTACAGCAGCTGCTGTATTGGAAATCCACATGCTTAAAAAGGCAGTTGCAAGCATAAATCCAAGAATAATATTGATCACATTGGTACCAATAAGATTAATAATTGTCAATGCTATTCTTTTATGTAAGTTCCATTTTTCAATAGCAATGGCAAGAATAAACCCTCCCATATATAAAAAGATATATTTATGACCGTAGGACATAGCGGTTTCAGACAAACTCAATCCTCCTGTTAGCGGAAACAAAATTAAAGGTAGTAATGCGGTAACATAAATAGGAATAGCCTCTGTTATCCACCAAATAGCCACCCAAGCTACAGATGCTAAAACGGCATTAGCAGTCTCAGAAAGGTCATCTGGCTTAAAAAAGAAAAGAATATAAAAGAAAACCAATGGTCCTAAAACCCTTCCTATATTTTGTTTCGAAAATTGCATAGTTATTTATTTAAGATAAAGTCGACCCCTGCCATAGAATGGATTTTGGTAGTGTCAAAAATTGAAATTTCCAAATCCTCTTGAAATATCATTAATGGAAACTCCGTACAACCCAAAACCACTCCCTCTGCTCCTTCTTCAACTGAGTTCTGTATTACGTTCAACACATATGCTTTTGAAGATTCAACGATGTTACCATAGGTAAGTTCTTCAATAATAATTCTATGAAGTTCGTCGATTACTTCTTGCTCTTGTGGAACTAAAACATCGATGCCATTATCCTTAATCCTTTTGGTTATAAAGTTTTCTTGCATACTATACTTAGTTCCCAAAAAGAGTACTTTTTTTAATTCTTGTTTATGAATGGCACTAGCAGTGGCATCTGCAATATGTATAACAGGAATGTCTAGTTTTTCTTGAACGGCATCATATACCTTATGTGGTGTGTTGGCACAAAATAATACGGACTCAGCCCCTGCTTTACTTAAGCTCAGACCCGCATTAACCAACATATGTGCTATCGAGTCCCATTTATTTTCTATTTGAAACCGATGCACTTTTGCCTGATTCATCGTATAGATTAACAATGGCGGATTTGTATTATTACCATAATGATCATTTACAGCTTGATTGATGGCACTGTAATATTCTATGGTAGAATGCCATGAGGTTCCTCCAATTAGTCCTAATACATTCATTTCTTTACTGTTTTTGGTTTGCATTTCAGATTGATCACTTTCATTTTTTTCAACTTTAGCATCATTACATGACACTAAAACCAACGCAATTAAGAAGTAGAAATATACTTTCATAAAGAATTGATTACTATTTTTAAATATTAATTACCATCACCCAGCAATGTTACCCATTGGTCTTTATAACCTAGGTTTCGTACTCCGTTAGAATGTGCTCTTTTTCCTTGTGGCACCTCTAAGTCAAAGGCATGAACATGACTATCGGGAATTTCCATTGCTTTATACGTTTCTATAATTACATTAGCTGTAGGTTCTTTAACATGATAGGTTCCGTAATATCTTTCAAGTGGTGTTTTACTATTTTTGAAATACCAGTTGGCTATTTTATTTTTTGCTGAATAATCCCATCCGCCAGAAAAATCAATTACCCTATGTACCAAATGAGTTTTTGCTATAAATGCAGACATTCCACCACCTTGAGATTGACCTGCAAGGGCAATTTCATTCCAATTAGGCTCTCCATTCTCTAGATAGCGTTCCCAATTACCAGGTTTATCATTCTCGGTAAGGTATACTAACAGTTTGGTAAGTCTATTAACAATTGCATCATACGGCATGTCTTCAATTAAGCTAAATTTAGTATCGCCATATACTCTTCTATTTCTAAAATCCTCAGCACAATCAGCGTTTTCCAATAGATTGTCGCCTTTACAAATTCGTGCAATTGCAGGTGTATTGATATAGGATAAATTAATAACCGAATAGCCTTGTTCTACAGCGGTACTGAACAAATGCATAGGTCCTTTTAAAGCAATACCATTGGTACCTGGAATAAAGAGCAATAATTTTCCTTTTGTATTATTGGTATTGTAAGCAATAAAATGCGGGGTATTGGCAGTTGTAATTCTTGAATCGGTTTTTGAAGGTTCTATTTTTAAAACCCTGGTTGACTCAGGAAACATAGTTACGTCTTGTGCCTTTATACATACAACACTTAAAAAACTTAAAACTGAAACAACGATTCTTATATTTATCATGTGATACTATTTTTAATCTTCAATTAGTTCATTCCATCTATCTATAAATTTTACACTTGCAGCAATTTGCCGTTCAATGTTTTTAGCTCCTCTTTCTAATGTAGCCTCTTTTGGATCCAACTCGCCCCAAACCCCTGTACTAGTCATTTCTTTGGTAGAGGTTTTCTTTCCGGTTTCCACTGCTTTTAAGCCCTCAGAAAGAAATAACAATTTAGCAATTGGTTCCTCATTTATAACATCCGGTAGCATTTTAGCCAAATGATTAGGCAGCGTTAATTTTGTTGCAGTAGCCTTTTCTTGTTGTACCAAACTAGGCATTAAGAATAATGAGTCTGATGTTTCACCAGTACCTGCATGACGATCTAGTTTCGTTATATTGGTAGGTGCAGCTTCTTTTAAAAACGGTTTGGTTACCACGGCATAATCAACCGCAACTGCAGCTGTTTTTTGATTTATCTGATCAACCAAAAATGTAGTTATAGCTGTATTACCACCATGAGAATTCATAAATACGAAGCGTTTAAAACCATGCTTTATTAAACTCTCTACGGTCTCCATATGTACCTTTACAATTACCTCAGCACTTAACGTTATTGAACCGGCAAATGCCATATGATATGGAGATTGGCCTGCCATTAAAACCGGCGCTACCAGAATATCTCGTTCTTGTGCAATTAGTTTGCAAAGCTCTACGCCGTTTATAAAATCCGTACCTATGGGTAAATGACTGGAATGTTGCTCTAAAGCCCCTATGGGTATGATAACCATATCTGACTTTTTCAGAAAAGCTTCCACTTCTGGTACCGTCATATGAGGTAAATAATTTTTAATCTTAGCCTCTTTCCAAAGAGGATTAGTCTTGGTGATACTCGTCATATAAATAGCATTGAATGCAAGCGGTAATTCTTTTATAATTACAGTCGCTTTATTTAATTAATATTGTTTCTAAATGAACGGGAATGATAACGTTGGCATCTGGCATTACTGCTTTCACTTCTTCTATAAAAGGCAGTACCTTTTTCTTGATCGGATCTTCTTGAGAAAAACCATAGGGTATTCTAAAATTATCCCAATGTGCAGGAATTATAGTCTTTGGGTATCCGGTTAGTTCTAAGAGCCTTTCTGTGTATTTATATACTTCCAAACGTGAAAGGTTTATTCCTGGTATTAGAACGTCAGGTTTGAGTCCGGCTACTTCTCTTTCTATAAAATTCATTGACCCTGAAGTAAGTATTTTATGCAAATCGACACGTAATAGAAACATTAAAGACCCACCCTCTACAAATTCTCCTACTTTTAAAGGGATAGTTAACTCATCCGAATCAGAATATGTTCTTGAATCAAAATAACGCTTATCCCCTAATGCCGAATGAATAGAGGGAATCACCCTAACAGAAAAATCATCGAATTGATAATCTTCTCCACCCTTTACGGTAATCAATTGCTTTTGCGGTATACCATAAGCCTTTAGAATTGTAGCTGTAGTTTCCGTTCCAATAACAACAGCGCCCGTCTTTTTAGCAATATATGGCACATCTGCTAGGTGATCAGTGTGTGAATGATGCACCAAAATATAATCTGCTTTAGTAATTACTTTATTAATAGCAACGGTATCCGGATCATAGATGTCGTCACTATTGAAAACTTTACGCTCATCTCCTTCGCCATAAAATCGTGGATTTCCTTTTAATTTCAGTCTAGATATATATGGGTCTACCAGTACAGTAAGACTGTCATTTGAAATTTCCCAGCCTGCAACACCTAGATATTTCATTTTCAATTCTTGACTCAATAAATTTTGAGCACTCATTAGAATACAACAAAAACAGATATACTTTATGAAAGTTGTTTTTAACTTGACCATATTATTTTTCTCAATTTTATATTTCTACTATACACTATATCTCTACAGCATGTGTCCTAGATGTCATGATAATGCCAAAATTAATTTTGGTGAAATTATAGTCTAGTCTCTAGTAGGTTTAAAATCGGCAGCTTCCCATAATGGTTCACTTTCATAGTAATTACCATTAGTCATCACTGCGGAAACTGACCTTAAATTGGCAATATCCGTTAACGGATTTTTGTCCAAAATGGCAATATCAGCCTCTTTGCCAATTTCTAATGTTCCTGTTTCATTTCCCTTACCCATTACAGTTGCTGGGATTATGGTTGCTGTTTGAATTGCTTCGAAAGGAGTTAATCCTCCATATTTCTGGTATGTTTCCAACTCTAAAAAATGTCCGAATCCTGGTGCAAAATTATCTGTACCAGTAACTACTGGAATTCCGGCTTTAAAAAACTTACCGATAACCTCAGCAGATTTAATAATATTTTGTTTGGACAATTCAGCACGCTTTTCATTTGCTCCACTTCTAAATCTTTTACTTTCAAAAAGCTCATAAGCCATTCTGCCGGCATCTGGCTCCAAAGTCTCCATCAGATTTCCTTTAGGTAACGTACGAATAACACCTAAACCAAGCGTAGGATCTAACACAGTACCATGTTTTAAATAGAAGGCAATCGCTTCATTTATTTGTGCATCTGTAATGTCGTTTTTTGCCATATAGAAAGCTCCCAAGTCAGATACTTTTTGATCAGGAAACAATACTGCCAATATTCTATTAGAATGGCTCAACATATCCATACCGCTTTCAACTGCCTTATTAGTACTATTTACCAAAGCTGGTACATGACCTGTTACCGTCATACCTACTTTATGAGCCTCATCTGTCAAAACCTTTAAGATTTCTGGTTCTATAGAAGTATAGATCTTAATTTGTTCGTAACCATTATCATGATATAATTTTACGACCTCTTTAGCCTCTTCAACAGATCTAGCCCTAATAATACCATTTCCTTTAGGTCCAGGTCCGTCTGTCATACCTGCCAATACGATATCTGGTCCTGTTGCACCATCTTTAGCTATAGCATCTCTAAAAGCGGTAGCGAACTCTAGCTCATTTCCATTATCTCTAATTGTTGTTACACCACCAGCTAAATAGGCAGGAGCCCATTGTACTTGATTAGAATGCGCATGCATATCCCACATACCGGGCATTAAGGTTTTTCCTGATACATCTATAACTTTAGCATTATCAGGAATGGTAATATCGGGGGAACTACCAATTGATGTTATGCGACCGTTTTCTATAATAATGGTCATATCTTTTTGTGTAGCATCTTTTAAACCATCAACAACATCACCACCTACCAAAGCAGTAATTTGTGATTCTTCACCTTTTAAGCTTTTGGTATACTCAGAAAGTTGCGCCATTTGCTCTTCTACATTTCCTCTAATAAAATATGGCTTAGCTTCCTCATATCCTTTTTTAATCAACTCTCTAATTTGAGTATTTGCCTTAACAACAGCTACCAAATTCTTAGACTTGTCTAACCAAATCGTTCTACCGCCCCAATTAATACCCTCTACAACATAACGATCAAGTGCAACATCTTTACCGGCAATCTGAACAATATCTTCTCCTTTATGCGTCAAAGAAACTTCTCCTCTTGGTAAGGTAGGTAACGCAGTAGTACCATTTTGCTTAAAGTAATAGTGGTACAACATCATTTCAATACCAGCAGGAATATTACTATTTACGGTAAAGAATGCATTCTTTTTATTGGTAGTGACAACATCAAAATGCTTTTCCCAAATGGAAACCTTATCTCCATTTATTTCCATCTTAATAATATTGGTAGTATCGTTATTAGAAATACGTCTACTAAAATAAGAAATTGGTTCTAGGTCTGTTGTCAAGTAAAGTTTTGACTCTACTCCACTAATTCTTCCTCGTTCATTTTCTCCTTGAATAGAGGTTACTATAATCGTGTCATTCTTTGTAGAAACGTTATAGGTCTCTTCTCCTATTTGAGATTGCCTACGGTAAACAAAAAATGTACCCTCATCTTCAAAATTTTCCCATTCAGAGGTTTTGGAAGTTTCAGAAGAGCACGCTGTAAGCAATGCTAATAAACTAAAAGTGATTAAATATTTTACTTTCATATTATTGTGTTAGTTGTATTCTTGTATGATTATGAAACCCTATTCCTATTATGGAAATTCAGGAGTGAATCTATTGAAGTAATAACGGTTGATCTCGTCTGAGTTACTTTCAATTATATCTAATTTATCATCGCCGTTTAAATCAAAAACCGTAATATCATAAGTACTAAACTCTTCATCTGCCAAGCTTATTTTCTCCCAGGTTTTTCCATCATTAGAATTAATAAAAACTGAATTAGATCCTCTGACATTAGCTATAATAATGTCCATATCCCCATCCTTATCCAAATCACCTAGAGCTATAGAATAAGATTTATCTTCACTAGGGTCAAATGCTATCTTACGTTGGTACGTTTGTTTTTTATCCCCAAAATAAATAACATTAGATTCCCCAATATTAGCCGTTATAATATCTAAGAAACCGTCTTTATCTATATCAGCAATAGCTACAGAACGTGTAATGTCATTACCTGTGCCATATGGCACTTTCTTAGTAAACTGTAAATTACCTTCATTCAAATACACAAAATTTGGTTGATCATCTCTGTTTGCCAGTATTAGATCAAGATTACCATCACCGTTCATATCTGCAACTTCCACATCAATTGTAGAATCTTTCTTATTTCCAAAACCTATTGATTTAGAAAAAGTTCCATCACCGTTATTCAGACATATCTCATTCTCTTTACCCCTATTGGTTATTAGAATATCCTTATCTCCGTCTTGGTCAATATCCGCAACCACTATATTCCTAGTTGGCGCATATGAAACACCAAAACTTGAAGCCCTTGTAAAGTCTCCTTTTCCATCGTTTAGAAATATGTAATTTGGTGCCATGTCGTTACCTACGGCAATATCTAAATCTCCATCACCATCAAAATCGGCAAGTTCCGTAGAATAGGTTGTTTCACTCTCTAAGCCCAAGCTTTTAGAAACTGTAAATACCCCTCTACCATTATTAACGAATATTCTGTTTTGTCCTGGCCAGTGACGACCGTTGGCGACTAAAATATCTGCATCGCCGTCATTATCTATATCGCCAACACCTACAGATGCCGTTCTCTCTTTATGCGTACCCAATATTAATCTACCACTGGTAAAAAACTCCAGTGATTGCCCATTCACAGTAGATAGCGCAAGAGAAAAAAGAAGAATTAATTTTACTTTCATTTTATATTATTTAAAGTGTTTAATACCCATTTTGTTATAAAGCTTTTCTGCAAAATAAAGATGTCCGCCCTTTATCGTCCACTCTACTCTTCTTATATCACTGATATTTTCTACAGGATTACCGTCTATTAGAATAAGATCTGCTTTTTTACCTACTTCAATAGATCCTAAAGAATCTGAGACGCCCGTTATCTTAGCAGAATTAATGGTAGCCATCTTTAATACTTCCGCCGCAGGAATACCTGCCTTTTCATACAACTCTAACTCTCTATGGTATAAAAACCCTGGTAAACCATCTGTACCTGGCACTATAGCCACACCTCTTTTGTACATGTCGTTCAACGCATTAAGCATATTCGTATAACTATCTTTATACAAAGCAACCTTTTCACCAGCTTTAGGTAGCCCTCCACTATAGAAAGCGCGCTGTTCTATTAAGGGCAATCTATTCATGATTTTGCTATATGTTGGGCTAGGTTCTCCTTTTTGAGAAACAAACATATTTTCAAAAATTGCCATTGTAGGATCTACAAGAATGTCTTTAGATTTTAATAGCGTCACAAAATCTAAATATTCTTCTGACTTCAAATCAATATCAACACCATGATTGGCCACCATAGTAAATCTTAATGGTGTTCTAGTGTCTATAGTATCTGACATAAAATTCAAGAACAACATATTCATATGTTGAATTTCATTATAGCCCTGGTTTATAGCTTGCGATGCTGTCATATAAGCAGGTATGTGACCACTTACACGCATACCTAACTCATGCGCTTTTGTTGCTAAAGGTTTTACCCATTCCGGTCTTATTGAACTGTATAATTTAATTTGATCGTAGTCTAAATCTTTATACGATTGTATTTCAGCCAAACCCTCCTCTAAATTATCGACTACATTTCTTTGGTTGGCAAAAGGTCCTGACCCATCTATAATACCACAGAAAGTGACAATATTAGGACCTATAATCTCATTAGTATCGAATTTCTCACTTAGTTGGTTCAACTGCTTATTATTGGCTAGATCCCTAACTGAGGTTACACCACCTGCTACATGTAAAAGTCCTCTGAATTTGGTGTTGTGCGTATGCATATCAAACATACCGGGCAAAAGTGTTTTTCCTGTACCATCGATAACCTGAGCAGTTCCATTTAAAATTTTCCCTTTTGATGGTTTAATAGACTGAATAATTTTTCCATCTATAAAAACATCTTGGTTGTATACGATAGTTCCATCAGGAGAAAAGATATTTACATTTTTAATGATAGCCTTATCAATTTGATGAGAAAGCTCTTTTGATATTTTAATAAGGTAGTTATCCTCATAGGTATCTTGTAAAGATTTTAGCTCTTTTCTAAACTCTTTAAAATCTTGTCTTATTATATGAAGGTTACCAGAAATACTGGCAATCATATCACTGTCCTGCATCCACAGATATATAGGATTCATATCTAAACCCTTAACCATTAAAAGGTTTACCGGTGTACTATCTGAAAGAGTTAATAGAAAATTATCAACCAATTCTACTTCACCCTCAGGATATAGACTTATTTTTTTATCCTCGGACTTTAATAAAAGTTGCGCAAGAATTTCATAAACAGCTGGTGAACCATCATGTCTAAAATATAGTTGACTTCCATTAAAGTCACCATTATCTTCACTCATGGGATTTTTCCATGAAGCAGTGCTACTGGTACCTGTAAAATTTTCACTAATGGAATCTTTCAAATAATTAACACCAGTTACCTTTTCAGAAACGATAAAGTTATCTTTGTTTAGCGTGATTTCTTCCGTAACCTCAGGCCCACGACCTCTATCCGTATAGGTATAATAATAACCATAACTATTATCGCCTGTACTCCATTTTTCATAGGTACCCGCAGGATTTTCTCGAAATACTACATCGTAAATCGTTGTTATTTCAGTTTTTGAAGTGTTACTGTCTTTGCACGAAAAAAATATTCCAAAAATTAAGATGACGTAAATACTACTGTTTTTCATAAATGTATTTAGTGGTTACTAGATTGGTATAAAAAATTCAAAAACTCTATGTTATGGTTTTAAGACTTCCTTGTTAAAGCGTATCCAGTTTTGACCTAATACTTTTTCTATATCTCCCGTACTGTAACCTCTTTTGTCAAGAATCTTTGCAACCTGTAAATATCTATCGGGTTTATCCAGTTCAGGAATCCATGGTGGCCATTGTACTTTGTATGAAGGTTTAAATCTAGTTAGTCTTGGCACATACCAGTTTTCTCGTGTTGCACCTGTAGCTTCTAGACCTTGTATAGCAAAATCGGCAGCTACACCTACATGGTCAATTCCACCTATTTTAACTGCGTGATCTATATGGTCTACATACGTTTCTAATGTTGTATCCGTCCCTAAGTTAGGTCCGATCATATACCCCAGACATATAATACCTATAATACCCCCTTTATCTGCCATAGCCTTTATCTGCTCATCGGTTTTGGAACGTGGGTGCTTCTTGTGCAATGCCTCGCACATAGAGTGATTTATGGAAACCGGAGATTTACTAAATTCTATACCATCGTTGGTTGTTTGCTTACCACAATGAGAAAGGTCTATAATAATACCCAGTTCATTCATTCGTTCTACAACTTCAACGCCATAGTCAGATAACCCTACATTGGTTCTTTCTGTACTCCCATCTCCAATTAAGTTACGAGAGTTGTATGTAAGTTGCATCCATCTCATACCCGCCTCATAAAGGGTATCTAAATTTTTTATAGTGCCTTCTAACATTCTAGAACTTTGAAAACCTAACATTACGGCCACTTTATCTTCTTTTTTGGCAGTAACAATATCGTCGGCACTTTTGGTCAACAATAATCTATCTGGATTATTACTGATAATTTGTTTCCATTCTTCTATACTCTTTAGAGATTTTTCAAGTTTCCCAGAATCTAAAGAAGCATTAAAACCAGTATAACCAGATTCAGCCAAAGCTTTAAAAGAATCTTCATTCCAATTACGAGAAATGACCAGACCATCATAGACGACAGCTTTTTTAAACAGTTTCTCTATTCCTTTTTCCCCAAGGGTCTGTAATAATTGCCTACTTGAATCTGCAGGTATAGATTCTAAAATATTATTTAACGAATAAGCTGCTTGAGCAGGAAACAATGCTCCCAATGAAAGTAATTTCGCAAGATTTCTACGTTGTGTATCCATATATTTCTTGATTTTTAAAGTGAAAAAAATCCAATATTTTTATGCTATATAAAAGTACACATTGAGAGAAACGAAGTCTCTCAATGTGTTCAAAAACTAACAAACGAATTAGTTCAAAAAATTAATACCCCGGATTTTGTTCAATGTTAGGATTAACATCAGTCTCATCTTGAGGTATTGGCATTATTACCGTATCTGCACCATAAGGAATTAAACAGATCTGTGCCGTACAGTTTGTTCTCACGATATCCATTTTATTACGCATTAGATCCCAAAGTCGTTGACCTTCAAAAGCCAACTCTAATCTTCGTTCCAAGAAAATAGCATCGCTAAGAGCATCGCCAGAATCTGAATTATCCGGCTCATCTACAATGGCACGTTGGCGTACCATGTCTAAATCATCTTGCGCACCAGCTATATCAGTACCTATTTCTGCTCTAGCTTCTGCACGTATCAAATACATTTCTGCCAGTCTAACAACCTTTACATTATCAAAACCATTGATATCTGGATATTTGATCATTCTATTTGGTGCAAATTCACCAGTTAATAAAGTATCTACTTCAAAGGTGCTTAAACGAGCATCATTCTCAGGGTAAAGATCAGCTACATCATTTGAAGGAAGGTAATCACCAAAACCTGCTTGTAGATAAAGACCTGCGATACCACCACCACCAACATTATCTGTTTCGGTCATAGATATTTCAAAAATAGACTCAGAACTATTATCCATAGTCCATAAATCATAGTAATTGTCATTAGAAATTAAACTATAATCACCTGATTCTATAACACTTGAAGACATTGCTTCTGCATTCGTCCAATCTTCTTGAAAAAGATAAACTTTTGCTAATAATGCCCTAATAGATGTAGGTGACAAAGTATTTGAATTACCACTTCTAGAGTTGTCATTCATAAAAGAAATACCGGTAGTCATATCAGAAATAATTTGCTCATAAACTTCCGCTACTGTACTTCTAGACGGTTCATTGTCCAAATCAAAATTTAAAACGATAGGAACCCCAGGGTGACTAGCATCTGTAGTATAGTTATACTGCTGAGCAAACATGCGTACTAAATCAAAATACATTAAACCTCTTAAAGCATATGCTTCACCTATGATATGATTTTGTTCATCTAATACTGCATCTACCAAAATTGTTTCTGAATTAATAATAGCGTTAGCTGCGTTAATACCTTCATAAGCACTACCCCACAATGATAATGCATCACCGTCTGATACTCTTTGAATATGCTCTGCATAATCAACAATTCTATTGGCTTGACTGTTTTGCTTAACGTCATCTGCCAAAACATCAGGTATCATGATCATGTAACGTCCATAATATTCTGAACCAGACAATTTATTATATATACCGGTTATAGATGATTCATAACCGTCAAGATCTAACAAGGCGTCAGTATCCGAAACAGATTGTTGCGGAGTAAGTTCTAAAAAAGAGTCTGAACAAGAGAATACAAGTCCAGCAATTATCGCTACTATAAATATTTTATATGTTTTCATGTGTCTCATCATTTAAAGTTGAATATCTAAACCAATGGATATAGTCTTCACTGCAGGCGTCTGCCCCGTGTAGGTACCATTAATTCCTTGTTCTGGATCAATGTAAAGGATATCCTCTTTTACAAAAGTTAGGATATTAGTTCCCCTTGCATACAATCGCATTGAATTCAAGCCTAATAGCGAAGTAATATTTTCGTTAAAATTATAGGCTACCGTTAAATCCCTTAAACGAATATAACTACCGTCATATAACCATCTTGTCTGGTTTGCTTCATTACTACCATTACGACCACCCCAAACAAACTGAGGCACTAAGGCATCTGTTGAACCAGGCTGCCATCTGTTATCATAAATAAAATCGGCAGTACTTCTTGGTGTTAACCTTCCATCACCTAAAGTACCTCTTGCTCTATCATCGAAAATATAATTACCGTAAGAATAAATGAAGTTGGCACTTAAACTAAGGTCCTTATAAGAAAACATAGTGTTGAAACCACCAAAAAACTCAGGAGTAGCAGATTTATCATCTAAAAAGCGTTCTGCATCACTAATATCATTAGTTATCGTAGTTTTTGAAGCATCTGTATACCATTGTGGATCACCATTTTCTTGGTTCACACCTGCCCAGCTATATAAATAGAAAGATTGAAAATCTTCACCTTCTTGTCTTCTAAAGGCTCCATCTGTAAAATCATCTGTTAACTCAGTAATTTCATTCTTTAAAAAAGTGGTATTAAACCCAACGTTCCAAGTAAAATCCTCTTTGTCGATAATATCCGCATTCATAGATATCTCTAAACCAGAATTTTTCATTTCACCAAAATTTTGGGTCAACGAGGAGAAACCCGATGTTAATGTAATAGGCACATTCAAGATAAGATCAGAAGATGTACGTTCAAAATATTCAACCGTACCGCTAATTTTTGAGAATAGACCAAAATCTACACCTACGTTAAAATTCTGCTGACTCTCCCAAGTAAGATCAGGATTAGCAATTTGGCTTGGACTACCACCTGGATTACCGTCATAATCTTGACCAAAAACGTAAAGTCCTTGTGAAGGGAAATTACCAATGGCAGCATTACCTGTTACACCCCAAGAACTTCTAACCTTAAGCAAATCTAAAAAGGATACGTCCTGTAAAAAAGATTCTCTACTAGCTACCCAACTACCACCAAATGAATAAAAGGTACCCCACCTATTATCTGCACCGAATCTTGAAGATCCATCTCTTCTTAAACTTGCTGAAAGAAAGTATTTTCCATCGTAATTATAATTGGCTCTAGAAAAAGCAGAAACGAAAGTGTATTCAGATTTTGAACCGCTAATGGCAAATTCTGCCGATGCACTATTTAACGTTCTTAAACTTTGATTTGGAAACTGTGTTCCAGAAGCACTAAAAGACTCGTTATTAGTTTCTTGAGCTTCAAAACCTGCAAGAACATTAAAATTATGATTATCACCTAGAACAAAATTATAGTCTGCCGTTTGTGTACCTACAAAAGTTCTTAAAGAAGTATTGGCTTCGTAACCAATTCCGCCAGAATTTCTTCCACCACCATATCTTGGGTTTTGATATTGCGATTCTGTTAACGTAAGAAGGTCAAAATTCAATTGCGAACGTAATGTCAAATTCTTTATTGGTTTTACGGAAACAGCAAAATTATCGATAACCCTAAACTGCTTGTTTTCCCAAAGGTCATCACCGCTTAAAGCACCGACTGGGTTAGCTCCACCTAAAGGAAAATAGTTGGCATGCTCCCCATTAAATCTTCCTTCTTCATCATAAATAGGAATTAACGGTGATAATTCTAAAGAGTTTTTAAACGGATTGTTGAAAGAACCACCGTCAAAAAACGTATTTGTTGTACTGTTAGAAACAGATATATTATTTGAAATAGTTAAATAATCCGTTGCTTTGAATTCTATATTACTACGTGCACTCAACCTTTCAAAGCCAGACCCAATGATGTAGTTCTCTTGATCATAATAAGCTCCGGAGAAAAAATATTTTAAATTGTCCGTACCACCACTTGCACTTAGATCGTAACTTTGGGTTATTCCCGTTCTAGTTATAGCATCTAACCAATTGGTATCTGTTGGTTCCCCGGTAGAAGGATCGATCAATTGCTGAAAAGTGGCATCGAATCTAGCCTGAGCTTCCTCAGCTGTATCACCCAAATTCACATAACCTTCAAGAAATAGTTCAGTATACTCTGCCGCATTTAATGGCTTTAATATATTATTGTATGCTTGTGAGTTAAAGCCCGTTAACGATTTTAAAGTAATTTTAGCTTTACCGGACTTTCCTGATTTTGTAGTAATCAAAATAACACCATTAGCTCCTCTAGATCCATAAATTGCAGTTGAAGCCGCATCTTTTAACACTGAAATAGATGCGATATCATTTGGGTTAATAGATGCCATTACATTAGTACTACTACCACCGTTATCTATGGTACCGATACTACCGTTCTGTACAGGAATACCATCTATAACATATAACGGCTCACTAGAAGCAGATATAGAACCAATACCTCTAATTCTAACCTGTGTATTACCACCTGGAGCACCATCTACCGCACTTGCTTGTAGACCTGCGGTACTACCCCTTAAAGTTTGCTCAAAAGTAGATACCGGTATCTGTTCTAGCTCCTCACTTTTAACAACACTAACAGAACCTGTTAATGATTCTTTTGTGGATGTACCATAAGCAACAACAACCACTTCATCTAAAGATGCTACATCTTCTTGAAGTACTACGTTAACCGTTGTTCTATTATCAATTGATACTTCTTTAGAAAGCATACCTATATAAGAAAAAACCAAAGTGGTACCATTAGCGATATCAATAGTATAATTACCATCAAAATCTGATTGCGTACCCACAGTAGATCCTTTTATTAAAACATTTACCCCAGGCAAAGGTTGTCCGCCTGCATCGGTAATTGTTCCGCTAACTGTATTTTGAAAAATTGTTCCTAAGCTTAAAGAACTTTCGTTTTTTGAAATTGGCGGCAATTTCTTTACAACTACCTGATTTCCAATTATTTTATAGCTTAAATCGGTATTAGAAAAAGCCTTTTCAAGAACAGCGTTCATTTTAGCGTTCTTCAACTTTACCGAAATTTTCTTACTTGTATTTAAAACGTTGTCTTTGTAAAAAAAGACATAATCACTTGATTTCTGAATTTCTTCAAAAAATTCTTCGACAGAGATATTCTTTACGTCTATCTGTATTTTCTTTTGAGCAAATACAGAGTTAGCGTAAACAGATGATAGGCCTATACCGATAAATAGTAGAAATATTCTCATAATCGTTAGAATTCCGACTGGTATGATATTTTTCATATTTTTGTGTTGGTTATTTAATGTTGCTGCAAAACAGCAATATTGATATTAATTGCCGGAAGATGCGGGAACATCTTCTGGCTTTTTTTTATTGCTACTTCAAAAATTTATTCTGTTTCAATTCATTGGCAAAAGTTTATTTAATTGTTATTGTATTATCAGTTTGTAAATATTCCATATTGGTGCTTTCCTTAATACTGTTTATCACAGAAAGCATATCTTCATTCAAATCAAGATAGCCAGAGAAAGTTTCTGTAGCCAATTCTTCATTTTCTATAATTATTTCAACATTATAATATCTTGATATTCTTTTCATTATAAATTTCATCTCATTATTCTTGAATATGAGAAAACCATCTTTCCAAGAAAAGTAATTATCTACGTCTACTTTCTCAGAGACAATACTTTTGGTATTCTTATCATAACTGGCCTTGGTGCCAGGAGAAATTTTCATTTTATCTGAATGAGCAGAAGTCGCTTTTATATTTTGATAACTAATTTGAACACTACCACTTTTAAGAATGGTATTAGTTGAATTTTCATCAGGGTAATTTGTGACTCCAAAAACAGTACCTAGTACTTCTACAACCTGTGTATCTGAAATAACATAAAAGGGTTTCTTTTTGTTATGGGTAACTTCAAAAATTGCTTCGCCCTCTATATATACCTCTCTCTTATCTTCATTAAAGGCAATTGGGTAAATTAATTTAGAACCTGAGTTCAACCACACCTTACTTCCATCAGAAAGGGTCAATGTTGAACGCTTACCATAAGGAACCCATAATGTATTAAAAACGGCCTTATCTGAATCTGCTATATTTTGATTAAAAGTTTGACCATTACCTATGGTCACATTTTTACCGCTTTTAGAATAATTAATAGCAGCAACATCTTCTTTAATTTTTAAATCGTTGCCTTTACCTAAAGTAAGAACCACTTCATCTGATGTTGGAGTATTACCGTCAATGGCTGAAGAATTAACAAAGTCAGTTATTGAATTTGTTTCTGAAGTCATATTGTAGTAATAAAAACCAAGACCTATACAACCAATAAAACATGCTGCAGCTAAACTTTTATACCATACATTTCTATTTCTTCTTTTATCCTTTTGGATCGTATTAAAAATTCTTTTTTTCAAATCCGTATTTTCCTCATCGGTAATCGATGAAAAATTTACATTATTCGGATTTATCTTTTCCATAGTTAAATATTAATTATTGGTAAGGCTTTTAAACCTATCAAAGCACTCTAAAATAATAAGCAAGGATTATTTAATTTATAGACAATTTATTTTAAATAAACTACCTTAACGCCTTCAAAGCCCTATATACTATAGTTCTAGCAGTTTGCACAGAGACATCCATTATCTCAGAAATCTCCTCATAGCTACGATCTTGATTAAACCTTAAGAACAAACCTTTTCTTTGTTTTTTTGTTAACGAATCTAACGCCGCTGCCAAAATCATACGTTTCTCGGTTACAAGTTCTTTTTGAATAATCTCCTCTTCGCAAGAAGTAGTGTAATTTCTAGCTTGTTGATTTAATGAATATTGGTAATCGTCTGTAATTGATACCGTTTTAGTTTTATACTTTCTATTAATTTTTCTTTTTAAACATTTAAATAAATAGAACTTGACATTATCGGTCATCGATAAGTTTTCGCGGTATTTGTATAAATCAACAAAAAGATCATGAATACAATCCATGACATATGTTCTATCTTTTATACAATTTATACCATAGCTAAATAAACAGTCTATATATATGTTGTATAAATCCCCAAGAGCAGACTCATCTCCATCTATTAGTTTTCTCCAAACGTGGGTCTCTGTATTCTTAACAACAAAAACCTTTTTCTTATTTGCGCCCGACTCCTTACCTTCTTCATCTTGTACACCAAAATCAGAATTTACGGCTAAACCAAGTTTACTATGTTTTTGCATGAAATAAAGAATTTAGTGGATTCATCAACAATCCCTTTCTATTCTAAGTAATATATTTAAGTTTTATAGACATCATTGAGAATTATTTAATGAATTTTACAATTCTTTCAATTTTAGACTATTTATATTTAATTATTCTTAGTAGAAGCACCTCTAAAAATGCTTTCTCATAATAATAAATTAACATTTAATTTACACGGTAAGTTTTGAATAATAATTACGCTAAAATTTAATTTTGTTTTAATGTGTAAAATACAAATAGAGTCAAAATTTGTCTAAATAGATAAATTAATTCTTTTAGATTAGTGTTTCTAAAATAGAAATATGTGTAATTGTACACATATCTGTACGTTGTAACACATTTGACCAAACCATAAACCTTTGAATAAATTAATGAAAGAATTTGCTGAATTAATACCCGAAGAATTACATAATTTATCAGGTTCTGTCTTCTATTCTGGAAAAAAAGCTTTTAAAGGAAATAAGGATTTATATATTATTGGACTGAATCCTGGAGGCTCTGAAATACTAAAAAAGGAAGATACAATATTACTCCATACTCAAAAAATTTTGAATTTTGAAAAAGATGAATGGTCTGAATATAAAGACGAAATATGGAGAGGAAAAGCTGGAAAATATGGATTACAACCAAGAATATTACATCTATTAGAAAAAGTTAATTTATCACCTTACGAAGTTCCTGCAAGTAATATATGCTTTGTTAGGTCAACAGTTGAGGCAAAAATTGCGGACAAAATAGATTACTATAATGATATTTGCTGGGATTTTCATCAAAATGTAATTGACAAATTAGGGATTAAAGTAATTCTATGCTTTGGGAATACTTCTGGGAAATTTGTATGTGACAAATTAAATGCAAATCAATTAGTTGATGAATATATTGAAGACAATAATAGGAAATGGAAATCAAGAGTTTTTAAAAGCAATAAAGGACATTATATTGTAATAGCAACTCATCCGAGTAGAGCTGATTGGTCAAATCCAAAATCTGACCCATCTAATTTAGTTGTCAAATATCTAAATAAAGTCAGTCGTGAATAAAAAACGTGTTACAACAATGCCTAAACGTAATGCGGACTTTAGGGCAAAACCGAAAGGTCTGTGTATATTTATAAAGTCGCTAAATCTTATGGATTTAGCTTTGGACAAACAAAAAATAAAACTAAACAATAAGCTTTAGCTCAGTCGTTTTGCGAAAGTTTGACTCGTCCTGTAATATATATATATATTACATAATGAATATGAAAACAAATTAAGGGGGATATCTTAAAAGAAATTTTACAAGAATTGGATTACGGAAATAACTGTAATTACAATATAAAATATAGATAAAATTGTCACCATTCCTAATGTCTTAGATACTTCAGCAGAATAAGATTTAGTAGAATTTTTACGAGATGACTTGAATAAGATAAATAACCAAAAAGCAAATTAGATAAAATTAGAAGTGTGAAAAAGCTTCGAGTCATTAAAAATATCTTCGCATAATAGCAGCAAATCAATTCGTTAACAATTACTATTTAGATTTGTTATAAATAATTTGGATAATTTAAAATGCAAATATACATTTGCCTCAAATTCATTATTTAAATTAAGTCTAAATTAAAACAGATGAAAAGAATACCAACTGTCATTATCGTAATGCTACTCTATAATTTTACATTTGCACAAAACGCAACGATATCAGGAACAGTAACCGACATAGATAAAACACCCCTATTTGGTTTAAATGTTTCAATATTAAGTACGGTCAAAGGAACACAAACCGATGAAAACGGAAAATTTGAAATCGCTAACTTGGAACAAGGAGATTACACTGTTATCTTTTCTTATATAGGATTTAAAACAAAAGAAATTCCGGTTACTGTTTCAAACGATCAAAACATAAATTTAGGCTCAATTCAACTATTTGAAGGAAATGAGATATTATCAGAAGTTACGGTTGAAGCTGAACGTAGAAACAAATTTTCTCGAAAACAGACAGCCTACGTTTCTAAAATGCCCTTAAAAAACATTGAGAATTCTCAAGTTTACAATACAGTTACCAACCAGCTACTTATTTCTCAATCTGTAAACACCTTTCAAGAAGCTTTATCTAATGCCGCAGGTATTACTCAATTATGGTCATCTACGGGTAGAAGTGGTGATGGTGCAGGGTATTATTCAAGTCGAGGTTTTGCTGTTCAACCACAATTGGTAAACGGCGTACCTGGTATTACAAATGGTTTTATTAACCCGTCTAATGTAGAACGCATTGAGGTAATCAAAGGTCCCTCTGGCACTTTGTTCGGTAGCTCTGTAACTTCTTATGGCGGTCTAATTAATATTGTAACAAAAAAACCATATAGTGGTACAGGTGGTGAAATTACTGTTTCAGGTGGATCTTATGATTTTGCAAAACTAAATGCAGATGTAAATGTTAGCCCTAACGACAACTTATCTTTACGATTTAATGCTGGTTTTCAGCAAGAACATAGTTTTCAAGATGCTGGTTTAAAGAAATCAGTTTTCGTAGCTCCTTCAATTTCGTATAAGGTTAATAATGACCTTACGCTTAACTTTTCTTATGAAGCATCTGGTAACGAACAAACCAACGAAACGTTCTTGTTCTTAAACCGATATGCTCCTTTAGCTTTTAATTCTATTGAAGAATTAGATTACGATACCAATCTATCTTTTACTAGTAATGATGTTACTATTGACAATATCACTCAAAATTACAGAGGTGAAATCGCTTATAAAATTTCAGACCAATGGGATTCTCAAACTTTAATCTCTGGTGGTCTTGCTAAATCATTAGGTTATTATACTTATCTATGGAACGGCTCTGATAATCTGTTCAATTTATATGCGCAAGACACTGACGCAAGAACAAAAACACTTAACCTACAACAAAACTTTACAGGAACTTTTAAAATTGGTGATATACAGAACAAATTATTAGTGGGTATAGATTATTTAGATTACAATATCATTGATAACAGCTCTAATTGGGGCTATTTACATACTATAAATTTAGATGGTGATTTGGTTTTCGATGAGCCTGAGATAAATGAAGAAAACTTAAGTACCGCATTAACAGGACTAGGTTATTTAGACAGTGATATTCAACAAAATATTTTTGGCGCATATATTTCTGATGTTATTAATATATCGCCTTCGTTATCTGTAATGGGAAGTGTTCGTTACGATAGATTTAACTACCAAGGTGATAAGAACACAGATACCGATGATGACACCGAATATACAGAAACTACGTTTTCTCCGAAATTTGGCATTGTTTACCAACCTATCATCAACGAACTATCGCTTTTTGCAAACTACCAAAATGGTTTCTCTTACGTAAACCCACAATACATTACTGATTATGATTCAGGGGAAGTTACGCTTCAGGCTTATGATGTTGAGCAAGCCAATCAATTTGAAGTTGGTGCAAAATCGAATATGTTCAACAGCAAATTAGAAGCAACTTTAAGTTACTACAATATTAATGTTGATAACAAATACTATTGGGCGACACAAACTCAAGATTTAGAAGTCAATAGTCAAGGTATAGAATTAGAAGTAAATGCCAACCCAATTGAAGGCTTGAACATTCACTCTGGGTTTAGTTATAACGATTCTGAAATAACTAACTCTCCTTCTGCGACAGAATTAGTAGGAAACAGATATGGCGAGTCTGGACCAGAAATAACCTATAATTTTTGGACCGATTATAAATTTCATAAAAACTTTGGAGTTGGCGCAGGTTTCAATGGTCAAAGTGAATATGATACCATGGTAGACTACAAAGCAACAACAGGAAGTTTTTTCATACCAGGGTATACTATTTTTAATGCATCTATCTATTATGAAACAGATAAATATAGAATTGGTGTTAAAGGAAATAATCTAGCTGACAAAACCTATTATTCAGGATGGAGCACTATAACGCCACAACAACGAAGAGTAATTCTAGGTACGTTCAGTTTTAAATTTTAGTATATAACAAACAAAGGCAACTGTTCTCAGTTGCCTTTACTTCTCTTTTGATATGGCGATGAAAAAACATATTCTAACACTACATAAAATACTGGGTCTAGCCACAGGAATTGCTGTCTTTATTGTGAGTATTACCGGTTGTTTATGGGCTTTTAGAGCAGAAATAGAAAGTACTTACAACGAATATAAAAAAGTAGTACCTCAAGATGCCCCCATACTTACACCTACAGAAGCAAAAACAATTGCTAAAAAAGTATTTCCTGACAATCATATTCACGGAAGCCTCTTTAAAAAAGCAGATGATGCCATAGAAGTTATATTTTATGATGCTGAACCAGAATTTTACCGTAGTGTATTTTTAAATCCATACACAGGAGAAGTAATTCAAGTAGACGATCACCTAACCGGTTTTTTTGCTTTTGTTCTTAAAGGGCACGTACGAATGTGGTTACCTAAAGGTATTGGAGAACAGGTGGTAGGCGCATCAATTTTACTATTTATATTCATTATCATTTCCGGTTTTATTTTATGGATTCCTAAAAAAAGAAAAAACTTAAAACAACGATTAAAATTCGATTGGAAAAATACCACAAGATGGAAACGCAAAAACTTTGATTTACATACTGTCGTTGGTTTCTACATTTGTTCGTTGGCATTAATATTAGCCTTCACAGGCTCAATGATGTCTTATAACTGGTTAATGTATGTTGTTTATAAATCTGTTGGTGGCAACAAAGAAGTAACATTTATTATTCCTGAAAACAAAAGTCAAACCTTAGTTAAAAACAGTGAAATACCTATGGACGGGTTAATCGTAAAACTGATGAAAGAATCACCAGAAGCCACTTCATATGAACTGCACTACCCGAGTTCTAAAGATGAGAGTATTTATGTTGAAGTGTCTAACAGTGAAGATTTATATTACGATGCCGATTTTAGATTCTTTGACCAAAATACTTTAGAAGAAATAGAAACACCAAGTATTTATGGTAAATACAAAAATGGCAAAGCTGCCGACAAAATTGTTCGTATGACCTATGATATTCACATTGGCGCAATTGGTGGTATTGCAGGTAAAATTATTGCTTTTATAATCAGTTTACTTACTGCTAGTTTACCCGTAACAGGTGTATTACTCTGGTACGGACGTAAATACAAAAAGAGAAAAAACTTAGATCAAGTGGAAGCTTAATCATCAGCCGTATTAATTAATAGGTTAACCCTATTTACTATTAGATGAACCTGTCTTCTCTAAACGAATAAACACAGGGAAATGATCAGAGGCATACCTGTTATTGATCAAATTGCTTAACACTGCATAATTACGCACAGCATATTCTGAAGATTTAGAAATAAAGATATAATCGATTCGTCTTTTCGCAATTTCATCAGTTTTAAAACCATTAAAAGTACCTATAGAACCATATTTGAATTTTGCATTTTTATATGAATCTAACATTGACAACTGCATATCTTTCATGATAATATGTTCAGGTTCAGTATTAAAATCTCCCATTAAAATAACAGGCAATTCTTTAACATTTAAAATCTTGATTTTCTCCCGTATTAAAGCTAAACCCTGTTGTCTAGCCTCTATACCTTTGTGATCTAAATGTGCATTAAACACCCAAAATTTATCTCCAGAAACTTTATCGGCAAACAACCCATAAGTGCATATTCTTGGGTAGGCAGCGTCCCACCCCATTGAAAATTTATCTGGTGTTTCTGAGAGCCAAAAAGTATTGCTTTGTTCTACTGTAAATTTACGGGTATCATAGAATAAAGCCGAGAACTCCCCTTTTTCGCCCCCATCTCTGCCTATTCCTATATAATCATAATTATCAAGATTATCTTTTAAATAAGTGGTTTGATGTGGCAAACCTTCTTGAATTCCAAAAATATTAGGCGATAAAAATTGAATCTCATCTAATAAAATGTCCTTTCGCTCTGACCACCTGTTCTCACCATCTGAAGCTACATCTAACCTTATATTGTAGGTCATAAATGTAACTTCTTGGGCTTTTAACGTATTAATCGACAAGACCAAAATGAATAGAATTAAATATAATCTTTTATAATTCATTTATTTAAGTTGATAAATTCGTACATAATCGACCAACATGCTATTTGGAAAAATAGAATCGTCTATACCTTGTAGACCGCCCCAATCACCACCCACGGCGACATTTAACTTCATGTGGAATGGTTGATCAAATGGCCATTCTAATTGACCATTACCTGTATTTTCAAATTCATGATACTTATTTCCGTCCAAAATAAACTCAACCTTTTTAGGTGTCCATTGCACTTCGTAGTCATGAAATTCTGAATATGGATTTTCAATAAATACAGATTTACCGACTTGTGTACCTATAGTATGATTAAATGATTTAGTATGCACCGTACCAAAAATAGAATCTTTAGAAAAGCCAACATGTTCCATAATATCAATTTCACCACATTCAGGCCAGCCTACTTCCCTCCAGTTTTCTCCTAACATCCATATGGCAGGCCATAATCCTCTACCTTCCGGTAATTTTGCTCTAACAACCATTTTACCATATTTCCATTGTGCGATATCTTTAGTCGTTATACTAGCCGCTGTATATGAGGCAAACTCCTTATTCTTTTTCCAATTCTTCTCTTTTGAGGAAACAAAATTCTCGTTCTCAAATTCCTCTTTTTGGGTTTCCAATACAAGCAGTCCATTATCAACTCTGGCATTTTCTATACGATCAGTATAATATTGTTCTTCATGATTTCTTATAAATCCATATTCAAAATTCCATTTTAAAGAATCAATATTTCCTTCATTATTAAACTCATCTTGCCAAACCAATTGATATTTAATTGTATCCTGTTCAATTTTATTTTTTGAGGTAATATCTTGCTTATCTTCTTTACAAGAACATACAAGAATTATTAGAATATATAATAGACTATTTTTCATGATACCAATTTTACTAACTATAAATTCGTTCAAACAATAGAACAGACTATTGTTTTTGTTTTGTTTTAATTCTCTCAAAAACCAATTCTGGTTCATTTGTAGTAATATAATCAAAATCTTGGTCTAAAAGCCAATCTATATCATTAGCTTCATTAACTGTCCAAGCATTTAAAGTAATATTGTTCTTCTTTGCACTTTCTATCCAATCCGCATTGTTTTTAAATTTGGTATAATAATAATCTACACCGTCAATACCATCTTTTCTCAACTTTTCAGGAGATTTGCTCCCATCTAAATATTGTGTTTTTACCGTTGCATCCAATTCTTCCAACCGTTTTAAAATAGCATAGCTAAAACTTATGTAAACCACTTTATCTTCTGCTTCTAATTCTTTCACCAAGGAAAACACTTTT
The DNA here is from genome assembly GCF_045063735.1 of Maribacter sp. Asnod1-A12. Taxonomy (NCBI): domain Bacteria; kingdom Pseudomonadati; phylum Bacteroidota; class Flavobacteriia; order Flavobacteriales; family Flavobacteriaceae; genus Maribacter; species Maribacter sp. Asnod1-A12. The sequence goes on from NZ_JBEFNZ010000006.1 coordinate 3,709,339, forward strand.
TCTGCGATTATTATACTGCGATTCTGATCTTTAGAAGGTTTGATCTCACATACCAATAGAGTACTCTTATTATTCTTTAGACCTGCCAATAAATAGGTTCTTAAGGTCGGTAATACTTCACCATTTTTTAACGGAAACTGACTCAACTTTTCATAGGTAGATTCTTCAATATCGAGACCTGCAAATTCTGCATCATGTGTAACGATAAGAGAATCGTTCGAAGTCATTCGAATATCAAATTCAGAACCTTTACAATTGATCTTTATGGCATGTTTTAAAGCAGCAACTGAGTTTTCAGGAAGGTTATTTGCTTTCCAAGCACCTCTATGTGCAATAACCACATTTTGGTTCACATATAAATTCTTTTTAGAACTACCGCATGAAGAGAGAACGATTACTATAAAAACTGTGACAACTAAGCGCATGTATTTCTTATTTTAATGATTAAAAAATTGGGCATATCAATAAATACGATATGCCCAAAAACTCAACTAAACTTAATTTTAATGCTAATTATAGCCATCATTTTGAGGATAGTTTGAACCCAATAAATCCAAATCTATTTGTGCAATTGGAAAGTTTATAAAGTGTGGTTGCCAATTTGTTCTAGGATCTTTAGAACCTAAATTGTCTGGAAAAAATTCACCATCACCAGCAAAGCTTGTTATTTGTCTGTTTATAACATCTTGTCCCATTCTCTTTAAAGTAAACCAACGTTGCCCTTCAAAAGCAAGTTCTCTTGCGCGTTCATCTAAAATAGCCTGTTCATCTACACTGGTCAATGCCTCTGTATTTGCCCTAGCTCGAACTGCATTTATATATGGTAATGGATCACCGCTAGATCTCATTATTGCCTCTGCCGCTATTAAATAAGTTTCCGCCAGCCTATAAACCATTATATTACTGCGTTGTAAATAAGAATTTTCATTATCGTCATCTTGAGTAAACTTTATACAAGATGGGTGTAGTCTTTGATAATATGAAGCATATGTTTCACTAGGGTTATCTAAGTCTGTAATAGGCTCGTAAATATCAATTTCTTGACCGATATTGTCACCACTAGTATAAAAATATTTTAGTCTAAAGTAGGTATCATCGTTACGTGTATCGTTTTCATCTTCTGATAATAAATTTAAAAGATAAAGGTTTGGTAATACTCTTGAAAAGCCTCTACCACCTTGTTCTAAATTAGCCTCTATACCTTCAATCTGAAAATACTGTGTTACGTAATTGGCGTTAAGCATGGTATTGTCTCCTCCACCTAAGATATCATCTTCTGACTGTATTACATATAAAGCTTCAGAGTTGTTTCTATTACCTGCAAAAACGTCTGCAGTCGAACCTACTAGACTATGTGGTCCTTCTTCGATCAAAGAAACTGACTGATTTTTTGCTTCTTCCCAATCACCCTGCCACATGGCCACCTTCGCTTTCACATGTTTTGCCGTACCTTTTGTTACCCGCCCAAAAGTATCTACCCATTCTAAATTCTCAATGGCAAAATCCAAATCGGCATTTAGTAAAGCAAAAATTTCTTCTTCAGGAGATATCCCATCAATGACATCAAAAGCATTGTCTACAGTTACCGTCTCTGTGGTTACATAAATGTTTTTGAACATTCTGTATAAATAGAAATATGAATTTGCCCTAAAAAATTTAGCCTCTGCTATAACTTGACTTCTAACGTCTTCATCTATTTCTTCTATTTCTTCTGCCGCATTAATGATAGATGTAGCCTTGTTCGTCATATTATAAAAGTGTTTCCAAAACAATGTAGAGACAAAATTCGCACCTTGATCAATTGGTGAAACCCCTCTTTCATATCTACCCATTAAACCAGTATAACCAGTTCTACTAAATGCAAGATCACTTCTTGAGGACAACAGTACCCCGCCCATGTAATCTTCAGTGCTATTATCATAGCGATCTCTATCAAGTTTATAAAGACTTACTACCCCTGACTTCAAACCTTCTTCGGTCGTATAGATATAATCAGAATCAATCAACGTACTAGGCTGTTCCTCCAAATAATCTTCACATGAGAACATGAAAAATAATACTGAAAACAATAGTAGGCTACCCTTTATTTTTGTTGTAAAAAATTGTGTATTCATAATAATATTTTTTTTTAAAATTTAACCCTTAGTCCTAAAGTGAAACTTCTTGAATCTGGATAACCTGTATCTGCTGTAGAAAAGGTATCTCTAATATTTACCTCTGGGCTATACCCTATATAATCAGTATTGGTAAACAAATTAGAACCGGTTAAGTAAAATCTGATTTGCTCAAGATTAAAACGTGAAGACATTTTTGCCGGTATTGTATACCCTAAACTCACTGTTCTTAATCTCACATAAGACGCATCTTTAACTGCCAAAGAATTTAAATATAGTGGGGTTGAATCAAAATTTGGTCTAGGAAATGAGTTGGATGGATTTTCTGGTGTATAATAATCTACCTCTACTCCATTTAACTTCCCAGAAAGGGTACCTCCATTATTAAAGCTTGATAAAAAAGGATTAATTTTCGTAGCACCATCAACTACATAAAAATCAACAAACAAATCAATTCCTTTATATTCAAAACTTGTTGAAAATGAACCGAACCAATCTGGATTAGGGTCTGTAAAAACACGATCTTCTTGCGTTATTTTTCCATCGGGAATACCTGTTGCATTACCCTCATCATCAACACCATTGGTATCTTTAATTTTAATATCACCGGCACGAAGATTTTCTTGTGGTAACGCTGAATCAGGATTTGCCTGTGGAGCGTTGACAAAATCTTCTCCTTCTTGCCAAATCCCATCAAATTCATATTGATAAATTACACCTACAGGTTGACCTACATAGTAATTATAGGTATCATCGTTAACAATAGGGTTACCATTACCATCATCATATAGTTCTAATATTTTATTCTTATTATTAGACCAATTTGTCGAAACCGACCATTTAAAATCTTGTGTATTGATCAAATTTGCGGTTAAGCTTAATTCTACACCAGTATTCTGTAATTCACCGGCATTGAAAAAAGTATATTGATACCCAGTAATTGAAGGCACACCACGCCTTAATAATAAATCTGTAGTTCTAGCATCATAATAATTGACATTACCGGTCAAAAGTCTTTTGAATACAGAAAAATCGAGACCGAGGTTCAGTGTAGTTATTCTTTCAAATTTTAAATCTGTATTTGGAAGAATTACTGACGGAGCGTAACCTGAAGCCGATTGGCTATCAAATACATAATTTTGCCCATCAGCAGTAAAAAGCGATGTATATGCCCTACCTAAATCATTAACCAACGAACCGTAACTTGCTCTAAACTTTAATTCTTGAACTGCTGATAAATCTTGCATAAATGGTTCATTATGAATTTTCCATGCAAATGAAGCTGCGGGGTTAAAACTCCATTTATTATCTTCAGAATTAACAGAGGCACCATCAGCCCTAGCCGTAGCCGTAAGTAAATATCTATCTAACAGATTGTAACGCGCCCTTGCCATAAAAGAAGACAATCTTTGCTGGGTTTTATCACGCTCTACCGTAACATTACCAATAGCATTGGTTATACCGTCAAAACCTAAACTTTCATTGGTAAACCCTTGTCCCTCGGTAAATGTTCTACTAAACTTGTTCTCTTGCGACGATTGAACCAAAGTCAAATTCAGTTTATTATTATCGTTAAAAGACTTATCGTACGTTAATATATTTTCGATCAAATAAGATTCTGTCAATTGGTTATCTATTCTTGCGATACCGCCAACGTCATCACCTGCAGAACTCAATGAAGATTGATACTGTCCTCTTTCTGAATTTCTTCTGGTCAAGTTTGTTTTTAATTGATATTGTAGATTATCCGTAATCTGCCAAATAGGAGTTACGTTTATAACATAGTCGTTACCCTTTTCTACATTCTCTTGCTCTCTCAAATTCCAAATTGGATTTACGGCAGACAATTCTTCTCCACTTGGAAACTGGGTTAAATTACCATCATCATCGTAGGCTCTACCTAACGGCGAAAAGGTAATAACATTAACACTTGCCGCTCTATCTGTATCATCATTTAAAATATTAATATCAAAATTTACAGAGAATTTATCACTGATTTTCTGGTCTACATTTAAGCGAAGTGTTTTTCTTGTATAACCTGATGTTGGTATAAGACCATCTTCTTTGTAATAATTTATACTACCGAAGACCTTAGTAAACTCAGACCCACCACTTACACTAACAGCTTGACTGTTTACATAACCAGTTCTTAACAACTCATCTTCCCAATCAACAAATTCGTTATTGGCAATCGATGCTAACTCTAATTCTGAGAAAATATCTGCATCATTTGGGTAATTATCACCATCTATATTAGACCTAACCGCTTCTCTTCTTAATTGAGCAAATTCTTGACCACTATAAACATCGAAATTTCTTTCTATAGATTTCGTGGTCATAAAGCCATGGTAACTAACATTTATTTTACCTGCCTTGCCCCGTTTTGTCGTAATCAAAACAACACCATTAGCTCCTCTTGAACCATAAATAGCTTGTGCAGAGGCATCTTTTAGAAACTCAATTGATTCTATATCATCTGAATCTATATCTTCTATGCCACCGTCTCTAATTATACCGTCTACTACATAAATAGCGCTTACACTACCTTCTATTGAGCCTTGCCCCCTAAAAATAATATCAGAAGTACCACCTGGTCTTAAAGTACCTCCACCTACATCTACCTGTAGACCGGCAATTCTACCTCTTAACATCTCGTTTACATCTGATGTTGGAGTTAAAACTGCTTTCTCGATATCTGTAACGGCAACAGCATTAACAATATCGCTTTTACGTTGTGTACCGTACCCAACAACAACAACTTCTTCAAGTAAACTAGAATCTTCTTGAAGGGTTATCTTCATTGGTTCATCAGAAATTTGAACCTCATTTTCTAGATACCCAATATAAGATACCGTTAATGTCGTGGCTTCACTATTTGCATTAATAGTGAAATTACCATCAAAATCTGTAGCAACACCTGTTTTAGTTCCTTTAACTACAACTGATGCTCCAGGCAAGGGTAATCCTCCCTGATCAATTACCGTTCCGGTAACCGTTTTGCTGTCTTGTGCTAAACCCATAGAGACCGTACTAAGTACCATCAAAAAGGAGAAAACACATTTTTTAAAATTCAAGAAATTTGAAATCATAAATTGTTGGTTTATTCAAATGAGTTGTTTTGTTTGCGAAGGCTATTATAGCATCGCATTTTTAGTTTATTTTTTAATCAATTTAAAATTAGTAAGTTTTGTTTACGAAATTCAAAAAATAGACACTACAAAAACATACATTTCATTTTTGAAACTAACAAATATTACGAATACCCCAATAAAACAAAGGGTTTAGAATTTAACATTGTATTATGAAAAATATATAATGTGCTTTAAATAAGAACCAATTAATAGCTATGTAGTGGTAATGTAGTGGTGTTCTCCAGTATCAAATTGTAATAATATAGTCAATTAGATTAGTATCTCTATTTAGGTTCAGTTTCTTTCTTAATCGCGATCTTCTAACCTCTACACTTTTAACAGATATATTCAATAAAGGAGCTATTTCTTTTGAAGAAAGGTTAAGCCTTAGGTATGCACAAAATTTTAAATCATTTGCAGAAAGTTCAGGGTGTATCTCTTTTGCTCTGGTCAAGAATTCTTTATCCGCATTATTGAAAGCATCCATAAACATCTTCTTATCTTTTGAACTATTCAAGTTCTTGTCTATGAGTTTAATTACAGGATGGTTATCATCAATAAGTTTATTTTCCTTTTTAAGCTCTTTTTTCACTTTTCGTAAAACTTCATTACGCTTTATCACACTCATCGTTGAAATAGCCAGTTCTCTGTTTTTACTTTCTATATCTTGATTTAGCTTTTCGTTTTTAAGATGCATCATCTCTTCCTTACTTTCAATTTCTTGAATCTGTAATTGACGTTTATTCTCTAGTATAAGTTTTTCATTTTGCCTATGATAATATCGCTTATATGATTTGTGTATTAGTACACCTAAGGCAATTGAACATAATAAATAACCTAAAAGTGCAAGATTAGAGAGGTAAAAAGGTTTTGCAATATTGAATCTATATTCTACCGTATTCGTTGATGTTTGCTTACCAATTTTAGATTTGGCCTTAAAAACATAATCGCCATATGGTAATTTTTCGAAGGATATTGTTGATTCTTCGCTCCAATCGCTCCAAACATCGGCAAAACCAACTAATTGATATTGATAAGTAACATTAGTATACTTATCATAATTAGGAACATTGTAACTAAAACTCAATGAAGATTCATTGAATTTAAACTGCCCTTCGTGCTCTTTTGATATATTCGAATATGAATTATCTTCAGTTCTAATTTTAACTTTATCCAAGAAAATTTGGTGAGACCTATCGGTAACTTTATCTAAATCGATTAATAAATATCCATTTGTTTTACCAAGAATATATTGGTTTTTAGAAAGATTACTAATGTTTTCAAAACTTATGGTAGTCTTTCTATGGTTTTTATCTATAGGTATAATCTTTATATCGACCATATCATTCAATGGTCCTTTTTGAGAATAACTTATATCGTTTTGATTAAAACTCCAAAGGCGCTGCTTCTTATCAAAAACCAACCTACCAGAATGATATTCCCCTTCAGGAATTAACCTACTATATGTAGTATCACGAATAAATGTAGTCGCGTCTGCATGTAACTTAAAAATACCCTCATCATTACTGTATAATAGGCTATTGTTAGTTTTTGTTAGGGCAGAACTTTTGCCTTTTGGTACGTTATGAAGTAACTCCACATTATCAAATACAGTTAAATCTCTATTCAACAACATTTTATAAACACCCTTATTTTCGTGATTTACCCAAATACTTCCGTCATCAGTTATTTCTAAAAACCGTGAAGAAATTTCAAAACCTTTTATTTTAGCATCTAATTTCCAATCATTTCCATCTTTTCCTAAAACTGCAATACCAGAATAATGCCCAAAAAGTAGTTTACCTTTTTGATTTGGAATGGGTTTAAAATTCCAAACCCCGGCAATGTCAGTTATTAGTTTTGCTTTATTACCAGTCACCACAAATACACCGGAATTATGACCACACAGAAGTTCTTTATCATCTGTATAAACCGACCAAACTTGACCTTCTGTACCTTTGATAAATTTCAAAGATTCATCGGTATTCAAATTCTTATAAAACAAACCTTGATTGGTACCAACATATAATTTTTGATCATGAATTGTAGATGCATAGATTGTACCAACGGTACCGTCACGGTCATTATACTCTTTAATGTAAGACCTCATATTTAAACAATCTAGACCGTTATCTAAACCTGTCCATACATTACCATCTTTGTCTTCAAATAAATCTAAAACCGTATTGTTACTTAACCCTTTAGATTGGTTTACAATATTAGTTACCTTGCCCTCTTTTGATAACGTTATAATACCCTTTGATATAGAGCCAAGCATAAAGCTTTTATCTTCTAATTGAATACCACTAAATACTCTAGATTTTTCTAATAATGTATCTGCAGGTATTTTCCATCTAACTAAAGTTTGATTTTCAATTTTATATAAACCTTTAGTACGAGTCAATACCACTAATTGATTATCAACAAAAAACATACTTAGTAGAAACTTAACATTAAGCTCTTCGGGTATTTTAGCTATAAGTTTTTCATTTCCGTTTTCTAGATGTAAAATACGACCATCATATTTTTGAATATATAATTCATTATTGACTTTAAATAACCTATAATTATTCTTTTTGTCCGTTGTAAATTTTACTTCATTACTATCGGTATTATAAAAATAAACGTGATCATAAGATTGAAAAACAATATACTTTTCAAATTTTTCAATATTCCATATAATTTCATCTTCAAATAAATCTGATTTTATGGAGTCTGATAAGGATTGATATATTAATTGCCCTGTATCATCTTTTTCCCAAAAACCGAATTGCATAAAGCTACCGGTGTAAATTCTATCGTTAGCAGAAACAACACAACGAATAACAGTATTATTGGGCGATTTATGTAGCTCCCAACGAGACCCGTTAAACTCTAGAAGACCTGCATTATTGGCTACATATATAAAGTTTCGAGAATCTTGGGTAATATCCCAATTTTGATTTTCGGCGCCGTAATCTATTGATGAAAATTTAATTATAGGAGAAGTCTCTTGTGAGCATAAGAATAAAGGAGCCAAAATTAAAATCATCACACTTAAATAATGACAAAAGTAATCTGGTAAGAAAGGAAACTTTATTTTTAAATTAATTCTAGGCAAACCTATTTATTTAAAGTTAAAAGCAAGGTAGAATAATTTCAATAAAATTGGGGTTTGTTAACATAGACAGGCATTAATAAGCTATTATTTAATGTTTTCTTTACACCAGCTATTAAATGCATACTCTAGTTCAGCAACTATTTCAGGGTAATTCTTCGACAAATCTTTACGTTCACCAGGATCAGTTTCTACATTGAATAGTTTTAAATTCATATTATCTACAATTGGTTTAACGTATTGAGCCGAGGGTTCACTTTTCCAATGATTTTCTTTAGCATTTGTCAACTTCCAATCACCCTTACGTACAGCCCAAGTTTTTTGCCATTTCCAGACCAGTAATCTATCTTTTTGTGGTTTTAACAAATCTATACCATCAAGTTCAGGATCACTTAAATTGAGCCCTACAGCATTGACCAAAGTGGGTAAAATATCAGTTGCCGATACGTAACGGTTTTCAATAGAATTCTCTTTAATCCTGCCAGGCCAACTTAAAACCATAGGTACTCTGATACCCCCTTCCCATAATGAATATTTACCTCCTGTAAGTGGCATATTATTAGCTCCTGTCAAAGGCGACCCCCCATTATCAGAAATAAAAAGAATCAAAGTATTTTCTTGAAGTTCTTTAGACTTTAACGCTTCTAAAACTCTACCAATATTATCATCCAGACATGCTAAGTTAGCTAAGTAATATTTTCTAAGATCGTCGTGTTGAATTGTACCCACACGCGAGTATTTATCGTAATAAGCAGCGTATGTACCAGCTTCATGATTACCAAAAGTCAGTAAACTGTCTGGGTCATAATTAGGGATTTCTTTCACTTTATATTTATCTAGATACTTTTTAGGTACCTCGTGAATGAGATGGTGAACAGCATTATAAGAGAGGGTTAAAAAAAAGGGTTTGTCATTTTCTTGCTCTATAAATTCTATCGAAGCATCGGTAAGTATATCCGTTAAGTATCCTTCATCAAAACTCTTCTCCCCCATATTATGCATTAAAGGACCAAGTAATGCACTTGTTCCATATGGATCAGGAGTACGATTTCTTATTTCATTAGAAACTAACCAGTAATCATGAGCATGAGCAGAGAAACCTAAAAACTCATCATACCCATGATTTAAAGGATATTCTCGAACATTATTTTTATGAAAATTACGTCCTAAATCATTTTTTCCAATTCTGGCAGTACGATATCCTGCATCTTTTAGGTATTCTGCAATGGTTTTTACACTATCTGGTAAACCTGGTCCCCAACTTGCCGGTTTGTCCCACCTAAACTGATTCTTACCTGTAAGTATACCTGCTCTTGAGGGGCTACATACCGGGGCCGTTACATATGCTTGAGTAAACACCTTACCAGATTCACCAAGTTCTGTAATATGTGGTGTCTCTATTGAATTATCGTGATTCTTAAAGGGAGAAAAATCTGCATAACCCAAATCATCTACAACAATTAATAGTATGTTAGGTTTTACTTCTTCATTTTCCCCATTTTTTTTGCATGAAATACAGAGTATTAAAACAAAAATGATATGGTAGATATTTTGAAATCTTATCATGAAAATTAGATTTTACGATATCAGCATCAAAGCCTAATATAAAATTGTTAAGCAATATAAAAATATAAGTGTGATATACTCACTTAATTTATAAAACTTATTAAAAACAGACAATAATATCTTCAGTTTTTCAAATCTAAAACTATCAATTTCCAATACATTTTTAGTATTAATTACTGTCAATACTTATGGTATAATATGGTAAATTCCTACATTTCAAAAATAAATACTTGTTAAATATTGCCCCTATTCCATAATATATAAATGTAATTAATTACATCTATATAATGATTAGGTAACAAGATAGTAGGATTTTTACTACCAAAATAATAACATTCACATCAGTTTTTTCTTACTTCCCAACAAAAAGGTACATTACTACAACATTTTGTTTCTACCTAATAGTTAAATAATACATTTACCATAAATATTATAACAGTATTTTTCCTACATTATAAAACCTTTAGTATTACAATAATAATCATTGACCACCAAACTAAAAATTAATAAAATCATGAATACTTATTTAAAAAATCACCTTTACTCAAAAAATATACTACACTGTTTATGCAGTGCTTGTATTATATTATTTTTTGCAACCAACATAAATTCTCAATCGGTAGGCATTAATACATTAACTCCAGACCCTTCCGCAGCGTTAGACATACAATCTACAACTGGTGGTTTGCTAATACCAAGAATGACAGAAACAGAAATTTTAGCATTGGTAAGTCCACCAGATGGCTTAATGATCTATAATACCGATGTAAACAACATGGTAATGTTCGTACAAGGTGGACCATATGAATTATATAATCGCTCAGCTACAGCTACAGCTTCCATATTATCTGGTCTTACACCATCTTTATGGGCCGGTATAAACAACCTTACTCCTACTGAGCTATTAGGTTTGGAAATATATAGATTTCAATTAGATCTAACAGAAGTTAGAGAAATGAGAGTGGTAGCTAATGTGTTTGGGCTCACGATTACTGGTCCAAATACTCTTGATATTGCATTACAATACTCTACAAACGGAGGAAGTACATGGAATTATTTAAATGGAACCAGCTTTGGTCCAGGTGTATCAATTTCTGTTAACGGACTCGTAACTACGCCATGGGTAGAAATAGATACTGCTGCACAACAAGATGTTCAACTTAGACTGGTCGGCATGTCAAATGAAAGTGCAGTTACACTACAAGTTGGCTTTGGTTTAGTTATGGCAGAAATGAGGTAATCCTCAATACGAGTTTAGTTTCGTAATACAATTTTAACCTCCCATCATTACAATATGAAAACTGTTCATTATACTATTTTATTTCTATTTTTTAATATAACCTTCCTGTTAGCCCAAGATGGGTTTAACCTAATAGGTGCAACTGTTTCCATAGGTGACGGGGCTTCAATTCGTGTAGATGATGGTGACTTCCTTGTTTCAAACGAAGGTTCTATAACCAACAGTGCATTCATAAGTGTGGATGGCGATTGGCTGAACAACAATTCAACCGGGCAGGTATTTTCTTCTAATTCGGAAGGAACCGTCAACTTAACAAAAACAGCGACGGTTACAACCATCGGTGGCTCAACTACAACTGTATTTTATAATTTAACTCTTGATGTTGATGAAGTAACTCTTGAAGTCAATACTATTGTAGGTGGGTCAATTTCAGGTAACAATCTAGGTATACTTGATTTAAAGAACGTTGAATTAGATTTAAATTCAAATACTTTACAAATCACAAACTCTCTAATTGGAGCGATTATTTCAGATGAAGGTTATATTGTTAGTGAAGACGTTCTTAACCAAAGTAAGGTTTTATGGCAGACTTCACCTACAGGTGGTGAATATACAGTGCCTTTTGGTACCGTATCTGGGGTGCAAATACCTTTAACTATAGAAAGAGCCAGTGGCGATTTAGGAGAAATAACCGTTTCAACTTACCCAACAGGTTTGGATATGACTCCTTTTCCTTCGCAACCAGAAAATGTAACAAATATCTTAGACGAGTCTAGCAATAGCTTAGTAAACAACTCATTAAATAGATTTTGGCAGTTAGACAAATCAGGTTCTGGTACTGCAAATTTAACCCTTACCTATGCAGATGATGATTTGCCTGCAAATGGCGAAAACAATCTTTTTACATATAGGTACGATACAGCTTCTAACGCTTGGCAGAAAAAAGGGACTAGTAGTTCTAGCCTCTCGAACAATACAGTAACAATTGCTGGTGTCAATGAGTTTTCTCCTTGGACTTTATCTGCTACTCCTGAGAACATTGATGGAGACGGCTTATCTAATGCCGAAGATATTGATGATGACAATGATGGAATACCAGATGATATAGAAAATCTGTCATGTGCTGTTTTTTCTGAAGATTTTGGTACAGGCTCGTATCCTGGTGGGGAATTAACTTCAGGATATACAACGTATAATTATAGAGATGACATAACAGAATTCGCAAATTTTCCGGACGCTTTGGATGATGGAGATTACACGATTGCCAATCTGGTAAATCAACCAGAAGGTAGCTGGCAGCCAAATTTAGGCGATCATACTACGGGTTCTGGCTATATGATGGTTGTTAATGCCAGCTATACTTCTGGCGATTTTTATAACAGAACAGTAACACTTTTACCGGATTCAACATATAAATTCACTGCTTGGTTGGTAAATGCCAATAGCGAGGCTAATGAAACTTTCTGTAACGGAGAAACAGGTGGTTACATTCTACCAAACGTAAAATATGAAATTAGAGATTTAGACAATGCTAGTGCAGTAATTGCATCTTTTGATACAGGAGATATTCCCAGAACCGGCGAATGGCAAAATTATAATTTTGAATTTAATACAGGTACTTCTACTAATATAGAAGTTGTTCTCATTAATAATAACACAGGCGGTTGTGGTAACGATTTAGCCTTAGATGATATTTCATTAATACCTATTACTTTATCTGGAGGTACTGTTGCCTGTGATTTTGACGGTGATGGCATACCAAATTCAGAAGATTTAGATTCCGATAATGATGGTATATATGATATTATTGAAGCTGGCGGTACTGATGCCGACAATAACGGGGTTGCAGATAATTTAGATGATTTAGACAGTGATGGTTTAGTAGATATTTATGATGGTAGTTGTGGAGTAGCTTCTGCTGGGCCACTAAATGCTGTTGGTGCAAATGTTGTACAAAATACATTCACAAACCCTGCTAATGCAACTGGTGTAACTGGCTTATCAGATACGGGTGCGGCTGTTTCTGGTGTAAATACTTCTAAACTAGTATTAGACTTAGGCACATTAATACCTTCTGGCACTTCATTTACCTTATTCATGGCACATGCATCGGGCGGTAGTCAAAGTGGACAAATACATCAAACAGATGCTAGTGGTAATACTGTAGGAACCATATTGGATAATGAATATACAGTTACTGGAAATACAATAACTGAATATACGTATACAACTAATGCAGATACACAATATATACAGGTAACAACCTACTGGGAAGATGTAGCGATTTATGGAATTGAAGTTGACTTTTCTTCAACAACAGACTGTTCTGGCACTGCATTAACACCACCAGAAACTACTCCCGGAACACCTGATTTTCTAAATCAAGACTCCGACGGCGATGCATGTACCGATGCTAAAGAAGCTGGTTTTACAGATGCTGATGAAGATGGTGAAGTTGATGGCACAGGCTATACAACTTACGGTAGCGTAGATGGTAGCGACGGGTATACGGGTACGACCAGTGCGGTTACAGATGGTGATAATTCTGTTGCTTGTGGAGGTCCTGCTGGTCCTGACAATGACGGAGATTTAGTTCTTGATGTAGACGATCTAGATGATGATAACGATGGTATTTTAGATGCTGAAGAACTATCCTTATGTACACAAACAAGGGTTGAATGGGAACACAACGATTCTGAAACTCCAAATGCTTCAACTGTAGGAACTACGGATCCGGGAGATTCTGATTATGCAACCTATGACAGTCGTACGTTAATTAGTAGTCCAAATTTCACTTCGGCGGCAAATATTTCTTTTGGATCATTAAATGAAACTGGTAGTCAGTATACCTATGTATTTGATAATGCCAACCAAAGTACCTTTGCAGCTGCTAAATCAGCAAACCATTATGTACAAGTTGCATATACACCAGCTGTAGATTTATGGACACAAAATATTGCTATAGGTTTTTATTCTAGCAACAGTGGTCCTGAAAAAGATTATGGCGACTTTGATATGACTCTTGAAATGGATACCAATGCCAGTTTTAGCAGTCCAACAATTAAAGTGCAAGATTTACATATAGATGACATGATTGCAAATGGTTATCTACCTTATAGTATAGCCTCTAACGATTATTTGACAGCAGGAACAACCTATTACTTTAGATTTTATATTTACAATAACCAGAACGGCACAGGTCTTACACGATTTGATGATGTTGGTTTTGAGCACGCTTTGGCTTGCGATACCGATTTAGATGGTGTACCAAATTATTTTGATTTAGACTCTGATAACGATGGTATTTATGATGCTGTAGAAGCAGGTCATAATGCTGCACATACCAATGGAGAAGTCACAGGGAATGTTGGCACAGATGGTGTTCCAGATGCTGTACAAGGCGGTGGAAATGAGGATGCTGGCACGGTTAATTATACCATTTTAGACTCGGAAGCTACCCCAGACGGAATTGCCGATTATTTAGATTTGGATAGTGATGGTGACGGACTGCCAGATAATATAGAAGCACAGACAACAACTGGTTATACTGCACCAATTGCAGATGACGTAGCAACATATGAAACAAATAAAGGGGTAAACTCTGCTTATTTAGGTGGTATTACTCCTGAAAATACAGATGGCGCAGATACGCCAGATTACTTAGATCTAGATAGCGATAACGAAGGTGCTGACGATACTACCGAAGCCGGTTTAACATTAGCAAATGCCGATGCAGATAATGATGGTTTAGATGATAATACCGATGCTACAGCAGATTATTCAGACCCTAATGGTACTATCGATGATCCAACGCTTTTACCTAACACGCAAAACTCTGGTGATCCCCAAGTAGATTATAGAGATGATGGTATAATTGACCCTTGTGGTTCTATAGATACTGACAACGATGGCTATTTTGATAATTGTGATGACGACGACGATAATGATGGTATTTTAGATACAGATGAAGGGTATTCTGAAACGGTAACAAACTATCTAGCAAACCCTAGTTTTGAAAGTAACGATCCTACGATAGGTAACTCTCGAGGTGGCTCTTTTTTAGGGCCAGGAACAGGAAATGTTGGAGTGGCTGTTGATGATTGGGATTTAGTTTGGGGTACCGCTGATTTATATGACAATACAACCATAAGTGGTTTTTCTGCTTCTGATGGTGATTATTATATTGGTTTCCATTCAGGCGATGGTGCTTCTGAATCATATGATACTTCTTCTGCAAACACAAGAGAAGTTGTAGTACATAATTTAGCAGCTCCACTACTTGCCGGTGTTGAGTATATATTTACATTTGACATGGCTGCTAGTACATTTGATTCTAACTTTTCAGCTACTTCTGCATCAATAGAGTTTTACACAATTAATGTTGGTAATACAGCAATAGAAGGTGATGACGATAGTGATGGAATTTATAATTATTCTGATTTAGATTACATTGATGCTAATAATCTTTATCAAGATGGTACAACTGTTGGAGCTTTAGATGATGGTAACCCTGGTATTGAATATGTAGGCCTTTACGGTCCTGTTGATGAATATAGTAACGGATGGACAACTATAACTTTCACATTCACACCAAGTAGTGATATTGACAGATTATTTTTCACTCCAACTTCAGGAGTATCTGAAGCTGTTTTAATGGATAATTTAATTTTAGAAGAAACAAGTGCTACTTTTACTTCTATTGATACAGATGGTGACGGAACAGCTGACCATTTAGATACAGACGCTGATAACGACGGTTGCCCAGATGCTTTAGAAGGCGATGGAACGTATACCTATTCAGATTTAGATTCAGAATTACGACTAACAGCTACCGTGGATGGTAATGGTATTCCTTCAGGAACCTCTCAAGGTGCTGGTACTTCACTAGACAATACCCAACAGGCAGATGAATGTAGTCCATGCGATCCTTCCCACCCATCTTACGCAGATAGTGATGGAGATTTAGTGGGCGATTATTGTGATGAAGATGATGATAATGATGGTATTTTAGATACCGTAGAATGTATAGATGAGTCTGGTTTTGTAAATATTACTCCAGATGTTTTAAAAACATACAGTTCTGCTTTTTCAGCAGCTAGTGGATCCGGAAGAGTCTTAAATTATTCTGAATCTGATATTGATATTAGTGCAGAGTTCGGGTTACCCGTAGGTAATATAATTTTAGATGTAAGCAACATTTCAGAAAATTCAGCACAAACTTATTGGGCTACAGACGTTACAGATCCTGGAAACAATGGTGCTTATCCTAACTTTACTTTTTCAGGAACAAGAGCCTTGTATTTTAGAGCGTTACATGGTCCGAATATACCAACGGAAATGGCTTATGATGGTATTATTTCCGATGGAACAGTTTACGAACAAACAGCTCCTTTAGAAGCTCAGTTTATAGAAGATAATTCTGTTCCAAATGAATACAGGGTTCAAAGAACCACATCTACTGGAGATACATCTAATTCACCTAATTTCTTTACATGGAATTCTCTAAGTACAACTTCTAGTATTACGTTTACAACAACAAATGACACACCTACAGGAGTTACTTCTCGATACGATTTATATGTCGTCCCTCAAATTGATTCAGATGGGGATGGTATAGGAGATTGTTTTGATTCAGATAGTGATAATGACGGTTGTCCCGATGCTTTAGAAGGCGATGGCAATTATACCTATGCAGATTTAGATTCTGAATTACGATTAACAGCTGCCGTAGATGGTGATGGTATTCCTTCAGGAACTTCTCAAGGTGTTGGTACTTCACTAGACAATGCCCAACAGGCAGATGAATGTAGTGAATGTGACCCTTCTCACCCATCTTATGTAGATAGTGATGGAGATTTAGTAGGAGATTTTTGTGATGAAGACGATGATAATGATGGTATTTTAGATACTGAAGAAGATACCTGTACAGGTTATACCGTTGTAAGACCCAGTGATTTAGGGTATACAGGTAACGAGGTAATTGCTAGTGCGGTACATGATGTAAGTAATCTATTTGGGTTAAGCACTGGGGCTGTAATACTAACGCTTACAGATGCCTACGTGAATGCCACAGGTAGTTCTTGGAACACTTCAGGTTCAAACCCAGCTTCATCGATTGCTATATCAGGTACAATACCATCAAGATTAAGAATAGACCATGGTTCTGGACTCACTTCTGTGGGTAGTAAAGAAGGTATACGTTCAAACGGAGAAAAGTTCAGTTTTACAGGAACTCTTAATACAGGCTTTACTTCTATCAATCAAGGCAATGAATATTATGTGGAAAGAGATGCCTCTTCTGCAAGTAATGATGCCGGTACCGAAATATGGGAATCTGATGGCTATGCCTCTTTTGTAGAGTTCTTCACAACAGATAATGCCAGTGTAGTTATTTTTAGATTGTGTCCAGCAACAGATACAGATAATGATGGTATCGCAAATCATTTAGATACTGATTCAGATAATGATGGTTGCCCAGATGCCTTAGAAGGCAATGGTACCTATACCTATGCAGATATAGATTCAAATTTAAGATTAACCGCTGCGGTAGATGGTGATGGTATTCCTTCAGGAACTTCTCAAGGTATTGGTACTTCACTTGACAATACCCAACAGGCAGATGAATGTAGTCCATGCGATCCTTCCCACCCATCTTATGTGGATAGTGATGGAGATTTAGTTGGCGATTATTGTGATGAAGATGATGATAATGATGGTATTTTAGATACAAATGAATGTGCACTACCAGTTGTAGATGCTGATTATAACAATTGGACAAAAGGGTCAGGTTGGTCGGCTGTTGGCGATGGGTCAAGTGCTCAGAATCAATCTAACGGAGCAAACAATGCGACATTATGTTATACGGTAAACGATGTCTCATCGGTTTCAAATGCCACAAAACTTACATTTGAACTATCCATTCGAACAAATGGCAATAGTGACAACATTATAAATGGACGTTATGCCGACTTAGATTTTACAATCAACGGCACTGAATATGCTACTTTTAGAAACCCTAACGATAATATAAGTTCAGATGCAACTGTAACTACATTAAATGGAGCTACGGCATCGTTAGCTACTTTTCCAATCTCAACTACGAGTGGTTCATTTACCACACTTACGGTAACAGTACCATGGTCAGGAGCCACATCAATAGATATTTGTTATTCTATGACAGCCGATAATGATGATTGGAATGTTTCAACAACATTAATCGCAAGTGCAAACAATTACTCATGTGATACTGATGACGATGGTATTGCCAACCATTTAGATACAGATTCTGATAACGATGGTTGTACAGATACTTTAGAAGCAGGTCATTTAGATGCTAATAATGATGGAGAAGTAGATGGTTCTGGGTACGATACAGATGGTCGTGTTACTGGTGCAACTACTGCGTATACAGGTACTACTACCGGTATTACAACCGCTGCAGAAACAAGTATTGATACTGCTCCTACAGACCAAGAGGAACGAGTTGGAGATGATGCTACTTTTACAGTAGTAGCTTCTGCCCTAGATGCCTCTTCATATACTTCTGGAACACCAACTTATGATGTTAATGCAGATGCTGGTTTAACCTACCAATGGCAAGTGAGTACAAATTCAGGATCTACTTTTTCAAACATATCTGGAGCTACAAATGCTAGTTTAACAATTTCAGATGTTACCTTAATTATGGATGGTAATATCTACAAGGTACTAGTTAGCAGCACCAATAATACCTGTTCGGAAGAAGCTGAAGCTACCTTAACAGTTATAAATAATGTAGATGCAATAAATGATGTAGCGGGGATTACAGCCATTGAAGGTTTTACAGGAGTTACAGATGTATTGAACGTATTTGATAATGATGAGTTTAACGGTGCAGCACTTAACCCAGCTAGTGTAACCATCACCCCTGTTACCAATGGTCCTTTAACGGTTAATGGAGATGGTTCTGTAGATGTGGCGAATAATACAGGCACAGGTTCTTACACTGTTAACTACCAAATTTGTGATACGGATATTGACAACCTAACAAATTGCGATACCGCTACGGTAACCGTTAATGTGGCTGTGAATAGTCTGCCAACTGCTCAAGATGATGAGGTTTCAATCGCTCAGGATACAAGTAATAATAGTATTGACGTATTAGCTAATAATGGTAACGGCCCTGATACCTTTGGTGGTGACGGTCCTAATTCCGGAGCAATTACACTTCCAAGTACAACAACTACAAATGGAGGTACGGTTTCAATAGATGATAATAGTACGCCATTAGATCCAACAGATGATACGGTATTGTATACACCTGCTGCTAGTTATAGCGGAGCAGATTCTTTTACCTATACAATAACAGATGCAAATAATGATACGGATACCGCTACTGTAAATGTTACCGTAGTTCCAACTCCAACTATCGCAATTAATGTAGTTGCTGTCGATGATATAATCAATGCAACGGAAGATGATAGTCCAGTCACTATTTCTGGTACTACTACCAATGTGGAAGATGGACAAATTGCAACCGTAGTCTTAAACGGAACTACCTATTCTCCTGTAGTAACAGGGAATGCATGGACTTTCGATATAACAGCGTTAGAAGCACAAGCTTTAGATGCGAATGAAACGATAACTGCTGATGTATCCAATGCTGCAGGGAATCCAGCAACTCAGGCTACTCGTGATATTCAGCATGATGTAACGACTCCAACTATCGCTATTAATGTAGTGGCGGTAGATGATATTATTAATGCAACGGAAGACGATAGTCCGGTGACTATTTCTGGTACCACTACCGATGTAGAGGATGGACAAATAGCAACCGTAGTCTTAAACGGAACTACCTATTCTCCTGTAGTAACAGGTAATGCATGGACTTTCGATATAACCGCTACCGAAGCGCAAGCTTTAGACGCTACCGAAACAATTACAGCGGATGTGTCTAATGCTGCAGGGAATCCAGCGGTACAAGCAACTCGTGATATTCAGCATGATGTAACGACTCCAGTAATTACAATTAATGTAGTTGCTGTCGATGATATTATTAATGCAACGGAAGATGATAGTCCAGTGACAATAAGTGGTACAACAACCGATGTCGAAGATGGACAAATAGCAACCGTAGTCTTAAACGGAACGACATATTCTCCAGTGGTAACAGGGAATACGTGGACTTTCGATATAACTGCTCCCGAAGCGCAAGCTTTAGATGCTACTGAAACGATAACTGCTGATGTGTCTAATGATGCAGGCAATCCTGCAACACAAGCAACGAGAGATATCCAGCATGATGTAACGACTCCAACTATTGCAATCAATGTAGTGGCTGTGGATGATATCATCAATGCAACGGAAGATGATAGTCCTGTGACTATTTCTGGTACAACAACCGATGTAGAAGATGGACAAATTGCAACCGTAGTTTTAAACGGAACGACCTATTCTCCAGTCGTAACTGCTGGTGTTTGGACTTTCGATATAACAGCGTTGGAAGCGCAAGCTTTAGATGCTACTGAAACGATTACTGCAGATGTGTCCAATGATGCAGGTAATCCTGCAACACAGGCAACTCGTGATATTCAATACGATGCTACATTGCCAGTGCCAGTTCTAGAAATAGATGACATCACAGCAGATAACATATTGAACGCAGCGGAAGCCGGTGCCGATGTTGCCGTAACGGGAACAGTAAGTGGAGATTTCAATGACGGAGATACCGTTACCTTAACGGTTGATGGTACCGATTATACAGGAACTGTAGACGCATTAGGAGCATACAGTATCGATATACCGGGTAGCAAATTAGCTGCCGATGCAGACACCACAGTAGATGGTAGTGTAACCACTACGGATACTGCAGGTAACTCAGCAAGTGCTACGGATACGCAAGTGTACTCTGTGAATACTACTGCTCCTGCAATCGTAATCAATACAGTTGCTGGCGATGATATAATCAATGCTACAGAAGATGATAGTCCGGTGACTATTTCGGGTACAACAACTAATGTCGAAGATGGACAAATAGCGATCGTAGTCTTAAACGGAACAACCTATTCTCCAGTCGTAACTGCTGGTGTTTGGACTTTCGATATAACAGCGTTGGAAGCGCAAGCTTTAGACCCTACGGAAACTATTACTGCAGATGTAAGTGACCTTGGAGGTAATCCTGCAACTCAGGCAACTCGTGATATTCAATATGATGCTGCATTGCCAGTTCCAATTTTGGATATCGACGATATCACAGCAGATAATATATTGAACGCAGCAGAAGCTGGTGCCGATGTTGCCGTAACGGGAACAGTTTCGGGTGATTTCAATGACGGAGATACCGTTACCTTAACGGTTGATGGTACCGATTATACAGGTACTGTAGACGCATTAGGTGCCTACAGTATTGATGTACCGGGTAGCAAATTAGCTGCCGATGCAGACACCACAGTAGATGGTAGTGTAACCACTACCGATACCGCTGGTAACTCAGCAAGTGCTACGGATACACAACTGTATTCATTAGATACCACATTGCCAGTTCCAATCTTAGAAATAGACGATATCACCGCAGACAATATCCTAAACGCAGCAGAAGCTGGTGCCGATGTTGCCGTAACGGGAACAGTAAGTGGAGATTTCAATGATGGAGATACCGTTACTTTAACAGTAGACGGTACAGATTATACCGGAACTGTAGACGCTTTAGGAGCATACAGTATCGATGTACCAGGAAGCAAATTAGCTGCCGATGCAGATACTACGGTAGATGGTAGTGTAACCACAACCGATACCGCTGGAAACTCAGCAAGTGCTACGGATACACAACTGTATTCATTAGATATGCTTTAGGAGCATACAGTATCGATGTCCCAGGTAGCAAACTGGCTGCCGATACAGATACAACTGTTGATGGTAGTGTTACTACTACAGACACCGCTGGTAACTCAGCAAGTGCTACGGATACACAATTATATTCAGTAGATACTACATTGCCAGTACCAATCTTAGAAATAGACGATATCACAGCGGATAACATCCTGAACGCAGCGGAAGCTGGTACCGATGTTGCCGTAACGGGAACGGTAAATGGAGATTTCAATGACGGAGATACCGTTACCTTGACCGTAGATGGTACCGATTATACGGGAACTGTTGATGCTTTAGGAGCATACAGTATCGATGTACCAGGTAGTAAATTAGCTGCCGATGCAGATACAACTGTAGATGGCAGTGTAACCACAACCGATACCGCTGGTAACTCAGCAAGTGCTACGGATACACAAGTGTACTCTGTGAATACTACCGCTCCTGCAATCGTAATCAATACAGTTGCTGTGGATGATATCATCAACGCAACGGAAGACGATAGTCCGGTAACTATTTCGGGTACAACAACTAATGTAGAAGATGGACAAATTGCAACCGTAGTCTTAAACGGAACAACCTATTCTCCTGTCGTAACTGCTGGTGTTTGGACTTTCGATATAACAGCGTTGGAAGCGCAAGCTTTAGATGCTACTGAAACGATTATTGCAGATGTGTCCAATGATGCAGGTAATCCTGCAACACAGGCTACTCGTGATATTCAATACGATGCTACATTGCCAGTTCCTGTTCTAGAAATAGACGATATCACAGCAGATAACATATTGAACGCAGCGGAAGCTGGTGCCGATGTTGCCGTAACAGGAACAGTAAGTGGAGATTTCAATGACGGAGATACCGTTACCTTAACCGTAGACGGAACAGATTATACAGGTACTATCGATGCAGCTGGCGATTATAGTATTGATGTGCCAGGAAGTAAATTAGCTGCCGATGCAGATACCACAGTTGACGGAAGTGTAACCACTACGGATACTGCAGGAAATTCAGGAACAGCAACCGATACACAATTGTACTCTGTAAATACTACTGCTCCTGCAATCGTAATCAATACAGTTGCTGGTGATGATATTATCAACGCAACGGAAGACGATAGTCCAGTCACTATTTCTGGTACTACTACCAATGTAGAAGATGGACAAATTGCAACCGTAACCTTAAACGGAACTACCTATTCTCCTGTCGTAACTGCTGGTGTTTGGACTTTCGATATAACAGCGTTGGAAGCGCAAGCTTTAGACCCTACGGAAACTATTACTGCAGATGTAAGCGACCTTGGAGGTAATCCTGCAACACAGGCAACTCGTGATATTCAATACGATGCTACATTGCCAGCACCAGTTCTAGAAATAGACGACATCACAGCAGATAACATATTGAACGCAGCAGAAGCTGGTGCCGATGTTGCCGTAACGGGAACTGTAAGTGGAGATTTCAATGATGGCGATACGGTGACCTTAATAGTAGATGGTACAAATTATATAGGAACTGTTGATGCACTGGGTGCATACAGTATTGATGTTCCAGGAAGCAAACTGGCTGCCGATGCAGATACCACAGTTGACGGAAGTGTAACCACTACGGATACTGCAGGGAATTCAGGAACAGCAACCGATACACAATTGTACTCTGTAAATACTACTGCTCCTGCAATCGTAATCAATACAGTTGCTGTGGATGATATCATCAACGCAACGGAAGACGATAGTCCGGTAACTATTTCCGGTACAACGACTAATGTGGAAGATGGACAAATAGTAACGGTTACCTTAAATGGAGAAAACTATACAGCTACTGTTTCAGGAAATACCTGGACGCTAGATGTGCCTGTAGTAGATATACAAGCTTTAGACCCTACGGAAACTATCACTGCAGATGTAAGCGACTTTGGAGGGAATCCTGCAACTCAGGCTACGCGTGATATTCAATACGATGCTACATTGCCAGTGCCAGTTCTAGAAATAGACGATATCACAGCAGATAACATCCTAAACGCAGCAGAAGCTGGTGCAGATGTTGCTGTAACGGGAACAGTAAGTGGAGATTTCAATGACGGAGATACCGTTACCTTAACAGTAGATGGTACAGATTATACAGGAACTGTAGATGCAGCTGGAGATTATAGTATCGATGTACCAGGAAGTAAATTAGCTGCCGATGCAGATACCACTGTAGACGGTAGTGTAACCACTACGGATACTGCAGGGAATTCAGGAACAGCAACGGATACACAATTATATTCAGTAGATGCCACATTACCAATACCAGTCTTGGATATAGATGACATCACAGCAGATAACATATTGAACGCAGCAGAAGCTGGTGCCGATGTTGCCGTAACGGGAACAGTAAGTGGAGATTTCAATGACGGAGATACCGTTACCTTAACCGTAGACGGTACCGATTATACAGGAACTGTAGATGCAGCTGGAGATTATAGTATTGATGTGCCAGGAAGCAAACTGGCAGCAGATGCAGATACTACGGTAGATGGTAGTGTAACGACAACCGATACTGCTGGGAATAACAGTGAAGCTACGGAAACTAAAAATTATAGTCTTGCTAATACAGATGATGATCTTGACGACGATGGACTCAACAATAATGATGAGATTTCTCTAGGAACCGACCCTAATAATCCCGATACCGACGGAGATGGAATCAATGATGGACAAGAAGTAACTACTGATAATACTAATCCATTAGACGACTGTGATTCTATTGGAGGTACGCCTCTAGCCACGAGTGATTGTGATAATGATGAATTAACTACCCTAGAAGAAGATACTTTAGGTACCGATCCAAATAATTCTGATACAGATAATGATGGTGTTACCGATGGTCAAGAAGTAAATCTTGGAACCGACCCGAATAATCCTGATTCAGATGGTGACGGTATAAATGATGGCCAAGAAATTAGTGATGGAACCGATCCTTTAAATGATTGTGATTCAATCGGAGGTACACCTCTATCAACCAGCGATTGTGATCTGGATGGGTTGTCTGTTTCTGAAGAAAGTGCTTTTGGTACCGACCCAGAAAACGACGATTCTGATGGAGACGGTATCAATGATGGTCAAGAAGTTAACGATGGTACAAACCCACTTGATGGTTGTAGCTCTAATGGAGGAACGCCACCAGTTGATGCTGTATGTGATATTAGTATAGAAAGTGACTTGATTAACCCGAATACAAATGGAGGGGTATTTACCATTAATAATATTGAATCGTTCCCTAACAATACAGTTCGTGTTTACAACCGATGGGGAATACTAGTTTATGAAACCACTGGCTATGACAATAGTGCCAATGCCTTTAAAGGGATTTCTAACGGTAGATTTACCATTAAAAAGAATGATGAGCTACCAGTAGGAGTGTATTTCTATATCATTGATTATTCAAATGACCAAAGAGCTACATCAATGAACGGTTATTTGTACATAAACAGATAAATACACCATACCACCAACAATAAAAAAATATGAAAAATATATTAATAGTTACATTTCTACTAATCATATCCATATGGACAGTAAGTGGTCAACAAGATGCACAGTACACGCAGTACATGTACAATACAGTTGCTATCAACCCTGCTTATGCCGGGTCAAGAGGGGTACTGAGCATTGCGGCATTACACCGATCTCAATGGGTAGGGTTAGATGGTGCACCCACCACACAAACACTTAATGTACATACACCAGTTTCTAATCGAGTAGGCTTAGGACTATCAGTGGTAAATGATGAAATTGGAAACGGAACTAATCAAGATACCTATTTTGATGCTGTATTCTCATATACCATACCTACTTCTGAAAACGGAAAGCTTTCTTTTGGATTAAAAGCTGGTGGACATTTATTAAATATAGACTTTAATCAACTTAGAAATTATGACCCATCTAATGCTGCAATTGGTCAAATGAATATTGATCAAAAGTTTTCTCCAAATTTTGGGGCAGGTATTTATTATCATAACGAAAAATTCTATGCAGGACTGTCTGTACCTAACTTTCTACAGACAGAACATTTTGATTCGTCGGGAAATAGCAATTCATTTCTAGCGCAAGAACGAATGAACTGGTATTTTATAACTGGTTACATTTTTGAAATCAATCCTGACTTAAAATTAAAACCTGCCCTACTTTTCAAAGCCGTAGAAGGTGCGCCATTACAGGCAGATTTATCTGCTACCTTTTTGTTGCATGACAAGGTTTCTTTAGGTGCAGCCTATAGATGGGATGCAGCGTTAAGTGCTTTAGTCGGATTTCAATTAAATAAAAAATTAATGTTAGGTCTAGCATATGATCGTGAAATTACCGAGCTAGGTAGTACGTCTTTCAATGATGGATCGTTCGAAATCTTTTTAAGGTTCGAATTTTTAACACGATATAAAAATGTTCTCGCACCAAGATTCTTTTAAACCAACTAAAATGAACACCAAAACAAACTTTATAAAATACCTATTCATTCTTTCATTATCATTTGGTTGCGTTCTAAATGCCCAGGATAATAAAACAGAAAAAGCGAATAAAAAATTTAATAATTATTCTTTCGCTCAAGCAATTGAATCTTATGAAAAATTAGTTAAAGAAGGTTATTCAACAGAAGAGATTTACAAGAATCTGGGAGATGCCTATTACCAAAAAGCTGATTATAACGCATCTGCATATTGGTACAAAAAACTTTTTGAATTACCTGATATAGATATAGATTCAGAATATTATTATAAATACGCCCAAACTCTAAAATCAAATGGAGACTACGTATCTTCTGACAAATGGATGAACAAATTCAGCGAGAAGAACAGTGATGACATAAGAGCATTTAATTTTACTAAAAACAAACAATACTTAGAAAAAATCTCTGCTAATTCAAAAAGATATGTTATCAAGAATTTAGTGATCAACTCTGCATCGGCTGATTTTGCCCCATCATTTTTCGGAGAGCAATTAATTTTTTCAACCGCTAGAGATACAGGTAGAATTTTAAGAAGTGTTCACGAATGGAACAATAAACCTTTTACCAATTTATATAGTGCTAATGCAAATGAAAAAGGTAATTTTTCTACAGCTGAAAGATTATCTAAAAAACTAAATAAAAAAACCCATGAAAGCTCAACTGCCTTTAGTAAAAATGGGGAAACAGTATATTTTACACGCAACAATTCTAAAAACGGCAAATTTGCCAGAGATAGAAATGGATTAAGTAGATTAAAAATTTATCGTGCTACCTTAAAAAATAATGAATGGAAAGATATTGTAGAATTACCTTTTAACGGCGACAATTATTCTGTTGCTCACCCTTCTTTAAGTGCAGATGAAAAAAAACTTTACTTTGCTAGTGATATGCCAGGTACTTATGGACAGTCAGATATATTTGTAGTGGATATAAATGAGGATGGTAGTTTTGGAATTCCGAAAAACTTAGGAAATGAAATCAATACAGAAAGTAGAGAAACTTTTCCTTTTATAACCTCGAAAAATGTACTTTACTTTGCTTCTGATGGTCACCCAGGCCTAGGCGGACTTGATATTTACGCTACTAAAGTAGATGACTTAAATGCTATTTATATTGTAAATGTAGGTGAACCCGTAAATAGTCTTCAAGATGACTTTTCATTTATTATAGATGAAAATACAAAAAAAGGCTTTTTTACTTCCAGTAGAGATGGTGGTATTGGTAGTGATGATATTTATAGTTTTAATGAGAACGAACCCATTGTTCTAGATTGCAGTTCTGTTATTGAAGGAATTGTTGTAGACAAGGAAAACGGCTTGCCACTAGCAGGTTCACAAGTGCTACTTTTTGGCGATGACAATACTATAATTACGAAAACAACAGCTGGTGCCGATGGAGAGTTTAGCGTAAATGGTTCTTGTAAAAAGTCGGATTATAAATTGAAAGCTTCTAAAGAAAAGTATGAAAGTGGAGAAAAATTATTTTCAATTGCCAATACTCAAAAAATTACTGGTATAGAAATACAATTGAATCAAATTATCGAAAATCCTGATTTTGGCACAGACCTTATTTCGTATTTGAACCTAGCCCCTATTCATTTTGATTTAGATAAATCTGACATCAGACCAGATGCCATAAATACTTTAAATAAGGTTATAGAATTCATGTCTAAATATCCAAACATTAATGTAGAGGTTAGGTCCCATACAGATGCATCTGCAAGTGACAATTACAACATGAAATTATCGCAAAGAAGAGCTAAGGCTACTATCGCTTATTTAATATCTCATGGTGTTGCCAATGGCAAGATAAACGGAATTGGTTTTGGAGAATCGCAATTACTTAATGACTGTAATACAAAGATAAAATGTTACGATATTAAACATCAAATTAACAGGCGCTCAGAATTTATTGTTATTGAATAATAGAATTTAGTTTAAACACTTTACAAATTTTTATTAGAAATGTCCCCCCATATTTAAAAAATATAAGCCACTAATATGGACAACAAAGAAAAAGATGAACTTTTAAAACACTTGCAAACATTTCAATCAGACTATTTTTCTAAAGGAAAAGCAAAAGATGCATATACTTTATTAGCAGCAAATAGTAGCACATTAAAATATTTAGATGAAAATCAACTTGAAAGGGTAAAAAAATACAATGAAAACCTTAAAAATTGTGAACGTATATCCAATATAGATGACTACGCAGAAAAATTTGCTGCCAATTTGCTCAAAATTATTTTGATTTTAAAATTGTCATAAGCTAATCTCAATTTTAAAAAAAATTTATGTTGTTCTTCTTTAAATAAAATTCTTTTATCTAAAAATTAAAACCTAAACTAAACACAAAGCGATTTCCATCTCCACCATGGTAAAAACCTAAGTTTCCCGTTAATGCACTAAACCCTGAAATCCAAACAGACCCACCGTAATCGTTGTGCCATTTAGAAGAATTATCATTATCTGACCAAATACGCCCATAATCAAATCCGGCACTTACACCCAACTGTATGGGTATAAAATTGGTTCTAAACCTTGTGACGCCTACTCTAAGGTCGGTGCTTTGGTAAAATGAAGATTTACCGTTGAACCTTTCATTTCTATAAGCTCGTAAGCTGGTATTACCACCTAATACAGCACCATGATAAAATTCATAATTATCACCTAGTATTGCTTCTCCCGCTATTTTAGTTGCAATGACGGCTATACCACTTGGGTGCAATGGGTATGTTAATGAAACGGAAGGTTTTATATAGGCAAAGCTATTATCATAACCATTTATATTGGTTTTATAACCAGTAGCAATATCTGCCGCCATAGCACGGTTCGGAAATGCAGGATCATTTTGATTTTTATAACCATACCCTATTTCACCAGACAAATACAATTGTTGATCATATACGTCATTATTTTCTGTAAACACCTGACCAACTAGACGCTCATCATCATTAGATACATCAAAAGATTCTAAAGATGATTTTATATAGAAACTACTACCCATATTTTTGTGAATTAAATAAGGAGATACATTCCATTGTCTTATACGTACCCTATTAAAATCTCTGTCTAAATCAGAATTGTATTGCGACTCGTTACCTTCTCCAAAATAATTCATTGTAAAATTAGGACTAGCATACCTTGCATCAAAACCTAAGTTCCAATCATAGAAAACATGTGCAAACTCTGCATTATAGTCTATAGCATAACCATTAGTAGCAAAAAAATATTCAGCACCAATGGTATGCTGTGATTTAAATGGATTATTAGCCAGACCATAGGTTGTAAAACGGTCTTTTAAGCCTATTCTAAAGCCGGTATCTCCATCAAATCCTATACTAGGAAAAACTACGTTGTCTGTATATTTTCTTTTCTGATAGTCATATGTATTAATGTCATAAGAATCCGTAAGCCATTTTTTAGACTTTGGATTGATGATAGTATTGTTCTTACTTTTAAAATCATACAACTTTACCTTTCTGGTGGTTTTAAAATCATAGGTATCGTTTTTCTTGCCACCTATAATTTTTATATCTATAAAATCATCTCCTTCACCTTCAACAGTAAAAGTATCTTTACCATCCAAACCGTATATCCAAATTTCTTCCGTTTGTTTTGCGTTATAGGTATTGTTGAAAATTACAGAATCATGAGAAATTGAAATATTGGTTTCACCATTAGATTTTCTGGTTATTACCACCTCATCTTCATCTTCAGTACCTAAAATCACCTCAAAATTATTAAGGTAATCGTAATAAGACTTTGCTATGGTCTGTAAACCATCTCGGCGAGATTGTAGATTCTTTTTTATCTCATCTATACTTTGGTCTTGAGCAGCTTCTGGCAAAGTATTAAATGCCGATGCTATAGCTTCATCAGATAAGTTTTCTTGAATAAAATCTACTTGCTTTTTCCAATCGTTCCAATTAGCAGTTTTTATAAAGGTCTTATCTAATGGATAACCAGATAGGTTAAACCACTTTACATTCTTTACATCAGCATCATAACTTTCCATTTTACGAAGCAATGGAAAAGTAAACTTTAATAACCCTATAATGGTTCCGTCATATTTAGGAAAAGCTTGATCCCAATCTCTTGGAATAGCTTCGTATCTCTTTTTACCGTCTTCTGTTTTAAATTGAGCCCAACGCCATTGATCTTGATGACGATCCCAGTTTCCTACTAGCATATCAAATAAACGAGCCCTAATAAAACTAGGTTCATCTACATAAGAATCTTTAGTTTCCATCAATTCTAATCGTAGATCTGTAGTGCTTATAATATCGTCAGGTTTACCAAAAGTTTCAAAGTTTTTGTTTTCGTCACCTGCGTGCTCTTCTAACATAAAAAGCGCATTGCCGTAATCTTCATTATAAATACCCAATCCTTTTTGTTTAGGTACATAGTAAATTTTAGGGTTCGCATGCAGCACATTTAAAGTTTCGGATAAATCGTTCATTGCAAATTGGGCATACGGGTGTGCAGTGGTATAGAAATCCATCAAGTATCGCTCGGCAACGGTACCGTCAAGGTAATCCTCAACATAGTGATTGTTAATGGCATTAGTTTGCAAAAAACGCAATGCACTCTTACGTAATGCACGTAAGGTATATTCATTTTCATTATCATCTATAAGTCTAAGCGATCTTGATTGGGTTCCTCCACCCTCAGAAATTGGTTTTACATTATTGGGCAATTCATCTAAATACAAGACCGGAGCTTCAATTTCTTTACTATAAAGACTTCTAAAATGATTGCCCCAAAACCATTTATAAAATCCGCTTTTATTAGTTTCTTCTTTAGAGTAAATAGATGCTTTTGCGGTATTTGTATTTAGTTTTTCAGGATAAGAAATATCATCTAAAGAAAGACGTTCTCTTTTTATATTTTGATTAAAAGCTAAGGCTGAAACACCATTTTCAATCTCTATTAAATCTACCTCAGAACTGCCATCTTTATAAACGGTCAGTTTTGCATAACCATTTTTTTCAGATTTAAAATGTTCTTCTTTAGGGGCTCTAGCTTTTTCAGTTTCACCCACTGCCCCACTAATAA
Source organism: Maribacter sp. Asnod1-A12 (assembly GCF_045063735.1). Taxonomy (NCBI): domain Bacteria; kingdom Pseudomonadati; phylum Bacteroidota; class Flavobacteriia; order Flavobacteriales; family Flavobacteriaceae; genus Maribacter; species Maribacter sp. Asnod1-A12. Next base: position 3,740,868 of record NZ_JBEFNZ010000006.1, read on the forward strand.
TTTGAGGGATACCATCGTCTTCTAGATACTGTAAGTTTCTGTCTTTACCAGAAACAAAAATAACATCATTGAATTGACTGGCAATAGTTTCCATTCTACCACGTAAATTTCTGTTTTCTTTATTTTGATATGATTGTGGAGTAAAACCTCCCATCTTGTCTATTGCAGAAATTTTAGAATTACTCATGACCGGTTGGTACATAGCAACGATTACTGTTTTACCTTGACTATCCTTTAAATCATCTTTAAATTCTGCCAAAAACTGATCTCTAGTCTTTATTTCACACTTCTGATTGATGTACGGGTGATTATCCCAATTTTCTAAAAACCACTGAGAATCTACCATTTCTAATACAACTTCATCATTTATAGTTTCCTTCTCAATAGGGCAACCGTCATTTGGCCAAAATTTGGCTTTGCTGTTATCCTGCAAAAAGGATTCAAGGTCATCTATACTTTGTGGTGCACCTGTTAGCCATTCATTTCTGCCAGGTGTTAAAATAACATTACCCTCAAATTGGTCCCAAAGGGTCATTAAGGGTTTTAAATATGCCTTTTCCATGTCTTGGTTTTCTTCTTTTCCAGGAAAACCTTCTTGGTTAATTACATTACCTAAAAGCAATAATGTAGCATTGGTTTCATTTTTAGAATCCAGATTAATTTGTTCTAAAACCTTTTTGGCTTCTTGAAAAGAAACGTTGCCCACATTGGATGTGATGTAAAAGGAATGGGAAACCTCTTTTTCTAAATTGGATTTTAACTCATTTACATTTTGAGAGTAAATAAAATAATGTCCAAAAAGAAAAATCAAGAATATGAATTGTGAACGCATGAAGTTGTTTTTGTTTGTCTGATTGATGATATTATAATCAGTCTCTTACTTTTATATACTGTAGATGTTTGTCAAGTATAATAGACAACACACATAATTTATAATTACAATTAAAGCGTCTTAATAGTACTTTAATATCAGTAATAGATTGATGACCATATATATCGGTTGTGATACAAAAATACCTAGGTATTTAGTAGTGAATTAACTCGATTAAGAATTTAAGTAGCCATAAAAATTATCTACATGTTCGTTCATATATTATGACCAAAGGTTTCTGTATTTTTGACGCTTAAGAATAGCTTATAACATATTAGAATTTAAGCTTAAAGTCTATACTTCCCAAATGCAAAATTTAAAAATCTATTATCACCCAGACATTTCTTCTTTAGAGCACAAATCAATTTTTACCAGACTTGCAACAAGGAGTATTGCTATACAAGGAAATTCTATTTTATTACTCTTTACAGAAAGATATGAAGACTATAGCTTACCCGGTGGTGGTTTAGATGACGGCGAAGATAAAATAGAAGGTATGATTCGTGAACTGAGTGAAGAAACCGGAGCGTTAGAGGTTAGAAATATTAAACCCTTTGGCATATATGAAGAATATAGACCATGGCACAAACCAGATTTTGATATTCAACACATGATTTCTTACTGTTATACCTGCGAAATTAATACAGAGCTTGGCGCATCTAAAATGGAACATTACGAAATTAAAAATGGCATGACCGCAAAATGGGTAAACATTTACGAAGCCATTGCTCACAACAAAAAAACAATGCTTGAAAGTGCTAAAAAAGGAATGTCTATTGAGAGAGAAACCTTTTTATTAGAACTGTTGGCTGAGCGTATGTCATAAAAATAGTTCTGAATAATAAATTATAGTAAAAGCACAATACTCACCACTCCGCACCTATCTATCAATATCATAAAAATGAAAATTCAACTCTTAAGTTTTGTAGTACTACTTACTATAACACAATCATTAATTGGGCAAACTAAAAAGCAGCAAAAAGAAGCAGAAGCTTATTATAGAAATGAGCAATTAGTTAACAAATTTACAAACTCATGGTATTGGCTATTCGGACCATCTAATAGCCAAGAAAACAATAAAGATTACAGTATTGTGCATTGGGAGTTAGATGAAGGTGGTTGGTATTCTGGACAAGGTTTCAACAAAGATTATAACGGTTATGGCATTCAACATAAGCCAAAAGACAACAGCTTTATTTTTAGTAATTGGAAAAATACGAACCCTAACGGAATGACCTTGTCACAAAGTCTCGATTATAGTTTTATAGGCACATATGAAAACCAAGAGAAAAATGGTTTTGGTATTACTAAGTGGTCTAATTACAAGCCTTTTAGTAATGAAAATTATAAAAATGTTATAAAATATGTAGGTGAGTATAAAGATGGCATATGGAGTGGCTACGGCATCATTTACTTTAGAAATGGTACGTATAAATCTGGCATTTTTGTAGATAGCATATTAAGTAAAGAATTATCTAAAATTGAAGTACTAGAAGCTCTAGGTTTTTAAAGAGTCTCTTTTAGTTAAAAGGTAAATTATCAATAAAAAGGCAGCAATTTATATTGCTGCCTTTTTTATTTTTATAAGATGTAATAACAATAAACTATTGTGTTTAGTCTATGCCCTGTGCATCGCTAATAACACGATCAATGAAGTCGGTATTTATATATAAAAGCCTTGCGAGGTTATACAGTACATTAACTTCACTATCATCTATGTGCCCATCTGCATAAGAGATAATAGATAAATCTCTAAGAATATTTAGTTTTTGCATAACCGAAAGAACAATATGTAAATCATGAGTAAGTTGTTGTACCTCACTGATCATTTCATCTTCAGTTAAACCTTTAATGGTCATCATACAATTTGCAAATATTTTAGGAGCTACAATACTACTTAAAGCCTGTATTTCTGAATCGTCTACTACCCCATCTGCATTAGATATTAAATAACCGCCTAAGAACATTAATCGCTGAATTTTCTCTGAATGCTCACCTTCTTCCTCTAAGTTTTCTGGCTCCATTAACGACATTATTCGTTTAATTTCAACTTCCATAGCTTCTTCTGTAATTTCACCCGTTATAGATGTATTAAAAGCCGCATATGTTTCACTCTTATTAAAAAGCTCTAATGCTTTAATTCGTAATGGGCTAAATGGGTGACTGCTATACCAATCTGATGGATCGTGGTTGGCATCATTTAAAACCTCTTCTAAATCTACAAACTGCTCTATATACGAATTCAATTGAAAGTCTAAAGAGTCTGTAGTTACACCAGAAGATAGTTTAAAGAAGGTACGACCTACAGCTTCAAAATCTTGACAACATAGGAGTCCGGCTCTATCCGCACTGATTTCTGCATTTCTGTTCCATGCATAAAGTTTCATTGCATGTATTGGTGCCAAATCATTTTCACCAGTATCTAGAATTTGTCTTACCGGATAATCAAAATGCTCAAATAGCACATGCCCTATTTCATGACCAACAACGAAGGTCAACTCCTTTTTAGAAAAACGCTCTAAAATACCTGATGATAAAATGATATATAATTTATTCTCATCTGGCGGATAACAAGATGCATTGAACATATCGCTTTGATATACAAAAAACTCAATGTCAGCTTTAAGCTTTAAAATATTCTTGCAATGCTCACCAATTTCATGAAGCATCGGCGCCAAAGTTTTTGTTAGTCTTAAACTAGATTTTAATAAGTGTTTTCTAGATTTAAACTTACCGCTATTGGTATTTACTTTTTCTAAAGTTTTTTGTATTAATTCATCTTGTTGAAAAGCGATAACATAATCTCTATCACCATCATAAACCAATAAATTTAAATCTATATCCGCTCTTTTATTAGTGTAAATTTCTGGTTCTTCAGCTACAATTGCTTTATGGTTCAATGCATTGATTTCTTCAATTTTGGCAGTATATTCTGTTGCCAATTCTGTAGTTACATTTTGAAAAACTACACTCGCTTCTTGTATTTTTTCTAAATTACCAGATGTTTGAGCTTCGTTCAATTCGGTCAACATTCTTTCTTGCGCAGTATTGATAGCCGCTTGATGTTCCTTTTCTAAATCTGCTAATGTTTGTGATGTATATGACATAGTTTGCTTATGCTTGAGTTAATAGATTTGTATTAGAAATTTTCATTAATTTTCCTTTTAAATCAAATATTCCTAAAATTTGATCTTCACCTTTTTTAGCTACAAGATTATTACCTGGTAACTCTACATCATAGCCTTTGGCTGTTAGATAAAAGTACAGGCTAAACTTATGAGGAAAATTATATTCTGATGTTACTTTTGAAATATGAGAACAAATTGAGTCAGCTGTATTATTAGCTTTACTATCTGCTTCTTCAGATTTAATGGTTACATAAACTATTACACCTTTAAAAGCTAGGGGTACGTAGCAACTTTCTCCTATAGATGCGGTTGCAATGGTTGCAAAAAAGGCACCGGGATCACTTTCTACTGCAAACTTAGGTGTAGTAAAATCACTTATATTCAATGCTTTACCAAATGCTTTTACTGCTAACGAGGTCTGTAAAAATGTTTCAGATATTCCGCTTTGGGTATTTGCCCATGCCCACATCCAACTTTTTTCATTCTCTGAATACGTACCAAATATTTGAATATCAAAGACTTTATCTTCTCCGAAAGTCAGTTTACCTTCAGCCATATCGCAGCTCCAGTCCAACCCTGCGACCATTTCGTTAAAAATTTCTTGTTTCTCTATAGATGTTACAAAAGATCGGTTGTACATTTCATTAATGTCGATTGTTTTATCTTGAGTACTTGCAGTGGTTTCATTTTCTGTACTCTCGGCAGATGCTGTACTAGTACTTGAATTTCCGTTTTCAGCAAAATCTTCCAATTTATCTTCTAACAAAGAGATAATACGCGCTGTTCTATCTTCTACTTTATCTGCGTTTATTACCGGACTATGATCAATTTTTAGCACACCATCTTCAAAAGTTATAGCGCGCTCTTCATTATGATGATCATTTTCATTGATGATGGTTACTTTTTTTAATCCAGCTTTTAATAAATCAATACCCATATCATCTACACAAATTGCTTTAAAGGCTTCAATTAATGGCAGAAAATATATTTTTGGAAATGTATCATTATACAGGTGAGAAAAGCGATCTTCTTGTAATGTATCCCATTGAATTTCTATGGCTACATTATGTCCTGCAGCTGCATAGATATCAGCTTCTAATGCTGGGTATAAATCGTTCTCAAATGCCTTAATTATTCTTTTTTCTTTAAGTCCCATAATGGTTTAATTTTAATTATTGATAAATGATTTGTTTGTTTATAATACTTGAAGAAGCTTTTCTTCTATAACCTCAGATAGCTTATTAGGCAAAGCTTTGTTAATAGCTATTGAGATGGTTAATACGTTATCAGTGATTTGAAGTTGTACCGTATCACCTTGCCTTAAGGCTATACTATGGACACCTTGCCAGGCTTCTTTACCTAAAGCATCTTTGGTAATTTGGTTTATCGCATTATTTAATGCCTTAAACACATCTTGAACATTTAATCTATTGTTTAGCTCATCTACAGAAATACCTTCTATATTGAATTCTTGAATGTGGTTTCCCAATTGAATTTGTTCATTCTGCAGCCATCGTTTAAGTTGTAAAACGGTAAGCTTTTCTTCTGTAGAAGAAAGAGGTCTGCTAATGGCGCCCTTAGATAATTCTACGATCATTTTCTTTGGCTGTTTTATAATTACAACCGCAATACGGTGCACATTAAAAAAGGATACTTGCTCATCTTGCGACAGTATACATACCGATTTTAGATGATTGTCGTCTTTAGAAATATTCAGAATAATACCCTCTAAATAAGTTCCGTTATCTAATGAAATACCTATAAGAATATCTTCTTCTTTTTTTAAAACAGACATAAGTATTTCCTCTGGCGTTTGAGCTACAAACGCTTTGTAATATGATTTTTCCATGATAAAATTTGGTTATGATTCTACTTCTAGATATTGATACTCTTCTGGTAGTTGTTTTATTAAATAGAGATAAGTATTCTCTTCAGAGATGGTTTTGTAATCGTAATATTTATAAGTATCAAGTGCTAAATCTGGATAGGTCATTTTTACCAACCCCATACCTACGCCTTCTGTTAATTGGTTGTTTTCAAAAGGATCTTTTCGTGGCTCATGCTTTTCAAAAGCAATATAAAATGTGTTTAAACATTTTTGATGAACCCATATATGATTAAGGTATACTGGTGATTCTGGTTTGGAAAATTCCTTTTCAACAACCTGAACAATATGGGCTGCTTTTGCAGAACCATAATTATTGACGAGTATAGCATTGTGCTTGTAATTAAATGAATGATCGTTATCATCATTTGTATTAGGTTTTATAATTAATTCATAAAAACCTTTATTCTCTTCTTTTACACTAAAATTTATATGTCCGTCAAGATCCCATGTATCTGGGTATTGTTTTAAAAGACCGCATATTTTATTTGAAAAATATTCAAAGTCCTCTAGTGTAGGTTCAGCTTCTAAGCCTAACTCTAGTGTATGGTTAAAGACATCTATATCAATGCTCAGAACATCATCTTGCAACAACTCATGTAATTCTTTCTCTAAAATTATTGCTTGCTGCTGATACCTTGTTAAAGATTCAATACCCCTATCATTATTTGTATGATAAGGAAAATGAACATCCTTATTTTTGGCATCCCATTCAAAAGTTATTACAATATTGATATTTTCTTTAAGCTCTAATTCTACCCGGTATAAATGAGGGTTCATGTTAGCAGCATTAAAGTTTCTTTTAAAAGTCAAAATTTCATACTTGTCGTTATGAAACTCATGTAAGTGATCTACAAAGTCTCTTTTTGCTTTTACATCAGATAATTTAAAGCTCAAGACAAACAATAAAATTACAAGTACAACAACGCAAATAATAAATTTGAACATAACTCTATCTTTAACCAATTACACTTTCGATTTAATGGTTCTCTATAAATTATTTTCTAATAATTCTGACAGTACAGTAGTACGCTCATCTACATGATCAGCATTTATAATCGGACTATGGTCAATAGTTAATATTCCGTCAGAAAAAGTGAATCCGTTCTTAGGGTTATGGTGATCTTTGGTATTGGTAATACGAATTTCTTTTAAGCTTTCTGCTAAAGCTTCTTTACCCATATCATCAGCAGTAATTGATTTTAAAGCTTCAATTAGAGGAATGAAATAAATTTTTGGATAAGAGTCATTGTAAAGATGCATAAAGCGATCTTCGAATAGAGTCTCCCATTCAATGTTTAAAGGAACATCAAATGCTGCGGCTTCAATAATTTGAGCCTTTAATTGTGGAAATTGTTCTTCTTGAAAGGTCTTTGTAAAACGGTTTTCTTTTAATCCCATGATGTATATTTTTAAGGGTTATTTGTTTATTTACCTCAAAACTATAACATGAATTAGCAGACTATATATCCGTTTTATAAGTGCATATCTCTGTTTTATATTTGCGTCTAAAGCGTATCTAAAATCTGTTTTAAGTACGATTTTTTACGTGTGGCAACAGGTATGGTTTCATCATTAGTTAAGCGAACAGTATTATTTACGTTTACCGTTTTTATATACTTTATGTTTACCAAATGAGATTGGTGTACACGAACAAAAGTGTGCTCGCTTAAGATATTTTCATAATACTTAAGATTACGTGCACTCATAATCTTTTTATCCGTAGTATGAAAAGTAGTATAGGCACCATCTGACTGGCACCTGACTATATCTGCTATTTGTAGAAAATATTGAGCATCGGCAGTTTTAATCAATAAGGTTTTTTGAATCTCTTTTTCATCTAGTTCAGAAACTTTCTCTACCGCATTTTTATAAACCTGCTCTTTTTTAAAGCCAACCCTAAATCTATCTATACACGAAGACAACTCTTCAGAATCTATAGGTTTTAATAAATAATCTATAGTATCGAATTTTATAGCCTTAATTGCGAACTCGTCATAAGCCGTGGTAAAAATAATTTTGAAAGCAATACTTTTTAAAGATTCTAATATTTGAAAAGCGTTACCACCAATAAGCTCAATATCCAAGAAAACAAGATCAGGATTATTAACCTTTAAAAATGAAATAGCTTCGTCAACATTATCTATTTTAGCGATAACCTCTATATCTTTTTGGGTGTATGTAATGAGCTTATCTAAAGTATTAAGTGCATTAAACTCATCCTCTATTATAACTGCCTTTATCATGAAAGTTTCAATTTAAAAAATACTTTTGTACCTGTAGGTTTACTATGTTCATCGAATAAATCTTCTATCATAAAAGATTTTTCCTCACCCTTCTTTCTCATTTTCAAACGCTCTAAAAATATAGTTGTAGCATGTAGCTCTTCCGTTAACTTTTCTTTCTTTGCTTTTGCTGATCTACCTAAACCATTATCAATAATTACAAACAATAAGCCCTTAGGGTCCTTTTCTATTTTCAATAAAAGTTCGCCACCATCTTTCTTCTCTTTCAACCCATATTCTATAGCATTTTCAACAAATGGCTGTAGTAACATTGGTGGTACATTTATAGAATTTACATCTAAAGAATCTTCAATTTCTATAGTATAAGAAAACACACTATTAAAGCGCAACTGTTGGGTTTCTATGTAGTTTTTTATCATAGAAATTTCTTTATCAAGAGATATAGATTCTTTTCTGACATAGTCAAAATTTTGTCTTATCAACTTAGAGAACCTAGCAATATAATTAGATGATTTTATAGGGTTACCTTCTAAGGTAATATTCTGAATAGCCGCTAAGGTGTTAAATATAAAATGCGGATTCATTTGCACACGCAAAAGACTCTGCTCTAATTTAGAAGCCTTATTGGCTGCTTTTAATTTTGTATTGTACATATAAAAACCAGTAGCGATCAAGATGAAAACAAATAACATAATAGCACTGGCTAAAAGCAGCTGATTTCTATTATTGATTTCTTTTTGATGACTTATTTCGGTCTCTTTCTGTTTCACCTCATAATTTACATTAGCAAAGTTCAAAAGCCTATCTTTTTCTAGATTGCTAACGGTCAACTGTAAACTATCTCTCAGAATTTGGTGATCTAATGCTGTAGTATAATCACCAGACATAATAGATATGGCTATTAGTTTATCCCTAACTTCTATTTCCTCTTTTATATTATGGTTAGCGATATATATTTCTAAGGCTTTTTTATAATTTACTTCTGCCGAATCATTTTCGGTTTTCAATAAAAATAAATTCCCCAAACCTTTATATGGTGCTGCATTGATAGCTTCAATGTTTTTATTTAAAGTAGCAGAACCTCGTAAGAATTTTTCAGCACTTTCATATTCACCTGCTTCTATATAGGTATAGCCAATATTATTTAAAATACTGACCATAGTCTTTGGATCTCTCTGAGTTTGACTTAAGGTCATGGCTTCAGAAAAACTGGTCAAAGCTTTATTATAATCTTTTAACTTAAGATACACACTGGCTTTGTTGCCCTTAATAGCGATAATAGAAGTGGTATCTGTTTCTTTAGAAAATAGACTGTCGGTAGCTTGTGCATAATTTAAAGCCTTTTCATAATCCTTTAATTGAAAATGAAGCTTAAAAAGTTGATTATAAGCTTTGCCCTCCATTCGTTTATCACCAATCAATTGTGCCAAACTCAATGCTTTTAAAGCATACACTTGAGATGTTTCAACGTCTCCCATATGCAGCGATGCTCCACTAAGAGTTATTAAACTTCTGCTTTCATTATAGGTGTCATTTAGTTCAACAAATAAATCAAGGCTTTTTGTTTGAGTATTAAAAGCTTCTTGATATTTATCGTTAAGGTATAAAGCTTCCCCTTTATTGAATAACAACATGGCTCTTTCCAAGGTTGTTAATTGCGTAGTATTTTGCAATAAACTATCTAGTTTTAAGATAGATTGTTCAGGTTGTTTTTGAATTAAACTATCAATGGTTATTAAGCTATTTTCTATGCTAGGGCGTATTGTATCTGCTTTGGTACATGCAAAAAGTGACAGTATAAAAAAAGCATAAAAACCTAATCGTCTTAGGTTCATGTATATTGAAGTCATATAGGTTGATCTGGGCGTGGTTTGAGTATGCTAAAATAAGAAATCATCTAAGTTTAATAGATCTGTTATCCACTAACTTTATAGAAAAAGATTTTTAATCCGTTCTCCAAAATTCATTATTTCACAATATATTTCAATTATAATATGAATACCTAAAAGAATTAACATTTGGTCTATGTATCTTTAAAACGAATTTTTCAAGAATAAAAAGACAATCATGATTACAAAGATTACAAAATTTATTACTCCGGCGTTATTGACATTATGTTTTGCGATAAGCTTAAACAGTTGTAAAGACAAGCCTAAAAAAGAATCAACCATTGTAGAAGAAAAGGTGGTCTATCCTAGCGATATTATTCCATTTATGGATGAATTTAAAATTTTATGTGGAGATGGTAAAAGTTATAATGACCTCGTAGACGTAAAACATGATAATTTCTTTTATGTTGAAAATGATGGCACTACTGATTGGGTAGTTTACAAGTCTCCCAATTCTGGTGTTACCTCTAGAACATCGAGTAATACTAGAACAGAATTAGGGCAAAAAAAAGAATGGTTACCCGATACAGGCGGTAAATTAACGGGAACATTGAAAGTAATGCACGTCTCAACTTCTGGCGATGCAAGGGTCGCCGCATCTTATGCCGTCGTAGTTGGTCAAATTCACGGAACCGAAGGTCATGAAAACGAACCTTTAAAAATCTTTTACAAAAAATTTCCGGGACATACCAAAGGTTCTGTGTATTGGAATTATGAAATTAATACTGAAGGCGACAATTCAAAAAGGTGGGATTATTCAACTGCAGTGTGGGGTTATGATATGTCTGTCATTGGCGATACACCAACCAGCTATCCTGAAGAGCCAAAAGATGGAATTACCTTAGGGGAAGAATTTAGCTATGAAATAAATGTATACAAGGGTATTATGTATCTTACATTTAAAAGTGAAGGTCATGAAACCAAAACATTCACTAAAAGTCTTATAAAGACAGATTTTGGTAAATCAAAAGAACTTCCAGAACAGATCAAAACATTATATGCATCAATTGGCCGTGATGGTTCAGAACGTGAGAATGCTTATGCAGGTGAGCTTCAAAACTTTAAACAAGGGGCATATAACCAAACAAATGGCAAAGACCCAGAAGAGAATATGGTATGGCATACCGGCTCTGAAACGTATGATGGCGATATTAACAAACAATATAAAAAAGGTTGTTATACAGAGGTATGGTTTAAAGAAGCAACTGTTGGCGCTGGCACGCCACCAGAAGAATAGAATTATAAAAACAGAAACAGTTTAATCACTTAATGGAAAAAACAAAGTTCTATAAAAATCTAACTCCTTTTAAAGGATCGCTCATAGATTTATTAAGCCATGAAGCTGGTTTTACCGAAGTTCCTAATACTTGGCATATTGTTGTAGTAGACATTTTAAATTCAACAAATGCAGTTGCTAATGGTAATCACCATCAAGTAAACCTAACTGCTACCGGTGCAATTATCTCAGTTTTAAACACAACTAAAAAAGTAAAAAGAAATAATGAGATTCCATATTTCTTTGGCGGCGATGGGGCTACCTTTATTGTTCCATCGATTATACTTGACAAAGTTATAAGTGTATTAGACAATTATAGCGTTCACATAAAAAGAAGAGTTGATTTAATTTTACGTGTTGGTCAAATACCTGTAAAAGACCTGATCGAAAAAAATGTACAGTTAAAAATTGCCAAGCACCAATTAACAAATCAATTAACCATACCCATTGTACTTGGTAATGGTCTAAAAGTAGCCGAAGACATAATTAAATCTAATTTTAAGGAAACTACCAATTCTTTATTTGATGAAAAATTGCTGAACCTTGAAGGTATGGAATGTCGATGGGACGAAATAAACCCTGACCAAAGTCAAACAAAAGTCGTGTGTTTGTTGTTAGATGTTAATAATGAAGATTTACAAAAAGAGATTTATAAAAAAGTACTCGCTCAAATGGATATGGAATTTGGAACATTTGAAAATAGACAACCAATAAAAAATACGGTGCTAAAATTAGACCCAAGTCCTAAAAAAGCATGGGAAGAAATGAAAGTTAGTCTCATTTCTACCAACTGGGCGTATTTTTTTAAAAATTGGATTCAAACAAATTTTGGTAGATTTTACCTTAATCTGACCTCTAGCGGTAAAGAATATCTTAAACAAATAGGTCAACTTTCGCATACCTTTATGCTCGATGGTATGATCAATACTGTTTTTACTGCAGAACAAAACAAAATAGATCGATTTATCAATTTTTTAGATACACTAGAGGCCGATAATAAACTTAAATACGGTATACATGTAACACATGCTTCGGTAATGTCATGCTATGTGTTAGATATGCGAACCTCCCATTCACATTTTGTAGACGGCACAGAAGGTGGTTACACATCTGCTGCAAAAATGCTTAAGCTAAAGAAAAAAAATGCTGTGCTTTAGTGGTATACCTCTGTACTTCTTCTAAATACCATTATAGTAATTTTATCAGGTCAATTAAACTTATATTAGAGCAACTGCCAGAATGCTGATCTTATTACCTTGTTATCATAAGTAATAATTAAAACTATAAAAATGATTACAGAAGATAAAAGCACACATAAAACCAGAACTACGGGTGGTCTTGAAAACAAAGTACCGCAAAATAGTGGTTTGCAAGAAAATGACAGCTTAAGTGATAAAACAAGTACGACTGTGAATAATGGCGGAGTTGCTACGGCTAAATATGATCTGCATTTAGAAAAACAGTGGTTGGCAGTACAAGATGAATATTTAGCTAATTTTCCCGAGACTGAAGATATCGACACGAATAATGAACATGATAGTTTAGAAGCATTGATAAGTAATATTGCCAAAAGAAGGCAAAAATCTAAACAAGAGATTCACGATGAAATTATGAACTGGAATGCAGATAATGAAGCATGAAAAATATAATCTACATTTTAATAGTAGTGTTGGTCATAAGCTGGGTATTAGGTTTTGTCGTATTCAAAGTTTTAGGCGCACTTGTTCACTTATTACTTTTATTGGCTGTTGTTCTCTTGGTATATAACTGGCTAAGTAATAAAAAAAGCACTTAACACGAAGTCATACTGATAGAAAGCAATAACTTTTTTACGTAGTTAGCAATAAGCACCATATCTTATTGCTAGTTTTGCATTTTTAAATATAAAGCATGATTTCAGTAGATAACCTAGCCGTAGAATTCAGTGGCACCACCCTATTCAGTGACGTATCATTTGTCATAAACCCAACAGATAAGATAGCCCTAATGGGTAAAAACGGTGCTGGTAAATCTACCATGATGAAAATTATTGCTGGAGAGCAAAAAGGTACCCGTGGTCATGTTAGAGTACCGAAAGATGCAGTTATCGCCTATTTACCACAACATTTACTTACAGAAGATAATTGTACCGTATTTGAAGAAGCTGCCAAGGCATTTAAGCACGTATTTTCTATGCGTGATGAAATGGATAAGCTAAATAAAGAATTAGAGACCAGAACAGACTATGAGAGTGATGCCTATATGGGTATCATTGAGAAAGTTTCTGATCTTGGGGAAAAATATTATGCCCTAGACGAAGTTAGTTATGATGCAGAGGTAGAAAAAGCATTAAAAGGTCTAGGCTTTAAACAAGAAGATTTTACAAGGCAAACCAATGAATTTAGCGGTGGTTGGCGTATGCGTATAGAATTAGCTAAAATTTTACTACAAAAACCAGATCTCATTCTTTTAGATGAACCTACCAATCATATCGATATCGAATCGGTAATTTGGCTTGAAGATTTCTTGTTGAATAAAGCCAAAGCTGTTATGGTTATCTCTCACGATAGAGCTTTCATTGATAATATAACCAATCGTACTATTGAAGTAACAATGGGTCGCATTTATGATTATAAAGCGAACTACTCTCACTATTTGCAATTGCGTGAAGATCGAAGATCTCATCAAATAAAAGCATACCAAGAACAACAAAAATTCATTGCCGATAATATGGCTTTTATAGAGCGATTTAAAGGCACCTATTCTAAAACAAATCAAGTAACGTCGCGAGAGCGCATGTTAGAAAAATTAGAGATTATTGAAATAGATGAGATAGATACATCTTCGTTAAAATTACGGTTTCCTCCCGCTCCAAGATCAGGTGATTATCCTGTTACCGTAAAAGATGTCTCTAAATCTTATGATCAATATATAGTTTTTAAAGATGCAAATATGTCTATTGCTAGAGGCGAAAAAGTTTCTTTTGTTGGTAGAAATGGAGAAGGTAAATCTACTATGATCAAAGCCATTTTAAGCCAAATTACCATAGAGGGCACCTGTCAATTAGGTCATAATGTAAAGGTGGGTTATTTTGCTCAAAATCAAGCTTCATTACTTGACCCCGAACTTACTATATTTCAAACCGTAGATGAAGTTGCCTTTGGTGATATCCGCAATCAGATTAAAAATATTTTAGGTCGCTTTATGTTTACTGGTGATGATATTGATAAAAAAGTAAGCATGCTTTCAGGTGGAGAAAAAACCCGATTGGCTATGGTAAAATTATTATTAGAACCTGTCAACCTTTTAATATTAGATGAACCTACAAATCACTTGGACCTTAAATCTAAAGATGTTTTGAAAGAGGCATTAGCAACCTATGATGGTACACTAATATTAGTTTCGCACGATAGGGATTTTTTACAGGGTCTATCTCAAAAAGTATTTGAGTTTAAAGAGCAACGTGTTATAGAACACTTTGAAACCATTGATGCTTTCTTAGAGCGCAATAGAATTAAAAGTATTGCTGAAATTAATTTGATGAAGTAATTAATCTTTTCTGTAAAGTAAATAATTAAATTCATGATAAATAAGAAATAAACGTACCTAGGTACGTTTATCCAATTGTTGTGCTTAATTTAAAAAAATGAAAATCAGAACATTCATTCTCATCATATTTCTAGCAATTTATACTTCAGCCTATTGTCAATTGAGTAGGTCAGAAGAGCAAAAATTAGACAGTTTAATGAAAGAGAATAAGATACCTGGTGCAAGCTTGAGTATTTTAAAAAACAGCAAAGTTGTCTATAGCAAAGGATTCGGAATTAGTAATGCCTCTAATAAGGTCAACGAAAAGACAATTTTCCAAGCAGCATCACTAAGTAAATTTCCAACTGGATTATTATTTCTTATTAATACTCAAAATCAAATATTTGACCTCGACAATGACGTGAATGTCTACCTAAAAACTAATAAGTTAGATGGTTATAACTCAGAGCCAAATACGATTCCAACAATTTCACAACTACTCAGTCATACAGGTGGTATGAATACGCACGGATTTCTTGGTTATAAACCTAATAGAAAAATTATACCAACCATTGAAAATGTAATTGATGGAAAACATACATTTTTGTGGGAATCTGAAATCAAAATTAAGAATAAAGTAAATAGTGAATTTAATTATTCTGGCGGGGGCTATTGTTACTTACAGAAAGTAATAAAAGACACTAAGGGAGAGTTATTCAGAACTGTTATGCAAAAAGAGTTATTGCAACCTTTAAATATGAAGAATAGCTATTTTGGTTTAAACCCAAATAAAGAAGATGACATCGCATATGGTTATAAAAACGGGAAACCTATTAAGTTTGGATATAGAGTTTATCCCCAAGAAGCTGCCGCAGCATTATGGACTAATTCTTTTGATTACTCCCAATTACTACTTGAAGTACTAGCAGGTTTAAACGATGACAAATCTTCAATTTTAACCAAAGAATCCATCGCTTTATTGAAATCACCCGCAAAATTATCAAATGGTAAGTTAATTAGGTCTGGATTAGGAGTAGGTCTTCAGTTAGATGAAAATAAAAAAGTGAAAGGGATAAGTCATGGTGGTGCCAATGTAGGATATTCCTCTTTTTTCTATTTAAACTTAACCAATGGTTCTGGTTATGTAATTCTTACAAATGCCCATTATGCAAACTTAAAAGAGATAAAAAACCTTATAACGGAAAACATCGCAGAAAACTAAGCACAACAAAACCTATAAACAATACGGGCTTCGGGCTTAATCGCAGGGTTTGCGTATTTTTATGATGTCCGCAAAATCTTTGGGATTTTGCTTTAAACAAGGAAAAGAAAAAACAAAACAAAAAGATTTCGCTATGTGCGTGGCGGAAAGCAAACGCTAGTTTGCTCCCGTACTGTTCATAGCTAAACCGTTGGCAATAATACTGAATGAACTTAACAAAAGAACAATTAAGCGTTTTCAAAAAAGCTTTTAGACTAGCTAACGATGGAGAAATATCTCTTCCGAAAAAGATAGATTTTGAAAAAATAACGCATATCCAATTCTGGACTGACGGAATGAGAGGTGGAAATTCTTCAACTTTTGTTTTTCTTAAAAATGATGCCGGAGAACCTTATCTAGAATTCAATTCTTCAAATGAATTCATGTCCTTTCATAAAATCATTGAGCAAAGCGGAAAGATTACTGAACTAATTAATTATACAAGGCAAGTTGGAGTGGTGGATTTTTCATTTGTTATGGAAAACTTGATTGATGGAAAAAGTATTAATCCAAAAGAGGCGGAACAAAATGACTTGTCAGAAAAGAAAGAACGGGATAAAAAATTGAAGGTTGATTCAAGGATTAGCTATTGGAGTGGATTTAAGAACTTGTTTAAATAAAGTACTATTGCCAACACAACCTATAAATAATACGGGCTTCGGGCTTAATCGAAAGGTTTGTGTATTTTTAGAATGTCGCGAAATCTTTGGGATTTCGCTTTGACACAAAAAAAAGAAAAAACTAAACCAAAAGATTTCGCTATGTGCGTGGCGGAAAGCCAACGCTAGTTTGCTCCCGTACTGTTCATAGCTAAACCGTTAGGCAACATATGAAAAAACACATTCTACTTTTAATTACATTTTTTCTAATGACAATATTTATGTCGGCTCAAGAATGTGAATATGCAGAATATTATCGAATTGTTGATTCCGCCAAAAAAGATTATTCAAAGCAAGATTTTAAAGAAGCGAACCAAAAATTTAAACTTGCTTTTTCAAAAACGGACTTTCCACACGGACACGATTTAAGCTACGCCCTGATATCAGCAATTAAGTCAAAAGACGATTATTGGGCAGGAACAATTGCAGAAAACCTGGCTAAAGGAGGAATACCTTTGCGATATTTCCAAAAATACAAAAAAGAGAAGTGGTATAAAAAATTCAGTTCTGAATTTGAAAATCACTCAACATACTACAAAGACAGTTTAAACCCTGTTTTAAAGGACAAATTGTTATCCTTGCTTGAAAAAGACAGAGAATTCAATAGTAAATATCACGTATGGAGAACACGAGAAACTGAACTGACTTTACAAGAGCTAATCAAAGGAGCGAATGAAATACTTGAAGAATTTATCACTCTGACTGAAGAATATGGATTTCCAAGCGAGCGAATTATGGGTTATAATTATGTTTGGAGAAAAAATGCAATTGAAAATTTTCCAATTGAGGTTTTCATAGTACATATTTACCAACGAGGAGTTTTGATATTTGAAAATGAAATACCAAATATTGTTTGTAATGGTGGCTTACATCCACAATGGATTGAAACATTGAAAAAAATACGTGGATTTGGAAATAGCACTGGAATAGAACAGGAAATGAAAGCGAGATATGAGAAATTTAGAGGAACTGAATAAAATACGTTGCCTAACAAAGAACTGAGGTAAAAAACAAACAATTTCTTCTTTAATCTGAGACAATATTATTCTAGGCTCATAGATTCAAAAAACAGATTCGTGAGCTTTTTTTATTCAATTTACCTACTATTTATCTAGGCAATACAGAAACGTAGGTTTCATCATATGGCCTGCCGGATTTTGCGATAGCAAAAGACTGCTTTAATAGTTTGTTGGCAACGGCTATCAGTGCCAATTTCTTGCTCTTACCCTTGTTCACGATTCGCTCATATACCTCTTTGCACGCCTTGTTGTGTTTACAGGCATTGAAAGAACATAGAAACAGTAGATTACGAAGCTTTCTATTGCCGACCTTACTTATTCGCGCACGACCTCTTACACTGCTCCCCGACTCTCGTATCGTTGGGGGTTATACCTACATAACTACAAAGCTGTGATGCCGTTTCGAACTTGTTGAAACCATCGGTGACCACTATTAGGAACAATGCGGTCTTTTGACCTATACCGGGTATCGATGTCAACAAGGTCAATTGCTCCTGTTGGTCCTCTTTTACCAATGATAGAATCTTTGATTCGATTGCAGCTACCTCTTTATTGAGCTGTTTCCTGTTACGTAACAAGGAACGATAAACAAACTTTGAGGGTATACCTAAAACAGCTTCTCCATGTATCTTGTTCTTGGTTGCCGTTCGTTGCTTTAAATAGGTATCCAATAATCGGAACAACTGTAGACATTCACTCTGGGTATCCGTCAAGGCATTGTAAATAGGAACCTCGTTGATCAGGGCATACTCACATATAGCCTTGGCATCGCTCTTGTCCGTTTTTACCTTGGCAAGTTTCATTTGAATGAAACGTTTTACAGATAATGGGTTTACTACTGAAACTACTACTCCCTTTTTGTAAAGAAACTGCGCAAGTCTATAATGATAGTAACCGGTAGCTTCCATAACGACCAATGAACCTTTGGGTAATTCCTTAAGGAATTTCTTAAATCCAATTTCATCGTTCTTATACTGGTCGTGACCTATGTTACTACCATGTACATCAAAGACATCTTTACTGATGTCAACTCCAAAAGTTTCTTTATATTTATTCATAAGAAATGTTTTATGAAAGAACCGGCTACTTCTGCTCACAACAACTTGAAAACGAGATCTAAAGTCTCACAGAACTGAACGTGATCTGAGTAGTAAAAGAGAGAGGATTATCAATGTTGTCGAAGTCTGAAGCTTCACCGTATAAAGTAACCTTAATTCTCTCTTTTGTTCTTTCTAGTTATATAAACAATTTACTGAGAATCAAACTTAAGATGTATAACCGCAATTACGGCAGATTCGACTACGTCCGAATCCACTCGGAATTGCTAACGCCAGTTCTAAACCAAAAATTAACGCATATTAACCCGTAACTGACGGTTATACGAGACCGTTGGCAAACATCTTACAAAAATTTGGATTTGGTTCGAATTTGATGTAAATTAGCATCAAAATAGATTTCTCATGGCAAGACAAAGTATATCGTTTACGCGACCAAATGATGAATGGTTAAAGACACAAGTTGATAATCAGGAATATTCAAGTAAAAGCGAACTTGTTAATGACTTAATTCGTCAGGCAAGAAACCAACAAATCGAAATCGACTGGATTAGAGCTAAATTAGAAAAGTCTGAAAATAGTGGATTTACCAATGATAGTAAAGAGCAAATTTTAGCGCAATCTAAGTCTGAGCTTAATGACTAAATATAGATTAAGCAACGAAGCCAAGAACGACTTAATACGAATTCATCGTTACGGAGTTAAAAAATTCGGAATGCAACAAGCGGACAAATATTTCGAAACCTTTTTCGAATATTTTGACATTATCGCTAAAAGACCGTATTCATTTGAATCTATAGAATACATAAAAGCAGGGTATCGAAGATGCGTTTGCGGTTCGGACAGTATTTACTACAAAATAAATAATGATATTGTTGACATAATGGCGATTGTTGGAAAACAGGATTTGAAAAATATGCTCTAAACTGTGTGCAAAAATACTGTTGCCAACACAACCTCCTATGAAAAGCTTTAGCTTCGTGCGTAGACGGAAACTCAATGTTTCCTTAATACCGCACTGCTCATATACAGATACGTTACCCACAAGCTAAAGAAACATCTCATTAAATAGAAAGTGTGAAATCTGAAATAAAAACATATAACTCTGAGGGTTTCCGAAAAGAATACTTCAACGCTAGTCCTGAACTTAATAAGCTTTTCGAAAACAATATTGAAGATTTTTTTTGTCTAAAAATTGAAGAATTAATTGAAAGAGTTTTTAAACCAATACTTCCTTCAAGGGAAGAAAGTCACACGCTTATTTTTGTTACAGAAGGCTCATATAGAACTAAAATAGGATTTAAAGAATACACAATTACACCCAACAATATTTTAGTAATACAAGCAGGTGCAGTATTTTCAACAGAAGATATTTCTAAAAATGTTAAAGGATATACTTGTCATTTTTACCCTGAGATACTAATTAGAGAATTTGGTAATCGTTCTTTGGTGTCAGATTTTCATTTTTTAAACAATGGTAATTATCCAATTATTCAAATTAATCAAGATTCAAAGAACGCAATTCTTAATGTTTTTCAAAGGTTAGTTACTGAATTTAAAAGTGATAAAAAACCTAATACTGATATTGTTCACGCTTACCTTTATACCTTATTAACAGAATTGAAAATCTTGTATAGATTGAAAAATTTAAATAGGCAGAATGCGTCTTATCGCATTACTACTCAATTTAAAATATTAGCAAATAAAAAGGCAAAAGATAATCTAAAAGTAGCTGACTTTGCCAAGTTGATGAACATAAGTCCTAACCACTTAAACAAATCAGTAAGAGCGACTACTTCAAAATCTGCAACTGAAATTATTGACGAGATTAAACTAATTGAAATTAAATATCTTCTCTATCAGTCCAATTTATCAATTAGCGAAATATCCTATGAAATGGGGTATTTAGATGTATCATATTTTACACGTTTTTTTAAGAAACGTGAAGGTGTTTCACCTAAAGAATTTAGAATATTGATTGAAAAGTCCTGATAACGGAATAAATATTTATACTCAAAACTCGTAATAATACAGACCTTTGCATGGACAAAATTAAAGGTTATGTATGCCACTATTCTCATATTACATTCAATACTCAGATGGCTTGTATTACTATCATTGTGCTATGCAATCTTTAGAGCTTACAAAGGGCTTAACACTCAATCGACCTTCACTGATATTGATAATAAAGTACGTCATTGGACAGCCACAATAGCGCATACTCAGCTCACTATTGGTATGCTTGTATACATAAAAAGTCCTATTATCAAATATTACTTTTCCGATTTTAAAAACTTAATAAATAATTGGAATTTGACATTTTTTGGACTGTTTCATTTTATCATTATGGTTTCAGCAATAATTATAATTACCATAGGGTCAGCAAAAGCTAAACGAAAGAAAACAGATAAGGAAAAATTTAGAACTATGTTAACTTATTTTTCAATTGGATTAATAATAATTTTTATAGCGATTCCTTGGCCGTTTTCGCCATTAGCTAATAGACCACTTTTAAGAACATATTAAATGAAACAATTTTTTAATTCAAGTTTAAGCAGATTACGTATACTAGCATTCTTAGAAGGATTTTCCTTGATAATTCTAGTTTTTGTGTCAATGCCTCTCAAATACATTTATGGAATAACTAAGATATCTTCAATTTTAGGTCCTATTCACGGTTTATTATTCTTACTATTCATATTTAACACCATAAGTGTAGGCACAGAATATAATTGGAAATTCAAAACAACAACATGGAAAGTATTAATCGCCTGTATCATACCATTTGGAACTTTTTATATTGACTATAAGATTTTAAGCAAACTATGAAAACAGTTTACATAATAATCAAAATTATATTTACAATCATGATTCTATTCGTTGTTTTTAATAAAATTTATCGATACCACACAATAGACAATGATTTAGGGAAAAAAGTTACAAAAGGCGCTATAATACTTGATGTGCGAACAGATAGCGAATATAGTAAAGGTCATATTGAAGGTTCTGTAAATATTCCTTTAGGAACAATTAGAGAAAGCTATAGTGAATTAGATTCAACTAAAACCTATATTACATATTGCTCACACGGATTACGTAGTGCAAAAGTGAAAAACATTTTAAAAGAAAAAGGCTTCAAAGAGGTTTACAATGGTGGAGTAATGACTGACTTAGAGGCTATAATTGAAAAATATACCTTGAAAGAATGATTTATGTATTTAAAACCTCTGTAAATACTGAAATAGAAATTAAGGAGTTAAAACCATATATCGACAAACTTTTTCCGTTTTCAAAATGGAATTTTGACCTTGAGGATTGTGACAATATTTTCAGAATTGAGATTAAAGAAAGTAAACCTCATTTAATTATCTTATTTTTCAAAGTATTCGATTTTCATTGTGAGAAATTAGAATAAAGCCAGTGGGTAACAATGTGTACAAAACTATACTAGAACGTTGTGTAGCATTTAAATTAAACCTATGAATGAACATAAATACTGGGGTAAAGTTGAACAAGATTGGGCTGGTTTTTCTTCAGGAATACAATTTTCGTCACCTTATTTTGACAATGCTAATGTCACAATATTTTTGGGAGAGGAATTTGACGAAGATGGAGAGGAAATTGAGTTGCCCTCGAATAAGAACCTGGACGCCTATGAAAAAACCTACTTGAAATTCATTGAAAATTTAGAAGACGTTGTTCAAAAAATACAAGTAAGCACTTTTGATTACTATATTAAATATTACGCACATTATTTTGAAAACGAGAAAAAATCAGGAAAGAAACCCCTAGGTATATCAACTAAAGAGAAACTTTTTGAATATATCAGGGATATTAATTATATACGAATATTAGAGAATGATAATATTAAAATTCCAATTCATTTTAAAATAGATACGGAACATGGAATTGAAGTTAGACTTGAAAATAACTCAGTGATAAATGTTGGTGGAATAGCAGAAACGTAAAAAAAACGCTACACAGCAAAACCTACTATAAAAAACCTTAGTCAAGTTCTCTAAAGTTAATTAAATTTTTTTCTTGCCTTAAGCCTCCATTTTTTTGTTTTAAAATAACTTACTGGTAATCCTAGTGATCGTATCAAACTTTAAAACGTCACCGACATCTGTAAGATTATAATAAAACGGTTCTCTTGCTAAATATTTGATCCTGAACGAAACAGGTTACGGGTTTTATCTTGTGATACGGTTCTCACTACTATTTTAGAGCTTTGTTATGATTCCTATTCTATTTTTTTCAATTATTATTCTCAACCTCTATATTATAAGAAATTTCCGTTTTAATTACAGCCAAGGTTCTGCTGAGTAGCTTTGGTGGTCAAACTTTTATTTCTTACTTTTTTTAAAAAAAATCAATGAAAAATTCACTTACTTAATTGAATTTAATACAGAAGCTGAGTCTTGTAATTTTATAGAATTTTATTGGGTTAATGAAAATACTTTTATTTATAGACAATCTTATTTTGTACCAGAAAATAGAATTAAAATATTTTATAAAGGAAAAATAAAAACAACATTTAATAAAATGCACAAACATAATTCATTCGATAAAATCTACTTTTTAAACCGATTGAACAGATGTTTTGGGACTCAAAATTGAATTTTATTAGCTTTCTATGAAATGAAAAAATATACTTCGGATTTAGGCTTATTGATAAGCTGTATACTATTTACCAAACGGAATAACCTCCATCTACTATAACATCTGAACCTGTCATAAAACTAGAGGCTTCTGATGCTAATAAAATGGCAATAGGACATAATTCTTCTGGCTGACCTGGTCTTTTTAAAAGCGTGTCGTTTTTCCAAGCACCACCGTATTTTTCGTCGTCGAATAGGTCTTGTACCAAAGGGGTAAACATATAGCCCGGAGAAATAGAATTTACTCTGATATTGTAGGGTGCCCATTCTGCCGCCAATGATTTTGTTAAATGTACAACCCCGGCTTTTGAAGTATTATACGCGGCTTGTGGCTGTGGCCTATTAACGATAGAACCAGACATTGATGCAATATTAATAATGCGACCTCCACCGTTTTCTTTCATATAATTCGCTGCAGCTTGGCAGCCATAAAAAACACCGTTCAAATTAATGTCTAATACCTTGCGCCATTCATCTACCGTGACTTCTTCAGCTGCTTTCCAATTTCCAATCCCGGCATTATTCATAAAAAAGTCGAGTCTGCCGTATTTTTCGGTCACAGATTTCACTAAATTTTCTACGCTTTCTTTGGCACTAACATCCGTTTTCACAAAAAAGGAACGCTTTTTTAATTTTTCAATCATGGTAACGGTTTCCAGTGCTTTTTCTGCATTGATATCTGCTACTACAACATCTGCACCAGCTTCTGCAAAACTTAGGGCGAAAGCCCTTCCCAAGCCTTGTCCAGCTCCGGTTACAACACCAACTTGTCCTTTCAATGAAAATTTATCCAACACCATACCCAACGCTAATTAATTGTTATAATATTTATTTTCTAATCCTTTTAAATAAGCCAAACCATCACGCAACAAAACATCACTTGATGGTGTTAATTTACGCCACATACATGTAGCCGCAATCATACTATCAGATACTTCTGAAAAAGACTCCAAGCCAACCAAACCGCTATAATTTCCATCGGCAAAGGCTTTATAGATTTGGTCCCAATCCACAGTTCCAGTTCCAGGTGTACCTCGATGGCTTTCACTCAAATGAAAATGGCATAACTCTGGAATCGCTTTTTTGGTTGGGTCATAAAAGTTCTCCTCTTCAATATTCATATGATAGGCATCTAAATGAACTTTCACATTCGGCTCATCTATTAGTTCCTTTAATTTAAAGGCTTGATCACAGGTATTGATTAAAAATGTTTCATAACGATTAATGGCTTCAAGTCCCAAAGTAACTCCCAAATTTTGAGCAAATTTCGATACTATTTTCAGTGACTCAGCAGACCAATTCCAATAACGCTCATCTGGTATACCATTTATTTTTCTACCTATTTCAGAATAAATAACCCCGGTCATAACAGTACCGCCCATGTCTGCAGTAGCTTGCACACATTCTTTTAAGTATGCAATACCTTTTTTACGTATATGTTCTTCGGAACTTGTAATATCAGTAGCCGCTGAACAGGCTAAAGAAGTGCAAACCTCTAAATTTTGCTGCTGTAATCTTTCTTTAATTTTAATGGGATCTACTAAGTCTATATCCATTAAAGGGATTTCTATAGAATCAAAACCTAAACCTTTTGCTCTGTCAATTAAATCGAGTGTATCATTGCTCCATTTGGTAGTCCAAGCATACGCATGGACTGCATAAGTCAAATTTTTCATTTCTTATTTTTAAAATATTAAATCTTCTGTCTCTAAATTTAAAACAGAAATATATCTAATTTAAGACTTTCTTGTTAAGATCTACTATACATCTTTCAATGCCGTAGGAGGGTATTTTATTATATCTTTATTAAATTTTATTCTATTTAATACTACCAAATATAGCAATAATTCTAGCGGTTTTAATCTTGTAATGGTCAGTTGTTTTTTCTTTAAAATTTTATATCAATTACAAAACGGCACATCATAAAAACTACACACAACAATGAATAAAAAACATAGAGCAGGTTAAGTGTTTATTTGAAAGGTTTGAGCTTATTTACTAGGTCGTCTAATATAAAATATGGCGTTTTCAATAAATAAGATAAAAGTAAATTTTTATATTTGACTTAGTTTCAAACTGAAACTAAGTGCCAATCACCTACCCTACGTATTTTATACTAAACATTTCGTGCAATCTAAAAAATGAAACAAATAATAATTTCAATACTGATTTTTGGATTTTTTGGTTGCAAAAATGAGGGACAAGAAAAAGATAAAATGGAGACGAAAACTGAAAATTTGGAAACCCTTGCTTTTAATGGAATAAGCATTGATTTTGAGTTTAATTCGGACAAACCGACTTTTGGAGACTTGTTTCTAATCGTTGGTTTTGATAACCCTAATTTTATTGCAAAAAGTAGAGCGTTTGAAAAACTAAATGAATTGGGATTTGAACAAACCGATGACTTTTTCGGCATCAAAAACGACATGGGGAATGGAAGTGACGTCAAAATTTGGTTATTTCCTGTCATAAACGGAGAAGAAGTATATAACAAGAATGGACCTTTTGATGCTATTCGAGTTTCTTATGACGTGTTACGAAATAACAAAAAAACCGCTGACCTTTTTGAACACACATTTAATTCAATAATATCAAACCTAAATGTAACACCGACATTTAAAGGAAAACGAATTGAGAATTTCGAGAAGACTAGAGAATTAATAAATAAGACCATAAAATATTGCGAAGAAGAGCTAAAAGTAGAACCAGGTTCTGACAAAGCTCTACTGCTTGACTGGTAAATAAGCCTGTACAAAACAATGCTTGAACATGTTGCAGACTTTAAGGCAAAACCGAAAGGTCTGTGTATACCTACCTGCCGGCAAGCAGGTTTACTAATTCACTAAATATTATAGTATTAACTTTGAACAAGAAAAAAGAAAAATCTGAACAATAAGCTTTAGCCTGACTGTTAGCAGAAATAGCTCAAAATAGCAAATTTTTATATTTACAGTCAAAAATTCTAAGACTTTCAAAAGGAAACTTAAAAAATAGAATTAAAATGTATACTACCCTGCTAGAAACTATTTATTTTACCTTACCCCTTATTATAATGGGATTAGTTATAAAGTATGCTTTTAAGTTAGATGTCAATATTTTATTGCCTTCAGCAATTATGTTATTCCTCTTTATAATTCTAACTATTTGTTCAACATTTACTTTAAAGAAATTTGAAACAGAATTATTCATAATATTTTGTGTTCTTCAATTAATTACTCTGTTTGGAAGTATTTTATTGATGTCAAAGCAAGAAATATTTTGGAAACACTTTTTTATTTCTTTGCCTTTTCAACTTTTCTATTGGCTTCTACTTTTTTATTACGCAGGTTTACAGTTTACACATAAATTTGAAATATAAGCGCCCTACATCAAACATAGTTTGACCGTTAATAGTAAAATTGACCCGTCGTGAAATATGTATACAACAATCAAGAATTTGTATAATTAATTAACTAGGTGTTCCTCATAAATTTGAAGTATTATTTAAAACAATAAATTATGAGTACAAATTGGAACACACAAAACTTTCCTTCAGAAGAAGGGAAACTATTTTAATTAACAGGAGCCAATAGTGGTTTAGGAACTACAAAAGAACTCGTTAAAAAAGGTACTAAAGTTTTTATAGCTGTTAGAAATCGACACAATAGTAAAAGGTGAAAATATGGTACGATTACTTCATTCAAGATATTACTTGGACAAAAAATAAGAAACTATAAATACTTTGATAGAGGTGTTTGAAAAAACAAAAAATAGAGATAATTCAGACTTTGAGTTAAATAAAAAGGTCTGTGTTTACACAATAAGCCACTAAAGTGCTGATATTTAGCTTAATAAAAAAAACTTCCAAAAAATAAGCTCTTTATACATAAAAATAGCCGCTAGTTACTACCCAATAAACAACTAAAACTAAAAATGACTTTTGAATTTGAATTTGAAGACATCAATTTTCATAATATTAAACTTTGTTTTTATAAAAGCTTTAATGGTTTTATAAAAACAAAGTAGAAAATTGGTGAGATAAAGTTTATCTCGGGCAAAGTTCTATTTTTAAAGGGAAGCAGGATTAGTTTTAATAAAGTTCATTTAAAATGAACAAGTCTATTAAATTTTAAAATATATGAACTTATAAACACCTTTTGTAACACTATTTAATAGTATAATCAACTCTACTGTTAAACGAAAAGTCAGTATTTATCTGTTAAAGTAGCTAAATCTTAGCTATTTTACATTTTAGACAATAAAACATAATAAGTCATATACTTTTATTTAGCACATAATTTGAAACCTTACAGGTTATACAAATTTTTTATATCAGAAATATTAGCTGACATTTACAAAATTCAAATGAGCGAATACAATAGAGCTAAAACAATCAAAACTTTTGTTGAAAAAATTGCAACTGGACAATTAGAATTTTCAGAATTAAGAGATACTCTTGAAAAACAAGGGTTAAAAACAGATGAAATAAATATTGTTGTAGGGCAAGTGGATAAACGATCCACAAGGGCCGCACAAATGAAAGAGGTAAATGCAAATGGAAAAAATCTGTTTTATGGAGGATTAGTTTTAGCCGGTGCAGGCTTATTATTTACCATTGCGACATTTTTGGGGTTAATTTACCTAAAAGGATATGGAATTTTGGCTTATGGACCAATTGCTGGTGGACTGATAACCGCAATGATCGGCAAGTCTCAAATGAAAAGAATTTGAAACAATTGCCGGCACAATAAAATCTATTGCAAACTTTAGGGCAATACCTAAAAAAAATTTGAATAATTGTTGATTAACTATAATTCGTAAACTAAATTTTAAATTATTTTTTTTGTTTAAAATATTCCAAAAAAAACCAACAATAGCTGTACTTGGCAAAGAGCCAGGTATATTCGCCAAACTTAGTAAAGAGGTAACAAAAGGAAATTATAAATGGAAAAGGTATGATAGTTTAGAACTTGCAAATAGCATCGATTCGGTATTGATAATAGAGTTTTTGAGTCCCACTACCTATCATTTCCCAAAAACACCTAAACCCTATTCCCTCTTTTCAGAATTCGATGTTATCCCTTATAATGACAATTCTTACGGAAAGCTCTTATTCAATTTAAACTTATCAAAATTATTAGAAAATACCCATTATTTTTCAGCTACGGTTAATGAGCTTCTAAAAGCATATGTACAAGATATTGAGCAGATTGATTTCATAACCAATAAAGCTACTTTAGAATTACTTTGCTATTTACCCTATACCGCAACAAACCAAAATGAAGTGGTACAATATATTAGCGAAATAAATACATATTATCTTAATGCCATTGACCAATATAATAAACCACAATACAGACAATCGCTTATTTGGGAATTTGAATTGTTCAAACACACTTACGAAGAAAATAAAGAAGAGTTTATAGAAAGGCTAACATTACTTCTAAGTATTATTGATAGTTCTAAACAACCATATGAGTTTGCTTATATAAAGTACTACCAAAGTAAACTAATACAAGAAAGCAATGAGGGTAAAACAGATGCATCTCTTTTTGAAAAACAAATAATAGCTTTTCAAGAAATTAAATCATTAATTGATAAAGACAAGCATAATGAGTTCTTTGCCGATGTTTTATATGATTTAGGAAACACCTATACTGAATTATTAAAACGAAACTATCTAATTTCAACCATTGATAAGGGTATAGTAGTTTTCGAAGAATTAATACCCATTCTTGACAAAACTAAAAATTACAAAAAATGGTTGCATACGAATAATGCGTATGCAAATGCCTTCTTTTTAAAGTCTACTCTTATAGATGATTTGGCACATGCAAAAAAGGCATTAAAACTATATACAAAACTTAAATATGAGTTTAATGCAAAAAAGTCTGCTTGGGATTATGCTATGTACCAACAGAACTGTGCCGCCGCCGCTATTCATCTCGCAAAACTGGCAGATAGTGAATCTGCCACAAAATTAATTACAATAGCACTTGAATTATGCGAAAATGCACTAAAAATATGGACTTATGACAACCACCCAATAGAGCATGCTTTAGTATTATTAAATATAGCAAAAGCCCGTGCGCAAGAGGGTAAAACTAAAAAAAACCAAACATTTTATTTAAAAGCAATTGATTTAATTAAGCGAGTTATAAAAATCAATACTGAAGAAGGTATACACAACGAGCTATCTAAAAATTATAGAATACTAAGTATCTATTATTACGAAGCTGCAGAACTTCTTCACAATTTAGAAAACTATCAAAAAAGCGTAAAATATATAAAGGTATCTGTAGACCTATTAAAGAATAGTACTGAGGTGCGTAGTGCTTTTTCTGCATATTACTACGCACATTATTCTGATAAACTAGCTACTGTCACCAAAAAAGAAGAAGACTATATAGAAGCTGTTAAAGCTGCGGAAGCATATATATCATTAAAAAGTTCAGATACTGAAGTTAAACGTTACTATTATACAGAAATAAGGCATTTATATTTATTATCCATGCTTACTACAATCTCTTTAGATCCAGTGTGGAAACAAGCCTATTTGAGATTGTGTAAAAAATTAGAGAAAATGGAGTTTGAAGATGTGGAAGATGAAATTAAAACAACGTATCACAAAATGATCAGTGATATTATAAACGCTAATTAGACTTAAAATATAGTATAGAATGAAAATTATAATTAGCCGAAGCAGAAAATGAAAATGAAAAAACGTAAAAAAATGATATTTATAATAGTTGGGCTTTTATTCTTTGTTCAACAATGTACCACTATCAATTTGATACCTAGTCTTGTATCGAACAAAGATAATTTTAGGTATTTAAGTGAAGAGGTTAGTTCTACAAACTTCGTGGTTGACAAAATTTCAGATAAAACTTATTTATGGATATATTATGATACAATAAATAATTATTTCATTGTTGACGATTCTTATCATCAAAAGAAAATAAGTGCTGACGGAAATATCTTGTTCGACCTATCAGACCCTTCTGCTGAAATGCCATATAAAACACATTATGTGTTTACAGATAGTTCAGTTTACGATTTTTCAAAAAATAAAGTAGAAAAAGAACCTTACTTCGAAAGAATAATTTTTTTAACAGAAGAATTAGAAAAAAAATGGATATTACTATTTAAAGAGTTATACGATAAAGCCTCTGTTGTCATTTATGGTAATAATGAACTCATTTATTTTAAGATCCCCAGCGGTTGGGTAGCACTGAAAGTATCAGAATTTCGTTTTTTAAAGGGTGACAATACCAGTGAACGAACGTTTGAAAATTATCCGGCAAAATATAATAAACTGATTTTTCTTAAAGATATAAAGTCTAATACTTACTCAGAATGGATGTCACATTCGGGCTCAAGTGCAGATAAAAAGCGTAGAAATTATGACTTAGATAATGCTGATTACCCTGAAAAAAAAATCAACTATGTAGAGAACAAGATTGAAAAAATCTCATTGAAAAAAACAAAAATACACTCAACATTTACATACACGCCTATAATCTCTCATTTTATAGGAATTGGATATTACAAACTAAAAAAAGAAAATGAATATATTCGATTTAAAGAGAACGCTATTAAATATCCATTTTATTTTCTTCAATCAGATTCCTATTTAAATAACTATACCATTCCTGAAGAATTCGAACCAAAAACTAACATATCTTTTATTAGATATTCTTACCCATCAAACACCAACGAAAGTAAAAGTCAAGGTCTATATATCGTCAAAAAGAAATATTGAATTCCCAAGAAAATCATGGATACTAAATATTATATTAGAGTAACAAGCAAATTAAAATATTTAGTTCTTGACCTACCCTACTTTTCTATATATGATTATTAGAAATACTTTAAAGAATTTTATCGACCAGTTCTAAAAACTATAAATATTTGTGAAATTGAAAAACTTAACGAAAATCAAAACTTCTATAACTGAATTTTGAGTAAAAGAAAAACAATATTTGAACTATCTGTTTTAGTCTTCCTTTCAATAATTTATATCATAGTGATTTGGGGAGGTATGAGCCAACAAAACATTAAACTTGAAGAAACATATGAACTTACAGGTGTTGTTACCAATAAAGGAATTGATTACCATATAAACTCCAAAAGAAAAAAGACAAAATGTTTCTTTATAAGATTAGATAACCTTGACCATAAGGTTGGAGTAAAAAGGTTATTTGAGGGCTATGACAATTTAGTCAATAGCATTAAAATTGGCGATACAGTTACTATAAATTATTTTGACAGGTACATGCCGTATGAAAACGTCAATACCGATTTGGTACAAGTCAAAAAACAAGAAGTAATTGTTTTTAAAAAAGAAGAATACGAAGAAGGTCAAATGGTATTCGTATATGTTGGTATATTCGGGCTAATTGTAAACTTTTTTCTTTGCTATAAAGTTATAAATAGAAAAGCTTAGTACATAAAAACTTAAAAATAAAATATGAATTTTAGCCTTTTTAATAAAAAGAAAAATCCTTCAAGTATAAAAGAAGAATGGAACAAAATTGGCAGTAAATATGCTGCCGAGGTCAATGACATGGTAGCATTTGGAGAAAAAAACGGTTGGGAAAATTGGAAAGGAAAAGAACCAGAAGATAATAGAGACCATTTAGCAGATGAACTATTTCGACTGCTAAAAGAAGCTAATAAAAATAATGTTGTTAAAGAGTTTAGAAAAGATTTTCCGCCCGCACATACGCCTTTAATAAAATTCTTTGAAACCAAAGGTCAAAGTATTGAGCAAATGCATTTTATAGAAAATGAAAAAATTATTTTCTTAACGGGTACGGCCTATCAAAAAAGACAAGCTTATCTACTTAATGGAGAAAAGGTAATCGAACTTGAATCTGATATAGATGCAATTGGTAAATCCAAGAGAAATAATGTCTTTGCCATTTCCTCTAAATATAGCATTGTAACCACACAAGGTTGGCAAGGCGATATCATTCATACATTTGAATTGAATGAAACGAAAGAGTTTGGAATATCGAATCTAATACCGTTCAATGATGGACGTAAGGTTCTTTTAATATCTTCTGACGGAATTTATATCATATCGCAAGAAGGTGAAAAGATGATTCACCCCGAACCCGATTTAGAAGATGAAGAATGGTCTTCTTATATAGACATGGAGAATGCCACAATATCTAATGACAACAAACATATTGTAGTAGGCGATCAATGTGCCGATCATAGAATTTTAAATGAAAACGGAATACAAATTGGTGAGATTGGGGCTCAGTCTTCATACCCTCATTTCTGTCTTTTTTCTGATGACGATGAACAATTAATAACAAACTCTTGCCATTTTTATAACGGTATTACCATTGGTGTTTCTGCAAACCAATTTGAAGATTTAAAAATTGAAGCTTACGAAGAAAGCGAAGATTATAAGGTAATAGATGAAGATATGAGGGTTTATATAGGTCTTACCACAAAAGATTTATACATACTTGGAGATGCATATGGTTACATCAAAGCTTTTAACAAAAATGGAGAATGTATTTGGAGGCATTTTTTAGGTTCTACTATTGGTGGTTTAGCTATATCTGATGATGATAAGATATTATGGGTGGGCTCTTGTACCGGAATGGTTCACAAATTAAAATTAGGAGAAGGTCACAGAGATAACCACACCTTAGGCAATGGAAATCATTATGAGGAGTTCAGATTAATTGTATGGAAAGGTGAACCAATAATGATGTGGTAGGCCTTTATATTTTTTCTAAAATAGCTTCAACTAATTAAAAATTTACTTTCAATCATTTTAAATGACAAGAAAAAAGCAAATCAGCTACTCGGTATTCTTAATTTTTACTGGGTGGGTCTTAAATGCTATTGCATGGTCCATTTCAGCACCACTACCTATCAATAACATTTGTTTAATAATTGGTCTTTTATTCTTTTTAATTGGTATTATCTGGTTACTAGTAGCGTTAATGAGTAAATAATTACTATAATTGAATCTTTTTCTATCAAAAACGAGTATGAAACGAACGCTACTTTTTCTGTTACCTTTACTTATATACTCTTCTTCTATTTTTTCTCAAAATGAACTTACTGAAACACAAAAACTAGCGGTAACTGCTAAAATTTGGGGGTTTTTAAAATATTACCACCCACATGTTGCAGAAGGAAACTATAACTGGGATGAACAATTGTTTAAAATAATTTTAAAAACGAAAAAAGCTAACAATACAATTGAACTCTCCCAAATTTACATTGACCTTATTGATAGTCTAGGGGAAGTTGAAATATGTAACAAATGTAAACCTAAAAATAAAGTTCAGTATTTCAACAAAAACTTGGATTTGAAATGGTTAAACAATGAACAGTTATTTACAGTTAAATTATCTAATAAACTCAACTTTATTAAGGCTAACAGGCATCAAGGCGAAAAAAAATACGTTGAGTATTACAGTCGTAATTTTAAAATTGCAAATTTCACTAATGAGATTGATTATGAAAACTTTGACTGGCAAGATGAAAATTTAAGGCTGCTCTCCTTATTTCGTTATTGGAATATGATTGAGTATTTTTTCCCAGCCAAATATCAAACGGATAAGAATTGGAATAGTGTATTAAATCAAATGATACCAAAATTTTTGTATCCAAAATCTGAAACAGACTTACACCTCGCAATGAGCGAATTAGTTGTTAGCTTAGATGATAGCCATGTTAAACTTAATACAGATAAAACGTACTTGTATTTTGGTCATTATTATCTTCCTGTTCAATTTAAGTTAATTGAAAACCAAGCATTAATTACAGGTATCTACAACGATTCATTAGCGAAAATTAATAACTTAAAAATGGGTGATATTATAGTTAAAGTTGATGATGTAGAAGTTGAATCAATATTTACGGAAAAAGAAAAGTATATCAGTGGTTCAAACATGTCGAGGAAAAGATTAAATGCTAGTTACTATTTACTTAATGGTCCACAAGACTCACTAAAAGTAGAAGTAATAAGAGACGATAAATTATCTATTAGATATATAAATAGATACTTGTACCAAGATTTTAATTACCAAAAACCAATTAATCATGAAGAATATAAAATTCTTAAAGGCGATATTGGTTATGTTGATATTGGCGTAGTAGAAGATTTTTCAAAAACCATGAAAGCATTAATAAATACAAAGGCTATAATTTTTGACTTAAGAAAAACATCATCCTCGACACCATTTAAGATTGCAAATTATATCACTTCTCAGAAAAGAGATTTTTATAAAGCAATAGTACCCGATTTAGATTATCCAGGAAGATTTATTTGGACTAGAACCTATCAAGCGGGTACTAATAGTAAATTAAAATATAATGGTAAAGTTATTTTACTAGTAGATGAAAATTGTCAAAGCCAGCGAGAATTTACAGCAATGTGTTTACAAACTGGCGACAATGTAACAACAATTGGAAGTCAAACTTCTGGTGCAGATGGAAATGTTGTTGTATTTAATATGGTAGGTGGTTACAGAACTCAAATAACTGGTGCTGGCATATTTTATCCTGATGGTACAGAAACTCAAAGAAATGGGGTAAGGATTGATATAGAAGTTAATTCGACAATTGAAGGAATTAAAAATGGTAAAGACGAAATATTAGAAAGAGCAATCCAATTTGCAAATGAATAAAAATCAATTATAGACAGTAATCCCCAAATCTAAATACCTCTTTCAACTGATAATCTTTCCTCTTGCATACCATTATAAATTGCTGAATTATTGTAAATTACCAGAACTATAATACACCAACCAAAAATGAAAAACTTCTATTTTACCTTCTTAGCCATTTTCGCTCTATCCTTCACTATACATTCTCAAACGCTAGATAAATTAGTAGATATTGATGGCTATAACATGCATTTCAAAATTATGAAAGGTGTAGGCACACCCATTCTTTTTGAAGCTGGTGGCGGTGATGACAGTTCTGTTTGGACTTCTATTTTAGAAAGGATACACAAAGTTACGGGCACTACATTAATAACCTATGACCGATCAGGTTTCGGACAAAGTGAATTGAATCCGAAATTGAAGAACGATTCAGATTTCGATATTGAAAACGGAATTAAAGAACTGGAAACCGCACTTGCAAAATTAGGATACAACAATGAAATAATTATGGTATCGCATTCTTACGGCGGACTATACAATCTTCTATACGCGAATAAACATCCGAAGAAAGTTAAATCGATTGTTTTAATAGATGCAACTCTTAGTAATTTCTGGAATGAAGATTTCTTGGCTATGAGAGATATGTTTGTTGACATAAACACCATACCAAAGGGTACCGGCGATTATTACCTGAATTTTAATTACAATGAAATTATGCGTTCATTACGAAACACACAGTTTCCTGAAAATATTCCTGTTGCAAACATTTTTCCTGATAAATCTGCCCCAGTATATCCAGAAGAATACGCCAATAGATGGAAAAAGGTACATGTAGATTTAGGCAATAATAACAACAATGTAACCAACATTATAGCTGAAAGCAGTGGTCATGCTATTTTTAATGATAATCCTGGTTTAATAATCAACGCCATTGTTAAAGCCTATGTAGAAACACTAGACGAAAATCAACAAAATGTAGTCTTACAAAAGGCTTTGGACAATGCAATTGACCTATCAATCAAAACTAAGGTCCATAATCGTTCAGAACACGATTTAAATACATTGGGTTACTCCTTTTTACAAACCCAAGAATTGGACAAAGCGCTAGACGTATTTAAAACAACCACCATATTATTTCCAGAAAGTGCCAATGCTTATGATAGTTATGGTGAAGCTTTACTCATGTCTGACAAAAAAGATGAAGCTATTGAAATGTATGAAAAATCTGTAGCCTTAGACCCTAATAATGAACACGGTAAAGAGGTACTGTTGAAATTGAAAGAAGATTAATACTTAAAAAGAAATATTAAATATTACAACGCATTCATATGGGTCTATTTGATTTTTTAAAGAAGAGCGACAAAAAACAGGAAACTGTTCAATTACAATCTAAAAAAGAAGCGAACATTGCAAAGATCAAGCAGTACATTGACATACCAGAGTCAATAGCAAATAAAGTAGCCGACATCGACAAAATCACCACTAATAAAGATTTAGATGTGGAGACTAGGGTTAACCAGCTCATGAAAATTTATGAATCGTTAACTGACGACCAAAAAAGAACTAGGGAAGGTAGATATGTAATTCTGCATATCGCTGAAGTATGTTTTTCTGAAAGATGGATTGAAGATGCTTTTGATAATTTCAATTTTGCACTGCAATTTAAAGACACCATCGGCAATCCGCTTTTACATCTAAGGCTAGGGCAATTAAACTATTTAGTGCAGAACAAAGATAAAATGCATGATGAGCTAAGCAGAGCCTTAATTATGGCAGGAGAACCAATTTTTAAGGACGAAGACCCGAAACTGATTGAAATGGTCAAAAGCATATTAAAAGAACCCGAAGATTGTTCCTGGACAGAATACGAAGGTCAAGATTGGGCAATAACCAAATAGTAACTTACCTCTACTCTATTAATTACCACCATTTAAGATTTTAAAGTTTATAAATACACAAGATGATTTTTGATGCTATAGTTAGTTTCTTCATTGACGTAATTTTTGAGGGAATTCTACATAAATTTTGGAACTTTTTGGGCAGTACATTAAACCGAGTACATAAATTCTTGTTTAAAAGAGAGAAGTAACAGATTCTAATAGAAAAATAACCATATTAAATCGGTGTTTGCAACGCATCATTAAATCTGTATGAAATCAATAAATGAATTAATAAATATTGAAGAACCAGGCTGGACATTAGTTACTGAATGGATAAATGATGCAACCAATAAAGTTGAAATTCTACCCAAAAACGAGAAAGAAGCAGACAATGCACTGTATCAAACTCAAGTGTCAACTCGCTCCCCAATGGGAGCTATAATATATGAAACTGGCGGTCTCTTAATAGACCATGGTTGGATCAGAATTTTGGGTTCTGCTAACCAAAAGCTAGATAGAACTTTACCTAAGTTTAACAAAGGTAAAACGTTCAAAGATTACGGAGATAAACCAGCTATATTCTTAGTTGCCGATGATGTAGTCGGCGGATTTTATGCCATAAACGGAGGTGCATTGGGTAATGATTTAGGTAACATCTATTATTTCGCACCTGATGCTTTAGAATGGGAGCCTATGGATATTGGGTATTCTGATTTTTTATGGTGGACATTTACTGGTGATCTATCTCAATTCTACGCTAATGCACGGTGGACAGGTTGGGAAAAAGAAATATCTGAAATTAATGGAAATCAAGGTATCACATTCTATCCATTTTTGTGGACAGAACATAAGCACATTGATGATTTGACAAGAAAAATAGTGCCAATCTCTGAGATATGGTCATTTCAACAAGACACTTTAGAGAAATCATCGAAAGAAGAGTAAGTAAAAAAAAGTATACTATAATACAAAAACAAGTGGCATCGTAAAACGGACTATGAACAATATTTAGTTCTTATCGCTCAATACTATAGGTCAAGCACCCCAGATAAAAACACAAGAGAATATAATCGATTAACGTAATACTTTAAACAGATACACTATTTTCTATAATTCTGGAAAACCCTATGGAGCTCTTCTATTTTTCATTTTTTGTTCATATGCGTAAGCTAACTGAAACAATAAACCTTCGCTAAATGGTCTACCTAACAATTGAAAACCTGCCGGATATTTATCATAAGAGTACCCCATTGGTACGGCAATTGCAGGAAAACCTGTTGGAGGTGACAGTTTTATACTATTAGCGCCCCTCGGTCCGTTTAAATCTCCTATCAATCTTGGTGGATAAGTAAAGGTTGGATAAATCAAAGCGTCCAAATTTAAACTATCCATTACATTGGTAATATGATCTCTTAATGCTTGCCTTAGTTCTTGGTTCTTGCCCCAGTCATTATGCTCTTCTGGTATATCTACATCCGCTTGGGCGTTTTGAAGATTACTCTTCAAATAAGGATGATATTCTTTCGATTCAATAATTTCCTGTAAAGATGTATACTTAGCACTATCACCTAAACTTGCCAAATACCCATTATAATCTCTTTTTAGTTCACTAATTGCTGTACGGGCTTTATTTAATGAGTCTAAATGAGGTAACTTAACAGAATCTACCATAGTTACCCCTAAAGTTGACATATCCTTAATAGCTTTAATCATCAACCGATAAACACTAGAGTCAGATTCTTCAGGAATAAATAACTGGTGAACAACTCCTACCCTTTTGTCAACTACACTTCTACCCAAAAATGATTGGTAGGATTCTTCTTTTACATTAATACTTTTTGCAGTTACTACATCTGTTGAATCGTAGCCGGCTATTACATCAAAAACAATTGCCACATCTTCTACCGTTCTACCCATAGGACCTCCAATATCATTTGTTAGCGCTAAAGGAACGATACCATCACGACTAGTCAAACCCATAGTAGATCTAATACCTACAAGTGCTTGGTGTGAAGAAGGACCCCTTATAGAACTACCGGTATCTGTACCAAGACCCACTACTGCAAAACTTGCCGCAATAGAAGCTGCAGTACCACCACTAGAACCTGCTGTAGTTCGTCGTGTATCATACGGATTTCTAGAATAACCAGGTAAAACTGAACTCACAGTAAAGTAACCACTGGAAGCAAATTCTGCAAGATTTGACTTTGCTAAAATAATAGCACCTGCATCTTTCATTTGTTTTACCAAAAAAGCATCATTGGGAGGATAAGAATCTTTCAAGGCTAATGTTCCGTTACTTGTGGGAAGACCTTTAACATCGTAATTATCCTTTACAATAATGGGTATTCCATGCAAAGGTCCTAAAATAACTCCTCTAGAATATAAACTGTCCAAATAAATGGCCCTTTCCATTGCTTTGGGATTAACTAGAATAACAGAGTTAATTGAAGGTCCTTTTTTATCATATGCTTCTATCCTTTTTAAATAACCTTCAACAAGATATTGAGCATTAACTTCACCCTTGTTCATTGCATCTTGAATTAATGAAATACTAGTTTCACTAAATTTAAAACCAGTAGTTTGTTTATTCTTACACCCTACAAGTAATATAAAAAGAACGGTTATAAATTTAATATGAAAATTGGTGTGCATATTTAATGAAATTATCAGATTAGTAAGGTCCACACTTTTTATGCATTTATTATACAAGTACAAGCGGGAACTAGATTCAAGATAAATGAAAATGAAAACAAGAATAAGTGCTTCTCAAAAAAAGTTTAAAGTTTTATTGATTCTTTATTTAGAATGAAATAAAAAAAATAATAATCAAAAAAGTAACACCTTATTTTCAAAAAGTCAATCGAATATGAAATAAAAATCTTGGAATAAAAAAAGCCCTAAGAATATACCTTAGGGCTTTTTGTTATGTTTGGTTTTGGCAATTATTTACCACCGTCCAATTTATCTTGTAAAGTTTTTAATTTATCCCAATCACCAGAAGCAGCTAATTTAGCTTGCTTTGGCCAGCTACCTGGTTTATGCATGGTATAACGTGGCCCGGCTTCTTTTAAAATTCCTTCAAGCGTTTTTACCGAAGCTCCTGCTAATTTCTCAAAGGTACCTATCCCCTTCTCTGTTAATATAGAAGCAATTTTAGGTCCTATACCTTCAATTTTCTTTAAATCATCTTTCTTAGCCTTAGCTGCAGGTTTCTTCGCTACTGGCTTTTTAACTGCAGGTTTTTTGGCAGCCGCCTTTTTAACCGGTTTCTTTTTCGCCGGTAATGCGGTTAAATCAACAACACTATTATCTATGCCTGCATACGGAGATGGAACATAAGCATCAGCAGCATGGTCATTAAACCATCCTTTGTCTTCGCTCAAGTATCTGAACTCATAACTTTTACCTGTTTCCAGTTTTATACTTTTTACATACGATCCGTTCTTTTTTTCCATTTGGTAAGAACTATCGTTGGTTTGCCAATCATTGAAGTCTCCCAACAATATCACATTCGCCTCACTTGGAGCTTCATTTGCCCCAACGGTAAACGTAACCGTAGTATGCGTACCCTTTCCTTTTGTCTCTTTTGTTAATGCCATTTTTCTGTAGTGTTTTAATTCTAGATAAAAGTTACATAGAAATTACTCATTTTCAAAAGTTTGCATTAAAATATTAAAAGATTTTAAAATATTGGATAAGATTGGTCTATTGAAATGCCTTTTAATTAAAAAGACAACAACTAATTATTAAATCTATATTATGCTTATTGCTTTGCTACAGACAGAATTGGTAAGAATTAGTTAAAAAAACAATTTTATTTAAGTTATAAAATATATTATCGTAATATTGCAATGAAACAATTAAGTTAAAAGAATGGGATTAGCAAAGACAGAAATGTTTACCGATGAGCAGAACAAGATTTCAATGTTCGCAAAAGCTTTTGGTCACCCTGCACGTGTTGCTATATTACAGCATTTGTTCAAGATAGACACTTGTATTTGTGGCGATTTGGTCAGCGAAATAGGCTTGGCACAACCTACCATATCACAACACCTTAAAGAATTGAAGAATTTAGGATTAATAAAAGGTAATGTAGAAGGTACTAGCGTTTGTTATTGTATTGATAAAGACAACTGGTCTAGCATGAAAGATATTATGGCGCAATTTCTAGATCAAGATATCTCTAGCAACAGTTGCTGCTAAAAAAAATTTAACATGATTAATCGTTTTATTACGATAAACAAATAATAGAAATTAAAATTTAAAACATAACATTATGAGACTATCAGAAATTAAAGAGCTTTTAGGACAGTTAGACACCATAGGGTTTCAATTACCAAATGGTGAATTGGTACCCAATCATTTTCACGTAACCGAAGTTGGTAAGATCACCAAGAATTTTATTGACTGCGGTGGTACTGTTCGTAACGAAGAAGTTGCCAACTTCCAATTATGGAATGCCAATGATTATGACCACAGGCTTCACCCAGAAAAACTGATCAATATTATTGAACTATCGGAAAAGGTTTTAGGGATAGATAATTTGAAAATTGAGGTGGAATACCAAGGACAGACCATTGAAAAATTTGGTCTTGATTTTGACGGTACTTATTTTACATTGACCTCTAAACAAACAGATTGTTTGGCAAAAGACAAATGTGGTATTCCCGAAGAAAAGCAAAAAGTAAAACTTTCGGATATTAATAATGAACCGTGTTGTTCTCCTGACGGAAATTGCTGTTAACCTTTAAATAAACCAAAGAAAATGATTACTACAAAAACGAATATATTACCAGAAATTGAGAGTTTAATAAAAGAACTGAATACCGATTCTATTACTGCAGATCGTAAAGTTGTTTTACAACCATTGGTAGATTACATTCAAGAGAAAACGAATGCTAGTGAAGAAATCAGAATAAATTTCATCTGTACCCACAACTCCAGAAGAAGTCATTTATCTCAAGTTTGGGCACAGACTATGGCAAACTATTATGGTATTAAAAATGTGTTTTGCTATTCTGGTGGTACAGAAGCTACTGCCCTATTCCCTATGGTGGCGGAGACATTAGAGAATCAAGGTTTTCAGATTCAAAAATTATCAGAGACCACTAATCCGGTTTATGCTATTAAGTATGCTGACAACGAGCATCCGGTAATTGGCTTTTCTAAATCATATGAAGATCCTTTTAATCCGTCAGAACAATTTGCAGCAGTCATGACATGCTCACAAGCAGATGGTGGTTGCCCCTTTATAGCTGGAGCGGAAAAAAGAGTTCCTATAACTTTTGAAGATCCTAAGGCTTTTGATAATACTCCTCAGCAGGCAGAGAAATATGCTGAAAGAAGTATACAGATTGCTACGGAATTATTTTACATATTCTCACAAATCAACAAGTAAAAATGGCTTCTAAAAAATTAAGTTTTCTAGATAAAAACCTAACCTGGTGGATTTTTGCCGCCATGGCACTTGGTGTCGGAATAGGATATTTCTTCCCAACCTTCCCAAGTTTCATAAACTCATTTAGTAGTGGCAGCACAAATATTCCTATTGCCATTGGGTTGATATTAATGATGTATCCGCCACTGGCAAAGGTAAATTATGCATTGCTACCTAAGGTGTTTAGGAATACCAAAATACTATCTATAAGTCTAATTTTAAACTGGATTATAGGTCCTGTTTTAATGTTTATACTAGCCATTACCTTTTTGTCGGATTATCCAGAATACATGGTTGGTCTTATTCTTATTGGTCTTGCGCGTTGTATTGCCATGGTTTTGGTTTGGAACGATCTTGCCGATGGTAGTAGCGAGTATGGTGCGGGGTTAGTTGCACTGAACAGTATT
The DNA here is from genome assembly GCF_045063735.1 of Maribacter sp. Asnod1-A12. Taxonomy (NCBI): domain Bacteria; kingdom Pseudomonadati; phylum Bacteroidota; class Flavobacteriia; order Flavobacteriales; family Flavobacteriaceae; genus Maribacter; species Maribacter sp. Asnod1-A12. The sequence continues at coordinate 3,783,673 of NZ_JBEFNZ010000006.1, forward strand.
TTTCAGGTATTTGCCTATAGCTTTTATGCATGGATATTTATTACGGTACTTCCACCCTATTTTGGGTTTGAAGGCGCAATCGTTGATATTTCTATTGGCACCATTGCCGAAAGTGTAGCTATCTATTTAGGTTTACCCTTTTTAATGGGAATATTAAGCAGGCTGATTTTAGTGAAGTTAAAAGGTGAAGAGTGGTATACTACCAAGTTTATACCGACAATTTCACCTATGACATTGATAGCCTTATTGTTTACCATTGTTATCATGTTCTCTTTAAAGGGAGAATTAATAGTAGAAATACCTATGGATGTGCTCATCATTGCAGTACCATTACTAATCTACTTCACCTTAATGTTCATTATCGGATTCTTTTTTACCAAGGCAACAGGTGCAGAATATGACAAAACAGCATCAGTAGCCTTCACGGCAGCCGGAAACAATTTTGAACTTGCTATAGCTGTAGCCATTGCCGTATTTGGTCTTAATTCCGGTCAGGCATTTGCAGGTGTTATTGGTCCGCTAGTTGAAGTACCTGCTCTAATATTTTTAGTGAAGGTTTCTTTTTGGTTGAAGAAAAAGTATTTTAATACAACTAAAGAACCAGCAGTCTAAAATAGTTTGTGTGTGTTAAATCACGCAAGAAACTAATACATAACGGGAAGTTATAATAGATTAAAGCCTCTATCTACAAATTTTGTACTTAGAGGCTTATTTGTTCCATAATGTTACCTGAATAAATATAATATGTAAAAAGTATTCAACATTCGGCAATTAGCATACAATTATCAGCAAGTATCCCTTTAATTTTGTCAAAGTATAATCAATTCTATATTCTAACAAATACACATGAGTAAAGTAGCATTAATTACAGGGGCATCATCTGGCATGGGAAAATCTACAGCCAACATATTAAAAAATCAGGGTTACATTGTATATGGAGCTGCAAGAAGGATGGAAGAAATGCAAGATTTAAAAGCGCAAGGAATACATATTGTGCCTTTAGACCTAACCAAAGATGATTCCATTGTTTCGTGTGTAAATACCATAATTGATAAAGAAGGTAGAATAGATATCTTAATCAATAATGCCGGTTACGGATCTTACGGTACAGTAGAAGATGTTCCGTTAGAAGAAGCCAAAAGACAGTTTGAGGTGAATATATTTGGTTTGGCACGTATTACACAATTAATCATACCAAAAATGAGGGAACAGAAGTATGGTAGAATTGTAAACATATCCTCTATGGGCGGAAAAGTGTATTTACCATTAGGAGCTTGGTATTTTGCCACAAAACATGCTTTAGAAGGATGGAGCGATTGCCTGCGTCTAGAGCTAAAGCCATTTGGTATTGATGTAGTCATTGTAGAACCTGGCGGAATAAAAACTCCTTGGGGATTAATTGCCGCAGAAAGTTTGAGAGAAACTTCAGGTACGGGCGCCTATGCAACATTTGCAAATTCAGTGGCAGATACCATGAAAAAAGATTTTACAAATGATCGTTTTACAGATGTCAACGTATTAGGCAAGACGATAGCCAAGGCGGCTACAGTAAAAAAACCGAAAATTAGATACGTTAAAGGTTATTCTGCCAAGTTAGCAATAACGGTCCGCAAATGGTTTGGTGACCGTATATTTGATAAAGTGATTATGAGTCAATATAAATAGAATGATCAAAAGAATCTTAAAAAAAATAATGATAACAACCCTAGCAATAATAGGTATATTGGTTATCGCCGTTCTGGCGTTCACCAATTTTTATCCAAGTTTTGGAGGTAACAGCACTAAAGAGCAAAAACGAACTTATGAAAAATCCAACCAGTTTAACAAGGGTAAATTCCGTAATGTAAAACCTGTTCCAGAAGACTTAAGCTTTTCTGACAAGCTAAGTTTAGCATATACTTTTTTCACCACCAAAGTACCCAATGGGCGCCCCAAAGAAGATTTAAAACCACGTAAAATAGATTCAATCGATATTGCCGATTATAAAGGAGAAGCAAGATTGATATGGTTTGGGCATTCCTCTTTTTTATTACAGATCGAAGGAAAAAATATTTTAATAGACCCAATGTTTGGCGCGGTGGCAGCCCCTCACCCACTTTTAGGTGAAAAGCGTTTTAATAAAGAATTTCCAATTGCAATTGAACAATTACCACAGATTGATGCAGTTATTTTCTCTCATGATCATTATGACCATTTGGATTACGAATCTGTTCTAAAGATCAAGAATAAAACAAATCACTTTTATACACCCCTTGGTGTTGGCAATCATTTGACCGCATGGGGAGTTTCTGGTGCCAAAATCACAGAGATGGATTGGTGGCAAGAGACACAATTTGGTTCGTTAAAATTTGTTTGTACGCCAGCTCAACATTTCTCTGGTAGAGGCTTAAACAATGCACAAAGTACACTTTGGAGCTCTTGGGTAATTACTTCAGAAAACGAAAATATATTTTTTAGCGGAGATAGTGGCTACGCAGATCATTTTAAAGAAATTGGAAACAAATATGGTCCTTTTGACATTGCGTTAATGGAATGTGGGCAATACAACAAATTATGGTCAGATATTCATATGATGCCAGAAGAAACGGCACAAGCTGGTTTAGATGTAAAAGCAAAAAAGATAATGCCCATTCACTGGGCAGGTTTCAAATTAGCCTTGCACGAATGGACCGATCCAATTATTAGAGTTGAAGCAAAAGCTGCCGAACTGAATATTAAAGTAATTGCACCACAAATTGGGCAAGAAATAATAGTAAAAGATTCAGTTACCACCTACCCTAACTGGTGGCAAAACATTTAACTTATTTGTAATGAAGGAAATAATTAAAATAGAAAGTGTTGCTGATGTTCACTCTTACTTTAGTTTAGAGAAACCAAAACACCCCCTAATTTCGGTATTGAGAATTGGCGAAAATTGGAACCAAATTGGTCTAGAAAATTTTAAATATTCCTTAGGTCTTTATCATATCAGTTTAAAAGATAATTGCGCTTTTACCATTAAAAATTATGGTAGAAATTCATATGATTACCAAGAAGGTTCAATGATCTTTATGGCTCCTGATCAAATCATGGAGTTTGAAAAACAAAACATTAATACCAAAGACCAAGGTTGGACGGTGATGTTTCATCCAGATTTAATTAGAAAATCTGAATTAGGTAAAAAAATAGAACAGTTCTCTTTTTTTGAATACGCATCTAACGAAGCCCTACATTTATCAGATGATGAAAGAAAAACAGTAACCGAAATAATTCAAAAAATAGAAAAAGAATATAACAGTAATATTGACACACATAGTCAAACCATTATTATCTCTAATTTAGAATTGTTACTTAATTATTGCATCAGGTTTTATGACCGACAATTTTATACAAGAACCAATTTAAACAAAGATATAGCTGGCAATTTTAATACACTATTAAAAGAGTACTACAGCCAAAACAAACAAATTGAACTTGGTATACCAACGGTTCAATATTGTGGAGAAGCATTAAATATATCGGCTAAATACTTAAGCGATTTACTTAGAAAAGAAACTGGTCAGGGAACGCAAGATCATATTCATCAATACATCATAGAAAAAGCCAAGAACAAACTTTTGAACTCAACAAAAAGTGCTAGTGAAATAGCTTATTCACTTGGCTTTGAATACCCCCAATATTTCAGTAAAATTTTTAAAAAGAAAACTTCTATGAGTCCTAATGAGTATCGACTGAACCTAAATTAAAAGAATTTTTAGTTGCACAAACCTATAAATTGTACATTTTTGCTCACTAACTACATTTTATATTTAAAACAAATAAAACAAACTGTTAGGTAGTTAAGAATACGTTAAACACTATCAAAAACATTCTACTCCGTATTTTATTGGGCATATTTACTATATGAAACAGGCATTAAAATCAGAGTTATCAAAACAACTCATTCTCACTGAGGCTTTTAAGTTGTTTTATGAAGATGGTTTTAAAACCACTAGCATAGAAAAGATAATGAAGGCAACTACTTTGACTAAAGGAGCTTTCTATCATCACTACGCAAATAAAAAAGAATTAGGCATAGCCGTTATTACCCAAAAATTACAAAGTAGAGTTCAAAAAAGAATGGTGTATCCGCTTTATCAAAATGGTAATGCATATACTATTTTAGAAGAAACTTTTCTAAACAGCCTTAAGTCTTTTACAATCTACGAGAAGAAACACGGTTGCCCAACAAATAATCTCATCAATGAAATTGGTGATAATGAAAAAGTATATCAAAAAGCACTGAAAAACATTATTGAGGAATGGAAAAGAGCCCTGATAGAATTAATAGAAAGAGGAAAGACAGATCATTCTATTAAAAAAGATATTTCAAGTGCCGCAGCGGCTATTTATTTAATTAGCGCTTTTGAAGGCATACGCGGAATTCGTAAGCTTTATGATGATGATAAAGTGATTGATGAATATCTAAAGGGACTATCTATTTACTTAAAACAGATAAAACAATAATTTTTTTACCTAAAAACATACTGCATAGAATGTTTTTATAATCTTAAATACTATGAACAAAGACAGAAGAGACTTCATTAAAAAATCTACCATACTTGGTGCCGCCGGTGCAACCATCCCTGCCATGGGGTTTGCCAATAAAAAAGAACAATTATTTGAAAGACCAAAAATCCTTTTTTTTGATGTCAATGAAACCCTGTTAGATTTAACAGCAATGAAAGACAGTGTTGCAAAAGCTTTAAATGGCAGAAATGATTTGCTACCACTTTGGTTTACGACCATGTTGCAATACTCTTTAGTATCAACAGTTGCAAATCAATACAATGATTTTGCCATTATCGGTGCTGCAGCTTTACAAATGGTTGCTGCAAATAACGGTATTACGCTAAGCCATGAAGAAGCTAAAAAGTCTATTGTAGCCCCTATACGTTCTTTACCTGCTCACCCAGAAGTTCCATCAGCTTTACAATCTTTAAAAGATGCGGGCTATACATTGGTTTCTTTCACCAACTCATCGAACAAAGGAGTTGAAACTCAATTTAAAAATTCTGGGTTGACCAAATATTTTGATCAACGCTTGAGTATTGAAGATATGGGGAAATTTAAACCACATGTAGATGCGTATAACTGGGCTGCCAGAAAAATGAACATTCAGCCAAAAGAGTGCCTGCTTGTAGCTGCTCACGGCTGGGATATTTCAGGGGCACTTTGGGCTAATTGGAGAGGTGCATTTATTAGTAGACCTGGCGCACAACTATATCCTTTATCCCCTACTCCAGAGATTCATGAACCTGACTTAACATTGGTAGCAAAAAAATTAATCAGTCTATAACAATATTTCAAAAAAGTAAAAGAAATGAAATTAGAAAACAAAGCAATCATCGTTACAGGAGCATCAAGAGGGATAGGTCAAGAAATCGCTTTTCTATTAGCCCAGAATGGAGCCAAAGTTGTTGTAAACCATTCTAACAGTGAAGATGAAGCAAATGCCACAGTAAATAAAATTAAAAGCAATGGTGGTAACGCCATTGCTATTAAAGCCGATGTTAGTAACAGAGAACAAGTATCTCAATTATTTGATAAAACCATAAAATCTTTTGGTAAGGTAGATGTACTAATTAACAATGCCGGAGTAATGATTTCTAAAGAACTTAAAGACAATACTCAAGAAGATTTTAGCAAACAGTTTGACATTAATGTAAGAGGTATTTTCAACACATTACAAGAAGCTGAATGTAAATTAGCCGATAACGGTAATATCATAAATATATCTTCTAGTACTGTAAAATTAATGTTCCCTACTTATGCTCTTTACTCTGCATCTAAAGCAGCAGTTGAGCAAATGACAAGGGTATTTTCTAAAGAAATTGGTCGAGGCATCTCTGTAAATGCGCTAGCACCAGGAGCTACAGAAACAGAATTGTTTTTAAAAGGAAAGACCGATGAATTTATAGCCAAATTAAGTAGCATGAACGCTTTTAATAGATTGGCTAAACCAATTGATATTGCTAGAGTTGCTTTATTTTTAGCCAGTGATGACTCTAAATGGATTTCAGGTCAAGTCATTGGCGCTAATGGTGCACTCGTTTAACCAAATTATAATAACCACATATGAGATTTACATTATCTACACTAATTGTATTAAGTATTTTAATAACCTCTTGCAAAGGTGAAAAAAAAGATAAAAAAGAGCTAATTAAGGCAATTTCCTATAAAAACAAAGGGCATGAACTAGTTTCAAAAATGGTCGAAAAAGTAGGCGATTACAGAACTCTACGAAATAAAAAAGATGTTGTATATACTTATACCTACCAAACACCTGATGGAAAAACAGATGTTACAACTGAAAAATACATTTTCGCAGGTGAACTATCTTATGGTAAATACGAACAACACGAAAGAACTTTAAGTGACTTAAAAGGATCTATTGAACAAGGTTTTGATGGTGAAAATTATTGGCTTAAACATGAAGGACAAACTGTAAAAGATAGTATAGCCTTAAAACGAGTTGCCTTTAATAGACCAACTAATTTCTATTGGTTTACAATGTTTCAAAAATTAATGGATCCAGGAGTATCATACGAGTATATCGGAGAAAAAACATTAGATAACTTCACCTATGATGTAGTTAAAGTGTCATTTGATTTTAAGAATTCAAAACCCACAGATATATATCAACTGTACTTTAACAAAAATACAGCTCTTATCGATCAATTTCTTTTTACGGTTGCCGACTATGGTGCTATGGACAAACCTAATCTTATGAAAGTGGAATATGAAGAAGTTGACGGAATGTTATTTCCAACCAACAGAAAATATAAAAAATCTACTTGGGAAGCAGATGTAAGTGATAAACCCTGGATCAAAGTAAATTGGAGCAATATTAAATTCAATAATGGATTAGGTGAAAATGATTTTAAAAGTTAATATATCCTCATTAAAACAGCTTCATTTATACATAATACTTCTTTTAGCAGGTAAAGAATTTGAAGATTAACAAATTTTAGTAAAAGGTTCTTAACAAATTTAAATACATTGCAAGCCTGATTTTAAAATCAAAAAGGTGCAAAAACCTTAAGCAGCACTCAATTTATTTTTTTTTAAGAACCTAACTACCAACTCAACTTATGTCTGTCATTAACGAACAAACAACGTTTGAAAATTTAAACGAAGAACAACTACCCGTTGCAAAACATAAATTACACGATTGGACACATTTTGCAGGTTTGTATGCTGCAGAACACGTAGCAGCTACAGAGTTTGTGATCGGAGCCACATTTGTAGCACTTGGTGCAAAAACAATGGACATAATTCTTGGTCTATTGATCGGTAATATTTTAGCAGTTCTAAGCTGGAGGTTTATTACATCTCCTATCGCTGTAGAAACTAGATTAAGTTTATATACTTACCTAAATAAAATTGCAGGTGATTCTATGACCAAGCTTTATAATTGGGCTAATGTCATTATTTTCTCTGTAATATCTGCTGCTATGATAACCGTATCGGCTACCGCAGTTCGATTTGCTTTTGATATACCTGCACAATTAAACTGGTACCCCACAAATTTGTGGTTTGTACTTATTGTATTCTTAGTTGGTGTAGTCGTAGTATCAATCGCTTTATATGGGTTTAATGCAGTATCTGAATTTTCAGGTATATGCGCACCATGGCTTTTTGTAATGTTTACAAGTGGTGCAATGGTATTACTACCAGCTCTTTCTTTAGATGTTTTAGGCACAACATTACCTAACGGATGGAACGATCTGATATCGCTCGGTGACCAATCTATTTGGACAGGAGTTGATAGTGCTGGCGAACCCGGTATTGGTCTTATAGAAGTCATAGGTTTTGCATGGGCGGCAAATTCAATAACACATTTTGGTTTGATCGATATGGCGTTATTACGATTTGCCAAAAAGAAATCTTATGCTCTAGCTACTAGTACAGGTATGATGTTCGGACATTATGTTGCATGGATCGCTGCAGGTATTATGGGAGCCGGTGCCGCTGTAATATTAGGCAAAACAATAGTTGAACTAGACCCGGGAGATGTTGCCTTTTACGCCTTAGGATGGTCTGGTTTTGTGATTGTAATCGTAGCTGGTTGGACCACTGCAATTACAAATTTATACAGAGCAGGCTTAGCTGCACAAGCTATTTTTTACAAACATTCTCGAAAAAAGACAACTATCGTTGTTGGCTTAATCACTATTGCCATAGCCTGTTTCCCATTTGTATTTTCACAGATTTTACCGCTATTAACCTATGCAGGTTTATTGGTTGTTCCTGTTGGTGGTATTGTGTTTGCTGAACATCAAATATTTCCAAGAATAGGATATACACGTTATTGGTCTCAATATAGAAATTTAACGTTTAGTACACCCGCAATTGTTTCATGGGGATTAGGGTTGGTATTCGGTTTTGGCTTAAATGCATTAAACGTGATGTCTTTCTTTTACCTATTCATTCCTACTTGGATTTTTACTATTGTTATTTACACAGTTCTTGCTGGCAAATACGGAGCTAAAAATAAGTACCCGCAAGCTGAGGAAAACGAAAAGTTGAGAAACCAGCAAATTGAAGCATATCAAGAAGAAAAAAGCAAATTAGAGACAAAACCTAAAAAAGACACCTCGCTACTTACTAAGGTTATACAATTGGTTTCGATTGTGGCACTTATTATAACCTTGGTATTGGCAGGCATTGTGCTTTTTGACAGTGCTAACGAAAATATCTATGTTGAAAATAGAGAAACCTTTTATCGTTACGCCTTTATATGTACTGTAACATATTTTGTTACTGCTTATTGGGCATTACTACGTGGCAAATCAAAAAAACTAAGCTAAAAATGACAAAAGAAATCATGCTGAATAATGAAAATTTAGCAGAAATAAGCAAGCAATTACCTACACCTACATTTGATAGAACTTCACTTAAAGTAGGTATCGTTCACGTTGGTGTTGGTGGTTTCCATAGAGCTCACCAAGCTTTTTACACGAACTTGCTTCAAGAAAAAGAAAATGCTTCTGAATGGGGTATTTGCGGTATAGGGTTACGAAAGGGAGATCAAAAAATCCATGACGTACTTCAGAAACAGGACGGCATGTACACTTTGATTGTAAAGCATCCGGATGGCAACATAGATTCTCAAGTAATTGGCTCTATTATCGACTTTAAATTAGGGTATGATACTCCCAAGTTGGTAATCGATCAAATGGCGCATCCTAATACAAAAATAGTGTCCTTGACCATTACCGAAGGTGGCTATAACTTTAATCCAGCAACGGGTGAATTCGATTTTGAAAATGCAGATGTACAGTACGAATTACAACATCCAAACGACCCTAAAACCATATACGGATTTTTAACCGCTGCCATTAAAAAAAGAAAAGAAGACGGGTTACCTGCCTTTACGGTAATGTCTTGCGACAATATTCAACATAATGGAGATGTTGCAAAAGAGATGTTGTTGACATTTGCACAAAAACAAGATGCGGAGTTAGCGGCATACATAGAAAAGGAAGTAAGTTTCCCCAACAGTATGGTAGACCGTATTACTCCCGTTACTACGCAAGCAGATATTGATTATTTAAAGAATACATACGGTTATAAAGGTGAATGGCCTGTTACCTGCGAACCTTTTATTCAGTGGGTTATTGAAGATAATTTTTCTAACGGCAGACCAAATTTTGAAAGCGTAGGTGTACAGTTTGTACTAGACGTAAAACCTTATGAAAAAATGAAATTGCGTCTTTTAAATGCAGGTCACTCAGTACTTGGTATTTTAGGTGCCATACATGGCCACCCAACAATAAATGCATGTATGGAAGACGAGGTTTTCGTATCATATTTGAGGGAGTTTATGGATAATGAAGCAACTCCGGTACTAGATAAATTAGAGGGTATTGATCTAGTCGAATATAAAGACAGTCTACAAGAACGTTTTGCCAACCCCAACATAAAAGATAGTGTTAGCCGTATTTGTTCAGAAAGTTCTGCAAAATTGCCAAAATTCTTAATCGCTACCATTCAAGATAATTTAGCAAATGGCGGAAACGTTAAACATGCCACATTGGTTATAGCGGCATGGTGCTATTATAGTGACAAGGGGGTAAATAAAAATGGTGAATCCATTGAAATTATTGACGCCCTGCAAGATCAGTTGCACCAAGCTGCAAGTAAGACCAACGAAGACCCACTCGCTTTTATTAAACAAGAATCTTTATTTGGCAACTTGGCCCAAAATGAGAAATTCACGAGCTTATATAGTGATATGGTACAGAAAATTTATGCCAATCCAGATATTAAAAAGCTTATGAAATAGTTTTAATTCAATAACAATTTAATCTTTGCTAAAAGCACAAGTTCAGATTTGTTGTTTCCAGCAAATGAATTCGCAATAGCCTTGGCTGTTTTTCTGGTCAAGGCTTTTATTTCATCAGAAAAAGCATGAGGATGTTCTTTATAGAAATCTACAAATTCTCCAAAACACTCTTTACTTTCTTTTTCGGTCTCTGCTAAAATATTAAATACAATTTCAATTTGGTTAGCAGCATCTGTACCATAACGATCGGTAAAATCATCTACATATAACCAATCTTCTTTTACATACTCTTTAACTTTATCCCATTCATTATCATGTACGGTTCCATCACTTTTAGCAACAGCATAAAAGAGTTTTCCTAAACTTTCATATAGCCCGTTCATTGTCTTCGCAGTGTTTTCCATTATATCTTATTTTAATCTATTCTCTAGTAAAAATATAAAGGAACATGCACTTTTTATATGATAGAAATCAGTCGTAATTGATATATTTGATATATGCAGGATTTTCAGGAAAACAGCGACATATTCAATTTACTATCAGAAGGTGTTTCTGAAGGTATTATCGTGATAGACTCCAATCAAATTGTAGTGGCCACCAACACTTCTTCGGAGCAAATGTTCGGTTATGAAAAAGGAGAACTGTTAGGAAAACCCTTAGATATTCTTATACCTAAAAGATACCATGCCGGTCATGATGCCCATGTAGAAAAGTTTATTGCAAAAAGTGATAAAAGACAAATGGGGCATGGTAGAAACCTGTATGGCATCTGTAAAGATGGCAAGGAATTTCCTGTAGAGGCCGGTTTAAATCCGTTTGAATTTTACGGAGCCACATATGTTATGGCTTTAGTTATTGATATTACAGAACGTAAAAATAAAGAAGAAGAATTAAGCCATTGGGCACGTATTTTTGATGAATCGCTCAATGAAATTTTTGTTTTTGATACAGATACCTTCAAGTTTTTAAATGTAAATAAAGAAGCACAAAGAAACATTGGGTATTCAATTGAGGAGATGTTCGAGATGACACCGGTAGATATTAAACCAGATATAGACCATTCTAAATTTAAAGAATTGATAACTCCATTGATGGATGATGAAACTGGCAAAGTAAAATTCGAAACTAGACATGGCAGAAAAGACGGTACTACCTACCCAGTTGAAGTACACTTACAGTTATCTAATCTAGGAGATAAAAAAGTATTTGTTGCATTTATTCTTGATATTACCGAAAGAAAAAATTATACCGAAAACTTAGAGAAAATAGTTGAAGAACGAACACATCAACTTACTGAAGCCTTAGCTGTTGAAAAAGAGCTTAATGAATTAAAAACACGTTTCTTATCTCTGGTCTCACATGAATTTAAGACTCCTTTAAGCAGCATTTTAACCTCCATTACCTTATTAGGCAAATACACCCAAACAGAGCAACAACCAAAAAGAGACAAACATGTTAGCACTATTAAAAACAAGGTAAAATACCTTGACACCATACTTAACGATTTTCTATCTGTAGAACGTTTAGAATCTGGTAAGGTCAACTACAAAATAGAAGAATTTCCTTTAAGTAAGATTGTTAATGAAGTTGTATATAATTCTAATATGCTTTTAAAATCTGGTCAACAAATTCGATATCCGGACAATATAGATGACTTAAGTATTCAATTTGATGAAAAAACTTTAGAGCTGGCATTATCAAATTTGATACATAATGCAATTAAATATTCACCTGAAGATTCCATAATTGAAATTAACGTACTTACAGAAACCGACCATTATTATATAAAAGTTATAGATCAAGGAATTGGGATTCCTAAAGCTGAACAAAAGCATATTTTTAATCGTTATTTTAGAGCTAAAAATGCCTTGTTGATACAAGGTACCGGTATTGGTCTAAACATTGCCAAACAGCATCTTGAAAACCTAGGCGGCAGTCTAGAGTTCTCAAGTACTGAAAAAGCAGGTTCAATATTTACACTATGTATACCAAAAATAAATACGAACTAAGAGATGAAAAGAATTTTATTGATTGAGGATGATAAAGCCTTACGTGAGAATACTAAAGAACTTTTAGAATTATTCGGTTACAATGTAATGACAGCACCGAATGGAAGGATCGGTATCGATGTTGCCACAGAAAAAGTACCAGATATTATCATCTGCGATATTATGATGCCCGAAATAGATGGTTACGGTGTATTAAAAAACTTGTCAAACAATGAAAAAACCAAACAGATACCCTTTATTTTCCTTTCAGCAAAAACGGAACATAAAGAAATTAGAAAAGGGATGGACCTAGGTGCAGATGACTACCTTACTAAACCTTTTGAAGAAGAAGATTTAACAAGTGCTATTGAAAGTAGATTAGCAAAAGCGGAGTTATTATTACGTATGCAAGACGATACATCTAAAGAACATGGTGTATCTGAAGATGAAATGAGAACCGTACATGAATTGAAAAACTTTTTCGATGACAATGGCGAGCTGTCCAATTTTAAACCAGGAGAAACTATATATGAAGAAGGTATGCGTTCAAACAAAATATACCTTGTTTTAAAAGGATTGGTTAAGTGTTTTAATATGGATGCCGATGGTAAAGAATTAATAACCTCCTTATCAAAAGCCGATGATTTTCTAGGTTTCACTTCATTTCTAAACAATGTACCTTATCAAGAAACAGCAAAGGCATTGGAAGAAGTAGAATTGGCAGGAATCTCGAAAGAAAGTCTAAAAGAAATATTAAGTGAGAACAAGAATATTTCACTGGAACTTATGGAGTTATTATCAGAAAACATCTCACTAATCAAGGCTCAATTATTACAAATGGCCTACAGTTCAGTGCGAAGAAAAACTGCACAGACATTGCTACAATTCGCCGACATTATGAACACTAAACCTGAAGAGCCGATAAGAATTTCTAGAACAGATTTAGCAAGTGTAGCAGGCATAGCGACAGAAAGTTTAATTCGCACACTTTCTGGTTTTAAAAAAGAAGGCTTGATAACAATAGACGGTAGAAACATACAAATCAAAGAGTTAAAAGCCTTACAGTATGTAAATTAAACCATACCTGATATTTATCATTTATCAGTTTCTCTCATGGATTTAAATTTGTAAAGTAAGTCACATGAATGAAACATATTTTAATCCCCACAGATTTTTCACATAATTCTTGGAATGCTCTTGAATATGCATTGCAGTTCTTTAGAAATATATCTTGCACTTTTTATGTTTTAAACATTGATGAGCAATGTAACTCTGATGTCGCCGACAATTCTATCTTAGTAAAGTCTAAACATAAAAAAGTTTCTGTTAGAGAAAAGCTGAATGACTTGGCTTATCGAATTAAAAACTTGACAACCAATAATTTACATCAATTTATTATATTAGAAGAACTGGGTGGTTTCACAGATATAATCAAAAAAACAGTTGATGATAAAAAAATAGATTTAATAGTTATGGGTACAAAGGGCGCTTCGGGTAGCGAAACAAGAATTTTTGGGCACAACACAAGTAATGTGATTACCAAAGTCCCTTGTAATGTCTTGGTAATACCAGAAAAAACTATAATTAAATCTCCCAATAAAATCGCTTTTCCAACAGACTTTAATCTTTTTTACAACTATCCTATTTTAAATTCAATCACAGAAATATTGGAACTTAGCAGTGCTAGTTTAGAAGTTCTACATATGTCACAAACCAAGTCTAAATTTACTAGTTCTCAAATAATAAATAAAACCTATCTTCTAGATTATTTAAAGGAGCTCTTTTCCGAATCGCATAGTTTTCATAATATTCTTGGAACAGATGTAAAAAATTCTGTTATAAACTACATAGATGAAAACAAAATAGAAATGATGACAATGTTAGCTAAAAACATCAATCTATTTCAACAATTGTTCTTCACCAATTCTATAGAGCAATCAAGTTTTCACTCTACCATACCCTTATTGGTAATTCATGAATAATTTTTTATGATTTTTCTTTATTTTCTGAAAACTAATTCCGGTAGCAAGCTTATATATGTATTCTAAGTTTTAATCAACAAAAAAAATTGAGCATATTCAAAGAATATCATAGCAATGTAATTAGCACTCAAAATCGTACTTTTGCAACTTTGCTATGAATACATGATTAATTTTGAAGAAAATATAGAAGTTAAGGGCGCACGCGTTCATAACCTTAAAAATATAGATGTTACCATTCCCCGAGATAAACTGGTCGTAATAACCGGATTATCTGGTAGTGGAAAATCTTCACTGGCTTTTGATACTATATATGCAGAAGGACAAAGACGTTATATTGAAACTTTTTCCGCCTATGCAAGACAATTTCTAGGAGGTCTAGAGCGACCCGATGTTGACAAAATAGATGGATTATCTCCAGTAATAGCCATTGAACAAAAAACGACTTCGAAATCACCAAGATCTACGGTAGGTACTATTACGGAAATTTATGATTTTCTAAGATTGCTTTACGCCCGTGCTGCAGACGCACATAGTTACAATACGGGAGAAAAGATGGTAAGCTATAGCGATGAGCAAATTAAAAATTTGATCATCGAGTCTTATTTAGATAAAAAAATAAACATTCTTGCTCCCGTAATCAAATCTAGAAAAGGACATTACCGTGAACTTTTTGAGCAAATTGCGAAGCAGGGCTTTGTAAAGGTCAGAGTTGATGGTGAAGTAAAGGATATTGTAAAAGGAATGAAAGTGGATCGCTACAAGACCCACGATATAGAAATTGTTATTGACCGCTTAAAAGTGGTTGAAAGTGAAGATTTCCACAAACGCCTATCTGAAAGTATAAATACGGCCATGTATAGTGGCAACAATGTTTTAATGGTACTTGAAGAAGGCACTGAGGTTCCTAGATATTTCAGTAGAGATTTAATGTGCCCAACAACGGGTATCTCTTACCCTACCCCAGAACCTAACACTTTTTCGTTTAACTCACCCAAAGGCATGTGCCCCAATTGTAAGGGCTTAGGTCACGTTTATGAGGTTAACGAGAAGAAAATATTTCCAAACAAGAAACTATCTATCAAAGGAGGCGGTATAGCTCCGTTGGGCGATTATAAAAAATCATGGGCGTTCAAGCAGATAGAAACCATTGCAGAACGTTATCAATTTCAGATTACGGACCCCATTGAAACGATTCCCGCTGCAGCCATTGAGATTCTTCTCAACGGAGGTAAGGAAAGTTTTGAGGTAGATTCTAAATCATTAGGTGTTAAGCGCACTTATAAAATTGATTACGAGGGGATTTCAAATTTTATAAAAAATCAGTTTGAAGAAGCAGCATCTACGTCTATAAAAAGGTGGGCAAAAGAATACATGGACAAAATTACTTGTCCGTCATGCACAGGTTTTCGTCTTAAAAAGGAATCTCTCTATTTTAAAATTGAAGACAAGAATATAGCCGAGTTGGCGAATTTTGATATTGTTGAACTTGCTTCATTCTTTAAAGGTTTAGATAAAAAAATTAGCGGTAATCAACTTAAGATTGCCGAAGAGATCATAAAAGAGATTAGTACTAGAATTCAGTTTTTATTAGATGTTGGTTTAGATTATTTATCTCTTAATAGAAGTTCTAAATCACTTTCAGGTGGTGAGGCACAACGAATTAGATTAGCAACTCAAATAGGCTCACAACTGGTGGGTGTACTATATATTTTAGATGAACCAAGCATCGGTCTACATCAAAGGGATAATGAACGCCTAATCAAGTCATTGGAATCTCTTAGAGATATAGGCAATTCTGTCATTGTTGTTGAACACGATCGTGATATGATAGAAAGGGCTGACCACGTTATCGATATTGGTCCTAAAGCAGGTAAAAACGGTGGTGAAATCATTTCAGAAGGTACTCCAGAGCAACTAAAGCATGTACATACGTTGACCGCGGATTATATGACCGGTGTAAAGGAAATTGAAGTTCCTAAAAAGAGAAGACCCGGTAATGGTAATGAAATTGTATTATCTGGTTGTACGGGGAATAATTTAAAAAACATAACGGTTAAATTCCCTTTAGGTAAGATGATCGGGGTAACGGGAGTTTCAGGTAGTGGAAAATCTACTTTAATAAACGAAACACTTTACCCTATCATGAACGCGCATTATTTTAATGGCGTCAAGAAACCAATGCCTTATAAGAAGATAACCGGATTGGAACATATCGACAAGGTCATTGATATTAACCAATCACCTATTGGTAGAACTCCGAGATCAAATCCGGCAACATATACAGGTGTTTTTAGTGAAATTCGCTCTTTGTTTGCGAAAACTACAGAAGCATCCATTAGGGGGTATAAACCTGGTAGATTTAGTTTTAACGTAAAAGGCGGTCGCTGCGAGACTTGTCAAGGTGGAGGGCTCAGAGTTATTGAAATGAATTTTTTACCTGATGTTTATGTTGAATGTGAGACCTGTAATGGCAAGAGATTCAATAGAGAAACCTTAGAAATACGATACAAAGGCAAGTCAATTTCAGATGTTTTAGAAATGACCATTAACGAAGCGGTATCATTTTTTGAACTTATTCCTAAAATACATCGTAAGTTAAAAACCATACAAGATGTGGGCTTAGGTTACATTTCTCTTGGGCAACAATCCACTACCCTTTCAGGTGGTGAAGCGCAACGTATTAAATTAGCAACAGAACTATCAAAGAGAGATACCGGTAATACATTCTACATTTTAGATGAACCTACAACCGGACTTCATTTTGAAGATATTCGGGTTTTAATGGAAGTTTTGAATAAATTAGCGGACAAAGGTAATACCGTATTGGTAATTGAACACAATATGGACGTAATCAAAATGGTCGATTACATCATAGATATTGGTTACGAAGGTGGTCGTTCAGGTGGTCAACTAGTTGCAAAAGGCACACCAGAGCATGTAGCAAAAGATAAGAATAGTTACACGGCGAAGTTTTTAAAGAGAGAATTAAAATAATAGTTGGAAATAACATCTAATTAATAAAGATTAGTAGATAATTATATGAGATCAGAAAAACATCATAAAGGTTGGAACGAAATTAAAACTAATGACTCTTGGGCCATTTTTAAAATAATGGGCGAGTTTGTCAATGGTTTTGAACGAATGAGTAAAATAGGACCATGTGTTTCTATATTTGGTTCTGCCAGAACCAAAGAGGAAGATCCATATTATAAACTAGCCGTATCAATTGCGAAATCTATTGCAGAAGCTGGCTATGGTGTTATTACCGGTGGAGGACCTGGTATCATGGAAGCAGGTAATAAAGGGGCAAATATTGCTGGCGGAACTTCTGTCGGTCTTAATATAGATTTACCTTTTGAACAGCATGACAATCCATACATAGACAGTGATAAAAGTTTAGATTTTGACTATTTCTTTGTAAGAAAAGTAATGTTTGTAAAATATTCTCAAGGCTTTGTTGTCATGCCTGGTGGTTTTGGAACATTAGATGAACTTTTTGAGGCTATTACTCTAATACAGACACATAAAATTGGTAAGTTCCCTATTATTCTTGTAGGTAGTGAATTTTGGACCGGGCTAATGGATTGGGTTAAAGGTACCATGTTAAAAATGGGCAATATTAGCCCAGAAGATTTGAACCTTATCAAAATTGTAGATACAGAAGAAGAGGTTGTTGAAATTATCGATTCCTTTTACAAAGGTCATAGCATGAGCCCTAATTTTTAATATTTATTTTGAAAGGCAGCCTTACTCCTATTTTTTATCTTTCTTTATTACTATTGATCACTAATGTGTTCAGTAGTTATGCTCAGTATGAAACTAACCTAACAGTTACTTTAAATGAATTCACAAAAGAGTTAGATATTCGCCAAGAATTCACCTATTACAACAACTCTAATTATAATTTAGGGGTCATCTATTTTAATGACTGGGCAAATGCTTATTCAGACAAGAGTACAGGTTTAGCTAAGAGATTTGCTCAAGAATTCAAAAAATCTCTTCATTTAGCAAAAGCTGAAGAGCGTGGTAAAACTACTATAGTTAGTGTAGTAGACGATTCTTATAATGGTCTTGAATGGACCCGAACAGAGGGCAAAGACATTTTAAAGGTTACTCTTGATGATATTTTGCCACCTAAGTCTTCCACAAAGATATTTATTACTTACAAGGTTAAATTACCACCTAATAAATATACATCTTTCGGTTATGGCAATAGAGGTGATTATTATTTAAAAGATTGGTATTTAACACCTGCTGTATATGATGGCAAATGGCACTTATACTCTAATAAAAATCTTGAGGATCTTTATATGAACGTAACCAATACGGTCATAAATTTTAAATATCCTGACAGCCTGTACTTAGCATCAAATTTTGACATAAAGACAGAGTCAAAATTTCCAAATGGGCAGTACGCTCAACTAAAAGGAAATTTGCAACGCGGAGGTGAAATAATTCTGAATACACAGAAAAATTTTTTTACACATAGAACGCCCTATATGACTTTTTTGACCGATATAAGGGCACCAAGATACAGCCCAATTGGTCAAGGTCTATCAATAAACAAAGTAGCCAATTTTATTCATAATAATCTTGGAGATTACCCACATGAGAAAATCTTGGTGAGTGAATTAGATTATAACAAAGATCCACTGTATGGCTTAAATCAACTCCCTTCCTTTATTCGTCCATACCAAGAACAATTTCAATTTGAAATGAAATTCTTAAAAACGGCAATCAATAGCATCTTAAAAGAAACAATGTTCTTAAACCCACGTAAAGAACAATGGTTAAATAGCGCAATTGCAAATTATTTAATGATAGCCTACATAGAACAGTATTATCCCGATCAAAAACTAATGGGGAAACTTTCTAAAATTTGGGGATTTAGAAGTTTTGAATTAGCTAAGATGGATTTTAATGATCAATATTCATTTTTATATAATCTTACTGCTCGTAAAAATTTAGACCAAGCACTAGAAACATCCAATGATTCTCTTATAAAATTCAATCAAAAGATTGCTAATAAATATAAAGCAGGTTTAGGCTTGGCGTACTTGGCAGATTACATTGGCAAAGAACATGTTGATGAAAGTATTAAAACATTCTTTGAATATTACAAATTAAATAATGTAAAGGTCCACGATTTTGAATCGATTTTAAAACGCTCTACAAATCAAGACATCAATTGGTTTTTTAGAGACTATGTTTCTACAGACAGAAAAATAGATTTTAAAATAAAGAAGGTAAAAAAAGATCAAGATTCTCTTGAGGTAACTATTAAAAACAAAGAGGGCACCAACGTTCCTATTTCTATATTTGGTCTCAAAAAAGATTCTGTAGTTTCTGAATATTGGTTTAAAGATATTAAGCTAGAAGAAACATTTATAATAGCCAATAATAATGAAGACAGACTTGTACTAAACTATGACCAAAAAATACCCGAGTTTAATCAACGAGATAATTGGAAATCATTAAAAGGATTTTTATCAAGTAACAAAAAATTAAAGTTCACCTTCTTTAAAGATGCTGAGAACCCGTATTACAACCAGGTTTTCTATGTTCCTGTTTTAAGTTTTAATGTTTACGATGGTTGGACCCCAGGCATGAGGCTTTATAATAAAACATTATTAGAAAGACCATTTGTTTATGACTTTTCTCCCTCTTATTCTTTTAAAGAGAAAGCATTTGTTGGAAGTGGTAAATTCAGTTATAGAAAATATCTTAGCAAAAGTGGTTTATATGTCGCCAACTATGGTATTGGTGCATCTACATCACATTTTAATGAAAATTCTAGGTACACTTCCATAACCCCATCAATTAGTTTTGGTTTTAGACCTGCAGATTTATTATCGAATAAAAGAGAGTCTCTATCCTTTAGGTATGTTAATATTTTACGTGACTTCGACCCGTCATTACAAACCTTAGCCAATGACCCTGAAAATCCAGATTATAGTGTATTTAACGCCCGTTACTCTAGCCGAAACAATGGCATATTAGACTATAATTCTTGGTTTGCAGATTTTCAATTAGCAGGTAATTTTAGTAAATTATCATTTGAGTATGAGTATCGTAAATTGTTTGAAAACAACAGACAGCTAAACTTAAGGTTTTACGGAGGGAAATTTTTAAGTAATAAAACACAAACCGATTTTTTTAGTTTTGGTTTAGATAGACCTACTGACTACCTTTTTGATTACGGGTATTTGGGCCGTTCTGAAGATACCGGTATTTACAGCCAACAAATTATTATCGCAGAAGGCGGGTTTAAATCGATTCTGGATCAACAATATCGACTATCCAATGATTGGCTGGCAACAGTTAATGGTAGTTTCAACCTATGGAAATGGATTGAATTATACGGAGATGCAGGTGTTGTAAAAAATCGAGGAAGGCCTGGTAAGTTTGTCTACGATTCTGGTATAAGACTAAACTTGGTTACCGATTATTTTGAATTATATTTTCCTTTACACTCTAACAATGGTTGGGAAGTATCTCAACCTAATTATGGTGAAAAAATACGTTTCATCATCACAGTAAGCCCAAAAACCTTAACAGGATTATTCACAAGAAAATGGTTTTAAACTATTAAAATTGAAAAGAGAAAGTCTATTCCCTAGTTAAAATTAACATATTTTCAAAATTACACGAATTTTGTTGAAAAATATGGAATAAATTAACTAGTTACAGCGTTGCTAAAAAGTACTTGATTCGGTAATTTTGTATAAACACGTTTAATACATGGATGTTTCTTCTAAAACCAGTAATGATATTTCTTTTGAAGATTTCAAAGAACAAATTATCAATGACTATGAAATTGCTTTCTTAAGCAGAACCTGTAGTTTATTAGGAAGAAAAGAAGTTTTAACAGGTAAAGCTAAATTTGGAATCTTTGGAGACGGAAAAGAGTTGCCACAGCTAGCCATGGCACGATCTTTTAAAAACGGAGATTTTAGAAGTGGTTACTATAGAGACCAAACATTTATGATGGCTTTAGGTCTTTTACAACCTAAAGAATTCTTTCATGCTCTTTATGCCACAACAGATATTGAAAAAGAACCGATGAGTGCCGGTAGGCAAATGGGAGGTCACTTTTTAACACATAGTCTAAATGCCGATGGTAGTTGGAAAGACTTGACCAAGCAAAAAAATAGCAGTGCAGACATATCATGTACCGCAGGGCAAATGCCACGCCTTTTAGGACTTGCGCAAGCATCTAAAATCTATAGAAACCAAAAAGGACTTGATAGTGCAAAATTTTCTGTAAATGGAAATGAAATTGCATGGGGTACAATTGGTAATGCCAGCACTAGTGAAGGTATGTTTTTTGAGACCATAAATGCTGCGGGTGTTTTACAGGTACCCATGGTAATAAGTGTTTGGGACGATGAATACGGAATTTCAGTACCGGCAAAATATCATACCACAAAAGAAAATATTTCAGAAATCCTATCTGGTTTTCAAAGAACAGAAAATGAAACAGGATATGAAATTTTACGAGTAAACGGGTGGGACTACACCGCTCTAATGCATGCTTATGAAAATGCTGCTGACATTGCCAGACAAGAACATGTTCCCGTATTAATTCATGTCAACGAATTAACCCAACCGCAAGGTCATTCTACCTCAGGATCTCATGAACGCTACAAAGACAATAAGCGTTTGGCATGGGAGCGTGATCACGACTGCAATAAACGCTTTAAAGAATGGATATTAGATTCGGGCATAGCGACTACCGAAGAATTGGAAAGTATTGAAAAAAGAATTAAGCGAAACGTAAGAGAAGCGAAAAAACAAGCTTGGGACGAGTATTTAAAAGATCATTTATCTGAGAAGGCTGTTCTAATTAATCTTATAGATAAAGCCTCCGCTAAAAGTCCAAATAAGAATTTTTTAAATAAATTGAAGAATGATTTAATTGCAACTGAAGAGCCTGTTCGAAAAGATTTGGCTATTTCGGCAAGAAAATCGTTACGGTACTTACTTGGAGAGGATACACAGGAAAAGCAAGATTTAATAAACTGGACAGCTACCTTTTTAGAAGAGTCGCAACTTAAGTATAGTTCACATCTCTATAGTGAAAATGATAATAAAGCAACCAACGTCACAGCCATTTATCCGGAATATAATGAAGATAAAGAACAGGTAGACGGCAGAGTTATTCTTAGGGATAATTTTGATAAGTTATTTGAAAAATACCCGAACACATTAATCTTTGGAGAAGACACAGGTGCCATAGGTGATGTAAACCAAGGTCTTGAGGGTATGCAAGAGAAATATGGAAAAATACGTGTTGCCGATACAGGTATAAGAGAAACCACCATTATCGGGCAAGGAATAGGAATGGCTTTAAGAGGCCTTAGACCAATTGCCGAAATTCAGTATTTAGACTATATATTTTATGCTTTATCTACCTTGACTGATGATTTAGCTTCTTTGCTATATAGAACAGCAGGTAAACAAAAAGCGCCATTAATAATTAGAACTAGAGGTCATAGATTAGAAGGTATATGGCATTCTGGTTCAGAAATGGGAGGTCTTATTCACTTATTAAGAGGCATGTATATTTTAGCTCCCAGAAATATGACCCAGGCTGCTGGATTTTACAATACGCTATTAAAAAGCGATGAGCCCGCATTGGTTATTGAAAGTCTAAACGGATATAGGCTAAAAGAGAAAAAACCTAAAAATCTTGGTGAGTTTTGCACACCAATAGGTAAAGTCGAAACTATTAAAAAAGGTAATGATATTACTTTAGTCTCTTATGGGTCTACACTACGTATTGTTGAAAAAGCCGCTAGGGAATTAATTGAAGTGGGTATTGATGCAGAAGTAATAGATGCGCAAACCCTACTGCCTTTCGATATTGAAAAAGATGTATTGGAAAGTGTAAAAAAAACCAATCGTTTATTAGTAATAGATGAAGATGTCCCAGGCGGTTGCTCTGCATATTTATTGAATGAGATAGTAGAAAAGCAAGGTGCCTTTAAATATTTAGATAGTACGCCTCAAACTTTGAGCGCTAAAGCACATAGACCTGCATATGGTACAGATGGCGATTATTTCTCTAAACCAAATAGAGAAGATATTTTTGAAAAAGTCTATACCATTATGCACGAAGTTAATCCTGATGATTTTCCTAAATTGAGATAAATAATTCACAAATAGGTAAGAATAATCTTATAATTAATGAAATTATTATTTTTACTTATTCCTTCTTCTTAAAAATAAGAAAAATTTAACATATCGTTAGAAATCTTTAACTGACTGAAAACTAAGCCACCTCTGTATTCCAGTACTTTAAATGGATTACCTGCGCATTTAGTAGTATCATAAATTTCAAAAAAACCAAAAAAAAATTGATACTTTTAAAGTAAATAATGAGTACCGATGAAAAACACGTTATTAAAAGATTTTGGCTTAGCTTTTTTTAGAATAGCAATTTCAGCTATGATGTTGACCCATGGTCTACCAAAGTTTCAAAAACTTATTTCAGGGGAATTTCAATTTGCAGATCCTTTTGGTATAGGCGAGACCCCTTCATTATTTTTAGCTGTAATCGGCGAATTCGTATGTCCTATATTGATACTTATAGGTTTTAAAACTCGCTTAGCGGCAATACCTACTGCAATTACTATGGCCGTTGCAGCATTTGTGGCTCATGGAGCCGATGATTTCAGCACTAAAGAAAAAGCTTTGTTCTATTTAGTAGCCTTCATTACAGTTTCATTAGTGGGACCTGGTAAATTTGGAATAGACAAAAAGTAATTGACACCAAGCTGCGTCAGCACTGTTTTGAAATGAAATCCATATTTCTATTCCTACGCAAATGTAGAAACGCTTGAATTTCAATTATCGACTAATCGCTAAACAATTTTATAAAGTAGTTCTTTTAAAAGGTCAGCCTCTTTCATTGGTGTAGTCCCTACTCCTTTTCCTTTCAAATCCATTTCACGTAAACTAGAGATAATTCCGCTTACTTTCTTCATTGGGTAATTTCTAGCGGCAGTTTGTATTTCTTTTACAAAATAAGGGTTTATGCGTAATGCACTCGCCACATTTTTAGGTGAATGATCCGTAAGGCCGTGATACTGTAATAACTGCGTAAAAAACGAATGTAATAGGGTAATTGTCAATATAAAAGGATTGTCTTTTGGATTCTGGGCAAAATAATTAATGATTTTGGTCGCCTTCACAATATCTCTATCACCAATAGCTCTTTTCAACTCAAAATTATTATAATCTTTACTTATACCAATATGTTCCTCTATATGCTGAGGATTGATTTCGGTCTGTTTTGGCAGAACCAATTTTAACTTGTCTAGTTCTTTACTGATTTTGCCTAAATCCGTTCCTAAATATTCTACCAATAATAAAGCGGCTTTATGAGATATGGTATAACCACGACTCACCAAATGTTTTCTAAGCCAATCACTTACCTGATTTTCATATAATTTCTTGCTTTCAAAAACTACCCCGTTCTTCTTTATAATCTTGTGTAGCTTCTTGCGCTTATCCAACTTTTTGTATTTATAACAAATAACAAGAACTGTAGATTGTTGTGGGTTTTCTGCATATGAACATAGGTTCTCTATAGTTCGGGATAAGTGTTGTGCTTCTTTTACAATGACCACTTGCTTTTCTGCCATCATAGGATAACGTTTGGCATTGCCTACAATATCTTCAATAGATACATCTCTTCCATAAAGCACCATTTGGTTGAATCCCTTTTCTTCTTCGGTCAACACATTGGCACTTATAAAATCGGAAATTTTATCAATAAAATAAGCTTCTTCCCCATAAAGGAAATATATAGGGCTTATCTGCCCTTTCTTTATTCCATTGACTATTTGTACAGCTTCATCCATTCAGAAAAAATCATCAACTTTGTATAATGCAGCCACTAAATTTCCCTAGCTACACTTTCAGGGTCAAAAATAGCGAAAATAGAACCTTGATTTTTGACGTTATACGTAAAAAATTTTTGGTACTCACTCCAGAAGAATGGGTTCGGCAACATGTGGTTCAGTTTCTTATCCAGGAAAAGAAATATCCGATGAGTCATATTAATGTGGAAAAACAAATTACACTTAACGGATTAAAAAAAAGATATGATGTGGTTGTTTTTAAACCCAACGGTCAACTGCACATTCTTGTAGAATGCAAGGCACCCGAAGTTTCTATATCTCAAATGACATTTGATCAAATAGCACAATACAATTTTAAATTGAACGCTACTTACTTAATGGTTACGAACGGACTCTCACATTATTACTGCCAAACAGACCTTATTGCGGAAAAATATGAATTTATGAAGGAAATTCCTGATTTTAGCCGTTAATTTGCGATCGTTTTGAAGATAGCTGTAGTCATATTAAATTGGAATGGTGAAGTGCTTTTAGAAAGGTACCTGCCTTCCGTTATCAATTATTCTCCCGGTGCAGATATATATGTTGCGGATAATGCTTCCACAGACGGCTCCGTTGCATTTGTAAAAGAAAACTACCCAACCGTAAAAATCATACAAAATACCGAAAATGGTGGTTTTACAAAAGGTTATAATGATGCATTAAAACATGTCGACGCAGATATTTATTGTTTATTAAATTCAGATGTAGAGGTTTCACCTAATTGGTTAGCTCCTATTAAAGAAACATTCGACAACGTACCGGAAGCTGCAATTATTCAACCTAAAATTCTTGATCTTCTTAAAAAAGATCATTTTGAATATGCGGGCGCAGCAGGTGGTTTCATAGACCAATTAGGTTATCCATTTTGTAGAGGGCGAATTTTTCAAACTCTTGAAAAAGATAGGGGTCAATACAATGATATAAGAGAGATATTTTGGGCTACAGGGGCATGTATGTTTATTAAAAAAGAGGTATTTCATGAACTTAATGGTTTTGATGAAGATTACTTTGCCCACCAAGAAGAGGTTGATTTGTGTTGGCGCGCAAACAACCATGGCTACAAAATTTATTATGTAGGTGCTTCAAAAGTTTATCATTTAGGTGGTTCTACACTTAGTAATATGAACCCAAAGAAAACTTATCTCAATTTTAGAAATACTTTGTTTTCGATTACTAAAAACTTACCAAGAAGAAAAGCATTTATAATTATTTTATTAAGACTATTATTAGACGGTATAGCTGCGATACGTTTTTTATTTCAGCTAAGATTTAAGCACTTTTTTGCCATTTTTAGAGCACATTTAAGCTTTTACAGGCAGTTTAGAAAGATGTATAAAAAAAGAGAGAAAACTCAATTTCTAAGAAATTACTATGTTACGAAGTCCATTGTATGGTCTTACTTCGTACATAGAATAAGCAATTTTAACATTTTAGTAAAAGATTAACTAACGTGGTATATAAGTAACTTCGTAATTATATAATTTTGGAGTCGCTTAGATGCGAAAATTGATTAAACCACTTAATAAGTATAATAGAATAGAATTATGAAAAAAGTATTATTAGGATGTCTTGCTGCAACGCTTTTACTTTCATCATGTGTATCTTCAAAGAAGTATGCCGACCTTGAAGCTAAGCATAAAAGTGCGCAAGATTTATTGAATTCTGCAACGGTTAAATTAAATGATTGTTTAGAAGAAAAAGCAACAGCTTCATCTAGACTACAAACTTTAGAAGATCAAAATGCTTTCTTAAAAGCAAACAATCAAGAGTTGATTAATAATATGGGTAACTTAACAACTTTGACTACCAAAGGTGCTGAGAACTTAGAGAAATCTTTAGAAAGCTTACAAGAGAAAGATTTAACTATCCGTAAATTAAATGATGCAATTACACGTAGAGATTCTGTAAACCTTTCTTTGGTACAGAGCTTAAAAGGTGTGCTTGGTAACATGGACGATGAGGATATAGAAATCAGCGTTGAAAAAGGTGTTGTTTTCGTTTCTATCTCTGATAAATTATTATTTAGCAGTGGAAGTTACAACGTAACTGGTAGAGCTAAAGAAGTTTTAGGTAAAGTTGCTAAAGTAGTAAACAACAAGCCTGATTTTGAATTTATGGTAGAAGGTCACACAGATGACGTACCTTACAGAGGAAATGGTTCTTTATTGGATAACTGGGATTTAAGTGTTAAGCGTGCTACTGCTGTTGTACGTATTTTACAAAACGATTTCAATGTAGATCCTAAGCGTATGACTGCTGCAGGTAGAGCAGAATACATACCAGTTTCAACTACAGAAAAATCTAAGAACAGAAGAACTCGTATCGTTGTTCTTCCAAAAATCGATCAGTTCTACAGCATGATTGAAGAAGGAATGAAAGATCCTGCAATCAACAAATAATTACTGATTTGCATATAAAATTAAAGCGGCTCAATAGAGCCGCTTTTTTTATGTCCTGGTTTAAAATATAATTTTTAAATAATATCTAAACTACCCTTTCCTTCACGAATAACTTCTGGTAAACCTCCGGTAGAAACATCTATTATAGTGGATCCTACATTACCACCATAACCGCCGTCAATTACAATATCCACAAGGTTGTCCCATTTCTCGTAAATTAACTCGGGATCTGTAGTGTACTCTAAGACATCATCATCATCATGAATTGAGGTTGATACAATAGGGTTACCTAATTCTTCAACCAGCGCTTTAACAATACTATTATCTGGCACACGAATACCAACCGTCTTTTTCTTTTTAAACTCTTTAGGCAGATTATTATTACCGGGTAATATAAAAGTATAAGGTCCCGGTAAAGCTCTCTTCAATATTTTAAAAGTGGCAGTATCAATTTGCCGTACATAATCTGACAGATTGCTTAAATCGGTACAAATAAAAGACCAATTAGCCTTTGCCAGTTTTACTCCTTTAATACGTGCAATTTTTTCCAGTGCCTTGGTGTTCGTAATATCGCAACCCAACCCGTAAACCGTATCTGTTGGATAGATAACCAAGCCACCTTTACGCAATACGTCCACTACCCTTTTAATCTCTTTAGGATTGGGATTCTCTTCGTATATTTTGATAAATTCTGCCATTGCCTTTAGGTTTAAAAACCCTACTATTATTAAATATAACTAAACTATCCCAATACCTCTAACTTAGCAAAGCGAAGCAATAGTTTTTTAATATCGCCTTTATCGAACATTATTTCTGCCTTTCTATCATTACCGGCCCCTTCAATTTTCACAACCTTACCACGACCAAAACGAGTATGGTTAATCAATGAACCTTCAGTAAGATTTGGATCGATCTTATTTGTATTACCAACAGGCTCTGATAGCTGAGGCTTTAATTTTCGTAATTTTTTAAGTTGTCCTGTATTTGGTTGACCAACTATTGGCGGTGTGCCCCTTTTTGGTTTTTCTTGACGCAACCTGCTCTTATCTACTTCACCAAAAATATCGGCATTTATAAGAGATTTGTAACGGTACCCACCATCAATTGGTGTAAGGTTCTCCACATATTTCTCGTCTATCTCTTCTAAGAAACGACTAGGTTCTGCGTCTATTAATTTACCCCAACGATATCTATTTTGCGTGTATGTCAAATACGCTTGTTTCTCAGCCCTGGTCAACGCAACATAGAACAACCTACGCTCCTCTTCCAGCTCACTTCGGGTGCTCATACTCATACCAGACGGAAACAAATCTTCTTCCATACCAACAATATACACGTACGGAAATTCTAGTCCCTTTGCCAAGTGAATGGTCATTAATGCAACCCTATCGTCATCACCAGTATCATTATCCAAATCGGTAGCAAGTGCAACATCTTCTAAAAACTCACTAATATTTCCCGTTGCTTCATCAATCTCTTTCTGGCCTTCAACAAAATCCTTAATACCATTTAAAAGTTCCTCAATGTTTTCCATTTTACCAATACCCTCTGGGGTCCCGTCTTTTTTAAATTCTAAAAGAACACCGGTTTTTTTGGCTACATGCTCAGATAATGCAAAGGCATCTACAGTTTCGTTCATGACTTGAAAACTCTTAATCATGTTTACAAAGTCTGTTAACTTACGTTTAGTACCCGAATTAATTTTTAAATCTATACGGTCTATGTTTTCCATTACTTCAAAAATGGAACGGTTGTAATGATTTGCAGCTACAATTAATCTATCTAGAGTAGTACCACCAATTCCCCTAGCAGGAAAGTTTATCACCCTTTTTAAGGCTTCTTCATCTTTAGTATTAATGACCAAACGCAAGTAAGACAACACATCTTTTATCTCTTTACGTTGGTAAAATGAGAGTCCGCCATAAATACGATACGGAATATCTCTTTTACGCAAGGCATCTTCCATAGCCCTAGATTGGGAGTTTGTTCTATATAATATACAAAATTGACCATTGGTCATTTGTTGCTGCATTCTATGTTCCCAAATAGAATTTGCTACAAACCTACCTTCTTCAGCATCAGTAGTACTTCTATGAATTTTAATAGAGGGACCATCATCATTATCCGTCCAAACTACTTTTTCAATTTGATTTTGGTTTTTACCGATTACGGAGTTGGCAGCATTTACAATGTTTCTTGTAGAGCGGTAGTTCTGCTCTAAACGATACATTCCTACATTTTCGTAATCTTTTTGAAAGTTCAAAATATTACTAATGTTAGCTCCCCTAAATGAATAAATACTCTGTGCATCATCACCTACCACGCATATATTCTGAAAACGATCAGCCAAAGCCTTTACGATCAAATACTGAGAATGGTTGGTATCTTGGTACTCATCAACCAAAATATATCTAAATCGATCTTGATATTTTGCTAACACATCTGGGTAGCGTGTTAAAAGCTCATTGGTTCTCAATAGTAAATCATCAAAATCCATTGCACCAGCTTTAAAACAACGGTCTACATAATTTTCATAAATATCCCCTGTTCTTGGCTTTTTTGCCATGGCATCCTGCTCTACCAAATCTGGATCATTACGGTAAGCCTTTACGGTAATTAAGCTGTTTTTAAATGACGAAATTCTATTTTGAATCTGTTTGTATTTATAAATATCCTTGTCAAGCCCCATTTCCTTAATGATAGAAGCTAACAAGCGCTGAGAATCTTGCGTGTCATAAATAGTAAAATTGGCAGGATAGCCCAATTTATCACCATCAATACGTAATAGTTTTGCAAAAACGGAGTGGAAAGTTCCCATCCAAAGATTTTTAGCTTCAGATGCCCCCACAATTTGAGCAATACGTGCTTTCATTTCACGAGCCGCCTTATTGGTAAATGTTAGGGATAAAATATTAAAAGAATCTACACCCTGCGCCATAAGGTGTGCAATTCTATAAGTTAGTACACGAGTTTTACCCGATCCGGCGCCGGCAATTACCATTAAAGGTCCGTCTTTATGCAAAACAGGAGCCTTTTGGGCATCGTTCAATTCATCAATAAATGAGCTCAAATTTTCTTTCTTTTAGTGACGTAAATTTAGCCATAAATGAGGGATAGTAAAAGTGAAGTGATTTAGATTTGTGAACAATGGATGGTATTTCTTTTCATTTTGAATATATTTAAACTTTAATTCCGCATAGAGAATACACCTGTTGATGCATTTTTGTCTTAATGATCAACAAAATATAGAGAACAAACTAACATTAAATACTGATTATGAGAAAACTAGGCTTATTGGCTCTCGTTCTTTTCGGTTTTACCGTTCAGGCACAAGGTCCAAATCTTGAAAAAGACTACAAAGCTATTGAAAGCAAAGTAGTTGATTGGAGAAGAGAAATTCATCAGAATCCTGAATTGGGGAACCGCGAATTTAAGACAGCGGAAAAAATTGCCAAGCATTTAAAGTCTTTGGGAATTGAGGTAGAAACTGGCGTTGCACACACTGGTGTTGTTGGTCTATTAAAAGGTGATTTGCCTGGTAAAGTGGTGGCACTTAGAGCAGATATTGATGCCTTACCTGTCACAGAAAGAAATGATTTACCATATAAATCTAATGTAACTTCAGAATTTATGGGTGAAAAAGTAGGCGTTATGCATGCTTGTGGACATGATACGCATACTGCTATTTTAATGGGCGTTGCAGAAGTAATGTCTAAAAACAAGGACAAAATTAAAGGAACCGTTAAGTTCATCTTTCAACCTGCAGAAGAAGGACCACCACCAGGAGAAGAAGGTGGCGCACTTTTAATGGTTAAGGAAGGCGTAATGACCAATCCTAAGGTAGATGCCATTTTTGGTCTACATATTAACTCACAAACTCCTGTTGGCACAATCCGTTACAAACCAGGTGGAACTATGGCCGCAGCACAACAATTTGTAATTAACGTAAAAGGAAAACAATCTCATGGTTCTCAACCTTGGGCTGGTGTAGATCCAATTTTAATAAGCGCTAAGATTATTGATGGTTTACAATCAATAATTAGTAGAGAGACGGACCTAACCAATGAAGCTGCAGTAATTACTGTTGGTAAGATCAAAAGTGGTGTTCGTTTTAATATTATTCCAGAATCTGCAGAGATGATCGGTACTATTAGGACATTAGATTATGAAATGAAAGACAAGTTAAATGCACGTATGGTAGAAATGGTAAGTGATATTGCCAAAGCTTATGGCGGTGAAGCTACATGTGTAATTACCGATGCTACAGATATAACCTATAACAATCCTGAATTAGTGGAACAGATGTTACCAACTATTAAAAGAGTGGCGGGTGATGAAAATGTTCAATTTCAAAAAGCGGTAACAGGTGCTGAAGATTTCTCTTATTTTCAAAGAGAAGCGCCAGGATTTTTCTTTTTCTTAGGAGGAATGACTCCAGGTACAACAGAATCTTTTCCACACCACACACCAGACTTTTTAATTGATGATAGCGGATTACTTTTAGGAGTTCGCACGTTGACAGAAATGAGTTTAGATTACCTAAATAGCGACCAAACACCGCTTTTAGATATAAAACCAAAAGGATAATTTTGATGAACGATTTTTTAAATGCTATTCCAAGTCCACCATGGTGGACTTGGATTTTTTTGTTTCTTTTCATTGTTGCTATCTATGATATTTTTATTCAGAAACGGCACACCATAAAGCATAACTTCCCCGTTGTTGGTCATTTGCGTTATTGGCTAGAAAGTATCGGTCCGGAAATGCGTCAGTATTTTGTTGCCAATAATAGAGAAGAACTGCCTTTTAACAGAATAGAAAGAGGTTGGATTTACGCTTCTGCAAAAAAGGAAAATAATTACGAAGGTTTTGGTTCTGACAGAGATTTGTATGCACATCAGCATATTTTCGTTAAGAATAGAATGATGGGTTACCAAGTTCCTGCAGGTCACCCTAACGAAGCAGAACCCAATTTTATACCCTGTGCAAAAGTCATGGGTGAGCACAATAAGCGTAGAAAACCTTTTAGACCTGGCAGTGTAGTGAATGTATCTGCCATGAGTTTTGGTTCTTTATCTGCAGCTGCGGTAGAAGCAATGAACAAGGGTGTTCACAAATCAGGTGCATATCATAATACAGGTGAAGGCGGCTTATCACCATACCACAAACACGGTGGCGATATAGTATTTCATTTTGGTACTGGCTATTTTGGTGTTAGAACTGAAGATGGTAATTTCTCTATGGAGAAAATGAAAAAACTGGTAGAAGAAAATCCGTGCATCAAAGCAATTGAAATTAAATTATCTCAAGGAGCAAAACCAGGAAAAGGCGGTGTTTTGCCAGGAGCAAAAATTACCCCAGAACTTGCAGAAATTAGAGGTGTAGAAGTAGGTAAAGATGTTTTATCGCCCTCAACGCACAAAGCATTTTCTAATGTAAAGGAGCTAATGGCACTTATTGAAGATATCGCTAACGAAACAGGCTTACCAGTGGGTATTAAAGGTGCTATTGGAAAATTAGACCAATGGGAAGAATTGGCCGATCTCATGTTAGAAACGGGAAAAGGTCCAGATTTTATTACCGTAGATGGTGGTGAAGGTGGTACCGGTGCCGCTCCCCCATCATTTGCCGATCACGTCTCTTTGCCTTGGGTATATGGCTTCTCTAGTCTATACAGAGTATTCTTGAACAGAAAACTTACAGAACGTATCGTATTTATTGGATCTGGTAAATTAGGCTTTCCCGCAAAAGCAGCAATGGCATTTGCTATGGGTGTAGATTGTATTAATGTTGCTCGTGAAGCCATGATGAGTATTGGCTGTATACAAGCTCAAATTTGCCATAATAATACGTGCCCTACAGGTATTGCTACGCAAAGTAAATGGTTGCAAAAAGGTATAAATATGCCTTTAAAATCAGATAGACTGGCACAATATTTCAGTACATTCAGGAAAGAATTTTTAGAGATCACTCATGCCGCAGGTTATGAACACCCCAGTCAATTTACTATGGATGATGTTCAAGTAAACGTAGATGACAATGACCTTAATAAAAGTTTAGCTTCCACGTACGGCTATAATAAAGCAAAAGTACCGTTTACAAGTGTACAAGATTTAAAAGACTGTTTGTATCTTGGCGGCAAAATATAGATTAACCTATTTAATGCATTTTACTATGAAACGATTTCTTATATGTTCTACTTTATTTTTTATAGGACTAAGCACAATTCAAGCTCAGAAAAAAAGTGAATTGATAGAGCAAAATCAAGAATTGAAATTTAAACTAGATTCTATTTCTAAAATGGTAAGCACATCTCAACGTAACGAGAAATTGGCGGACCAGCGCTCAGATGAATACCAATCTCAAGTGACAGAATTACAAGATGCGAATGCTACCTTAATGAAGAACCTAAACAGTTTTGCAGCATTATCCAGTCAGAATTCTGAGAACATCAACAAAACTATGGCTGCTTTAGAAAGAAAAGAAAAGCAGTTAAAAGGGGTAACCGATGCCGTAGCCAGTAATGACTCTACTGCGGTTGTTATATTGACCAATGCAAAACAAGTACTTGGTGAGAATGCAAAAGTTGGTGTAACTGATGGTTCTGTAGTCATCTCAGAAAAATTAGACTTCTTCTTTACAGATGGTGTTGGTGTTAATCCTTCAAGCGAATCTAGAACGTGGATAGAGAATGTTGCCAAGGTTGCAAATGCAAACCCTAAAAGTGTCATAACGGTTGCAAGCCTGAATATTACTGGTGAAATGAATGTAGCATTGCAGCAAGCTACTGCCATTGCAAGTATTTTAATTAAAGATTTTGGTGTAAACGGAGAACGAATTGTTGCTGTTGGTCAAGATGGCGGCTTACGAGAATCCTTACAAATAAAGTTTCAACCGGATTATAAAGCATTTTATGATATGGCGAAGGGAGACGCCAAAAACTAATTTTAAGTATTTCATCGATAAACCACTATACTAATTGAGAAATTTGGACGTTCTTATTTCGTAAATAATAACTAATTAAAAAATGAACTCCGACCAAATTTTTCAACTTTTCGCTTATTTGATACCTTCTGTCGTTACAGGTGCCATTGCCTTCTATTTCTTTAGAATGCACACTAACAATGAAGAAGGAAGAAGACGTTTTCTTTTACATAAAGATTCTCAGAAAGATACATTACCAGTGCGTTTACAAGCATACGAAAGAATGGCCTTGTTCTTAGAACGCATTGCAATACCAAGTTTAGTAGTTCGTGTATCACCACAAAGTGATGACAAAAACGCCTATGAAAATTTGTTGATCAAAAGTGTTGAAACGGAATTTGACCACAACCTTTCTCAGCAAATCTATATGACAGATGAATGCTGGAACGTAATTAAAGCAGCAAAAAGCGCTACTATCCAAATGATTAGAAAAGCAGCAATGAGTAATACTGAAACTGCAGATAAATTAAGGGAAGATATTTTGAATGAAACTATGGATAAAACATCACCCTCAGCTACTGCCCTTTCTTTTGTAAAAAGAGAGATTGGTGATTTATGGTAGAATTAAAAATATAATGAAATAAAAAAAATGCTTTCCATATGGAAAGCATTTTTTGTTTGTAGTTGTAAAAGCATTATTCATGCTCATTTGGTTCTATAGGATTTGTTTCTTCGTTCTTATTTTTAGCATACAAATACCCTCTCTTCCACCACAGTGTCATTTTTGCTTTATCAAATATCAAAGAATTGGTAGTTAAAATTGTAGGTGTATAAAACAAATTGATGATTGCATTTTTTTGATTGGCAACTAATTTTCCTATTCTAATATTCTGATGTTCTATTCTATCTAAAATAAAACTCATCATTGTTGTAATCAACTCAAATGGATTACGTGAGGCTACCCTGTTCATATAGTTAACTTCAGTATGTAAAACCACCACATCTACTTCTGTTGCTCCTCTTTTTATAGCTTCTTCAATGGGCACAATACTACCTAAACCACCATCAGCATACTCACAATAATTTTTACGTACCAAACTCATGAACGGTGTATAGTTGGCTGAAATCCATATCCAATCGCAATAATCTTCATATGTACAATCTTTAATAGACTTATACTCTACTTGATTTAGTGACAGATTAGACACCGTAATAACAACATCTGAATCTCCGTTCTTTAAGGTTTCAAATTCCTCAATAGTTAAACTGTTTTCTATTAGCTTACGCAGGTTTTCACTCTCACCAAAAGTCTTTTTCCCAGTCATGAAATTTCTAAAAACATTCCAATGATTAATTGAAATTTCTTCATTACCACGAATATTCTTGACTAAAAACGGACAATTATTAAAAATACTTTTCTGATTAACATTAGAATATATTTCTTTGATCTTATCTAGCTTACCTAATGCCAAATGAGAGATAAGTAGACTACCGGTAGAAGTACCAACAAAAATATCATACTTTCTTCCTTCTTCTTGAATAAGGTATTGGGCAACGCCACCAGCAAAGGCACCTTTACTACCACCACCAGAAATAACTAATGCTTTCATTATTAATTTAATTTCGTTTTAAGATAACGCAAATCTGATGAATTTAGTTGATTTACAATCTTTTCAATTTCTTTTTTCTGTTCTTGGTCGCTCCAAAGTGCATCAAATAACTTTCTGGCATAATTTCTAAACTGCCAAGAATGATGATTGGTCGCCTTTATCAAATTAATATAGGCATCGTCATTGAGGGCTTTAATTTCAGATAAATACTGAAACGCTGTTTGCCGTATTTCTGGATTATAAATAGGGCTTGTATAACCAACAAGCTCCCGATGAAAGTAAACATTCTCCGTAGGTCTATAATCTGGCGTAAACAATGCTAATGTTAACCAAAGTAAACGGACATTTTTATTAGGCAACCCAACAATATTTTTTGTTTTTTCTAAGAAAATACCTCTATCATAATCAAAACTACTCCAAAGATTATAAAGCATTAACTCATTGGTTATATAACTATCATCTAACAATAGTGGCTCTGTAAATTCTTTTAGCTCCTCAGAAATTTCACCCATTTTCTGTGCTGCAAATTGTCTTATTTTTATATCGTCACTAGCAATTAATTTAGAAAGTTCTATTTCAGATATACTATCCTTTGACTCAAGTATTTCAAGTTTTAATCGGGTCCTAAGTTCAGAATCCTTTAAAATTTCAGAAGATATAAAAGTACTGGCATCATCATTTTTTAGATTATAAAACTTTCTTATTGCAGCGTTTTTTTTCATCAAAAAATCCTTAGATATCTCTTCAGGAAATTCTTCCGTTTTTAGCCAAAGCTCCTTAAACTCATTCAATTCCTTTCCACTCGCCTTTTCCATTTCAGCAATAAAATAGGCAACAGTCACATTTTGGTACTGATATTTATTTAGGTATGTTTCTATTCCTTCTTTAAATGCGGAGTCCCCTATTTCTTCTCTCAATACAGCTAAAGCCCAAGCCCCTTTTTCATAAAATGTAAGACTACTAGCCTTTGGGTTAAGCAAGCTCTGCCCCTCTCCCTTTTCTGAGATATCACTTAATACTTTTGCCGTATCAAATAACTTCCAATAAAAATAATCGTCTCCAAAGACTTCTTTTTCAGCCAAATAGGCATAGTAGGTAGCAAAACCCTCATGCAACCAATGATGCTCACTGTTCTTTTCCGTAACCAAATTACCAAACCATTGGTGCGCCAGCTCATGGGCATTGATATTTACATAATTTCTATCTATAAACGAAGTGGAATCAATGACATAAGCGTCAGAGAAAAAAGTAGCGCTCGTATTTTCCATACCTGCATATAAAAAATCGTGTACAGGCACTTGCTTATAATTCTGCCAAGGATAAGCGACACCTATCTCATTTTCTAAAAAATCAAATATCCGTTTTGTGTATCTAAACGTGGGTTCCACTTTTAGACTATCATTAGGATAATAATAGTTTTCAATGGTTACACCACTTTCAGTTGTCAATACTTGTTTGTCATAATTACCCATTGCAAATGCCAACAAATAACTACTCATTGGTTTTTTCATGTCAAATATCCAAATAGGATCATCTTCGTCATTGCTAGTTTTTAAAAGTAGATTACCATTCGCAATGACTTGATATTTTTTATCGGCTTCAATAGTAAGATCAAATTCTACTTTTTCTTCCATGTCATCAAAACTAGGAAGCCAATGGCTAGTGTATTTTCCTTGTCCTTGCGTCCATATCTGCTCATTGTCTTCTACATCATCATCCCAACCAATAAAATAGACCGTTTGTTTGGGTTTTGTCACATATTCAAGAAACAGTTTGTGCGATTCTCCCTTTTCAAATTTATGTTTAATGGAAATGATCTTTTCTGTGGCATTAAAATCCATCTTTTTTCCGTCAAGTTCTACTTTTGAAAAATCCATATTCTTTGCATCAAGGAATATAGAGTCAACATTTTGTAACACATTAAAACGATAGATTACACCACCTTTAATCGTTTTTTCTTTAGGTACTGGGCTTAGGTAAACCTTAGCCTTAATATAGTCTACTTTATCTTGATGTTGCCCAAAAGCATAGAGGGATAAGAATAAAAAAAAGGTGAAAATTAATTTCTTCATACAGCAAACCAAACAAATAACATTTCAAATTTACTGTTTTGGGGAGCACTTCCCTAACCTTTACCTGAATTGAATGTGATGCTAAACAACACTTAATTCGTTAGTTACCATTAGAACCATATTTACAAGAGCAGTAATGATATTTTCCCCTTTGGGGATTAAGGGCTTATCCCTATTTTAGTGCCATGAACGCAAACTTCTTGCAAACTCCCGTAGTGTACTTAAAAGGTGTTGGTCCAAACAGGGCAGAAACCTTAAAGTCCGAATTAGGGATAAGCACCTACCAAGATTTGCTGAATCTTTTCCCTAACCGTTACATTGACAAAACCCAATATTATAAAATAAGTCAATTACAACGTAGCAGTGCAGATGTTCAGATAATTGGCAAAATCGTTCATTTAAAAACAGTAGAACAAAAAAGAGGTTCTCGTTTAGTAGCCCGTTTTAAAGATGATACCGGAGAAATAGAATTGGTTTGGTTTCGTGGTCAAAAGTGGTTACGGGAGAACTTAAAACTAAATATACCCTATGTCATTTTTGGAAAATGTAATTGGTACAACGGTACATTTTCAATGCCACACCCAGAGATGGAACCCTTGAAAGCACATGAACAAGGTACTAAGGTATATATGCAACCCGTTTACCCATCTACTGAAAAGCTAAGTAATAAAGGCATCAACAATAAAGTTATCAGTAAACTGATGCAACAGCTTTTTATAGAAATCAACGGAAAATTCACCGAAAGCTTATCAGATAAATTACTGCATGACCTAAAACTCATAAACAAGAGCGAAGCTATGTTCAATATTCACTTTCCTAAAAGTCAGGAATTATTGGCAAAAGCGCAATGGAGATTAAAGTTCGAAGAACTCTTTTACATACAATTACAGCTTATTGGCAAAAACGTTTCTAGAAAGAAAAAAATCAAAGGTTTTCCGTTTAGTGAAGTTGGCGAGTATTTTAAGGATTTCTACAATAATAAATTGCCTTTTGAGCTTACCGGAGCACAGAAACGGGTAATCAAAGAAATACGATCAGATTTGGGCAGTAATGCCCAAATGAACCGTTTATTACAAGGTGATGTAGGGTCAGGAAAAACCATTGTTGCCGTTATGACCATGCTATTAGCAATCGATAACGGATTTCAAGCTTGTTTAATGGCGCCAACGGAAATTCTAGCCAATCAACACTTTCAAGGCATTTCTGAATTGCTGGAAGGCACTGAGATTACATGCGCCTTACTTACTGGTTCCGTAAAGAAATCTGCACGTCAACCAATTCACGAACAGTTAGAAAACGGAGAGCTCAACATACTTATTGGTACCCATGCCCTTCTAGAAGATAAAGTAAAATATAAGAATTTAGGAATAGCGATTATTGATGAGCAGCACCGTTTTGGTGTAGCCCAACGTTCTAAATTGTGGCATAAAAATGAATTTCCGCCACATATACTGGTAATGACCGCAACACCCATACCTAGAACTTTGGCCATGAGTTTATATGGTGATCTGGATATCTCTGTAATTGACGAATTACCACCTGGTCGTAAGCCAATTAAAACCGTACATAGGTATGACGGAAACCGATTAAAGGTTTTTCGTTTTATACGTGATGAAATTGAAAAAGGCAGACAGATATATGTGGTGTACCCATTAATTCAAGA
The DNA here is from genome assembly GCF_045063735.1 of Maribacter sp. Asnod1-A12. Taxonomy (NCBI): domain Bacteria; kingdom Pseudomonadati; phylum Bacteroidota; class Flavobacteriia; order Flavobacteriales; family Flavobacteriaceae; genus Maribacter; species Maribacter sp. Asnod1-A12. Next base: position 3,823,530 of record NZ_JBEFNZ010000006.1, read on the forward strand.
GTCCGAAGCTATGGACTACAAAGATTTAATGGATGGTTATGAGAGTATTGCCCGCGATTTTCCGCAGCCTAAATATCAAATATCCATTGTGCATGGACAAATGAAACCGGCGGACAAGGAGTTTGAAATGAACCGTTTTGTACAGGGCCAAACTCAAATTATGGTAGCCACAACGGTTATAGAAGTTGGTGTCAACGTACCTAATGCATCGGTAATGATTATTGAAAGTGCCGAACGTTTTGGTCTATCACAATTACATCAATTGCGTGGTCGTGTAGGTCGCGGGGCAGATCAAAGTTTTTGCATTCTAATGACGAGCCATAAACTATCTAGTGATTCAAAAACTAGATTAGAGACCATGGTCGCCACCAATGACGGCTTTGAAATTGCAGAAGTAGATCTAAAACTACGTGGTCCGGGAGATATTATGGGTACGCAACAAAGCGGACTTCTAAATCTTAAAATAGCCGATATCGTAAAGGATAATGATATTCTAAAATCTGCTCGCTTCTACGCATTACAGCTACTTAAAGAAGACCCTTCATTAAGTAAACCAGAGAATCTAATTATAAGACATATGTATGCCCAGTTGGTAAAGCATAAGAATATCTGGACGTATATTAGTTAGTTGTATTTTTAACAACTTTCCCGTTGAACATCGTAATTTTCAAGAGTGTTAATTTCTAAAAAACCCTTGTTTTTAATAGATTTGTCGTACTTACATTAGAAAGAATATGAGCGCAACAAAAACATTATTTGACAAAGTGTGGGATTCCCACGTAGTACATAAAATACAAGATGGTCCAGATGTACTGTTCATTGACAGACACATGGTTCATGAAGTAACAAGTCCTGTTGCTTTTCTAGGTATTAAGAACAGAAATATTCCTGTTATGCACCCTGAAAAAACTTTTGCAACAGCTGACCATAACACTCCTACTATTAACCAACATTTACCGGTTACAGATCCACTTTCAGCAAACCAGTTAAGAATGCTCGAAGAAAATGCCAATGAATATGGTATTTCTTATTGGGGATTAGGTCATGTAAAAAATGGTATTGTACACGTTGTAGGTCCTGAATATGGTATTACCCAACCAGGTGCTACTATTGTTTGTGGAGATTCACATACTTCTACACACGGTGCTTTTGGTGCTATAGCTTTTGGTATTGGTACTTCTGAAGTTGAGATGGTATTGGCTACACAATGTATTATGCAGCCTAAACCAAAGAGAATGCGTATCAATATTAACGGTAAAATGAGCAAAGGGGTTACTCCTAAAGATGTTGCTCTATTTATCATCTCTCAATTAACCACTTCTGGAGCAACAGGATACTTTGTTGAGTATGCAGGTGAGATCTTTAGAGATATGAGTATGGAAGGTCGTATGACGGTTTGTAACTTAAGTATAGAAATGGGTGCCCGTGGTGGTATGATCGCTCCTGATAAAAAAACATTTGAATATGTAAAAGGTCGTGAGTTTACTCCAAAAGGTGCAGATTGGGATAAAGCAATGGCATATTGGGAAACATTATATACAGATGAAGACGCCATTTTTGATAAGGAATTGACTTTTGACGGTTCACTTATTGAACCTATGATCACCTATGGTACTAACCCTGGTATGGGAATGGGAATTTCTAATGACATACCTATGGCAAATGCTGTACAAGGTGGTGCTACTACATATCAAAAATCATTGAAGTATATGGATTTCAATGAAGGTGATAGCATGATGGGTAAACCAATTGATTTTGTTTTTCTTGGAAGTTGTACCAATGGTCGTATAGAAGATTTTAGAGCTTTTGCCTCTATCGTAAAAGGCAGAAAAAAGGCTGACAATGTTACGGCATGGTTAGTACCTGGATCTCATAAAGTTGAGGCTGCTATTAAAGATGAAGGAATTCTTGATATTTTAACCGAATCTGGCTTTGAGCTTCGTGAGCCTGGTTGTTCTGCTTGTTTGGCAATGAACGACGATAAGGTACCCGCTGGTAAATTAGCGGTAAGTACATCTAACAGAAACTTTGAAGGAAGACAAGGACCTGGTTCTAGAACCTTATTGGCTAGTCCGTTAGTTGCTGCTGCAGCTGCCGTTACCGGTAAAGTAACCGACCCAAGAGAATTAATGGTAGAACTTGTGTAACAAGTTTACCTTTCGCTATTAGCCCTTGGCTTTTAGCACTGTAACAATTATAATAATACAAGCTTATGGCAATACGCCAGAAGCAAAAAGCTATAAAAAATGGCATACGATAAATTCGACATATTAACATCAACTGCGGTTCCTTTACCAATAGAAAACGTAGATACAGATCAAATCATACCTGCACGATTTTTAAAGGCAACTGAACGTGTTGGTTTTGGTGATAACCTATTTAGAGATTGGCGTTACAATCAAGACAATACTTTGAAAGAAGATTTTGTTTTGAACCAAGATAAATTCAGCGGAAAAATCTTAGTAGGTGGTAAGAACTTTGGCTCAGGGTCATCTCGTGAGCATGCTGCTTGGGCCGTTTATGATTACGGTTTCAGATGTGTAGTTTCAAGTTTCTTCGCAGATATCTTTAGAGGCAACTGTCTTAACATCGGTGTATTACCTGTACAGGTAAGTGCCGAATTTTTACAGAAAATCTTTGAGGCTACAGAAGCAGACCCAACTACAGAGTTAGAGGTTAATCTAAAAGAGCAAAAAATCACTTTACTATCAACAGGCGAAAGTGAGTCTTTTGATATTAACGGCTACAAGAAAAACAACATGCTTAACGGTTTTGATGATATTGATTATTTATTGAACATCAAAAAAGATATTGAAACATTCGCAGAGAGTACTCCGCTATAAACTCATATATCAAAACAATACAAAGCATTTACGTTAACTAACCCAATGCCATTTTTCAAATCGAAAAATGGCATTTAGAACACATGAAAAAAAGAAAGTTAGAAATAATGGATACCACCCTAAGGGATGGTGAACAAACTTCAGGCGTATCCTTTTCTGCATCAGAAAAACTGACCTTGGCAAAACTACTTTTAGAAGAACTGAAAGTAGACCGAATTGAAATCGCATCTGCTCGCGTTTCTGATGGAGAGCTTGAAGCTGTTCAGAAGATTACCGAATGGGCTGGTGAAAAAGGTTATTTAGAACGTGTAGAAGTACTAACTTTTGTAGATGGAGGTATTTCATTAGATTGGATGCAGAGATCTGGAGCGATTTCTCAAAATTTACTGACCAAAGGTTCCATGAACCATTTAAAGTATCAGTTAAAGAAAACTCCCGAGCAACATTTTTCTGAAATAGCTGATATTTTCAAACAAGCTACAGAAAGAGGTATTATCAATAATATCTATTTAGAGGATTGGAGTAACGGAATGCGAAATTCTAAAGCATATGTATTTGAGTTTCTAGATTTTCTATCCACTCAGCATGTTAAAAGAATATTGCTACCAGATACATTAGGCATTTTAACGCACACCGAAACATATGCGTATTTGTCTGAGATAGTGCAAAAATATCCAAGTTTACATTTCGATTTTCATGGTCATAATGATTATGATTTGGGTGTTGCTAATATTATGGAAGCTGTAAAAGCTGGCTGCCATGGTTTACACCTTACTGTGAACGGAATGGGAGAAAGAGCCGGTAACGCACCTATGGCAAGTGCCGTAGCAGTTATTAATGACTTTCTACCAGAGGTTGAAATTAATGTAAACGAGACCTCTTTATATAAAGTAAGTAAACTGGTATCTGCCTTTACAGGGTTTACCATACCAGCGAACAAACCTATTGTAGGGGATAATGTATTTACCCAAACCGCCGGTATACATGCCGATGGCGACAGTAAAAATAATTTGTATTTCAGTGACCTAATGCCAGAACGTTTTGGTAGAAAACGTAAGTATGCATTGGGTAAAATGTCTGGCAAGGCTAACATTCAAAAAAACCTGCAAGAGCTTGGCTTAACCTTAAACAATGAGGAATTAAAAAAAGTTACTGCACGTATTATTGAACTAGGAGATAAAAAAGAACGTGTTACAAAAGATGACCTTCCTTTTATTATTTCCGATGTTTTGGATACTGCTGATTATAAACAGAAAGTATTTATAAAATCATATGTACTTACCCATGCTATGGGATTAATGCCTTCCACTACCCTATCTGTTGAAATTGATGGAAAAGTGATTGAAGCACATGCGCAAGGAGACGGACAATATGATGCATTTATGAATGCATTAAAAAAAGTATATATAGCCAAGAAAATAGCATTACCAAAATTGACGGATTATGCAGTAAGAATACCCCCAGGAAGTACTTCTGATGCTTTATGCGAAACGGTTATTACTTGGGAATTGGATGGAAAAGAATTTACATCAAGAGGTTTAGATTCTGACCAAACGGTTAGTGCGATTAAAGCTACCGAAAAAATGTTGAATATCATTTAGCGCAATGCGGTGGATGCTATGCGCTAAAATAGTTTATTACTTAGAGCCATGATAAGTTAATAAGTGATATAAAAGATAAAATTGAAATTAAATTGAACAGATTGCTTCGTACCTCGCAATGACCAGATACGAGCAACATACAAACACATCAAATGAAATTAGATATTGCCTTATTGGCCGGTGATGGTATCGGTCCTGAAGTTATTGATCAAGCAGTAAAAGTATGTGATGCCATTGCAAAAAAATATGAGCACCATATTACTTGGAAACCTGCTCTTACAGGTGCAGCGGCCATTGATGCCGTTGGTGAACCTTACCCAGATGAGACACATGAAATATGTGCAAATGCTGATGCAGTACTTTTTGGAGCTATAGGTCATCCTAGATTTGATAATGACCCTTCTGCAAAAGTTCGTCCGGAGCAAGGCTTATTGAAGATGAGACAGAAATTAGGCTTGTTTGCCAATGTTAGACCAACATTTACATTCCCTTCTCTTATAGAAAAGTCGCCACTAAAAAAAGACCGTATTGAAGGTACCGACCTAATAATTCTTCGTGAATTAACTGGTGGTATATATTTTGGTGAGCGTGGAAGAAAAGATGACGGTAATACCGCCTTTGACACTATGACCTACCAACGTTTTGAAATCGAAAGATTAGCTAAAAAAGGCTTTGATTTCGCTATGAAGCGTTCTAAAAAATTATGTTGTGTTGATAAAGCCAACGTATTGGAATCTTCTAGACTTTGGAGAGAGACTGTACAGGCTATGGAAAAAGATTATCCAGAAGTAGAAGTTACTTATGAATTCATTGATGCGGTTGCAATGCGCTTAATTCAATGGCCAAAAGGTTACGATGTTATCATAACGGCGAACTTGTTCGGAGATATTTTAACTGATGAGGCATCTGTAATTGCAGGTTCTATGGGACTTATGCCTTCATCATCTGTAGGTAGTGATGTTTCTTTATACGAGCCTATTCATGGTTCGTATCCACAAGCAGCTGGTAAAGACATCGCTAACCCGTTAGCTACAGTACTTTCAGCAGCCATGCTTTTTGAAGACATGAATATGACAGAAGAAGCAGAAGAAATTAGACGCGTAGTAAACAAATCATTAGCAGAAGGTTATGTAACTGAAGATCTTGCCGATGGTGGTAAAAGTTATAAAACAAGTGAAGTTGGCGACTGGTTAGCCAGCAACATTTAAGAAATATACTTAAAAAAGAAAATCCCTTTAATCATTGATTAAAGGGATTTTTTATATCTGATAATTACAATGTACTTAAATACTTGTAGCTATTTCAATTTCTTGTTCATAAATACCTTTAACGATTGCACGTAAATCAGGAATTACGGTTTTAACCAATTTCGATGGTCCGTTGATTAGTACACAAATACCCAAATCCGAATCTGGAAAAAGTGCAATTTCATTTCTGTAGTTGTTAACACTACCACCATGATGCCAAATAGTTTCCTCATGGGCATTCTGATTCTCTTTTACAGTGTGTATTCTCCAACCAAATCCATAACCTGAACTCACATGTCCCGGCCATTTTTGATAGTACTTGCGATGTCCTTTTAATTCAACGAAAGGTTTAAATACCTGAGCCATATCTTCTTTGGACATTACATTAGGATTATGACCTAATAAGAAACGCATCCACTTAGCCATATCTTCAGAGTTTGCATTGATACCACCGGCAGCGATAGCATTATAGTAGTTATCTCTTGGCAAAACTGTTCTCAATCGATGCCCTCTTCTAATATGTGGTAGCGCAATATTTTCATTTTGCATTAATGTCTTATGATCCATAGACACAGAAGTCATACCCAAAGGTCTAAAGAATTTTTCTTCTAAAAGCGTTTGAATATCTTTTCCTGTTGCTTTCAACATCACTTCTTGTGAAACAGAAAACATGGCATTTTGATAGCTATATTGAGAACCCGGTTCGGCTATCGGATTTATTTTATCGAATTTTTCGCTAATCGATGACATTGTGTAACCCGCCTCTACCAAATCTGTATAACTGTGATATGGAGTTCCTGTAGTGTGAGAAAGTAAATGTGCCACTTCTATTTTTTGAGTATTCTGTTGATTACCAAAATGGAAATTTGGTAAATAATCAGCCACTTTATCATTAAGGTGTAATTTACCTTCGCTTTCTAAATTAGCTGCTAAAACACCGGTAAAGCCTTTTGAGATAGAACCTAATCTAAATAAGGTTTCCTCGTCTACCGTTTCACTACCATTAGAACTTCGCTTACCATATCCATCGGATAAGATAACGGAATCACCGTTTACTATACTTACCCCTGCTCCTACGATATCACCAGCTGAAATAGCTTTATTGAAATAATCGGTTAAAGCATCTTTCAGTGCTTTTTGACGTATGTTATATAATTTGATTTCCATTTTCTCCGCAAGAGTTTTTACGGCATTGGGGTTTGAAATAATAGCTTTTGAATGCTCTGGCTTAAATGAGGAAGCCGTAAGAACAAAAAGTAAAAGAACCATAATTATGGCTCCCAGAAATAGTTTGGTACGTGACACAGCATTGTAAGTTTTGGTACTCTAACAACGTGATAAAATGGATAAAATTACCGATGAACTACATAAAATGAAAAATTTAACAATCAAACCAACTGATTACAAGGCAAGAAAATAAATTAAAAATAAGCATACGGCTGAATATTTAGACAAAAAAAAAAAAAAGGAACCCCATTTGAAGTTCCTTTTTTAAAATTTATAAAATAAAGACTAACAGCTCATCGCCATTTTTCTATATTTAATTTCTTTTCTTTTTCTAACTATCAAAATAGCTACAGCGATTGCAACACCGGAAAAAGCTAAAATAGCGCCTACTAAACTAGAGTAAATAATTCCGTAGCCAAATGCGATAGGTAATCCGGCTAAATAAGCACCAGATGCATTCCCCATATTAAAAGCACTTTGGTTCATAGAAGAACCCAGCATTTCAGAACCTTTAGAAGTATTGATTATCGCCATCTGAATAGGCGTGGCTACCGTAAATGAAATTGCTCCAATAACAAAAGTCAATACCATTAATAAATAAGGGTTAGTAGCAATAATCATATTCAATAATAAAATACCACACATAACCGACAAGCTAATGATTACCGCTTTCAAGGGTGAAAATAACTCTGCCATCTTCGCACCTAAAAAATTACCAACTACCATACCTAAGCCAGCTAACATCATAGCGTAACCAACAAAGTGGTTTGGCAAACCAGCAACATCCGTAATTAATGGGGCTACGTAACTGTACCAAGCAAAGAATCCGCCTGTACCTATAGTGGTCAATGCAATTAATGCCCAAAGTTCAGTATTCTTTAATCCTTTAGAAACACTTACTTTCTCTACGGTTTCGTCTACTTCAATTTTTGGCATCCATAGGTAAATGCTTCCTAAAGCCAATAAACCAACAAAGCCTACTAGGTAGAAAGAAACACTCCAGCTGAACTGCTGCCCTAAATAAGTACCAATAGGCACTCCAATAACATTGGCTACCGTAAGCCCGGAAAACATAATTGAAATAGCTTGCGCACCTTTGCCTTTTTTTGCCAATTTTGTAGCTACTACAGCACCGATACCAAAAAAAGCACCGTGCGGAATACCAGATAAAAATCTCATAAACAACAAACTGGTATAACCTGTGGCAAGTCCGGACAAGGTATTAAATACTGTAAACCATATCATTAATAAGAACAGCATTTTCTTAGGCGTAAGCTTAGAACCTAAGCCTGTTAATAATGGTGCACCTACTACAACGCCCAATGCATAAGCTGCAATAAAGTGACCAGCCTGCGGAATGGTTATTCCTAATGACCCAGAAACTTCGGTCAAAATTCCCATGATAACAAATTCGGTAAGTCCTATTCCAAAACCACCGATGGCTAAAGCAAATAATGCTTTCTTATTTGATTTAATAGCATCCATAACTTATAAATTTTAAGTTTAACATATATACTATAGGTTCTCGATCAATTTTAAAAAGACAAAGTTAAAACCAATATCCCGGTTAAAACACGCATGAATTACCATATTTATGTTAATAATTAACCGTGTGAATTAGCAAATATATTCAGTTTTTACAATTCAGTATAGAAATTCTACAACTGAGAAAATCAATTTATTCAAACCTTCAATTACGATTCATATTTGTGATATCAATCAAAATATAATCAACAATGAAGACGCTATTATTCTTATTACTTACACTTTTATGTTTCAATGTATTCTCGCAAACAACAATTTCGGGTAAAATTATTGATCAACAAGGCTCACCAATTATGGGAGCAAGTGTATATCTAAAAGGTACTTATGACGGTACTGCCACCACTGAAGATGGCACATTTACATTTGAAACAACCGCAACCGGGTTACAAACATTAATTGCGTCTTCCATTTCATTTGAGACTTATTCTAAAGCAGATGATGTCACGAAGCTCAATACCATAACCATAAAACTCAAAGATGATGTGAATACCCTAGATGCCGTAACCGTAAATGCCGGAACGTTCAATGCTGGCGACAACGCCAAGGTTACCGCATTAAAACCTTTAGATATTGTAACCACAGCAGGAGCTTTAGGGGATTTTGTTGGCGCTTTGCAAACATTACCGGGAACATCAAATGTTGCCGAAGACGGAAGGTTATTCGTTAGAGGTGGTGACGCAGAAGAAACACAAATTTTTGTAGACGGTATGCGTGTATTTACACCCTACTCCCCTTCTGCAAACAACATACCAACAAGAGGTAGGTTATCTCCATTTCTATTTAAGGGTATTACATTTTCTACCGGAGGATATTCAGCTGAATACGGACAAGCCTTATCAAGTGTTTTACTTTTAAATAGTATAAACGAACCACAAGAAGAGAAAACTGAAATTTCCATTATGACCGTTGGACTTGGATTAGGGAATACTCAAAAATGGAAGAAAAGTTCGCTTAGCTTAAATACGTCCTACATTAATTTAGCTCCTTATCAAAAACTGTATCCTGATAATAATGAATGGCACAAGCCGGTAGAATCTGTAGGTGGTGAAGCGGTATATAGATATAAATTTAATAACGACGGACTTTTAAAAGTTTATGGAGCATACAGTTCGGTAGACTTTGATCTAACACAAGAAGACATTAATGTAGCTGATGGTATACGCTTCGGATTAAAAAATAGAAATCTTTACATCAACTCGTCTTATCAAGACTTTTTAGAAAAGGATTGGAGCATTGCCACAGGTATTAGTTTTGCCAATGACCACTCAGAAATTAAATACAATACTTCTGATATTACAGACAATGAAAATTCAGCACACTTAAAATTAGCTTTCAAAAAGTTCTTTTCTAGTCGCTATAAATTAAACTTTGGGGCAGAATATTTCGCAACAAACTTCACAGAGAACTTCGAAGATTCTAATTTTGAAGACGATTACGAATTTGATAATAATATATTCAGCAGCTTTATAGAAACAGATATTTTCTTTTCGAAAAAACTGGCTACCAAGATTGGATTGAGAGCAGAATATTCTGAATTATTACAAGAATTTAATCTTTCACCCAGATTATCATTAGCCTATAAATCCGGTACAAATTCTCAATTCTCGTTAGCATATGGTGAATTCTTTCAAAACCCGAAGAACGATTACTTAAAATATAATCCTGATTTTACTGCTGAGAATACAACCCACTACATAGCCAATTATCAATATGTAAAAAACAAACAAATATTCAGAGCGGAAGCATATTATAAAGAGTATGGCAATTTAGTAAAATACGATACCCCGTTTGCTTTACCTACTTCAACTTATAATAACAGTGGAAGTGGTTATGCAAAAGGATTGGATATATTCTGGAGAGATAATAAGTCCATAAAAAATACTGAGTATTGGATGTCATACTCTTACCTGGATACGGAAAGAAACTATCAAAATTTTCCAACAAGTGCTACGCCAGATTTCGCATCAAAACACAATGCATCTTTGGTAGTAAAACGATGGATCGAGGATTGGAAAAGTCAATTGGGCTTCAGCTATAATTATGCATCTGGAAGAAAATACACAGACCCAAATTTAGGAGGATTCTTAACGGAGGAAGCAAAAAGCTTCAATTCATTAAATGCGAATTACGCGTACTTAATTAGTCCACAGAAAATATTATACGTGTCGGTAAGTAATGTGTTAGGAACCAAAAATGTAAATGGATATCAGTACGCTAACCAGACCAATACAGATGGTTTATTTGACAGAAGAACCATTACACCAGCTGCAGACCGCTTCTTTTTCATAGGTTTCTTCTGGACTATTAGTGACAATAAAAATGACAACCAATTAGATAACCTTTAAAAATTACAATTCAACACCAAGAACCTACAACTGGGTCATCTATTTTATAAAAAACAACGGAATAAAAAGATATTTGAACATCAATAAATAACTAAAAACTTTACATCATGAAAACAGTACTATTAATCGCTACATTTATTTTTACGCTAAGCTTAAGTGCACAAACACCATATGAAAAAGGTATGAATGAAGCTTTTGCTTTATGGGAGCAACAAAAAAACACGGAGGCTGTGCAACTATTTGAAAGAATAGCATCTGCTGAAACCGATAATTGGCTACCACCCTATTATGCCGGATTGATAGAAATAGTAAGCAGTTTTGGGTTAAAAGACGAAGCGTTATTAAATACAAAGCTGACAAGGGCGAAAGAATTTTTAGATAACGCCTCGGAAATATCAGAAAACAATCCTGAAATAATGATAACCTATGCGCTATTGAACACAGCCTACATTGCTTTTGATGGTGCAAAATACGGTATGACTTTGTCAGGCGAGAATGTAGCTATCTATCAAAAGGCACTAGCAATTGCACCAAGCAATCCAAGAGTTCTATTAAGTAAGGCTGAATGGGATATGGGCGCAGCTAAATTCTTCGGAAAATCTATAGCTCCCTATTGCGAAGATGTTGAACGAGCCATTGTATTATTCAATGAAGAAGAACAAACGGTACCCTACTATCCTTATTCTGGTTTGGAAAGAGCTAACGAGATCAGTGCTAATTGTAAAAAAGAAACCTCCCCTAATTAATAGGAGAGGTTTTTTATAGTCTAAGTTAAAGACCTTTATAATATATAATCAGTACTCACAAAATTAGAAAGTTTGGCTTCCAATAAATTCTGAATTATTTCAGTATTTAACTCATTGTCTTTAAATGCTACAAAAGTTCTAATAGAGAACGAACGTAATGCATCATGAACACTTAAGGTTGCTTGTGCAGAATCTTTTCTTCCCGTAAACGGGTATACATCTGGTCCTCTTTGGCAAGAACTATTTAAATTTACACGACAAACCAAGTTTACCAAGGTATCTATTAATGGAGAAAGTGCATAAACATCTTTACCGAATAGGCTTACTTGTTGACCGTAATTACTTTCTGCCATATCATCTAAAGGTTCTTCAATATCAGAGAATGGTACTATAGGGATAATAGGTCCAAATTGCTCTTCTTGATACACACGCATGTCTTTAGTAACTGGGTAAAGAACTGCAGGCCATATATAATTATCAAAATGCTTACCTCCTTTTTTGTTGATGATTTTTGCACCTTTTGAAAGCGCATCATCAATTAAACCTTGAATATAGGCAGCCTTATCAGGTTCTGGTAATGGAGTTAATTTTACTCCGTCTTCCCAAGGATTTCCAAATTTCAACTCATCTACTTTACTGGCAAAATTCTTATTGAACTCCGCACTGATTTCTTCATGAACATACACCACTTTCAATGCAGTACAACGTTGACCGTTAAAAGACAAGGTACCTGCCAGACATTCATTTATGGTTAAATCTAAATCGGCATCTGGTAAAATAATTGCAGGGTTCTTAGCCTCTAGACCTAGTACTAAACGTAATCTATTGCTCTTTGGGTGTTGATCCTGTAGCGCATTAGCAGATTTACTATTACCTATTAAAGCCAGTACATCTACTTTACCCGTTTGCATAATTGGTGCAGCAACAGTTCTACCGCGACCAAATAACACATTTACCACACCTTTGGGAAAACTTGTTTGAAAAGCTTCTAAAAGTGGAGTAATCAATAAAACACCATGCTTTGCAGGTTTAAAGATGGTGGTGTTCCCCATAATAATTGCAGGAATCAACAAAGCAAAAGTTTCATTTAACGGATAGTTGTAAGGTCCTAAACATAATACAACACCTAAAGGTCCTCTTTTAATATGCGCATACACACCATCATGTTTCGTAAACTTTGCAGCATCACGATCTAATTGCTTATAGTCTTCAATAGTATCTTCAATATATTCAACGGTACGGTCAAATTCTTTCTGAGAATCCGGTAAAGATTTACCAATCTCCCACATTAACAATTTAACTACCTCTTCTCTTTTAGTTTTCATTTTTGTAACGAAAACCTCCATACATTCAATACGGTCTTTAACATGCATTGTTGGCCACACTCCTTGCCCTTTATCATATGCTTTTAAGGCACCATCTAAGGCATCTAAAGCTTCTGCCTCTTGCAAATCTGGAATACTGCCCAATAATGTTGGTTTGTATTCTTTTGTTGAAGAAATGGTAGAATATACTTCTGTAGTCTCACCCTTCCATTCCTTTAATTCTCCGTTGACCAAATAATGTTTTTGGTCTATAGTTGATGTAATTTGAAATTCTTCTGGAATCTTAATATCGCTCATTTCATTTTCTATTTTGTACTATGATTGATAATTGAATTATAGATTGATTTCTAAAAAATACTAGAAATTGAATCTGTTGTATTAAAAGTAGTTTAAACCAAATATTCAAACAAGTCCGGTTTATCATTTATATATTCTCCATAGAAATTGTTAGATTTCATACGTTCTATCAATGGCTTCAAGTCGTCCGGATTCTTTAATTCTATACCTACCACTGCCGGAGCATTTTCCCTGCTAGATTTCTTTGAATACTCAAAATGCGTAATGTCGTCCGTAGGTCCTAGAATATCAACCACAAATTCTTTTAACGCACCTGGTCTTTGAGGGAATCTAATGATAAAATAATGCTTTAGTTTTCCATATAATAATGCTCTTTCCTTAATTTCAGCCGTTCTAGTGATATCATTATTACTTCCACCAATAATACACACTACATTTTTACCAGCAATTTCTTCTTTATAATTATCTAAAGCTGCAATAGATAAAGCTCCAGCAGGTTCAACCACAATAGCATCTCTATTATAGAGATCTAGAATAGTTTGGCATGCTTTGCCTTCATCTACCGTAATCATATTATCTAAATAATAGTTACAGATAGCATAGGTTAAGTTACCTACTTTTTTGACCGCTGCACCATCAATAAACTTATCTATATGATCAAGCGAAACTACTTCTCCCGTATCTATTGATGTTTTCATAGACGGAGCACCTTTTGGTTCTACCCCTATTATTTTAGTATTAGGCGAAAGCTCACTAAAAACACTAATAAGTCCAGAGGCTAGACCACCACCGCCAATGCAAACGAAAAGATAATCAATAGGTATTTTTGATTGCGAAATCAACTCAAGACCAACTGTAGCCTGACCCTCTATAATTTTAGGGTCATCAAACGGATGTACAAATATCTTCCCATGTTTATCACCATAAGTTCTAGCTGCCATTGAGGCATCATCAAAAGTATCGCCTTCCAAAACTATTTCAACCCATTCGCCACCAAACAGTTTCGTTTGTTCAACTTTTTGCTTTGGTGTAACAGAAGGCATATAAATAGTACCCTTGATTTTTAAATGAAAGCAAGCGAATGCCACACCCTGGGCATGATTACCTGCACTTGCACAAATCACCCCTTTTGCCCGTTCTTCTTCAGTTAAGGAGCTTATTTTATTAAAGGCACCTCTAATTTTATAAGAACGTACTCGCTGTAAATCTTCACGCTTTAAACGAACTTGACAGTTGTATTGTTTTGACAAACGAATACTATCTGTTAGCGGAGTTACTTCTGAAATTTCAGAAATGGTTTGTGCAGCTTGTAAAACATCATCTAATTTTGGAAAATATGCCGGCTTTGTCCCTTTCATATTATTTGCATTCTGTAATTAAAAAATTATAACTAGCATGAAACCTAAATTGTCCGCTTGAGAACATTTCTTTTAAAATTACAACCTAATAAATGGTCATAACTTTTAGAATGCACCCAACCGGACAATAGGTATATCTATAAAATATAATTACTCTATACGATAGGCTTCATTGCTGTCATTGACTCACGTAAACGAGTACCAACTATTTCTACCGGATGCGTACGTAATGCCTTATTTATAGCAATTAACTGTGCATTATCAACGTCATTATCAATATCTCCAAAGAAGTTAGTACCAATTACATCAGTATCAATTCCCTTCATGAAGTCAGTCAATAAAGGTTTACATGCATGATCAAAAAGATAGCAACCATATTCAGCTGTATCAGAAATAACACGGTTCATTTCAAATAATTTCTTGCGAGCGATGGTATTTGCAATTAACGGAGTTTCGTGTAAAGACTCATAGTATGCAGACTCAGCAATAATACCAGATTCAGTCATTGCCTCAAAAGCCAACTCAACACCCGCTCTTACCATGGCTACCATTAACACACCGTTATCGTAAAACTCTTGCTCGGTAATCTCTTGGCTACCTGCAGGAGTTTTCTCGAAAGCAGTTTCACCAGTTGCAGCTCTCCACGTTAATAAGTTCTTATCATCATTTGCCCAATCTTCCATCATCGTTTTTGAGAAATGACCGGTCATAATATCATCCATATGCTTTTGGAACAACGGACGCATAATATCTTTTAATTCTTCTGATAATTCAAATGCCTTTACTTTAGCAGGATTTGAAAGACGATCCATCATATGCGTAATACCACCATACTTCATTCCTTCGGTGATAGTTTCCCATCCGTATTGGATTAATTTAGAAGCATATCCAGCATTAATTCCTTTTTCGATCATTTTGTCAAAACAAAGAATAGATCCTGTTTGTAACAAACCACAAAGAATAGTTTGCTCGCCCATTAAATCTGATTTTACTTCAGCTACAAAAGAAGACATTAATACACCTGCTCTATCGCCACCAGTACCAACAGCATATGCTTTAGCCTGCTCTAATCCTTTACCCTGAGGGTCATTATCTGGGTGAACCGCAATTAATGTTGGTACACCAAAACCTCTTTTATATTCTTCACGTACTTCTGATCCCGGACATTTTGGAGCAACCATAATAACGGTGATATCTTCACGTATTTGCATACCTTCTTCAACAATATTAAAACCGTGAGAATAAGAAAGTGTAGCACCTTTTTTCATTAATGGCATTACCGAACTAACAACAACGGTATGTTGTTTATCTGGAGTAAGGTTTATTACAACATCAGCAGTAGGTATTAATTCTTGATAAGTACCAACTGTAAATCCGTTTTCAGATGCATTTACAAAAGATTGTCTTTTTTCTTTTATAGCAGCATCACGAAGCGTGTAAGAGATATCTAAACCAGAATCCCTCATGTTCAACCCTTGGTTCAACCCTTGTGCACCACAACCTACGATTACAATTTTTTTGCCTTTTAAAGCATTTACGCCATCTGCAAACTCAGACGAATCCATGAAGCGGCATTTTCCAAGTTGCGTTAATTTATCTCTTAATGATAGCGTATTAAAATAATTGGCCATTTTGTATTTACTTTATTTGATTATTGTTTAGATTCTCTATTTAAAATTCTTTTAGTATAGCTGAAATTTTCATTTCATCTTTAGTAACCGATATACGGCCAGATCGTACGAACTGCATAATGCCATAAGGTTTTAATTGATCATGCATTACATCAATTTCATTTCTTCTACCGCTTTTTGCGATTACAAAAAAGTCTCTTGATACTGTAACAATCTGTGCATTGTTATCTTTTATGATGTTCTGAATTTGACGCTCGTCAAACAGAAGTCCCGATGCTATTTTGAACAAAACTGATTCTTGATAAATAGTTTCATCATCAGTATGATAATATGCCTTTATAACCTCAATTTGTTTTTCTATTTGACCGACAATATTATGCACCCACTTTTCAGTAGTATATGCTACTATCGTAAATTTAGAAACATCGTCAATTTCTGACTTAGATACATTTAAACTTTCAATATTTATATGTCTCTTTAAAAATATACCTGAAATCCTGTTCAGTAATCCAACATTATTTTCTGAATATACTGATATTGTAAACCATTGATTTTCCATAAGCTTTCATTACCTACTCCTTTTTAAAAAGGATTTTATGGTGTCATTATTATTTATCCTTACTACTTCTTTACGGCCATTATTAAGCCAGTAGACCAATTCATTTTGGTCAATTGTAAATCTTCACGTTGTTCTAAATATGCAGTCAATTCAATAACATTATCTTCATGACCGGTTGGCCAATTGGGTTGCTTAGTCATATCATCGATAATGTAAAATCCGCCAACCTGAAGTAAATCCAAAACCTCATCAATTTCACTATACTTACCTGGCCAAGCATCGGCAAAAATCAAATCGAATTTTGCACCTGAATATTCCTTGATCCAATCAGCTCCATCTTTGCAAACAACCTCAACTCTATCATCATCACCAAAATAACTGGAAGCGATAGAAATTAATTCTTGATCGTTATCTACGGATATCAATTTAGAATCAGCATCCATACCTTCAATCATCCAAGAAAGACTAAGACCAATACCAGTTCCAATTTCTAAAAAATTGCCATTTGGTTTAGAGGCTATTAAGGTTTTGAGAAAGCTACCAACGTACAGGTCTGAAGGCATCGTAAATCCGATTTCCTCAGATTTACGAGTTATCTCCGTATGTATTTTAGGAATGTCCTGTATGTTCGTATCGTTCATGAGATTGTTATTGCTGCTATTTCAATCTAACTTCAGAAACCGAAGCTCCAGAAGGTATCATAGGAAATACATTATCTTCTTGCTCAACCTTAACCTCTAAGAAATAAGGTTCTTTAGAAGCCATCATTTCTTGAATGGTAGATTTTAAATCTTTACGTTCAGATATTCGTTTTGCTTCAATGCTATAACCTTCAGCTATTTTTACAAAATCAGGATTCACCATTACGGTAGATGCATATCTTTTTTCAAAGAACAACTCTTGCCATTGGCGAACCATACCTAAATGCTCATTGTTTAAAACAACAATCTTAACAGGTACTTTATGTTGAAAAATTACACCCAATTCTTGAATGGTCATTTGATAACCGCCATCACCAATAATAGCAACCACTTCCCTATCCATAGCGCCCATTTTAGCACCTATAGCTGCTGGTAAAGCAAAACCCATAGTACCTAATCCGCCAGAGGTGATATTACTTTTAGATTGAGAGAATTTAGCATATCTACAAGCGATCATTTGATGCTGACCTACATCAGAAACGATAACTGCTTTGTTATTTGAAGCCAAATTAATTTCTTCGATGACCTCACCCATAGTTAAACCATCTTTAGTTGGGTGAATGTCATTCTTTATAATCGTATCGAACTCAATTTTATATTTCTCTTTGAAGATATTATGCCAAGCATCATGCTTATTTTCATTTACTAGTGGCAGTAACAACCCTAAAGTTTCTTTTGAGTTACCTAAAACCGCGACATCTGCATGCACATTCTTATTTATCTCAGCAGGGTCAATTTCAAAGTGAATTACTTTAGCTTGTTTTGCATAAAAATCTAAATTACCAGTTACACGATCATCAAAACGCATACCTATGGCAATAAGCAAATCGCATTCATTGGTCAAAACGTTAGGACCATAATTACCATGCATACCTACCATACCTACATTTAATGGATGAGAAGTATCTAAAGCCGAAGCTCCCATAGTAGTCCAAGCTGCAGGTATACCCGACTTTTCAACTAAAGCTTTCAACTCTTGCTCAGCCTTACCAAGAATAACACCTTGCCCCCATACGATAAATGGTTTTTTGGCGCTGTTGATTAAATCTGCAGCTGATTGAATATCACTTATTTTTGGTTTTGGAACCGGCTTATAACTACGCACAGCAGTACATTTCTCATAAGAGAAATCGAAAGCATCTATTTGTGCATTTTTAGTAATATCAATTAATACCGGACCTGGCCTACCAGATTTAGCAATGTAAAATGCTTTCGCCATTACTTCTGGTATTTCAGAAGCTTCGGTTATTTGATAGTTCCATTTCGTTACCGGAGTAGAAATACCAATAATATCAGTTTCTTGAAAAGCATCGGTACCAAGTAATTGTCTAGTAACCTGACCTGTAATACAAACCATTGGAGTTGAATCTATCTGCGCATCTGCAAGACCTGTCACCAAATTTGTTGCTCCAGGACCAGAGGTTGCTATTGCAACACCCACTCTACCTGAAACACGAGCATACCCTTGAGCAGCATGCGTAGCACCCTGTTCATGTCTAGTAAGAATATGCGTTAACTTATCTTGAAACTTATATAGTTCATCGTAGACGGGCATAATTGCGCCACCAGGGTAGCCATACATTGTTTCGACCCCTTCGGCCAACAAACAATGAATTATTGCCTCTGCTCCAGAAATCTTAATAGTTTTCTTGGAATCTGTACCTTTTTTCTTCTCTTTTACTGTTTCCATAATTAATAATCAAATTCAAGTATTGCATATAAGAGTTACAATAGCCTGATATTAAAATCCTACTAGAACTAATTAAAATCTAGTCGGTGTTATTTAAAATTCATCGGTAACACAACCTTTAGATGCTGAAGATACCATACGGGCATATTTGTATAGACTTCCTCTTTTCACCTTTAATTCCGGCTGTTTCCAATTCTTTTTTCTTTCCGCTAATTGCTCATCCGTTAGGTTAACCGAAATCTCATTCTTCTCCGCATCAATGGTAATGATATCTCCGTCCTCTAACAAACCGATTGCACCACCTTCTTGTGCTTCAGGAGCAACGTGACCTACCACAAAACCATGTGTGCCACCAGAAAAACGACCATCTGTAATCAAAGCAACATCTTTACCTAGCCCTGCTCCCATAATAGCTGCAGTTGGCTTTAACATTTCTGGCATACCCGGTCCTCCTTTTGGTCCTTCATAACGGATAACCACAACATCACCTTTTTTCACTTCACCTCTACCGATACCTGCATTCGCAAGAAACTCGTCATTATATACTTTTGCCGGACCAGAAAAATACAATCCTTCTTTACCTGTAATTTTTGCCACAGCACCTTCTGTGGCAAGGTTACCATAAAGAATACGTAAGTGACCAGTTGCTTTTATAGGATTACTAAGTGGTTTTATAACTTGTTGGTGTTCTAATAAACCAGGAACATCAGCTAAATTCTCAGCAATTGTTTTACCTGTAACGGTTAGACAATCTCCATGTAGCATATCATTATCTAGCATAAACTTCATGACGGCAGGTACGCCACCTACACGGTGAACATCTTCCATTAAGAATTTACCACTTGGCTTTAAATCTGCCAAGAATGGCGTAGTATCACTAATTTTTTGAAAATCATCTAAGGTGAAATCTACATCAGCAGCTTTAGCTATTGCTAAAAAGTGAAGTACAGCATTCGTTGACCCACCTAAAAGTGTCAGCAAACGAATAGCATTCTCCATAGATTTACGGGTAATGATATCGCTTGGCTTAATATCTTTTTCCAAAAGGGTTCTTAAAGCTTTACCAGAATTTATGGCATCGTACTGCTTGTTTTTACCTATTGCAGGGTTAGAAGAATTGTAAGGCATTGCCATACCCAAAGCTTCAATAGCCGATGCCATAGTATTGGCAGTATACATACCACCACAAGCACCTGCACCTGGACAAGCGTTCTGGATAACACCTTTGTAATCTTCTTCATTCATAGTACCGGCAACCTTCTCTCCCCATGCCTCAAAAGCAGATACTACATCTAATTTTTTATCTTTAAAACAACCCGAAGCAATGGTACCGCCATAAACTAAAACAGATGGTCTATTTAAACGAATCATTGCCATAAGTGCACCAGGCATATTCTTATCACAACCTACAACAGTAACCAAACCATCATAATTCATCGCTTGAACCACAGTCTCCATAGAATCGGCAATAATATCTCTAGAAGGCAAAGAATAACGCATACCGTATGTACCCATAGATATACCATCACTTACACCGATAGTATTAAATACAAGCCCGACTAAACCGCTACCATTGACACCAACTTTAACTTCCTGTGCCAAATCATTTAAGTGCATATTACAAGGGTTACCCTCATAACCTGTACTACCAATACCAATTAATGGTTTCTTTAAATCTTCTTCAGTTAAACCTATAGCGTAAAGCATTGCTTGTGCTGCAGGCTGTGTTGGATCTTGGGTTACATTCTTACTATGTTTGTTCAACTCCATAATATAATTCTCGTATGCTTATCTTGATTTTTCAAAACTCCTTAATCAAAGATAAAAGTTTATAAAAATTTCTAATTTTAACAATATTTGACAATACAAATTCATTTTATCGAAAATGAACTTAATACACTGAATATCAAATATTTATATAGACATTATATACCATATTCAAAACTGATTGATATTATTCTTGTCACACAAAAAAACCTGTATCAAATAAATCTGATACAGGTTTTTCCATTTTATGAAAAACTATATCATCCCCTTGAAGGAATGACAATGACTAGTTTAATATTTATATTTAATAATTTCACATTACAATATTACTGAAAAAATGGCTGATAAATAAGTCCTTAACAAAATCTATATAAAAAGTATCAAATCATACCAATTTAAAGCTAATAGAATCTCCTCCTTTTTTTTGCGCTAGAACACATATCGCCTTATCTGTCAATTGAACAGCCCTAGGGTAACCGCCAGTAGTTTGACCGTCTTTCATTAACACAATAAGCTTCCCTGCGGGTGTCAACTGTACCGTACCAGGTATAGTTGCAGACGTAAGCATTGAAATTGTATGTGCCTGTATAGTTTCGGACAATTGATATGCCATTCTATTGTTCTCATGTGCAACAGTAAATGTTCTAGAGAAAATTTCTTCTAATTGCTTATCGTTTAAAATATCAAATTCTGGTGCTTTATTTACCTCAAGTATACAATCATCTAAAAACGATGCTACCTTGATCTCCGATATTTTTGGTTCAAAATCTTCATGCTCCGAATAAGGCACAACATCATTATCGATTAGTCTATTTAATTTAGTAATTGGTTTATAAAAAGACTTACTTCCTAATATTGTTTTAGTATTAAATCCGCCTTTTACAGCGAGGTATGATCTAAATCCTTTTTCTAAACGACCAAATGAAAGTATATCCCCTTCTTTAATTACATATACTTTATAATTCTGAATAGGCAGGTTATTAAGGGTAGCAGACATTTTTGCCCCACCAAGCGCTATATACGTTTCTTTTTCGAAGATTAATGTTGGTCCAGTCATCGTAATCTCTAATACAGCAGATGACTCATAATTTTCTAATAAAGAGTTTACTTTAAAAACGGACATTTCGTCCATAACTCCAGATACGGGGACTCCTTTATTTCTATAATGAAATCTACCGGAGTCTTGTATAGTAGTATAAAAACCTGCTTTAAGTACTTTAAGCATCTATCTTAATTTTTTCAGGTTCATATATACCCACTTCTGCTTCTATTATATTAAGGTTATGTTCTGCTTTAGATATTTTATAAAACTCAATTTTATCGCCTACACTTACAAAACAAGGGGTTTCTTTTGACGCATCAAAAATAGGTACAGCACAATTACCGATAATATTCCATCCACCAGGAGACTCTTGCGGATAAATACCCGCCTGCTTACCAGCAATACCTACTGCACCTTTTACCACTCTTGACCTTGGTGTAGCTTTTCTTGGCATTTCCAATTTTTTATCAATACCGCCCAAATACATAAAACCAGGTAAAAACCCGATACCAAAAACGGTATATGTAGCACCTGTGTGCAAGGCAATAATCTCTTCTTTCGTTTTATGCAGTTGATTTGCTACTTCCTCTAAATCTAGACCAAACTCCAAATCATACGAAACCGGTAATCGCCACAAATATCTATCAGGTTTAGGTGACTCTTTTAATTGTAAGTACCACTTATGTATGTCAGAAGATAATTTCTGGAAATCAAGTTGTTTAGTCCTATTTATAATTAAAAGAGAATTATAAGAAGGTACCAACTCCCACTCTTTATTCGTAAACACTTCTTTAGTTAAAAACCTTTCGAAATGTAATATCTTTTCTAATATGATTTCACTGACCTCATTCGGCCATTCTATTAAGACAGAATGGACGCCAAACGGTTTAATATTTATTTTAGGGGAATTCACGATTTTACTTATAGATTATGATGTGGCAATTCATTTGAAAGATACACCAAAATTTGCAATGCAGCAGGGGTATCACCATGAATGCAGTAGGTATCTGCTTCAATAGTTACATAATTGCCATTTATTGTATTTACCACCTTATCATTATACATGCGTAAGATATGGCTCAACACCTCTTTACCAGTGGTAACCAAAGCATTCTTTTCTTTTCTTGACACCAAACTTAAATCATCATTATAATTTCTATCTGCGAAGGCTTCTACCAAAACTTTAAATCCGTTTTTAGTTGCCAATTTTTGAATGACGCTGTAAAAAGGAACATATAACAAGGCAGTATGTTTATAAGGTGCTATCGCTGTTAAAAAAGTTTCTGCCAAATGTTCATCTTTAGCTATATCATTATACAAAGCGCCATGGGGCTTAATATGATGTAATGTGATATTAATTTCTTCTCGCACAGATTCAAATAACTCCATTTGAGTTTGAATACTTTTAATAAGCTCATCACTAGAAATTGACATACTAACACGCCCAAAATTTTCTATATCTGGATACGAGGGATGCGCACCAACCTTAACTCCATATTTTTTTGCCAGTTCTAAGCATTGCATAATAGTTTCTTTTGAACCTGCGTGACCGCCGCAAGCAATATTACAAGAGCTTATCATGGGAAATAGGTCTTTCTCGTTCCCTATACCCTCCCCTACATCGCAATTAATATCAATAACTTTTTTCGTCATCTATAAAATACCTAAAACGGTTAGTATACTTTTAGCACCCAATAAAACGGAAAGAAGAATAATTAGTCCGCCGAAAATATTCTGCAACATAGAGTTCTTATATTTTCCCATCACTCCCGCTCTATTTACAACCCATAATAAGAATACCGCAATAACGGGCAATAACAATCCATTTGTTATCTGTGCGAATTTTATAATCTCAATAGGTTTTATTCCAAATGATAAAAAGAAAACACCAAGCCCTAAAATAATCATCCAAATCATTCTAAACTTAGCATCTTTAAATCGAGCATTCCAACCAAAGCAACTATTGGCTACATAAGCTGCAGCTAAAGGCGCCGTTATTGCCGAAGTAATACCTGCTGCACACATACCTATTCCTAAAAAATATAAAGCAGCGGAACCATACAATGGCTCTAAAGCTTTCGCCATATCTATTACATTATTAACTTCAGTTGAATTAATAGCCGCAGCGGAAATAATAATACTGACAGATACCAGACCTCCTAATATAATAGATACCAAAGTATCTCTTTTTGCCAATTTCAGATCATCTTTAGATTTCCATTTCTCACTGACCAAGGCGGCATGTAAAAAAAGATTATAAGGAACAACGGTAGTACCTACCAAAGCAATTATGGTAAGAATACCTTTTTCAGGAATTGTAGGCACAAATAGTCCTTTAATTAATCCCCAAATATCTGGCTTGGTCAAAATAGCCGTCATAACAAAAGATAAACTCATAATAAGCACAAGAACAATAAACACTTTCTCCAGGGCTTTGTAACTACCTAGATATAATAAGAGAAAAGCAAGACCTCCTAATATAAAAGGATATAAATTACCGTATGCCGCACCAAACAACGCCTCCATACCCAATGTAGCCCCACCTATATTACCTGCTTCATAGGAAGCATTGCCTATAATAATAGCAGAAAAGATAAGAGCAATGACACTGTTACGAATCCATGGATTATGCAGCTCTTGTTTAATTACATCTGCCAATCCCTTTTGTGTTACTATACCTAAACGCGCTGACATTTCTTGGAGAATGTAAGTTGCTATAATAGATAACAACATGGCCCACAACAAACTAAAGCCAAAATGGACGCCTGCCAAAGTGCATGCCGCAACCGTTCCTGGTCCAATAAACGCGGCAGCCACTAGTACTCCCGGACCTAATTTCTTAAACATCTAGTAAATTTATCGTTCTTGTAAATATAATTGGTAATTCTGACTTTACTCACCATACTCAGCATCATTTTCACCACAATTTTAACATTTCAAAATGCCGTTAATCTAAAAAAATGCAGTTCGTCTAAAACTCGGGTGTCGTTCATCGAGGTTACATAATAATCCAAAAAGAACTAGGTTATAGCTATCCCCAAACCTTAAACTTAACCTATTAATGATTTGTTTAGAATGTAAAAAAGAACTCGGTTATTTAGACCACAAAAATGCAATGGAAAGTGCAGGCGTTGAGCTATGTATGAAGCATCACGAACGTATTAAATTATTGATCAATAAACATAATACACCTTTAGAGGCCATTCAACTTTACTACGCTCTTAAAGAAGCGGGAGTAAATTCAATGCTCGAATGGTGGGATGGCAAAAAATCTATTGATATCGCTATTTCTCGTGTAAAGCTAAATATTGAAATTGATTCTGAATACGACAAGCTTACAGAACACGAAGCCATCAACAACTTAGAAGAAGCTATGCATTCTTTTAAAAATGGATTTACTACCATTAGAATTCCGCACATTGTAGTACGTTATTATTTAAATGAAACAGTCAACAATATTATTGGAATAATGGAAGGCTTAAAAGCCAACATAAAAGTAATTAACTAAAAAAACGGATATGGAAAATTCTAAAAAAGCATTTAGAAATCCCATTAGGGCTGCCATTGCAACCCTATTGTTAGGACTAGTGATGCGAATACTTCACTTACCTTATTCTAAAGGAATAATTTTCATATCCTTTGCTACAATACTTGTTTTATATACAGTTCGTTTTTTAAGAAAAAATGAAAAAAAGACTGTAGACTTAATAAAAATGGCACTAGTACTTTTTTGGACCACTAATGGCTTATTAACTATTTTAAACTTTACCCATACCCTATTTTTCCAAATAGGAACTG
Source organism: Maribacter sp. Asnod1-A12 (assembly GCF_045063735.1). Taxonomy (NCBI): domain Bacteria; kingdom Pseudomonadati; phylum Bacteroidota; class Flavobacteriia; order Flavobacteriales; family Flavobacteriaceae; genus Maribacter; species Maribacter sp. Asnod1-A12. The sequence continues at coordinate 3,849,252 of NZ_JBEFNZ010000006.1, forward strand.
CATTTACTTTTATTGCATGGTTTGCAATGGAAGGCACTTCTTATTTTATGTCAAAAGAAGGAGAGGTCAAGAATAGCGTGACCGAGATTATATGGAATTTTGTAATGGTTATTGGTGTAATAACTCTTATCTGTGGCGGATTAATGCATTTATTAAGTTGGGATTATGCTATACCCACGCTTACACTTGGTCTTACAATTGTTACGAGTTACATACTAAAAGATATTTTTACCGCACCGAAAAGTAACGAAGACGACATTAATAATGAGGAGTTATTTTCTTAAAAGAATTCTCCAAGTTGTAAAATTTTACCCCAACCAACCCTCTCTGTCGAGTGAACGGTATTGAATGGCCTCTGAAATATGATTACCGTTCAATGCCTGCTCACCGGCTAAATCAGCAATAGTTCTTGCTACTTTTAAAATTCTATCGTAAGCCCTAGCAGAAAGATTCAACCTTTCCATCGCATTTTTCAACAAAGCTTTAGACTTATCATCTAATTTGCAATATTCTCGAATTTGTTTTGTATTCATTTGCGCGTTGTAGTGAATAGTATCTATTGCTTCGAATCGTTTTGTTTGTATTTCACGAGCAGCGGTAACACGCTTTCTAATTTCTACACTACTTTCTCCTTTTCTTTCTTCTGATAACTTTTCAAACGGTACCGGAGTAACTTCAATATGAATATCAATTCGGTCTAAAAGCGGACCAGATATTTTACTTAAATAACGTTGCATTTCTGCAGGTGATGAAGTCACAGGTGCATCTGGATCATTGAAATAACCACCCGGACTAGGGTTCATACTTGCCACTAACATAAAACTACTCGGATAATTTACAGTAAAACGTGCACGAGAAATAGTAACCTCCCTATCCTCTAACGGTTGACGTAATACTTCTAAAACACCACGTTTAAATTCTGGTAATTCATCCAAGAATAATACTCCGTTATGCGAAAGTGATATTTCTCCGGGTTGGGGATATGCTCCGCCACCGACAAGCGCGACGTCTTAAATTGTGTGATGAGGGCTCCTGAAAGGTCTTTGACTCATCAACCCCATATTCTTGATTTTACCGACTACACTATGAATTTTAGTGGTTTCCAAAGCTTCATGCAATGTCATAGGTGGTAAAATAGAAGGTAACCGCTTTGCTAACATCGTTTTACCGGCACCAGGAGGACCAATTAAAATTATATTATGACCGCCGGCAGCCGCTATCTCCATACAGCGCTTAATACTCTCTTGACCTTTAACATCAGAAAAATCAAATTCTGGAAAATCAAGATTTTTATAAAACTCTTCTCTAGTATCTATAATCGTTTGCTCAAGTGGAATGCCTTGATCAAAGAATTCTAAAACTTGTTTAATATTATCTACTCCATATACTTTTAAATCTCCAACAATAGCAGCTTCTTTAGCATTAGCGGTTGGTAAGATAAAACCAGTAAAACCTTCTTCCTGCGACTTAATAGCTATTGGCAGAGCTCCTTTTATAGGCTGTAGACTACCATCTAAAGACAATTCGCCCATGATGATATACTTCTCTATATTCTCTGATTTTATCTGACTAGATGCTGCTAAAATACCAATTGCCAAGGTAAGGTCATATGCAGAACCTTCTTTACGAAGATCTGCAGGTGCCATATTTATAGTAATTTTTTTACCTGGAATTTTATATCCGTTATTCTGTAGTGCAGCAGCTATTCTATAATTACTCTCTTTTATTGCATTGTCAGGCAGCCCTACTAAATGATAACCAATTCCCTTGACAATATTAACTTCTACAATAATCGTTGTGGCTTCAACACCAAATACCGCACTCCCATAAACTTTTGTAAGCATTTTTAATCCTTTGGCTTAAAAGTAAGGATTTCTTTACTCTTTTGAATTTCGACCTCGTTCATCATCATTTTACGAAACTCTCCATTAACATACATTTCTGCTTGATCTCTATAATGTTTACTAAACGGATTACCAGATTGCCCGGTAGGCAAAATGCTAATACTGTTTTCTACGTCTGAAAAATCTACAATTCTTCTTGTTGAAGGACCTGAAGTAGTTTTATAAAAACCTGTTTTATCATACGAAAATGCCAAGTTGTTTATTACCTCTCTTGTACCGTTAACGGGAAATGGACCAACATTAAAAAAGGAACGCAAAGCGGCTATTTGACCAATAGGATGCGGGTGTTCAATACTATGCACTCTCTCCCATCGCCAATAATTCAAATTCTCACCAAAGTTATCCTCTAATGAAGCTATAGCATCCATAAAAGATGTATTCACGATATCTGCCATGCTTTCTTGAATATTGGTAGTTTTCAAATTATCTAACCATACGGATTCTTCATCCTTAGATAAAGGAGCTATTAATCGTTTAACAAAATGGGTATTTATAAGTTGATTGAATAAATCCTCATCTAATTCATCTTTAAACGTATTTTCTAAAAAATAATAAACCCATCTATTATATATAGTGGCTTCAATTGAAGACAGCTTGTAGTCTCCCGTCCACATTTTTAAGCTATCAATCGCTTTTAATTCATTTTCACTCAACAAAGAAACATCTAAGTATTTAGATAAATTGGTTACAATTTCTGGATCTACAGATGAAACAACATCAGTAATCATTTCACTTGCCGAATCTAAATTCCAATCATTTTTAGGCTCTAAAAGTTGAACTATTCGCTTTCCTCTATTTTCTGGTAAATAGTAACCAGGGTAAAGCATACCAGCAATGGAATCGGGTTGATTATTGGCAGAATACACATAATTACTTGGTGGATTTATAGCCTGCGGATTTTCATTAAACGGTATAAATTCTTTTTCTACCGGAAGCCCTTCTCCTACTTCAAAAATCAACTTTGTATTTACTGAATCTGGAATATTATATAGTTGGGCAGTAGCAAACCAAGCTACATTACCTTCATTATCGCCGTACATAATATTCAATCCCGGCGCATGAATTCTCGGTAATGCTTTCTTGAATTCTTTAAGATCGTTAGAATGGCTTAAACCAAATAATGCATCTATTACTTTATTTTCCATTTGAGTGTATAACCAAGACATAGCAATTGGTCTTTCTCCCTGTACTTGATCGGCGATACCATTTAAAATTGGTCCGTGGATTGATTTTTTATAGGTAAACTCAACATCAGAAGAATCTTTAACTTTAAAAGATTTCGTTATAATTTCATAGTCTACATATCCATTTTCAGATAAATATTGATTCTCATTATCAGGGTTATTCTCTTCAAAATAAAAATCAACATCATCATTCTCGAACATAGTTAGACCATAGGCAACATTTCTATTATGCCCTAATAACGGAAATGGTATACCTGCAATATGATATCCATACTTAGAATATGTTGGTGTCTCTATATGCGCCTCAAACCAAACCGAAGGCTGTGAGAAACCAATATGTGGATCATTGGCAAAAATAACTTTACCATTCTTAGTTTTTTCTGGAGCAATAACCCAGCTATTACTACCTTCAAACAAAGGAATATCCAACACACTTAAAGCCTTGTTTACAGAAGCCGAAAGGTTGTTTTGAATAGTGTCTGATGTGGTTGGGTTATAGTTTTTAATCCATTCCGTTTCCACACTAGACCCTACATGTAGGTCATTTAAATATTCAGGTCCTAACTTAGCATTTATGGTGGTTAAAAGAGGATCTGTTTTATGGGCCATAGCAAAACTAAAAGCCATATATCCTATAGTGTTATAGACGTCTTCTAAAACGAATTCTTTTTTATCTATACCTGTTAAATAAAACTCTACCGGTGTTGGCCCTTCTTTTATAAATTGATTGATGCCATCTAAGTAAGCTTTAGCCAAAATAACACCTTCATCGTTCTCATCGGCATTACTTGCTGTCACTTTAGAAGCATCTGCAATACCTAGTGATAAAAAGAATTTATCAGTACCTATTAAATCCGCACCAAAAACTTCTGACAAACCGCCACTGGCAATTCTTCTAAGAAGTTCCATTTGCCAAAGTCGGTCTTGGGCATGTACATAGCCTAAAGTTCTAAAGGCATCTTTTTCATTGGCTCCGTAAATATGCGGAATACCATATTCATCATAATAGACATTTACCTCTTGCTCAAGATCCGCAAGTTCTTTTTCACCAGAATAATCTGGTTTTAAAGTATATGCAAATAGTCCGACAACAATAATCAGAAGGGTAATAATAACCAATAGGAAAGCTCCTATTTTTTTTAGTGTTTTCATAGTTCAGTTTGGGGGAATTGTTCCCAAGTTAAAACTATTTTTTACATTAAACACCCCGTAGCTCTGCTTTTTATTGACAAGTAATCAACATTGTAGAAAAACTACATACTAGTCATTATTTCGCAATCCTTCTAGCAACCAATTTTTATAGGTTGGTATATCGGTATTTTGAATAGATGTGTTCAACACTTTTAAATCTGGAGAAAGTAACACATAAAAAGGCTGAGAAATAGAACCAAAATTCACATCTTGAAAAGTACCCCATTTTTGGGCAATGTTATTAATTTCCTTCACACGACCACTATCAAACTGAAAATTAAATTGTTCAGCTTCTGGCAGTTCTTCCCTATCATCAGTATATAATGATATAAGGACATAGTTTTCTTTTATAATCGGAAAAACCTCTGAATCGCTCCATACATTTTCTTCCATCTTTCTACAGTTAACACATGCCCAACCTGTAAAATCTAATAGAATAGGTTTATTTACTTCTTTTGCATACGCTAAACCTTCATCAAAGTCTTTATAGCAATCAATACCTAAGGGACAATCGCTCTCTTGCTCAAAGATGCTGTAAAATTCAGGAGGAGGAAATCCGCTTAACAATTTTAAATTGGTGATTTTGGTAACCCCTAAAATCATATAAATAGTAAATACAGCACTTACAAAAGCAGCTACCTTTCTACTCAGCGATAATTTTTTAACCGGACCATCATGTGGAAACTTATATAACCCGAATAAGTATAAAGTCATTGCTATACCCAGAACTATCCAAATACCTAAAAAGATCTCACGCTTTAGTATACCCCAATGCCCAACTAAATCTGCATTAGATAAGAATTTTAAAGCCAAACCTATTTCTAAAAAGCCTAATACCACTTTTACCGTGGTCATCCATCCACCAGATTTTGGAAGTGAATTTAACCACGCAGGGAATAACGCAAATAGTGCAAACGGCAATGCTAATGCTACGCCAAAACCCGTCATACCAGCAGTAAGATTAGACGCAACTTCCCCTTCCGCCAAGGTTGTACCCCCAAGCAACCCTCCTAGTATAGGACCAGTACAAGAGAAAGACACAATTGCCAAGGTAACAGCCATGAAAAAGATTCCTAAGACACCACCTACTTTTGTTGATGCGTCATCCATTTTATTTGCCCAAGAGCTTGGCAACGTTAGTTCATAGTACCCAAAAAAGGAAAAAGCAAAGAATATAAAGATTACGAAGAACAATAAATTCAACCATACGTTAGTAGCGATGGAATTTAAAATTTGAGAATCTACCGAGTCGAACAAATGAAAAGGCAGACTCAATAAAAAGTAAATAAGTATTATGAAGAAACCATATAACAGCGCATTAATTATACCTTTAGATTTTTTCTGCGAGTGCTTGGTAAAAAAAGAAACCGTTAAAGGTATCATTGGAAAAACACACGGAGTCAACAAGGCTATTAATCCGCCAAGAAAACCTAAACCAAAAATAACCCAGATACTGGTTGTCTCTGCAATGCTATCCTGTCCTTGAGTAAGAAGTTCCCTATTCTTTAAATCTAATCGTAACTCCTGCCCTAAAGCTAAGCTTCTATCGTCTACTGTAGTTACAACTTCTTGAGCAGCTGAACCATCTAATGTAAAGATGAATTTTTTATCCATAGGGATACATACCTCTTTACATACCTGAAAAAACAAGTCAACATCTATCTGATTTATGGCCGGATCCAATATTTTAATTCGCTGCGTAAATGTTGCATTTTCTTTGAAATAAGTTTCCTCAACCTCAAAAATTTCACTGTATTCTTTTATTGTTTCACTTTCCGTGGTTCCGTCTATTAATTCATAAATAGTTCCATTTCCATTATAAGTAAATTCACTTGGTAGAGAGCCAAATTCAGAGGTAAATTGAGAATACATATGCCAGCCATCTAAAATTTTAGCCTGCATTACCAATTCATATTCGGATTCTGAAATTTTGTTGACCTGCTGTTCCCAAACCACCGGTTCATCTTCTGTTTGCGCAAAAGTGCTAAACGGTAAGACTACTATAAAAAATAATAAAGCAAAAAATCTAATCATGTAAATTCTATTTTTAAAATCCCTTGGCTGGTATCATCAACTTTAAAACGATGATCCGCACGCATACCAATTACCCAAACAATTTGCTCGCCTGAGCATAACAACCAAGTTTTTTCTTTAGACAAGACATCTACTTTCTCATCTTTAAAAAACTTAGATAATTTCTTTTTACGATTCAATCCTATCGGATAAAAATAGTCGCCCGTTTTCCATTTTCTTACCGTCAACGGATACTTTAATGCATTCTTTTGAACAAAAATCTCACTATTCGTATTATCTAAACGTTCAGAAACGACCGAAAATTTTAAATTCACGGGTAGGTTCAAAGGTACTTCTTCTTCTGTAATGATATACTCCTGCCTATCTAATTTACTTTCATCTTTAGCAGACAAAATCAATACCTCACGATTTTTAACAAGCACATGAGAACTAGACACCAATTGTTTACCCGAAAGTCCGTCTAACAATGCCTCTAAATTTTCCATCTCCTTGAATCCGTAAGAACTGAACAAACCAAATAAATAGGTAGACAAAGGCTTTAATTCTTTCAACTTTGAGATGTTCACTTCTTGCCTTTCGTCTTTTTCAACAAAGAGTTCTTCTTTAAGTTTTTCAAGGTATGCCGATGCAATAACATCGGTTTGTGCTAAATAATCTAAGGTACTTTTAAAATTATCTGAAAAAGTAGGATGCAGTTCATTCAACTTCGGAATGATCTCTAGTCTAATTTTGTTACGTAAATATTTTGCATCGGCATTACTGGCATCTTCACGCCATTCCATTTTTTCCACCTGTGCAAAAGATTCAAGTTCTTGCCTGGTAAAAGGCAACAAAGGCCTTCGTATATCATTTATTTTAGCAGGAATGCCCGTTAAGCCATCAATACCAGTACCTCTTGATAAATTGATTATAAAAGTTTCTAAATTATCATTGGCATGATGTGCCGTTAACAGATAAGCACTATTATGCTCTTTTAACAACTGATCAAACCAAACATAGCGCAATTCGCGCGCTGCCATTTGCACAGAGACCTTGTGCTGATTAACATAACCAAGCGTATCAAAGTGAGTTACAAAAAAAGGTTTATCTATTTTTTTGGCATACTGTCGCACAAAATTTTCATCACCATCGCTGGCTTTTCCTCTTAAATTAAAATTACAATGTGCTATAGAAAAACTCAAGTTTGTTAGATGGCACAATTCTACAAGTACAGAACTATCAAGACCACCACTACATGCAATGATGAAATGAGAATCTAGCAATTCTGGAAAAGAATCTTCAATATGTTTTTTGAATGCATTTAACACAAAACAAAGGTAACGAAGTCCTATAATTTAAATAGAAAGCCTAAGAATAATTTAACTTGCCATTAGTTATGTAGACTTATGAAATTGCCTTTACAAAAGAGTCTAGTTTTGCAGCAAAAACCTTAGCCAGGTCGTCATTGGTAATACCCTTTTCTTCATCAAAGTTTTCACCATACTTAGGTAATGAAAAAGTTTCTACAATCGTACCCTGAAATCTTGCAAGCATTTTTTCCGCAACTTCAAGTGCACCTATTGCTCCTCTACCCCCACCGGACGTAGCCATTAAGAATATTTTTTTATCAGCAAGAAATTTAGAATCCAATCTCGATAACCAGTCCAAAGTGTTTTTAAAATAAGCTGAAGGATAACTATTGTGCTCGTTAACAGATATGATCAGCCCCTTTGCATTGGTAATTTCATTCTTGAATTCAACCAAAGAATTAGAGAATCCGTTTTCATTTTCTACATCTTGACTATACATAGGAAACGGATATTTAGACATATCCCTCAATTTTACTTCTTGCCCTTTTATTAAACTAGCAGTATACTTTACCAATTTGTAATTAATGGATACTGAAGAATTGCTACCTGCAAATGCCAAAATGTAACTCATAGACCTATTTTTATGTGTGATTGCGAATTTAATTCAATTACAGTAAACCTTAGAATATTTTATCTAATTTTGCGACTTTAAACATCCAAACATACTGTTTTATAAGTATATAGGATATAATTGTGATAATGAGCAACTCTAAGTCAAGATTGTTTTTTCTAGATGCCATAAGAGCATGGGCCATTTTAATGATGTTACAAGGTCATTTTATAGATGGGCTTTTAGACAATGCCTTTAGAAACGATACAAATATGCTTTTCAGCACTTGGAAGTATTTTAGAGGAATTACCGCTCCGGTTTTCTTTACAGTATCCGGATTCATATTCACTTTCTTATTGATAAGATCTAAGCAAACTGGATGGTCTAACCCACGGGTTAAGAAAGGTATAAAGCGCGGATTTGAATTATTGGTCATTGCATACCTCTTACGCATGAACATTTTTGGATTGTTCAAAGGAGAGGTTTATGATTCTTTCTATTTAGTTGACGTGTTGCACTGCATAGGGCTTTCACTGCTATTCATCATCGGATTTTACATCCTGACATTTGCAAAACAAAAATGGATTTTCCCAACCATTCTAGCTTCTACTACGCTGTTGCTTTTTGTTTTTGAACCGATATACAAAACAGTAAGCTTCGAGTTTTTACCTCAAGTCTTCGCCAACTATTTGACCAAGGCTAACGGCTCAGTATTCACCATTATTCCTTGGTTAGGATATGCTACAATAGGTAGTTTTATGTCCGTAATATTCTCTAAATACCAAGAAAGTAAAAATCTTTACAACTTCATTATACCAGCTTACGTAGTAACGGGACTAACTTTGATATTTCTTTCTTCGGATTTCTTTCTTTCTGTGTATGATTTTACGGGAATAGAATTGTTTCGATCCATAAATAACAACAATTACTTGTTCATACGTTTAGGAGATGTACTTATTGTTTTTTCCATATTTATACTACTAAGAAAGTTTTTAATGAACGCAACTTGGCTAAGAATAGGTCAAAGCACCCTTTCTATTTACATTATTCATTTCATTATTCTATACGGTAGTTTTACTGGTGTAGGCTTATATAGATTCTTTCATCATTCCCTGAATCCGTACTTTGTGGTTCCAGGCTCAATACTTTTTATGTTTGCGAGCACTTATTTGGCTTTAAAATATGAAGACCATAAAGTAGAGATTAAATCTAACGTACGTTCAGTTTTATCCACTACAAGAATTTACTTAGAGCAATTTGCAATTATTGCTTTTGAAGTATTAAGAACAGTTACAGAAAAGGTATTACGCGTGCTAGGGTTGATTAAAAACTAACTTATGAAAATGTAGTTCTTAGCATATTATAAAACGAAAAAAGGCAGCCAATTGGCTGCCTTTTTCATTACTATATTTTCTCTAATTACACATGCAATGCACGATTATCAGTAGCAGCTAACGCCGCTTCTTTAACCGCTTCCGCATATGTTGGGTGAGCATGGCTCATTCTAGATATATCTTCGGCAGAAGCTCTAAACTCCATCGCTGTTACAGCTTCGGCAATTAAATCAGCACAACGTGCACCTACCATATGTACACCTAAAACTTCATCGGTTTTCTTATCAGCAAGAATCTTTACAAATCCGTCAGTATCCATACTAGCTCTAGCACGACCTAATGCACGCATAGGAAATTGACCTACTTTATATTCCACACCCACTTCTTTAAGTTCCGCTTCTGTTTTACCAACAGCGGCAACTTCTGGCCAAGTATATACTACACCAGGTATTAAGTTATAATCTATATGTGGTTTTTGACCTGCTAATATTTCAGCAACCAACGTACCTTCTTCTTCTGCCTTGTGAGCTAACATAGCGCCTTTGATTACATCACCAATAGCATATATGTTATCAACGTTTGTTTTCAAATGCCCGTCAACTATAACTTTACCTCTTTCATCAAGTTTAACACCAGCAGCATCAACATTTAACCCATCGGTATATGGTTTTCTACCAACAGCAACCAAACAATAATCGCCTTCAAAAACTACTTCTTCACCCTTTTTGTTATCAGCCTTTACAATAACCTGATCACCTTTTCTTTCAACGGATTTTACTTTATGAGACAACGCAAATTTTATTTTTTGTTTTTTCAACACCTTAGTAAGCTCTTTGGAAAGTGCAGCATCCATCCCTGGAATTATGCGATCCATAAACTCAACAACAGTAACATCCGCACCAAGTCTTTTGTAAACTTGACCTAGTTCAAGACCAATTACACCGCCACCAATAACAATCATATGCTTTGGTACTTCTTTAAGCTCTAAAGCCTCAGTAGAAGTAATAATACGTTCCTTATCTAATTTTATGAAAGGTAAAGTTGAAGGTTTAGAACCAGTTGCTATAATGATATTTTTAGCCTCTATCTCTTCGGTCTTACCATCGTTTTTCTTAATTGACACATGGGTTGCATCTTTAAAACTACCCAAACCTTCATAAACGGTAATCTTATTCTTATCCATCAAGAACTCAATACCTTTGGTGGTTTGATCAACAACACCTTGCTTACGGGCTATCATTTTTTCCAAGTTCACTTTTATCTCACCAGGAATTTCTATACCGTGTTCGTCAAAATGTTTAATGGCATCTTCATAATGATGAGAAGAATCTAACATCGCCTTAGAAGGAATACACCCAACATTTAAACATGTTCCGCCTAAAGTGGAATATTTTTCAATTATTGCAGTTTTCATTCCTAGTTGCGCACAACGTATAGCTGCCACATATCCTCCAGGTCCTGAGCCTATAATGGCTACATCATATTGATCCATAAATTTTATTTTCTAATGTCTTACAAAATTAATACTATTTTTAGTTTTAGAACTCATTTTAATATATTGTTTAGAAGCGAAAATGTTAGCTTTTATAACAGTTTATTGCAGTTTTTTAACTTTTCTAAGGAAATATGCATTAAAAAGCCAAATAGTCTCACAAAGGGCGATAGTTCTGATTCTCCCTTAGGGTAAAAAATTTCAAAGTGGTATAGCCGTTGAATGCTTCACCTCTTTTATGGTGAATGAACTTTGAGTACTACCAATATGACTCATAGTCGTTAATTTGTTGACCATAAAGTTTCGGTAGGCTTCCATATCTTGAACGTGTATTTTTAATAAGTAATCATAGTCACCACTTAAGTGATGGCATTCAACCACTTCTTGCAAGCGCATTACTTGCGCTTCAAATTGGGCAATATTATCCTTTACATGCTGCACCAATTTTACATGACAGAATACCGTGAAATTTCTATCTACAACAGCCTTGTCCACTAATGCAACATAACTTCTAATAGCCCCTACTCTTTCTAACCTTTTAATACGCTCATAAATAGCGGTGGTAGAAAGACCCAACTTCAAAGCATATTCCTTGGTCGTCTTTTTACTATCTGTCTGTAACAGTTCTAAAAGGCTATTATCTATTTTATCTAGCTTCATAATGATTGATATTCTAGTAGTTACACCAAATTTACTAAATAACAGAATTAAATTCTAAAATATTATTATTTATAGTTTTAAAAACTGAATTAACAACTTCATATTGACAATATTACTATCTAAAAGTATTTTTACCGAAAACAACAACCCATGAGCCACAAGAACAGTAACGACTTACAAGATTTACAATATTTTGGAGAATATGGCGGAGTAAATCCCTCTATATCAGATTCATCTACCTATACCTTTATATCGGCAAAAACAATGTTCGATACATTTGAAGGTAATACCGAGGGGTGTTATTTGTATAGCAGACATTCTTCACCTTCTAATTTATATTTAGGTGAGGCATTAGCTGCATTAGAAGGTACCGAAAGTGCGAATGTAACCGCAAGCGGTATGGGTGCAATTACAGCAGTTATTTTACAGTTATGCAATGCTGGCGACCACATTATTAGTAGTAGAACAATTTATGGCGGCACCTATGCATTCATGAAAAACTTCTTGATAAAATTTGGAATCAAAACTACTTTTCTAGACATCACAGATCTTAATGCAGTAGCTGAAGCTATTACACCGAACACCAAAATGATTTATTGCGAAAGTGTAAGTAATCCGCTTTTAGAGGTTGCTGACATTTCTGCTCTATCGAGAATTGCAAAGAAAAATGAATTGCCTTTAGTAGTTGATAATACATTTTCACCATTAACCGTTTCACCAGCAAAATTAGGAGCGGACATCGTTATTCATAGTCTTACAAAATTCATTAACGGTACTAGCGATTGTGTTGCAGGTGTTGTTTGTGGGACAACGGAATTCTGCCTAAGCCTAAAAGATGTAAATAATGGCGCGGGAATGTTATTAGGAAGTACTCTGGATAGCATGCGAGCAGCATCTATTCTAAAAAATATGCGCACGTTACATATTCGCATGAAAAAACATAGTGAGAACGCTCAGTACTTAGCAGAGAATTTTGAAAAAGACGGCTTACGAGTAGTTTACCCGGGACTACCTTCTCACCCAGGGCATTTGATCATGGAAGATCAAATGAATCCGGAATACGGATACGGAGGATTAATTACTATGGATGTAGGCAGCTTAGAGAATGCCAACGCACTTATGGAATTAATGCAAGAAAGAAAATTAGGCTATTTAGCGGTAAGTCTTGGCTTTTACAAAACATTATTTAGCGCACCTGGAAGCTCAACATCTTCTGAAATTCCACTAGAGGAACAAGAAGAAATGGGACTAGGTAACGGATTAATTAGATTTTCTATAGGTTTAGACGATGATATTAAAAGAACCTATTTGTTAATGAAAAAATGCCTTGAAGACCTTAATATACTGGATGTCAAAAGCATAAAAGCCTAAACTTTCAAATATAAAATGGGTTTGCACATCCGTAACAGAAATCGTAATATTACGTAGAAACCAAACTCACTCTTAATGTCAGACCAAAATACCAATGAACACAGGGAAAACGAGCATATCGTTGACAATAAAGAATTAAGCATTTTCGCCGCTTTAATTCCCGTTATAGCCCTAGTTGCTATGTTGGCATACAATGTTTATGTTTTTGGTGATGATGCTTTAAGCGGTTCCAATCAATTCATTCTTTTATTAGGTGGTGCAGTAGCGGCAATTGTTGGTTTTATGAACAAAGTTTCATACAAACAAATGATCGCTGAAGTTGAGGAAAATATCAGGTCTACCACAGGTGCCCTCCTTATACTTTTAATGGTGGGTGCTTTGGCAGGTACTTGGCTTGTAAGCGGTATCATTCCCGCAATGATCTATTATGGTCTACAAATTCTAAACCCTACTATATTCTTAGCCGCATGTGTGATTATATGTGCTATCATTTCGGTAGCAACAGGTAGTAGCTGGACCACATCTGCTACCGTAGGTATAGCTTTAATAGGTATTGGCGAAGCATTGGGTATTTCTTTGGGAATGACCGCTGGTGCAGTTTTATCTGGCGCATATTTTGGCGACAAACTATCTCCGTTGAGTGATACCACAAACTTAGCACCTGCCATGGCTGGCGGAGAACTTTTCTCTCATATTAAATATATGTTGTGGACAACCGTACCAACAATAACGGTCACCTTAATCGTATTCTTGATTATAGGTTTTAGTTTAGATACTAATGGAGAAGCTGATGTTGATGCTATTTTGGCATCTATAGACGCTTCTTTCGATATTAATGGATGGTTGTTTCTTGTACCTATAGCAGTTATAGGCCTAATTGTTAAAAAAACGCCTCCATTAGCTGCCTTACTAATTGGCACACTATTGGCTGCTATTTTTGCTTTGATTTTTCAACCAGAGGTTGTTGCCGGTATTACGGGAGCAACAGAATTAACGTTTCAATCAGGCTATCAAGGTATTCTCAAAGCTATAACCGTAAGCACCGATGTCCCCACCGATAATAAAGCATTAAGCGATTTATTTTCTTCAAAAGGAATGACGGGTATGCTAGGTACCATTTGGTTAATTATTTGTGCTATGTTTTTTGGCGGAATCATGGATGGTATAGGTGCATTGTCCAGAATTACAAAATCACTGCTAAAAATGGCTAAATCCACATTTGGTCTATTCTTTAGTACCGGTATAAGTTGTATTGTTTTAAACGGTACCGCTTCTGATCAATACCTAGCAATAGTTGTACCGGGAAAAATGTTCTCAAAAGCATTTAAAGATAGAGGTTTAGCTCCTGAAAACTTAAGTAGAACACTAGAAGACACCGGTACGGTAACATCTGTATTAATACCTTATAATACCTGTGGAGCCTATCATAGTGGCGTTTTAGGAGTTGGTGTAGCTGAATATTTCGTTTACGCGATCTTCAATTGGCTAAGTCCGATCATGACATTCATATTCGCCGGATTAAATATTAAGATCAAAAGGCTAGCTTCAAAATAAAATCAAATTCCCTTTTTTATTTTATTTATACATTAGAAGATATTCCTCTATCGATTTGATAATTTTATGGTCCAAAAATTACGCGATTCTTACCAAAACGATACTATTCCTTTAACTATTCAAAATAGTTATTCTAGCATTGAAAATTCTAATTTAGAAAGTCTGTAATCTTTCTTTCAAGTGTTAATTTTGTGTTTCAATAAATTATAAAACGAAAACATATTATGGCATTTGTAGGAAAGAAATTCCCAAATATTAGTGTTAACGCGATGAACGACATGGGCGATACTTTTAAACTTAATGTTTTAGAAGAAGCTCAAAAAAACAATAAAAAAGTAGTTCTTTTCTGGTACCCAAAAGATTTCACTTTTGTATGCCCAACAGAGCTTCACGCTTTTCAAGCGGCTATCGGTGAGTTCGAAAAAAGAAACACTATAGTAATCGGTGCTTCTTGTGATACTCCAGAAGTACACTTTGCATGGTTAAGTACAGATAAGGACAACGGTGGTATTGAAGGTGTTACTTACCCAATATTGGCAGATAGCAACCGTAATCTATCTAGCGTTTTAGGTATTTTAGATATCCAAAACGAAGTGTACGATGAAGAAACCGAAACTGTTCAGGTTGAAGGTGATAACGTTACTTACAGAGCTACATATATTATTGACGAGGAAGGTGTTGTACAGCACGAAAGTATCAACAACATGCCATTAGGTAGAAACGTTGGTGAGTACTTACGTTTAGTAGACGCATTAACCCATGTTCAAGAAAAAGGTGAAGTTTGCCCAGCAAACTGGGAAGAAGGTAAAGAAGCAATGTCTGCAAATAGAGACGGTGTTGCTAGCTACCTTTCTGCACACGCTAACTAAGTAGAAAAACTGTAATGAAGATGAAGTCAATAGACTTCATCTTCATTTTATTAATCTTTAAATAACTCAATTATGCTATTAGAATTAGAACAAGATAATTTACAGGAAATCATAGATAACAATCCAAACGTTGTAGTTCAATATTCTGCAACATGGTGTGGTAACTGCAGAATCATGAAGCCTAAATTCAAAAAAGAAGCTTCACAAAATGAGGATATTACATTTGTATTGGCAGATGCAGAGAAATTCCCTGAATCTAGAAAATTAGCAGACGTTAGCAACTTACCAACCTTCGCTTCTTTCGAAAAAGGAAAAATTAAAAATCAGGTACAGACAAATAAGTATGACCTATTAAAAGATTTGATCAGTGAGATTACCCATAATTAAATTACTGACAGAGTTCATTGAAGAAAAAGATAGCGATTTTATTCTAGAGACCATTGAGACTTTAGAAGCACTTACAGAGTTACCTTCATTAAAAGATGAAGAACTAGATGTAATAGGCGAACTTATTTCTAATATGTACGGTGCCATTGAAGTTGCGAACAGCATAGAACAAGGTACACCAAAAAAAGATGCTATGAATCAGTTCATGAAGCGCGTTTTAGGCTCCATAGACAAATAATAGCGATATAAAATACACAAAGTCCTTTCCATAACGAAAGGACTTTTTTTTATCACATTCCCGCTCGTTTCAACTTTATATTTTATAATTTCACAAACTCAATTATAAAAAGACAAAAGTTATGGCTTCGGTTACACTAAAAGGAAACGAAATACACACATTAGGGACTTTACCTGCAAATGGCGGAAAAGCTCCAGAATTTCAATTAACTAAGAATGACTTATCTACCGTAAAACTTTCAGATTATGAAGGTTCTAGAGTAGTATTAAATATATTTCCAAGTGTTGATACTGGCACTTGCGCTCAATCTGTACGTCAATTTAATCAAGAGGCTGCTGAATTAGATAATACAATAGTACTTTGTATTTCTAAAGATCTTCCATTTGCACAAGCCAGATTTTGTGGTGCAGAAGGCATAGAAAATGTTGAAATGCTTTCAGATTTTAAAGATGGCAATTTTGGAAAAGGGTATAATGTTGCATTTTCAGATGGCCCTTTAGCTCCATTACTTTCAAGAGCAGTTGTGGTAGTTGATGAAAAAGGAAACGTATTGTATTCTGAGCAAGTTGCGGAGACTACAGAAGAGCCTAACTATAAAGCAGCTTTAGAGGCGTTAATGAACTAAAAAAAAAAAAGGACACTCATGCCCAAAGAATCCTTTTTGGTAAATCGTATTAAAAGTGTTGGCTTTGCCCTAAAAGGCGCCTTCCTTTTAATACGCACCGAAGCAAGTATAAAAATTCAAGTTTTCATTGCCATAGTAATGACTGCTGCAGGTTTCTACTTTGATATCTCAAATACCGAATGGATTCTTCAAATATTTGCTATTGCAATTGTTTTAGGAATTGAGGGAATGAATACGGCGGTAGAAAAAATTGCAGACTATATTCAGCCAGAATTCGATGTTAAAATCGGATTTATAAAGGATATTTCAGCAGGTGCCGTTATGCTAGTTTCTATCGCATCCACTATTATTGGTCTTATTATTTACCTCCCCAAGATATTATAGGATAGTCCGTAAGTTCTTCGTAGCTCATCGTAAATTTGTAATTTAGCATCAGAATTAAGTTTTAATGGCAAAAAAGGCAACTAAATCAAAGCCGAAACCTACTAAAAAACGAGCACCGTTTAAATTATCCAAACAGAATAAAATCATTTTGGGTAGTTTATTAATGCTTTTTAGTATTGCGCTGTTCTTTTCATTTATTTCATTTTACTTTAATTGGCAAGACGACCAAAGTCTATTAACAGAGTTTAAGGATCGTAATGAGCTTGCAAAAAACTTACTGAATAAATTTGGAGCAAGTATTAGCCACTTTTTCATATATAAGGGCTTTGGTGTAGCTTCTCTAATTTTCCCTTTCCTAGTATGTATTACGGGGATACATCTTTTTTTAGGACTGTCTCTAAAAGCATTGTTCAAAAAATGGATTTGGGGATTATTATTCGTAATCTGGATTTCTATTGCCCTAGGTTTCTTTGCAACTACTAGCCCACTATTAGGAGGGTTGATAGGTTTTGAAATGAACGATTTTCTACAGGACTACGCTGGAAAAATAGGTGTACTATTATTATTGATTTTCGGACTCATCTTTATTCTTGTTAGGTTATTTAGTGTAACCCCTGAAGGTATTTCATCATTCTTTAAATCTAGAAAAGAAGCTATATCAACAGAATTCAAAGCCAACCAAGAACGTAAGGCAAATAAGAAAAAAGAGCAAGATGATATGCTTGCCACTTCTTTAGAAGAGGAGGCTCCCGTAATTGTGGACACTTATACACACAAAGCAGAAATTCCTCATTTAGAAAAAGAGAAAGAGAAAGAGACTAAGAAAGAAGAAATTAAAGATTTTGAAGTAACCGTTCCAGAACCTGAACCAGAAGAATCTTTAGCCATGGAGGTTGAATCGGTTATTGAAGAGCCCGAAGAAGTTGATGTTCTAGCAAATAAATTAGTAGATGATTTTGGTGAATTTGACCCAACATTAGAACTAGGCAACTACAAATTCCCACATATTGATCTGTTGGACCAACACGGTACAACTGGTGGTATCACCATTAACCAAGAAGAATTAGAGGAGAACAAGAATAGAATTGTAGAAACTCTAAAAAATTATAAAATTGGAATTGCACAGATTAAGGCAACCATTGGTCCTACTGTTACCCTATATGAAATAGTACCGGAAGCGGGTGTTCGTATTTCAAAAATTAAAAACCTTGAAGATGATATCGCTTTATCATTAGCAGCTTTAGGTATACGTATCATTGCCCCTATTCCTGGTAAAGGAACTATAGGTATTGAAGTACCTAACAAGAATTCATCGATAGTTTCTATGCGTTCTGTAATTGCTTCTAGTAAGTTTCAGAAAGCCGAAATGGAATTACCAATTGCGTTTGGTAAGACTATTAGCAACGAAACCTTCGTAGTAGATTTAGCAAAAATGCCTCACATGTTGATGGCAGGTGCTACAGGTCAAGGTAAATCTGTAGGTTTAAATGCAGTTTTAACTTCATTACTATACAAAAAACATCCAGCAGAGGTAAAATTTATCTTAGTAGATCCTAAGAAAGTTGAACTTACGCTTTATAATAAAATAGAACGCCATTTCTTGGCTAAGCTTCCAGATTCAGAAGAAGCCATTATTACAGATAACACCAAAGTAATCCATACATTGAATTCCCTTTGTATTGAAATGGACAACAGGTACGAGTTGCTAAAATTGGCAATGGTACGTAATTTAAAGGAATACAATACCAAGTTTAAGGCTAGAAAACTGAATCCGAATGACGGACACAAATTCTTACCATACATTGTATTGGTAATTGATGAGTTTGCCGATTTGATCATGACAGCCGGTAAAGAGGTAGAAACACCTGTTGCAAGACTTGCCCAGTTAGCAAGGGCAATTGGTATACATTTGATCATTGCAACCCAGAGACCTTCCGTAAATGTTATTACAGGTATCATCAAAGCCAACTTCCCTGCAAGGCTAGCATTTAGAGTAACTTCTAAAATAGATTCAAGAACAATTTTAGATACTGCAGGTGCTGATCAATTGATTGGTAGAGGTGATATGTTATTTACACAAGGTAATGATGTCACCCGTATTCAATGTGCCTTCGTAGACACTCCTGAGGTTGCTAAAATCACTGAATTCATTGGTAGCCAGAGAGCTTATCCAGAAGCGCACGAACTACCAGAGTATGTTGGCGAGGATTCTGGCACGAGTCTTGATAATAACGTGTCTGAAAGGGATGCAAAGTTCCGTGAAGCCGCAGAGGTTATCGTAATTGCACAACAAGGTTCAGCCTCATTAATTCAACGTAAATTGAAATTAGGCTACAATAGAGCCGGTAGAATTATTGACCAATTAGAAGCAGCAGGAATTGTAGGTCCGTTTGAAGGCAGTAAGGCCAGACAAGTATATGTGGCAGATATGGTTGCCCTTCAACAAATATTGGATAACGAATAATATTAAAAAAGATGAAGAAAATTATTTTTGTATTGACGATTATGTTTACAGTAACCATTGCAAATGCGCAAAGTTCTGATAAAGCAAAAGCCCTACTTGATGAAGTTTATAACAAAGTACAAAGTTATGACAACATCTTTGTAGATTTCAAATTTGACCTAAAGAACGCAGATGCTGGTATAAATCAAGAAACAAGAGGTGATGTAACCCTTGCCGGCAATAAATACATGTTCAATTACCTAGGATCAAAACAAATATTCGACGGTAATAAAGTGTATACCATTGTTCCAGAAAACGAAGAAGTAACAATTGAAGACCAATCTGAAGACGAAAATGCGATGACACCTTCAAAAATGTTGACTTTCTATCAGGAAGGACATAATTATGCTTGGGATATTCTACAAAATATTCAAGGTAGAAAAATACAATATGTAAAATTGACACCTATTGATTCTGATACGGAAATAAAATCTAGATTATTAGGTATTGATATGGGCACTAAGCACATTTACAACTTAATTGAAACAGGTAAGAACGGCACAAAAACTACGATCACTGTTAATTCTTTTAAAACAGATCAAACTTTGTCCAAAACCTTATTTACTTTTGATGAAGCTAAATATAAGGATGAAGGTTATTTCATTCTAAGAAATTAGAACTATTGAGAATACTAGACCGATATATCCTATCAAGGTTCGTCTTTAATTTTGTCAGTTCGTTTGTAATATTGATGTTCATCTTCATATTTCAAACGATTTGGCTTTTTATTGATGATTTAGCCGGTAAAGGCTTAGATATCGTTATCATTGGTAAGTTCCTGTTCTACCTTATGCCAGATCTTACTGAAAAAGTACTACCCCTAACCGTACTTTTATCTTCTATTTTAACCTTTGGATCTATAGCAGAGAATTACGAATTCGCTGCAATGAAGGCATCAGGTATTTCCCTGCAACGATCTATGCTAAGTTTAATCATATTCGTAACCATTTTAGGCGGAGTCACCTTCTTTTTCGCCAATAATATAATTCCTTTATCACAACGAAAAATATACAACCTACGTAGAAATATTGCTAAGGTAAAACCAGCCGCAGTAGTCTCTGAAGGGGTATTTAGTGATTTTGAAGGAATGAACATTAAGGTTGATGAAAAGCATGGAGATAATGACCGCTTTCTTAAAAATGTCATCATACACATTAAATCTAAAAACAATCTTAACACTACTGTGATTAAATCAAAGACTGGAGAATTGATCAGTAGTGAAGAATCTGACCTTATTCAATTGGTATTAAAAGAAGGTCATTATTACGAAGATGTACAAACCAAGAGTGCCGAAACTAAAAAGAAGTATCCATTTGCAAAAGCAGATTTCGACACCTATACTATGAATATCGAAATTCCGGAAATCAATAATGATGATTTAGAAGAGGAACGTGATATCAGTACCGATAAGATGAAGAATATATCTAGGTTATCAAAGGATATAGATTCACTACGAGGCGACAACTATCGAATTGTCCGAGCTTTTTCAAAAAACATAGAAGGTAGAACAGGTATGTTTTCTCCTTTAGTAGCAGCCAATAAAGATTCTACAAAAAACGATATCGTTAAAAGAAAAGATTCTATAATGGAATCAAAGGCAATTTTGGCAAGAGAAAATATAGCCCTTCAAGATTCTATTAATGATAATTTCCTGGTTCTATTTCCAGATTGGCAACAGATTCAGATACTAAGTAGTGCTAAAAATGCTACTACTAGTATTTTAGGAACCGTAAGTGGTAAAAAAGAAGAAATGCAGAAAAGATATAAAATCTATAACATGCATATTTTATCACTTCATAATAAATACGCATTGGCATTCTCTTGTATCATCTTATTCTTTGTAGGCGCTCCGTTAGGCGCAATTATCAGAAAAGGTGGATTAGGTTTACCCATGGTAATCGCTATTGTTCTATTTCTAATCTATTATTTTATTGGAGTTTTTGCTGGAAATTATGCTAAAGAGGGTAATATTCACCCGATGTTAGGCGCTTGGTTAGCTACTCTAATCATGTTGCCGTTAGGCGTTTACCTCACAAAAAGAGCGACAGAAGATAAAGGAATGATGGATTTCGGGTTTATAGCCGATTTCTTCAAAAAATTATTTAAGAAAAAAGATAAAGCTGATTCATAACCATGACAGATCTTAGTACCATACAATTGAACACTATAGAGGAAGCGATTGAAGATATTCGCGCCGGTAAAGTAATTATCGTTGTTGATGATGAAAATCGTGAGAATGAAGGAGATTTTTTAGCAGCCGCTGAACTTGCTACACCTAAGACGGTCAATTTTATGGCCACTCATGGCAGAGGTCTTATTTGCGCTCCTTTAACAGAAGGCCGTTGTAAAGATCTTGGATTACATATGATGGTCAGCACCAATACCGACCCTTTAGAAACTGCATTTACAGTATCGGTAGATTTAAGAGGAAAAGGAGTTACCACAGGTATTTCTGCCGGTGACAGATCTAAAACCGTTATAGCACTAACTGAGAGCGATACCAAACCACATGATTTAGCAAGACCAGGACATATTTTTCCGTTAGTAGCTAAAGAAGGTGGTGTATTGCGTAGAACAGGACATACAGAAGCCGCCATTGATTTTGCACGGTTAGCAGGATTACAACCTGCTGGTATCATTGTAGAAATCATGAATGAGGACGGAACAATGGCTCGCCTACCCCAATTGGTAGATGTTGCTAAAAAATTCGATCTTAAAATTGTATCTATTGAATCTCTTGTTGCCTATAGAATGGAACACGATAGCTTGATTGACAAAGAAGTTGATTTCGATATTACCACTCGTTTTGGGGAATATAGATTACGAGCATACAAACAAACTACAAATAATCATATCCATATTGCATTGACAAAAGGTTCATGGTCTTCTGATGATAAAATCTTAACCCGAATCAACTCTACCCTTATCAACAATGATATTTTAGGAACGTTGACACATAACCCTGACGAAAAACTCGAGGATATGTTCAATAAAATCAACGAAGAAGGCAAAGGAGCCATTGTATTCATTAATCAAGATTCAGAATCCCTTAATTTACTTTCAAGATTAAAAGAGTTGAAAGAATTGCAAAAACAAGGTGTTCACAAAGCTCCTAAGATTGAAATGGATAATCGTGACTTCGGAATCGGAGCTCAAATATTACATGATTTAGGTATTCATAAAATGAAACTAATGACCAACAGCACCCAAGCGAAACGCGTAGGTATTGTAGGTTATGGATTAGAGATTATTGAGTACGTATCCTACTAATTAAATTATATACTTAAGAAAATTCAGAAAGTACTTCTTTCATTTTAGAAGCGCGTTCAACAACTTCTTTTTCTGTCCAGCTTAGTTTTACTAGGCAAGAGATGGTTCTACCTATCCAAGCGTCAGATTTTGAAAAATCAGATTTACAATAGTCAGGTAACTGATTTACAACTTCTTGCGGCAATTTACCTAAAGATCTTTTAGAGGTTAGGTGTTCCCACTCTTTGTAGTAATGCCAGTTATTATCAAACCAATAAAAACAGGCATCAACACCAGCTTCAATTAAAGCTGTATGCGCTGCTTTGGCTTTTTCTAGATTAGGCAAAAAGAACGATAAAAATGAATAGTTTTCCACGCCACCAGTTGGCACCTTTCTAAATGTAATATTTTTAAGCGGCGACAAGGCATCTCTTAAAACGGTGTAATTTTTCTTTTGAATAGATAAGAAATCATCTAAACGCTCTATTTGTGCACAGCCAACAGCTGCATGTAATTCTGAAATCCTAAAATTATACCCTAAAAACGGATGAGTTTCCGCTCCGCGATTATTACCTACATGATCATGACCGTGATCGGAGTATTGATCTGCATTTATTTTATATTGTTCGTTGTTGGTAATAATCGCCCCACCTTCACCGCAGGTTATCGTTTTCACATAATCAAAAGAGAAACAACCTAAGTCACCGTAACTACCCAAAGGTTTACCATTATAACTACCACCTATAGCCTGACAGGCATCTTCTAGCAGCAGTAAATTATGTTTATCACAAATAGCCTTCAATGCACCAAGATCTGCCATAGAACCGCACATATGAACCGGCATTACAACTTTAGTTTTATCGGTAATAGCATTTTCAACTGATTCAGGACTTAAGGTTAAAGTATCATCTACATCAACAAGAATGGGTATGGCACCAATAGCTAAAATAGATTCGAAACTTGCAACAAACGTAAAGGTTGGCATAATAACCTCATCTCCTGCTCCAACACCTGCACTTGCAAGCGCAACCGTTAAGGCGGCGGTACCACTACTAACCAATTGTGCATATTTTGAATCCATTCGTTTCGTTAAGGCTTCCTCAAGTTCTAATGCTTTCCAATGGTTATTTCGCATGCCATCAAAGCCATAACGCATTAACACCCCAGAATCTAAAACATCTTGAACTTGACTTTTCTCACTCTCTCCAAACAACTCAAAACCTGGCATGCTATCTTATTTTATATTGTATTACAAATTTTGGTTAAATTATTGGTAAAAGCAAAGAATTACTACTCCATTAAAGAGAATCATAAATCATATTGAAAACGAGAATATGGCAATTAGTTTTGATAACCAAAACCCTTATAACCAAAAGCTTTCATTTGCTCAAACGCATTGAAAACTGTTTTTACAGGTAATTTACAAGTGTTATTCTGACAAACATAAATGAATGTTTCATCTTCATTAAAACGATCTTTAAAAAGAGAAATATCACTTTCAACAGTAGAGCCAACAATAATGGAATTAACTATATAATTTTCATGTATTTCACTCATTAAATGTTCAGCATTATTACCTACAACCACAATTTCATAAAAAGGATATGCTTGTTGCAAAAGTAAAGACCCCCATGCACCATAGCTTACGGCATGACTCTCAAAATCACTTGTAATCAATGCACCCATTACCTCTGCCTTCTTTAAATAATCTGTATTGTATTCTAAATGACCAATTCGTAAAAAATTCTGTGCCATAATAGCATTCGCAGAAGGCACTACCCCGTCAGATGTGTTGATTATGCTCGGTACCAAATCACTGAAAACATTATAATAGAATAACTCAGAATTACTCTTATATTTTTCTGAGCCTATTTTCATCAACTCTTTTGAAATCTGTAGATACGAGACGTCTAAGGTAACTTCATACAAGGCAAAAGCACTTTTAGCCAAAAAAGCATAATCTTCTAAGAATACCTCCTTCTGCTCACTATTGTTGGTATAGGAATGCACTAATTTTCCACCTTTATAATTATGCTGTTGCAAATAATTAAATACGGACACTGCCTCTATCAAATACCCTTCATCACCAAAAGCCTTGTATGCCTCTATAAGCCCATCAATTAAAAGAGCGTTCCAGGATGTTAAAATCTTATAGTCTTTAGTGGGCTTTTCTCTTTTTTGTCGTGCTTGATATAAAGTCGATTTCCAATTCTCCTTTTTCTTATCAAAGGCTTCTTCACTCAAATCGAACTCCTTTAAAAATTTATCTTTAGAAATGGTGTTGTTCAACACATAGTTTCCATCTTCCCAAACCTGACTATCCTCTATATTGAAATACTTAGAGAACAATTCAAAATCTTCACTTAATAATATCTGCAGTTCTTCCTTCTTCCAAACATAATAGACTCCTTCTTCCCCGTTAGTATCAGCATCCATCGCACTAAAATAACCCCCATCTTCATTTCTCATTTCAACCTTCAAGAACTTCAGGGTTTCCTCCACCTTAGTTTTGTACCCCTTATTTTTAGTCAACTTATATGCTTTTGAAAGTAAATACACGAGCTGTGCATTATCATACAGCATCTTTTCAAAATGAGGAACTTTCCATGTATTATCAGTACTGTATCTAAAAAAGCCACCATCTACGTGATCATAAATTCCACCATGTATCACTTTATCCAACGTATTAATAACATGATTTTCAGCTTCGCTATCTTGTTGCAGCACGGCATAATCTAACAGCATCGTCAAATTAGCGGATAGTATAAATTTCTGTTGACCCAGGTTACCGCCCCATTGTTTGTCCCAAATAGTTGACCACTCCGTAATTCCGCTTACAAATTTATCCGGCGTAATGGCATTTGCTAATTGTTTTGCTGGCTGATCATAAACCTCTTGTACGCCGCCTGCCAACATGGTTGCATACTCCGCCATTTTCCCAGGATTCTTTTCATACTCCGTACTGAACTTGACTAAAATATTCTTCCATTCTTCTTTCTCATAGTATGTACCTAAAAACACCGGACTCCCATTGGGCATAATAATGGCGTTCATAGGCCACCCTCCTGTTCCGTTAACCAATTGCAGAGCTGTCTGGTACACCATATCTAAATCTGGTCGTTCTTCTCTATCTACTTTAATACTAACAAACTTATCGTTCATAAGTTTAGCTACTTCGGTATCTTCAAAAGACTCCTCTTCCATAACATGACACCAATGACAAGTAGAATACCCTACACTTAAAACCACTAGCTTATTTTCTTCGGATGCTTTTTTAAATACATCGTCAGACCAAGCTTTCCAATCTACAGGGTTGTGTGCATGTTGTAAAAGGTAAGGGCTGGTCTCGTTTATAAGATCATTAGTGAATTCATGATTTTCTTGAGCAACCCCGCTAGCTTCGTTTTTGTTCTGATTTTTACAAGATGCTATAAAAAGCAATAATATAATATAGGAGACAGACTTATAAATCTTCATATAGTTTTAAAAATACAATGTAATTAACCACTCAAAGATAAATTTAATTTTTACCAATCACAGAACACATTTTGTAGGCGTCAAAAACCAAATCAAATATCCAAACAAAGAACATGATTCACTATTAATCGCCCCATAAACAAATAACTTTTTTGAGTAATACTCATCTTTTTATAAACTAATTTTACCGATTAAAATATACCAAACCGTAACCTTTTAGGTTATAGTAGAAATCTTAATGTAGGTAATACAAGATGTTTAATAAAAAATATACACTTTTAGGAGAAACCATTCAGAAGGGCAAAGGCGCACAATTGAATTTGGATATCGCAAAATTACACACCAGAACCAAAATTGAAGTTCCGGTAATTGTGCAGCGCGGTAAAAAAGATGGTCCTACACTATTGATTAATGGTGGTATTCACGGTAATGAAATTAATGGTGTAGAAATTGTAAGACAAATAGTATCCAAAAAATTCAACAAGCCAGAATGTGGAATGGTTATTTGTATTCCCGTTGTAAATATATTCGGATTTTTAAACCAGACCCGTCAATTCCCTGATGGCAGAGATTTGAACAGGGTTTTCCCTGGTAGCTTAAGAGGATCCTTAGCAAGCCGTTTTGCCTATCATTTAGTAAAAGATATTGCACCGGTTATAGATTACTGTATAGATTACCACACTGGGGGCGATAGCCGCTTTAACGCTCCGCAGATAAGAATCGACAAAGATGATGTGGACGGATTAGCACTGGCAAAAGTATTTGGCGCAGAATTCATTGTAAAGTCCGCCGGAAGAGAAAAATCGTTTCGTGAGACGCTGCATCAACTTGATAAGAAGGTATTATTATATGAAGGCGGAAAATCGCTTAAAATAGACAGCGAAATAACCGATACTGGTATTGTTGGCGCATTGCGAATAATGCATCACTTAGGCATGCGAAATTTCGAAAAAGAACTTGGAGAATATGCCTTGAAAGAAACTGTTCCAAAATTGGTTCATGCCTCTAAATGGATTCGAGCAAAACATTCAGGTATGTTTCACCCTTCAATCAAAATTGGACAAGCAGTAGAAAAGGGAGAAGAAATAGGAAGTATTTCTGGTCCGTTCGGGTATTTTGAAAAGAAAGTAAAAGCAAAAGATTCAGGATATATAATTTGCATAAACGAATCACCTATTGTGAATCAAGGTGATGCTATTTTTCATATTGCTCACGATATTGAATAGACATCAAACGCTTTTTGAGTTTTCAAAAATAAAGACAAAAAAAGTTAAAGATCATCTGTAATTAAAATCTGCTATCTTACTGACTGAAGGATCATTAACCGCCAAACAAAAACCTAGATTACTAGCTCAAAAATTGAGGCAACTATAGCTAAAACATCTCCATTTTTTCAACTAAAGAAGGACCATGATTTAGAGATTTTTTAATCGGTAATCGTCATTTTCAAAAAAATCACTTTCAGACACGTTATTTTTCAAATTTTCAGCACTTTACAACAAAAAGTAAGCAGTTTCAAACACCTTAAATTGCTTAATTTAAAGTTAAAGATCCTCTGAAGTTGAAATCTTTTAAAACATTGATTACATTAGTGTTAAGCGTATTTTTAAACTTCGTTTTTGCATGACTGAAATAGAAAAAACATTAGATAACAAAAGTGTACGCCCTACTGCTATGCGTATTCTTATTTACAAATTCATGGCTGGCAAACAAAATGCAGTAGCGCTTACCGATATTGAGAATGCATTTGAAAAAGCGGAGCGAACTACACTGTACAGAACTTTAAAAACATTTGAAGAAAAAGGTATTGTGCATCAAATAGATGATGGCACCAATGTTTCAAAATTTGCATTATGTCAACCCGGCTGTAATTGCGAGATTGATCAAGATTTACACTTACATTTTCACTGTGGACAATGTGACAAAACTGTTTGTTTGACCGAACACAAAATTCCACATATCAATTTACCTGCAGGTTACATTGCGGAAGATGCCAATTTGGTCATTAAAGGTATATGCGATTCGTGTAGCGACCATTAAATGCACTTCTGTTGCACCACTCTTTTGTCCACCTTTGTGTTATAATGCAAAAGAAGATGACAGATTTAAAAACATTTACAAAAGCAAAGAGTACTTGCACCCATTGCAGTGACGAGGGGCATAGCCATGAAGCAGCAACAGATACATCAAATTTCAATTTATATCTACCAGCACTCATAAGTTTTACAATGCTTGTTACTGGTATGGTATTAGACTATTTCAATACCCTACATTTTTTCAAAGGATATGTACGATTAGCATGGTACATAATCGCATACATACCCGTTGGCCTACCTGTATTAAAAGAAGGATGGAAAAGCATTAAAAAAGGGAATTTCTTTACAGAATTCTTTTTAATGGGTGTAGCTACTATCGGGGCTTTTGGTATTGGCGAATATCCAGAAGGTGTTGCCGTAATGGTGTTCTACGCAGTGGGTGAACTTTTTCAAAGTGCTGCGGTACAGCGTGCTAGAGGCAGTATTAAAGCTTTACTTGATCTGCGACCAGATCAAGCCTTGGTTTTCCGTGATGATCAATTTATTTCCGTCGCTCCAGAAGAGGTTAAAATAGGAGGAATAATACAAGTCAGAGTTGGCGAGAAAGTCCCGCTAGACGGTAAACTACAATCAGAGAGAGGTTCTTTTAATACTGCAGCCCTAACAGGAGAAAGCAAGCCTGATACCCTTAAAAAAGGAGATGCCATATACGGCGGAAGCATAAATTTAGACGGAGTGGTTGAAATTGAGACCACTAAGGTTTTTAAAGACAGTTCTATTGCCCGTATTCTTGATATGGTGCAGAATGCTACTGCTCGTAAATCTAAGACAGAACTGTTCATTAGAAAATTCGCAAAAGTCTACACACCAATTGTCACCTACCTAGCTATTTCGCTAACCTTTTTACCTTACTTCTTTGTAGAGAATTATGTTTTTCAAGATTGGTTGTACAGAGCCCTGATTTTCCTTGTGATTTCTTGTCCGTGTGCCTTGGTAATCTCTATTCCGTTAGGTTATTTTGGTGGACTGGGAGCTGCTTCACGAAACGGAATTCTATTTAAAGGTGCATCTTTTTTAGACACCATAACCAAGGTCAACACTGTGGTAATGGACAAAACAGGCACTATAACTAAAGGGGTTTTTAAGATTAAGGATATTATTAAAGATCAGATCCTTACCGAAGACGAATTCATGAATTACTTGATCGCCATTGAAAAACAATCCACACACCCTATTGCAAAGGCAATTTTGGAATATAAGACAGACGGAGACAAGTTTAAAGCTACAGATGTTATTGAAATTGCCGGTAAAGGATTAAAAGGAATAGTAAACGGTAAATCTATTTTGGTCGGAAACAAAAACTTGATGAATTCGCATCAAATTGACGTTCCCATTGAAACAGAAAGTATAGTAGAATCTATTGTAATGATGGCTATAGATAGAAAATTTGCCGGTTATGTGACCATAGCTGACGAATTAAAAGATGACGCATTCGAAGCTATAGCAAATATGCGTAAAGCAGGAATTGATAAAATTATCATGCTTTCTGGAGATACCGATTCCATTACCCAACAAGTAGCTAAAGAATTAGGAATTGACTGGGCAAAAGGCGGATTATTACCGGAAGAAAAACTAGAAGAATTAGAGAAACTTAAAAAACAATCCAATACCAAAATTGCCTTTGTAGGCGACGGAATTAACGATGCTCCTGTTCTAGCCATAAGTGATGTTGGTATTGCTATGGGTGGCTTGGGTAGTGACGTCGCCATTGCAACTGCCGATGTTATTATACAAAATGATCAACCTACTAAAATAGCAACGGCGATTGAAATAGGAAATTCTACTCGTAAAATTGTATGGCAAAATATTGCACTGGCATTCAGTGTAAAGCTTATTGTTTTAGCTATGGGTGCCGGCGGATTAGCTACTATGTGGGAAGCTGTTTTTGCCGATGTTGGTGTTGCGCTTTTGGCGATATTAAATGCAGTGCGATTGCAAAAGATGCAATGGGACTGAGAAAAACCTAATGTCACTTCGAGCGAAGTCGAGAACTATTAAGTTAGAATCTCACAAGCATTGCACTAAGACTGCGCCTTCCATAACGGCAGGCAGGCTTAATATGAAATCGTTATACAAAACTAACATACTAGACAAATTCAACAGATTGCTTCGTCGCAAAAAAAGCTCCTCGCAAAGACGGAACCTAATGTCACTTCGAGCGCAGTCGAGAACTATTAAGTTAGTATATCATAAACCCTGCATTTCCCACTGCGCCATCCATAACGGCAGGCTGGCTCAATGTGACATCGTTATACAAAACTAGCATACAAGACAAATTCGACAGATTGCTACGTCACGAAAAAGCTCCTCGCAATGACGACTTCAGTTTAAACCAAACGTCATTACGAACACAGTGAAGTAATCTGTTTATTGGCAACCTAAAACTGAGTTGGTGTAGAAATTCGGCAGATTGCTTCGTCGCAAAAAAAGCTCCTAGCAATGACAACTTCAGTTTAAACCCAACGTCATTACGAACGTAGTGAAGTAATCTGTCTCCTGTTGACCTAAAACTGAGTTGGTGTAGAAATTCGACAGATTGCTTCGTCGCAAAAAGCTCCTCGCAATTCGTTTAATAACAATCTGTTTTTAGCTGACCGCTCTTTTCAAAAGCTTCAAAACTGATGGTTTGGTTGCCTTGCAGTATTCTTTCTAACACATCAAGAACATCATGTTGCATAGCCAGCGACCCACAAATCATAATTGTGCCATTTTGGTTAATGGTTTTCAACACTAACTCTTTTTGCTCTAAAACGACATCTTGAACATATTGCTTTTCACCTTCCCTGGAGAAGGAAGAAAATACATTTATATTTTCAGAATTTGAGACTGCTTTTTCCAAAACGGAATTATAAATCTCCATAGAAGCCTTTTCACGTCCTCCCCAGAACATTGAGATATTCTGAGTTGTATTTTCAGAGATCATTCCTAAGAAAGGAGCTATGCCAGTACCATTTGAGATGAAAATTGAATTTTTTGCATTTTCTGGTAAATAAAAATGCGGATTCACATCTATTGCAGCCTCAATAGTGTCCGCTACATTTAAATTAAAAAGATAATTTGAGCCTCTTCCCATTTCATGCTTTTTTACACTCAACAGAACATCGTTACCAATTTTAGCTATGGAGTATTGACGAACGGTATCATCATTGGCGGGAAAAATTGCCAACAAATCGCCCGAAGTAAATTCAATATGTGATTTTGGCTGTAATCGTAACAAGAAGGTATCATCCACATTCAAATCTGTTCGCTCTAAAACTTCAAACTCTACTTTCTTATATTTCTTCTTTTTGACCAACGGTCTTTCGACAGGAATTATGAACCCCAGTTTATTTGTCAACTGAATCATCCAAAGTTCAAAAGATTCAAAATCTGCTTTGTTTATTTTAAATAGTGGCAATTGCTGCGTAAAATTATCGGAAGCCGATAACTGCTCATCTAAATCTATTGCGAACTTACAGTAATCGGGATAATCCAAAGAACCGAAACCAACTACCGAAAAACCCACCGAATTCGGCTGCTGTACTTCTGAAAATTTTGAACGGAATTTACGCGCATTTGTTGGCGGCTCACCTTCACCATACGTAGATGTGAAAATGATTATATTTTTCGCCTTTTCATAGATGCTATATTTATTAAGCTCGGTCAAATAGACCTTCTTCCCTACTTGCGATAATCCGTTATACAAACGTTGGGCAAAATCGAAAGCAGTACCACTTTCCGAACCGACCAAAATAACAAACTCGCATTCATCCTTATCTGCCATCTTGGTAATGCGCTTTCCTTTCTTTCTACGTTTTAGGGTCATTACAAAACCTGAATACATAAAGAATAAAATAGAAGCACTGGCAAGTAACAGAATAATGGACCAAATGACATTTCCTTCACCCGTATGCAGTACCAAACTTAATCGTGAAGCCAAAGTTACAAAAGGATAATCTCCACTACTTACTATTTCACCGGTCTGCTGATTTACCTCAACCTCCTTATCCTGTAAAGCTATGAGGTAGTATTCTTCTGGATCATTTGAAAAGGGAAATTCTACCCGACGAATATCTGCCAAACTCGTTTCCGCAAAAAAAGGTATATCGGTAATATTATCGTATTGCGGAGCTGCATCGGCTACTGTCGCTTCAGATTGTTCTACAACGGCATCTGGCAATAAATTGAATTTTTCCGCGGATAAATAGACTCCCGTAAATGCAAGTATAACAATGGGAATAAAAAACCATCTACTTAATAGTACATGGTATCGTAACTCAAAATAATCTTTTTGGACTTTAGAAAACAGTTTTAAAAATCCGCCTTGGCGTTTAGCAAGCAACACAATCCCGGTAATGGCAATAATACATAAGAGTAAAGAAATAAGACCAACAAAAAATCGACCTATACTTTTTAGAAATAAAGAACGGTGTACGTTAGTCGCAAAAGTATATATGTACGGTCGCTCTTCAACCTCACCTAATTGTTCACCCGTAATAGGATTCACATATATGTCTAATGTTTCCATCTCCATAGTCAAAACAGAAGCCTTTACGAATCCTGATGATTCTACTTCCAATTCTAAAACCTCATCATAAGATTTCTTTAATGCATCTATGGTCGTTGCCAATGATACTTCTTCCCTATTCTCTACCGCATAGCCTTTTGCTTGGTGAGAAATGGGCTCTACCGCTAAAATGATTCCGGTAACAGAAGCCACTATCAAGAATAGTGAAGAAACCAAGGCAAGTGTAAGATGACTAAAGCGCCAAATAGAAATGGTCATAAATGTAATTTTGTAATCTTATTATTTTAAAAATTCCAGAATGTCTGTACTAAGACATTCTGGAATATATAATTGTGATTGTAAAATAAATACTTAATGTCATTTCGAGCGCAGTCGAGAACTTATAGGTTCGTATCTCACAACCAATGCATTTCGACTGCGCTCAATGTGACATGCTAACTAAAAATCGTCAAAAAACAATCTGCTTCACGGGAACCCAAATCTCATATACCGGCACCATTCAGCAGATTGCTTCGTCGCGAAATGCTCCTCGCAAAGAAGTCATCTGCTTCATGGTCACGCAAAACTCACATGCAGCTACTCTTCAGCAGACTGCTTCGCCGTGAAATGCTGCTCGCAAAGACAATGCTTTAAAACAATTACTGAGGCAACATGCGTACATAGCGAATAAAACCTTTACCCTCTACTTTAGTGGTTAAGTTTTCTGTGGTTAACGGAAACTGAATATCATCTGCATAATACCCTTGATCCTCAACAGAAGTTTCAAAACGTAGTTGATAACCCTGGTCAATTTTATCCGTCGGAATTTGTAAAACATTCAGTGCGCGTTCTCCACCACTAATGGTCTCACCAGAAATAGCATCTATATTCGAGCGATTTTTTCCGTAGAATTTCCACCATTCTGTAATTTCACTGTACCATTCGCTGTCTTTACCTTGAACGTAAATCGTTTCTACATATTCATTATCGGCATCAACAATAGATACGATTAAATATGCACCTTCACCTGAATAGTTTGTTAATTGTATTAGACACTTTACAGGAGTCTTATCTACAGGATTGAATGCGGTCAATAAGGACCCGACCAATAGAATTGCCGGAATATATTTTAAAAATTTGTTCATGTATATAAAAATTTGTTCTCTATAAGAGATTTATAAATATGATTTAGGGTTCTATTGCTTTAAGAAATTAAGAGACGTATTCTCTTTTTGCAACAATTCGTTTTCACTAGCCAAATCATATACCGTTTCTTCAAATTCAGTTGTACTCTTTGCATCTGCACCTTTAGCAAGTAAGAATTTAAGCAACTTATCATTCTCTGCTTTCATTGCCGCTACATGTAAAGCAGTTAAGCCTTCATCGTTCTTAGCATTGACATCGATATTAAAATCAGACACTTTTTTCAATAACTCAAGGTTATTTTTCTTAGCAGCCACATGAAATAACGTATTACCTTCACCTTGAACGGTATTGAATTTTAATCCTTTAGACTTCAATAAAGCTAACTTAGCATCAAAAGCCTTGGCGTTTCTTTTATTATATGAATCTGCCAAAAAGTAAGCAGCCGTATTACCGGCACTATCTTGAGCATTGATATCCGCTCCCTTACTTATTAAAAACTCAACCACATCTGCCTTGTTACTATGAGTCGCTAGCATTAGTGCAGTTTCCCTACTATTGTTGGCAGCATTGATATCCTTCAGATTTTTAGCTAATAATTGAACTATAGAAAGCTGGTTTCTAGCAGCAGCGTTTAAAAACGGAGTATTCCCTTTTTCATCCGCTTGGTTTACATCTGCACCAGCATTTAAGAAGAGCTCAATAATAGCAGCGTCCTTAGCACCAAAAGCTAAACGGTGTAACGGTGTGCTCCCATTTTTCTCAACAATATTAGGTTCCAAACCAAGACCTTTTAAATAGGTATAGACGGGCAAGCCATTACTGAATCCGCGGCCACCTTGCGATGCGAACATAAAAGCATTACCTCCATTATCATTAAGTGACTTGTAATCAACTCCCTTTTTAATAAGAAGATTTAAAAAATCTATATTTCCTTTTTTAGAAGCGTAGTTGAAAATTCCGTTACCATCTTCATCTTTACTATCTAAAGCCAAACCTTTATCTAGGAAGAAATTCAATTCTTTTTCTGTCTTAAGAGAAGGTGCAGCCAATAGTAAAACATTAGCACCATGTTCATTTTTCTCCTCCACTAAATTCACACCTTTCTTTTCAAAAGCATTATAAATTGCAGGGTTTGTAAGTCCGGCATTTGCACCAAAAGCAAGTGGTGTATATCTATGACTATCCAAAGCCGTAACCGACGCACCATTATCTAATAAAAATTGAACCAACTCAGCATCGCCAGCATACGCTGCCCAGTGTAAATAAATACGACTATCATGAGTTTTCTTATCGACAGGGTTTCCATCCAAAGACAATAAATATTTAACTACCTCTGTATCTGCCTTACTGGTAATTGCCAAAGTAGTAGCATCAAAAGAATTGCTATCCATCTCAGCAGGGTCATTGCCCGCAGCGATTTTTTGTTTTATGGTAGCAACATCTGGGTTACTCTTCCAAAATTTACGATCTATCAACTCATTTTTCTGCTGTGCAATACCAGTGAAGCTTACAAAAAACAGAGCGGTTAAGGCTATTTGTTTTACGGTTTTCATGTTCTTATTTTTTAACAAATGATTCAATTACTTCTTCTATCTCCCCTTTTTGAACATATTCATCATCAAAAAGATATTTATATAATACTTTATTATCTACTTTCTGTTCTAAAGAAAGGTCTTGATTGCGACCATATACATCATCCCACTTGGTACGCACTAAAGCCCATTTATCTGTATTTGATTTCCACCAAGCAGCCGCTGCGGCACACTTGCTATCATCAACTTTCACATAGGTATTATATCCCTTTTCTTGAGCAAGAATAACATCTTCTTTACCAGCTTCACGAATTACCTTAGTATTATCTTGGTCATGCAACCATCCATAATCCGTTACTTCATGACGGTTACCACGAACGGTTAAGTTATAATCGCTTCTAGTAGTATACTCACGCCTAGGTAGTGGCGCATCTGCAGTATTTTCCCAATAACTCTTACCATCTACATGAACCCAGGTAGAAGATCCCTCATACCTCGGACTATCATCTACTTGAAATACCTTTTGTGTCCATTGCCCTTTAACCTGATCAGCAGGCAATTTTGAGAATATCCACTTATTATCTGCATTGTAAGAGTACAAGTCAGTATTCTCAAACAACCAATCTTGTCTCCAGTGCTTTACAATATGTGGATCTGCAGGGTTACCTACTTGCAATAAATGTTGAATAGAGATTTTATCGTCCTCGTCGGTCACCAGCTCTGCCCACTCTAAACCTTTATCAACTTTGGTCTTAGATGGCTTGTATAGCGAATCTGTACTGTGATTAAATGTTTCAGCAAAATTGAATGTTACTTCAAAACAACCGCACATACTCTTTATAGCCTCACGGTCATCTTTCATCTTTGTCTTTTGAGCAATAGCACTGGCAGATATAACTAGTGCCATAATGGTAGGTAATACTGTTTTCATTTTACAGGTCTGTTAATTTTTATGTTCGATAACAAAAATAACTATTTTAATTTATTCTAAATAAGAATTGTTTATATATTTGCAGTGTTATTAAGAATTGGTCTAAATAAATATAATGCGATTTCGATTAGTATCAACAATACTACTTATAGGTACTCAGTTTGTAGCGGCACAAAGCCAAATAGAAAATCTTAAAGACTCTATAGTATCACAGCAACTAGACGAAGTTATTGTTACCGCAACAAGAACAGAAAGGCAGTTGTCTTCACTTCCCCTGCCCGTAACTTTAGTAGGCAAAAAGCAAATTATAAAATCTGGAACCGTACGACTTAATGAAATACTGAACGAGCAAACAGGTATAATAACCGTTGCTGATGAAAGCGGATTTCAAGGCGTACAAATACAAGGTATCGCATCTGACTATATTCTTATTCTAATAGATGGCGTACCTCTTGTGGGTAGAAGTGCAGGTAATTTTGATTTAAGCAGATTAACCGTAGGGAATATTAAACAGATTGAAGTCGTAAAAGGTCCCGCGAGCTCTTTATATGGTTCTGAGGCCTTAGGCGGAGTGATTAATATTATTACGGAAAAACCACAAACGGAAGCCTTAAGTGGTAATGCATCTTACAGAATAGGAAGTTTCACTCAACAGGATATTAATCTAGATTTGAAACAAGCATTTAAAAAGTTTCGTTATGGATTTTTCGTTAATAGATTTTCATCTAACGGGTATGATCTAAATGAAGATGTAGAAGGGCAAACCGTGAATCCGTTTACCAACTACACTTTAAATGGTCGTTTGTATTATGATTTCAACGATAAACTATCCCTATTCACCTCCGCACGTTATTACGATCAAAACCAAGATGCAGGTTTTACACTAGACAGTATACAATATGAAGGTAATACCAAAGAACGTGAATGGAATACTCACGCCAGACTAGACCATAAATGGACCCCAAATCTTACCGTGGCCTACGAGCTTTATTATACAAATTATATGGCTACGGAATTATTGGCAGATCCTATTTCTACAAATGTATTGAGTGATAGTGATTTTAACCAAAAACTATTTCGCCCAGAAGTACGTGGCAGCTACACCTTTGCTTCTGAAAACGAAAATAATACGGGGTTACAAAACGGAACTTTAACTGCTGGTATGGGTATACAATTAGATGAGCTAGACAGAACCTATTTTGATGAAACAGTCAACTTCACCTCTCAATACCTTTATGCACAGTACAATTTTAATCCTATTGAAAAGTTGAATATTATTGCCGGCGCACGGTTTGATAATCACTCAGAATACAACAACCAATTCAGCCCTAAATTGGCTTTGCGTTACCAATTAAATAACAATCTATCGATCAAGGGTTCTGTTGGCTACGGTTTTAAAGCACCCGATTTTAGACAGCTGTATTTCGACTTTACCAATTCTGTCGTTGGATACACCGTACTAGGCTATAATGTTGCTTTAGACAAACTACAAGAGTTAGTAGAACAAGAACAGATCCTTAGTGTATTGGTTACCGAAGATGAACTTGACAAACCTTTAGAAGCAGAAAGTTCTATTGGGTATAACCTAGGTTTTAATTTAAAACACGGTCGTGGAAATACAGAGGTAAATTTCTTTAGAAACGATTTCAAAAACTTGATAGACACACGCATTATCGCCCGTAAAATAAATGGTCAAAATGTATTCAGTTACATGAATTTTGATGAAATATACACCACAGGTTTTGAAATCAACTCAAGCTACAAAATTACCGATGAACTGAACATTAGTGCCGGGTACCAATTGCTATATGCTTTTGACAAGCAGAAAAAACAAGATGTAGCAGATAATCAAGTATTTGTGCGGGATACTGAAAGTGGGCAGTCGGTCGCATTATCACAGTCAGACTATTTCGGCTTGGTGAATCGCTCTCGACACAATGCTAATTTTAAGGTGTATTATGATATACCGTCTGCCAGTACCAATGTAAATATGCGTGTACTGTATAGAAGTAAATACGCGCAGTACGACACCAATGGAAACGACCTCATAGATAATTATGATACCAGTTTTATAGATGGTTTCGTAACCTTAAATGCAGCGATAAGCAAAACATTTTATAAAAATCTCACATTACAGGTAGGTGCCAATAATCTATTGGACTATACCGATAACAATATCCCGACAATGCCGGGAATTCAAGGATACCTAAAACTAAATTATCAATTTTAACCCACCTGACAACGCGCAGGTATTAATTACATGACCATGACGAAGAACATTTTAGCAGTAGCATTTTTAGCAGTGGCATTCGCCTCTTGTAGCAACGACGATGACAGTACCCCAGCAGAACCGTTATTAACTGAAACGGTAAGCAATCTATACGCCCCACAAACAGGAGGACAAGGCGAACCCGTTGGTGGCGAATTCACCAAATTCGATTTTGAAACAGGCGCAGAAACTACTAGTGATACTGATTGGGACATTGCCTTTAGAGGAACAACAATTGCCGTAAACGGTGGCGTTGCAACAGGTACAACAGATGAACCAACAAGAAAAGGAGATGTTAGCGCTGCAATAGTAACTGGAACATTTACCAGTGTAACCTCTGCCGCCGACCTTACTTTCAACCAAGACTCAGAAACATCATTTGCCATACCAACAGGTAGCGATAATGGCTGGTACAATTACAATTCTGAAAGCTTTACCGTTACCGCTATACCTGGTAAGGTGTTTGTTTTTAAAACTACAGAGGGTAATTATGCTAAAGTAGAATTTATAAGCTACTACGAAGATGCCCCAGCGGTGCCAGATCCATTTACCGATGCAACACCCTATTATACTTTTAACTATGTATACAACCCTAACGTAGGGGAAACTTCTTTTGAATAGTTTGTTTTAATTTAAGTTGTTTATAAAAGCTCGTCTGTAAAGACGGGCTTTTTTTATTTAGTATAAAGTAGTTGTTAATACAGTTTAAACTAGTAGGGGGTTTATTCAAATGTAATTTGTTATATTGGTGGTATAAAATTAAATATATAACATATGTTATATATTTAATTTTTAGCGTTAATACGTCCAAAAATCATCAAATAGGATAGATTTGACTATATCATTCTTAGATTTGGAAAAGTAAAAAACTCTTAAATCAGCCAACTTTGTATCATAATCTTAATTTAAAGAATATGAATACAAAAAAAGTATGGTTTATTACAGGTGCATCGAAAGGTTTAGGATTAATATTAGCCAAAAAACTTCTTTTACAAGGTTATAATGTTGCCTCTACTTCAAGAAACAAACAATCCTTAATTAAAGAGATTGGAGAAGAAAATGAAAAATTCTTACCAATTGAAATGGATTTAACGAAAAACGAAAATGTTAAAAAAGCTATTGAAACTACGATTAATCATTTTGGTAGAATTGATGTTTTAGTTAATAATGCTGGTTATAGTCAAATTGGAACTTTGGAGGAACTTTCCGAAGAAGAAGTCGAAAATAATTTTAAAGTAAATGTGTTTGGCTCTCTAAACGTGATTAGAAATACTTCAAAATATCTACGCAAACAAAAATCGGGACACATTTTCAACATCGCTTCCATAGGTGGTTATACAGGAAATTTTTCAGGTTTTGGAATTTATTGCTCTACAAAATTTGCTGTTGCAGGCTTTACAGAAGCTTTAGCTGAAGAAATGAAAGCGTTTGGAGTACACACAACCTTAGTATATCCTGGTTATTTTAGAACCAATTTTTTATCAAAGGGTTCTGTAAAAACACCTAATAATCCAATTGAAGAATATAAATCTGCTCGTGAAATGGAACAAGCA
This sequence comes from Maribacter sp. Asnod1-A12, assembly GCF_045063735.1. Classification (NCBI taxonomy): domain Bacteria; kingdom Pseudomonadati; phylum Bacteroidota; class Flavobacteriia; order Flavobacteriales; family Flavobacteriaceae; genus Maribacter; species Maribacter sp. Asnod1-A12. The sequence continues at coordinate 3,889,620 of NZ_JBEFNZ010000006.1, forward strand.
CATTTAAAAGATATAGATGGTAATCAACCTAATGACCCAGAAAAAGGAGCAGAAGTATTAATCGCTTTAAATAAACAAGAAAATCCACCAATACATTTTTTTATGGGGGAAGATGCGCATCATTATGCTAACCTAAAAATAGATGCAATTCAGGAAGCTCTGGAAGAAAACAGAACTTTAGGAACATCTACAGGATTTAAAAAATAATTTTGAAAGCAAATGACAATAGAAGAGTCAAAAGAATATATTGGAATGTGGGTAACCCAAGATGAAAATATCCGTCACGAACTACTTCCAAACAATAGATATGACGAAGCAAGAGGGAATAAAAAAAGTGCTTACCAAGGAGGCTATCTTGTAACAGGAAATCATATTGATTATAAAGATGATACCGGATTTACCGCTGATGGAGAATTCAGAAATGGAATCCTATATCACGCAGGAATGGTGCTAAATAAAGAAAACTAATTCATACATTTAAATAATGAAAACGATACATCAATTTAAATCTATTAGAGAGTTTCATAACTATTGTAATTTACCTAAGCCTGAACATCCACTAATTAGTTTAGTAGATTATAGCAAAGTAAATTACCCTACAGATTCTGATAAAATTAAATGGGTGCAAGATTTTTATTCTATTGGTTTGAAACGAAATGTAAGTGAGAAATTTAATTATGGACAACAAGAATATGATTTTGATGAAGGTGTATTTTCATTTGTTGCACTACAACAAATATTGACGATTGAAATAAATCAGAACATACAAGTAAATGCGTCTGGGTGGCTACTTCTTATTCACCCAGATTTTTTATGGAATACACCATTAGCAAAATCCATTAAAAAATATGACTTCTTTGGTTATGCTGTTAATGAAGCTCTTTTCCTTTCCGAAAAAGAAGAAAATATTATTATAGAGCTTTTAAAAAATATACAAAGAGAATATCAATCTAATATTGATAAATTCAGTCAGAATATTATTATTTCACAAATTGAGTTACTACTCAATTATGCTGAACGTTATTACGAAAGACAATTTATTACAAGAAAAATCAGCAATCATCAAATTCTTATAAAACTGGAAAGAATATTAAACAATTATTTTAATAATAACGAAACACTTATTAATGAAATTCCTACCGTTACTCAAATTGCAAATGATTTAAACCTTTCTCCTAATTACCTAAGTAGCATATTAAAAAATATTAGCGGTCATAGTACACAACAGCACATTCAGAATAAATTAATTGAAAAAGCAAAAGAGAAATTATCAACTACAGAATTAAGCGTGAGTGAAATTGCCTATCAATTAGGTTTTGAATATCCTACTTCATTTAGTAAACTATTTAAGAATAAAACTAATATTTCCCCTATTGAATTTAGACAATCTTTTAATTGAGTAAAAGTACTACCGCTAACAATATATAAAAAACATAGGGCATTTGTGCTAAACGAAAGTTCTGTGTTTATTTATAAAGTCCATAAAATATAAAATATGGCATTTATAGCAGAAAAGATAAAAGCAAAATATTTATATTTAGTTAAGTAGTAAACCGAAACGAAAGTGCTTATCACCTGCCCTACATTTTTTATACTTAACGTATGCAATGCCCAAAAACAAAAAACTAATTAATTTAAATGAAGTATACTGATAGCAATTGCATTAGGATTGATTGGAAAGAAGAAATTAATGAAACTGTTTCTTTACTTACTCAAAAATGGGATCAGCATCATAATGTTTTTTCTGATAAAAAATTTAAATCTCTTATTGAAAACTATAATTCTGAACCCACAGAGGAATACTTACTTGCTTTAGGTCAAGAATTAAGTACTTTCAACCTTACTCTTTACAACATAACAGAGGATAGTGACTCATATTGTTTAGTACTAATAGAAGAGCAAAATAAAATAGACTTTGAAAAGGAAAACAAAAAAAACAAAATTAATTTTCAACTTCAAAAACAACCAAGAAAAAAATGGGGAACATCAGCAAAACTAATAAACCTATCCTCGCAAATTCCTTTTGAAAAGCAATCTATAAAAGGTCATTTAAGATTAAACTATCCTCTATCTGTTTGTCAAGAAAGATTTTACACAAAAGGTGGTGGTTATGAAAAAAGTAAATATTATTTTATTGACACGAAAATATGGCCATTAAAAAAATTTGAAACTAAAGCTGTTAATTATACTAATTCTTCCATAACAAACAATTACCATTGTGCTATATTTAAGAACGAACTTGATAAAACTGGAATTATTAAAATCAGTAAAAGTCCATTTGATATTAATACTTGGGAACAAGTAGCTTCTACTGATAAAGTTCCAACTTTAGCTTTTCCATTTTGGGTTGATAACGACCTGTTAGTATTAGATAAAAAAAATGTTTGGTTAGTTTCTTCCGTCACCAGTGGCAATAGAAAATGTGAAAAAATATTAGAAGTAAATACGCCACGAAGATATATTCACGGGGAATTTCCAAGAGTATTTAAAACAGGAAATGGCGATGTTTATATTCTGCTTCATTTTACCTTTTACAAATGGGAAAATAGAAAACTCATCGATACAGGATTATTTGCAGAAGAACATTCCGACTTTAGTGTTTTTCAAACAGGAAACTATCGAGTTGTGTATGTTTCAAAGGGAGACTTAATTGAAATTGACTTTAAAACTAAGAAAACAAGAAAACGGAATTTAGAATATTTGGATTCAGGCACCAGTATTAAAAAATACTCAGAGGATTGGGCTGTATTAAAAAGATTTGGTCGAACAAATAAGTCCGTAGATTTAGCTCAATTTTGGCATCCTAAAACAGACACTTGGATTCGTATGCCTTTAGGCAAAATCGGGAAATTTGGAATTTCTGATATTTTTTCACATCCAGATAAGTATACTATCATTAATACAGGAAAAGAAACAATATTAAAAATAAACAATCTAATTGAAAAACTAAAATTGGAACCAGAAAACATACTCAAACTTGATGATTGGAATCAACATTGGAAACCTGAGCTTGAAAATGTAAAAAAAGATAAAACATCAAACTTTTGGTCGAGAATAAAAAAGAGACTGGAAAAATAACACTGCATACAACAATGGCTACAAGTAATTTTTTGTTTTCTCAATCAACTTCTGTTTTAATATTTGATTCTCTATATTTTATAAAAATTTACGAAATTCATTACTTAGGTAATTTGTAGTTTTGCTCTTCAATTTTTAATTTATGACCTATCAAGATGTATTTCTTATTTTTTGGAAACAAGTAACAGAGAGTGTAGAAAAAGGTGATTTTGCGAAATTAACCATGGCAAAAACCATAGGTAAACCTAATCTGAGAAATATATTTGTAAGACCAATCTATTCTGAAGATGGCTTTAAAGTCTTACTTAAATTTCGTTATAGATCTAGAGAGACAGAAGATCAAGCCGAAGAGCTTACTTTAGATGAGGCTTTTATCATTTTAAAATCACATCTTAAAACATCCTTCTCTACAGTTCTATTATTTACCACTACAAAAGACGTGCTTTTAAAAGTTAATAAAAAGGGGGCTGCAAGCTTTACTGAAAATCCTCCAACTTTCAGCGATATTACTCAGGCTAAGATTGACGATTAGAATAGCCGAATAAAATGATAATGAAGACAAATCTTTAAATTTTGCTTTGAACAAGGAAAACAAAATAACACACCAGAATGTACCCCTTCGGTACGGTCGTGCAAAACAAAAAACTAAGTACATAGCGAAAAGCAAACGATAGTTTGTTTCCACACTATTCATAGCCAAACCATTAGAAATAACTTACTATTTCAATAAAAATTCTCCTGTAAAATGTTGCTGTTGTTTTTCAGGAAATATATGAAAACCAACTGCTTGCATGTCGCGGAAGAGACGCTCAAGTTCAAACATTCGGTAAAAACTTTTTCCGCCTGCTGTTTCCATCGCTTTATTGACCGTTTTTGTACATGCATTTGCTACCAAAGTCTTTCTAGCCAACATTTCAACACCTGTTCTTTCTTTAGCTTGAAAATCTAAATCATTAGCTATTTCAATCATATCTTTATGTAGCACTTGAGCCAATGTAAGGCTATTGTATATTTCTCCAAGTAACAAAGTACTGTGAAGAGGTCTGCTTTGTTTTGCTTTTGACTTTTCTAACGTTAATTTCATCGCCTTTTCTGCGATACCTAAATAAGGTGCCATTATTAAAGGCAATGCAACAGTTAAGACAACATTCCAAAACATAGGAAATTCACCTTTTACTCTTTTCATTACTATAGCGTCTTCTGAAACAAATACATTATCAAGTACTACGGTCTGTGACCCTGTACCACGCATTCCCAGTGTGTACCAATCATCTAACAATCATATTCCGTTAGAATTCATAGGTACCATAAAATGGAGTATTTGCCCACCCTCTTTTTGATCATCAAAAGGAATACTAGTCACCAAAAGATCGCCTACTGCAGATTGACTCGCAAATTGTTTTTTTGCCGAGACCAAATAACCATGCTCAACTTTTTTCATGGTGCCATTAGAATCTAATCAGTCGTGAGCACCTGTACTAACCAACATTAACTTATTATCTACTACACCTTTTACAAACTCTTCTCCAGTGCCTTCTTGTTTATATTTCCAAATATTTGCGGCTAGTAAATGCTGGTGCATTGAAAGTGCCAAAGCTGTAAAAGAACAATAATGCGCTATTCTAACCAATATAGCACACATGTTAGTAAAGGAAACTCCATAACCTTTTAATGAATTTGGTATCATGACCATTAAAAATCCATGCTTTTTCAATAAGCCATAATTATCGGCTACAAAAGTATCTGCCTGATCATGGGCTATTCCATTTTTAGTTAATTGATCACCAAGTTGGTCTATTACATCCAACCATTTCTTTAATTTGTTTTCATGAGTATTCATAATACATCTGAAGTTTTAATCTATGACGCCTTTCAAACAGACAGTTGTGCTTTTTAAAATTTTAAAGGAGTAATACCATTTTCGTTCTTGAATATTCTTGCAAAATGGGCAGGGCTTTCAATAAATTGACTAAGTGTGTCAAAATGATAATTTTGAAAGAATAACACAATAGCACATATAAAATTGTTATTTTCAACTTAGTCAAAAGGTCGTTTCACGTTTGCTATGTTTAGATTTTCTTCGGAAAATCCTCGTATAAAAAACCTCAAATTTCCAAATACTAACACGTTAGATGCAAACAGAACAAAAGAATATGAATAAAATTTTGATACTACTATTGAGTCTAATTTCTTTTTCCATTTTGAGTCAAACTACTTACGAGATTAATGGTTTTTCTAAAAAATACAAAGGTGAATTGACTATTGAAAATGGTTTTGAGGATGATGTTTTCAAGAAAGGAGAAATTTCAATTTATGATATTAATAAAAACATCATAACAATAAAATCTGAAGAGTTTACATTTGAATTGACCAGTGATGGAAACATAGAAACGGATATTGTAGAGTTACCCTATGGGAAGCAAAGTATTATCATTTATCAAGACTTCAATTTTGACGGTAAAAAAGATTTAGCGGTAATGGATGGACAATTTAGTTGTTATCACGGTCCGTCTTTTCAAGTATATCTTGAAACAGGAGAAGGCTTAAAACATAGTCCTGAATTTACAAGATTAGCTCAAGAGTATTGTGGTATGTTCCAAATTGATTATGAATCAGAAACAATTAATGCAATGACAAAAAGTGGATGTTGTTGGCATCAATTCTCAGAATTTAAAGTTGAAGAAAACAAACCTATCCCAGTAAAAATAATTGAACGGTCATTTAGCCCGGATGGTCTTACTGAAGACTATGTAGAAAAAAACAGAAAAGATGATACTTTAGTAGAGACAAAATACAGTTACCTAGCCGAAGAAATTGATATTATTGAAGTGTATTCAATGAACTTTGAAAACGGAAAAAAGATGAGTGTGTTTCGAGCTTTTGCTTTTGAAGATTATTTGTTTTATGTATTTACAGATATAGACAGTAAAATAGAGTTACTCTTCAAAGATGAATTTATTTATAATAAAATTGAAAACACCTTGACATTTATTAACAAGAATGTAGATTACAAAGTTGATTCAGGGGGTATTTTAGTAAAAACATCAAAAAGAGAAGTGTATCTAAAAGCAAAAGATATTGGAGAAAACGTGACGCTATCAAGCCTTTCTGAATTGAAATTGAAGAATTTAAGTACAAAATAGTCTATACATAATATTATATAAAATAATATCGGTTTAATTGCTAAACGCAAAGCACTTAAAAAAGTTTCTGTTTGACCGAAAAGTTAGTACGTATCCATCCACTACTATTCTTACTCCAACCGTTGGCAAACATATGAAGAATCAATTTGCTATAATTTCTATCCTTCTACTTTTATTGACTTCTTGTAAAAGCACTGCTGTAGATTTGGAGAAATTTGAAAAGATTTTAGGACCAGAAAAAAGTGAAACACTAACTAAGCTGACCGAAGACTTTGAAAATAACTTTTTAGCAAAAAACTATCCAAACACAGATTTATCCGAAAGTTATTGGAATTTTATAGTGGAAATTACACAGCAAAGTTTTCCAAATAAAAGCGAATTAGTCTCGAAAGAGAATGAAAAGAACTATATATCAAGTGGGTTAATAAACGAAAAATATCAATATCCCGATTCCGTATGGGTTAAGGAAAGAGAAATAGTTTCAAGATGGACTTACAAAGACGAAAGAGGTAAAATCAAAAGTTATGAAGATTCAAGATTTATAAATTCAAAAGATTCAGTCAAAATAGATTCACTCTTTGCTTTGGCAAAAAATCAAATAAAATTTAACTACTATGGAAATTACTTTAAAGCACTCGAAGTTGTAAAAAGCGAAAGTTCTTTTATAAATTTATACTACACTTACACAGCAGCTTCAGGTTATACCCCTGTCAGTAGTCTTTTACAAGGAATAAACGATTATAATATGGAAATTACTGGTACTGTTGAAAGGCGAGTATTGGTTTTAGCCTTAGTATATTAAAATACGTTTGCAAACCCAACCTAAATGTAATGCGGTATTTAAAGAAAAATCGAAAGGTCTGCGTATATTTATGATATCGCTAAATCTTATGGATTTAGCTTTCGAAGAGATAATATAAAACCAAACCAGTCTCGCCATCAAGTAGGCAATATTCTTTAGTTTTGTGATAAGACTAAAATAAAAAATTATCTTATTACCGTGCTACGCTTAGCCTAGACATTGGCGGTCATCTAGCACAGCTTACCATTAAAAAAATAAAGATTAAAAAAATGAAAGCTTATAATCTATGCCTCTTTATAATTATATCGTTCTTACTAATTTCTTGTAATGGGCAACAATATTCCAATTATAAATATTCTAAAAAAGAAACAGAACAATTTTTAGATGATATTGTAAAAAATGCAAAAATCTCTATTGGAGATATTACAGAAATCAAAAAGGAACAAACGGATGAATTATATCTTTTTACAAGATATCCGATATCTGAAACGGAAATTGAAGAATTTGATAAAAACAACGGAACCATAACCAACAAAGACGATGATATTTCTGATTTTACAACATATTCGTTTAAAGACTATGAACTTATAACTGAAAACAACGAGAAATTACAATTTGTAGATAATGGAAGAGCTGTATACTTACAAGAATACGCTATATGGGAATATAATAATGTTTTATACCGAAATTTAGGCTTTGAAATAAAATTGAATAAAAAATATGAAAAACTAAAAGGGCATATTACAATTGAATTTGAAATGCCCAGAAACGTTAAAAGAGAAATTAAAATTGCTGTAAACACCACGATTTATGACAAGTTACCTGAATAAAAACTACCCCCAATACGGTTTTCAAAACATGACTTAATTGATTCTTCTTGGAGAAATGACCCTGACATCTTCTCTACGGCGTATTTAGAAGACTGTAAATTAAAAAATAACAGTACAAGAAATGGAAAGGCCGTATATATAATTGAAGGAAGCTACATTAAATTAAAGAACACTACTATTGCTGATGCAAATAAGTCTATTAACCCTACGTGTACTCTAATTTAAGATAATGGCAAATAATTAATTTTGTAGAGATAATATTGTTATAATGAGAGGTAGCGCACAGAAACCACCACAGCTTAAATGTGTTAAACCATATTTTATTGCGAATAAAAATTTTCTAAAACTTGTCATAATACAAATAAAGGGCGGTGCTCTAAGCACTGCCTTTTATTTTTTCTTAGAATGGATGATCATTGAGCATTGTTTATTTACCATATTACCACATTATTATTGCTCTGAAGGTTTAAAATAATGAAGGTTAAATTCAAACTATTTAATTTTTAATTACATAAATACTGTCCTAAAAATAAATTATATAAAAATTAAACCATGATATATTTCCTTTTTACTTAATGATTTGTTTTAACATTCAAATTAAAACGCCGTTATGCATAAAGCACTATTTTTTATAACCTTTTTATTTTTTTCCTTTGCTTCTTTTGCTCAAGAAAATTCGTTGAAAATTTTAAACAAAAGAATTGCAAAAGAAATTACAATTAAAGAGAACAAAAGAATAACAATAAGAACTCATAATGGTGAAAAAATTTCAGGAAGGTTTACAATATTTGACGAACAATCAATAGAAATAAAGAATCAGAATATATTGATTTCAGACATAGTCAGTATTAAAAAAAATCCTCTTTTATTATCACTTTTTACCAACGGTCTTTTGGTTTATATAGGTTTGGCAACTATAGCTATAGGTACAATTGCCGGAATTTTTGGGGAGTCATCTGCATTTTTATTGACAATACCAGGTGCAGCAATAATTTACGCAGGAGTAAAAGGCCCCAATTTCTTAAAGAATTATAAAACCAACAAAGAGTGGAGTTTTAAAACAATGTCAATACCGCAGTAAACTTAGTAGCGTTATTTTGTAATAAACCATGACCAAGTTCGACAAGTATATTATAGAAGTAAAAGATTCTCTTTTCTTAAATTTAATTATTCTTAAAACGCCTTAAAATGATTTTAAAGAACTTAGATAACAAAAGCCTAGCAATTCATTTATTACGCATTTCATTCGGAATTAATTATTTCTTTCATGGAATAGTAAGGCTACCTAATTTAGATAAGTTTGTTTCGGGAATGCAGAACACTTTTAAAGATACCCTATTACCCGAAATTTTAATAACTCCATTAGCATATATAATTCCGTTTGCCGAACTTATTATCGGTCTTCTATTAATTCTAAATAAATTTACTAGAGAAACACTAATTTCTACTTTCGCTCTTATGAACATATTAGTGATAGGTAGCTCTTTTGCTCAAAAATGGGACTTGGTAGGCTTACAGGCTTCTTATATTGGTTTCCTGTTTTTACTACTATATTTTATGAACGAAAAACCTAAAATAAATTAAAAATATCGCTTTTAATTTAAGACAGACTATTGTCAAATAGTAGAGAACAGTCGATCAGGTTAGTGATATTAATATTTCAATTACTTAAGAATATTAATCTGCAATACATCCAAAAATCACAAAAATTAGTATTCTTATTTCTTTAATTATTTATAATTAAATTATCTTTCCCGAAGTATTATAACTTACTACAGTATAAAACAATATTAAAAAGAATGGAACGATTAAGTGAAAAGTACATCATTACTAAAGATATGGAATGGGAAAATCTTGGCGGAGGTGTGTCAAGAAAATTCTTAGGTTACGACAACCAGATCATGATGGTAAAAGTAAAATTTGACAAAGGTGCGTTAGGTGCTCCACATCAACATTTTCATACTCAGGCTACCTACTGTGTTTCTGGCAAATTCGAATTTGAAATTGATGGAAAAAAACAAATTGTAGAAGCAGGAGACGGGGTTTATATTGAGCCTAATTTATTGCATAGTGCAGTTTGCCTTGAAGAAGGTATGCTTATTGACACGTTTAGTCCGGTAAGAGAAGATTTTTTAAGTGGTGGTGGTGTGTCTTATTTTGGAGACAAAAAATAGTAAAAGAATACCCTGCACATAACAGTATTTTTTTTAAGCAAGGTTTAATTAAAAGTTAATTACTGTTTCGTGTTTTCTTAAAAAATACAAAAACGTATATGCGATAATGCTTCCGACCGGTCGCTTTTCGCATATGCTTTTTTTTTCGGCAAAAATTTAGATGAAGCCTTTTACACCTCATATTTACTTTTAAGATACTAACAAAATCATAAAAATAAATCCCATTTCCTTTATTTATTACAAACAACAATCTATATAATTAGACAAAAATGAAAAGTTTAAAAGAACAAACAGAGGCTAAAATTGAAGCGGGTAGAAAAGCCAAGCCTGAGTTTATGAAAGGTGTTGATGATATTATCAACAAGGCAAAATCTTTTCAACAAGGAAGTGAGGCTCTCAAAATTGATCAAAAAGCTCCAGAATTTACACTTCCGAATGCAAAAGGTAAAGCCACTTCATTACAATCTTTCTTAGACAAAGGTCCTGTAGTTGTTACTTTTTATCGAGGAGATTGGTGCCCTTACTGTAACTTACAACTTAGGGCTTTACAAAGTAAATTAAAAGAAATACAATCTTTAGGTGCTACATTAATAGCTATAAGTCCGCAAGTACCAGACGGCTCATTGACAAAAACCGAAATAAGTAAAATGGACTTTACCGTATTATCAGACCAAAATGCGAAAGTTGCTATGGCATATGGGGTAGCCTGGGAAGTTCCTGAATTTTTAATGGAACACATGCGAGTTGACAGAGGTCTCGATTTAGAAATAATAAATAACGGAAATGCAAACATACTACCTATTCCCGCTACATTTATATTAAATACTGATGGAATTGTAACTTGGAATTATGTGAATGTTGATTATAGAACTCGATCTGAACCTGATGAAATTATTGAGGTGTTAAAGAGTTTTTCTTAAGCTATCAAATTTTAAAGATTGAATAACATCAATAGCTATTAACTATGCTTTAAAATATTAAATTTACAGGTAAGAACGAACGCTTGAAAAAACTACTTTCCATATCGATAGTAATAGCACTCATGTTACCCAACTTGACGAAGGTTGGTATCTTCATTAATTTTACAATGAATCAAGATTTTATTGCAAAAGTACTTTGTATCAATAAGAAAAAACCAATGCTATCGTGTAATGGAAAATGCTTTTTAGCCCAAAAACTTAAAAAGGCAGAAGAGAAAGAAGAAAAGCAATCCCCTACTCCTAAAAAAGAACAAATTGTGGCACAATATTTCTTCTCGAAAAATTCTTTTTTTACTATTAATCAATTAGTTAATCACACTAAAGAAACACTGTCCACATACACTAACATACAGTATACTTCTTGTTTTCTATCATATATATTTAGACCTCCAAAACAAAATTTAATTTAAATTCTTATTTCTATTTAATAGAAATACTCAAAACCTAGAATCAATATTTTTAGGTTATTCAGGTAAGGTATATTCTTACTTGACAAAAACTAATACCAAATATTTAAATTAAATAAAGTGAGTATGAAATACTTATTAACGGCAGTACTATGCTTTGTAATCACAAGTAGTATTGCCCAAAATATAGAGGGAATAATTAAGTCTACCAATGGGGAATCGATACCGTTTGTCAATATTTTAGTGCTTAATAGTGATATAGGAAGTGCAGCGGATATCGAAGGTAATTTCGATCTAAACTTAGTACCTGGAATGTACGAATTACAATTTAGAGCAGTGGGTTATGCAACTAAAGTAGAAACCATAAAAGTTACTACGAATAATTTAAAATTACAGATTATACTTTTCGATCAAACCGAATCTTTAAACGAAGTAGTAATAACCGCTAATAAAATAGAAACAGACCTGCAAAAGACCCCATTGGCTGTTACAGCTCTAAATGCAGCACAATTAGAAGAATACAGAGTTTGGTCAATTAGTGACTTAACGGCACTTGCACCAAGTGCATTCACAATTGAGCATGGGAATAGTACAGGTTCCAATTTTTTAAATTTTCGTGGTGCAATGGGCTTTACTAACGAACAGTCTGTTGCTACCTATGTTGACGGGGTCTATCAATTTGACTTTTATTCTGCACCACTAAACTTTAACAATATCGAGAGAGTAGAAATACTTCGTGGACCACAAGGAACACTATATGGCAGAAATGCTTTTGGTGGCGTGCTTAACGTTATTACAAAAAAACCTAAAAATACCACATCGGGGTTTTTAGAGCTTGATTTGGGTAATTATGAGCAACAACGTTACAGCCTGGGGTATAATACCCCGTTAATAAAAGATAAATTATTTATAAATACCGGACTTCAATTAAATAAAAGAGGTGCAGTTTATGAAAACCCTACTATAGGTACCGATGAGTTTGATGGAAAAGAAGCCTATAGTGGCAATATTAATCTAAAATATATAGCCTCTAATAATTGGACACTTGATTTAACTACAAGATATGAAAACAATAAAGATAAGGGAGCATACCCATGGGTAGCTACAGATAGCATCGCTATTAATGAACCTTACAAGGCTTTTGGAAATTATGATAATACCGAACGTCGAAAAAACTTTAATGCATCTTTTGCTGCTCATTATTATGGCGAAAAATTCAACTTCACCTCTATAACCGCTTTTGTAGATTATGAAAGTTGGTTCGATGATCGATACGATTTTGATTTTACCTCTTCCAAATTTATTAGCGGAGACACATCAAATGATCAAAACCAGGTAACGCAAGAATTTCGGTTTACATCACCGGCAAATGAGAGTAAATTAAGCTGGACAGCTGGCACCTACCTTTTTCTTGAAAAAGCAAAAAGCAAATTCATTACTTATTATGAAGAGGATTTTGCAATATTTGACCCTTCGGCACCTTATTCAACTATTACAAATGGTGTAAAGGATAATATAGGAATTGCTTTTTTTGGTCAAGCCAATTATGCGATTACAAAAAAAATTGATGTAACCGTAGGAACCCGTTATGACGTTGAACATCGTAAGCTAACTCAGAATTCCAGTTTTGAAAAAGATGGTTTAGTTTCTGTTTCATCTGAAGATAGCTCTAACGACAAAACCTTTAATGCCTTTACGCCTAAATTTATTTTAAATTATCAAGTAACCGATAATTCTATGATTTATGGGTCTTATGCAAAAGGGTTTAGAATAGGTGGATTTAATTTTGGGAATGAAACTAGTCCTACCTACGATCCTGAAAAATCAGATAATTACGAAATTGGAACTAAAAATAGTTTATGGAAAGACAAATTAAAACTAAACATAACCGCTTTTTATTTTCAACAAAAAGACCAACAATTAACGACTACTACAGATGGTGCCACCTATGCCACAGAAAACATTGGTGACATGGACAATTACGGTTTAGAACTTGAACTTTCAGTATTACCATTCAAAAATTTACAAGTAGATTGGATTGCTAGCACCTCTAATAGCAATTATAAAAAACTTGAACTATTTGACGCAAATACTTTTACAACAATTGATTACAAAGGTAATCAAGCAATATACACCCCTGTTTACCAATCCTTAATAGCGGCACAATACAATGCTTCAATTTCAGAATCCAACCAGAATTTAAAACTATTTCTAAGAGGTGAACTTAAGTATATTGGTGAATATCAACTAGATTTCGAAAACAGTTTAAGCCAACAGGCATATACTACACTTAACACTCGTTTCGGTATCACAAGCAACCATTTTAATCTTGCTTTTTGGGCTAGGAATATTACCGATGAGCGTTACTTATCTTGGGGGTTTGGCTCTTATATGTTGGGAAGCCCTAGAATGTACGGCATTACTTTGACCGGCAAATTATAATATAAGTTAAGTAAAATTAAAATATTTTGTTATTACGAAGCAGTAATTCGAGTAAAACTAAGTAGTTAAAAAATTATATTTAGGATACTTGATTTACTGCTTCTATCTTCTTAGCAAATTTTTAAGAGCTTTTATTAGAAAATGCACGTGTCTATGTATATTTATACATTACATTGTTCAATTATAAAAAAACCATTTGAAAAATAAGCTCACCTATCGATTACTTGTTCTTACGGCACTTATATCCAACTATATCTGTAATGCACAAAAAGAAATCAAAACGAGACCTAATGTAATTTTTATCTCTGTCGATGACCTTAGACCTACATTAGGTGCGTATGGGGACACCATAGCGATTTCACCGAATATTGATCAACTAGCTGCTGAAGGAATGACATTTAGGCAAACGTTTTCTCAGGTAGCGGTTTGCGCACCATCTAGAGCTAGTTTAATGACCGGTTTAAGACCCGATTCTACTCGCGTGTGGCATTTAGGTGATAAGTTTCGAGAAATTAACCCTAACACCGTTACCATGCCCCAATATTTTTCAAAAAATGGATATCACACGGTAAACCTTGGTAAAATTTTTCACAACTATATGCCAGACTCCATTTCTTGGGACGAACCAGACTTACGACCAAAACAGTACCTTAAAAAAGATTGGCTAAAAAGAGATGGAGAGACATTTTACTTTAGCGAAGAAGTCAACAAATCGCAGGCAATAATTAGAGATTCTTTATTAAAATTAAGACCTGTAAGATATGCCGATGGATGGAATACAGGTCCGGCTTGGGAGGCAGCAGATGTTCATGACACGCTTTATTATGACGGGGCGCAAACAGAATTGGCAAAAAAGACACTAAGCCGATTAGCGAAAATAGAAACGCCCTTTTACATGGGCTTAGGTTATTTTAGACCACATTTGCCGTTTACCGCTCCGAAAAAATACTGGGATCTATATGATGCACAAGAAATTCCGTTAGCGGTCAACCCCAATGTACCCCAAAATGCACCTGGGCATACAATGAACTCCATGTATGAATTAAGGCATTATGATGGTTTTAATGATATAGGGCACCCTCAGTCAAATTTTAAAATGAACGAGGAAAGGTCTCGAAAATTAAAACATGGGTATTATGCCAGTGTAAGTTATATAGATGCTTTAGTGGGTAATTTGGTTGCGCACTTAAAACAAATCGGATTATATGACAACACCATCATCATACTTTGGGGAGATCACGGTTGGAAATTAGGAGATCATAATAGTTGGGGTAAAATGACCAATTATAATATAGATTTACAAGTACCTATGATCATAAGGTATCCAAATCAAGAAAATAGAGGGGCTCAAACATATGAAATCACCGAACTAATAGATATGTTTCCCTCGTTATGTGAAATCGCTGGTATAGACATTCCTGATTATATGCAAGGTACAAGCTTTGTTCCCTTAATCAAAGAACCACAACGTTCATGGAAAAGCGCGGCCTTTAGCCAATTTCATAGAAGGCCGAAAGTTTCTGCAGATGGCAAGCGATATATGGGTTATTCCATCAATACAAAAGAATATCATTATATTGAATGGTATACTTGGGATCCTAAAACCGGGACCAGAGGCGAATTGACAGGTAAGGAATTATATGACCGTAAAAATGACCCTAATGAAACAGTCAACATTATAACTAAAACTAAGTTAATAGAAGTAAAAGCAACATTATCTAAACAACTTGAAGCCGGCTGGAGAAAAGCCAAACCTAATTTATTGGAATAAACAACTACAATAAAATATTGTAATCTTGTAGGTTTTGATTTAATATTGATGGGTTAGCGATACTACCATTACTTTTATGATAAGTAATTTATTAATTTAGGTATTCTTTGTTTTATGAAATTCACTATTAGTTCAAGATATGAAAAATCTAAATTCATTAACATTAGTTTTAAGCATACTGTTTACAGTTTTTCTATCCTGTAAACAAACCTCTAAAAAAGTAGAAAAAGACCAAATTATCAAAAATGTAGATGCTTCTCTTTTTCTTACTAATAATAGCTTAAGCATAGATACTGTTAACTGTATACTAAGCGATGGCACGAAAACAAAATGTTTTCAAATAACAACTTCTAGTATTCCTGAAGATCATGAAATGGGTCCTTGGTGTCCACATACTATAAATGACGGTTCCGAAAAAGGTGGTATTTGGTTTAAAGATGGTAAAATGTATGATGTCGATGGCGAGTTTATAAAAGAGCTACCAAAACTTTATCATGATGATTTTTGGAAATTGTACGATACTAACGGAGACGTATTTAGAACCAAGAGCGAAGATGATTGTATCAAGCTAATGGGTGCACAATTGCAAGACGAATTCATCAACTATTGCATTGAGTGTTTACCTAAGTATGTTAGCAATCTATCTAGCACTTATCGCATACCTATAACTCCGATTAAATTAGAAGCCCCAATTAATCTTTCTGGCGACCCTCAAGGTGGCAACCCACCACATGGAGAACGAGGCGGACCACCACCAAACCATGATAGAGATGGAGAAAATCCAACTAATGAAAATCATGAAGGACCACCACAAGACATAAATTCTGAAGGAGAAAGACCGAATGGACCACCACCAAACGGACCGCCACCAGGCGATAATGAAGGAGAAAGACTAGGCGGACCTATAAAAAGAGGAATCGCATTTAACGGAGTGATCTTTGACGCCCCTGCCCCACTTCATATAATTTTAGAAGGGTATACCATCCCACCAATCGATGATGCTGGCGGACATATAAATATGGATAATGGGTACCACTACCATGCCGCTACAGGTAAAACTAAAGAGCATGCACAACATGATCATCATGCCCCAATGATAGGTTATGCCATGGATGGTTTTGGTCTTTATGCACAACTAAACACCGAAGGTAATGTACCAGAAGACCTAGATGAATGCCGTGGTCATTATGATGATATTAGAGGTTACCATTACCATGTAGATGCCGCAGGAAACAACAATTTCATTAACTGCTTTAGTGGAGCTATTGCGAAATAAATCATTATAATGAAACCCACTAATGAAAAAATAAAATCTACTGTATTTCACTTTCATGCTCGTACCTATATCTGATGGTAATCTAGACTTTAATTATAACGGTCTTACATCAACTGAATACCTTTTTTTTGCAAAGTATTAGAACCTATGACCGTATTTTTTTTTAATCCGCAGACACAAAACTAGTTTACGAAGAAAACTTCCTTAAATTAGAAAAGCATAAAAAATTAAATGAAAATAATGTCCTTGAAATAGAGTTTACTTCTAGCAAAACGACATACTACGATGTAATGCCAGTAAATACAATTAGAAAATATCATAAAACTATTATTATCGGTTTTTCCTATTATGCAGATTTTACATAATTCAGCGAGAATCGAAAACAGATTGTTAATACCTTAACATAGTAATAAATCTAGTTTAGGTTTTGCTGTAAAAGATTTAAATGATTGGTCTTAAATAAATAGAATATTTGAGATATACAGTTTAAAAAATAGTGCTACTCAACAAAAAAATTAGAAAATCGTTATCACAAATCAATAAAAATTGATGCAAACGAATTGATACGGCAAACTAGTCAAGGTTTTTTTAGTATTGATTTGACTAAATAACATTTTGAAAATAACGTTGTATCTACTTATAAAAAAAGCATATTTTTCAATTTAATTTTATTTAATAACAAATCCCTATTTAATCATGAAAAAAATTTTCTCTCTTTTATTCTTTACCGTATGCCTACAACTAAGTGCTCAACAGCGTGTATCTGAAATTAAAAGTTACAGGTATGATAATACTACTTTAGAACAAACACTTCAGGGTACTTCCTCACTAACCTATGAAGGTGATAAATTAAAAAAAATCAATACCATTGAAAACGATGGCAGAATCGATTACAGATTTACATTAGACTTTAAATATAGCGACAACCATATTGAAGCCACAAATCCTGAAAATAAAGTTAGGTTTGAAATGGATCTTGAAAACAACCGACCAATTTTTATAAAACAATATTATTATAGTATTAATCTTGAACTTACTTATGATGAAGATGGTAAGATATCAACGCTAAAGAACATTAAATATCATGGTGCCAAAAAGCCACAAATAAGTAAATGGTTCTATTCATACGATGGAAATAAATTAACTGAAGCTTTACGTGGTGATGCTACAAAAAAGAAAAATCTTAAGCTAAAAGATGTAACTAACACCCCATACAAGTATACCTATGATGGAGATAAACTAAAAGATATTAGCCAATCAATAACATGGTTTAATTTTGAGTACGCCGACAATATGAAAACTATGTATTATCAAAGAGGACAGCGTAAAATAGAATATATTTATGATGGTAACAACCTTATTGAAGTAATTGCCTATAATCAAAAAGATGATAACTATAGACCATATAGCAGAACTGTGTTTTCTTATGAAAACGGTAATGGAAATGAAGAGCTGTATCTAGATTATCAAAACGATAATATCTTTGTTTATACATTATTACCTGAACACAGAACAAGATAACATTATAGACTTTAAAGTACCAAGTTATGTAATCAGTAATTTATTGCATGACTTGGTTTATCTTTTAAAATAATATGACATTAAAAAATCCAAAATCTAATACAGCCTATAAATTTGCCATAATGGCGGTAATAATTATTATTATCATCATAATTACAAGTTTGGTATTAGATACACAACAAGGATCCGACCTTAAATCAATGATAAATGGTTTTTTAAGTTTAGGCAGTGCTTTTATTGCCCTAATTGGTTTGGGCTATTCTATTATGGGTTTTAAAGAGCCCAATACAACAAAGAAAAAAATTGGGTTTATAATCAATTTGATGATTACAATTTCACTTGGTCTATTAATTCTATCTTCAATTACAGAGATACTTCAATATTTAGTTTAAAAATCAGCAATTTTATCATAAACCTTTTACATACTTTACATTAAAATTAAGTAAATGAAGCTTTTTCAAATTTTTAATCGCAAAGACAATAACCATAATGATCCTTACTGGGTATTTAATGAAAAAAAGCATTTTAAACCGCAACTTAATAAAGGTGATTACTACAAGCTAAGTGGTTTTGATTTTGGGTGGTTCGTTCTTGAACCATTATCAAATTTCGTACAAGATAAAGAACATGAAATTGAGCGTGGCAAAGCATTATCTTATGGGCAAAAAGCACTTTACTATTGGTGGTATTTAGACGCACAGGTTACTAATGGTGGCTTTGTACAATTCTACTATAACGGCTATGGTGATTATATGCCAACCATTATAAAAGGTCTGCAACATATTGGTGATATTGAAATGGCTGAATTGGCTCAAAAAGCAGAAAACATCTATCAAAAAAACAAGAAACTAATGACTAAGGCGCAACAAAGCGATTTGTTTGGTAGTGACCTCTATGAAAGATTAGATGAGCTTTCTGTACTTGATAATAAATATTATAAGATGAACGGTAATACCATGTCCTTAATAGAGGATTACGTTCGTAAAAACCCCAATGAAATCTGTATAGACGAGGATGGTTCACCATTCGATTTAAACTATTCTGGCACCTATAAAACATATTATGAAGATCAAAAGTTAAAAGAAGAGTTTAGTATTCAAAAAGGTCATATTCACGGAGCATACAAAACCTTTTTTCAAAATGGAAATCTTAAAGAATCCATAACATACATCGAAGGAAAAAAAACAGGTATTCGACAAGAATTTTATGAAAATGACCTCTTAAAATATGAAGTAACTAAAAGTGATGCGGAGAACAAGTTAATTCATAAATGGTTTTATGAAAGCGGTATTCCTAAAAAAATAGAGGAAAGAAATGCCGAAACTGACAAAAAATATGGCGAGCTCAAAGAATGGTACGACAATGGCCAATTAAAAGAAGAAGGTTATTTTGCCAATAACACAACAAGAATTGGCAAATGGTTTCTATTCTGGAAAGATGGTAGTAAAAAACTAGAAGGTGAGGCTACGGAAGAAAAAGTACGTTTAATTAATTATTGGAATGAAAATGGTGAGCAAACTCTAATAAATGGTACAGGTATTTATTATTCAGAATGGATATCTCGCTCTAAAATTAGCATATATGAAACAACATATAAAAACTTCGTAAGAGATGGAGTTTCTAAAAGTATAACAAACGATAAGGTCACTTTATATCAAGAATTTAAAGACGGAAAGCAACATGGGTATACCCGTACATACTATAACAACGGCAATTTAAAGGAAGAAAAAAACTATGAATTAGGCAAGTTGATTTCGAGTGAGGAGTTACCAATGTTCAAAGATCCTAAAGTAAAAACTACTATCGTTTGTGAAATGGAAGACGAATGGCTAATTAATAGGAAATTAGAAACAGCAGACTCCTACCCCATCATCTTGAATAAAACAGCATTAGAAGGCTCCTTTAAAGCTTCGGTTTCTCTATTTGATAATTATCCACAAGATTATGAATTAAGCTACAACTATTTTGTATCAATTAATGAAGAGGGACACACTACCAATTCAGATTTTCTTATGGCAAGCAATGGATTTTTAAGAGAAGAAGTAGAATCAAGTATTAGGAAAATGAAATTTAAGCCAGCATTGAAAAATGGCACAGCGATTAATTCATATATAATTGTTCACTTTAAATTAAGGCTTAGCTCATAATGCTTATTACTTACAAGATTTATTAATTTTAAACATAAACTTCAATTGGAATAGTAAGTCTTTAAAAAGTTAATACGAATACTTTATTCGTTCTTAGATTTAAATACCTTTGTACTTACAGAAATCTTACTGATTAGTATAATTACTTCATTAAAAGTTCTCCGCTTTTGGTACATGAAGTGAATATAGTTACTACTATTAGTTTCGTTTTCTAATACCGATTTAATCATAAACGGAATGTTTAGACATCAAGGCAAGAGCAGAAAATTAAAGCACAATCTGCAAATTGCCACTATTTTATCTTTTGTAGCAGGCATTGTAAATGTAACGGGGTTTTTGGCTTATAACCAACTAACTACCAATGTTACTGGGCATTTTGCACTTTTCATGAACGATGTTGCAAATTTAGAGTTCTGGAAAGGCACTGTCTATTTCCTCTATATATTTTCTTTTCTCTTTGGATCTTTCTTTTCTAGTTTTTTGATTGAAAAATTTAGAAAGAATAAAAAATTAAATGTTTTTGTATTACCTACTTTAATTGAATGTCTAATTCTAATAGCCATACCGCTTTACAGTGATGCTTTTGAAATCACTTACCCAGATTTAATTATCTGCGCGCTACTCTTTGCTATGGGGCTCCAAAATTCTTTCGTTACAAGAATTTCAAATGCAGTAGTTAGAACAACACACTTAACGGGACTATTTACAGATTTAGGAATTGAGCTATCCCAATTATTTTTCCCAGAAAAGCATCCTAATAGGGAAAAATTAAAATCTAATATTAAACTCCGTCTTTACATAATTTGCTTCTTCTTTTTTGGAGGAATCGTTGGCGGATTCCTTTACCTTCAACTCAACTTAAAATTGAATACACTGATTTTTGGTGCATTATTTCTATTGGCAAGTTTGTTCTATGATGATTTTAGATATCAATTAATACGTACCAAAAGAAAATACGCGAGGCGTTGAGTTTTAGTTACCCTTTTTAAGACAAACGGTGATATGTTATAAAAAATGAATGCGTATTTTTAAAAGAAGTTCTTAATCCTTTTACTTCTAACAATATCGAAATAACACCAAAAACTATGAAACATCTACTCTCCACATTAATTATCGCCACATTATTGATTTCCTGTAACTCATCAGATAAATCCAAATCAACATCTGCAGAAAATACAGATGCAGACACAACTACAGAAGCAATTGCGAAAATTGAAAAGCAATTAAAAACCATAGAAACAGATGAAGATCTTATTGCTACGGCATTAATGGCAGCACCTGCAGAAAGTAGAGCTACAAGTAAAGTAATTGGTTATAATATGGCTGGAGAGTTCGTAACCTTAAAAGAAGGTGATAGTGAGTATATCGTACTTGCAGATGACCCAAAGAAAGATGGTTTCAATGCCGCTTGCTATCATAAAGATTTAGACGCATTTATGGCAAGAGGTAGAGAATTACGTGCTGAAGGCAAATCTGCGGATGAGATTTTTGCTATTAGAGAAGCTGAAGTGAAATCTGGTGAAATAAAAATTACTCCCGGTTCTGCATTACACATTTACTACGGTCCAAATGCTGCATATGATGTAGAAACATCAAAAGTTGATGGTGCAAAGCTTCGTTATGTGATATACACCCCTTTTGCAACATCAGCATCAATTGGCTTACCAGAAACTCCGTCTGCACCCAATCACCCTTGGATCATGAATCCTGGTACGCACAGAGCACATATAATGATTTCTCCACTAGAAAATGAAGTAGAGCAATAACAAAGCGAGTCAAAAAGCGTTAACCATATATGGTAAAGCGAATACTTAATTATCTCGGCTGGTTTATTGTAGCTATACTTTTAGGGTTTCTACATATGCGCATAGTTTTAGGTGCACCACCAGAATCTGACGATGACAAATTCTCGTTTGCAAGCATGGTATATGAATGGGCTTTAGTACAAGTTGGCACAATTGTTGGGCTTATTATTGCTCTTATATTCATTCTACTAGATGTTTTTTATTTGAACAACAAACTTCATGGCAATAGCAAAGCAACTCTTTTTCGTTTTATTCTTATTACTTTGATAGCTATAATTGTTGGCTGCACGCATTATATTCTAGAAATAGTAATCAATGTTATTTAGGTTTTACTGTACGTACATATTCAATCATCACCTATTAAAATGAGAAACATTCTATTTCTACTTATCTCACTCATATCATTAAATTTCGCCAAGGCAGAAGACCTTGTAACAGCGCAATACCCAGATAAGTTGATGTATGAAGGTATTATCTATGAATTGCACACCAACCCGTTAGAGTCCTATTTTAAAAAACATCCTGACAAAAAACCTGAAGAAGTTTCATCGGCATTATGGCGAGGTTATGTTGCTCATTTCGAAATTATAGAAAATCAATTACTTGTAACAGACTTAACAACACCTGTTTATGAAGAAAACGGAGAAATAAAATGGGAATCTATTTATACTGATATTTTTACTAGTAATGAAAAAATAGTTATTGATTGGTATTCGGGTATTTTAACCCTACCCTATGGCGAAATAGTAGACTATGTACACCAAGGTTATGCTTCAACATACAGTAATTATATTCTTTTGGAAATTGAAAATGGATGTTTTAGTGAAGCCAGAAATTTCGATTACAAGCAGTTTATAGCTTTCAAAAAAAAGCAGTTTAAAGCTTTTGAAAAACTGAAGGTTACCAAAAATTATTCAATACATTTAAAAACAAAAATTCACCAGAACAAGCAGCTTCCGTTAAATCTTATATCTCAGGTTTTGTTTTAGTGTATACTTCAAAGTTTCTAGTGGAATAATAGTAGTGCTTTTCTATAAAAATGCAGCTAATAAAAATCGTTCAATTAAATTTGCGGTATTACACTTAGCATTATAGCCTTATATTTAATTTTATGAATTCACTTGATATTAGAACAGTAGATGTTGTTCAATATTTACAACCGTTACGAGAAGGCGGCTCTATGCCTGCAATTGTAAAAGCCGACGATGATTTTTTGTATGTTCTCAAGTTTAGAGGCTCTGGGCAAGGTAAAAAATCACTTATCTCTGAATTTATTGGTGGTGAATTGGCACGTGTAATCGGTTTAAAAGTACCTGAGTTGGTATTTATGAACTTAGAAGATTCTTTTAGACAAACAGAACCTGACGAAGAAATTCAAGATTTACTGAAGTTTAGCGTAGGGCTTAACCTTGGTTTACACTTTTTATCAGGCGCCATTACTTTCGATCCTTTAATTTCTAAGGCAGATGCCATGACAGCTTCAAAGGTTGTGGTGTTAGATAGTTTAATAAGCAATATTGACCGTACCGCTAAAAATGCAAATCTATTATACTGGCATAACGAATTATGGGTGATAGACAACGGGGCAAGTTTCTATTTTCACCATAATTGGGATACTTGGGAGAGTCACCTAACTAGAACATTTCCTTTTATAAAAGACCATGTACTTTTACAACAAGCCACAGCCCTACCAGAAGCTGCCGCAGAAATTCAAAAAATTATTACCCTAGAGAAAGTAACTGAAATTGTTTCAAACATACCAGAAGATTGGTTGACGAGCGAATCTGATGTTTTAAATGCGGATGAAAAAAGAGCAGCTTATATTAAATTTACAACCACTAAGCTATCTATGATCGATGTTTTAGTAAAAGAAGCGGAAGATGCAAGATAGACACACATTTAAATTTGCAATAGTTAGAATTGTACCGAAAGTTGAACGAGAAGAGTTTTTTAATGTAGGTGTGATTTTATTCTGTAAAAGGACAAAATTTTTAGATATCAAGTATCAAATCGATGAAGAAAAGTTAAAAGCATTTTCTCCGGAAATAGAATACGAAATCTTAAACGAATATCTAAAAGCTTGGAAATTGATTTGTGAAGGAAAGGAAGTTGGCGGACCAATAGGTAAGTTAGATTTACCTGACCGTTTTGGTTGGTTAACAGCTTGTAGAAGCACGGTTATACAAAGTTCCACTACCCGATCCGGATTAAGTACAGATCCAGAAAAAGAACTAGAAGACATATTTAATAAGTATGTTCTGTAAAAAATCTTTAGCTTATAAAAAAGGTTGTTGTCGCATTTACCATTCGTAATTATCACGTTTAATAAGTAAGTTTGTCAAAAATCTTAGACCTACTTAAATCATTAAAGTATTTAAATCTTTTTCACATGGAAACATCAAAACTTCAAAGTATCATACAAGGCATTCCAAAAACGGAATTGCATTTACATTTAGAAGGGAGTTTTGAGCCAGAATTAATGTTCCAAATTGCAAAGAGAAACAATATCACTTTACCCTATGATTCTATTGAATCAGTTAAAGAAGCATACAAATTCAACAACCTTCAAGAATTTTTAGATATCTATTATGCTGGCGCGCAGGTACTATTACACGAGCAAGATTTCTTTGACTTGACTTGGGCGTATTTAACCAAAGTACACAGTGAAAATGTAAAGCATGTAGAGGTATTTTTTGACCCGCAGACACATACCGAAAGAGGTGTTGCTTTTGATGTGGTGATAAAAGGAATTCACCGCGCTCTAGAAAAGGGAAAAAATGAGTTAACTATATCTTACAAACTTATCATGAGCTATTTGCGTCATATGAGTGAAGAAGATGCTTTTAAAACCTTAGAAGAATCGTTACCGTTTAAAGATATTATCGATGGCGTTGGTTTAGATTCATCGGAAATGGGAAACCCGCCAAGTAAATTTGAAAAAGTATTTAAAGCCTCTGCTGAACAGGGCTACAAGCTTGTTGCCCATGCAGGAGAAGAAGGCCCGGCAGAATATATCTGGGAAGCTTTAGATATTTTAAAAGTAGAACGCATAGATCATGGCAATCGTTGTTTAACAGACGAAGCCTTGGTTAAAAGATTGGTTGACAACAAAATTGCTTTAACCTTATGCCCTACCAGTAATATTGCGCTGAAAGTGATTCAGAAAATGGACGAACATCCAGTCGCAAAAATGCTTGATAAGGGAATCGTTGCAACAATACATTCAGACGATCCTGCCTATTTTGGTGGGTATATGAACGAGAATTATTACCAAACTGCAAAAGCGCTAAACTTAAGTTTAGAACAAATAGAGCAATTAGCTATTAATGGTTTTGAAGCAAGTTGGTTGAACGATGAATCTAAAAAACAGCACATCCAAGAAGTAAAGGATTATTTTAAATCGCTTTAACTGCAAGCGGAATAAATAGTTCAAAAACAGCACCATTACCAAGAGAACTTTCTACCCTAACTTGACCGTTATGGGTAGTAACAATTCGTTTTACAATAGCAAGACCTATACCAGTACCTTGGTACTCTTCATCACTATGTAATCGCTGAAAAATTTCAAAAACTTTACTTTCATATTTTTGATCAAAACCAATACCATTGTCAGATACCGTTATATGAGAATAACGTTTGTCTTCAGCTAAATCTATTTCAGGATAATCTGCACCATCAACAATTTTGCCCATTACCTTTATAACAGGTTTATCTTCCTTTTTAGTGAATTTAATTGCATTAGTAAATAGATTGAACAGCAATTGTTTAAACTGTATTGGTCTAACCGTAATTTCACAATCTTTAGGTATTTTAAGGACTGTTTTATGCTGCTTAAGTTCTTCGCTTAAAACATCTTTTACATCTAATACCAATTTCTTTAAAGAAACCGTAGTTAAACTATTATCAATAGTCTCGGTAGCCCCGTAAGTCAATAAGTCTTGAATAAGATTCCTCATACGAGCTGCAGACCGATCAATTCTTTCCAATTTATGTTTACCAGCCTCAGTAAGATTATTAAATTCATTATCACTAACCTGAGAAATAAACATTTGAATTTTACGAAGTGGCTCTTGCAAATCATGACTACATATATGATTAAAAGACTCCAAATCATTAATCATCAGTTCTAACTTAATAGTCTTAATTTCTAATTGATTTGTACGCTGAAAAACCTTTCTCTCTAATTTTTTAGAAAATTTCTTTAATTTCTTATGCGCCCTTTCAAGTTCTAATTTGTTCTTTCTAAGTTCCAATAAATTAATAACCTGTTCAGATAAAATATTCAAAGATTCTTTTTGACTCTCTGTTAATTTTCTTGACTTATTATCAATGACACATAACGTACCCAACGGTAAACCATTGGCATTTTTTAGAGGAATGCCTGCATAAAATACAATATTGGGATCACCAGTAACTAAAGGGTTACTTTTAAAACGAGCATCTTGCCTAGCATCTTCCGTTGTAAAAATAGCATCATCACTCGTTATAGCATGTGCACAAAAGGCATCTTCAATGGGTGTTTCAGATACTCCTAGTCCGTAATGAGACTTGAACCATTGCCTTTTATCATCTAATAATGTAATTAAAGAAATTGGCGTCTGACAAATTTCAGCTGCCAGTTTAGTAAGATTGTCATAATCTTTTTCAGGTAAGGTATCTAATATAGAATATGAATTTAAAAGAGCTAGTCTTTCCTTTTCCTTTTCATGAATTTTGGCTTTTATCATAGTCTATCTAAGCGCAGTGTTTTTAAGAGCAGCAAATATAGGGCGCATCATCTATTTGATATGATAAATATAAGATAATCGTGTTAAAAAATTATAGCCTAGTAAATAGTCGTGAAAATTTAATTATAACTTTAAAAAAGAAAAAGCTCAATATCAAAAAGATATTGAGCTTTGCTCTATGCGGAGAAAGAGGGATTCGAACCCCCGGAGGTGTGACCCTCAACAGTTTTCAAGACTGCCGCATTCGACCACTCTGCCATTTCTCCTGAGTGCCTCATCAGGTATTCCCTGAATGCGGGTGCAAATATATAAAGGTTTTCTTATCTAATAAAGTCTTTTCTTAATTATTTTTTATCTCTGTGATTTCAAAATTTTTTCAAAGAAATGAAAAGGTTGAATTTCAGTTATTTATTACCTTGCCACGATGACAAAACCGCTTGTAAGTATCCTTATTCCTTTTAAAAATGTTGATGAATATTTTGAAGAATGTTTAAAATCCATTCAAAATCAGACCTACAAAAACTGGGAGGTTGTTGCTGTAAACGATAATTCAAGCGATAATAGTTTAGCAATTGCCAAAACTTTTGCAGCCAATGATGCTCGATTTAAAATATATTCAAATGACGAATCCGGCATTATAACAGCACTTAGAAAAGCATACGCACATAGTAGTGGTAATTATATTTCAAGAATGGATGCTGATGATCACATGAGCCCAAAACGAATAGAAGTCATGGTCAATTCTCTAGTACAACAAGGAAAAGGAAGTCTTGCTGTAGGGAAGGTAAAATATTTTTCAAAAGCAGGAGTAAATGACGGTTACGACCGTTATGAGAAGTGGTTGAACAAATTAACCGCTACTGGGGATAATTTTAAAGAAATATATAAGGAATGCGTAATACCCTCCCCTTGTTGGATGGTACATAAAGAAGATTTTGAAGCTAGCGATACTTTTAATCCTAATCGTTATCCTGAAGATTATGACCTTGCCTTCCGTTTCTATGAATTAAGCCTAAAGTGCATACCCTGCACCACTACCCTACATTATTGGCGAGATTACGACAACAGAACATCGCGAACCAGCGAGCACTACGCACAGAATTATTTCTTGGATATTAAGTTGCACTACTTCTTGAAATTGGAATACCAAACAATAGACAATCTAGTGGTATGGGGCGCTGGTAAAAAAGGAAAAACGATTGCCAATCTGCTTGTAGAGAAAAATATTCCTTTTCAATGGGTCTGTGATAATGAAAAGAAAATTGGGAAAGATATTTACGGTATCCGCCTGACCCACTACTCTAACTTAAAAGAATCAAAAAATTCCAAAACCATTATTACCGTTGCTAACGAAGACGACCAAACTATGATCAAATCGTTTTTTAAAGAATTGGAACAAAAATCATCGGTAGATTATTTCTTCTTTTGCTGATCATAGACGAACAAAAATATTAGTTGATTTCTCACAAGCTTCTAATTTCAAAATAATTATCTTTGCTATAATCAAAATTAGGAATGCAATTTAAATATCCAGAACTTCTTTGGGGTCTTTTACTACTACTCATTCCTATATTAATTCATCTATTTCAATTACGCAGATTTAAGAAAACGCCTTTTACCAATGTAAAGTTCTTAAAACAAGTAGTATCTGAGTCTAGAAAAAGCAGCACTTTAAAAAAATGGTTACTGTTATTTACAAGAATGGGCTTACTAGCAGCATTAGTTTTTGCATTTGCCCAACCATTTATGGCTAATGACAATGCCCTACAAGAAAAAGAAAACGTTTTTTATATAGATGATTCTTTTAGCATGAACGGGCAAATTGATAACGGCAGCCTATTTAAAAATACCATTCAAGATTTTATAACCAACATACCTTCTGATCAACGTTTTACATTATTCACCAATAAACAGGTATATAAAGATGTTGATATAAAAGATATTCAAAATGACCTTCTGAATCTTTCCGTAGGTTCAGAGCAATTAGGTATTTCTGAAATAATTCTAAAAGGAAAAACCTATTTCAGTGATAATACCGCTTCACAAAAAAACTTGGTGCTTATATCAGATTTTCAACAACGTATGGGTAATTTAACCGATGTAGATTCAACCAGCACCATCAATATACAGTATATAAAACCTGGTAATACAATCCTCAGCAATACGGCTATAGATACGGTTTTTATAGCCGAGCGTAGTAATGATAACATAGAGGTAGTAGCACAATTAACTACAAATTCTGAAGAAAAGACCATACCTGTGTCTTTATTAAATGATGCTAAGCTAATAGCGAAAACAGGCGCTAATTTTGATCAAAACAAAAAAGCGGATGTACGCTTTACCATAAATGCAAAAGACATTGTCTTGGGTAAGGTAACCATGATGGATACGGGGTTGGATTATGACAATCAATTCTTCTTCAACATTGACGAAAAATCGAAAATTAAGGTATTGGTAATTGGCAATACATCTGCAGATTATTTAAAGCGCATATATACCGATGAAGATTTTAGCTTCACCACTAGCACATTAGCGCAATTAAACTATAGCACTATTGAAAATCAGGATTTAGTAGTTCTAAACGAAATATCAAAATTACCAAGCTCGCTTATTACCGCGTTGAAATCCTTGAGTACCAACGGAGGTAGTTTTATATTCATACCTGCTACAAAAGGCGATATTGACTCTTACAATCAATTATCTAGTGCTTATGATGCAACTAGGTTCTCTACTGAAATAGAACAAGAAATACCCATTGCCATTGTAAAAACTGCACACCCGTTATTTGAGAATGTTTTCGATAAAAAAGTAACGGATTTTCAATTTCCCAGTGTTCAAGAACGCTATAGAATTAGTACAAAAGCTCCGGTGGCATTGTCTTATCAAAATAATGAACCCTTTTTAGTAGGGTCTAAAAATGCATATTTCTTTACTGCAGCTTTAAGTATTGATAATTCAAATTTCAAGAATTCACCCTTAATTGTTCCTGCTTTTTACAATATGGGTATGAATAGTTTAAAACTTCCACCATTATATGCAAGTATTGGTAGCAAAACGGAAATAGAATTACCCCTTACTTTGCAACAAGATGATATCATTAAAATAGCTAATGATAATAATGAGTTTATTCCTCAGCAACGGGTATTACCTAAAAAGGTTCAGGTTAATTTTATAGAAAACCCAAAAGAAGCCGGTATCTA
This sequence comes from Maribacter sp. Asnod1-A12, assembly GCF_045063735.1. Classification (NCBI taxonomy): domain Bacteria; kingdom Pseudomonadati; phylum Bacteroidota; class Flavobacteriia; order Flavobacteriales; family Flavobacteriaceae; genus Maribacter; species Maribacter sp. Asnod1-A12. The sequence goes on from NZ_JBEFNZ010000006.1 coordinate 3,919,923, forward strand.
TAAAATTATGCACAATGACAAAACGATAAGACACATCAGCTTTAATAATGACAGAAAAGAGAGCGAATTATTATATACTGCGCTCCCAGACAATAACAGTAATACATCAGTATCAAATTTCTTTTTAGAAAGTCAAAAAGACAATGCCATTAACGAGTTTTGGAAATGGTTTGCTATTTTAGCACTGGCTTTTGTTTTAATAGAAACGGTACTGCAAAGATTCTTAAAATAACCTATTAACATACCACCCATAAACCTATGAATATACTTCTAAAATCAGTGACTATAGTAAATGGGAGCACGAAGAGCCTTCATTTGAAAAAGAGGGATATTCTTATTAAAAATGGCGTTATAGATGCTATTGAGACTACTATTGAGCCTACCGGTAAAACAAAAGTTATAGCCATAAAGGATTTACATGTTTCAATTGGTTGGTTTGATAGCGGAGTTAGTTTTGGAGAGCCTGGTTATGAAGAAAGAGAAACTATTGAAAACGGATTACTAACTGCTGCAAAAAGCGGATTTACAGATGTTATTTTAAATACGAGTAGTAACCCAACACCAGATTCTGCATCAGATATTGTATACTTAAAAAATGCAGCCAAGGATCAATTAACAAGGGTACACCCTCTAGGGAATTTGACCGTAAAAGGTGAAGGTGAAGTACTGGCGGAGCTTTACGATATGAAAAATGCCGGCGCCTTGGGCTTTTATGATTATAAACATCCAATGGCAAATGCCAACCTTTTAAAAATTGCCCTTCAATATGCTCAAAATTTTGACGGAATGGTATTTTCTTTTCCGTTGGATAAAAGCATATCCGGAAAAGGAATTGTCAACGAAGGTGTTACCAGCACAAAATTAGGCTTGAAAGGAATTCCTGCTCTGGCGGAAGAATTACAGATAGCACGAGATTTATTTGTATTAGAATATACGGGAGGAAAATTATTTATACCTACCATTTCTACAGCAAATTCTGTGAAACTTATAGCCGACGCCAAGAAAAAAGGATTACAGGTGTTTTGTAGTGTAGCAGCTCACAACCTTGTTATTACAGATAGTGCCTTAGAAAATTTTGACACACAATTTAAAGTAATGCCACCGCTGAGAACGGCAGCAGATATAAAAGCACTTCAAAAAGGAGTAAAAAATGGAACTATAGATTTTGTGACATCTGATCACACTCCTTTAAATATAGAACTAAAGCATGTAGAATTTGACAATGCTGATTTTGGAACAATAGGACTAGAAAGCATATTTGGTATGCTAAATGAACTTTTTAATATGGAAGAGACCATTACCTTGCTAACTAAAGGGCGTTCTGTTTTTGGAATGACAGAGCCACAGCTAAAAGTTGGACAAGAAGCAAACCTTTCGCTTTTTACTACAGATGATACTTATGAATTTTCACAAGATCAGATCTTTAGCTCCAGTAAAAACTCCATCGCAATTGGCAAGCAAATGAAAGGAAAAGTAGTAGGTGCCGTTGCAAATAACAAATTAGTTTTAAATAAGTAACATGGAGAAATCTCCCGAAATACCAGGCAGAACAACAGCTATAATTGCCTATTTAACCATCATTGGGGCAATAATCGCCCTGTCTATGAATAACGAACCACAATATCGTTTTGCAAGAATACATACTCGTCAAGCATTTGGTCTACACTTAATGTTTCATGGCTTTGCTATATTTTCTAGTGTCTGGTTCAACCAATATGCGCTTTATGGCCTATACCTTTGCTACATTGTACTTTGGGTATATGGCTTTATTGGTGCATTAAGTAACAAAGAACAAATTGTGCCTATTGTAGGTCCGTATTTTCAAAAATGGTTCACTTTTATTAAATAATACAATGACAACAGCTCCCCTATCTTTAGAACACATTATTAGACCGTCTAGTCTTACAGATAAAAAACCGCCAGTTTTATTTATGCTGCATGGTTACGGTAGTAATGAAGAAGACTTATTTTCCTTTGCACCAGAGTTACTAGAAGAACTATGCATTATTGCTGTTCGTGCTCCTTATATTTTACAACCTTATGGTTATGCGTGGTATGCCATTAATTTTGATGACGAAAAAGGAAAATGGAGCGATGATGACCAAGCTATAGCATCTCGTGATAAAATAAAGACCTTTATAGAAGAGGCTTGTTCTACGTACGGTTTGGATGAAAACAATGTAAACCTTTTAGGCTTCAGTCAGGGTACAATTCTTAGCTATGCCGTTGCATTATCATATCCTGAAAAAGTAAAAAACATTATTGCTTTAAGCGGATACATCAACGAATCCATTCTAGTAGATTCTTATAAGGAAAACAACTTTGACAACCTTAATTTCTACAGTTCTCACGGAGATATGGACCAAGTGATACCGGTAGATTGGGCAAGAAAGGCGCCAGAGCTTTTAAAGAACTTGGGTATTAAACATGTATATGAAGAATTTCCTGCAGGGCATGGTGTTGCTCCACAGAATTTCTACGCTCTTAAAAAGTGGATCTCAGATAAAATCTAATTACTACGAGTATACAATAAGTGATCTATCAAAGTAAAGTCTACCCCAAGATCATCTTTTAGTTCATACTTGATTAACAATTCTCCCCAATATTTTCCATCCGAGAAATCGGTAAGAATCCATTTGTGGTTTAAAACCTTTATTTTATTGATTTTAAAATCGCTCTGCATTCCCTCGTAAGGCACTAATGGGTTATCCCCTTTTTGCGCATTGGTTTCCAATAGTTTATCAGCAACGTACCCAGAAGGGTCTTGCAAGTCTAAATGCTCAAAATAAGCTAAGGCATCATCGTTATTTTCTAATGAAAAGTACTGCATATCCAACACTTTTAAAGATGATCTTTGAACAGAGTCTTTCAAATTTTCAACCTTACTCTCTAGCCTTGTAATTGTTTCAGCATTAGCTTTGGTCATATTACCACTGCTAACAACTAGGTATAAACAGATCAGGGATACAAATAGGAATAAATAAAGGTATATTTTGCTCTTCATAATTAAATAGTGATTGTTAAGTTATCGTAAGCCAAATGTACATTATTTGGCAAAATTTTTTCTACCTCGTCATGAAAACCAAGTAGGTGACTAATATGGGTTAGGTATGCCTTTTCTGGGTTAATTTCTTTTATGAACGCAAGGGCTTCCTCTAAATTGAAATGAGAAATATGGGGCTCTATACGCAATGCACTAACTACAAGAACCTTAGTCCCTTTTATTTTTTCTTTTTCTTCTGGAAGTACCGTTTTTACATCAGTCAAATAAGTAAAATCTCCTATTCTATAACCAAATACCTGTAACTTATTATGTAATACGTTTATAGGAGTTACATCTTGGCCACCAATTGAAAAAGGAACATTGTTTTCTATAAGATTAATATCTACAGTAGGTGCACCTGGATATTTGTTTTCTTCTTGAAATATGTAGTCAAATCTTTTTTTCAATGATTTTACCACCCTACTATGGGCATAAACTGGAATATTACCTTGCCTAAAGAAAAAGGGGCGAATATCATCAAGCCCTGCAGTATGATCAGAATGTTCATGCGTATACAGAATACCATCTAAATGATTTACATTCTCCCTAAGCATCTGCTGACGAAAATCTGGTCCACAGTCAATTACATAATTATAATCACCCCAAGAAAGTAAAACTGAAACCCGTAATCTTTTGTCCTTTGGGTTATCACTTAAGCAAACCGGATGCGTACTGCCAATAATGGGAATTCCTTGAGAAGTTCCCGTACCTAAAAAAGTAACACGTAAATTGTTAATCATGTATTACAAATTTAATTCCTTTTTAATAAAATTGGTTACTGAAAATTATAAGATCGCTGTATTTAAAAGGGAATAAAAACAATAACCGAAACTTATGCCATTTTTTTGCGGCTATTGTGCATTGTAACAACCATTCTTTATAACTTTGTTAAAAGCTAAACAGGTAAAAAATGGCATCGGTATTAAAAAGAGATAGTGTTTTTGAAAATATTCCCTCTATTAAAGCAAAAACCCTACGCATAAATCTGAATCCGGATATATACGGAACTTTCGCAGAAATTGGCGCCGGACAAGAAACCGCACGTCATTTCTTTAGATCAGGTGGTGCTTCTGGTACCATTGCAAAAGCAATGAGTGCTTACGACAAAGATTTTAGTGATGCTATTTACGGTATTGAGTCTGATGGACGCTATGTAACACAGGCGAGATTAAAAACCATGCTGCATTATGAAATGCAATTGATGGAAGAGCGTATTAGTCGTGATAACCACCCAGAAAGGTTATTCTTTTCATATGCAAATACGGTAGCCACAATTGATTTTTCTAAAAGATATAAAGGTCATGGTTGGATCGGTATTCGTTACCAACTAGACCCAAATCAAAAAGAATATGACGAGATAATTCTTCATATTCGTTTTAAGCAGAACGAAGCAAGACTACAACAAGAGACATTGGGTATTCTTGGGGTAAACTTAATTTATGGTGCTTTTTACAAGTATCATAAGCCTAAGAAAATGTTGAAATATTTATATGACCATATAGATAAGGATACGCTAGAGATTGATATGATCAACTTCTCTGGACCAAACTTTAAAGAGGTTGATAACCGTTTAATGAGCTTACAGCTTATTAAGAATGACATGACAGATGCTGTAATGTTCGGTCCTGATGGCAATAACCTACTACCAGCAGCTGTACTTTACAAAAAGAACATATTGGCATTACGTGGTAGTTTTAGACCCGTTACCAAAGTGAATTTAGATATGTTTGAAAAGTCTTATGACATTTTCATTCGTGATAAAGGTGTTGATCAAAACAATACTATCGTTATTTTTGAAATAACACTATCCAACCTTAAAGCATCCGGTGAAATTGATGAGCAAGATTTTATGGACAGAGCAGAATTACTTTGTTCTCTTGGTCATTCTGTAATGATTTCAAAATTCCAAGAATATTACAAATTAGTAGAGTACTTTAATAACTATACCAAAAATAGAATTGGTTTAACCATGGGTGTAAACAACCTAGTAGACATATTCGATGAAAAATACTACCGTCATTTAAGTGGTGGTATTTTAGAGGCATTTGGTAAATTATTCTTTAAAGATTTACAGGTATATCTATACCCAATGAAAAATGCTGATACCGGTCAAATCATGACCAGTAATAACGTTAAAGTGCACCCACGTATGAAAGAATTATATAAATTCTTTAAGTACAACGGTAAGGTAATGGACATCATAGATTACGAACCAGAGGTAATGCATATTTTCTCTAGGGATGTTCTTAAAAAATTAATGAACAACGACGAAGGTTGGGAACAAATGCTACCAGAAGGAATTGCTGAAATCATTAAGCAAAAACAACTGTTCACTAGAAAAACAGAAGACCAAGAAACAGAATAAACATTTGATTTTCAATATATAAGAAACGAAAAGCGCGCATTTGAAATGGGCGCTTTTTTTTTACATAATCAACTAAATATCAATCTAATAGTTGCGCTGCATGATCTTTAGTTTTTACTTTATCAATTACTTTTGTAACTATACCTTCACCATCTACCACAAAGGTTTTTCTATGAATACCATCATACTCGCGCCCCATAAATTTCTTTAAACCCCATACACCAAATGCATTGATAACGGTATGATCCTCATCTGCCAATAGCGGAAAAGGAAACTCATATTTCTCTTTAAATTTAGCTTGTCTTTTTTCAGAATCTGCACTTACCCCTAAAAGTTCATAGCCTTCAGATTGTAATTCTTTATAATTATCCCTTAAATTACACGCTTCAGCAGTGCAACCAGGAGTGCTTGCTTTTGGGTAGAAAAAAACAATTAGTTTTTTACCTGAATAGTCCTCTAATTTAATAGTATTTCCATCTTGATCTTTAGAAGAAAACGATGGCACTTTATCACCAACTTTTAACGTATTCATAAATGAAGTTTTATAAATTTGTGTTTAAATATTTGCAATCAAAATTAAACAATTAATGACGAAAGCCGAAAAAATAGCATTTACAATTTCTACTCTCAAGGAGCTGTATCCAGAAATTCCTGTACCATTAGATCATAAAGATCCATATACTTTATTAATTGCCGTATTAATGTCTGCACAGAGTACAGATGTTAGGGTAAATAAAATTACTCCCCTCCTATTTGCAAAGGCAGACAACCCTTATGACATGATTAAATTAAGTGTTGATGAAATCAGGGAAATCATAAAACCGGTAGGTCTTTCACCAATGAAAGCCAAAGGAATTCATGGTTTATCGCAAATTTTAATTGACAAACATAATGGTGAAGTACCACAAGAATTAGCATATTTAGAAGAATTACCTGCTGTAGGTCATAAAACGGCAAGTGTTGTTATTTCACAAGCTTTTGGTATACCGGCTTTTCCTGTAGACACTCATATTCATAGATTATTATATAGATGGGGATTCACAAACGGAAAAAATGTGGTACAAACAGAAAAAGATGCAAAACGTTTATTTCCTAAAGAAATTTGGAACGATCTTCATTTACAAATTATCTGGTATGGTAGAGAATATTCACCTGCAAGAGGTTGGGATTTGGAAAAAGATATAATTACGAAAACAATTGGGAGAAAAACGGTACTTAACGACTACTATAAAAAGAAAAAAACCCGCTAAAAGCGGGTTTTTTTTATTAATTCAAAAATACTTCGAATTCTAAATCTTCGTGTTCAAATTCATAGAGGGCTTGTGAATAGCTCAATAAGAAGTTGATTGTCTTCGGACAAACTTTGTTAAATCCGGTCTGTTCTTGGTAATCTGAGTAAATTTTTTCCATACTTCCTACGTTGTTACAATAAAATAACGCAGCAAATTTGGAAATATTGTTTATTCTATTTTCTACTCCAGATTAATTCGTAAGAACAATATTATTTTTCTCAATGATTTTTCTAAGATTTATTAAAGCATATCTCATTCTACCAAGAGCGGTATTAATACTAACACCAGTGTTTTCAGAGATTTCTTTGAAACTCATATCTTTATAGATACGCATTAAAAGAACTTCTTTTTGATCATCTGGTAACTCTTCAACTAATTGTCTTAGATCAGTATCAATTTGATTTTTTATTAATTGTTTTTCAGCATTTAACTTATCATCTCCTATTACAGAAAAAATATTAAAGTCATCGCTACCTTCAAACATTGGCATTCTTTTGTTTCTTCTAAAGTGATCGATAATAAGATTGTGTGAAATTCTCATTACCCAAGGTAAAAATTTACCTTCTTCACTATACTTTCCTCTTTTCAAGGTTTTAATTACCTTAATAAAGGTATCTTGAAAAATGTCTTCTGTAATATCCCTATCTAAAACCTTAGAATAGATAAAACTAGTAATACGTTGATTGTGTCTGTTAATTAAAATTTCAAGCGCTCCTTCGTTACCGCTGATGTAATCTTTAACTAATTCTGAGTCTTCAATTTGTAGTTTCATACGAGTTACTTTCTTTAATTGGTTAAGATTGGGAAAATCTTTTTAGTTAATTGGTTTGTTTTTTATTTCTGATATAAAACTAGATAAAAGGGTCGCTGTAGGAAAAAGTATGTTGTCAAACCGCGTTTTTTTGATGTGAAACATCGAAAAAGTATATTTCGATACAATAAAAAGGATTTCAGATAGTTCGACAGCAAAATGTAGGAAAGAAATAAATGTGCAAAAAGCCTTTAAATATTAGTGAAACAATAAAAGACTAATATATAACTAGGTGTAAAAAAGCTATTTACCTATTAAAGCATACCCTTATTCAAGATAAATTCGTTAAACAAGGGTCTGTAAAACAAAAGACCCTTAGGTGTTAACCTAAGGGTCTATATATAATATATAGATTGTATTAGTTTAAATTAGTTTCAAACTGCAATCCGTCAACTTCTGTAATATTTAAAGATTTAGAGTAAGCAAGTAAAAACTGAACAGTTTCAGTTTTGGCCTTTACTAATGTAGTTTTACTTTTATCTTTCGTGTATAATTTTTCCATGTTACTTGTTGTTTAGGTTCATCTAAAGAACGACACATGTATGAAGATAGTAGATCCACTCGACCTGCTACCTATTAATTCGTTAAAACTATACTATTGGCTTCTACCAACTTTCTAAGATTAATTAAAGCGTAGCGCATTCTTCCTAGTGCCGTATTAATACTAACACCAGTATTATCAGAAATTTCTTTAAAGCTCATATCCTTATATATACGCATTTCTAAAACTTCTTGCTGATCTTCTGGCAATTCTTTTATCATACGAAGTAAGTCAGAATCAATCTGTTCTTTGATTAATTGCTTTTCTGCATTCAACTTATCATCACCTAATAGCGAAAATATATTATAGCTTTCCTTACTATTATACATCGGCATTCTATTATGCTTTCTAAAATGATCGATAACTAGGTTATGCGCAATACGCATTACCCAAGGTAAAAATTTACCTTCTTCATTATACGCTCCTCTTTTTAAAGTACGTATAACCTTCATGAAAGTATCTTGAAAAATATCTTCTGTCAATTCGCGGTCACCTACTTTAGAATAGATAAAACCTGTTAAGCGAGAATTGTGACGATTTATTAGCGCTTCAATCGCTTTTTCGTCTCCTTGAATGTATTGCTTTATTAATTGGGAATCTTCAACTTGTACTACCATAACGTTACTTGTAGGGTTAAAATGCAGCCCCAAATTCAAATGAATAAGGGTCTAATGGTTAAATTCTAACTTTAAAAAGTAATGTTGCGTTATAGGCTAATTGAATTTTTATGAGATCCCAAAGATATAAAAAAATAAATACTCTTATAAAAATGTGAAAATTTCTTGTGTTATTTTTAGATATGCTGCATTTCTTAGTTCAGAAAAAAGGCAAAGTGTATCTTTGTAATCATAGAAATTTGTATGCCTACACTCGCCGAAGTAAATCCGAAAGAAAATATTATAATCAAGGGTGCCAAACTGCACAACCTTAAAAATATTGACGTAGTAATACCTAGAAATAAACTTGTAGTAATAACAGGTTTATCTGGATCAGGTAAATCTAGTTTAGCTTTTGATACGTTATATGCAGAAGGTCAAAGACGATATGTAGAAAGTCTTTCTTCTTATGCTAGACAATTCTTAGGTAAGCTCGATAAACCAAAAGTTGACTATATAAAAGGTATAGCCCCAGCAATTGCCATTGAGCAAAAGGTAAACTCTACCAACCCTAGATCAACCGTAGGCACCACTACTGAGATATATGATTATATAAAGCTTTTGTATGCACGTATCGGCAAGACTTTCTCCCCTATTTCAGGAAATGAAGTAAAAAAACATACCGTTACAGATGTTGTAAATCATGTAAAAACGTATGAAGAGGGAACAAAACTTTTGCTTTTAGCGCCTATTATTATTCGTGAAGATAGAGATGCACTAAAATCCTTGGAGTTATTCTCTAAACAAGGTTATGCGCGTATAAAATATAATGATAAGGTACTACGTATAGACCAAGCTCCTGAGGATATTGGTAAAAAGTTCGATTTGGTAATCGATAGAATCATAACCAAAGATGATGAAGACTTTAATAATAGATTGGCAAATGCCATAGATACAACCTTTTTTGAAGGTAAAGGCGAATGTATGATCGAAGAATTGGAAGATGGAAAGCAAACACCTTTCAGTAATAAGTTTGAATTGGACGGTATGACGTTTTTAGAACCTAACGTTCATCTTTTCAGTTTCAATAATCCGTATGGTGCTTGTCCTAAATGTGAAGGCTATGGAGATGTCATTGGTATAGATGAAGATTTAGTAGTTCCAAATACGGCTTTATCTGTTTATGAAAATGCAATTTTTCCATGGCGAGGGGAAAGCATGAGTTTTTACCGAGATCAATTGGTAAATTCTGCTTACAAATATGACTTTCCTATTCACAAACCTTGGTTTGAGCTTACCGAAGACCAAAGACAATTAGTGTGGGATGGCAATGCCCATTTTATAGGTCTGCATAAGTTCTTTGGAATGTTAGAAGAGAAAAGCTATAAAATACAGAACAGGGTGATGCTTTCTAGATATAGAGGCAAAACCAAATGTAATGTCTGTAACGGAAAACGATTACGAAAAGAAACCGATTATGTAAAAGTTGGCGGCGCTTCAATTTCTTCATTAGTAGGTTTATCAATTGAAAAGCTAATTGTCTTCTTTAATGAGCTACAACTAAATGAAAGTGATGCTACGATTGCGAAGCGACTTTTAGTAGAAATAAACACAAGATTAGGATTTTTAGATAAAGTAGGATTGAACTACTTGACCATAAATAGAAAATCTAACACCTTATCCGGTGGGGAAAGTCAGCGTATAAATTTAGCCACATCATTAGGTAGTAGCTTGGTGGGTTCTATGTATATATTAGACGAACCTAGTATTGGCTTACACCCTAGAGATACAGAAAATCTTATTGACGTATTAATATCATTACGAAACTTAGGTAACACGGTAATTGTTGTTGAGCATGATGAAGATATTATGAAAGCGGCAGATATGGTTATAGATATAGGTCCTGAAGCAGGTACTCACGGTGGTGAGGTTGTTGCACAAGGAACCTTAAATGAAATACTTAAATCAAAATCGCTTACCGCACAGTATCTAAATGGTAAGATGGAGATCAAAGTACCAAAAGAAAGAAGAACATCTAAAAATCATATCACTATAAAAGGTGTAAGAGAACATAACCTTAAAAATATCAATGTCACTTTTCCATTAGATATGATGACCGTTGTTACAGGAGTATCCGGTAGTGGTAAAAGTACTTTGGTAAAAAAGTTGCTGTATCCTATTATATTAAAAGAGACAGGTGGCTATGGAGAGAAAGCTGGTCAGCACACATCGGTAGAAGGTAAATTTAACCATATTAAACATGTGGAGTTTGTTGATCAAAACCCTATTGGTAGATCTTCACGCTCCAACCCTGTTACCTATATAAAGGCATATGATGATATTAGACATTTATATGCCAATCAGAAACTAAGTAAAATAAGAAATTATCAAGCAAAACATTTTTCGTTCAATGTTGATGGTGGTCGTTGTGAAAAATGTAAAGGTGAAGGCGAGATTACTGTAGAAATGCAGTTTATGGCAGATGTTCACTTGGAATGTGAAACTTGTGGCGGTAAAAGATTCAAGAAAGAAGTTCTAGAAGTAACATTCAACAATGCCAACATAGATGATGTTCTTAATATGACCATTGATGATGCCATTCAGTTTTTTGAAACTGGGGAGCAAACTAGAATTGTCACCAAACTAAAACCATTGCAAGATGTAGGCTTAGGCTATGTAACCTTAGGGCAATCTTCTTCTACCCTATCCGGTGGTGAAGCGCAACGTATTAAATTGGCATCTTTCTTAATTAAAGGAAGCACAAAAGATAAAGCACTGTTCATTTTTGATGAACCAACAACCGGATTGCACTTTCATGATATTCAAAAATTATTGAAGTCTTTTAATGCTCTTATTAAAAAAGGACATTCAATTGTAGTAATCGAACATAATATAGATTTAATAAAATGTGCCGATTACATTATTGACCTTGGACCAGGTGGTGGAGAAAATGGGGGGCAATTATTAGCAGAAGGTACTCCAGAAGAGGTTATAAAAAGCAAAAAATCGTATACTGCGAGCTACTTAAAAGAGAAATTAGATTAATAACATATACAAAAATAATCAATAATTTCATATTTAAACCTTTGATTATCAATATAATAATCAAAGGTTTATTTTTTTTGGCACGCTGTTTGTAATGTACTAAGGGAATGTAAATAATTACATTTAGAACTACTGCCTAAGGGGGCAGATTTAAACCTTATATTATGAAGAACTTAGTACTACTTTTTACAGCGGTTATTTTTAGCACCACAGGTGTTTTCGCTACAGGTATTAGTGAAGGTAAGGTTGCAAACAGCAATACTTATAGATACGACAACTCATTTATTTTCATAGAAAACGGCATTACATTTTCTGTATATCCAGATGGCGAATTTGACTTTTACATCGAAAACCAGGTTACTGGAAGTAAAAACGGAGTAACATTTAATTCTGGTTATGATTACAGCCCATATGCTCAATATGATGATTATGGTGCAGTGATTCAAGTTGAAAATGTACCTATTTATTATGACTATTACGGTCGTGTAAGTCAGATTGGTGATATAGACATCAATTATGCAAACAATAGAGTTCGTAGCGTAGGTAATATGAATGTATTTTATAACAACCGTGGTTTCTATGATTACCATACTGGTTATATCAACCTATATAACAGAAACTATGTATACCGTCCATTTCACAGATGGTTTGTAAGACCTGCAGTAGGGTTTAGCTTTGTATTCAATAGCCCTTACAGAAGGTATTATACTCCGATTAGATATTCTTACTATAGCCCTTACAGAAACAACTTTAGAAAAGCTTATGTAAATGTTGGTAAACAATATAGATACAATAATGTTCGAAATAATAGGTCAACTGTTTACAGAAATGATAAGCGAGTTGCCGTAAGAAATAATAATATTAGAAGTAATAGAACTGTAGCTAAAAGAGATAATGGCTTAAGAACGAACAGAACAATCGCTTATAACGACAGAACAAGAACGAATAGAAGTTCAACGATCAATAGATCAACAACAGTAAGACGTAATAATACAACTAGTGGTAGAACTACTCAAAACAGAACAATTACTAGAAGTACATCTAATAATGGTTCAGTAAAGAGAAGTAACAGTACAGCTGTTCGTAATACACCTAGTAGAACAATTACTAAAAGAGAAGTTACACGTACACCTAAAAGTACTACTGTAAATAGAAGTACCACTACGTATAGAAATCCGGTAAACAGAAATTCAAATACTAGTACCGGGACTAACGCTAGCTCTCAAAGAAGTACAGTATCTAGAAAAGCAACGAGTAGTCCTTCTAGAAGCACAGTGAGCAAAAGCTCTAGTTCGAGGTCAATAAGTAAAGCCTCTTCTGGAAGCTCTAGTTCAAGAACAAGTTCAGCAACTAAAAGTAGCAGAAGAAATTAAAATAAGTTTTTAGGTTGGTTAGTTGTAAAGCGCCGTAGTGAATAAAATCACTACGGCGCTTTTTATTTCACTTTAGGTGGTCGTATAAAGAAAATAATTTTAAAAATTTCTTAGGTAAGTCAGATTCAATATTAATTTCTTTATTAGTAATAGGATGCTGAAATCGTAGTGAGCTTGCATGTAAATACAATCCTTTTCCTTTTAATTGCAATCCTTCTAAAAAATAGGTTGCATCGCCCAATATAGGGTTTTCAATAGCCAATAGATGTTTTCGTAGCTGATGTCTTCGACCTGTATGTGGACGTAACTTTACCAAATTTAAAACTGAAAAACGACCAGAAGCAATTGTTTCTATAACCTTATAAGAAGACTTTGCAAATTTATCATTTATATCAAGAATAATTGTACCCTCAGTTTCCATTTTACCAATGGTTACCGCAAAGTATTCTTTTACAATATTCTTGTACTCAAATAATTGATTGAGGTCAGTAATAACACTACTAGTTTTACCTACCAAAAGTAAACCCGTAGTAGCATAATCTAATCGATGAACGGGTTGCGGACTTACAGCATCAATTGCTGCACTTATATTTAAATTTTGAGACAAAGCATTAGCAACCGTTTTAAAACCGTTACCACTTACCAAAATTCCAGCAGGTTTATTTATAACAGCCAAATACTCATCTTCATAGATTACATCAAGTTTTAAAATTAGTCTCGTGGTATTTCTCTTTTCTAATGTATAATGATATTCAATAATTTCACCACCTGTTATAATAGTAGCGGTTAATGCTATAGCACCATTTACAAATACGCACTTTTTTTTAATCGCCTTTTTTAAAGCTGATTTTGTAGAAATACGTTGAAATACGCCTACCCCATATTCTTGTAGTCTAGTAGAAGGCATATTCTCGGGTACGATATGTGTTTCTTTAAGATGCATTATAAGGCTTCAAAGTTAATTAGGATTTAGATGATATTCGCATGATTAATTTTCGAACTACTAAAAAATCGAACTGAGTTAATGAAGCTTGGTTTATAACCATAATTTTCACTCATTAAACGATCCACCTTTAAATAGCTATAATGAAAATAATCAATCATAAAATTCTTAGACAGTTAATTATTCTTACGTTGATTATTTTTCTTGGCGGGTTAATCATTAAGTATATGCTACCGTACATATCTGGAGTTCTTGGAGCACTAACACTTTATGTAGTTCTAAGAAAATGGATGTTAAAATTAATTAATAAGGGGATAAAAAGAATGTGGGCGGCCATGCTACTTATTTTTGCCGCATTTTTTGGAATTTTTATTCCCATAACCGGTGCCGGTTTTATGCTGAGTTCACAATTAGGAGATTTCGCCGATAAATCTGAACAAGTAACCAAAGCATTTAAAGATCAAGTATCTCAAATAGAAAAATATGTTGGTTACGATATTTCTTCGACCATTGACCCTCAACAAGCATCGGGCTGGTTAACAGATAATATGCAAGGTTTTGCCAATAGCACTTTTAACATTTTTATCTCATTGGGTATATTATTATTCCTTCTTTATTACATGCTAAAGAGTCCTAAACAATTAAAAGATTCTTTGTTAGAATATATTCCATTAAGTAATAAAAATCTGGTGGTTTTAGGTAAAGAAATTGACAGCGTAGTACGTTCTAATGCCATTGCCATACCTCTAGTGGCAGTTGCTCAAGGAGTTATAGCGTTAATAGGCTTTTATATTTTCGGAGTAGAAAATCCGCTTTTCTGGTTCGTAATTGTAACCATTGGCTCTATGATTCCTTTTATTGGAACATTTATAGGCATTTTTCCTGTTTTTGTATTAAGTCTCGCCAGCGGCGAAGACTTTCAAGCTTGGGGAATTTTACTTTACGGAATATTGGTAGTAGGTATGACCGACAACGTCATACGGTTATTTGTTCTTAAAAAATTAGATAGCACTCACCCATTGATCACCTTAATTGGAGTTCTAATCGGTATACCATTATTTGGATTTGTAGGACTAATATTTGGTCCCTTAATAATAAATCTATTCCTCATCATCGTAAAGATTTACAAACAGCAATATGGTATTCAAAAATCTAGTAAACCAAAAGAGCAACACATGTAATTAACGATTTAAGAACTTATTTAAAACCCCATACACATCTTCAGAAATTTTAAAGCGATAGAGTACCCCAACATAAAACAATATCATCAAAACACTCTTGAAGATTATACTTATTATTGGATGTAAAGAAAATGAAAAAGTTGAAAAAATAACAGCCGTAACAATAATTAGCGCTAGTACCTTTAATGTTTCATTTGTAAATGGAAGTATTTTAAATTTAGATTTAACATACCCTAATTTTAAGGTATTGTAAATAAAAAAAGCACTAAAACTGGCAATAGCAGCGCCATCTATTCCGTATTTCGGAATCAACCAAAGATTAAATAATATGGCCAGCAGAGCCAAAAGAACTCCAAAAAACAAAATGGAGCGGTAATAATCAGAATTAAATAAAATAGAATTATTGTTACCCAGTAGTGCATCATATACTTTCACTAAACCTACCCAAAACACAATCATAAATCCTCCAGAGTATTTATCTGGTAATAACTCGTACAATTCATTTAAGTTTAGCAAGATCAATAAAAATAATATACCTGAAACTATAAAGAGTGTCAATGAGCTTTTTTGATATAATTGCGCAAGCGCAAGCTTATCGTTATTGTTTAAATAAGTTGCCGTTAACGGGTATGTTATTTGATGCATTGCCCTAGATGGCACCGCAATAGTAGATGCAATAAACCCAGCTACAGCATAGAAAGCTACATTTTCAAGTTCAAGAAAGTTATTCAGCATCACCTTATCAACCTCCATAAGAACAATAGCAGTAGATCCACCCAAAATAATAAGAGCGCTATACCTAACTATGGTCTTCCAATTTTCAGGAAGTTTAAAATTCAATTTAGGTTTACGCACCGTATATGCATAGAATTTCATGATTACAGCACGTACAAGATAGAAACCTACTAAAGCATTAATAAAAAAATCAATATCTATGATTTTGAAATACAAAAGAAGAAGCAAGATAGTCTGACCTATTCTACAAAAGATCTCTTTCATAAAATTGCCGAACATAGATTTCATTCTAATTCTTGCCCAGGCATAAAAAACTTCAAAATATGCCATTGCCATACCCACTAAAAAGATATGCCAGACATAATCCCTAACCACATTATTCTGTCTAGAAAGCAGGTTTCCAATGGTGTCATTAGCTAAATAGCTTAGTAACGCAACAGGCACAATTAATACTAAAGGAAGTAAAAGCATTAAAGTAAGGAATGAATTCTGAGTTTGATCATTCTTAAAACTGGAGTAAAATTTTACCAAACTATTGGGTACACCAAATGCCAAAATAGGCATAAGTACAGCAGATACAGATAAGATGACCTGTATTAAACCATAATTACCTGGCTGCATAAAATTAGTGTACAAAAACAACGTATTGACCGCCCCAATTGCAAAACCAAAATAGGTTACAATTGTATTATTCAACGACTGTTTTAGTACGATACCCATTAAATATATTCGACCAATTTTCGGGTGAGTTCCCTTCTACTGTATTTCTTTATACTACCAGAGGTTATTTGCAATTCTCCTTTTTGAAATTGCTGAAACCAACTTAAAAGTACGTTTTTCAATTCAATATCATCAGAATAGTCAAACATCTGTCCGGTTTTCGTTTCTTTAACAATACCAGCAACTTCCCAATTTTTGGGACCTATACCCAATATAGGTCTTTTTGCCGCCATATATTCAAACAACTTACCGGGTATGATACCAATGGTATCGACCGAGTCTATTTCTACCAATAACAATACTTGAGATGATTTTTGATATGCTAATGCCTCATGATGCGTAACATAGCCAACAATCTCAATATACTCTTGCAAACCGGCTTCAGATATTGATGCAAGTATTTCTTCACTTACTACACCAATAAAACGTAGTTGTAGTGCCTTCTTAAAATACTCGTTTTCCTTTACCAAAATTGACAAAACCTTCCACAGGTTCATTGGGTTTCTGCCACTTAATAAGGAACCAATATGTGCAATAGTAAACTTAGAATCCAATTTATAAGAAGAAGCTATTTCACCATCATATCCGTTAGTTATGACCTTTATTGGCTGATTAGTAATCTGTTGAAATTCTAACTTTGTTGTATTGCTCGTAACTATAATTTTATCGGCACTATTTAGAACATCAGACTCTAGTTTTTTGTGCTTTTTTTCTGCTGATGAAGATAGTTTCAGTTTTTTATGATAACCGATAGTAGTCCACGGATCACGGAAATCTGCAAGCCAATTTAAAGGCTGAGACTTCTTTAAGTAATAACCAATAAGGTGAACACTATGCGGAGGACCGGTAGTAATAATAGTTTCTATTCCTTCTTTTACCAAAACATCTTTTAAAAAACCAACAGAGGGTTTTACCCAAAATTTTCTTGCATCAGGTATAAATAGATTACCCCTAACCCACAATAGAATTTTCTCTAAAAAAGATTGATTTTTAGTTTGAATAATTCCAGAACTTATACGCTTTGTTTTCTTACTAGAAAATACAGAGGCTATACGGTAAGGTTCCCTTATAGAATGCTTATAAATTTTTAAATCATTTGGAATATCATGAGAAAAAGATTCATCTAAAAGCGGATAATGTGGATTCTCAGGAATATACAGAACCGGTTCAATATCAAAGTCTCTTAGATACTTTACAAACTTTAACCAACGCTGAACTCCAGGTCCGCCAGCAGGTGGCCAATAGTAGGTAATGACCAGCACCTTTCTCATTATGCTTCCTCTTCTTTCTTAGACCTCCATAAAGAAAAACCGAATCCTCCGATAATAACAAGACCCAATAAAATAGTGCTGGCTAGAGTAATTTTACTTCCTGTAGCTACTACTTCTGGTTCGAATTTAAATTCAATTTTATGTTCTCCTGAAGGAATTTTCAAAGCTCTTAATACATAATCAACTTTGAAGTAATCACTTTCTTTTCCGTCAATATAAGCATTCCAACCATTCTTGTAATACATCTCTGAAAAAATAGCGACACCTTCATTACTATTTTTAGACGTATACGTTAAATGATTGGGTTCATAATCAATTAAAGAAATTGAAGCCGTAGAATCTACTTGATAAGTCAATGGATAAATATCAGAAAACTTAGAAGAATTAATAACAGCTATATTCTTAGTATCTAAACTATCTAAAGCCATTATTTCAGCATCTGCATTGGCAACAGGTTCTAGTTGGGAAATAAACCAAGCATTACCATTTGCATTGGGGTTTTCAATAGGAAAAACATTACCCTCCTGATCTTGTCTAATAACATATTTAATGTTCATCATATTCAAGACAGATAAGTTGCCGTTGTACACATGAAAATTAAACAAGTCTTGCATACCGGCAGGTTTAGCCGCATGATAGCCTGTTATACTTTGATGGAAGTAGGCAGTTTTAGCCGAATCAAATCCGTCTGTTTGATCAAAAACACGGAATACTCCATCATCTTTAGCTATAATTTTATCAGCAGTAGATTCTTGGAAAGGTTCTAACATTTTTCGTTTAGACACGAAATTATCATTGTTTACATAACGTAAATCAACCCCTACTAAATCTACCACAACCAAAATACCAATTGCAATAATCAAGAAATTCATTTTTAATTTCCCTTTTAAATACAGCCAAATTAATAATGCCGTACCCAAAGAAAAAGCTAAAGAACGTAATAAATCACTAGTATAAACACTCTTACGATCTAGTCTAAGCATTTCTGGCAGCTCTTCTAAACCTGTCATTCTAAGACTATCATCGTTGGCACCAACAAAATGAAAAGCGCCTTTAAATATGAATAGCACTACCCCAAGACCTAAAATAATAGCTGATGTAATAGTTAGGGATTTTATTATATCCGCTTGTGGAACTTTGTCCTTAAACAATTTTTTTAAAGCTAAAATGGCTAAAACAGGTACACAAAGTTCTAATACAATCTGTATAGATGACACTGCCCTAAACTTATCATATAGAGGAAAGTAATCTATCATGAAATCGGTTAAAGCACTAAAGTTCTTTCCCCAAGATAAAACCAATGACATTATTGAACCGAACAGCAACCACCATTTGTGCTTGCCTTTAACCAAAAACAATCCTAGAACAAATAAGAAGAATATAACCGCACCTAAATATGCCGGACCAGAGGTTCCAGGCTGTTCTCCCCAGTACAAAGGTAAACCACTTACAAAATCCAATGCACTTGATCTTGCCAAGCCCTTATCTATTAGATAATTATATGATTTAGAATTCTCACCCAAGTTCTCTTGACTTGCACCACCAAAAAGACGGGGAACAAATAAGTTTAAAGATTCCGT
Source organism: Maribacter sp. Asnod1-A12 (assembly GCF_045063735.1). Classification (NCBI taxonomy): domain Bacteria; kingdom Pseudomonadati; phylum Bacteroidota; class Flavobacteriia; order Flavobacteriales; family Flavobacteriaceae; genus Maribacter; species Maribacter sp. Asnod1-A12. The sequence goes on from NZ_JBEFNZ010000006.1 coordinate 3,939,419, forward strand.
AATACCATAACTCCAATTGGTAATATAGGCTTTACTTAATCCACCAGTGTCTGCTTTTGGTGAACCATCTGGGTTAATGGTCAATTCGCTTTTACCACGTGTACTCCAGTCAGCATATTCTTTAGTAGCCATTAACCCTGTTGCATTGGCAGCAATCCCCAAAGTCACCGCTAACAATAGGATGCCAACAGAAGCGAAATAGTGTTTTAATTTTTTATCCATTATTGCATACACCAAATACACCACACCCAAAATGAGAACTAGCAGCATAAAGTAATAGGTCATTTGATAGTGGTTAGCTGTAATTTCAAGAGCCATAGCCAAGGCTGTTAAAACAAATCCCCAGAGGTATTTCTTTCTAAAAACTAGAACAATACCAGCCAACAATACTGGCAAATAAGCCATAGCATGTGCTTTTGCATTATGCCCGGCACCTAAAATAATTATAAGGTAAGTGGAAAAACCAAATGCCAAAGCACCAACAACTGCCAGTCTATAGTCTACCTTTAGGCAACAAAGAAGAATATAAAAACCTATGAAGTAAAGAAAAAGGTAATCTGCAGGTCTAGGTAAAAATCGAATTAATCGATCTAATTTTTTGATGTAATTATGCGGATAGTTTGCACCAAGTTGGTATGTTGGCATACCACCAAATGCACTATTGGTCCAATACGGTTCTTGGTCGTTAGATTTTCGAAAATCATTCTGCTCTTTTGCCATACCCGTATACTGGGCAATGTCATGCTGGTAAATAACTTTACCTTGAAGCACCGGGCTAAAATATGCCAGTGCAGCAATGATAAAAAATACGACAACAAAAAAATGGATGAAAAAGAATTTTAAGCCTTGCTTCATTTGCTAAATAAGTAGTGTTTTGACAAAGATAACTAGTCTAGCTCTTCAAAATCAATGTATTCACCTACTTTTTCTGAATCGCTCTTTTTTCGAGATGGTTTTTTATTGATAATAACACTTTCATCATCCTCTTGTTGAAAAGGACGTTGATTGTCAAAAGCTTCCCTAAAATGAGATTCTGTTTTCTTGGCTGCGTAGTTCAATATTTTCGGTGCAAACAACTTCGCCAAAAATTTCAGCAAGTAATACACCAAAAGAATAATTAATATAGTTTTTAAAAAAGCCATTTATTCTTACTTAAGATATATCAAAAATACAATTATCACGTTGTATATAAAGAATCATACTATTAAAATAAATATAAAATCGTGTTCATGAATAGTCTTTTTGCCTACTCTAAATCATATAAATACGTATTAAACTTATTATTTCTTCTGCCATTGGCAGGTATTTCTCAATATACAGATGTAATAAATTCTAATAGACCAGGTGTTTCGGTAAGTGCCTATGCCGTAGGTAGAAATGTTGTTCAAGCAGAACTTGGCTTATTTTACGAGCAGCAAGACCACACTCTTTTAAACACTCAATCTGATATTTGGGGTACTGATTTTTCATTACGTTACGGACTGTTATTTGAAAAGTTAGAATTGAATTACGAAGGCACTTTTCAAGATCAAAACATAACATTCTCTAATTTTGATTTAGAAGGTAAAAGAAGAGATTTTTCAAGAAATCGTTTAGGGTTAAAGTTTTTAGTTTACGACCCGTTTAAAAATCCTGAAGCCAACAAACCAAATCTATATAGTTGGCGAGCAAACAACAAATTTCAGTTTAAAAATCTACTGCCTGCCGTTTCGCTATATGGAGGAGTTAATTTTGTTTTAGGTGATAATCCTTTTTATATCGGAGAGCCGACATTTTCTTACCGAGGTATGATCGTCACTCAAAGTCGTATAACACCAAGGTTTGTATTTATTACCAACACAGCATATGACCGTATTAGCACCGATGATCCCGAGTTAAGCTACACTATATCTTTATCACATGCATTTAGAAATCCAAAATGGAGTGTCTTTGTAGAGCATCAAGGCATACAAAGTGATCGTTATGCAGATTTATTAATTCGTGGTGGTATCGCCCACTTATTAAAAGAAAATCTACAATTGGATTTTAATATGGGCGCAAGTTTAAAAAATACTCCTTCGCGCATTTTCTTTGGCTTGGGTGGTTCTTATAGAATGGATTTTCACAAAGACAAACTAAAACCCATCGAAGACCAAGAAGCTGACCAAAATGGTGGAGCTATTGATAAAAAGGCAATGAAAAAGAAAAGGAAAGAGGATAAGAAAAAAGGTAATGGAGCAGAAGACATTGACCTTGGCCCTTCTAAAAAACAACTTAAGAAATTAAAGAAAGCGGAAAAGAAGAAAAAGAAAGAGAGTAGCGAGATAGACTTTTAATTAGCCACTACCCCTCCCTATTTTTCACTATCAACCACTTTAATTTGTTGATTAATATCACTAATATTGGGACTTCTAAAGAAGTTCGATGATCACATTACATGAAGCTAAAACAAAGCAAGACTTAAAACGCTTTGTAACCTTTCCGTTTTCGCTATACAAAGACAATAAATATTGGGTACCACCAATCATCAATGATGAGCTAGAAAGCTTTGACAAAGATAAAAATCCCGTTTTTAAGGATGCTGAAGCTCGGTTCTTTCTGGCTAAAGATGGAGATAAGATTGTAGGCCGTGTGGCTGCAGTAATCAATCACCTAGAAATAAATCAACAAAACGTAAAAAAAATGCGATTTGGCTGGTTCGACTTCGTTGATGACCCAGCGGTTTCAAAAACACTTTTAGACAAGGTTGCCGAAATAGGAAAAGAACACAACTTAGAATATATGGAAGGTCCCGTAGGATTTTCAAATCTGGATAAAGTTGGAGTTCTAGTAGAAGGTTTTGACCATATTGGCACCATGATTACTTGGTATAACCACGCTTACTACAAAGACCATTATGAAAATTTAGGCTTTGTAAAGGAAAAGGAATACATGGAAAACAAGTTCCCTGCAAAAAATGCAGATCCCGCTTTGTTTACCAGACTGAATGATTTGGTAAAAAAACGCTACGGACTTAAAGAAGTCAATTTTACTAAAACTAAAGAAGTCATGCCTATGGCAGATGAAATGTTCGATCTCTTTAACGCAACATATGCCAACCTTTCTTCATTTGTGCCTATTACAGAAATACAGAAAGCATACTTCAAGAAAAAATATATCAGCTTTATAAATCCAGAATATATAAAGTTTGTAAAGGATAAAGATGACAAGCTAATAGCCTTTGCCATTGTTATGCCTGCTTTTTCCGAAGCTTTACAAAAGGCAAAAGGAAAGTTATTTCCGTTCGGTTTGTTCCATTTATTAAAAGCTAAGAAAAACAGTAAGGATGTTATTTTCTATTTAATAGGTATAGATCCTGAATATCAAAATAAAGGTGTTACGGCTGTAATATTTAACGAATACCATAAAACATTTAGCGAAAAAGGTATTGATATGTGTTACAGAACCCCTGAATTAGAAGAAAATTTAGCTATTAAACAGATGTGGAAACACTTTGACCCTAAAGTCTATAAACGCAGAAGAACGTATAGAAAATCGCTTTAAAAAAAGAGAAAAATAAAAAGCCCGAAATCATTTGATTTCGGGCTTTTCTAATATAATTCAATAAGAAATTACTCTCCCATTGCGGCTGCAACAGCAGCAGATAATCTTTTGTAAGTACCATTCTGCAAACGCTCTCTAATAGCTGAGAATGCTGCCAATGTTTCTTCAACATCTTGCAACGTATGTGTAGCAGTCGGTATTAAACGTAAAAGAATAAGTCCTTTAGGGATTACCGGATACACAACAATAGAACAAAAAATACCGTGATTTTCACGTAAATCTTTTACTAACGCCATTGCCTCAGGAATACTACCATTAAGGTATACCGGTGTAACACAACTAGTAGTTGTACCAATATCAAAACCTTTTTCTTTTAATCCGTTTTGTAATGCATTAACGTTCTCCCAAAGTTTAGCTTTAAGCTCTGGTTGCGTACGTAACATATCTAAACGTTTCAATGCGCCTTTTACATAAACCATTGGTAATGATTTAGCGAACATTTGAGAACGAAGGTTATATTTTAAATAATCTATAATTTCTTGGTCAGCGGCTACGAAAGCACCAATACTGGCCATAGACTTAGCAAAAGTTGCCAAGTAAACATCAATACCATCTTGCACGCCTTGTTCTTGACCTGCACCAGCACCAGTTTCACCTAAGGTTCCGAAACCGTGTGCATCATCAACCAATAATCTAAAGTTGAATTTATCTTTTAAAGCAACAATTTCTTTTAAGATACCTTGCTCTCCACGCATACCAAATACACCTTCAGAAATGACCAAAATACCTCCACCAGTTTGCTCGGCTAATTTTGTAGCACGTTCTAAGTTCTTTTCTAAACTTTCTGGATTATTGTGAACAAACGTAAAACGTTTACCCATATGCAAACGCACACCGTCAATAATACAGGCGTGACAATCTACATCATAAACTATTATATCATCTTTAGTAACAAGGGCGTCAATTACAGACATGAAACCTTGGTACCCAAAATTTAATAAGTAAGAAGCTTCTTTTTGAACAAAAGCAGCACATTCTTGCTCTAATTGCTCATGAAACTCCGTATGACCACTCATCATTCTTGCTCCCATTGGGTATGCAGAACCATATTCAGCTGCAGCCTCACCATCAACCTGCTTTATCTCTGGAAGATTTGCTAACCCTAAATAGTCATTGATACTCCAGGTAATTACATCTTTACCTTGAAATTTCATTCTATTAGAAATAGGACCTTCCAATTTAGGGAACACAAAGTACCCCTCTGCTTGTGAAGCCCATTTACCTAAAGGGCCTTTATTCGCTAAAATTCTATCAAATAAGTCTTTCATTGTTTAATTTGGATCTGTCTGCAAAAGTAAATAATTTTGATAAAAATTCATAAATTATTTACAACGCAAAAAAGTGGGCTATAAACCCACTTTTAATAATACTATATTTTGTATTAATTACTTTATGTATTGGATTTCTTGCGTTTCTTCAACCGTTTCGGTATTTAAGAAACCTTGATCTTCCATCCACTGGTCGCTATATATTTTACTCATGTAACGAGAGCCATGATCAGGAAAGATGCAAACTACATTACTATTTTCGTCAAACGTATTTAATTCATCTAACTGCTTAATAGCCTGCATTACCGCACCACTTGTGTACCCAACAAAGATACCTTCTGTTCTAGAAATCTCTCTAGCCGTATGTGCACTTTCTGCATCGGTTACCTTAATAAACTCGTCTATAGCGCTAAAATCCGTAGCTCCAGGAATTAAATTTTTACCTAAACCTTCTATTCTATATGGGTAGATTTCGTTGGCATCCAACTTACCGGTTTCGTGATATTTTTTCAATACAGAACCAAACGCATCAACACCAATAACTTTAATATTCGGGTTTTGCTCTTTTAAAAAGCGAGCTGTACCAGAAATAGTACCACCTGTACCACTACAAGCAATAAGGTGTGTTATTTGTCCGCCAGTTTGTTCCCAAATTTCAGGACCGGTAGATCTGTAATGCGCTTCCATATTCAGTTTATTAAAATACTGATTGATGTATATGGAACCTTTAGTTTCTTTATGCAATCTTTTAGCCACTTCATAGTACGATCTAGGATCATCTGCACTTACGTGAGCCGGACAAACATATACCTTAGCACCCATAGAGCGAAGCATATCTATTTTATCTGGAGATGATTTAGAACTAACCGCTAGTATACAATCGTACCCTTTAATGATACTTGCCATTGCAATACTAAACCCTGTATTTCCTGAAGTTGTTTCAATTACTGTGCTGCCTTCGGTAAGAATACCTGCTTTCTCTGCCTGCTCAATAATATGAATCGCAATTCTGTCTTTAGAAGAGTGACCTGGATTAAATGCTTCTACCTTGGCGTAAAAATTACCAGTAAGGTTTTTTGCAATTTTGTTTAACTTAACTAGTGGTGTATTACCAACTAGTTCTAATATATTGTTGTAAGCCCTGATCTCATTTTTCATAAGGGGGATATCAATGTTTAGTTAATATATAAACGAAATTTGTTAAAATTTCTGATGCAAATTTACAGTTTTTTTTCCACTATGCGATTTTCCCTTCTAAATCTAAAAGAAATGCATATTCCTTAGCTACCTCTAGTAAAGACTCAAACCTACCCGAAGCACCGCCATGACCTGCCTCCATGTTTGTATTTAACATCAACAGATGATCATCTTTTTTTAATTCCCTTAGTTTAGCCACCCACTTTGCGGGTTCAAAGTATTGTACTTGAGAATCGTGCAACCCTGTTGTTACCAGCATATTTGGATATTCTTGGGGTACAACATTATCATAGGGAGAATATGATTTCATATAATCGTAATATTCTTTTTCATTAGGATTGCCCCACTCATCATACTCACCTGTTGTCAAGGGTATGGAATCATCTAGCATAGTAGTAACAACATCTACAAAAGGTACCGCTGCAATAACGCCGTTGTAAATATCTGGTTGCAAATTAATTATGGCTCCCATTAGCAGACCACCGGCAGAGCCGCCCATTGCATACAAATGCTTGGCACTGGTCATTTTCTGTTTAATCAAATACTTAGAACAATCGATAAAATCTGTGAACGTATTTTTCTTTTTCAAAAGTTTACCAGTTTCGTACCATCTACGCCCTAGATATTCACCTCCTCTAATGTGAGCAATGGCAAAAACAAAACCGCGATCCAATAAACTCAACCTAACGGTAGAAAAATAAGGATCGATCGTAGAACCGTAAGACCCATACGCATATTGTAAAATAGGCGTATTTTCATCTAAAACAGTATCTTTTCTATAAACGATGGACATAGGTATTTTTTCACCATCTCTCGCAGAAGCCCACAAACGTTCCTCTTTATAAGTTTCTTTATCGAACAGACCACCTAGTACCTCTTGTTCTTTTTTGATTTCCTTGGCCTTAGTTCGCATATTAAAATCGATTACCGAACTGGGTGTTGACATAGAGTTGTAAGAATACCTTAAAACCTCAGTATCAAAATCAGGATTACTACCCACATAAGCAGTATACGTTTCACTTTCAAAAGGTAAGAAATACTCTCCTGTTCCATCCCAACGAATAATTCTAATTTTATTAAGTCCGTTTTCACGTTCAGAAAGCACATAGTATTCTTTAAAAATATCCATATCCTCTAAGAGCACATCTTTTCTATGTGGAATAAATTCTTGCCAATGCTCAGAAGAAGTCTTGTCCTCTGAAGTTTGCATCAATTTAAAATTCTCCGCTTTGTCCTTATTGGTTAAAATATAAAAGCTATTTTCATAATGAAAAATAGTGTATTCTAATCCGCGTTCTCTAGGCGAAAATATTTGAAACTCCCCATTGGGTGTATCCGTAGACAGAATTTGAAATTCAGAGGTTAAAGTACTGAACGAACCAATAACCAAGTATTTCTTAGATTTTGTGCGATATATAAATGTACTAAACGTATCATCTTCCTCATGAAAAATCAATACATCTTCAGAAGTTGGAGTACCTAATTTATGCTTGTAAATTTTATCTGAACGGAGAGTAACCGGGTCTTTACGAGTATAAAACAATGTCTCATTATCATTTGCCCAAACTCCGCCACCTGTCGTATTTTCAATTTTATCATCTAGAATAACTCCTGTTTCAAGGTCTTTGATCTGTAAGGTATATTGTCTTCTAGAAACCGTATCTACACCAAAAGCGGCCAATTTATTGTTTGGGCTAATAGCTATACCACCAAGACTAAAATAATCATGGCCTTTAGCCATATCATTACAATTAAATATGATTTCTTCTTCAGCGTCCAGATTATATTTAAATCTAGAATACAAAGGATACTCACCACCAATAACATATCTAGTGCTATACCAATAATCATTCAATTTATAAGGTACAGATGAATCGTCTTCTTTGATCCTACCTTTCATTTCTTGAAATAAATCTTCTTGAAAAACTTTAGTATGCTTTGTCAATGCATCATAATAGTCATTCTCAGCTTCTAGATAAGAAATAACATCTTTGTTTTCCTTATCATTCAACCAATAATAATTATCTACCCGTACATCATCATGAATAACCAATTCTTTGGGAACTTTTTGCGCCTTTGGCGGATGCTTAACACTCATACAAATTTCATTATAAAATAAGACGGCAAAAATAAGACTAATTAAGAGACCCCCGTTTTATTACAGTTAAAAACTAAAATGCCCCTATTTTTATTATTTTTACAACCTAAATTAAAAATGAAATTATGTTCGGAGATATGATGGGTATGATGGGAAAGCTTAAAGAGACCCAAAAAAAAGTAGAAGAAACCAAAAAAAGATTAGATATAGTTTCTTTAGAAGAAAAGTCTAATGACGGTTTAGTTTCTGTTACCATAACAGCGAATAGAGAAATTAAGAAAATAGCAATAGATGACAGTCTTTTGCAAGATAAAGAGCAACTAGAAGATTATTTAATTCTAACGTTAAATAAGGCTATAAAAAATGCAACTAACGTTAACGAAACCGAATTAGCAGCTGTTGCTAAGGACGGAATGCCCAATATTCCTGGCATGGATTCGTTATTTAAGTAAGATTGGCAAGTTTTTTGTAGCTAACCTTTTAAATAATTAATTATGAAGTATATTATTTTATTATTCATGATTCCGCTTTTTGCATCTGCACAGGCTGACTATAATAGTGTAGATGATTCTAAATGGCTTACCAATTATGATAATGCTATTTCAAAAGCAAAAAAACAACATAAAAATGTACTCGTATATTTTACCGGCAGCGACTGGTGTCCGCCTTGTAAAATGTTAAAAACCGATTTATTCGATACGAACCAGTTTCAAGAATTATCAAGCAACTACATTCTTCTTTATATCGATATACCTAGAAATAGAGACTTAATTTCAGAGAAACAAATGATTCACAATAAAGAATTATTGACCAAATTAAATAAGAAGAAAGTATTTCCAATGTTTAAAGTAATCGATGCTAAAGGGAATGAACTAGATAAATTATCTGGTTATAGTATGAATGGCGTTGTAGATTCTCACCTAAAACTTTTAGAGAAAAATAAATAGAAAACAATACTATTAAATAAAAAGGGTTTACATGATGTAAGCCCTTTTTATTTTTATATACCTCTGTAAACCAAGTTTAAGAAACAACTTTAGCAAGTATCCAATTGTCATTTAAACAAAAAAATAGATAACCTATTTCTTTTAACTTTATTATAAAACTTATACTCTTCTATATCTTATATCTAAAGCTTACAAAGACTGTATATAATTAAAATTCTTATATACTAAATCAAATCTTCGTACCTCAGCATTAATAACAATATTGTTCACCTTAATGCCGAGGTACGAAGAATTTTTATGATCACACCTTAATATCTATAGATTAAAATGGACCATAAACTAAAAGTCTTTGCAGATCATAGAATAGCAACTTTAAAGCATAAAAAAAGGGCTTACTTTACGTAAGCCCTTTTTAAATAAACAACCTAATTACTAGTTATTGATTAATCTAAATTGAGTTCTTCTGTTTACAGCGTGCTCTCTTGAAGTACAAGAAACACCATCCTTACATCTGTTTAATAATTTAGTTTCACCGTAACCGTTAGCTACTAAAAGACTAGAGTTAACACCTTTTGAGATTAAGTAATCCGCAACCGCCTTAGCTCTTCTTTCAGAAAGATTCTGGTTAGATACAGCGCTACCTTGTGCATCTGTATGAGAAGCTAATTCAACTTTAACACCTGGGTTTTGAGCTAATACAGGCAATAATCTTTCATCGATGATACTTTTAGCCTGTGAAGTTAAAGTTGAACTTCCTAACTCCCAGTTAATAGGTAACGCTTGGTACTCAACTAATGCACATTCTACTTCTTTCCATGTAGTTAGACCACCTTTTTCTTTTAAAACTTCTTTAGTTAGTGTAGTAGTTTTAGCAGGAACTATTTCTTCAACAGTATAAGCATCTTTGTCTAATACGGTTTTAGTAATTTCTCTGTACTCAGCAGGAATAATTTTCTCAACAACAGTTGCAGGAGAAATCAATACTGATTTAGTGTAAGATCCATTTTTAGAACCTAATGGAGAACTCGTAGTAGATGCATCATTTGCAAGAACTTGAGTTGAAACTGTTTCAAATTGTGCAGGATACCCTTTATAACACCAGTATCTACAATCATCTGGGTTTCCAGACTCACAATCAGGAGCAGCAACACCTAGCTCCCATTGAGCATAAGCTGGCTTTATTTCTAAAGTTTGTGTACTAGGAGAAAAAGAAGCAGGGATTACCTGTAAAGAATTTCCACCTCCTTTTGATACATACGTTACAGTTTCAGTGCCCCATTTTGCAGGAACAACTGTAAGTACTTTTTCTTCTTCTCTCACTAATACACGTTCTGTAATTGTTTTAAATGTAGCAGGAATCGTTTTTAAAATCTTGTAAGACGGATTTGTTGTAATTGTAGTTGATTCGTTTACATAAACATCAGGAGTTGTACAACGAACGTAACATTTACCAGGTTCTGGATTTGACGGCAAGTCTTGTGCCATTGCAAAAGAAGCTGTGAACGCAACTGCTAGAAATAATACTTTTTTCATTTTGATAAGGATTTAAATAGTTAATATTTGGCAATTTATGTTAATATTTTAACATTTAAATAAGAAACGTCTTACTTTTTGCAAGTTTTATCTTAATCAAAAGTTAATGAGTTAACCTCTCAATAGTTTAGACACAGTATTATTTGAATGGTCACTAAAAACCAGAGAAAATATTAATTATCTTTAGTGATATGATTAAAATTGACAAAAAGGAGGACGGGTTTTATCAATTCATTTTGAAGTCTGATAGTGGTAACATTCTATTAAAGAGTGTTTCGTTCAGTACTGAGAACGAATTAGATAACACTATAAAAGATATAAAAGCGTTGAAAAACGCCAATGGTAAATTCTTCGAAAGAAAAACAAATACCGATGGTAAGTTTTTAGTAGAATTAAAAAACTCTATTGGAAAAATAGTTGGCTCCAGCGGTCTTTATTCCTCTGAAGCCGGTATGGAAAACGGAATATTGAATATTTCTAACAGTATAGATTTAGGCATTAAATAGAATTTAATTGTTTCAATAATTCTTCATGCATGTCATTCGTATAATCTAGATGGGTAACCATTCTTAGCTTTCCTTGACCCATTCCTATAATCAAAATGTCTTTATCTTTTAAGGTATTTACAAATTGATCGCTGGTCATAAAAGCTTCATCTATCTCAAAAATGACAATATTCGTCTCTATAGGCTCTACCTTTTTTATAAAAGATTTGGCGGCTAAAGCTTTTCCTATTTCTTTTGCCTTTTTATGATCTTCAACTAATCTGTCAACATGATTATCTAAGGCATATATTGCTGCAGCAGCCAAAAAACCTGACTGGCGCATACCACCACCAAAAATCTTACGAATACGTAGCGCTTTATCCATATGCTCTTTAGTTCCAATCAACAAAGAACCTACCGGGCAACCCAAACCTTTGCTTAAACAAACACTAATAGTATCGAAAAGTTGACCATATTGCAATGCAGTCTCATTACTTTCTACCATGGCATTCCATAAACGGGCTCCGTCTAAATGGTAACCTAACATATGTTCATCACAGACTTTTCTGATTTTTTGTAATTCTTGAAAATCCCAACAAGTACCACCTCCTTTATTCGCAGTATTCTCTACACATACCAAAGTAGATAACGGGCTATGATAAAAATCCGGAGGATTAATTGCAGCTTCTACCTGAGTAGCGGTCATTGTGCCCCTGTCACCATCTACCAACCTACAAGAGACTCCGCTATTAAAACTTACTCCCCCACCCTCATAATTAAAGATATGCGCATATTTATCACAAATCAATTGTTCACCAGGCTGCGTATGTAATTTAATTGCTGTCTGGTTGGTCATAGTACCACTAGGGAAAAACAACGCAGATTCCATTCCAAAAAGTTTGCCCGCTTTTTCTTCCAAAGCATTTACCGTGGGATCCTCTTTGAATACATCGTCACCAACCGCTGCAGACATCATAGCATCTAACATGCCTGGCGTAGGCTTTGTTACCGTATCACTGATAAGATTAATTAGCATAAAATCTGTACAATTGAATTAATGAAAACAACTTGTTCCTATTGGTGAACCATCAGGAATCTTTGGTGAAGGTATCACTTTGAATAATTCTGGATGCTCACTAAATGTTTTTATTCTTTTCACCATTTCTGCACTAATTGCATTTGAACCTGAATCTTTATTAAATTGAGTACGTAACTCTTTTAATTTTTGAGATGCTATCGCATTTACCTGCGGATGCACATTCGTATGCCCTGCCAAGTTCATAATATGAAGCAATACCCTAAAATTGATAATTGTCTGTGCTTCGTTCAGGTAAGCGTCTTTCTGTTTCTTATTAATAGTTGATGCTATCAATTTATCTAACACCTCACCTAAACCAACATTATCGGTATCAATTGACTTTTGCTGAATAAGTCTAGAAGCTTTCTCCGGGTGTAACAAAAATTTCAATGTCATATCAGAAGCAGTTTCAACAGCTGACAATGCATCAAAAGAAACCCCTGTTTTACCATTAATAGATTCTCTTGTTCTTGGCGTACCAAAAGAACGTGGCGGAAACAAGCTCAACTTATCTTTAGGTATAGCGATCTCAATGGCATCTATAGTTTTTAAAACAACTTTCAATGCTTCTTCTTGCATTGCTTTATCCGCAATAGCAACAACTTCTTGTCCGTCACCTTTCACTGCATAATTATATTCTAATCCCCCTATAACTTTTGCCACACCTTCAGTTTGGTATCTATGAAAGAAATATAACGGAACAAAAACATCCTCTAAAACAGAATATGGCGTACCATTCTGGATATTATCTACAGAAAAATTATTGATAGCCACTTTACGCAACTTTAACATATCATCTAATTCTTTGCTAACATTTGTACCGTTATCCCATAAATGAGCTAGTACATGTGCACTACCCTGCGGACGTGCATCTTGATCGGTAATATAACGTAGTCCATCAGCTTTAGCTTTATCTAAAATCTTATTTAATTCATCTTTCTCGTTATTCCCTTCATTGAAGCTCTGATAAGAATAGGCAACTGTTACTTTATCCCAATCTCCTATACCTACTTCATAAGCTTTAGAAAAATCTACCTTACCATCAACTAAAGTAAACTGCGGATGAGGATAATCCATCACAGAAGCTTTACCCGTTGTACTTGCCGCATAATTATGAGCAAAACCTAAAGTATGTCCAATTTCATGAGCTGACAGTTGACGAATACGGGCAATAGCCATTTCTAACATTGGCTGATAATTATCATCTCTTTCAGCAAAAGGTTTATTCATTAATGCTTGAGCAATTAAAAAATCTTGACGTATTCTCAAGCTTCCTAAACTTACATGCCCTTTCATAATTTCCCCAGTTCTTGGATCTGTAATGCTACTTCCATAGCTCCAACCTCTTGTAGACCGGTGCACCCATTGAATAACATTATATCGAACATCTAAGGGGTCTGCATCATCTGGTAACATTTTTAATTGAAAGGCATCTTTATATCCAATTGCCTCGAAAGCCTGGTTCCACCAACGACCACCTTCTAAAAGTGCAGAACGTACCGGTTCTGGCGTACCATTATCTAAATAATAAATAATTGGCTCAACCGCTTCACTAACCGCAGCTGTAGGATCTTTTTTCTCTAAACGGTGTCTTCTTATAAATTGCTTTAAAATATTAGATTCAACAGGAGTTGCATAATCATAATAATTAAAAGGAGATGATCCTGACCTAGGATCAAACACACGTTTTTCATAATTATCATCAGGCAGCTCAATAAAAGAATGATGCTCTGCAACGGTTACCAAACTAGCATTTGGAGCTACACTTCTTATATAGCCACCTTTAGGTTCACCTTTAAAAGTCATGGTAACATCAAACTCTACATTCTTCGGAAATGCTTTTGTTCTATCTAAAGCAAATGCACTTTTAGATTTATCTAAGCTATACGAACCTTGCTCTGTTCTTTTTAAACGGTTAGAAACACCGTGAGCATCTTGTATTAAAAAATCGGTAATATCAATAACATAAGTACCGCCCTTCTCTTCTATTATAGGAAAACCGAATAATATTGATTTAGCAAAAGCCTGCTCTACAGATTTACGCTCTAATTCATTATCAGTAATCGCCCTATATTTCATATTCGGCTGAACCAATAATAGTTTGTTACCAGCTTTCTTAAAAAATACTACTTGCTCATCACCTAATTGACCTCGATCCAAACCTATGTCATTACTACCAATTCCACTACTTAAAGAGTAAACATATAAAAACTCTTCATTTAAATTATCTACCTCTAAAAAGATTTTGTCAGCATCGCCATCATAATAAAAATCATAAAGCCCCTCGTACTTAGTAAAGTTCTTCTTTTTATCACTAAACTGCGCAGATAACATATTAATTGATAGTAATACTAGCCCAACCAATAGTGCGTAATTCTTTCTCATTTTCAATTAGTTTTCTCTAAAAGTATAGAAAAACTTACGAATGAAAAACAAGAGTAGCCAACTAAATTATAAATACCGTACTTGTTAAAAATGCTGTCGAATTATTACAGAATAAAGAAAAAATCTACCGATTATTACAAAAATGTCATTTGTTTATTGCTTTTTATCATGTACCTTTTAACAAAAGAATATATATGACCAACATTGAAAATCAAATTTTTTCTTCTTATCAAAGAAATCCAGATTTATATGATGAAATATATGATAAGAATGGAAAAATAAAGGAGGTATACCAAAAACTATTTAACCTTTATGGCGAACATTCTATTATTGATTATGTATCATTAAATAACAAAGCCAAATCTTCTTTTTTTAATCAAGGAATCACCTTTCAAGTTTATGGTGAAAACAATGTACAAGAAAAGATATTTCCATTTGACCTTTTTCCTCGAATAATAGACCCAGTCGATTGGGATATAATAGAGAGAGGTTCTATACAAAGAAGTAAAGCTTTAAATCTATTTCTATGGGACATTTACCATGACAAGAAAATTCTTAAGGACAAGGTTGTTCCAATAGACCTTATTACGTCTTCTGCCAATTATCTAGACCAAATGAATGGTGTAAATCCGCCAGGTGGCATATACAACCATATTTCAGGTACTGATGTTATAAAACATAAAGACGGTAAGTATTATGTTCTCGAAGACAATATTAGATGTCCTTCTGGGGTAAGTTATGTAATCTGCAATCGAACAGCTCTAAAAAAGGCGCTTTTCGGAGTATTCAATCACTATCAAACCCACACGGTGACTAATTATGCCGAAAATTTGTTAGAACTGTTAGAATCAGTAAAACCTAAAGGCGTAGATATACCCAATGTTGTGGTAATTACTCCCGGAATGTACAATTCCGCTTTTTATGAACATTCATATTTAGCAAAAACTATGGGTGTAGAACTTGTAGAGGGTCGTGACCTTTTTGTAGAGAATGATTTTGTATATATGAAAACCATTAAAGGACCTGAAAGGGTAGATGTTATATATAGAAGAATAGATGATCAATTTATCGACCCCTTAGAATTTAATCCCGATTCAGTTCTTGGAGTTCCAGGATTATTCGCTGCCTACAAAAAAGGTAATATAACTTTAGCAAATGCTCCCGGTACTGGTGTTGCAGATGACAAAGCGGTTTACACCTATATGCCACAGATTATTAAATACTACCTAGACGAGGAACCTATATTAAACAATGTTCATACTTATCACTGTAGTAGACCAGAGGAATTAAAGTATGTATTAGAACATATTCATGAATTGGTTATCAAACCGGTCGATGAAGCAGGGGGTTATGGTATTTCAATTGGCAACAAGCTTACCAAAGCAGAAATAGAAAAGGTAAAAGCTGAAGTAAAAGCAAGTCCGAGAAAATATGTTGCTCAACCAATTATGTCGTTATCTGTACACCCAACTTATATAGACGACACAGAATCTTTTGAACAACGACACGTAGATTTGAGAACATTTACTGTTCTTGGAAAAGACAAAGAATTTGTTTTAAAAGGAGGATTGACACGTGTAGCGTTAAAAAGAGGAAATTTAATTGTAAACTCATCTCAAGGTGGTGGATCTAAAGATACCTGGGTACTAAAAAAATAAATAAAATATATGTTAGCAAGAGTAGCCAATAACTTATTTTGGATGGGTCGTTATATAGAACGTTCAGAACACGTAGCAAGATATTTAAATGTAAATTATTTCTCTTCGTTAGATGCACCTAATCTTAAATCTCAAGATAGACAATTCGTTTTAAGATCCATGTTATTTATGGTAGGTGACCCCGAAGAGGATCAAGAGAAATTTTTAAAAGAAGAAGATGTATTATACAAAATTGGGCTTGACCCTACGCATAGCTCATCCATAATTAACAATATAAAATTTGCCCGAGAAAACGCGAACAGCGCACGTGATTTAATTTCGACCGAGTTATATGAAGCAATTAATAAATTCTATCATTTTGTCGTAAACTACCCAAAAGAAATATTTGTAAAAAATGGATTGCACGATTTCACTACCCACGTAGCGGAAATGACAGATATTTTAAGGGGAAAAATTAGAGGTACCCTTTTACATGATGCAACCTATGCTATAATTTCAATGGGTATAAATATTGAACGAGCCACTCAAATTACCAGAATGATCAATGCGAAATATAATGATGCATTATTATCTCAAGATGGTGAAAACGAAAGGTTCAGTAAAAGTTTCGAATGGACGACACTACTAAAATGCGCAGAGTCTTATGATATGATGCGAAGGTTTTACAAAAAGACCCCAACTAGTATCTCAACTCTAGAATTTTTAATTTTAAACCCTAATTGTCCTAGATCAGTAATGAATTCACTGAACCAGGTTAATCGACATGTAAAAATGTTGAATCCAGAAAAAAGATACAATAAAGATTCAACCGCATTTTTAATCGGTAGGGTTAGGTCTGAATACGAGTTTAAATATATTGAAGAAATTGATGAGGATATTAAATCATTTATAGAAGATATTTTAAAAAGTCTTGTTGATATAAGTGACAAGGTAGATGATGAATTTTTTAACTATTAAACAGGTTAAATAAGGTATATTTGTTCTTATGCCGAGAGAATTTGAAATTACCTATATAGCAGAGAATATTTATGACGATTGGGTGCATGATGCACATTGGCAATTTTTAATAATTCCCACAGAAAACGATAGTCAATACGAAGTTGAAATTGAATTCGATAATTCGCTATATGCCAATACCGAATTATCGATTAATGGGTATGGTTTCAAAACTCTTCGGGTTCATCCGAAAAAAAGATTTAAGAAAATCTCTTTTGAAGCTAAATTTAAATTTAAAAAGGATGAAATCGACCCATATAATTTCAATATAAATCCAGATATTTCAATAGCTTATAGCGAGCTACAAAATTTAGATTTTAAAATAACCTATGAGCGTTTTCTTAAATTAACTTCGTTTACAATATTAGAAAGTTTACAAGAACAATTATTTAAGTTCAACAAATCTCTCTCTATTTTTGATAATCTAGAAGCGCTCAATCATTGGATATTTGAATATATTACCTTTACCACTGGCGTAACAGAAGTAGGCACAACAATTAAAGATGTTATTGCCAAGAAAAAAGGAGTATGTCAAGATTTCGCACACTTATTTTGTGCTTTAGCGAGAACTAATGGTGTACCCACCAGATATGTTTCTGGGTATCTTGATCAAGAAAGTGGGTTTATTGGAGACTCTCAAATGCACGCTTGGGTAGAATCATATATTCCTGGAATTGGGTGGAAAGGATTCGACCCTACCAACAATATCTTAGCAAACACCAACCACATAAAAGTATCGCACGGAAAAGATTATAATGATTGTGCACCGTTAAAAGGCATAATTCATACCGTTGGGCGAAACAAAACATCTCACTCGGTAATAGTTCAAAGCCAACAATAAGTATTCTCCAAATATCTCTCTTTTTTTATTTAAAAGAGTATTATTTTTACCCAAAATAAAATTGTATGAACGTAAGTACAGACCACTACAAAGGTCTTATAGATCGCCTCGGTGCGTTAAGGAGGTATCTTTGACATCGATGCAAAATTAATAGAAATAGAAAACGAGCAAGAAAAAACCTTGGCTCCAGACTTTTGGGACAACCCACAAGAAGCTCAGGCACATATGAAATTTATCCAGTCTAAAAAACAATGGGTAGATGATTATAATACTGCAGAATTGCTAATTGCAGACCTAGAAGTACTAATTGAATTTCAACAAGAAGGAGAAGTCACAGAAACCGAAGTAGAAAGCCATTACGACAAAGCTTTGAATACTTTAGAGAAAATGGAATTCAAAAACATGCTTTCTGAAGAAGGCGATGAATTACCGGCAGTATTACAAATTACAGCAGGTGCAGGTGGTACCGAAAGCTGTGATTGGGCTGCTATGCTCATGCGTATGTATATGATGTGGGCAGAAAAGAACGGGTACAAAATTAAAGAACTCAATTATCAAGATGGCGATGTCGCAGGTATTAAAACTGTAACATTAGAAATTGATGGGGAATTTGCCTTTGGATGGTTAAAAGGAGAAAACGGAGTACATCGTTTAGTACGTATTTCTCCGTTCGACAGTAATGCTAAAAGGCACACTTCTTTTGTATCTGTATATGTGTATCCTTTAGTAGATGATAGCATAGAGGTAGATGTGAACCCCGCAGATATAACAATCACCACAGCTAGATCAAGTGGTGCTGGCGGTCAAAATGTAAACAAAGTAGAAACCAAGGTACAATTGACACACCACCCTACAGGCATTCAAATTTCTTGTTCAGATAGTAGAAGTCAACATGACAACAGAGCGACAGCAATGAAAATGCTAAAATCTCAACTATATGAAATAGAACTGCGCAAAAAGATGGAAGCTCGTCAAGAAATTGAGTCCTCTAAAATGAAAATTGAATGGGGTTCCCAGATTAGAAATTACGTAATGCATCCATACAAATTAGTAAAAGATGTAAGAACAGGTCAAGAAACAGGTAATGTCGATAATGTTATGGACGGTGATATTGATCAGTTTCTAAAAGCATTTTTAATGATGATGGGCCAAAAAGAGGAAGAATAACAAAAAAGCACCCTTATTCATTAATTATGAATAAGGATACAACTTATTAAAATTACTAAGCATGATTAAAATATACCACAATTCTAGATGTAGCAAGTCTAGACAAGGTCTTAAAGTACTTGAAGATTCTGGCAAGAAATTTGAAGTAATAAAGTATTTAGAAGATATACCTACTAAAGATGAATTAAGAAATATCATTAGTTGCTTAGGTATTAAACCAATTAATCTAGTACGTAAATCAGAAGCAATTTGGAAGGATAAATTCAAAAATTCACCACTCAATGATGAGGAATTATTAGATGCAATGATTACATACCCCAAACTAATTGAAAGACCAATTGTTATTAATGGGAACAGTGCCGTAATTGGCAGACCGGCATCCAATATAGATTCTATTTTAAAATAGGTTTTACTAATATTGAGCATCATTTATCTTAACAAAGATTTAACCATTTTCAGTTAAACCATACTATAACTTTATAATCTAAGCATATGAAAAAAGTAATAAAATATAGCAATCTAAAGGTAATAGCATTGTTATTAATTCTATTAGGCAGTTCTGAAATTTATGCCCAATATGGTTATGGAAATAGCAGGTATGGATCACAGAGCGGTTATGGTTATGGTAGACAAGGTAGTTCAATACCGTCTGCACAAACACCTGCGGAGGCCCCTAAACCAAAAACCGCTGAAGAGCTTGTTGACGATGAAATGCCAAGAATTACTGAAGCTCTTGCACTAAATGAATTTGAACAGGCCGTATTAAGTTCTGTTCTTAAAAAATATGTTCAAGAACGTATAGAAGCTCAAATACTAAAGCTACCGCCTGAGAAAATGGCTGAAGTTTATGAGAATATTACTAAAAGGCAAGATGAAGAATTAAAAGCAGGTTTGCCATTAGAAAAGTATGAAGCTTTTGTAGCACTTCAAAAAGACGGTGTTTCAAAAACTATCAAGAAAAATAAAAAAAAAGAAAAACGAAAGAAATCTAAAACCGACTAAATGAAACAACTTTTCCCTTTACTCTTACTCCTAGTACTATCATTTAATTACACAAATAGTCAAAGACCGGGAGGAGACCGGGAAAAGGGTCCAATTGTTATCACTGGTAAGGCTATCGACAAAGATGACGGCTTACCTTTAGAATATGCAACTTTAGTTCTTCAGAGTGTTAATAATCCAGATCAGATTACTGGTGGTATAACAGATATAGACGGTAATTTCATAGTAGAAATTACTCCTGGTAAATACAACATATCTCTTGAGTATATTTCATACAAGTCTTACAAGCTCCCGAACCAAACCCTAACAGAATCTAAAGACTTAGGCACAATCAAGCTTGCTTTAGATGTAGCACAATTAGAAGCAGTTGAAGTAGTTGGTGAAAAAACCACTGTAGAGGTTCGCTTAGATAAAAAAATCTATAATATAGGTAAAGATTTAACCAATAGTGGTGCTACAATCACAGATGCACTTAATAATGTACCTTCTGTTGATGTAGATGTTGAAGGTGCCATTAGTTTACGTGGTAATGAAAATGTTAGAATATTAATTAACGGAAAACCATCGGCACTTGCCGGTTTTGGCTCAACCGATGCCTTAACACAATTACCTGCCGATGCTATTGAAAAGGTAGAAGTAATCACTAGTCCGTCTGCAAGATATGATGCTGAAGGTACTGCTGGTATTTTGAATATTGTACTTAAAAAAGAAAAAACTCTTGGTTTTAACGGCTCTGTCACTACGACCATCGGTTTCCCTGTAAACACAGGTATCTCTGTAAACTCTAACTTAAGAACAGATAAATTTAATTTATTCAATACTACAAGTTATACTTATAGAGATGCTCCAGGTAATGCTATTTTTGATAACACCTATACTTCTGGCAGCTTTGATAGAATTGTAGAAGACAGGGAATATAATAGGTTAAGAAAAGGATTTAACACTAACCTTGGTTTAGAATATTTCTTAACTGAAACCTCTTCAATAACCGGTAGTGTTTTTTATAGAAAATCTGACAATGAGGATGAAACCGGTAATACCAACCTTAGATATGATGGTACTATCATTGATAGTGAAACTTTTAGATTAGAAAATGAAAATGAAGACGACCAAAACTATCAACTTTCATTAAATTATGTAAATGATTTAGATGATGAAGGGCAAAAATTAACTGCCGATGTGCAGTATTCTAACGGAAAAGAAGATAAGTTTTCTGTAATTGAAGAAAACAACACCGTACCAAATCAAAATCTAATTACCTTAGAAAATGTATACGAAAAAGAGCTTACCGATGAATACCTTATACAGGCAGACTATGTATTACCTATAGGAGACGCACAATTTGAAGCTGGTTATAGGGGTACTTTTGAAGAAACAGTAACAGATTATCGTTTAGACTCATTAAATCAAGATACAGGCCTATTAAATATCAATGAAGCCCTTACCAATATATTTACATACCATGAAAATGTAAACGCGATATATACCCAGTATGGAAATAAGTTAGGAAAATTTTCATTTTTACTTGGACTACGATTAGAAAATACACAATTAAAAGGTGAACTAGATTCTGATTTTGATATTAGTGAATTAGAAGAACAGTTAGGCGAAGATGTAGAATTAAATTTCGATAAAAATTATCTTGGACTTTTCCCTACTTTAAATTTTATTTATGAATTAGCCGAAAACGAAAATTTATCTATAGGTTACAACAGAAGGATAAACAGACCAAGAGGAAGATTTGTAAACCCGTTTCCTTCAAGAGACAGTAGAACAAATATATTTCAAGGTAATCCTGATTTAGACCCAGCTTTCTCCAATGCTTTTGATTTAGGTTATTTGAAAAGATGGGACAAGATAACATTAACCTCTTCTATCTATTACCAAAGAGAAACCAATTCTTTTGAGCGCGTACAGGAAGAAACTGGACAAACCACTACTGATGGTATAGAAATAATAAGGACTATTCCCATAAACCTTTCAACAAACGATAGAATAGGTGCCGAAGCTGGTATACTGTACAGTCCTACAAAATGGCTACGCCTTAACTCAAGTTTTAACTTTTTTCAGTTTACCACAGAAGGGATATTTAACGATATAGATTATGGTACAACCAATACGAGTTGGTACGGCAGGTTTAGCTCTAAAATATCTTTACCCGCCAAAATAGATTGGCAGACCAATGCATTTTATAGAGGACCTTCTCAAACTTCTCAAACAGAAAATGGTGGCATCTTTACATTAAGCTTAGCTTTCAGTAAAGATATTCTAGACGATAACGGTACACTATCTTTTAATGTAAGCGATGTATTAAACTCAAGAAAAAGAACTTCGTATACAGAAACAGAATTCTTTACTTCAGACAGTGAGTTTCAATATAGAGTAAGACAATTTACTTTAGGTTTTGTATACAGGTTTAACCAACCTAAAGAAAAAAATAGAAATGGAAGGGGCAATGGTAATGGCACCGGAGACGAAGATGATGACATAGAGGGCTAGTAATTATAATAGACATAAAAAAAGGAAGCCAATTGGCTTCCTTTTTTTATAAACTAAATTTTTTATACTTCTCTTGCGGCTTTTTTCTTGTCGCGTCTTTCTTTCAATAACTCTATAATGTTACCTCCTAACCAGTAAGGGACAACAAATAACAACAAAAACATCATCAACCAAAAACCTATAGTTAATATGGTTAAAAAAGCTAAAAATCCTAAATATTGGTCAAAATCAAACATATCTTCTTACTTATATATTACAAAGATACCATAAACGAATTATTTTTTGCAAACGTTCTGCAAAATTAATTTTACTTTTCACAACAAAGTTGTCACAATAAAAATAAATGTAAACCTTATTTTTGAGGCTATATTAATAAGTTAACTTAAGATTCATATAAATTATAAGATTATGGAGTTCAGAATCGAAAAAGATACCATGGGTAATGTTGAGGTTCCCAAAGACAAATATTGGGGAGCGCAAACAGAACGTTCTAGAAATAATTTCAAAATTGGTCCTTCGGCATCAATGCCTTTAGACATTGTTTACGGCTTTGCATATTTAAAAAAATCTGCTGCTTATGCTAATTGCGAACTTGGCGTATTAGCATCAGAGAAAAGAGATTTGATAGCACAGGTTTGCGATGAAATTTTAGAAGGCAAGCATGATGATCAATTTCCATTGGTAATATGGCAAACAGGTTCTGGTACACAAAGTAACATGAACGTAAATGAAGTGGTTGCCAATAGGGCTCATGAAATTGCCGGCAATGTTATTGGTGAAGGCGAAAAAACAATTCAACCAAATGATGATGTAAACAAGTCGCAATCATCAAATGACACCTTCCCTACCGGTATGCACATTGCTGCGTATAAAAAGATAGTTGAAGTTACCATACCAGGTGTCACTCAATTAAGAGATGCACTTCAGAAAAAATCGGTAGAATTCAAGAACGTAGTTAAGATAGGTCGTACGCATTTAATGGATGCTACTCCCCTAACCTTAGGTCAAGAGTTTTCAGGATATGTTTCTCAATTAGACCATGGTTTAAAAGCACTGAATAATACACTTGCCCATTTAAGTGAACTTGCTTTAGGAGGAACTGCTGTAGGTACAGGTTTAAATACTCCTGAAGGATACGATGTTTTGGTTGCCAAATACATTGCAGATTTTACAGGTTTACCTTTTATTACTGCTGAAAATAAATTTGAAGCTCTTGCTGCACATGATGCCATTGTTGAAAGTCACGGTGCATTAAAGCAATTAGCAGTTTCATTGAATAAAATAGCCAATGATATTAGAATGATGGCTTCAGGTCCTCGTTCAGGTATTGGTGAAATCATTATTCCTGCAAATGAGCCAGGTAGTTCTATTATGCCCGGAAAAGTTAATCCTACGCAATGTGAGGCGCTTACCATGGTATGTGCTCAAGTTATGGGTAATGATGTTGCTGTTAGCGTTGGTGGCACGCAAGGTCATTATGAACTAAATGTATTTAAACCAATGATGGCTGCCAACATTTTACAATCAGCACAATTAATTGGTGATGCTTGTGTAAGTTTTGAAGAGCATTGTGCTGCTGGTATTAAACCAAATCACGAAGTTATCAAGCAATTACTGAATAATTCTTTGATGCTGGTTACTGCATTAAATACAAAAATCGGTTATTACAAAGCTGCTGAAATTGCAAATACTGCACACAAAAACGGCACAACGTTAAAAGAAGAAGCTGTAAATCTAGGTTATGTTTCTGCTGAAGATTATGATGAATGGGTAAAACCTGAAAATATGGTTGGTAGTTTAAAAGACTAATAACAACTTTTACGAATAAAAAAAGGCGACCAATTGGTCGCCTTTTCTATTATATGCTTTTAAAACTATTACTTCAACATGAATTTAGAAGTACCCAATAATTTTAATTGGTCGTCATATACGTTCACCATGTAATTCCCATCTTTAAAATCACCAGAAGGCTTACTGATATAATCACATACATCTAAAGATTTGTTCTCGTAGTAGAAACCAGTTTGCTTACTATAAGTAATAGAAGCTCCATTATCATTCGTCATAGAGTTGCTACCACCAAGTACATTACCTTGAGGATCTAAAACTTCTAAGAAAAATTCTCTGTCACCAGCTTGTGCAATTACGTTATCCGCTACAGTAAAACAAATTTTGAATTTATCAGTTGCTTTAGCTCTTTGTGTAGAAACCAATTTACCACTGTTACGTTCTTTAACGGCATCAACATTAAATTTAGATAGGTTCAACGCAGAACCTTTTTCAACTACTTGAGCCAAGTTTGTGTTTTGTACTACCAATGAATCATTAAATACAGTTTGCTTCTCCAATTCAACGTACGTACTGTCACGTTGCATAGCAATAGCAGTATTAGAACGTGTTAAAGAATCTACTTGCTTCAATAATTGCTCTCTTTCAGCTTTAAGAACGCCAACTTGTCTTCTATATCTAGATAAAGATCCAATATCAGCTTTCATAGTTTTTACAGAGTCAATATATTTTGCAATATTATCTCTTGCGCTTACCAACTCCTCATTAGTAGCGTTGCTTTCTAAAATAGCCTTATCATACTCAGATTTTAAGCTATTTAAATCTTCAACTACTAATTCCTTTTCTTTGGTAAGTACTACTTCAGTCTTCTTTTTGTCTTGGTAAAGACTAACTGTGTAAATGATAGTACCTAAAAGCACAACACCTAAAAGAGCGGTCAAAACCTTTAAGCCATTGTTGTTTTTTGTTTCAGTCATAATGTTTAATTTAATAAAGTGTCTGTTTGTTCAGTTTATATACGTGGTAATTCAAATTTTAGATTTTTTAATGTTAAATTAATTTATAAACCTTGGCAGTGACTATATAATATGACATACCTTAGTTAACAAGTTAAAAAAACACCTTAAAATCATGCTTAGCATAGTGCCTTACGAGCCTAAATATACTCAAAACTTTAGAGATTTGAATATTGTCTGGATTACTGAATATTTCAAGGTCGAAGAAAAAGACAGGGAGTTATTGGAACATAGTCAATCTACAATTATTGATAAGGGCGGATATATCTTTATAGGATTATGGAACAATGAACCCGTAGGATGCTTTGCATTGATTAAAAAGAAGTCCAATCGTTTTGAATTGGGCAAGATGGCAGTTGACAAAAACCATCAAGGTTTAAAAATCGGACAAAAAATGCTAGCCTATGCCATAGAATTTTCAAAGACTAAAAAATGGGAAACTCTAGAATTGTACTCCAGTACTAAATTAGACACCGCGCTGCATATATATAAGAAATTCGGTTTTAAAAATGTGCATTTGGAAAATAATTTAGAGTACCTTCGATCAGATATTAAAATGGAATTAACACTTTTAACGTAACCAAATGAAAATAAATAAATTGCTTCTTTTACTAATATTGGGATTTTTGACATTTGCATGTAAAGATGCCAAAAAATCGGAGAGCGATGTGGATACTACGTCCGAAATTGAAGAAAGCAAATCGGTTACCGAAATAATCAACGAGCGCAAATCAGAAGGCATTAAAATCACTCCCATAGAACATGCAACGGCAGTCTTAGAATGGAACGATGTTGTCATTTATATTGATCCAGTAGGCGGAGCTGTTGCTTTTGAAGGTCAAAAGAACCCTACCTTAATATTGATTACCGATATACACGGTGATCATTTAAACGTAGAAACCTTAAATGCCCTAGACACTTCTAACTCCACTTTTGTAGTACCACAGGCGGTTGCAGATAAATTACCTAAAGAATATTCAGAACAATTGGAAATTATGGCAAACGGCACCACTACAGAACTTAACGACATTACCATAGAAGCCATACCCATGTACAACTTAAGAAAAGAGGCTTTAAAATTTCATGAAAAAGGACGCGGTAACGGTTATGTTCTTAATATTGATGGTCAGCGTATTTATTTTTCTGGAGATACCGAGGATATACCTGAAATGCGTTCTTTAAAAAACATAGACAAAGCTTTTATATGCATGAACCTACCATATACTATGACAGAAGAAAGTGCTGCTGCTGCCGTTTTAGACTTTAAGCCTAAACAAGTATACCCTTATCATTACAGAGGCAAGCCAGATGTTAGTGATGTTGCAAAATTTAAGCAATTAGTAGATGCAGGCAACCAAAATATTGAAGTAATACAATTAGATTGGTACCCTAATGAAGAATACTAATTTAAGCTGTTAGCTGTTAGCTGTTAGCTGTTAGCTGTTAGCTGTTAGCTGTTAGCTGTTAGCTGTTAGCTGTTAGCTGTTAGCTGTTAGCTGTTAGCTGTTAGCTGAAAATAAAAAAGCCCGCAATTGCGGGCTTTTTTATTTTGATTCTTTATTATCTAATCAGTTTCTTGTATTTGATTCGCTTTGGCATAAGATCTCCTCCTAGTCTCTTCTTCTTATTCTCTTCGTAATCAGAGAAAGACCCTTCAAAGAAATATACTTGAGAATCACCTTCAAAGGCAAGAATGTGTGTACAGATTCGATCCAAGAACCATCTATCATGCGATATTACCACTGCACAACCAGCAAAGTTTTCTAAACCTTCTTCCAAGGCACGTAGCGTATTTACATCCAAATCATTGGTAGGCTCATCCAAAAGAAGAACGTTACCTTCCTCTTTTAAGGTCATAGCTAAATGTAAACGGTTACGTTCACCACCAGATAACATATTCACTTTTTTATTCTGCTCACTACCTGAGAAATTGAATCTGCTTAAGTAAGCACGAGAATTCACTTGCTTACCTCCCATCATCACCAGTTCTTGCTCATCACTGAAATTTTGCCAAATGGTTTTTTCAGGATCTATATTAGAATGACTTTGATCAACATATGCAATTTTAGCCGTTTCACCAGTTTCAAACTCTCCTTTATCAGGAGTTTCCTCACCCATGATCATTCTAAATATCGTAGTCTTACCGGCACCGTTTGGTCCAATAATACCAACAATACCAGCTTGCGGTAATTTAAAGTTCAAATCCTCATATAGCAACTTATCGTCATAAGCCTTACTTACTCCCTTCGCTTCAATAACGTTGGTACCTAAACGTGGTCCGTTAGGAATATAGATTTCAAGTTTTTCATCAAGCTGTTTCTGATCTTGACTCATTAACTTATCGTAGTTCTTAAGACGTGCTTTTTGTTTTGTCTGTCTACCTTTTGCTCCTTGGCGTACCCAATCAAGCTCTCGCTCCAGTGTTTTCTGCCTTTTAGAAGCTGTTTTACTTTCTTGAGCCATACGCTTAGACTTTTGATCCAACCAAGAAGAGTAATTCCCTTTCCAAGGAATACCTTCTCCCCTGTCCAACTCTAAAATCCAACCGGCAACATTATCCAAGAAATACCTATCGTGCGTTACGGCAATTACCGTTCCTTTATAAGACGCCAAATGATGCTCTAACCAGTGTACAGATTCCGCATCCAAGTGGTTAGTAGGCTCATCTAACAATAATATCTCTGGTTCTTGAAGCAGTAATCTACATAGAGCCACCCTTCTTCTTTCACCACCTGACAATACGGCAATTTTCTTATCTGAATCTGGAGTACGCAGAGCATCCATTGCAATTTCTAACTTGGTATCAAGTTCCCAAGCGTTTGCAGCATCAATTTTATCTTGTAACACAGCTTGTTGATCCATCAACTTCTGCATTTTGTCTACATCTTCATATACTTCAGGAAGACCGAACATATCGTTTATTTTATTGTATTCATCAAGAATAGCAACAGTTTCTGCAACTCCTTCTTTTACAATCTCTAATACGGTCTTATTTTCATCCAGTTCAGGTTCTTGCTCCAAGTACCCAACTTTGTAGCCCGGAGAAAAAACAACATCACCTTGAAAGTTCTTATCTACTCCAGCAATAATTTTCAGTAAAGTAGATTTACCAGAACCGTTTAAACCTAAGATACCTATTTTGGCACCATAGAAGAAACTTAGGTAAATGTTCTTTAAAACTGGGGTATTAGCATTCTTATAGGTTTTCGTAACTCCTGACATGGAGAAGATTACCTTCTTATCGTCTGACATAAATTATAGTGTTTATTGAAAAATTATAAGCTAGTAGAAAATTCACTACCGGTTTAAAATGTATGTTATACTCTACCCTTAAGTGCGTTGAACACCCAAGCAATAGCAAAAAAACCAATTCCGACGGATGCAAAACCCCAACCAGCAACTTGATCATAGCGAAAAGCTCCTAAAGCAATAAGAGCAAGACCTACAAAAATCATAATAAAAGTAGCCCAAGTGAGCACAGTATTCTTGTTCATTTTCGAGTCTATTAAAATTTAAGCGAACATCAAATATCGTAAATTTTAAGATATTTGTCCACTATTAACTCCGCTATTATTCAAACGGAAAGACAATTCCCGTCATTTTACGTACCGAATCCATAATCTCTATTAAATCGAGACTATTTTGATGGCTCCACATATCACTTTGCTTTTTTCCGTTATTCAAACAATTATGAACTTCTTCAATTTCGTGCACATAACCTTTTCCTTTTTTCCCAACTTCATTAGAGATTGTTTCACCATCTTTTTCTAAAGTATAGCCTGTTGTTTCATGCCATCTAGGGTGTATGAAAATAGTACCTTTATTTCCGGCAATTTCAGATTTCTTTTCTGAATTTGAATTGAGTCCGCTATACAAGATAGCTTGTGCATTGTCATAATTAAAAATCATACTACACTGCATTTCAACATCTGTTTTATAGAAATTCGCCGTTGCCTTAATATCCTTTGGTTTACCTAACATCAAATAAGCTAAAAATACGGGGTAGATACCTATATCCAATAAAGATCCACCGGCAAGATCGGGGTTCAACAATCTTCCTTCCTCATCCCTATCAAGTGCATAAAAAGCAAAATCTGAATGTAAATATCCAATGTCGCCAATAGTTCCATTATCTACCAATTCTTTTACTTTAACAATCGTAGGGTTAAACCTAGACCATAAAGCCTCCATCAAAAAAACATTATTCTTCTTGGCTACAGCAACCATTTTTTCTACCTCCGCTTTGTTTACACCTATTGGTTTTTCGCATAAAACGGCATTACCCGCTTTCATTGCGGCAATACTTAAATCTGCATGTGACGTATGTGGCGTTGCCAAATAAATAATATCAACCTTTTGGCTATTAAACAATTCTTCATAACTACCATAAGCATTTGGCGCACCATATTCATTGGCAAAAGTCTGTGCTTTCTCCAAACTTCTAGAAGCAACGGAAACTAATTTACCACCATCTACCAAAGCCAAATCCTTTGAAAAACTATGAGCAATGTTACCTGCCCCAACAATACCCCACTTAATCATACTTTTTGTTTTTGTTGCATGAACACCAAAATTAACTCCTTATCTTTATCAAAAGAAAAGAAATTATATAGAATGGATTTAAAATTCAATCAAAACGAAGATAGGAATAAGTTGTTATTATCAGACCTTAGAAGAAAGCTTAATGAGGTTTATTTAGGCGGAGGAAAAGCCAAAATAGACAAGCAGCACGACCAAGGTAAAATGACAGCTAGAGAACGTGTTGATTATCTTTTAGACCCAAAATCTGATCAAATAGAAGTTGGTGCTTTTGTAGGTGACGGCATGTACAAAGAGCATGGCGGATGCCCTTCTGGCGGAGTAGTTGTAAAAATTGGATATGTACAAGGCAAGCAATGTATCGTTGTTGCCAATGATGCAACAGTAAAAGCCGGAGCATGGTTTCCTATTACCGCAAAGAAGAATTTAAGAGCACAAGAAATAGCTATTGAAAACAAACTTCCAATAATATACTTGGTAGATAGCGCAGGAGTGTACCTGCCTTTACAAGATGAGATTTTTCCTGATAAAGAGCATTTTGGTCGCATATTTAGAAACAATGCCATCATGAGCAGTATGGGTATTACCCAAATATCTGCAGTTATGGGCAGTTGTGTTGCCGGTGGTGCTTACTTACCGATTATGAGCGATGAAGCGCTTATTGTAGATGAAACCGCTAGTATATTTTTAGCTGGTAGCTACTTAGTAAAAGCTGCCATTGGTGAAAGTATCGATAATGAAACGTTAGGCGGAGCAACCACTCATTGTGAAATTAGCGGAGTAACGGATTATAAAGCAAAAGATGATGCAGCGGCTTTAGATACTATAAAGAATATTATGGATAAAATCGGTAATTTCCCTAAAGCGGGATACAACCGTAAGAAAAGTTTGAAGCCAAAAGAAAATCCGGATGATATTTACGGAATACTTCCGAGTTCTAGAGCTGAGCAATACGATATGATGGAAATCATTAAGCGATTGGTAGATGAATCTGATTTTGAAGAATATAAAGCTGGCTACGGACAAACCATTCTTACTGGTTATGCACGTATTGATGGATGGGCAGTTGGTATCGTTGCCAACCAAAGAAAAGTAGTAAAAACTGCAAAAGGTGAAATGCAATTTGGCGGAGTAATTTATTCTGACTCTGCGGATAAAGCAACCCGTTTTATAGCTAACTGCAACCAAAAGAAAATTCCGTTAGTCTTTCTTCAAGACGTTACCGGTTTTATGGTTGGTAGTAAGAGTGAACATGGTGGTATTATAAAAGATGGTGCAAAAATGGTAAATGCGGTTAGTAACTCCGTCGTACCAAAATTCACTATTATTATAGGTAATAGCTACGGTGCAGGAAATTATGCCATGTGCGGTAAAGCTTATGACCCAAGATTAATTGTTGCTTGGCCAAGTGCAGAACTTGCTGTTATGGGTGGCAACTCTGCTGCAAAGGTGTTATTACAGATTGAAAAGGCATCTTTAAAAAAGAAGGGGGAAACCATTACCGAAGAAAAAGAAAAGGAACTTTATGATAAAATCAAGCAACGATATGACAATCAAGTATCTCCGTATTACGCAGCTTCAAGATTATGGACCGATGCTATCATAGATCCTAAAGACACCCGTAAATGGGTTTCTATGGGAATTGAAGCAGCTGACCATTCGCCTATCGAGAAGCCTTTTAACATGGGAGTATTGCAGGTTTAATGTAAACGGACGTAGTTAAGAGATTATTAATCTATATAGATTAAAAAAATACCCACAATATACTTTAAGTATGATGTGGGTGTTTCAAAATCTAAACGTATATCAGTTTTACTCTTTACCTAAAAAAGAAGCTCAGAGCAAGTCCGCTTTAATATAAATCTCGATTATCGAGTTTAATTAGCAACCATACTTACTGCATTTGATACTGAAAACAATTGCTGATTTACATTACGTAGACCCAGTTTAAAGACTTTTGTTTCTTTTCGTTGCGATGCACTACCGTAGTTATAATATACAGTGGCTTTCAAATACGTAGGAGTCAAACTTTTATTACCTAAATAGGTTGCATTAACCAACCAATTACCACGAAGCGTATCATCTATTAAATATTCTTCACTAGAGAAACCTGAACGTTTTTCGCTTTGAATTCTCTCAGCATCTGCAACTAAAGAGTGTTCACTTTTATAATATCTTTTCTCAGGGTTTACAAATTGTAACTCAAATTCAGCCTCACTATCACTCCATTCAAAAACCAAGCGTGTTCCTTTAAAATCATCATCAAGTTTAATTTCATTCACCTTATCTGTTGAAACTAAATCAGCTCCTTTTAAGGAAATTAAATTATTTAAATCCCGATCCATAATGGTTTTCACTTGTTCTTCTATATCCAATAATTCTTCGGCCAATAAATAATCATATCGTAGATACATAGCCGCCGCTTTTTGGCTTAAACCAAGTTCTCTATAACTATTAGCTAAATCTAAATAAGACTGTGCATAATCTGCTCTAAGGGTGTATACATCTTCATATAGTTTATTCGCCTTTTCAAACTTTCCTTCTGCTTGATATATGTATGCCAAAGATTTCAATGCTAAAGGGTTTCCACTTAGAACTCTATCATTCTCCTGAAGAATCATTTCTGCAAATTCTTGATTTTTCCATCTATTAGAAAAGTAATCATAAGCATCTAAAACATAGAAATAAGAACTACTGTATTTTTTGATTTGCTCTGCATAAATAGCCTTTGCCCTTTCTTCTGTATTCGCACTCAAAAGTTCATTCATGTACAAAGGTTTATCTTCCTTAAAATCAACCGAGCTTAATGTTGAATTATCATATTTATTATTTTTAACTTTTGCATAATCAATAGGTTTACCATCTACCGTTCTAGAATATGCACTAGCTTTAGTATTAATCACAATAACACCACCAGCTCCTATAGACCCATATCTTGTAGTCATAGCTAGATTATTTAAAACAGCCAATCGTTTAATAGCGGCGGGTGCTATCCAAGTAGGAGTTTGAGTCAATACCTGTCCGTCAACATCATAAACCGCAGGTGGCGCTTGACTTACAGAATTTAAACCTCTGATATAAATAAGTCCTCCATATACGCAATCGCCTACGACATTAACTCCTGAAAACTCATTTTTCATTAAATCAAGAATACAAATACCAACATCATTGATTTGATTTTCTTGTAAAAACCTAATTTTGCCTGGTGCAGTCTCGCTATCTAGAATACCATATGCCGTTTTTATAAGATTTGGGTTATAACTATACTCTTGTTGTAGCTCATTCTGTGATTTTCTATTACTCCCTTTTACAGTAACTTCATCTAATTGCTCAATTTTCTGAGTCATTTCAACATTTAAGATTCGTGTTATATCTTCTACCATTATGTGAACATCACTCAAACCTGGGTATGTATATTCAACAACATCCCTAGGCTCGGCAGATATTTGATATAACCCGTTGGCGTCAGTTGTAGTAGAAACATCAGAATCTATTATAGAAATCTGAACATTTGCCAAAGGAGTATCCATTTGGGTAACCTTACCCTTGATTGTTTTACTTTGTGCTTGAACATTTGAAACATAAGCTATTAGCGCAAAGAGTATTATAAATTTTTTCATAGTATAAAGTTTTGAAGATAAGTCTGCTATATGACATCAAAAATTAATCCATGATTAAAATGGATAGAATAACAACACACTAATCGTGATAAATAAAACATTTTATCGAAATTAAAGATTATTTACAACAAACCGCATCTAACCGAACTATTCAAACACTTGTTTTTCAAGTAAATACTATGCTTAATTTAACCTATCTACCCCTAAAGTCGGTAAGTAAAATAAGTTTTGATTCACATTTTTTAAAGACAGCCTATAAATTCTAATAGTACTTTCTTCGTTATTAGTACCGTAGCCGGTAAATGCGGTCACTTTTAAATAGGTAGGCAAACCACTTTTATTACCCTTATAATTTATATTTACAATCCATTCTCCTTTAATATCACTTTCAAGAAAGAACTCTTTGCTCGATGAATATTCTTGCTTACCAAAATATTCATTTTGATTGTTTAGAGATGTATTCGAAACAAAATAGCGATTTTCTGGATTTACGAACTGAAGGTCAAATTCAGCCTCATCATCGTTCCACTCAAAAAGAAGTCGTGTATCTGTACCGTCGCGCATAGCCGCCACTTCTTTTAAATCTTCTGAACTTATGCTATAATCGGTTTTATGCTGCAAAAAGTGGTTGAACTCAGTTGTAATTATTGGATGTAATCCTATAGTATCTGCCACTAGAAAGGAATCGTTCAATAGCTTAGTGTACCTACTATACAAATTTGCTGCCTTTTGCACCTCATCTACCTCAACATAACTATTTGCCATATCCCGATACGATTGCGCATAATTAGGTCTTTTTACAAAAACACTGGTATATAGTTTGTTTGCTTTTTCAAATTCACCTACTCGTTGGTACGCATACGCCAATGCCTTCATTTCATTGATGTTATTCTCAAATAGCGACTGATGATTAGAAATGATATCATTGTTGAATTTTTCTTGCTTCCAATTAGCTGTAAAATAAATATAGGCATCAAGAAAAAAATAGGCAGAACTACTATAAAGCTTCTCATTTTCTTCAAATACTTTCTTAGCCGCTTCAAATTTATTACAAGCAAAAAGAGCTTGAAGGTAGCTTGGCAAATTTTTATTAGCTTGTTCTTTATCTATTGCATCGTGCTGATAAATATTACGTTGTATTAATGCTTGATCAATGTTTTTACCATTTTTATTAGCAAAATTGGAAACGTGAGTACTTATTGCAATTACACCTCCTGCAGCAACTTGCCCATACCTTCCAACGCCAGCAAGACCAGGTATTACCGCTATGCGCTCAATTACATTCAAATCCAAGAAATAAGGCACTTCTTCATAGATTATACCATCAACCTCGAATATAGCAGGTCTCAAATTCTTTATTGACCCGCTTCCCGCTCTTATAAAAACAACAACTTTGGTAAAAGAACATCCAAAACAAGGATTTTCAACTTTTACGTTCCCTACCCGAACACCCGCTATTTTACCGTCGATAGCCGCAAGGATATTCGGGGCAGTTAAATTTAAACTCTTGCCATCTACAATAGTTATAGCATGACCAATTGTTTTTTTGTCAAGAGTTCCATAAGCAGTTTTAGCGAATTCATCATTCGTTAAATATTCAGAGAACATTTCTGCCTCGGTTTTCTTTAAGCGTGCTCTTTCAGTAACTGTTACTCCTGCTAATTCTTCTACCTTGAAGTTCATGCTTACATTTATATTATGTATGGTTTCTGCAACTTCACGCTCTACCTTTTCAAAACCTAAATAATCAAAACTTATGACATCACCTATTTGTGCCATAATGTTATACCTACCATAGGCGTCTGTTTGCGTCTGTTTTAATGACTCCGTTATTTGAACAGTAGCATTTTCAACAGGCTCACCATTATTAAAAACAAAACCTGTAATTGATCTATGTGTTTTAATAGGGTTGATATTTATTATTGGAGTTTTAAAAGAATTTTGAAGAGTTTTGTTTCTGGAAT
The DNA here is from genome assembly GCF_045063735.1 of Maribacter sp. Asnod1-A12. Lineage (NCBI taxonomy): Bacteria > Pseudomonadati > Bacteroidota > Flavobacteriia > Flavobacteriales > Flavobacteriaceae > Maribacter > Maribacter sp. Asnod1-A12. The sequence continues at coordinate 3,975,082 of NZ_JBEFNZ010000006.1, forward strand.
AATCTGAGATTTGAGAAATGTCTCCATCACTCAAAGTAGACGTATTCAAATAAAAAGTCATTGCATCTCCCCTGAACGTTTTCCATTGTCCTTGACTCACATATCTTCTATACGAAGTACTTGGTCTATAGTCCGCAGCCAAAACCAAGCCCACACGCTTACCATATACTTCCAATAATTCTAGACCAATACTAAAATCTTCATCTACAATAATATTGTATGGTTTTAAATCTACAGTTACCTCTCCAGGAGAATTGCCAATCATTTTAGTAACGTTCTTTTTCAATAATTTACCTTCAGGATAGATGGTACCCCCCTCGTAAATATTGATACGTACCAAAACGCTATCAGAATAATTCTCGTTCACATAAAAATGAAAATCCTTTAAGAAATGTTTCTTCTTATCTACACTTATTCTTGTTACCAATTCAGCGCCCAATGAACCATCCCCTTTCCAGTACCCGTACTTATTTTTACTTGGATAGGAAAAACCTATAGCATCATTTATTTTACCTTTTAAATATTTAGCGGTAACAATGGCCTCGTTTAATTGCATTGCCTCGGGCTGCATGACAACTTTTTGAAAAAGTGTATTATTAAAGCTTACCTCGGAAATTTTGAACTGAACCGTTTTATAACCTACAGATGAAAATTGTAGAATATCGCTATTAGAAAAATCAGCTTTATCAATCTCTAGATAAAATTCCCCATCAAAATTACTTACGGTACCTACACCTTTATTTACGATTCCAATATTTACAAAAGGAAGCGTCTCTTGTGTTTCCGCATCCAGTACTGTTCCTTTATATTGATCTTGTCCAAAAAGTCCCAAACTTAGTGTACATAAAAATGACAAAAGGCAATACTTTATATGAAGTTTAGTAATCGATATCATTTGGCTGGTTATTTAAAAATTGTTAAGGTATTCTTAAATATATGAATAACAGCCAATTAAATCAAGTGCCTAATATTAAAAAAATAAGATTTTTATTATATAACGAATTATAAATCTTACAAATAGAAGATTAATTACCCTGATGCCCTTTTACTCTTGGTATCAACAAAAGTTCTGTCTGTCTACCATTAACATACCTAAAACCTTCTTCACCATAAAAGCCGGCTTCTTCAAGCATGATACGTATATCTCTATTCCATTCTGGTATGTTAACCGTGGTATTTAATTCAATAGCATACACCGTGTTTGGATTTAAACCATAATTTTCACCGTCGTCACGCATAACACCGCCTTGGGAATCCCACATACCAATTGTTGTACCAGCAGAATGACCATATAAGCCAAGTGGATGCGTATATATTGATGGTTTTAAGCCTGCTGTTTTAGCTTCCTTCAATGATTTTGCTAGAATATCATTCCCAGACCTACCCTTAACCATATTGTTGGTCAAAAAATCTTGTACCCTATTACCATCTTTTAATCCGTTCACCAAAAAGTCAGGCGCAGTAGTTTCTTCTGGCTTAAGCACATATGCCAATTCTTGACAGTCTGTATTTAAACGCAAATAAGTAATACCAAAATCGCAATGCACTAAATCTCCCGGTAGAATAACCATATCATCAGGCTTATTTGCAAAAGAATAGAATTCGCTTTTTTTACCCTTCTCACTTCTTTGAACGTCCACGGTTGGATGAAACCAAGTTTCCAATCCTAAATCGGTAACTTTTTGTCGCATCCACCAAACCACATCCGAGGTTGTAGTAACACCAGGCGTAATTACTTTCTCAGAAAAAGCCTCCGCAATAATATCATGTGTAATATCTACTAATTGGTTATAAATGACCATTTCTCGCTCAGACCTTGTTTCAATCCAACGAACAGCTAGTTGCTCAGCAGAGGTCACTTTTGAAATATATTTCTTAGGCAGGTTTGCCATGAACTCTTCATAATCTGTCTTTACCAAGCCATCTGCAATATTGTGGTCTGTAGAATAATTAAGTCCGATTTTCTTCGGATTTCTTTCGGATATCAACTGCATTAATCGAGTCCACTGATTTGGTTCTTTCTCCTTATCCCAAGCAGAAACAATATTTTTACCAACGTTGTAACGGGCTACAGCCAACTTCTCTATAGTGTTCTTAGCCTTATCTCTGTAAAATAAAATTATAGTTCTTCTACGGGCATTTAACCACGTAGCCGGGAGCATAGTCTTAATTACGGGATCTTCATTGTATTCTCTTGAGATAACCACCCACATATCTAAGTCTGCGGCATCCATAAGTTCGGGCAACAAATTATTGAAACGGTCGTCTAATATTTCATCTATTACCTGAGCTCTTTCTTTTACAGTTAGAATTTGCTGAGCGTTTAATACATAACCTTGTGCAAAAAATAATAAGATAATTAATTGTTTGATCATTAGATAGTGGTTTTTCTAATGATGAAAATAACAGAATTAATTAAGGCTTCAAAATTTGTTCGAGAGTTTTAGAACGTTGTACTTTACCGTTTTCAGTTCTTTGAAATTCTTTTGCAACCAAAATATTCTTCGGCTTTTCAAACTTCCTAATATCTTGAATAGTATCAATTATTTTTTGAATCTCAGATTTAGATGCATCCTCTACTACCAATACCACCTTTTGACCTAATTCTTCGTCCTCAACACCTATAATAAAAAAAGGAACATTTACATATTTGGAAAGTACTTTTTCTATATGTTCAGGATGTAATTTAATTCCGCCAGAATTAATTACATTATCAAATCTGCCCAACCATTTAAATTCTTTTGTAGAAACCAATTCAATAACATCATTAGTAACTACAGTTTCATCAGCAATCTTTGGAGCATTAATTACCAAACAGTTTCTGTCGTCTTTAGATATTACAACATCTGGTAAGACAGAAAAAGGCATATCATCACTTACGATATTATTCAAAGGCTTAACTGCAATATGCGTTATAGTCTCTGTCATACCATAGGTCTCATAACTAGCATTTGAAATTCCTTTTATTTCCTTTCTTATAGAAGTAGAAATAGGAGCGCCACCAACAATTAATTTATGCAATAGGGAAAGCTTCGTTAATGAATTAGCAACTTGTAAGGGTACCATAGCGCCAAAATCAAAAGACCTGTTTATACCTTCTAACGGATTTGAAGTAGGTGGAACGAAATGAATATCTAACCCCAAAACCATAGCTCTAACTAACATCATTTTACCAGCAATATAAGTAGCAGGTAAGCACAACAATGCAGAAGAACCAGGAGATAAATTAAAATAGCTGCCTGTTGCCAAAGCGCTATTTTCCATTTGTACTTTCTTTAAAACGATGGTTTTTGGAGTACCCGTAGAACCAGATGTCTTTACCGAAATGGTAGGTGAATCATCTATCCAATCTATAATGAATTCGCCAATGTGCTTTTCAAATTCTTCCCCTTCCTTAATTAGACTATAGCCTACCTCTGATAAATCGGCAAAAGAAATAGATCTACCATGAATGGAAAAATTGGGGTGTACTGAAACTTTATACATTGCACTAATTATCTAGTTTCAGAAATTCTTCTTCAGATAACACCTCTCCTGTTAATTTTTCTTTCCAGTTGGTCCAGCCATACTTTTTTGAAAAGATTATTAATAGAATAGGGAATACTATAAATACCGGCACCAAGACATCCCAACCCAAAATTGGATCAGAAACATCCCTATACAATGAATCAGTTTGAAAAGCAGTCCAGTCAGCAGTCAACAATAACGCTCCAATTAAATTATTAGCGGCATGAAAACCTAAAGCAAGTTCTAGACCTTCATCCATTAGGGTTATAATACCAAGAAAAAAACCAGTACCTATATAGTATATCATTATACCATAACCCAGTTTCTCTACTTCAGGATTTCCCAAATGCATTAATCCAAATAATACAGAAGTAACAACTAAAGGTACCCATCTTTTTTTTGTGGCAATACCCAATCCTTGCATCATATGACCTCTAAACAAATACTCCTCAAAGCTAGTTTGTAAAGGAATTAGGATTATCCCAATTAAAGCCAAACTTAAAAATGGCATCAGCTTAAAATTAAACAAGTAATCTTCAGGAGAGAAAAAAATACCTATAAAAGTTAAAATTATTGTTATCAATCCCCATACACCAAAGGCAAAAAAAACTCTTTTCCAATCTATTTTTTTTCTTGATGTCGTTAAACTAGTAATGCTCTGAGAGTGTACTAATTTCGTCCATCCCAGTACCACAAATAAACCTACAGCCAATGGTACAAGCAAAATAATCAATACCAAATTAGAGCCTAAACTTGCTATCATTTGCTCCATACTATCCTCAACACTAACTGGTGATAATATAATTGCGATATAGTTCAATATCATAAACCCAATAAAACAACCGGGAATAATTAAATATTTCCACAAACCTAAATCACCTTTATACCCCTGTTCTATATACATAAACTTTCAATTAAATTTGTATTCCATTTTTTAGAGCTGTTATAAAACAAACCTCCATTATTAACCTCTAACGGGCTCTCAATATTATTCGTAAAAAGAGAACCGGTGCCTAATCCTTGTGGCATATCATTATGTAATGTTGCCGTCCACTGTGCAATGGCATTTAAACCAATATTACTCTCTAAGGCACTCGTAACCCACCACCCTATGTTATTCTTTTCTGCAATAGAAATCCATTCACTGCTTCCTGCAAAACCACCAACCAAACTTGGTTTCAAAATTATATATTGTGGTTGTATTGTTTGTAGCAACGCTGCCTTTTTTGTTAGATCAACCACACCAATTAATTCTTCATCTAAAGCAATTGGCAAAGGCGTATTACTACAAAGCCTTTTCATTTCTTCAGCTTGCCCTTGTTTAATAGGTTGTTCTATAGAGTGTAAATCAAGTTTAGATAAAATATCTAGTTTAAATAAAGCTTCTTGTGGTGTAAATGCCCCGTTGGCATCTACCCGTAATTCAATCGCTTCTTTTGAATAACGTTCTCTAATAGATTTTAGCAATGCTATTTCAGTATCAAAATCAATTGCACCAATTTTCATTTTTATACAAGAAAAGCCATTCTTTAGTTTTTCTTCTATTTGTTGATGCATAAACTCCTTATCACCCATCCAAACCAAGCCGTTTATAGATATTGGTTTTTGGTTATTTAAAAAAGTAGAATCAAAAAGATGAAAAGGATTTTTAAAACGGAGTGACATAAAAGCCTGCTCTATCCCGAATTGAATACTTGGAAAATCCTGTAACTGCTTTAGCAATTTGGTTTCTCCCAAATTAATATTTTGTGCTACCCAAGCACATTTTTCTTCATATTCAGGAACATCATCAAAACTAAGACCTCTAAAAAGTCCGCATTCACCAACACCCCATTTTCCTTCTTCTAGTAAAAAAAGAAACCAAGTTTCTTTAGTTCGTAGAATTCCTCTAGAAGTTCCGCTAGGGTTTTTAAAATTTAAGAGATACTTTTTAAATGTTGCCTTCATATAATCATTCAAATTTAACTATATTTTGAGTTTAAATACGACGGAATGGCTAGTATAGAAAATAAGGTGATTTGGGTAACAGGAGCATCTTCTGGAATTGGAGAGGCATTGGTATATCAATTAAACGAACTTGGAGCAAAAATTATACTATCAGCAAGAAGAGCAGATGTTCTTTTAGAAGTAAAAGGTAAATGTAAATTTCCTGAAAATGCAGCTATACTTCCTTTAGATTTAACAGCATTCGACTCACTAGAAAGCATAACCGAAACGGCTATATCTATCTACGGTAAAATAGACATTTTAATTAATAATGGCGGACTAAGTCAACGTTCACTTATCATTGACACAAAATTTGAAGTGTATCAACAAATGGTAGATGTTAATTATCTGGGTACTATTAAACTTACAAAACATCTACTACCCTATTTCACAGCTCAAAAAAGCGGTCATTTCGTTACTGTTACCAGCTTAATGGGTAAATTTTCCTCTCCATATCGTTCAGGTTATTGTGGTGCAAAACATGCACTACACGGCTTCTTTGATGCCTTACGTATGGAACATGAGAAAGATAATGTATACGTATCAATAATTTGCCCAGGATTCATACAAACAAATGTTGCGAAAAATGCATTAACCGGTGATGGATCTGCTTTACAAAAAGAAGATAATGCCACAGAAAATGGAATGCCAGTTAATGATTGTGCAAAAGAAATTATCTCTGCAATTGAAAAGAAAAGATTTGAAACCTATGTCGGTGGAAAAGAGAAATTCGGACTTTATCTCAAAAGATTCTTCCCTAAACTTTTACATAAAGTAGTTATGAAAAGTAAAGTTCGTTAATCCTATTTAAAATTAAACCAGAAACGTACACCGTCTTGTGTTTTATCAGTATTCATTGAAGTCTGAAGCTGGTTAGCCAATCTACTCATTAAACGAATACCCATAGAAGAACTTGCTCGTTCATCTGAATCTTCTGGTAAACCGATACCATTATCGGTGTACTCAAAGAAACCTTCTTGACCCGTAATTTTACGCAAATGAATATATATTTTTCCATCGCTATCATCATTAGGAAAAGCATATTTAAATGAATTCGAAACCAATTCGTTTAATATAAGTCCGAATGGAATTGCCCTGTCAATATCTAATTCTACACCTTCGGCGTCGATAGTAATATTAATACTATGTCCACCTTTTTTATAAACCGACTGAATGCTGTTAATCAAACTTTCAATATACCCTTGCATCTCAATAACCGATAGGTCATCATTTTGATATAATTTTTGGTGTATTAACGCCATCGCCTTCACCCTACTCTTACCTTCTTCTAACGCAGCAATAGCAGCTTTACTTCTAGTATTTTTAGTTTGTAGACTTAACAAACTAGATACCATTTGCAGGTTGTTTTTGACCCTATGATGAATTTCTTTCAATAAAGAATCTTTCTCCACTAACGAGTTTTCAATGATGAATTTTTGCTCCGCAATTAAACGTTGATTTTTGATACTCTTTAAATAAGCATAAACTAAACCAGCAAAACCAATAAGTGTAAATATCAAGGATACAAAAACCAAACTAATTTTATCATCTCTTGCCTTAATATCTTTTCTTGATTCTTCTAACTGAGCTTTCTGCTGCTCTATCGCTTTTCTAGAATTCTCTAAATCTTGCGCAACAACAGATGTTAATTGCTGATTTTTAATGTTTGATGCCAATCCATCAATAGAATCTCTTATTCTAATATTCTTCTTAAGATAAACGGTAGAGTTCTGAAAATCACCAGTTTTAAAATAATAATCTGCAAAAATACGATTACGTTTTAATATATTTTCAGATTTAATCGGATTGAGGTCATCACTCAAATAATCCGTTGCTTTAATATAATTATCTAACTTTAGATAACATTCGGCCAATGCCAAAGTGTTTTCTATAATATCTGATGAAAATTTACTCTTATTGTATTTTTTAATTATTTCTCTACTCTCTTCTAAGAACGGTATTGCCTTTTCATACTCACCTAACTGAACATGACATTTACCAATGTTGCCAATAATCAATCCATTTAAGATTCTACCATCCGCAATTTCTTTGTCAGTATGCTGATTGGTAACATCGCTCAAAAAAACTTTTATTAAACCCTCTGCTTTTTTGAAATAACTTAAAGCGGTAGCAGTCGATTTATCAAGTCTCAAGTAATTACCTATGGTATTATTATAAATTGCTTGACCAAAGTAATCATCGTCTTTTAAAACTTTTTTCTCTTCAGTCATATAATCTCGCATAGCTTTTCTATACTGACCTAAACTGGCATAAATATCGTAAAAGGCTACATTATCAATTAAACCTAGCTCACGTTTTACCCTTCTTATTTCAATTTGTTTATCGTAAAGCTCCAGTTTTGCGTAATTATCATCTAAAACTCCTAAAATTGTTCTTTTAGACTCTATGTCCAATACTTCCAAGAAGTCTTCATACATAGGTCTAGCAATGGCTAAACTTTTTTCATAATTTCCCAAATCATAATAAATCTGAGACTCTATAAGTTGGTAATTTCTAATAGAAACTGAATCGTTCGTTTTCTCAGAACTATTTAAATACACCTTAACGGTATCTAACCAATCATAAGGCGAATTCTGGTTATAACGATTGGGAGTGTTAAAAAAGAAGAAAGAACGTAGTTCACCGTTCTCTAAATCTTGAAACTGTTTGTAGTAATCTTCATTTTGAGACACAATACTTTCTTGCGCAATACCTAGGCAAGTAAAAACACTTAAAAATAAAGTGAAAATTAATCTTAAAATGAAGGTGTTTTTCATATTTCATTAAAAACAGAATCAAACTTAAAATGAAAATTTGATCCTATTAAATTTTTGTTGTGAGCTATTATAATTGTTTTCTCAATTAGAATAGATTACAAAAGCGTGTTCTACGTACTTTTATTTTATTCCTTACAAACTGCAGTTAAATCTTGAATTATAACTTAATTCTTCTTTAAAATCTAACAATTCTTGATAACCCAAATTTATAAATTACCCATCCGGAAATTTATTATTTGTTGTGTAACCCCTAATAGTTGTGGTGAAACGAAATACTTTTTACCAAATATGTATTTCGCCGATAAAAATATACCTTTAAACGACAATTAAAAACCTTTTATCTAAAATTTGACAAAAAAAAACACCTTAAAAAAAGGTGTTTAAAACATATAGATTTTCTAGTTATGAATTCATCGCCGAGATAATAAATTCTTTAAAATCTTTAGAAATAGGAATGAGAGTATTATTAATCATAATATCCTTAGAATTAATGGCATCGATATGATCTACATTTACGATATATGACTTGTGAGCTCTATAAAATTTATTCTGTGGTAATTTCTCCAAATAATCTTTTAAAGGAGAACGAACCAGAAATTTCTTATCTACAGTATTTACTTCCAAATAAACATTGTCAGCTTTTATAAATTGAATATCTCCAAATTGAATTCTATAATAAAGATGTTGCTTTTTTACAAAAATAGAATCCTTCAATATCGAATTGGACATTGCTACATCTTCTTTACTATTGTCGTTAACAACAGCATTACTGGCAGCATTTTGTTTACCATAAATGAAGTTCGATAAGGCGATTTCAATAGAGGTATATAAATCTTGTTGTTCAAAAGGTTTTACTAAATATCCGTTAGGTTTTACCGTTTTGGCATTCTCAACAGTCGCACGATCAGAGTTAGAGGTAACAAAAATGAATGGAATGTCATAATTTTCTCTAATATGTTTACCCAAATCTATTCCTGTTTTATCAGAGGCTAAGATAATATCAATAAGAACTAAATCTACCTGTTGGGTTTTTAACACTTCAACTGCCTGTTCGTAAACAATTACGTTATCAACAATTTCGTATCCTATTTCCTCTAACATAGATTGCATATCATCTGCAATGATTACATTATCCTCAACAATTAGAATTTTTATGGGTTGTTCCAAGACTTAAAATGGTTTGTGGGTTATACTCAAAATTACAAAAAATAATAATAACTAATAAAAAACAACAATGCTATAAAAAAGGTACTTAAAGCCAACTTTTTAAGCTCTGGATCAAGTTCTGCCTCATTGTTTGTAGCTGCTACTTTTCTTAAATGAATAAATACCATAACGTAGCCTACAAGACATACATAACGTATGTGCGAGCCATTTGTTGCAATTAGAAAACAAAACAAGCTTAAAAATGAGATAACCAACAATAAATAATGATAGATTTTAGCCTTTTTCAATCCTATTTTTACAACCAGTGTATTTTTACCTACCGCAGTATCGGATCTAATGTCTCTCATATTATTAAGATTTAAGACACCTACACTCAATAAACCTATAGAAACAGCAGGAAGGACTGTCATAAATGAGAACGCTTTTAAATATAAAAACATAGAACCTAAAACACTGACCAATCCGAAAAATAGAAATACAAAAATATCTCCAAGACCGTTATATCCATAAGCAGATTTACCGACTGTATATTTAATTGCAGCCCAAATTGCAAACGCACCTAATAGCAGGAACAAAGCAGGGTATAACACTTCTGCTAAACCGAAAGAAATTACGACTAAAGATATTATGAGAATTGCATTTATAATAATGCTGATATATATACCAAATTTTAATTGCGTTGCGGTTAACAGTCCGCTTTGTAGTGCTCGTTTAGGTCCTAATCTATCTTCCCCATCCGTACCTTTTACACCATCACCGTAATCATTTGCAAAATTAGAAGTCACCTGCAAGCCTATAGTTGTTAAGATAGCTAAAACAAAAATACCAGCATCAACAACTCCGTGATATGCTGCCATGGCAGTACCTACAAGAATACCTGAAATTGATAAGGGAAGCGTTCTAAGTCTTGCTGCGTTGAGCCAAGCTTTAACTTTAACCACTAAAAGGGATCTTCTATTTGTATTCTTTTACCATCTTGGTACGAAGCTACAAAAGCATCTCCAAACCCAATGTCCACCAACTGTTTTCTAAAAGATTGAGCTTCTTCTAAAGTTTCGAAATTACCCAGTGAATAAGAATAAAAAGGGTTGGTTTTAACGAAGAGCGTATTCGTCAACGCTTCAGAAGCCAAAGTGACATTATTATCTACAAAAGATTTTACCTGAACAGAATATATCTTTTCTTTTTGTAAAAATTCCTTTGCCAAATAAAACTCTTTTACAAGGCTTAACTCTTCATTTTGTTCTTTCAAATTCTCTAAACGAGTTCTAATTGCATCTACACTATCGATAGAAGTTAAAACCAAATCGTTTGATGTATTTCTACTAAAGCCACCTGAACTTGAAATACCAGCAGTATACGAGGTAAAAGCTAAACCGCCAATTATAAAAAAAGCAGTAATACCAGCTAAAATATTACGTTGAATCTTACTTTTCTTTAATTCTTTGTTCTTGAATTTTATCTGATCCAATAAACGCTCATTGATAATTTGTGCTTTATCAACGTCTTTATGTAATTCTAGTAAATCGCTTTCTTCTATAAAAGGCATATAAAGGGGTAATTTTACGCTTAAAACTTAAATGTAAGTTAAAAATTGTTAATAACTTTTCATTTAGAACAAAAATAAAATTAAATGTAAAGTATCACAAAAAACAAGAACATTATTTAAGATATTTTACTGAAAATCAACACCATAAGATTTTTCCTACATTTAAAACCTTAATCATCTAACAATGAGATTCCATCAGACGCCAATTTTATTTTTCTTTCTCTATAGAGTGTACCTAGACCTTTCTTAAATGTCTTCTTGCTCATTTGAAAAACATCTCTAATTTCTTCAGGTGAAGATTTATCGTGTAAACCTAAAAAACCTCCACTTTCTACAAGAACTTCATATATTTTTTTTGCTGCAGGCTCCAAAACTTTAGCTCCTAATGGCTGAAGAGAAATATCTAATTTATTATCTTTTCTAATAGTCTTGATACAACCAGGTATCACATCACCAATATTAATTGGTTTAAAAACTTCGTTAAAATAAACGAGGCCTTTATGTTTTTCATTTACAATAACTTCCCAACCTAAATCTGTTTGTCTAGTTACTACTAAATCTACCTTCTCCCATTCTTTAAGATCAATACTATCATTGCTTAAAAACTTATCTAATTTATTTGAAGCAACTAACCTGCCAGAACGATCATCTAAGTAACAATGAACCACATACCACTGCCCTTCCTTCATTTTAACGCGCTGCTCGCGAAAAGGAACCAAAAGGTGTTTTTCAAGGCCCCATTGCATAAATGCGCCAAATTCATTTACCTCAGCTACCTGTAACAATCTAAACTCACCCAGCATAATGTCTGGCTCTAAATTAGTTGCTACCGGTCTTTCATCATAATCTAGATAACAAAAAACTTTAATTTTCTCTCCTATTTCATATGCTGTTGGCACATATTTATTTGGTAACAATACATCATTACCTTCTTCATCACCCAAAAAAAGACCTACACTAGTGTCTCTTAAAATCTCAAGGTTATTTATACGTCCTAATTCTATCATATTGCAAAATTACATTTTAAATATTTAAAATTTAACGTAAAAAAAAGACCGTCACCTAAAAAGGTAACGGTCTTTAATTTATTTATCATCTGATTATTTATTGTAAACAGACTCTTTCTTGAAATGTTGACAAAGCTTATAGTAAATAACAGCTCTATGCTTATTTCTGTTAGAAGAACCATACTTCTCCATAACCGTTGCTATGGCTTCATCTAATTTAGAATCATCTGCAAGACCTAATTTTTTGATCAAGTAGTTGTTCTTTACAGTATCTAATTCCTTTTGGTCGCTACCAGATACCTTAGAAGCATCGATATTGTAAATTGATGGTCCTAAACCAACAGTTACCTTTTTAAGCAAATCCATATCTGCAGTCTCACCAAATTTATCCTTTAAATCTGCTGCGTACTTTTCGATTAAATCGTCTCTTTTACTCATGTTAAATGTGTTATAATTAATGGTTAATACAGTACTAAGATATGAAACGAAAATAATCAATCAAAATTTTATCGTTCTTTAATGTAGGCGTAGTAATTTCCAGTAATTGCGGACGACCTGATACTTCAAAAAAGTAAGTTAATTCTTCTTTTAACTCTATGGATGTTTTTGCCGTTCTATAATCAAATCCGTACATGGCACAAAGATGCTCTGCCGATAAAGTATGCCTTGTTTCAAAATAGGTTTCAAAAATGTCAGAATTCTCTTTACCAGGTAGTATTCTAAAGATTCCACCACCGTTATTATTTATAACAATAATTCTAAAGTTAGATTTTAGGTAACTGTTCCACAATGCATTACTGTCATAAAAAAAACTTAAATCACCTGTTACAAAAAGTACTGGCGAAGAATTTACCAATGATGCACCAATAGCTGTAGATGTACAACCATCTATACCACTTGTACCTCTATTACAAAATACTTTTAAAGTTGGGTTTACATTAAACAACTGCGTATATCTAATGGTAGAACTATTAGCTAATTGTAACATATAATCATTAGGTATAGCTGCCAAAATATGTTCAAAAGCCAAAAAGTCCGAAAACGGAATTTCTTTTAAATATGCCTCTCTTTTTTGTTCATAGTGTTCTTTTACCAAATTCCAATGAGAAAAATAATCACTTTTTATGGTCGTATCAACCGAATACATTTCATTAAAAAAATCATGGACAGGAACCTTAATGTGCTCTTCTAAACAGAAAAAAGTATCGTTTGCAAATTGACCATCAACATGCCAATGATGTTCTGGTGAATGATCTCTTAAAAATGCCTTTACTTTTTTTGAAACAATGAGTCCGCCAAACGTAATCAGCACCTCTGGTTTTAATTTTTCAAATTCCAATTCTTTGTCGACATGCATTTCAATGGGCGCGACTAAAGAATCAATACTATTAAAAAAATTAGGATGATGAATGTTAGATGTTGTTTCCGTTAACACTAAAACACTGGGGTCATTAGCTAATTTTTCTAGCAAAGTATCTGAAATAATATTTGGACTATTTACCCCAACTAAAATCATTTTACGAGAAGCGGAGTTCCAAATACGTTTATGCTGATCTAAATTAACATTAATATCTACTTCAGCAGGTAGAGCACTAATCTGTGGAGCTATTGTAGGCTCCGAAAGTGTGTCATACAAAGGCTCTTCAAAAGGGGCATTTATATGAACGGGACTATTCTTGGTCAGTGCAATCTCTAAAGCGAGATTTAATTCGCCGTCATTATAATTTTGAACTTCCTGTTGAACCTGGTTTATCTCCCCATCGGAAATCCACTCTGGTCTATATTGAAAAACCTTTGATGTAGCATGACTGACATCTTGCTTTAAGTTGGCTGAATATCTAATATGATTTTCAAATACATGTTGCTGATTAATGGTTTGCCCATCCCCTATTCCTAATTTATAAACAGGTCTATCAGCAGAAATAATCAATAGCGGAATATTACTAAAATATGCCTCCGCAACTGCAGGATAATAATTTAAAAGGGCACTACCCGATGTACATAAAATTACAACAGGCTCTTGTAATTGTTGCGCCATACCTAATGCAAAAAAAGCGGCACAACGCTCATCAACTATACTATAACAAGTAAAAAAAGGATTCTCTGCAAAGGCTATTGTCAGTGGTGCATTTCTTGACCCTGGCGATATTACAATATTAGAAATATTCTTTGCCTGGCAATGTTGAACAATAGATTGTGCGGTAGGTATAGCGGAATATTTCATGTAGTTCAAAAATACGACCAAAGCAGGTCATTACCCAAAACTTAAGTATCTATTTACCATCTAGAACCCTAAACATGGTATTACTTTTTAAAGCCGTTTCTTCCCATTCTTTTTCAGGTATAGAATCACTTGTAATTCCACCACCTACATAAATTTCAGCTTTCTCTTTGAACAATTGCATGCAGCGTAGATTTACAAAAAGCTCTGAGGTTTTCATAACACTTCTATAAGCACTATTCTCTTGGTTACGGCGGTTTCTATTTCTTGGCAATTCTGTTTTTGTATTCAGCTCACCTAAAAATCCGGTGTAAAAATTTCGTTCATACAATTCGTTTTCTAAAATAAAATTCTTTGCATTTTCTAACGGGCTACCACATACTGCTGGTGTTGGATGTAGTGCTTTTAATATATCACCAAATTTATTCGGTGCAAAGGTGCCTTTCATTTCAGTACGAAGATGCCAAAGCTGACCTGCCTTAACAGACTCTCGTTCAGAACTACTAAGAGAAACAACCTCATCTTTTAAAGTATCTAAAATATAATCGGTTACCAATTGCTGTTCATCTAATTCTTTCTCTGCCCAAATTGGTTCATTAGCACCTATTGCATTCTGTGTACCTGCCAAAGACATTGTAGTAAATTGAGTACCATTACTTTTGATCAAGATTTCTGGGGTAGCACCCATCCAAGTTCCAATTTTTGGGTGGTACCAAAAGTAGCAGAATGCTTTTTTATATACTTGAAGAATTCGCTGATACACTGCAAAGTAATTATCTTTGACATCAACTTCTATTTTCCTAGACAGAACAACTTTATTGAAATCACCTTTACCAATTCTCTCAATGGCTTTAGATATTAAATTAAGATATCTTTCCTTTTCTGTAGCTTCACTTTCCGGTATGTTCTTCTCACTGACCTGAATTTCGTCATTTAAAATTAACGGAACCTTTTCTACGGCATCCATTTTCATTAAAATAGCATCTGAATTCACATCGAACGGAGCAAAAACGAATCCTGTTTCCGTGAAATCCATAACCTTATGAACGTCATCGTTGTTTTGAAAAACGCCTACCAATTCAGTATCATTAGGTTTACTATATAACACAAACGGCAACTGCTCTTTCAAGCAATTTTCAGCTCTATGAAAAAGATCTTGCACCATACTACTTTCTAGGTAATGCTATAGTAGTTAATTTACAAAGAGAGACCAGTTGATCATCTTCGTTGGTCACCCTAATCTCCCATAATTGGGTAGTTCTACCTTTGTGTAAGATGGTTGCTCTGGCATAAACAAATCCTTCTTTTACACTTTTAACGTGATTTGCAGAAATCTCCAAACCTCTAACAAAAAATTTGTTACCATCTAAAAAAACATAAGATGCCGCACTACCAACACTCTCTGCCAATGCAGCGGTTGCCCCACCATGTAAAACTCCGTCCGGCTGATGCACTTTTGGAGTAACAGGCATTTTAGCCAACAAAAAATCTTCCCCTACATCTATGTATTCGATTTCTAAAGTCTGCATTAAGGTATCCTTAGAAGATTCGTTACAAATCTTTAGAATTTTCTCTTTGTAGTCGTTCATCCTTTTTTTTGTAAAATTAAGCATTACATTACCAACAGAAAAGCATAACAGTAATGATAGATTTATGGAGAACCAGATAAAAAATGTTACTTATAAAACTACGAATACCTATGAAACTTTAAATGAATTAAATAGTGATACAAAACAAGTTTGGATTGTTTTTCATGGCATAGGATTCTTAAGTAGATTCTTCTTAAAGTATTTCAATGAACTCCCTAAGAAAGAAAATTATATCATAGCACCACAAGCACCTTCTAAATACTATTTAAAGAATGAATACAAGCATGTAGGAGCAAGTTGGTTAACAAAAGAAAACACGGCACAAGAAACCAAGAACCTCTATAATTATTTAGATGCCGTATTAGAGAATGAAAAGCTTCCGTCTGATTGTAAGATTGTTTTCTTCGGATTTTCACAAGGTATTTCTATAGCACTGCGTTATCTGGCGTATTCCAAATTAAGTTGTTCCAAATTGATTCTTTACGCAGGCGGAATTCCTAGAGAATTAAGAACAGCTGATTTTAACCACTTGAAAAGTGACACCGAAATTATCTCAGTAATTGGAAGCAAAGATGAATATCTGACTCCAGATAGATTAGCAGAAGAGAACAACAAACTTAAAACACTTCTTGGGGACCGTATTAAAAACATCTCCTTTGATGGTAGACACGAGGTAAAAAAGGAAATAATAAATCAATTGGCAAAATGAACTATACACCAACCTTAGAAAACGAACGAGTTATACTGAGTCCGTTAACCTTAGAAAATTACGAAAAGCTAATTCCTATTGCTTCACAGAAAAAATTGGTTCAATACTCCCCTTCTGATATTGAAACACCAAGTAGATTAAAAAATTATGTAGAAACGGCATTGCAACAATTAGCGGCAGGCACAAGCATACCTTTTATCATTTATGATAGAGAACATAATACTTTTGCAGGTTCTACCCGCTTTATGCATATCAACAGAAAAAATAAAGTACTACACATTGGTTCTACTTGGATAGGACGTGAATTTCAGAGCACAGGTTTAAATACTGAAATGAAAAAGCTGATGCTTACATATGCCTTTACTACTTTGGATTTTGAAAAAATTGAATTCCGTGTAGATGAAAGAAATACGGCATCAAGAAAAGCAGTAGAAAAACTAGGATGCACCTTAGAAGGCATACTTAGAAAAGACGTGTACCTATTAGATGGTTTTAAAAGAAATACGTGCTGTTATGGTCTTCTGCGAGAAGAATGGTTAAGTACCAATAAATAAGCTTTATTCTTCAACAACTTTTGTATCCGCTGGATAATAAGTGATTTTTCTTGTGGTATAGGTGTTATCTGGCGTTACAATTTGCTTGATCCAATTACCTACTTCAAAATTATCATATTGATAGATGTATTCTTTCTTTATAATACCGGCACCTCTTTTAGCAGTTTCAGCAATCAACATACCTTTTTCGTCATATTCATAGGTAGTACGGGTAGTTGGTTCAAAATTTTTCAATTCAGAATTATATTCAAACTCTTGTTGCGCCATTAGTTTATCATCCATACTAAACACTTCTTCAAAAGCACTACTCTCTTCACCATTTAAATACTCTTTGGTCAAAACTACACGTTGAGCTGGTTTGTTCGTTGGTTTCAATGTTGACGTACGAATAGATTTTAGAGGCACATCATTTAATAAGTAAGTTACGGTATTTTCTCCTTTGAACTTCTTATGTTCTACTTGAGTAATATCCGTACCATCATTGTTTGTTCTCTCAATACTGGCTAAATCTAACTCATCATACCCATATATATACTGGTCTAAAAACTGCTTATCGTAAGAAAATATACGCTCCTGAATTGTTAAATTATCAGTTGAATCAATTTCATAAAAATGGGCTATAGACGTGCTTGGGTCAAAAGTATTGTTCCTATATGATTCCGCTCTTTTCTCTAAAAGATCTCCTTTGCTATACTTATAATAAACAACATCATAATCTGCTTCATTATACCTAGTAACAGATTTGGTCAGCAACCCGTTCTTATTAAAGTCGTATTCTTCTTTACCATAATCGGTACTTACCAAACATACTTTTACATCACCTTTTAGATCAAAATCTTCTATTGTAAAGATTTGAATTTCTTGACCTCTGACAATAGTGAAAGCTGCCATAAAAACCGATAAAAACAGAAAATGTCGTTTCTTAACCATACTACAAAATTACTTTATTAATAATAGGCATAAAAGAATATCCTATAAAAGTAAAAAGGGACGGTAAATACCGTCCCTTTTTTTATAACAACTTAAAGTTATATTATTTAACCTCTTCGAAGTCTACATCTTCAACGTTATCACCTTCAGAAGCACCACCGTCAGCAGTTGGCTCTCCTTGTGGAGCACCACCTTGGGCGTCAGCTTGAGCTTTGTACATTTCTTCAGATGCAACTTTCCAAGCTTCATTGATTTTATCTAAAGCTGGTGTAATAACAGCCAAATCTTTAGTTTCATATGCCGCTTTCAATTCTGCTAAAGCATCTTCAATTGGTTTTTTCTTATCGTCAGATAATTTATCGCCAAATTCAGTAAGTTGAGATTCAGTTTGGAAAATCATTCCATCTGCTTCGTTCAACTTGTCAGCAGTTTCTTTCGCTTTTTTATCAGATTCAGCATTTGCTTCAGCTTCAGCTTTCATCTTCTTGATTTCTTCTTCAGTTAAACCAGAAGAAGCTTCAATACGAATATCCTGAGTTTTGTTCGTAGCCTTATCTGTTGCAGATACTTTAATAATACCATTAGCATCGATATCGAAAGTTACTTCAATTTGCGGAGTACCTCTCTTTGCTGGTGGAATACCATCTAAATGGAATCTACCGATTGTTTTGTTATCGTTTGCCATTGGTCTTTCTCCTTGCAATACATGAATTTCAACCGATGGTTGGTTATCAGCAGCAGTAGAGAATACCTGAGACTTTTTCGTTGGTATTGTTGTGTTAGCCTCAATTAATTTAGTCATTACACTACCCATAGTTTCAATACCTAATGAAAGCGGAGTAACATCTAATAACAATACATCTTTAACATCACCGGTTAAGACACCACCTTGAATAGCTGCACCAATTGCAACAACCTCATCTGGATTTACACCTTTAGAAGGCTTCTTACCAAAGAACTTCTCAACAGCTTCTTGTACTGCAGGTATTCTAGTAGAACCACCAACTAAGATAATCTCATCAATATCACTCTTAGAAAGTCCTGCTGCTTTCATAGCAGTCTCACATGGCTCTATAGTTCTTTTTACCAAATCAGCTATTAATTGCTCAAACTTAGATCTTGTCAAAGTTCTAACTAAGTGCTTTGGTCCTGAAGCTGTAGCTGTAACGTATGGTAAATTGATTTCTGTTTGTGCAGAAGATGATAATTCAATCTTAGCTTTCTCAGCTGCCTCACGTAAACGTTGTAAAGCCATAGCATCTTTTCTAAGGTCCATATCCTCTTCAGACTTGAACTCTTCAGCTAACCAATCTATAATTTTTTGATCTACATCATCACCACCTAAGTGCGTATCACCATCAGTAGCCAATACTTCAAAAACACCGTCACCTAACTCTAAGATAGATACATCATGTGTACCACCACCAAAGTCAAAAACAACTATTTTTTGATCGGTATCTTTTTTGTCCATACCATATGCTAAAGAAGCAGACGTTGGTTCATTAATAATACGCTCTACAGTTAAACCTGCAATTTCACCAGCTTCTTTCGTAGCTTGTCTTTGCGCATCGTTAAAATATGCCGGTACAGTAATTACTGCACGAGAAACTTCTTGACCTAAATAATCTTCAGCAGTTTTCTTCATTTTCTGAAGAATCATAGCTGATAATTCTTGTGGAGAATATAAACGACCATCAATATCTACTCTTGGTGTATCGTTATCTCCCTTTACTACTTTATAAGGTACTCTTTCAGCCTCTTTACTAGATTCTGAATATTTATTACCCATAAACCTTTTAATAGAATAAATGGTTTTATGAGGATTGGTTACCGCTTGTCTTTTTGCTGGATCACCAACTTTAATTTCACCTCCGTCAACAAAAGCGATGACAGATGGTGTAGTTCTTTTTCCTTCTGCATTTGGAATTACTACTGGCTCATTACCTTCCATTACGGAAACACAGGAGTTGGTAGTACCCAAATCTATTCCTATAATCTTACTCATTTTATATGTTTTAAATTAAGTGCTTTATTTTACAATCGATTAGTAAATGACAAACAATATGCCAAGCCAGAAAAACTGACATGATGTCATTAATACACTTTTCTACATAATAATTATGCCAATATAGTATGGTAATACATTACCAAAACATTGTACCTTAGCCTACAAAACTTATAAGATTTGGAGATAGAAAGCATTAGTGTTTTTGATATGCTAAAGATAGGCGTAGGTCCTTCTAGTTCACACACCTTAGGTCCATGGCGTGCTGCAGAGCGGTGGTTAGCCAGATTAAACTCTAAAGACAATCTTGAGAAGGTTGAAGAAGTAGAAGTGCACTTATACGGATCGTTATCATTGACAGGTAAAGGTCATGCCACTGACTATGCCGTAATGCTAGGGCTGTTAGGTGCCAATCCAGAATTGATTCCTATTGACACTATTGACCCTCTGATAAATAAAATTAAAAACGAGCATGTTTTACTTTTAGATGGTACGTATAGTATCTCCTTCAATCCGGACAAACATATTATATTCAATAGAAAATTTCTTCCTTTTCATGCCAACGGATTAAAGTTTCAAGCGAAATTGAAATCGGGCAGAAAAATTTCAAAAACTTATTATTCTATAGGTGGAGGATTCGTTATTAGTGAGGAGCGTAAAAATGCCAAACGCAAGGTTGACATGTTTGAAAAGTTTCCGTTTCCTGTACAAAAAGGAACTGAACTTCTTGATTTTTGTAAAAACGAAGATTTAAAAATTTCTGAATTGGTTTTGCAGAACGAAAGATCTTTGCGAGATGATGCGAAAATCGATCATGAATTAAATCGCATCTGGTCTACCATGTTAGAATGCATGTATACCGGTTGCCACACCGAAGGGACTTTACCTGGTGGATTACATGTAAAGCGTAGGGCTTTTGAAATGCACAATAAGCTAAAAAGCGACCTACCCTACTCCAACCCTAAAGAGTGGTTACAGAGCATAAGACAGACAGAAGTAAAGTTTAGACAAATATTACAGTGGGTAAGCTGCTTTGCCTTAAGTGTAAATGAAGTGAATGCATCCTTAGGTCGTGTAGTCACAGCACCAACTAACGGAAGTGCAGGTGTTATACCTGCCGTATTAATGTACTATATGGTCATTGAAAACCACGCAGGTAATTTTGAACATGTAAAACAGTTTTTGCTTGTTGCAGGAGAAATTGGGAGCATCTTTAAAAAAGGAGCTACCATATCTGCAGCAATGGGAGGTTGTCAAGCAGAAATTGGCGTTTCATCGGCTATGGCTGCAGGAGCACTTACAGAGCTGTTGGGCGGTACTCCAGAACAAGTACTTATGGCTGCAGAAATTGCAATGGAACATCATTTAGGACTTACTTGCGACCCTATTGGCGGATTGGTACAAATACCATGTATTGAACGCAACTCTATGGGAGCCATAAAAGCTATTAATGCTGCAGAGCTAGCCTTGGGGTCTGATCCTTCAGCAGCTAAAGTACCATTGGACAAAGTGGTACAGACCATGTGGGAAACCGCAAAAGACATGAGCTCCAAGTATAAAGAAACCTCTGAAGGCGGATTAGCAGTTGGTGTTTTCTTGAGCGATTGCTAACCTTTTTTTTTAAACAAGGCATACTTTACTTTGTAGTTGCACATATAAAGGTCTTTTTTATATCTGCATTTAATCCGCTAACTTTAATTTATGAAAAATCTGATTTCTGAAAGGGTAGCCGATTTTATTAAAAACTATCCTCCTTTTAATGTTCTTGACAGCAAATCTCTTTTTGAGTTGGCTGAACAAGTACTTATCGTCTATAAAGAGAAGAACAGTATTATTTTCAATGTTGATGAACCTCAGCATTCACACTTTTATATGGTTCATAAAGGTGCGGTTACTTTAAACAATCCCACCAATTCAAATATTATTGACTATTGTGATGAAGGAGATATATTTGGGTTACGTCCGCTTTTTGCCAATGAAAATTATAAGTTAGAAGCTAGAGCACATGAGGAGTGTATTCTCTACGGTATTCCAATAGATATATTTAAACCTATTGCCAAGAAGAATGACCAGGTAACTATTTTCCTAATGGAGAGTTTTGCCTCCAACACCCGTAATCCGTACGCAAAAAATCAAAAAGGGCAACTTTATGATAACGAAGATGAAGAAGAGGTTACTAAAGAAGTGGTACTGCCAGACCTACAATTAGCTAGCTATTCAAAAAAATTGGTGACCTGTTCCACAAGAACGTCTATTAAAAAGGCTGCCGATATCATGTCCAAGAAAAAAATTGGATCATTATTAATTACCAGTAAAGATTTACCCGTTGGTATTATTACCGATAAAGATTTCAGAAACAAAGTAATATCAGGTGAACAGCCAATAACCGCTTCAGTTAAAACTGTAATGACTACCCCGGTAATTACGTATCCAAAAAATCTTACCATTACACAGGCACAAATGGCGATGATGAAAAGCAACATTAGTCATTTGGTCATTACGGAAGATGGTACGCCAAATTCTCCCGCATTAGGAATTTTATCCAAACATGATGTAATGGTTTCCCTAGGCGATAACCCGGCAGTATTGGTAAAAGCGATTAAACGTACCTCTCGCATTAAAAAAATAAAGCAGATCAGAAAAAGTGTTATGGTTCTTTTAACCGGATACTTAGAGCAAAATATTCCATTGGGATTGATTGCTAAAATTATTTCTGAACTAAATGATACATGTATAAAGCAGGTAGTGGAAATTTCTATTGCTAAAATGGATACGCCCCCACCCGTTAAATTTGCATGGTTGGCATTGGGTAGTCAAGGTAGAAGCGAACAACTTTTACATACAGATCAAGATAATGCCTTGGTATTTGAAGATGTTCCTGAGGAAGATTTACCTAAAACCACCACTTATTTCCTTGAACTTTCCAAACATATTACCAAAGGATTGAATACTATAGGATATGAGTACTGCCCAGCGGATATGATGGCTTCTAACCCAAAATGGTGCTTAAGCCTAGAAGAATGGAAAAACAAACTATCATACTGGATCGGTAACCCAGGACCCAACGAGGTTTTAATGTCCTCCATTTTTTTTGATTACAGTTTAGCATTCGGTGAGAGAAGTTTATTGGATAATATGTCTGACCATATATTTAGAACCGTTAAGAATTATCCTATTTTTTTAGTGCATTTGGCAAACGGCGCACTTCAAAGTCCGTCACCCACTGGTTTTTTTAGGCAATTTGTTGTTGAGCAAGACGGTCAACACAAAGATTCCTTTGATTTAAAAAGTAGAGCTTTAAGACCCTTGGTTGATGCTGCGCGTGTTTTAATACTATCACATTCCGTTAAAGCTATTAGCAATACATGGGAACGATATGAGAAACTAGCAGAGCTCGAGCCCAATAACAAAGAGTTGTATTTAGCTTGCTCTTATGCTACCAAAGCTTTATTGAAATTTAGAACACGCCAAGGTTTAGCTAATCATGACTCAGGTAGATTTATTCAACTAGATCAATTGAGCAAGCAAGAAAAAATGAAATTGAAAAGAACCTTTAAGGCTATTAAGGAAATACAAGAATTGATCACACTTCGTTTTAAAGTCACTAATATATTAGGGTAATGGGATTATTTAAAAGAACACCTAAAAACCTACCAGAGTTTTGGAAAACTTATGAAAGCCTTTTCAAGGAAACTCAAAGTAAAAAATTTAATGACTTAATTTTTGTAGTCTTAGATACCGAAACAACAGGTTTTAGCTTTGAAGATGACCGTATCCTTTCCATTGGCGCGGTAAAAATTAAAAATGAGAGCATCTCTGTTCAAGAAGTATTCGATATCTATTTAGAGCAAGAAAAATTCAATAAAGAGACTGTCCATGTTCACGGACTTTTAAAAAACGGACAGCGAGAGTGTATTAGTGAAATTTTGGCACTTGAAAAGTTTTTAGCTTATGTTGGCGATGCTGTTATCGTGGCACACCATGCAGGTTTTGATATGGGAATGCTAAATACTGCTTTAGTAAGGCATGGTCTACCTAAATTAAAAAACATTGTCTTAGATACGGGAGTGATTTACAAGAAAACATTAATAAAGTCTTACCTAGTTCAACCTAAATCCCATTATACCCTAGATGAGCTTGCGGAAAAATTCTCCATTTCTAGAAAAGACAGGCATACTGCTTTAGGCGACGCCTATATAACAGCTGTCGCCTTTTTAAAGATTATATCACGCTTAAAGGAAAAGAAAAACTTCTCGCTTAAATATTTACTTAGATAAGTTTAAAGGCTCTCCAAATAACTTAAGACATTTCTATTTATCCTATCATGAATATGAGTAGTATCAGCCTTTACAAATGGCTCTCCCGTTATGTGCTCGTAAAGTTCAATATAACGTTCAGATACAGACTCAATATATTCATCAGACATCTCAGGAACGGTTTGCCCCTCTAAACCTTGAAAGTCATTCGCAATCAACCATTGTCTTACAAACTCCTTCGATAATTGCTTTTGAGGCTCATTGGCATCTTGCCTAGCCTGATATCCGTCAGAATAAAAATATCTTGAAGAATCTGGAGTATGAATCTCGTCTATTAAAACAATTTTACCATCTTTGGTTTTTCCAAATTCGTATTTCGTATCCACCAAAATCAATCCTCTTTCAGCAGCGATTTCTGTTCCCCTTTGAAAAAGAGCATAGGTGTATTTTTCTAATAGAGCATAATCTTCTGCTGAAACTATTCCCTTGCTTAGAATATCGGCTTTCGAGATATCCTCATCATGATCACCCATTTCCGCTTTGGTAGCAGGAGTAATTATAGGACTCGGAAATTTGTCATTCTCCTTCATACCATCAGGCATGGAAACACCACATAACATTCTTTTCCCCAATTTATATTCTCTAGCGGCATGACCGGATAAATAGCCACGAATTACCATTTCAATTTTAAAAGGTTCACAGGCAACACCTACGGCAACGTTGGGATCAGGAGTAGCCGTTAGCCAATTTGGAACAATATCTTCTGTAGAAGCCATCATTTGGGTCGCAATCTGGTTTAAAATCTGTCCTTTATATGGAATTCCCTTTGGCATCACTACATCAAAAGCAGATAACCTATCAGTGGCCACCATGACCAACATATCGTTATCTAAAGTATACACCGATCTTACTTTGCCTTTATAGACATTTTTCTGACCCGGGAAATTAAATTCAGTTTCGTAAATAGTATTTTTTGACATGTAAATTCTTAATTGTGGTGTTCTATAGTTTTATAAGCTTCAATAACCTTTTTCACAAGTTTATGACGGATTACATCTTTATCATCTAGATAAATAACCTCAATACCTGGCACATTATTTAAAATAAGTAGCGCCTCTTTTAAACCTGAAATTGTTCTTCTAGGCAAGTCAATTTGCCCTGGATCTCCCGTAATCAGGAATCTTGCATTTCTACCCATTCTAGTTAAAAACATTTTCATCTGTGCGTGGGTGGTATTCTGTGCCTCATCTAAAATAACAAAGGCGTTATCTAAAGTTCTACCACGCATAAATGCCATTGGTGCAATTTGTATGGTACCGTTTTCAATATAATGCACCAATTTTTCGGCAGGGATCATATCTCTAAGCGCATCATATAAAGGTTGCATATAAGGATCTAGTTTTTCTTTTAAATCGCCAGGTAAAAAACCAAGATTCTCACCAGCCTCAACAGCCGGTCTCGTCAAGATAATTTTCTTTACCTGTTTCTCTTTCAAAGCCTTTACCGCAAGTGCAACACCAGTATAGGTTTTACCAGTACCTGCCGGGCCAATGGCAAAAACCATATCGTTCTTTTTAGAGGCATCTACCAAACGACGTTGATTAGCAGTTTGTGCCTTTATCAACCTACCGCTAACACCATGAACCAAAGTTTCTCCACTATTCTTTGATGATTTTAATTCATCATCCTCAGAACTTGTCAAAACTCTTTCTATACTGTTTTCATCTAATTTGTTGTATTTAATGAAATGCTGGGTCAACATATCAAACCGCCTTTCAAACTCCTCTAAGAGTTCTTCATCTCCAAAAGCTTTGATCTTGTTGCCACGGGCTACAATTTTCAACTTCGGAAAGTATTTTTTTAATAAATCAATATGTTCATTTTGCTGCCCAAAAAACTCTCTCGGGCTAATTTCGGTAAGTTCTAGAATTATCTCGTTCAAACAGTCGGTTTTATAATGATTTATAGTTAGCGAAGATTAGTTTCTAGTCGCTATTTTTTTGTTTAATTTTGTATATCAAATTTAAGCAAATTTTAAGTTCGACTAACCAAAAACATATCAACATTGCTGTATGGCAATTATCACCCTCACAACAGATTTCGGATTAAAAGATCACTTTGTAGCTTTATTAAAAGGCTCCATATATACAGAATTGCCCGATGCTAAAATTGTTGATATTTCGCATGACATCATGCCCTTCAACATTCACGAATGTGCTTATATACTTTCAAATACTTATAATAGTTTCCCAAAAGGAACCATTCATATTGTTGGTGTAGACTCTGAAGAAACCCCGGATAACAAGCATATTGTAGCATTAGTAAACGGACACTATTTTATTAGCGCAAACACCGGTGTCATTGGACTCATCACCTCTGAAATGACTCCGGAAAAAGTATTTGAAATAAATTTACCAGATTCTATTGCAAACTCATTCCCTGTATTAAATGTTTTCATACAAGTTGCCTGCCATATAGCCCGCGGCGGCACATTAGAACTTGTGGGCAAACCATTTACCGAATTGAACGATTTAAGAGAATTTGCACCGAGAATAGTTGAAGACGGAAAGAAAATAATTGGCAGTGTCATCTATATTGATAACTATGGAAATGTAATTACCAATATTCGTAAAAATTTATTTGACGCTTATCGGAAAGACCGTGATTATACCGTAATGGCCCGTAATCATAAAATAAAAACGATCCATAAAGCTTATAATGAATTTATAGACTATAGTCTAGAGAAGAGTCAACGTAAGAGTGCAGGAGACCTGCTTGCCATATTTAATTCATCCAATTATATAGAACTGGCTATTTACAAAAGTAATTTAACCACAGTAGGTGGTGCCTCTACCCTATTAGGATTAGATTATAGAGATACTATTATGGTAGATTTTGAATAGCATTAGCAAATTCAATTTCAAGAATATTTAAGCGTATTTTTAAAATATAGGAAGAGGTCAAAAGTTAATAACTAATGCCCAAAATTAATTAATATGATCTTAATGTAGTAATACCTAGTATTATACACTACCTTAATAGATAACAAACTGTTAATAAGTTTGTTTCCTTAAAAAGGTCAATTAAAATATCTTTGTTGGTAACGAAAACTGCCAACGATAAGGAGTTTAAACCTATTTTGCTTGATGAATTCAAGGAAAATATCAATAAAAATTAAAGAATGAAATTTATAGTTTCAAGTACCTATTTGCTAAAACAACTTCAAATATTAGGAGGTGTAATCAACAACAGTAATACGTTACCAATTCTGGATAATTTTCTGTTCGATTTGCAGAAGGACAAACTAACGGTCTCAGCTTCCGATTTGGAAACCACCATGAGTTCAGTTATAAAAGTAGATTCTGACAACGAAGGTACTATAGCTGTACCGGCAAGATTGCTTTTAGAAACTTTAAAAACTTTCCCTGAACAACCACTTACTTTTGTTGTTGAGGATAACAATACAGTAGAAATCAGTTCTAACCACGGTAAATATGCGCTTGCATATGCTGATGGAGCTGAATTCCCAAAAGCAGTTGAATTAACAAGTCCAAGTTCAACTACATTACTTGGTGATATTTTGGCAACAGCGATCAACAAAACAATATTTGCTGCAGGTAATGATGACCTAAGACCTGTAATGAGCGGAGTATTTTTTCAATTTTCTCCAGAGAACTTAACGTTCGTTGCTACTGACGCACATAAATTGGTAAAATACCAACGAACAGATGTAAGAGCTTCTCAAGTAGCGGAATTCATTATGCCTAAAAAACCTTTAACTTTATTGAAAGGTATTTTAGCTGGTAGTGAGTCTGATGTGCTTATTGAATACAATGAAAGTAATGCAAAATTCAGTTTTGATGAAACTGAATTGATTTGTAGACTAATAGATGGCAAATACCCTAACTACGAAGCGGTAATACCAAAAGAAAACCCGAACAAACTTACGATCGCTAGAAATCAGTTTTTGAGTTCAGTAAAAAGGGTTTCTATTTTCTCTAATAAAACAACACACCAAATACGTTTAAAGATAGCAGGTGCAGAATTAAATATATCTGCTGAAGATCTTGATTATTCTAACAAAGCAGAAGAAAGATTGACATGTGCTTACCAAGGTGATGACATGCAAATTGGTTTCAACTCTAGGTTCTTAACCGAAATGTTGAACAACTTAGGTTCTGATGAAGTTTCTTTAGAAATGAGTTTACCAAATCGTGCAGGTATACTTACCCCAACAGATGGTTTAGATGAAGGTGAATTTGTAACTATGTTGGTAATGCCTGTTATGCTTAACGGATAGTACTAAAAACTATAAATAAAAAAGGGTCAGTTATTCAACTGACCCTTTTTTATTATGCTTTATATCTTGTTTACGATATAAACCGTATGGTTCCAAAATAACTAGGGGATTCTCCGTTACTTGCTTTTATGGCATTTACTGCAGGCATCACAATTGATAAGATACCGGCAAAAATCAGCAATAAGATTCCGAGTCCGAATAATAAGATACCAGGAATACCAATTACTAAATATAAGATTAGGGTTAACTGAAAGTTTATGACAGATTTACCATGCTCATCCATACCAATAACGGAATCTTTGGTTGTTAACCAAATCACCAGCGGTACTATAAGTCCGCCAAATCCTGTTATAAAATCTAAATATTGAGACAAATGAGTAATGACCAACAAATTACGGTCCTCACGAACAACTACTGCGTTTTTATTTACTAGTTCCATTTTTGATTGATTTTAATGATGAATACTATAAATAAGACGCACAAACCCCATAAATGTTACAAAAATTAGAAATTATAATTTTCTATTTAGCTTTTTAAGTTTTTCCTGCTCTTTCATTATCTTCATTTGACTCTTGGCAATCTTATCTTCTTTTTTCTGAATATCAACCGGAGAAAGTGTTCCTTTAACTTTCCCTTTTTCCAATTGACCTTTTAATTTTTCAATTTGTTTCTCTTCGCTGGAAATAGACTTTTCTTTAGACTTAATTTGCTTTTTCAACTTCTCTTCCTTCTTCTTAGCGGCAGCTTCTTTCTTTTCTTTTTTAGCTTTTGCTTCAGCCTTATCAACCTTCTTTTTAACATCATCCATTTCCTTTTCTTGGTCAACCGTAATTTCGGTAGAAGAATTTGGAGTTTCACTTTGAGCAACAGCAAAAGAGCCAACTAACATAAACACTAATAACACAAGTACTTTTTTCATTTTAAGATTACATTTTATAACATGCAAAATTACTATATAATTGAATACTGAAAACAAAAGGTGTTTAAATTAAGAAAACTACAACAGTTATAATTGATTATTTTTGCATGATGATTCAAACCGATACTATAATAGCATTAGCAACTCCAGCAGGCGCAGGAGCAATCGCAGTTATAAGACTTTCAGGACCCGATGCCCTTACCATTGCTTCTAAACAATTTGAATCGGTTTCAGGTAAAATTCTTGAAAACCAAAAAAGCCATACCATACACTTAGGTTATATTAACGATGGAGAGAATATACTAGATCAAGCACTCGTTTCCATATTTAAAAATCCACATTCTTATACAGGAGAAAACGTGATAGAAATATCTTGCCACGGTTCACCATATATACAACAGCAAATAATTCAATTGTTTCTTAGAAATGGTTGTAGAACCGCAGATGCAGGTGAGTTTACCCTAAGAGCCTTTTTAAATGGTAAGATGGATTTAAGTCAGGCTGAAGCTGTTGCCGATTTAATCTCTAGTGATAACGCTGCGAGTCATCAAATTGCCGTACAACAAATGCGTGGCGGATTCAGTAACGAGATAAAACAATTACGAACAGAACTCTTAAATTTTGCTTCGTTAATAGAACTAGAACTTGATTTTTCTGAAGAAGATGTAGAATTTGCAGACCGTACTCAATTTAAGGAACTACTTACCCGTATTCAAAAAGTATTGCAAGGTCTAATAGATTCTTTTGCAGTAGGAAATGTAATTAAAAATGGTATTCCAGTGGCTATTGTAGGCGAACCTAACGTAGGTAAATCTACCCTTTTAAATGCGTTTTTAAATGAAGAGCGCGCATTGGTATCTGATATTGCCGGAACAACTCGTGATACAATTGAAGATGAAATATCTATTGGTGGAATTGGTTTCAGATTCATAGATACCGCAGGAATTCGTGAGACCCAAGATGTTGTAGAAGGCATGGGAATTAAACGAACATTCGAAAAAATAGAACAGGCACAAGTAATTTTACTACTGGTTGATGGATCAAAGATTTTAGCTGACGATAAAAAACTAAAAAATATTGTCATCGATTTTGAGAAAATAAAAAATCAGAATCCGCTAAAACCTTTAGTATTGCTTGTAAATAAAGCCGATACCCTTTCTGAGGATGAAAAGAATAAAATCGGAACTTATTTAGATGATGTAAAATACCTATCTGCAAAAACTGGAGAAGGTGTAGAAGAATTACAAAATAGCCTTTTAGAATTTGTAAATACTGGAGCTCTTCGCAATAATGAAACGATAGTTACCAATACCCGCCATTATAACTCCTTACTTAAAGCACTAGAAGAAATAGAAAAAGTTCAATTTGGGATGAAAGCAGAACTTTCAAGCGACCTCATGGCAATTGATGTTAAAGAAGCTTTATACCATTTAGGGGAAATCACCGGGCAAGTGACCAATGATGAGTTATTGGGGAATATCTTTGCTAATTTTTGTATCGGGAAGTAAAACATCACTTATCTTTATTGATACGTGTAAAACGTTATTTATAATTCTTTGTATTTTAAATAAAAAAATAGGGACAACTATATATCGTCATCCCTATCTGCAATTAAACTAACATGCTCAAATAATA
This sequence comes from Maribacter sp. Asnod1-A12, assembly GCF_045063735.1. Classification (NCBI taxonomy): domain Bacteria; kingdom Pseudomonadati; phylum Bacteroidota; class Flavobacteriia; order Flavobacteriales; family Flavobacteriaceae; genus Maribacter; species Maribacter sp. Asnod1-A12. Next base: position 4,006,193 of record NZ_JBEFNZ010000006.1, read on the forward strand.
TTTTCACATTTAATGGAAAAACCAACTAAAATCATTCGATTATTTGTCCCCTAGACAACAAAACCTTTTTCAATTGCGTATAATCAACATTTTGTACTGCAGTATTCTCATCTATTGCCATAACGGCCGCCGCAGCTGCCGATTGTCCCAATATCATGAAAACTGGTTCCATTCTAATAGATCCAAAAGCTATATGACTTGATGAAACACAGACGGGAACAAGTAAATTTTCACATTCGCTTTTTTTAGGTACCAACGAGCCATAAGAAATGGTATATGGACCGTTAGTTTCTACTCCAATATCTCCTTCATTTTGCACATAACCATCTGGTTTTATATAACGTTGTGCATTGTGAGAATCCATAGTATATGAACCTAATCCTATTGGGTTAGGAGTCTTACTCTTTTTTAATAGTTCATTTTCTGTCATTACAAATTCACCTACCATTCGTCTTGCTTCTCGAACATAAATTTGATGTGGCCAATTACCATTATCCACAAATTCATCTTTAGCTAACCCCCATTTTTGCATTTCCATTTGAATATTTTTTGGCACTCTAGGGTCATTTGCTACAAACCATAAAAGTCCTTTTTGGTATTGCTCGTGTTCTTTTATAATCTCTTTTCTTCTTTCATAAGAAGCCTCTGGATAATCATAATTCATTCCGATATTGTCGCTACTAAACGGTCCATGATTATTTGTATCTGTCTTATGATTGGGAATGGCATCAAACTTATTGAACCATTCATTCCAACCTGAATCAAATACACGAGCAAGCAATTCATATTGCATTGGGTCATAACCTTCAGGCTTTGGAAAAGGTACTCTATTGGCTTCATGATTAGTCATACAAGTACGAAAACAATATGCTTGAATCTTATGGTCCCCATCATGCTTCTTACCTGGTGCTTTACCGGAAACCCTAGGTAACAAACCACTAGTTGAATCCCCTGGTATTATATAAGGGGATATATTAGATTGAAACCAATGTTTATGATGTAAAACACCTGTCTGCACTCCATTCCATTTTTCTCCATAAACATCTTTGCCTTCCCTACCTACATGATAACTTACTCCAGCAGCAGCCATTAAATCACCTTCGTAGGTTGCATCTAAAAAAACTTTAGCCGAGTATGTTTTACCTGTCAACGTAGAAATTGATTTAATAGTTCCGTCTTCTACAAGTACACCATTCTCCCGATTTAACCATTCATCTCTATCAACCCTAATTTCATTCTCTTTAATTAAATCCTCAAAAACATTTTCTGCTACATGAGGTTCAAAAATCCACATAGTCCTATTTTCTCCATCCATGGCAGGTGTACCTTGTCCTGTATTTCCATATTCACTTTTAGGTTGCCATTTCCAAGCCTCATCAGTATTATAATGCTTATAAATTCTTTGATAAAATTCTCTTGCAAGTCCTCCAATTACACTTTTATCACCAGTATCAGTCCATCCTAATCCTCCAGAGGTCAACCCTCCCAAATGCTTGTCTGGAGAAACGACTATAACCGATTTCCCAGAGCGTTTTGCCTCTACTGCTGCCGTTATTGCCGCTGAAGTTCCCCCATAAATAATAATGTCTGCTGTGATTGTTTCTTTTACATCTGTAGATTTATCCTCACATGAATACAAAATCAAAGTTGAAATCATCAACACTACCATATGAAGTACGAAACGGCTTATACTTTTCATTTGTTTTGATTTTTAGAGTAGGTATTGGATGTTATTTCAAGTAATTCTTTTTTCATTTCTTCTACCAATTCAAAATGCTCGTTAATTAAATCATTAGATTCAGATTCATCCTCCGCCAGATTATATAATTGACCCTGTAACTCATTCTCGTTTGGCTGAATATATTTCCAATCCCCTTTCCGCAATCCCATTTGACCATTGGAAGATTGTACTACGACAGTATTTCTAATATTATTTTCCTTTCCCAAAAAGTTTAAGGATTGATCATAACTATCTATCGCAACATTCTCTGGCAAGTCATAATTGACAAGAGCTCCTAAAGTTGCCATTACATCGTTTAAAGCAAAAATCTTATCCGACTTCATACCTGTCGGAATTTTACCTGGCCATTTTGCTATAAATGGCATACGCACCCCGCCTTCCCATATTGTCCATTTAGACCCTTTAAGATTACCATTTGGATGATGCTCTTCGGAGTCATTATGTTTTTCTTTTACACTTGCTAAATCATTACTAGGGTTGGCGTTATTTATATGTATACCAGTTCTTTCAAATTGCGACCCATTGTCACTAGCAAAAAGTATTAGGGTATTATCCGCCTGCCCAGAACTCTCAAGTGTATCTAATATTTGACCAATATAAGTATCCAATTCAGCAACATAATCACCATAGGTTCCAGCTTTTGTTTTCCCAATAAACTCATCACTTACCGACAATGGAATGTGTGGTACATAAGGAGCAAAGTATAGAAAAAACGGATTTTTATCTGGTGACCTGAATCTCTGACTTAAAAATGCGATACTTTTTTTAGTAAGTAGTTTTAAATACTCGTTAGATGGAATAATTTCAATATGTTCCTTACCCTTGGCAGCATCTATATTATAAAATTCATGTTGTAAGGCCGCAACTATATCATTACCTTCCATTACCCAGCATTCACTCGCACAGCTAAACCCATACCAATTTTCAAAACCCTTATCAACAGGACCATTTTCAATTGGTTTGCTCAAATCGATATTTTTACCATTATTTTCTGATTTAAACTGACCGTATCCCGCTGGTTTAAGTCCGTCCAATGTTGGAAAATTTGCTCCTAAATGCCATTTTCCAAAACCTGCCGTCGTATAACCCGCTTCCTGTAACATTTTTGGAAGTGTTAATTGACCATCGCTTATCATGGAAGGTTCATAATTTGCAAGTACACCGGATTTTTTCCAACTTCTAAAGGGATAAGTACCGGTCATCAGCGCATATCTTGATGGTGTGCAAACCGAGACAGGACAATAGGCATTGGTAAAACTGATACCTTCAGATGCCAATTTATCCAAATTGGGCGTAGGCACTAAAGATTGACCATTATATGAACCCAAATCTCCGTAACCAAGATCATCGGCTAATATTAAGATAATGTTTGGCAAAGTTCTTGATTCCTCTTTTTTCTCTTTACAAGATGTGAAAACCAAAACACATAACGCTAAAACACTACTAAAGCAATACTTTCTTAACCAAAATTTGGTGGCTTTTTCATTAGCAATTTCTTTTAATGGCTTCATAATTAAAACAATTATAATTTGATTAATTATTTAAGGTGTTGACCATTTTTTAGTAGAATGGATTTCAAACTTTCATAAGGTACATCCTGAACTGAATTGTTTGAATCAATTGCCAACGATGCAGCAGTAGCCGCTGATTCACCTAAAACCATAAATACCGGTTCCATTCTTATAGAACCAAAAGCTATATGGGTGGAGCTTAGGCAGACCGGTACGATTAGATTTTCACATTCTTCCTTTTTTGGTGTCAAAGATTTGTAGCTTATAGGGTATGGATCAAAGCCATGCGCTTCAACGTTACCTTCATTTTGAACAAAACCGTTAGCATCTACGTAACGTTGTACATTATGCGAATCCATTGTATATGCGGCTAGCCCAATGACATCCTCTACCACTTCAAGCCCCTCACAATTACGCTGTGTCATAACATAATCGCTTACCATACGTCTTGCTTCACGTATATATAGTTGTTGCTGCCAACCATCTTCTCTCTCAAATTCATCTTTGGTTGTCCCCCATTTTGAAGCTTCATCACGAACCTCTTTAGGAATTCTGGGGTGATTGGCCAACGTCCACATTAAGCCCATTTGGTAATTGCGGTGATCTTCTACTATTCTTTCTCTTTCAGCGTATGAAGCCTCTGGATAGTTATAGTTCTTTCCGATATAATCGGTAGAAAATCCAAATCTGTTATTCGAATCGGTCTTACGATTTGGCATACTAGAATTTATTAATGGCAATAGAGGTCCACCTTTATAGTACATATCTCGTACTGACCCTTCTCTAGCTTCATAATTGCGAAATAACAGTTCATAGTTCAACTCATTATAATTATCTGGCTTTATAAAAGAAATTCTATTCTCAGGATGGTCGGTCAAACACATTCTAAAACAATAAGCTTGAACCTTATCATCTCCATTTCCCTCGACCCCGGGTTTTTCATTTATATTCGGTAAAAGTCCGCTCTTAGGATCCCCTTTAATAATATAAGGGTCTACTTTTGGTATAAAATTATGATTAGCTGCATTCTTAGAAATTAATTTGGTCAATGAAACATTGTAATTATTAGCCTGAACACCGTTCAAAGTTTCACCGTATTCCTCATTACTCTCACGACCAACAGTATAGCTAACACCAGCGGTAGCCATTAAATCTCCTTCATAAGTAGCATCAAGAAACACTTTACCGACGAATTTCTTTCCACTTTCCATTGTAATAGAAATGATTTTACCATTATCCATTTCTACACCAGATTCTCTATTCAATCTTTCATTGTATTCTAGTTTTACCTTCTCTTTTTTTAACATCTGATCATAAACCGATAATGCTGCTGAAGGTTCAAAAGTCCACATGGTAGGTTCCCCTTCTTGCGTTCGTGTTTGTCCGCCATCCTTGTAATCGGATTTATCTTCCCATTTCCAATTACTTGAATTGTCATAGTACTTTTTAATGTTCTCATAAAACTCTCTAGAAATTCCTCCTATTGCCTGTTTATTACCTATATCCGTCTGTCCTAAGCCTCCTGTAGTTAAACCTCCAATTCGGCTTGTTGGTTCAATAAGTACGACTGATTTATTCATTCTACTCGATTGAATTGCTGCAGCGATACCAGCTGAAGTACCCCCATAAATAACTATATCATATTTTTTTGTTTGTGCGTTCAAGCCTTGAAACATTAATATGAGTGTGAAAAATTTTATTAGTTTGGTCATATTCTTTATTAATTAGTAGTGTTCTATATGCTATTTTCAAAAATCTTATTCGATTAGAAATTTTTGGTTTTAATTTAAGAGCTGAGCACTCTTTTATAGTCCAACTTTTCAATTACAAATTAATAATTGACTAAAAAGCGGATCAACAGCTTTGAGTGACCCATCATATTTAAAATATATTTGAACAATTAGAGATAAAGAATACAGGCCGGACTAGAGACCTGTATTCCTAACCCTATTTAAATATTAGTAACCTGGATTTTGATCAGCTTGATTAATTGCCGGGTTGTTATTGATTTCATTTTCAGGAATAGGCCATAAAAAACGCTCATCAATAATATTCTTACCAGCTGCCGTAAAAGCTTCCTTAACAGATCCAGTACGTTTTAAATCAAACCAGCGTCTACGTTCCAACAAAAACTCATATGCACGTTCTTGTAAGACCGCATTTCTAAAATCAATGGAACCCATACTAGAAGAATAATCTTCTGAAGAAACTGTGTTCATATCCAAACCATAAGCTCGTCTTTTTATAACGTTCAATCTCTCCGTAGCAAGCGCTGTTGGACCTCCATTTACATTATTTGCCGCTTCTGCATAAATTAAATAAGCTTCTGCAAACCTATAAATAGGCACACTATATACATTTTGTCCAGAAGAGTTAGAAATGAATTTCTTGAAAAGTACCGGTAACGTTTCTGGTAAAGAAACCCATGACCCATCAAAATTCTGATACTCTGTATATAAATTAAATTCCTTTCGTAAATCGTTATCGTCCCAACTATCACCAATAAAAGAATTTGTATCGGGAAGCCATGCAAAGTAACCTGTAGATGAATAATTATATGGCAATGCCTGCCCTCTATGTATATAAGTTGGAATGCCAGAAGTTTTTGTTTCAGAATGATGTACTGACATAATATCTTCTGTACTTGAATCTACAGCAAACACCTTATAAAAATCATCTGGGCTTTCAACTTCAACAAGGCTAAAAGGACCATTGACAATTACATCATCAGCCTTTTCAGCTGCTGCTTCCCAATTTTCCAAAGTCAAATAAACGTGGGCCAACAACATCTTTGCCCCCCATTTAGATGCCCTACCTGTTTGTGATCCTATTTCACCAAGGCTGTTTTCAGCAGCCAAGGCATCAGCAACAATTAATTCATACACCTTACTTTCTGACTCCCTTGCAGCTTCTACAGTACTCAAATCTACACTTTCATTAGTCTTAATAGGGACTGCACCCCAACCACGTACCAATTCAAAATAACATAAAGCTCTCAAGAAATGTGCTTCTCCAAGGATCTGCTTTTTTGCATCGGCATCTATATCTTCGATTTGCGAAACATTATCTAAAACCGCATTCGCTCGATTGATTGTAGTATACAGGGATGACCAATTTGAAGCACACCTTCCAATACTCGTTTGATCTAATATTTGATCCCAAATAGTAATGGGAGCTTGTGACCCTCTACCCAAAATAAAATCACCATGAAGCTCTGTCATCAAATAATGATTCATTCCAAAAAAGTCACTTTGCAAGCCAGCGTAAACACCAACAATTGCAGCTTGTGCATCTTCTTCTGTATTGTAGAAGTTTGCCTTAGATACAAAATCTTTAGGTACTTCCTCCAATGTCTTTTCACAAGCAGAGAAAGACATGATTATTATTAATCCTAAAACTATATTTTTCATAATGTTATGTCTTTTTAATTAAAATCTAAATTTCAGACCAATCGCATAAATTTTGGCGCTAGGATAACTACTTTGATCATGACCAAAACGTAATCGATCGCTAATATTACTTGAATCCGTCCCTCTTGAGTTAGCTTCTGGATCAATACCAGAGTAATTTGTAAAAGTGAATAGATTTGTACCAGAAATATATAATTGAAGCATATCAAAATCACTAAGCCCTATTTTAGAAACAGGAAAGTTATATGCCAACCTCATCGATTTTACTCGCAGATAACTAGCATCTTCAATAAATCTATCTGAAACTGTTATTTGAGTAGCACTACTAATTTTTGGGTATTTTGCGTTGGGATCAGGATTTTCCGCAGTCCAATAATTTCCAATAATATCTCTAAATTGATTGTTACCTCTTTGGAAAGAATTTAAATGTGTTCCGTTAGTTGCATTGAATAATTCATTTCCTTGAACTCCCTCTAGCATCACATTCAATTCGATACCCTTATAACTAAAGTTAGAAGTTAATCCGTATATAAAATCTGGATGATAACTACCCAAAATCACACGATCCAATGAATTTATCATCCCATCAGGAACACCATCAGCACCACTAACATCTTGATATTTTATAAAACCATTCTCATCCAAACCATCTTCAAGAAGTCCGTAAAAAACACCTAATGGTTCCCCTTCTCGCGCAATATTCGCACTTGGCCATACCGAAGCTTGAGCAGCCCCAAAAATATCACTGTCACCAGCAAGCTCAATCACTTTATTTCTATTAGCAGAAATTTGTGCAGACACATCCCATTTAAATTCTTTTCTCAAAATATCTGCATCAACACTAAACTCAACTCCCGAGTTCTGGATTTCTCCCAGATTTCTAAGAATAGAGCCAAACCCGACACTTGATGGAAGTGGTACCGAAGCAAGCAAGTCTTTTGTATTCTTTTTGTAATAATCAAATACAAACCTTAATTGATTATTGAATAGATTCAAATCAAAACCAACATCTAGTTGCCCTGTAGTTTCCCATTTCAATTCACTATTAGAAATACCGGCAGGGTAAAACCCGATAACGTCTGCTTGATTTTCAAAGATGAACTTTGCTGAATTCAACCTATCTAGCGATTGATAAGGACTGAGCGCGGTGTTACCTGTAATACCGTAACTAGCTCTTAATTTCAAGTTTGAAATAGTTGAACTATTTTCAAGAAAGGCTTCATCTGAAACACGCCAAGCTAAAGCAGCTGATGGAAAATATCCCCATTTATTATTTGCGCCAAACCTAGAGGAGCCATCAGCCCTAATACTAGCCGTAAACATATACTTGCCATCATAAGAATAGTTTACCCTAGATAGAAACGAGGCTAATGTCCAATCAAAATACCCAGACCAAGGATTCCCAATAGTTTCAGCAGCAGCCAAATTATAATTCTCAGTAATATTATTAGAAAAGCCACTTACATAAATACCAGAGTACCTGTTCATCTGCGTTTGATAGGTAGTACCACCTATTATGTTCAAACTATGTTTTTCATTAAATGTCTTTGAATACGTTAAAACATTCTCTGTTAAAAAAGAATTGAAATAATTATTACCTTCTTGAGCAGAACCTCTATCGTTTTCATACACCGTTGGTGTAAATAACTCACTACGTGTATTTCTATATTGTAAGCCTAATAAAGTCTTAAAAGAAAGGTTAGGCGTAATTTGAAAATCGAAAGTAGCGTTTGCTAATACACTATTAGCGAAACTAAGATTCTTATTAAGTGTAGATAATAAAGGGTTTCTCATATCAGCAGATCCAAAATTATAAATCTGGCCAATTTGAGTAGGAAGTCCATCTTCATCATATAAAGGTAATGTAGGTGGTGCCGAAGCAGCAGCAGAAAGCATTGATGTACCTCGATATCCATTGTCTACATTAACCGATTGAGTCTCACTTCTTGACAACTGAAGATTAATACCCATTTTTAACCAGCTTTTCAATTCTTGATCCAAATTAACTCTAACAGAGCCTCGTGTAACTCCTGAATTTTTTATGATTCCTTCTTGATCATAATAATTACCAGAAATAGAATATCTACCTTTATCTGAACTACCAGAAAAAGTGATTGTATGGTTCTGTACAGGTGAAGTTCTAAAAATGGCATCTAACCAATCAGTTCCTGGGTTTTGAATTTCATCAATATTAAAACTTGGCTCTAAGCCTTCATTTTTTAACCATTCATTTGCTATAACGGCATATTCCTTTGCATTGAGTACATCATATTGATTTATAGTTTGTTGCATACCAAAGTAATTATTTACTTCAATTTTACTTTCTTGATTTTTTACACCTCTTTTAGAAGTAATTATTACTACACCATTAGCGCCACGTGAACCATAAATTGCGGTAGCAGATGCATCCTTTAAGATATCAACCGATTCTATATCTGCTGGATTCAAGTAGTCTATACCACTGGTAACAGGAAATCCATCCACTACATATAACGGTTGATTGTTACCTATTAATGAATTCCCTCCTCTAATACGTACCTCAATTCTAGAACCAGGAGTACCTGAGTTTTGAGTAACCCTTACACCAGATGCACCTACTTTAAGCGCCTGTGCCATATTGAAAACGGGAACCGATTCTAGGGTTTCAGTTTTTACCTGAGAAACCGACCCAGTTAGGTCTGCCTTTTTCATTGTACCATAACCAACAACAACAACCTCTTCTAAGCCCGCTGCACTTTCTTGAAGTACAATATCAACATTACCTTTCCCTTCTAAAGCAACCTCTCTAGTTGCATAGCCTAAATATGAAAATATTAAGGTTGCGTTTTGATCAGAAACCAAAATGGAAAAATTACCATCAAAGTCTGCCGTTACACCATTGGTAGTTCCTTTCTCAACAATGTTAGCACCTGGTAAAGGAACACCATCAGTATCTACAATGGAACCGGTCACCGTTTTTTGATAGGCTTCGACTTTTTCGTCTTGTCCCTTAACCCTATTTAGCTTTGAATCTTTTTTCAAAAATATTTTACGATCTTTTATTTCGTAAGTAATGTTTTGATCGGTAAAGAGACTTTTAAGAATGTCATCAATTGGAACACGTTTAAATTTTACAGTTACCTTTCTATTTAAATCAACGGTATTTGTCTTAAATAAAAATTTAAACTCACTAAGGCTTTCGATTTCATCTAATACCTCACGAACAGTTGAATTTTCTTTCGCTATAGAAATTTTTGTTTTTTGAGAGTAGGTATTGGCTTGCATCAAAAAACTTATTGTCAAGAAAAAAAGAAGCGATAACTTCATTTTTAGGTCATAATTTAAGCGCCGAGAGAGAAACCCCTTCGACATTGGTGGTTTTTTCATAATTTTGAGTGTTTATTTGTGATTACGCTTTAAGTGTGATCATTTTTATAATCGGGAAATGTTCCAGCATTTTCCGATTTTTTTTCGTCCTCTCGAAATATTAAAATGATCTAATGATGTTTGTTGATTTTAGCTCATTGTATTTAAGTTTTAATTGATTATTATTTTATTCTCTACTATTTGATATTCAATTTGATAGACTTTATTGAAATAACTAAACACTTCTTCTATTGTCTCGTGTTTAGTTTCAATTGTTGCATTAAATTTCTCGTTAGCTAGCACTACATTATTGTTAATTATGACCACATTATAATGTCGTTCTAGTTTTTGGATTATATTTTCGAAAGAAACATTTCGAAAAACAAGATTTCCCTTCATCCAAGAGGTATAAAGCGCTGTATTAACTTTTTGATTGATTATATTTTTATCCGTTTTATTGAATACGCCCATATAACCCGGTTCTAAAAAGACTTCTTCTATTTCTTTCTTACTTTCTTTAGAAGACAAACCAACAGAACCTTCAACAAGAACAACCTCCGTCTGCTTATCTTCGTCATAATTGGTCACATTGAATTTGGTACCATATACCTTAACATCTAAATCTTGAACATTTACTACAAACTGTCTATTGTTTTCGTGTATTACATCAAAAAAAGCTTCCCCTCTCAGAACAACTCGTCTAATAGCATCTTTTTCGAAAACAGTAGGATATGTTATTGAACTGCCTGCATTTAAATGCACCCTAGTACCATCTGACAATACAATTCCAAATTGTTTACCATTAGGAACACTCAATGTATTATATTCTAATATTTGGTTTTCCTGCGGTTCATAAATTAATTGATCATCTTTCTTGTTGCCGATAACCTCACCCGAAGTTCCTACAATTTTAGCAGTACCTGTCTCCGTTATTACCTGCTGTTCACCGTTGCCCAACTCTAGTACTATAGAATCTTCTCTTGGTACAACTACATTTGCTGTTTCATTGACCAATAATTTATTTTTCATTATAAATCCAACTCCCAAAAACAAAACCGCAATAGCAGCATACTTAAAAACAGATAACATTCTAATTTTAGTACTTTGCTTTTTGTCCTTATTAATTTCCTTTAAGAGTTTTTCTTTTACTTTATCAAATTCAGAATTGTTCATAGCCAAGTTTATAGAGAAATGGGTTTTAACATATGATTTAAAAATCTTTTGATTCTTATCATCTAATAACCAATTATTAAGAATATCCAAATCTTCTACATCAGCTGACTGAGTAAAATATTTAATGATTCGATTTTCAATATCTTTTGATATCATTGATTGCTTCTCTTTTAATTAATACAAGTGAAATTCTCAATACCCTAACTTTTTTTTGATATTTTTTTCATAATCTCATAATATTTACCGTTTATTTGTTAAATAATCATTTATTATGGATGCTGAAGAAAATAGAAGATTAATTAAAAAACTTATTTCCGGAGAAGAAAAAGCCTACATTTTACTTCTAGAAAAATATCATCAACAACTAAATGCCTATGCGGTAACCTTAACCCATGATCAATCAACCGCACAAGACATTGTTCAAAATGTATTTCTAAAGACTTGGAAATCAAGAAAAAAACTTAATCCAGAATTCTCTATCCGTAATTTTCTTTACAAATGCGTTTTTAATGAATTTCTAAATTCTTATCAGAAAAATAAGAGCGTTGTTTTATTAAATCAAAAGTATATTGAATACTCTCATGAAGTTGCCATAGAAATGGAAAACAATATGATGAGCAAAATGATGGAAATTGTTAACAGAGAAATAAATAAGTTGCCTCCAAAATGCCAAAAAGTTTTTGTACTTAGTAAAAAAGAAGGACTAACCAATAGTGAAATTGCAGATTATTTAGACGTTTCAATTAAAACTGTTGAAGCACAAATAACCAAGGCATTTAAAATATTGAAAGATAAATTAGGTGATAAATATGAAACTATTTTGATGATTATTTTTAACAAGAGAATAGTTTAAAATACTATACCAAATTTACCCCATTACTTTTGTAAGGTTTTAAGATTTCCGCATCTGGATCAAGCTCAGTCACTAAGTCGTTCAATGCATTAATCTCACAAATTTTATAACGATTTACTGTATTTAATTTTTTACTAATTGTTAAAGCAATTAATCGTTTAGATGAATTGATCATAGCTTTTTTCATCTGTGCGATTTCCCAATCAGTCTCAGTTATCCCTTTTTCATAATCTAAATATCCAGTACCTAAAAAACAGATATCTACAGTAATATCCGTTAAGCTATTTATAGAAACCCCACCAGTTACCAACTGAGACTCCTTTGACAACTTACCTCCTATTAAATAAACTTCGTGGTGATTAGACATATTGTTCAAAAGTTCAACTGCCATGGGTAAACTAGGTGTGAAAAAAGTTAAATCCATTTTTTTTGGAATAAGTTTTGCAAGCTCAAGATTAGTTGAACCACCACTAATCATCACTACATCACCATTTTGCAGAAGTGAAACTCCCTTTCTGGCAATTTTTACTTTGCTATCTTGTTCAAATATATCCTTTGATCGATCTGAGTAGGTATTGAATCCATTAGAAATAGCACCTCCATGTACTTTACGTAATTTGCTTAATTCATCAAGTTCTTTAATATCTCTTCTAACTGTATCCATAGATACAGTTAAGATGTTTGCTAAATCTGTCAGCAATACCCTATTATGTAATTGAACTTCCTCTAAAATTATTTGGTGCCTATCACTTTTTTGCAAAATATTTTCTTTAAAACTATTACAAGGATATCAAATTAATAATAAACAACTAGTATTTGCAACAAAATACTGCAAATAATATACTTGATTTTAGAATATAATAAATATTTCGAGAATACATTGCTTAATTGCTATAAAATATTGCAAAACGAGAAATATTCTGCTACGTTTGTTAGCACAACAAGCTAAAACTTTTTATTATGACGAAAACCTATCATGTTCTCTCGGTGCTGTTGCTGACACTATTTTCCCTCGGCACATATGCACAATCCTCAACAGTATCAGGTACTATTATTGCCGAAGACGGTCTACCCTTACCAGGTGCTACAATTCTATTGAAAGGAACTTCTACCGGAGCTTCTACCGATTTCGATGGTAATTTCAGCATCCAATTAACTGATGCTACAAACAAGACTTTAGTAATTAGCTACATCGGATACAAAACTGAAGAAGTAATTTTAACTGATATGAATCAAGTTATCAACGTAACTTTATTAGAAGATTCAAATGCTTTAGATGAAGTTATACTTGTTGGATCTTCTGTCACCCAATCAAGGAAAAAACTTGGTAACGCCATTACTACTGTTAAGTCGGTAGAATTGGTAAAAGCTGCACCTGTCAATATTACTAGTTCTCTACAAGGTAAAGTACCTGGTGCCCAAATAACACAAAACTCCGGTGATCCAGCAGGTGGTTTTTCCATAAGGTTAAGAGGTCCTAGTACAATTAAAGGTTCGTCAGAACCACTTTATGTAGTTGATGGTGTTATCACCAGTAACCTTACAACCAACGTAACCAACCTAAATGTTGATGCCGGTGATGCATCTCCAGGTCAAAACAGAATGGTTGATATCAATCCTAATGATATTGAAAACGTGAATATCCTTAATGGTGCCGCTGCAGCAGCAATTTATGGTTCTCGAGCATCTAACGGTGTTGTTGTTATTACAACCAAAAAAGGTGGAATTTATGAAGATGGACCTGAATTTAATTTCAAAACTACTTTTAGTGTTAATACGATACGTAAGAAATTGGATTTAAACCTTATTGGTGAAGAATTTGAAACTGTACCTAATAGCGCATTATCTGGAAGACTATGGCCAATTTTCGGTTTCGACGCTAATGACAATAATGCCTTAACAACATATAGAAATTTATCTACGGACAAGTTCGAAACTACCAGATACGATTATCAAGATGAAATATTTCAAACTGGTTTTGGCAGCGACAATTATTTCTCTGCAAAAGGTGGAAATGAAAAAATGGGTTATATGGCTTCTATTGGTTATTTAAGCAATGAAGGTATTATTAAGAATACAAAGTTTGATAGATTTTCTGCAAGAGTTAATTTTAATCATAGAGTAACTGATTGGATGTCATATGATCTTGGACTTTATTATGCCAACAGTAAATCTGATGAAAAACCAGATGGGAATGTCTTTTGGAGTCCTATCAACTCTATAAATATAACCAATAACACTTTCGATATAACTCAAAGGGACGCCAACGGCAATTTAATGGCTGTAGAAAACACCAGAGTAAACCCATTGACAATTATAGAAACTTTCGACATTACTCAAGATGTAAATCACTTCATCCCAAACTTGCACTTGAAAATTAAACCTACCGAAGAATTAAGCATTGATCAAATTATAGGTGTTGACACATACAATCAAAAAGGAAATATCTACATACCGGTATATCCTTATGAAAATGTAAATCCTGCATACTATGATGATGGTTACATTGGTAGTGCCGAGGCGAAGGTATTCAATTGGAACTATGACATTAACATGGCATATAACACCAATATTACAGACAAATTAAATTCGGTTACTACAGCTGGTTACAGCTTTCAAAGTAGTGAACTTTCTTTTGAAGGTACCCAAGGAAGAGGTTTAGACAGTAATAACGAACCAACTATTCCGCTACAAACCCAACCAATTGACACCAATTTGGATATTTACGGATTCTTTTTACAGGAAACATTATCATGGGACAACAAGCTCTTTTTAACATTAGCCGGTAGAATTGATGGTGCAACAAATTTTGATGTTGACGAGAGATCAAACTTTTACCCTAAAATTTCCGGTTCGTACGTATTATCAAATGAACCGTTTTGGAATACCGAAAGTTTTTTGAATTCCGCAAGGTTAAGAGCATCATACGGTGAAGCCGGTAACTTAACTGCAATAAGTCCTTACGAAAGATATGGAAGCTACACTTCTAATGATTATTTAGGTTCTTCTACTTTACAACAAAATAATAGATTAGGTAATGAAGGTCTTAAACCAGAACGTACAAAAGAATTTGAAATAGGTACAGACTTAAGTTTCTTTAATAACAGAGCTTCATTATTATTCACCTATTACCGTCAAAACATTGAAGACTTAATTGTAAGTCGTGTATTGGCTCCTTCATTGGGTGGATCAACAAGAACTGAAAATGTTGGTACCATGCGAAACAACGGCATAGAACTTTATGCCAAAATTACCCCTGTAAAAACTGACGATCTAACATGGGGTCTTAATTTCAACTATAGTAGTAATAGAAACAAGGTACTAAGCACTGTAGGTGGCGATATTACTATTGAAAGTGTTACCGGTGCTCCGCCAATTGTAAGAGAAGGTGAAGCTCTAGGCGTATTCTATGGTACTTACTATGCTACAGATGACAATGGCGAATTAATATTATCAGGTGAATCTACAGATGGTAGTCCGGTTGGGGTTCCTCAACAAGAAAGAGGTGACCTTACAACCAATACACCACAGCGTGATGCAGACGGACAACCGACTGGAGATGTTTTAAGAAAAGTTATTGGTGACCCTAATCCAGATTACATCCTTGGAATTGGGACTGACCTTACATACAAGAATTTCAATTTCAGTATGCTTTGGGAAGCAGTTCAAGGTTTTGATGTTTTTGATGCCGATAAAAGAACAAGACAAGGTGTTGGTGTTGGTCAGTTGGCAGCACAAGAGTTGACAGGAGAGCTACCTAGAGGATATATTGCCGGTATATACCCTATAGAAGAATTTAGAATAGAAGATGGTTCTTTTGTTAAACTAAGAGAGGTTTCTTTAGGGTATGAATTCCCTTCTCTATTCAATTCTAGTTTAGAAAATGTAAGACTTTCATTGATCGGAAGAAACCTTATTTCTTTTGACAAATTCTTCAGTTATGACCCTGAGACCAATGCCGGAGGGCAATCAAACTTATTGCGTTCAGTAAACTTTGGTAATGTACCGATCCCAATGACAATCTCATTATCATTAAGCGCTAACTTCTAAAAAGACAAATATGAAAAATATATTAAAAACTATAGCTATCACATTGCTCATTGCTACCACGTCTTGTGATACTGAATATTTGGACCCAAACTCTACATTAGAACCAGATGTAGTAAATAATACTGACAACCTGGTGCGCCTAATTAATGGTGTGCAACAAAGATGGAGTACCGAAAGAACCGGACTAATTTATACAAGCTCACATATTTCTGGGTTAAATACCGATGAATTAAGATTACTGAACCCTGGTAACCTAGGAGAGAATGAAATTCTTTTAGGCGGTGATGATGTTAGCGGCAGTAATGAACTTTTAATTAATATGTGGACAAATGTATTATTGACCCGAAAGGAAGCAACTACAGTAATCGATGCAGCTGATGATGTTAGCGAAAGTACTTCCGTTTCGGGTTCTTTAAAAGCTTATGGTCTATTCTACAGAGCTCTTGCCCATGGTACACTTATTCAATATTTTGAAAGCATACCATTGGAAATTGTTGAGAATGCCGAATTTATAGAACGTTCAGCTGTTTTAGAAAATGTAATATCAGATTTAAACGAAGCCAAAGATTATATTGACGCTGGTTTAGATGCTTCTATAACTGCTGACATTTTTACTTCTGTAGATATAGAAAATTCAGTAAATGCTTTACTCGCAAGATTTAATTTAATGGCTGGTAATTATGACGCAGCAATTACCGCTGCCAATAATGTTAACCTATCCGTAAAATCTACATGGGAGTATGATGCATCAATACCGAATCCATTGGCTTTTTGGTTTGGCTCACAAAATGTTACCCAAGCAAAAGATTTAACTTTTGGTTTACCTACGGAGTTGTTACCTAATCAAGATGATGAAAGAATTCCGTTCTATATTACCGCAGAAGATTTAGAAGCTGAAACCCCAAATTATCAAGTAATAGGGTTTTGGAGTGATAACTTAGATGAAATACCAGTTTATTTACCTGGCGAAATCATTTTAATAAAAGCCGAAGCTTATGCACGTTCTAACGAGTTGACCAATGCCGTTTCTGAACTCAATACAGTTCTGACAAAAACCGCTGATACGGATATTTATGGAATTGGAGCCAATTTACCGGCATATGACGGTACAGTTGAACAATCAGCAATCTTAGACGAAATATACAAGAACAGAAGAGTTGAATTATACTTAACCGGACTTTCTTTAGAGGATAGTAGAAGGTTTGATAGACCAGGCGCAACCGAAACAGATGCGGAAAGAAACAGGGACTATTACCCTTATCCTAACTCTGAAAGAGACAACAATACCAACACCCCCGCAAACCCTACTTCTTAGGAAGTTAAATTCAACAACCACTATCTAAATTGGGACAGTTTCTATACTGTCCCAATTTTTAAATGATAATACCTATTGAAACCAACAACGATCATTTTTATAATTGCTTTTTACTTTGGTCTACTTATGATGATATCATACTTCACATCAAAGAAAAATAGCGATGATACATTCTTTACTGGCGACAAAAAATCTCCTTGGTATTTGGTCGCATTCGGCATGGTAGGCGCAGGCCTATCTGGAGTCACCTTTGTTTCTCTGCCCGGTATGGTAGCCAATAATAACTTTTACTTCTATCAATTTATACTTGGTAATATCGTAGGTTATTTTTTTATCGCCTTCATATTAACTCCTTTATACTACAAACTTAAACTTGTTTCCATTTATACCTTTCTCAAAGTGAGATTTGGAAATAACACGTATAAAACGGGATCACTATTCTTTCTGGTATCTCAATCTTTTGGTGCGGCATTACGATTAATGTTAGCCGCCAAAATTCTACAATATGCAGTTTTTGACTATTTCAATGTCCCATTTTATGTAACCATCATCATTATCCTAATACTGGTATGGCTTTACACTAACAAATCCGGTATTAAAACCATTGTATGGACCGATACTATGCAAACCATATTTTTAATATTGGG
The DNA here is from genome assembly GCF_045063735.1 of Maribacter sp. Asnod1-A12. Taxonomy (NCBI): domain Bacteria; kingdom Pseudomonadati; phylum Bacteroidota; class Flavobacteriia; order Flavobacteriales; family Flavobacteriaceae; genus Maribacter; species Maribacter sp. Asnod1-A12. The sequence goes on from NZ_JBEFNZ010000006.1 coordinate 4,024,238, forward strand.
AGCTTCAATTACAATATATACGATAATAAATACATTAGATTTGAGTATCAGCGAATCTTTTGAACGTATTACCACACACGATTATTTTAAAGTATTCAATTGGGAACCTGAATCAGGAAATAATTTTTACAAACAGTTTATTGCCGGTATTTTGGTAGCAATTGCCATGATCGGTCTTGATCAAAATATGATGCAAAAAACCCTAACCTGTAAAAATGTTTGGGATGCTCAAAAAAACACCTTGACCTACAGTATCATTTTAGCAATGACACAGTTTCTATTTATGGGGCTTGGTGTGTTAATGTACATCTATGCAAGCGAAATGGGCATACTATTACCCAAGGGCAAAAATGGATTATTTTTAAATACCGACAACCTTTTTCCTAACCTTGCTCTAAACCATCTTGGTACTTTAGCGGGTATATTCTTTATTCTAGGGATTATAGCAGCTTCATTTTCTAGTGTTGATTCTGCGCTTACCGCTTTAACCACATCATTCACTTACGATTTTTTAGATATTTCAAACAAATCGAGCAAAAGAAAAAAGCAATTAAAAAATTTAGTCATTGTACTATTCTCCTGCATCATATTTGTCATCATACTATCTTTTTCTAATAGTAAAGGAGATGTAATCTCATTAATTTTTAAAGTTGCCGGTTATACCTACGGACCATTACTAGGACTATACCTTCTAGGCATGTTTTCCAAAAAAAAATTAAAAGACCAATGGGTTCCTATTGTATGCTTATCCGCACCGATAATCACTTATCTATTGGGTCAATATTCTATAAATACATTCAACTTCGATTTCGGATTTATAAACATAGCAGTCAATGCAAGCTTAACCGTAATGGGCTTATTGCTCATAAAAAAATAAAATTATGAATACGCTTAAACCAACAACAGAACAATCATCAAATTATGATGACTTAGAAAAAATGACCGTTAACGAGTTACTTGTTAGCATGAATCAAGAAGACAAGTCCGTTCCGTTAGCTATTGAAAGAGCCATTCCCTCCATTCAAAACTTTGTAGAACAAACATTAGTTAGAATGAAAAAAGGAGGTAGATTATTTTACATTGGTGCCGGTACAAGTGGTAGACTTGGAGTTTTAGACGCCTCTGAATGTCCACCAACATTTGGGGTTTCAGATGATTGGATTATTGGTTTAATCGCCGGCGGAGACAGGGCATTAAGAAAAGCTGTTGAAAATGCAGAGGATGATGAAGCTATGGCTTGGAAAGATCTTGAAGTTTATAAGATTAATGAAAACGATGTATTACTAGGTATAGCGGCATCGGGCTCAACACCCTATGTGATTGGAGGATTAAAAGCTGCTAATGCTAATGGCGTACTTACAGGAAGCATATCATGCAACACAAATTCATTAGTTTCCAAAATAGCAACATGCCCTATGGAATTAATTGTAGGTCCAGAATTTGTAACAGGAAGTACAAGAATGAAAGCGGGTACGGCCCAAAAGTTAGCACTAAACATGATTTCCACATCTATCATGATAAATCTAGGTAGAGTTAAAGGAAACAAAATGGTAGACATGCAACTATCCAATAAAAAGCTGATTGATCGTGGCACAAAAATGATAATGGAAGAATTAGAAATAGATGAGAATCTTGCTAAATCTTTATTATTGGAACATGGTAGCGTAAGAAAATCGATTGAGTACTATAAACAATAAAATAAGCACATTTAGAATTAAAATAGAACTAGATTGCACGCTTAGGTGAATTAGAGGTGATTACTTAATTTTACCATGTCAAAATGCAATTATGCTAATTTCCGTATACTTTTCAAGACTTATTGTACCTCAATTCACCTGAGGCACTATATTTATTGATAAGATAATTCCTGTATCGGCAAATAGATTTAAAACACTTTAAACCCTCTTTTTAAATAGAAACTAACTTAGTCGCTACTAAATAGTGAACTTTCTTATCTTGATGACATAACCAAACGAAACTATGTTCAGGCTTATCAAACAAGACTTAAAAAACTATTATAATTATCAACAATGATAAGTTAATGTGTACAATAAGAAAAGAACCTAAAGTTGTGTATCTCATTTATACCTCTAACTATATGTAATAGATTAAGCACAGTTTTTATTTAAGCTCATTTACAGCTCTAAAAGCTTCTTCAATGGCCGCATCACTATATGCAGAAGCTGCAGCATCGCAATTCGCAATACTTATATTTCCAATAGGCTGCCGTGCTATTTCATGGGGAGCTTCCCCTTTTTTATATTCTTTATCCCAAAGGTCCAGGTAGTCATAAGAATAACCATGAGACCATCTATTTACGGTTATTGCTAAAATATCTTCAGTTACATCGAACCCCGAAGGTCCCAATAAACCATCTAGAACCGTTCTTACTTCTCTTTCAAAATCTTCGAATTTCTTTTGAAGAAGTGTCATTCTTGCACCCCTAAGCTGGTCGTGAATATGAATATCTCTTGAAGGTGGTTCCATCATTCCCCAAAACATTAAAGGTACTGCCTCATCTTTTTTGTAATCCGGTTGGTAACCAGCAGTATCAACACCTTTGACCAAGTATAATTTGGCATGCATACGTCCTGGACAATATACTCCAGAAATTCCTAATTTATCAAGTGCTTGGCTATTTTTTACCAATACATTGGTAAGAAGCATAGGGTGTTTTACTTGAAATCGTTGGGCTTCTTTTTGATAAGAAGGCAGTTCAGGGCAAATATGTGGTATAATGGCATGGTAACAGGCTAAAACACTATGTTTAGAATTAATCCTTATAGTTTTTCCATTTCTAACGTAGGTTACCTCTACTTTGTTATCTGCATTTTTTACGTTGACTACGGTAGACGATAAACGAATGTTAACTACGTTCTTAGATAAATCTAGCTTTGAATAATCTAGTTTTGCCATAGCTATATTTTCTGCATTAGCTTTAGGACAAACAGCACGTATTAGTGAACACACCAAAAGACGGGCGATGGCGGCATTGCCATCTGGAAACATTGCTACTTCCTCGGCTTCATCTGTCGTGTCGATAATTTTCAAAGCAGATTTACCTAGTTTATGAATACCGGGAAGCCCAGTACTTAGACCTTCAGCTACAGATAAGCTGTGAGGTTGAACTCCCCAATAACTATCTGATGCTTTAATAAATATTTCTATTACTTCTTTAGGTAAGAAACAATATTTCTCTAAAAAATCAGTGTAGCTAGTTTTATATAGTAGCTCTTCAATTTCTTTTTCCGAAAGACTTTCCAACACATCATTCTCTTTCGCATAAAATTCTTTTAGTGCCTTTATACCTTGCTCACTAAAAGGAAAATCATCTATTCGGTCAAGTATATCTTTATTTCTATCATAAATATTAAACCCTGTAATAAGCTTGTTTTCGCCATATGTATCTTCGTCAAACCAAATTGAAGTTTTATCTTGACCGTATGTAAACTTAAGTTTTTTACTTAAGGCATTTACATCAATTCCTAGTTCAACTAAAAAATCTAGCACTGAATCGCCAAAAGAAGTATATTCTAAATTCATGGTTCCACCCCATGACAAACGAGTATTTGACGATTGATTAAACTCATTTCGTTTAGCATGGCCACCAAAATCATCATGGTTATCCAGAATTAGAATTTTTGATTGTACCCCAAATTTTTTTCGATATTCATAAGCAGCGGTTAAGCCGCTGATCCCTGCACCAACAACAATTAGGTCATAATATTCTTTTGAATCTATTGGATTGCTCAATGGAGCACCTTGTCGAGCTAAAGCATGCGCTGTTTCATAAGAACCTTTATGTGAACCACGCATTCCCGTTTTTGTCGGCGGGTAATAATTTGATGGCAACTCATTTTCATTGGTAGCTAAATTACATGACGTTGGCAGCATTAAACCTAAAGAGGTCAGTGCCGCACCTTGTATAAAATCTCTACGAGTAATACCTTTATGCATTCCTAATTGCTCGTCTGTTTTTTTCATTTTATTTTTTTATAAAAATCAAATTTAGGAATGGCAAATCATTACTAAAAATGGTCATTTTTTTTATTGAAAAAAAATAAACCTACAGCCTTCATTACCGTCGCTAGTAATATGCATTTTATAATAAATATTAGTTTTAACAGACTATTAAAAATGGATACCTTAATTTGTTTTCTCTCCCTCTATTTTGTTAAAACTTTATACCGCTGTTGAGACGATGTTTTAAAATTTTGGCTTAGAGCATCAAAAATGATCTCTAACCATTTTAATCACAAATTTTAAAACAATCTTTAATTTTAAGTTTTGGATTTCAGAATTTATTCTGCGCTAAATTGAAGGTTTTAACAAATTTGATAAGAATATTTTTGACAAAACAGACACCTGTAATTTGACTAAAATTTGACTAAGTCAATTATAAGCAGACTAAACCCCTGTTTTAGTACAAACTTTAAATTATAATAACGCCCATTTTTAGTAATGATTTGCCCGTTCTAGATTTGCTTCATCTCTAAAGAACTAAAAAATGAAACCATTTAAAAACAAAATTAATTTATTATCCTTTTTACTCTTATTTTCAAGTATAGGCATTTCTGCCCAAAATATAAAAGGTAAGATTACAGACGCTAACAATCAAGCATTACCAGGAGTAAATATTATTCTACAAGGCACCAATATTGGTACAGCTTCAAATTTCGATGGTAATTTTTCAATTGAAATTACTCCAGAAAACAAAATAATAATATTGAGTTATTTGGGCTTTAAAAAGAAGCTAGTCACCATAACTGAATCGGACTCTGAACTAATTATAGTTATGGAAGAAGATGCCAGCCAATTAGAAGGTGTGATTGTTACAGCAAATCAAACAGCTCAATCTTCTCAAAAAGTGGCACAGAGTATTAGCGTAATTGGTCCAAAATTAATACAAAGAACAGGTGCTAAAGAATTTAGAGATTTCGCTTCTGGTATTCCGAATCTTTCTTTTGGTACGCAAGGTGGTGATGCGGGCGGAAGATTTAATAATGATATTTCTATTAGAGGTATTTCAGGTGATGGCACTTCTGCAATGTACTTAAACGGTGCTCCTCTACCAGAATCTATTAGTCCTAATTTAATAGATGTTTCTAGAATAGAAGTACTTAAAGGCCCCCAAGGAACACTATATGGTTCTTCTACCATGGGTGGAGCTGTAAAAGTAATTACAAACAAGCCTAGTGTTTTTGAAACAACTGGGTTTATTGAAGCAGATTTAGCATCTGTTAAAGAAGGTGATTTAGATTATAACTTACAAGGTCTTATTAATATACCGCTATCAGACAAACTAGCTTTTAGAGCTTCTGGGTATTATAATTTTCAAAGTGGTATATACGATAGAGTTTCTAACAAAAGTATAGATTGGTTGAATGATGATACCCTTTTAACCGAAGATTTTTATGGAGACACCGAAGATTATAATGGAGATGACTTTAATATCATTACAAATGGTTGTGAAGGATGCTCTAGAGAAGATAAAGAAAATGTTGATGATAAAAGAAACTACGGGTTTAATGCGAATCTAGGTTTTTATCCTTCAGATAACGTATCCATAATTGGAACCGTTATACACCAAAGACTAGAAGGTGATGGTTATGATTTTGCCGAAGGCGATGTAGATAGTTTTATTCAAACCAGTAATACTGGATTAGACGAAACATTTGAAGATCAATGGACAAATTATAGTTTAGGTATTAACATAGACACAGAAGTAGGTACCATAACATCTAGTACAAATTATTTAGACAGGTACTTTGTAGAAACAGAAGATGTTTCTGATATTAATTCGTATTGGTGGATAGAGTATGATGAAGACCCTGGAGAGGTACCATTAACTTCTATATGGGGAGGTACTGTAGACAGAGGTGTAGATTCTAAACTTTTTCAACAAGAAATACGCTTCAATTCAGATTTTGACGGCAAATTTAATTTTGTGGCTGGTGGTTTCTACGCCACAGAAACACAAGATTGGAATTACCAAGACGATAGAACTGGCTTAGCTACGTATTTATTATCAGATAATGCTTGGTTCTCTTACCCTGACCCTAACCCAGATACTAGTGATCCTGACTACGAAGACGAAACTGCTTGGGGAGATACAGAAGCAGACTACAACAACATTCTAAATAATAATGAACTACCATGGTATTCCTATAAAGGTAAATTTAAAGACTCTGAATTCGCATTATTTGGGCAGTTTTACTACGACATTACCGAGAAACTTAAGTTCACATTAGGGCTACGTTACTTTAATGCAACTTTAGAAAAAGACATCAATGAGACAGGCGCTGATTTTGGTTTTGTATTCTCTCCGTTTAGCACCAAATTTTCAGAAAGTGGTGTAAACCCTAAATTTAATTTAACATATGAAATTGACCAAGATAAATTAATCTATGCTACTGCTGCTAAAGGCTTTAGAATAGGTGATTCTAATGAATTATTACCTCTTTTTGCCCAAGAAGAATTGGAAGAAGGAGAATGGCCTTCAGAGTTTGGTTCTGATTATATATGGAACTATGAAATAGGTTTTAAAGGTGTATGGTCAAATGGAAAATTAATTTCAAATTTAGCTCTGTTTTACAACAAGTGGGATAATTTACAACAGTATAGACTTCTAGATTCTGGTTGGGGCTATACAGCTAATGTAGGCTCTGCGCACTCTGCAGGTTTAGAATTGGAATTAAGAGGTAAATTATCTAAAAACTTTGAGTTAGGTGGAGGATTAGGTCTTCTAGAGCCAGAGATTGATGAAGGAAGCGAAAACCTTCCTGCAGATAAAGGTGACAAAATATTAGATGCAGCAAGTTTTACAGCAAATATTAACGCCGAATACACGAAGCAAATTTCAGAAAACAAAAGCCTCTATTTAAGAGCAGATTTACAGCACACCGGAGAACGTTTTGGTACTTACGAACCAGAAATAGAACCAGAATTAGTGTACCCTAGTTACACTTTAATCAACGCTCGTATAGGATACACTTTTAACAAAACCCAAATAGCACTATTTGGAAAGAACCTTACAAATACACAAGCAAACTTTGGTAGCATATCTTCTTTTGCTGGTAACCTACCCGGTAGAGAAAGATTCGCAACAAATCGTCCTATTACACTTGGAATCAACATAAAACAAAATTTTTAATATAATGAGCACACTTACATTAACAAAAACTGGAAATTTTATTAACGGTAAATCAGAAAAAGCGTCTAAACTAACTAAAGAAGTTATTTCTCCTATAGATGGCAGCGTTTTAACTAACGTTGTACTTTCTTCTTCTAAAGATTTAGATGAAGCAGTAAACGCGGCAAAAGCGGCACTACCCGCTTGGTCATCTAAAACACTTAAACAACGTGTTCAAGTTTTATATAGGTTTAGACAGTTATTAGAAGATAATATCGAAGAACTTTCTGAACTCGTATATCTTGAAAATGGAAAAACAAAAGACGAGGCAAAAGCAGAAGTTCTAAAAGGTATAGAATTAACTGAATTTGCATGCTCTTTACCGCAATTCATTAATGATGAAGTGCAAATGGTAAGTAGAGGTATTGAATGTAGAACAACCCATGTACCTGTAGGCGTAGTTGCTTCAATAGTACCATTTAATTTTCCTGCAATGGTACCTATGTGGACTATTCCAAACGCCATCGCTCTTGGTAACTGTATGATTTTAAAACCATCAGAACAAGTACCAATGACGGCCTATCGTATTGCCGAACTTTTTAGTGAAGCAGGCTTAGAAGATGGTATTTTAAATATTGTTAACGGAGAAAAAGAAATTGTAGAAGCAATTTGTGACCATCCAGGTATTGAAGCAGTAACTTTTGTAGGCTCTACAAATGTTGCAAAAATTGTTTACAGAAGAGCAACATATAATTACAAAAGATGTATTTCTTTAGGTGGTGCTAAAAACCACTTATTTGTTTTACCAGATGCCAGTATTGATATGGCTGCAAATATTGTAAGCTCTATGGCAGGTTCTGCAGGTCAACGTTGTATGGCGGCCTCTGTTTTAGTAATGGTAGGCAAAAATGATAAAATGATTGATGCTATTTGCGAACAATCGAGAAACCTAAAACCTGGTACAGATGAACTAGGTACCGTAATATCTAAAGAATCAAAAGAACGTATTGAAAACTATATAACCCAAGCAGAAGAAGCTGGGGCAAAAATTTTAGTAGATGGAAGAAATACCATTGTTCCTGGTTTAGAAGGTGGTTTTTATGTTGGACCAACAGTAATAGACCAAGTAACACCAGACATGAATATTGCTACCGAAGAAGTTTTTGGACCGGTACTTTCTATCATTAGAACTAACGATGTAGATGAAGCTATTGCAATAGAAAATAACTCTGCCTATGGTAATGCTGCAGCTGTTTTCACTGAAAACGGTAGTATGGCTAACTATATTTTAGATAAGGCAAGCGCAGGCATGGTGGGTGTAAACGTTGGTGTACCAGTACCTAGAGAGCCTTTCTCTTTTGGCGGTTGGAACGATTCTAGCTTTGGCGCCAATGATATTACAGGAAAAAATTCGATTAGCTTTTGGACGAAACTTAAGAAGAGAACCACAAAATGGAATGCTGAAGATTGGACAGATTGGATGAGCTAATAACTATTATTGAAGAAGCGATGAACAATACAATAGATAAAAAAGTGGAAAATGATGTAGATGTTTGGCAACAAAATTTAGACTTCACCTATTTTTCATGGTCAAAACAAAAAGGAATTTCACCAATAAAGGTTGAAAAGACTGAAGGTGTTTATTTATACGATGAAAGCGGTAAAAAATATTTAGACTTTTCTTCTCAATTAATGAATGTAAACATTGGTCACGGAAGAAAAGAAATTGCCGATGCAGTGTATAAGCAAATGCAAAGCATAAGCTTTGTTGCTCCAAGTAATGCTACTAGAGTTAGAGGTGAATTAGGAGCTAAATTAGCTGAAATTACCCCTGGCAATCTTACTAAAACATTTTTTACATTAGGCGGTGCAGAAGCAAATGATAACGCCATTAAATTAGCAAGATTACACACAGGTCGTCATAAAGTGATAACGCATTACCGTTCATACCACGGTGCTACATTAGCAACAATATCGGCAGGGGGCGACCCAAGAAAACTATCGGTAGATGCTAGCCAGTTACCAAATATTGTGCATGTAGAAAACCCGTATTCATATAGGTGTCCTTGGTATTCTTCCTCACCCGAAGAGTGTGGTACTCGTGCTATTCAAAACTTAAAAAACACCATTTTATACGAAGGGCCGCAAAACGTTGCCGCAATTTTAATGGAAGGTGAATCTGGAACCTCTGGGTGTATAAAATACCCGCCTTTCTACCTTAAAAAAGTTAAAGAACTTTGTGAAGAATATGGCATACTATTTATTGTTGATGAAGTCATGAGTGGTTTTGGAAGAACAGGTAAATGGTTTGGTATTAATAATCATGAGGTTACTCCAGATATTATGACAATGGCAAAGGGGTTAACAAGTGGTTACCTTCCATTGGGAGCCATGATTACAACAGATACAATTGCAAAAGCTTTTGATGATAAACCTTTACCACTAGGCCTTACTTACTCTGCTCATTCTGTCTCTTGTGCTGCAGCCTTAGAAGTTATAAATATAACTGAAAAAGAAAATTTAGTAGAGCGTGCTGCAAAAATGGGCACTTATATTGAATCTCAAATTGAAAAATTGAAAGAAAAACATCCGTCTATTGGTGATTTTAGAAATACTGGTATGCTGGGTTGTTTAGAATTGGTTAAAAATAGAGAAACAAAAGAACCTATGGCACCTTGGAATGCAAAACCAAGTGAAATGGGAGTTATGGGTAAGGTTGCCGCTAGTATTAAAGCGCAAGGTATGTTCACTTTTGTAAAGTGGAATCAAATCTATATTGCGCCACCACTTACCATCACCAAAGAAGAAATAAATAAAGGCTTAGCAATTATATCTGAAGCCTTATTAATAGCAGATACACAGTGCTATTAATTTCAAAGCGAAAGTCAACCTAAAAAATTGTCTTTCGCTTTTTTTATATTTTTATTTTAAACAATTAAAAAATCAATATGCTAATGAGTTATAAACCTCCATTTTCATTCAAAAAGAAATACGACCAATATATAAATGGAGCATTTGTTGAACCTTCATCTGGAAAATATTTCGATAATATCTCACCAATAGACGGTAAAGTAATCTCTAAAATTGCGCAAGGTAATGCGCAAGACATTGAAAAAGCTTTAGACGCCGCACATAACGCTTTAGCAACATGGTCTGAAACTTCTGTTACCGACAGAAGTAATATTATGCTTAAGGCTGCACAACTAATTGAAGACAATGCAGAGGTGTTAGCACAGGCAGAGACACTTGATAAAGGTAAGGTTATAAGAGAATCTATAGGAGACGTTGCAGATTGCGCAGACCATCTACGCTATTTCGCAGGTGTTATTAGAGCAGATGAAGGTTCGGCCTCAGAATTAGATTCAAATACACTTTCTGTTAATATTCCAGAACCAATTGGTGTTGTAGGAGCAATTATACCTTGGAACTACCCATTACTTATTTTTATATGGAAACTTGCACCAACATTAGCCACAGGTTGTACTATGGTTGTAAAACCCGCAGAACAAACACCAGCCTCTATTTTAGTAATGATGGAAATTATAGGTAGTGTTATTCCAAAGGGCGTAGTTAATGTAGTTAACGGTTTTGGTAAAGAAGCAGGCGCGCCCTTAGCACAATCTGCAAAAGTAGATAAAATTACTTTTACGGGCTCTACTGCTACAGGACAACAATTAATGAGATATGCAGCCGAAAGCATTATACCTACTACGATGGAATTAGGCGGTAAATCTCCCAATGTTTTTATGCCCTCAATTGCAGATGAAGACGATGACTTTTATGATAAATGCGTAGAAGGAGCCGTATTATTTGCTCTTAACCAAGGAGAAGATTGTACCTGCCCTTCAAGATTATTGATTCATGAAGATATTTACGAAGATTTTATAGCTCGCATTATTGCAAGAACAGAAAGTATTAAACAAGGGAACCCTTTTGATGAAGAAACACAAATTTCTACTCAAGTATCAAAATCGCAATACGATAAAATTTTAAACTATATACAAATTGGTATCGATGAAGGTTGCGAAGTACTTTGCGGTGGTGCAGTATCTGAGATAAGCGATATAGCTTTACAAGATGGGTTTTATATAAAGCCCACCATTTTAAAAGGTCATAACAAAATGCGAGTTTTTCAAGAAGAGATTTTTGGTCCTGTAGTGTGTGTTACTACCTTTAAAAATCATCAAGAAGCTATAGAAATCGCTAACGATACTAAATATGGTTTAGGCGCAGCTGTTTGGACCAGAGATATGCATGAAGCTTATCTAATGCCTAGAAAAATAAAGGCTGGGCGTGTTTGGGTCAATAACTATCACACCTACCCTGCTCATGCACCATTTGGGGGTTATAAACAATCTGGCTATGGTAGAGAAAATCATAAAATGATGTTATCTGGCTATAGAAAAAATAAAAATATACTTATCTCTTATGATAAACAAAAATGGGATTGGTTTTAACTTGAAACAGAATTAATTTGATAAAAACAAAAAACATATCTATATCATTTTACCAAGTATTTAAGTACTGTATTTATGTCCTTTTAAGTTATAATGTCTTTTTATTTCTTAATGAAGATTTAATAAGTGCTAAGACCATGTTTTCGGGTGATATCTCAATTAAAGATGTAATTGTAGGTTTTTCTGGAAGCATTGATACTGCCGCATGGGTAATATTATTATTAATATTTGAATTAGAAACTTATATTATTGATGATGAAAAACTAAAAGGAGGTTTAAAATTTAGTTTAAAGGTTATATCGGGTTTGTGCTATGCATTTATTTTTTATTCCTTTTATGGCTATTTAAAAAAGTACTTTTGGTTCAGTAATTTTCAAACTCTTTCCGATACGGTTTTATTATGCCAACATGTTGGAAAATCTTGGTTATTAGCCTTAGATGAATTTACAAGTATTACAGCAGAAAACTGTAGTGTCTTAACATCTAGCTCTCAGCTTTACATTTTTTCAGACAACACCATACTCTCAGATTTAGAATCTATAAATATTGCCAAGAGAGTCGCTTTAATTGATATATTCAATTCACTAGCGTGGTTAATTATAGTTATTGTTTTAGAAATTGAAGTTTGGTTACAACTTAAAAACAAGCTTGTAGGAAGAGCTAAACACATTAACACCTTTTTCAAAATTATTGCCTATTCCATTTTAATAATAGCAGCAATATCTTGGGGGATTTCAGGAGAATATCTTGATACTTGGGATGCTCTATTATGGATTTTAGCTTTTGCTTTCATAGAAATGAATATGTTCAAATGGCAAAAAGAAATCGAAGAAGAAACAGAGAAAAAAGAAACATATTAAAAAAACTATGAAAGATATTATAAAAATTATCGGAGAACACAGTGTTTATGATGATGCACAACTAACAGAGTGTCCTTCATGGCCAGAAGAAACTAAAATAGAAGGAAATCTTAGGCATTGGGAAAAAGAAATATTTAGAGGCAAAGAATTAATAGGGTCTATCTGGAAATCAGAATCGGGTATTTTAAAAGATGTAGACTATCCATTTGACCAAGTTGTTTTTGTTATGGAAGGCACTCTTATTTTAAAACCGGATAATGGTAAAGAACAGCATTATAAGGAAGGTGATATTTTCCTATATCCAAAAGGGTTTACTGGTTTATGGAAAATGCCAACAGCTTATAAAGAACTTATTATCGTAGAACGAAATACTTGGGATAATCAAGAATAATTATGTTTTGTAGACTTATAAATCATCCACTTTGTTATCAAATTGGACTTATTAATAAGAATAAAAATGACCACAAAAACATTGGTCTATTTAAAACTTATTTAAAAAGCTACTTTTCATCTTTTTTATTTAAGAAAAAATCAAATTAGAGCATGACCATATTTGTAGATAGAAAGAGAAATAAATGGACCAAAACGGCATTAAAAGATACCAAACAAAAAGTATTTTGGTCAGACAGTAATACCCAACCACCCCCAAGCAAACCATTAAGTGTTGCGGCAGTTGCAGATATAGTTATTATCGGTGCAGGCTATACCGGTTTATGGACTGCATTACAAGCTAAAGAAGATACTCCTGAAAAAAAAATTATAGTACTCGAGGCAAATGTTGCCGGCTTTGGTGCATCTTCACGAAACGGAGGGTTTTGTGAGTCTTCTTTAACACATGGCCTTCATAATGGTATAGCACGTTGGGAAGATGAATTAAACACATTAAACCGATTGGGAAGAGAAAATTTAAAAGGAATTTTAGATTCTATAAAAAAATATAATATCGATGCCGATGTTGAAGAAACAGGTACCCTTTATACAGCAAACGCTGAATGGCAGGTTGAAGAATTAAAAGAGAGTGTTGAAGACTATACAAAATATGGAATTAAAGCTACCTTTTTAAACAAAACAGAAATTCAAAAAGAATTAAAATCAGAAACAAATTTGGCCGGGCTTCGAGTTGAAAACGAAACCATAATGGTAAACCCTGCAAAACTTGTTTGGGGTCTAAAAAGAGCTTGTTTGAATCTAGGTGTAAAATTCTATGAACATACAGAGGTTTTAGACGTTATAGAAGAAAATAACAACTTAATTATAAAAACACCTAAAGGAAGTGTTACTGCACCACAAGTAATTTCAGCTACAAACGCTTGGGTAAAACCCATTAAAAAGATTAGAAATCACATAATCACCATATTTGATCATGTTTTAATGACAGAACCTTTAAGTGATGCCCAATTAGCCTCGATAGGTTGGGAAGGGAGGCAAGGTGTTGGTGATTGCGCAAATCAGTTTCACTATTACCGTTTATCAGCAGATAACAGAATTCTGTGGGGTGGTTGGGATGCCAATTATTATAAAAATAGTGAAATGGGTCCCGACAAAGAAAAAAGAGAAACTTCATTTGAATTACTTTCAGACCATTTTTTTGAGGCATTTCCGCAATTAGAGGGGCAATTAAAATTTACACATAAATGGGCTGGTCCTATTGGAACAACTTCTCAATTTTCAGCAACTTTTGGCACAAAATTTAATGGAAAGCTAGTTTGGGTAGGTGGTTATACAGGTCTTGGTGTTGGAGCTAGTAGATTTGGTGCACGTGTAGCTTTAGACCTTTTAGAAAATATAGATAATGAAAGAACGCAACTTAAAATGGTACAGAAAAAACCAATGCCGTTTCCGCCAGAGCCCTTGCGTCATTTCTTTATTCAGTATACCAAAAAGAAAATTGCTCAATCAGATGCTAATGATGGTAAGAGAGGAATTTGGCTTGGTATCTTAGATAGTTTGGGTTTAGGTTTTGACTCCTAAATAATTAAGAGTTCATATCAATAAACTCTTGTATAGTCATACCGAATTCTCCAAATAATAAGGGTGAAGAAATATCATTTTTAAAATAATTAATAACCGCCAATTCCCTTTCATCGGTGTTGGCGTTATAATTTTTCAAAGAAATTTGTTTTTCTTCTGTATTTTCTAATGCTAAAATGTCGCTACTTTCTTTTATCAGCACATTTTTTATTGCGACGGGTATACTTCCTTTACTAGTAAGGGTTATCGAAACACCAAAAATTACTTCAGGTTTTGTTTCTAATCCTATATTGAACAAAAATATTTCTTCTTCGTTCCAATTTAAGTTTTTACAAGATATGTATAGATTACTCTGCATACGTTTTACCATTGTACTTCGATAAGTCTGTCGTTCAGAAACACTTTCTACAATAATTTCATCATTTTCAGATTTTATGATAAAACGGGTCTTAATGAGCTGTTGATTATTATCCGTTTTTAAATAGTAGAGATAATAACTACCTAAATAATAGTTTCTTATATTATTAAAAAAAACTTTACTTTTTCTGGTAAGTATTCTTTGATCGGTATTATCTATTAACTTTTCTGGCTCTGGTGTTTCCACAGTTAAATCAGACGAATATTTCCAATCGTCCCAATTTAATATTGGCACATCAAGAAAAGTTAATAAAACATTCCATTTTAAATCTTTGGGTTTTATATTTTCTTCTTTCCAATATCGCTCTAAAGTCTTACCACTTATCCAATTGAAGGGTTTATTTCCGTCTAAATTTAAATGATCTAAAACATCATCAATACCACCATATCGATAATCAAGTATAATATTTTCTACTTTATCCTTTCCTATCAACAAAAAATCTGAGATTAATTTAGGATTCTTTAAAACTTTTTCAGAAACAATTTTGTTAATTTCTGTAGCTATAATATTAAAATGAGTTCGAGTATAAAGTTGCCAGTTAGTTAATGTAGTACGGTGACTTAATACCTTTAGAATTACTTCATTTTTTTCAATATGTCTAAAAATTTTATGCTGCTCCAAAATAAAGTAGTATTTGAAGGTTCAATGTAATAAAAAAAACTGATTTGACTTTTTTTTGACTAAAATTTTCTAGAAAGATATGTTATATGGCGTCGGCTTATATTAATAACCCCTTTTCCTCTTAAAGAAGTGTCAGTTTTTAGTTCTTATTTGACCGCAATACTTTAGCATCAAAATAAATTAAACATAACAATACTTATGTTACTCAAAGATAAATCTTTTATTAATGGCTTATGGGTAAATGCTTTTTCTTCAGATAGGTTCGATATCGTTAATCCCGCTAACCAATTGGTTATAGGTAGTGTTCCTGACATGAAAACTACGGAAACTAAAGACGCAATTGAAGCCGCCCACTGCGCTTTTAAAAAGTGGAAAAATTATTCTGCAACAGAGCGGGCATCCTATCTAAAAAAATGGCATCAACTTATACTTGATAATATAGAAGATTTAGCAAAAATACTTACTATAGAGCAAGGGAAACCTTTAGCTGAGGCAAAAGGAGAAATTCTTTATGGTGCTTCATTTATAGAATGGTTTGCAGAAGAAGCAAGAAGAGTTTATGGTGATGTTATCCCTGGCCACACAAGAGATTCTAGAATAATAGTTTTAAAACAACCTATTGGCGTAGTAGGCGCTATTACACCTTGGAATTTTCCAAACGCTATGATTACTAGAAAAGTGGCTCCTGCCCTAGCAGCTGGTTGTACTGTGGTCATAAAACCATCAGAATTGACTCCTTTTTCCGCATTAGCATTAGCTCAATTGGCAGAAGAAGCTGGTTTTCCTAAGGGAGTTATAAATATTGTTACGAGCAAGTCACCCATTAGTGTTGGTAGTGAATTAACCACAAATCCTTTGGTAAAAAAAATATCATTTACAGGTTCTACCAGGGTCGGAAAATTACTAATGCAACAATGTGCTGCATCCGTAAAAAAAGTATCTATGGAACTAGGTGGTAATGCGCCTTTTATAGTTTTCAATGATGCAGACATTGATAAAGCAGTTGTAGGAGCTATTGCTTCAAAATACCGTAACGCAGGCCAAACCTGTGTTTGTACGAATAGAATTTTTGTGCAAAGTAAAGTTGCGAACGAATTCATTGAAAAATATACAAAAGCAGTAAAAAAATTAAAAGTTGCAGATGGCTTAGATTCCGAATGTACGATTGGTCCTCTAATTAATAAAGAAGCCGTTACCAAAGTAGAAAAATTAGTTGATTCAGCTATTAATGAAGGAGCTAGTCTGGTAATCGGAGGTAAGAAAAATGAGTTAGGCGATTTATTTTACGAACCTACAATTTTAACCAATGTTACCACTAGCATGGAAATTGCGAATGCAGAGATTTTTGGTCCTATTTCTACCCTATTTCAATTTGAAACTGAACAAGAGGTCATTCAAATGGCTAATGATACACCCTACGGGCTAGCGTCGTATTTCTATGGAAATAATATGAGTCAAATTTGGCGAGTAGCAGAAGCTTTAGAATATGGTATGGTAGGCGTAAATACCGGAAGTATTTCTACAACAGTTGCGCCGTTTGGCGGAATAAAAGAAAGCGGTATTGGTCGTGAAGGTTCCAAATACGGAATTGATGAATATGTTGTAACAAAATATATAAATTTTTCAATCTAGAAACACAAAAAATAATGATAACAAAAAAAGCAAGCGTTACAACATTATTTGAAAAACGTAAAAAATTAGTGCCAGATGCATTGGGTATATTCAACCCATCAACCGCATCGAGGTCAAAAGGTGCTACTATTTGGGATATTAATGATAGGCCGCAAATTGATTTTGCTGGTGGCATTGGAGTATTAAATGCAGGACATAGCCCAGAGCCTGTTGTAAAAGCGATACAGGCGCAGGCAGAAAAATTAATACACACGTGTTTTAATGTTTCTTTGACCGAAGAATATTTAAATCTAGCAGAAAAACTGGTCGATTTGTTTCCCCATAGTGATGCTACAAAAGTGATGCTTACCACCTCAGGAGCCGAATCTGTAGAAAATGCAATAAAAATTGCAAGGATGGCAACCGGAAAACAAGGTATTGTTTCGTTTACAGGTGCTTTTCATGGAAGAACAATGATGGCAATGACACTGACATCTAAAAACAAATATAAAGATGGTTGTGGGCCTTTTGCACCCGAAGTATATCGTTTAGAATTTCCAAATCATTTCCGCTTTGGAAAAGGAATGACAGAAGAAGCTTATTTAGATGAACAGATTCAAAAAATGAAGGATTTCTTTAACCACCAAGTATCTACATCACAAATAGCTGCTGTTATTTTTGAATTGGTTCAAGGTGAAGGTGGTTTTACGGTAATGCCACCAAAGTATTTAGAAGCTTTACAAGAAGTTTGTAAAGCAAATCATATTCTAATGATTGCAGATGAAGTTCAATCTGGTTTTGGAAGAACAGGAAAATGGGCGTCTTATCAACATTATAACAACTTTACACCAGACATTTCTACTTGGGCAAAAAGTATGGGTAGCGGTATGCCTATTGGAGCCGTAATCGGGAAAGCAGAAATTATGGATAAAGCAAACCCCAGCGCCATTGGTGGCACCTACCCTGGTAATCCTATTTGTTGTGTAGCTTCTTTAGCAACCATAGAATATATGGAAACTATTAATATAAATAAACTAGGTGAGAATGTTGGTAATATTGTAAAAAGTCGTTTTGAACATTTTAAACAAAAGTTTGATACTGTTGCAGATGTTAGAGGTTTAGGTGCTATGCTCGCCATAGAATTAATAAATAACAATAACCCTTGGGAGCCAAACGCAACCTTAGCGTCTGCTCTTATAAAACGCTGTGAAGAAAAAGGTCTAATTATTATTAGTGCGGGTACTTTTGGTAATTGCATACGTGTATTGAGCCCTTTAACAATTTCTGAAAAACAATTAAACGAAGGTCTGGATATTCTAGAAGAAGCTATAGGAGAATTAACAGCATAATTTCAAAAATGAAAAATCAATTATATATAAACGGTACTTGGAAAAATGCTGAAGATAATTCTACTTTCGATGTATTAAACCCAGCTACAGAAGAAGTCATTGTAAAACTACCAAATGCTGGTAGCTTAGAAACAGATTTAGCAATAAAAGCTGCAAGTCAATCATTTAAAGTTTGGAAAAACACCAATGCTTTTGACAGAGCTAAGCTTTTAAAAAGTGTTGCTCTAAAAATTAGAGAAAAGGCAAAAGAATATGCCGAAATAACAACAAAAGAAAGTGGAAAACCATTATTGGAAGCCACTGGTGAATGGATGATTGCGGCCGATTTATTTGAATGGTTCGCAGAAGAAGCAAAACGTACCTATGGTACTGTTATTCCTGCGAGTAGAAATAATAAGCGTATGCAAGTCATTTACCAGCCCGTAGGTGTTGTTGGTATAATTACTGCATGGAATTTTCCAATATGGAACTTAGCAAGACCATGGGGTGCCGCATTAGCAGCAGGTTGCAGTATAGTTGCAAAACCTTCAGAAGAAACACCGTTAACTGCTATTCTATTAGCACAAATTTTTGAGGAATCAGCCCTGCCAAAAGGAGTAATAAATCTAGTTTTTGGTAATGCTTCAGAAATTGGAGACAGCTTAATGCATGCTCCAGAGGTTAAAAAAATGCATTTTGTTGGTAGCACAAGAGTTGGTAAACTTTTAATGGATAAAGCATCTATAACGAATACAAAACTATCATTAGAACTGGGTGGCAACGCCCCTGTATTAGTTTTTCCTGATGTCAACATAAAAGAAGTTGCTGCTTCATCAGTTACTGCTAAATTTAGAAACTGTGGTCAAGTTTGTATTTCTCCACAACGCTATATTGTGCATAAAGATGCATATCATGCATTTATAGAGGAAGCTGCAAAACATGTTGCAAATTATGCTATAGGTAATGGTCTGAATGCCAACTCACAAATTGGCCCTGTCATTAATAAAAAACAACAAGAGCAGCTTAACAATTTTGTTTCTACCGCAGTAGCATCTGGAGCAGAAGTAATTGTTGGTGGCGAAAATCATCAAGAAAATGGTAAAGGATACTTTTTTAAACCGACACTGATTGGTAATGTAAACCAAGAATCTTCCGTGTTTAAAAATGAAATTTTTGGACCTATAATGGCGGTTACCACTTTTGAAACCATGGATGAAGCTATCTCTTTAGCAAATAAAACTCAGTATGGCTTAGCGGCATACATATGGACAAACAACTTAAATACGGCTATTATAGCTAGTGAAGCCATCGATTTTGGAATTATCGGAATTAACGAATGGACACCACATGCAACAGAAGCTCCTTTTGGAGGCATGAAAGAAAGTGGACAAGGAAGTGAGTTAGGAAACGATGGTATTTACGAATATTTAGATAAAAAACTAATAAGCATTGGCAGCTTATAAAAAAACGATATGACACAATTTATTTATACCAAAACACTAAATCACGGATACATCTTAATGCACTCAAAACCAGAACATGCAAAGGGACTAGCTGCTTTGCAAAAAAAGGTTTTTCCTAATCTTTCAGATGATGAAATTTTTAAAGAAGAGCATTATTTAGCACATATTAAAACTTTTCCAGAAGGTCAATTTGTGATTTTAGATGGCGATAAAGTTATTGGTATGAGTACAACATCTAGAACCCAATACGTTACAGAATCTCACACATTTTTAGAAGCAGCAGGCAATCGGGTATTAGACAACTATAATCCCGATGGAGAGTGGTTATATGGTTTAGATGTAGGTGTTGATAAAAAATATAGAGGTAACGGATTTGGTAAAGAATTATATCGCGCTAGACAAGAACTAACTCGTTTTTTAGGGTTAAAAGGACAGTTAACCGTAGGGATGCTAAATGGTTATTACAGGTATAAAGATTTATTAACTCCAAAGGAATATTTTGAAAAGCTAAAAGATGGAGAAATCAATGATCCAACTGTATCTGTTCAGCAAAAAATAGGTTTTGAAATAGGGAATTTAATCGAAGATTATTGCGATGACCCAACCTGTGGAAACAGCGGTGTTTTATTAACCTTAGATGCCAATCATAAAATATAATAAAAGAAATTATGAGTACTATAAAATTAAAGACAACTATACCAGGACCAAAAAGTGAAGCTATATTAGAACGAAGAAAAGCATCTATGCCAGCAGGCTTAGGCAAACTTTCTAATGTTGTAGTAGAAAAATCTGAAGGTGCATTAATTTGGGATGTTGACGGTAATCAACTAATAGATTTTGCTGGTGGTATAGGTGTATTAAATGCCGGTCATCGCCCTAAAGAAGTAGTAGATGCCATTAAAAAGCAAGTTGATAAAAGCATACATTCTTGTATTCTGGTATGTACAAATGAACCTGCGGTAGAGTTATGTGAAAAGTTAAATGAGATAACTCCTGGTGTTTTCCCTAAAAAAACATTGCTAGCAAATTCTGGTGCCGAAGCCGTTGATAATGCCGTAAATATTGCAAGATATTACACCAAAAGAGCAGGTGTTATTGTATTTGAAGGTGGTTATCATGGCCGTTCTTACTTAACAATGAGTATGACGAGTAAATATGGGTTATTTAAAAAAGGATACGGTTCTATGGCTTCTGATATTTATCGTTTGCCTGCACCTAACATGTACAGACCTTTTGAAGGAATGACAGAAGAGCAATATTTAGACCATTGTATTAAGCAATTAGACCATGCTATGATTTCTCAAATTAGCCCAGAAGATATTGCAGCAATCGTTATTGAACCTGTACAAGGTGAAGGTGGTTTTGTGCCAATGCCAACTGCTTTTTTACAAAAAATACGTAGTATTTGTGATGCGAATGGTATTGTAATGATTGCCGATGAAATTCAAAGTGGTTTCGGTAGAACAGGAAAAATGTTTGCTATAGAACACGCAACAGGTGTTGTGCCTGATATGATAACCATGGCAAAATCAATGGGTTCTGGTATGCCAATTAGTGCCATCACCGGTAAATCTGAAATATTAGACACCCCACACCCTGGAGCTGTTGGTGGTACGTATGGAGCAAATCCAGTAGCCTCAGCTGCTGCATTGGCAACTATCGATATCATAAACACACCTTCCTTTTTAAATAGAGCGAATGAAATTGCTCAAATAATGAGAATAAAAATGGAACTATGGCAAACCAATAATAAATTTATTGGTGATGTTAGAGGCCTCGGTGCTATGCAAGTTATAGAATTTGTAAAAGATAAAACTACAAAAGAACCAAACCCAGAGCTTACACAAGCCATTTTAGTTGAAGCCTTAAGTAAGGGTTTGGTGGTTATTAGAGCTGGATTATTTTCTAACTGCATACGTTTATTAGTACCTTTTAGTATTACAGACGAGCAATTAGAAGATGGTATGGTGGTATTACAAAACGCAATTGATAAAATAGCCAAATAAGGACATGCAATTAATACACAATGCTATTATCTATACTGTAAACCCTCAAAAACCACTAGCAAACGCTATGGTCTTTGAGGGCGATACTATCGTTACCGTTGGAGATTACAATGAAATTAAAAAAGGTATTCCTTCTGTAAATCATATTGACTTAAAAGGGAAAACGATTCTTCCTGGTTTTTTTGATGCACATGCACATCTTTGGAAAATCGGAGATCTATTAACGTTTAATTTAGATTTGAGAGGTGTAACTAGCATTAAAGAAATTCAAGTTAAACTAAAGGAGTTTTCAAAAAATAATCCTGATTTAAAATGGATAAGAGCAAGAGGTTTTAATGATTCTATAATGGAAGAAGGTAGGCTTCCAACTAAAGAAGACATTGACTGTGTTATCACTGATAAGCCTGTTTTTTTACAAAGAACCTGTGCCCATATTGCAACTTTAAATTCAAAAGCTATTGAAGTTTGCGGTATTAATAGCAACACAAAAGTACCATATGGTGGTATGATGGATTTAGATTCCTTGGGAATCCCCAATGGAATTTTGCGTGAAACCGCACTAGGTTTAGCGCTAAAACATTTTCCTAAGATTACCGATGCCGATTATGAAAAGATGATTCTTGCAGCTTGTGATGCATTTATAAAAGTAGGTGTAACATCGGTTTCTGACCCTGCCGTGATGCCCGATTTGCTCGCTGTTTATAAAAAAATGGATGCTGCAGGGAAATTACCTATTCGCATTCATGCTTTTCCTATTGTTATTCCAGACGGAGATGACACTCCTTTGCCTATTCCTGAGAAATATCATTCTGATAAATTAGTAATAAATACAGTTAAATTTTTCTCTGATGGAGGTTTAAGTGGTCAGACTGCTGCTTTGAGCAAAACCTACAAAAACTCAAAAAGCAAAGGTATTCTTAGATTAAATAAAGAGGTATTCTTTAAAGCTGCATTAGAAGCCCAGCGTAAAGGTTTTCAGATAGCCACACATGCTATAGGAGATGTTGCCATTGATTTAGTGCTTGATATTTATGAACAATTATATAAAAATAACCCAAATGCTCCAAAGCATAGAATAGAACATTTAGGACTGCCAACAAAAATTCAATTAAAAAGAATTGAAAAAATGGGTATTCATATTGTTACCCAACCAATTTTCATTAAAGAGTTAGGCAAAAATTTTAGAGAAACCCTAACAGATGAGTATCTGGAAGTTTGCTATCCATTTAAATCTATGTTTGATCATAACATAAATGTAGCTTTTTCTACAGATGGACCTGTTGTAAAAGATATTAGACCACTATCTTGTATAGAAGCTGCAATTAACCGAAAAGATATAAACGGATATACAATTACTGCAAAAGAAAGCGTAAGCTTAGAGCAAGCTATTTATGCTTATACAATGGGTAGTGCAATAGCAAGTAGTGTTGCGAAACAACAAGGAAGTTTGCAAAAAGGTAAAAAAACAGATTTTATAGTATTAGCAGACAATCTATTCAAAAAAGAGGTTTCTAAAATTGAAGACATTGTAGTTGAACAAGTTTGGGTAAATGGTGTACAAATATACTCTTGAATATATACATAAAAGCTTTTTTAATTACTAACAACCAATAACAAACAAAAAGAAACTAACATCGTATCCTTCATTTAAATCTTGAGTTCCTTTACCCTTATATTTTACTGAAACTGATAATTATTGTATCCGGTAAGTAATAGCGCTAAAATCTTATCCATTATATTTTTTTTTAGCAAAAGCCATATACCAGCAATTTGAAAAAAAAAATTTAAAAATAAAGTCAAAATTATTTCCTTAATTTAAAAACAAATAAATTTTATCAAAAATTCTCTAAATAATTCTTGTCAGTCACTACTTTGATTACAGAAGAATAATGATTGATTTGTTCAATCTACTATTTGCCTAATAGCCCTATCAACATCAGAATATTTACTCAACTCTATAACACCAATAGAAAAAGTCTGAAGAGCGCTAAGGTTCTTGTTTGTTTTTTCGCCATTTTTCCTTCCGAAGCCAAATAGTGTCATAAACTCTTTATACACATAATTGTCTTGAAGATTCTTTGTCCCCAAAAGCCATCCATTCGGGCGAAGGCAGATCTCCGTTAAAAGGCTCAGTGATTTGATGTTTTTCCTTATCTACCGAAGCATACCAGAATTCGGTACTATCCATTTCACCACTAGGCACACCTTCATACTGCACCCAGTATTTGTACCCCGGACTTACTTCTGCCATGGTAAAATCACAACGATTAGCGTAAAAATACCATTGTCCCTTCCAATTTCCGTTTTCAGAAGTAAATACGATACAAATATGTTCTTCAGATGCTATCTTCACTTCAAAAGTAGAAGGCCGTACCAGCGTTCATAGCATGAAAATAACTTCCGTCTTTACGGTGAATTGCATTTGGAAAATCACGGTATTCCCCTTTGTGTCCCGAACCTTCTTAATTGTTAAAACCAATCCAATCGACACCGTCCCTACCTATCATACTTGAAAGCCTCCCCTTTCTTTCTCAAGATAATAAGTAGCCAAAGCAGACTCAATTATATAGGCTGCTCCTCCCCCTGCAGATTTGTCTATGCCTCCTGACTATTGTACATGCTGAGACGTACAGGAAACCAACCAAAACAGCATTAGAAATATTGGTGAAGCTTGTTTTAGTATCTTATCATTATTTTAAAATTAGTAAAACTTATTCGCAATGTGGCGTTCAACTTCTACACAGAGGCTTTATCTAAAATGATTAACCATGAATGGTTTCATCTTTCCCATACTTTTGAATCACTTCTGCTTCAAACTCAACTAACTCTTGCCAGCGTTTGTCGACATCTACATCTTGGCCATATTTGCGAGCAAAACCAATAAATATAGTGTAGTGACCTGCTTCACTAATCATTAAGTCCCTATAGAATTTAGATAATTCGGGGTCTTGTATTTCCTCTGAAAGTATTTTAAAACGTTCGCAGCTTCTTGCTTCTATCATTGCAGAAAACAAAAGTCTATCTATCATCGATTGTAGCCTATTACCACCTTTATTCATAAATTTATACAGCTCATTTACATAACTGTCCTTACGTTCTCTTCCCAATGTATAACCACGTTTTTTAATAATATCATGAACCATTTGGAAGTGAACTAGCTCTTCTTGAGCTAATAAAAGCAAATCGGTTACTAAATCTGTATACTCTGAATTAAGTGTAATAATGGTTATAGCATTAGTTGCTGCCTTTTGTTCGCACCATGCATGATCCGTTAGTATTTCTTCTATGTTTTTTTCAACAATATTTACCCATCGAGGATCAGTTGCTAATTTTAAATGAAGCATGTGCTATTTATTTTTTTGGCAAAAATAGGTGTATAATTATCATGTTAAATGATAATTAACAAATAAGCATTATTTATAATCAAGACAAAGCCTGTAGACTCTTATCTAAATAGGTTTTCTCACAAACACCAAACAATTATGACAAGAATATTTAGTTATATCTCTATGAAAGTAAGGTCGAATAGTTAATTTTGTACGGAATTACTCAGTAAAACTTGTTTCTATACATTTTCAAGTACTTTCCTGCACTGACAAAAATAAAAATCTAATCTTTACTTATGTTTAATTTTTTCTCCAAGAAACATTTTTTAATTGATCACTTAGAAGGTTTTATAGATATACATAACCATATATTACCTGGCATAGATGATGGAGCAAAGACTGTTGATGATTCCATTGAACTTATTAAAGGTTTTAGTGAGTTCGGAGTGACAGATTTTATATGCACTCCGCATATAATGGAGAACTACTACCCTAATACTCCGATTACCATCAATAGCTCATTATCGTTACTTAAAAATGCTTTAAAAATGAATAATTTAGGACATGTACGTATTGATATCGCTGCAGAGCACATGATAGATTCAGGATTTGAAAAAATTCTAGAGGACAACCAATTTATGCCTTTAGCAAAAAATTATCTTTTAATTGAAATGTCTTATCTACAGGCATCTATTAATTTTGATAGTGCAACTCAAAAAATAAAAAGTTCTGGGTTATTTCCCATTTTTGCTCATCCTGAAAGGTATGCATATCTACATAAAAATCTCAAAACATATCCAGAATATAAGGATGAAGGGCTATTGTTTCAAATGAATATTTTGTCTTTAAGCGAATACTACGGTAAAGAAGTAAAACAGACAGCCCTTTGGCTATTAAAAAATAATCTAATTGATTTTATAGCTAGTGACATCCATAAAATTTCTCAATTAAATTCTTTGAAAAAAATAAGCTTCAATGAAAAAACACTGACTCTTATTAAGCCTCTAATTGAAAAAACTATTTATAATTTTAAATAACTTATTTTATAAAAGTTGACTACCTAATTTTTATCTCTCACTTTTTTAAAGTCATTTTACAGGCATCAAACGAATTGAATAATAATACTTTTAGAAGAACAATCATTATTATTCTACACTTGATTCAATAAAAAAACGGAATTTCTAAAATAGAAATTCCGTTTTTCAAACTTTTATAATATACTATTGTTAGTTTCTAACTACCAACTTTTTAACTAATGGAATATCTTGACCTTGCACGTATGCATAAACAGTATAGATTTCATTTCTTAAATCTCCAATATACAGTTCATAACTACCATTACCATTGAACGACTCTAAGTAATCATATGCTTTAACCAGCCTACCACTAGTATCATAAATATAGATACCTAGTAATGGTGCAGGCACTTCTAAATTAATAAATACTTGAGCATTTTCACTAGCTGGATTAGGCGATATTACCATATTATCCATAGAAGCATCATACACTTCATTTTGGTTAATGTCCCAGTCAAAGTTAACCGTACTCGATTCTGAAGGATTACCATCATCGGTGACAGTAACCGTTACTGCATACGGGCTGTTTTCAGAAGCCCCTGCCGCTATCGTGCCACTAATTAACCCCGTTGAAGAATCTATCGTCAACCCTTCAGGAAGATTAGATGCCGTAAAGGTCAAATTATCATCATCAGTAGCAAGAATCTGTAAAGAAATCTCTTCGCCCTCCATTCCGCTTTGCGCTTCAGGATTTGTTACCTCAGGTGCTTCATTAACAACAACAGCAACATCAGTTACGTTCCAAACAAATGAAACCGTACTTGCTTCCGAAGGGCTACCGTCGTCCGTTACAGTAACAGTCACTGAGAATGGACTATTATCAGAAGCTCCAGCCGTAATGGTACCGCTAATTAATCCTGTAGTCGCATCAATAGTCAACCCATCAGGTAGATTGGTTGCCGTAAAGCTCATATTATCGTCTTCGCCATCGGCCGCTACAACCTGCAGTGAAACCACATCACCCTCTACTCCGTTTTGTTCTCCAGGATTTGTAACCGTAGGTGCTTCATTAACAACTACAGCAACATCTGTTACAATCCAATCAAAAGTCACTGTACTTTCTTCTGAAGGACTACCATCATCCGTTACAGTAACAGTTACTGAGAATGGACTATCATCAGAAGCTCCAGCAGTAATAGTACCACTGATTAATCCTGTAGTCGTATCAATAGTCAACCCATCAGGTAGATTGGTTGCCGTAAAGCTTATATTATCGTCTTCGCCATCTATAGCTTCAATCTGTAATGAAACCACATCACCCTCTACGCCATTTATTTCACCAGGGTTTGTAACTACAGGTGCTAAGTTGATAACCACATCTGTTACAATCCAATCAAAAGTCACTGTACTTTCTTCTGAAGGACTACCATCATCCGTTACAGTAACAGTTACCGAGAATGGACTATCATCAGAAGCTCCAGCAGTAATAGTACCGCTAATTAATCCTGTAGTCGCATCTATCGTCAACCCATCAGGTAGGTCAGTTGCAGCAAAAGTCATATTATCGTCTTCGGCATCTGTTGCTTCAATCTGTAATGAAACTACACTACCTTCTACTGCGTTTTGCTCTCCTGGATTTGTAACCATAGGAGCTTCATTAACATCTACAACGGCATCAGTTACAGTCCATGTAAAGGTTTCAACAGTTGATGCAGCTGGTACACCATCGTCAGTAACAGTTACTTCAACTTCATAAGGACTACTATCCGATGCCCCTGAAGTTAATGTGCCACTTATAAGACCTGTTGCACTATCTAATGTAAGACCTGTTGGTAAATTATCCACTGTATATGTTAAACCATTATCTTCTATATCGGTAGCAACAATTTGTAGCGAAACAACTTCACCTTCTACATCATTCTGATCACCTGGGTTTGTAACCGTCGGTGCTTGATTAGCAAGAGCATTAACGGTTATCGTAATTGTATCCGTGTCTGAAAGAACACCATCACTTACGGTTAATTCTACTTCATATTCACCAGCGGTATCAAAAATATGTGTAGGATTTGCAATGGTCTCTGTTGCAGTACCATCCATAAAATCCCATAGATAATCCGTGACCCCTGTATCGTCAGTTGAATTACTTCCTGTGAAATTCACTGTTAATGGTGCATCTCCAGAAATAACATCTGCTTCCAATACCGCTACTGGAGCATTATTACCGGCTTCACCTACATTCCATACAAATTCAATTGTATTCGATTGAGCAGGGCTACAGTCATCTGTTACCGTTACTTCAACATCATATGGACTGTCTTCCGAAGCACCTCCTGAACCACCACCTTGTGTAGATTCTGCAGCAGCAAACAAGCCCGCCTCGTCATAATTTTGACTAACTAAATGTAATGCTATCCTATCAATAGAGTGACCTTCTGATCTAGATGAAATTTCCATGGTATAAGAACCTACGTTATCAAACTCTACGAAAACCCAATGTGCATCATTATCACTGGTTTTGGTACTCCAATTCCAACCAAGTGTATTGGTATACACCTTTAACCAACCATCTGCAGACTCACCTTCTACCTCTGGTGTTTTACTTAATCCTTTAGGATAAACAATACTACCAGATCCATCTACGTTCTTTGCTCCATAAAAATCATCTGCATTATCAAATCGTAACCAAGCATCATTGTGTTCAGTAGTTGGATCATCAGGATCCTCTATTCCAATATTATTATGCCATTGAAATCTATAAACACCAGGCGTGGTTATTTCAACCTCTGTAGTAATAGTTCCATTTCCAGGAGTAGTAAAGCTATCTACTGAATTATATAGATAACCACTGCCTGTAAAACCTGTTTCAGTAGTTTCTTCTGTCCAATTAGTTCCATAAGTTAAATTCTCCATCTCAATAACTACTAGACCATTATTCTCTTGATAAGCTCCAGTACCTGCTCCACCGTTAGAAACTGTACCGGAAATTTCACCTGTATCAGAATCTATGGATAAACCTGCGGGCAAGCCAGTTGCACTATAGGTTTCATCAGTACAAGCTCCTGTTGCTTCAATTTGCAAGGAAACAACTTCCCCATCGTTACTGTTCTGAGTACCAGGATCTGTAATTTCTGGAACATTTACAGCATTAGATAAGGTTATTTCCTTAGTTGTACCATTACCATATGTAATTGTTAACAATGCACTTCTATTATCTCCGGTTCCGGATAGACTTATCTCAATTGGATGCGTATTATTAGCATTCAATAACTGATTCGTTAATTCACCAGATACAATACTAAAATCACTAGCGTTGGTTCCTGAAATGACCATCGATGTAATTATAACACCAACATTACCATTTTCTATATTTAAATCTATCGATTCTGTTTCGCCATCGGCGATCAATAATCCATCTAAAGAATTTACTTCACTGGCAATACTTGGACTACCAACCGGTGCATCTTCACCATAGTATTCCATGTTCTTTTGTTGACCTTCACCTCGTAATGGAGAACCTGCCAAAATAAAAATTCCGTTTCCAGAAACAATCGCCTGTGTACCGTGTCTCGGTGAATTTAAACCTGGTAAGGTTACCCATGATTCCGTTGTTGGGTCGTACTCTTCAACAGTGGTCAAAGACGGTCCCGCAGTTTCGGTTTCCCCTCCAATAACCATTAATTTATCATTAAAATTGACTGCAGAAGCTCCACCTCTAGAAGTTGGTATATCTTGAGCAGTTGGTAAGGTAGACCAAGTTTCGTTTGTGAAATCATAAACATCAACTTCTGAAATGGTAGGTGCAAATACTCCTCCAGCTCCTCCTGAAAGACGACCTCCAGAAACATAAAGCTTATCATCAATAACAACTGCAGCAAAGTGATCTCTTTCTCTCGGCGCATCAGCTAAAGGTGTCCATACTCCGGTTGCAGGATCAAATTCATCAAAATAAGAAACATAGCCACCATCATGACCTATAGTGTTTCCTGCAACCACATAAAACTTATTATTGTACATCACTAATCCTGCAGAACCTCTTCTTCTAGAAGTCGGTATCTCCGGACCTTGAATCCACTCTTCAGTGGCAGGGTCAAATGCCCAAACATATTCTGCAGGGGCCTCAGAAGGATAAAGATTATCCTTAAATGCACCAATCACCCATATTAAACCTTGGTACTCTGTAGCTTGAAAATGATTAAACTCAAAAGGAGCTGAATCAACTAAAGAATTCCAAGAATCAGTAGTATAATCATAAATATCAATAGTCTGTGCACTTTCACGACCACCCATCAGGTAGAACTTATCACCAGCTTGAACAAATGAATTCTCATGTCTTGCCGTATAATTCTGGTCTTCATTTTTTAATACCCAAGTAGAAGCAATTGTCCATGTAAACACTGTACTAGCAGGAGCAGAATTAGGTTTAACCACCGTAACCACTACTTGGTGTGTTCCATTATTGTTTGGACCACCAACTGACGATGTCTCTTCAATAGTACCACTTATCTGTCCAGTACTTGAATTTATACTGATACCATCGGGCTGACCAGATATATAATAAACGATGTCTTCATTAGCGTCACCGCCAGTACCCGTTGCACTAAAATTAACCGCTTCATCAATATCATTTGTTTGATTAGCGATAGCCGATATAGACAAAGTAGGATTTGCAGTATCTACTTCAAATATTTCAATTGCACTCACTATCGGGTTTTCAGCAACACCATGAAGGAATTCTAAATTTAATTCACCATCATTAAGTGTTATTGGATAGGAAAGCATCCCTGCCGTCAAATGACCGAACTCAGATATTAAATCCAAATCATTCTGTACAACGACTCCTTCTAATGTTATATCAAATATTCTATCACCAACTTCACTTGCTGGTTCATAGCTGTTACCTAAATATAGATTTACTACATAATCACCATTTTCTAGGTCGAATATAAATTCCATTTCATCACCATCAGCCGCATCATAACGTTCTCTTCCAAAAATTCCGTCGAAGGTAGTATTATCAATATATGCAGGTATACTACTGTCCCTATCATTAAAAGCTAAGGTAGAATTAATTGAAAAACCTGTATTTACTGAATATAAACTAGAAGTATAAACACCTTGAGTGTTGTTGAATTTCCAATCTGTTGCCTCATCGGTTGCTGCAACTAATTCACCACCAACATTTACTCTGTATGTTGTTGCGTCAAAAATTACCCAATCAAAAGTTATGGTAACAGCATCACTGGTTAGACCATCGTTATCATCAACTGTTATAGTAACTGTATAAGGGCTGTTTAAATCAGCACCAGCCTCAACTGTACCACCGATAACACCTACAGTTGATTCTATAACCAAACCTGGTGGCAGACCTGTTGCCGCATAGTTTTTATTTCCATCGCCACCAAAAGCAGACACAGCCAAACTACCATCAAGTTGTTCACCTATTGGAGTTCTTTGATCTTCAACATCGGCAACATATATTGGAGTCTCTGAATCAGAAGCATCTAAAATCTCAATTCCGTTGACCATTGGGTTTTCAATATCACCATGTAGAAATACAATATTTATCTCACCATCGGAAACTGGTATAATATGACTTATTAAAGTACCAACTTCGTTACCGTAAGTGCCCGACAAATCTATATTATCAAGTGCAGGATAAATTAAGCCTTCAATTTGAACATCAAATAAACGTTGTTCGGCTTCTGAAGTACCTTCCCATCCATTACCCATATACAACCTAACCTCATAATTACCAGATTGTGTCACTGGAAAAGAATAAGTCATATTAGGAGCTCCAGGTGCGCTATCGGCCCTTTCTGTTTTAAATATTTCATTTGGCGTAGTATTAGGAACACTTGCTCCTGCACTTGCATCAAAAGAAAAAGTTTGATCGCTCCCAGGCTCCGAAAGATAAGCGGAATTATTTGCCGTAGTATCTTCCTCCCAATCAATATCATCATCAATTGCCGCTATTTCTGGCCCACCAGAATTAACACGGTAAAGAACGAAAGGTGAATCGGTAACGTTTACTTCAAATGTTTGTTCTACAAAATTTAAATCTTCATCTGTAGCACGAACTGTTATCGTACTATTTGCAATTACACCAGGGTAAGACAATGTCAACTCATTTCCATTGATAACCACACCAACGTTGGTATCTGTATTACCTTCTTCAGTATAAGTCAAATTAGCAGTACCATTATCATCATCGAAAAAATTATCTAATTCAATAGTTTCATCGTTCGAGTTGATATATCTATCCAAATCTGGTATCTCACCTGCAAGGTAAGGTTTACTATCTAGTACACTCAAGAAGTCCCAAGTACCTTGAACTTCAACACCCGAAGCATTTGAAGTACCTATTAGACCTACAGCTAAATCTGTTGAAGTTTCTTGTAATGCAGTTAGAATATTTCCTGAAGCATTAAGTGTACCAACAACACTACGCGTAGTCGCACCATCAAAGGCATATTCACAAATAACGTCTCCGTTTTCGGGGTTCACTTCAAAAAATAAAACGGCACTATCGGGTCTGTCACCCGTAGGAACAACCACAGTAATTGGGGTTTGTGGCACATCATTAATTTCTTGCAATACGGTAATACCATCATTGGTCAATACCATTTTTATATAATTACTCTGCGTACCATCACCAATAAAAATACCTAACTCTCCATTTGGTGCAGCAGTATTGCCATAAAGCTGTAATGGATCATCAAAATTAGCCATGTTTGCTGCGACTGTAAATATTTCGGTTGTTTGATCTACTTGTATACCATATTGAAATCCTTTTTCTTGAGTATTTGTAGTACCTAAAGCTGTTCCAGAAGTCCAGTTAATCGTAACTCCTCCAATAGCACCCCCCAAAATATCATTAGGATTGGGATCATTAGGATCATCATCCCTATCAAGCCAATTTTGCCAGTTCGGGTTAGGATCACCATTATTCATAAAACCAGTAAAGCCTAAGCCTCTATAGCCGCCTAAATCGGTATCCGAAAATAGTTCATTGATCAATGGTATGGTAAAAGCATCACTACCAGTAGTTAAAGGGTCACCTAATTGAAAAGGATCTACATCATCGTTTATACTGTCATTATCGTCATCAAGGTCTGTTAAATTAGAAACAAAAGGTGCTCCTGCAGATTTATCAAAATCTTCTGGTTGAGACCCACCATTACACGGGTCAGTACCATTATCAACTTCATCTTGATTCGTATAACCATCTTCATCATAATCTGCAAGAGGGTCATATTCAGGATCACTAGGATCAATACAATCCACTAAATCTCCTGGTTCTAAAACAAGAATTTTAGAAACAATGCTACTATTCCCCCCATTACCACTAAAAATTCCAAGCCAAATGGTACCAGGAAAAGGATCAGTCTCGCCATTACAAGATACCCCAAGTGCATTCCCTCCTAAGTTTGAAGCAAAATCAGAATCCAAATCCTCTAAATAGCCATTAACTTCAAGTTGTACCCTTCTTAAGAATCCATCATCGGTTCCTGCAAGTAAATCTCCTTTCATTTCACCATCGAAATTGTCGGTAGTATACTCGTCTATACCGTTGGTATTTGTTCCCCAAATTGTAACGATATCATCTTCATCACCATCGGGATTTTCAATACCAGGTCCTCTCCAATCACCTTCTACAGCATTTGCTGTCTGTACTGGAGGCCAGTTCGCAGGCAATCCCAAAGTTGGATCTGTCGTAGAATTAGTAGTAGAACCATCTGGGTCATATACCATAGTTCTAAATACCGCATCATCATTGTTTGTACTAGTTGGCGTGTAATATAACCCAGCACCTATTGGGTTTGCTCTAACAGGGTTAGGGTGCCCACCGTAATAACTTCCAAATACATAGCTTTGAATATCAGTGGTAATCAAATGTAAATGGTCTAGATTATTTATTTGTTCTCCGCCTGATGGAGTTGAGCTACCTGGTTCCCCAACAACATAATTATTAGTAACCGTACCGTCTATTCCTTCATTTTCTGGAAAACCACCCCAACCACCATTAGCACCATTATCTGTAACATATACAGCACCACTTTCAGTAATCACCAAATCATAGGCATTTCTATAACCTGGCGAAAATATCTGTACCGGACCACCTGGCACAATCATTGCTTGATTAAGACCATCATTACCACCAAAAGGATCATTTTCATCGATTCCATCGTATCCAGGTTCATTTGGATCTATAATACCGTTAACATTAGCTCTTGATGGATCATCTAAAGTAGGTATATCATAAATATAACTACGACCATCATCATTTAATGTGGGCATTGCTTCTAGTAAGTCCAAATTAATAGAAAGAATAGCACCAGATAGCGCATATTCATTTGCATAATTAAAATTTATAGATGGACTACCTCCATTTGTATGGCCACCTTGGGCTACGATTAAATAATCAACACCACCAACTGTAACAAATTCCAATCCATTAGTAGCATGATTTTCTTCAGATCGAGGTAAACCTCTTACCAAATCGACCACATCCCATGTTGTTCCATTCCAAGTGAATCTTGTAATTATTCCAGAATTGGTATCAAGACCAGTATCTCCTTCACCTCCACCAGTTCCTCCGCCAATTCTAAAATCACTAGATGTGGCATAAATAATTGGAAATTGCTCTGTTCCTGCCAAAGTTATACCCGTTGTTTCACGT
This sequence comes from Maribacter sp. Asnod1-A12, assembly GCF_045063735.1. Lineage (NCBI taxonomy): Bacteria > Pseudomonadati > Bacteroidota > Flavobacteriia > Flavobacteriales > Flavobacteriaceae > Maribacter > Maribacter sp. Asnod1-A12. The sequence goes on from NZ_JBEFNZ010000006.1 coordinate 4,059,127, forward strand.
AGTATTGATGATTCTTCACTACCATCATCGTTATGATTCTGGATACCATCGATACCTGTTATAGTTTCAGTATCGGTAACTTTAAAATCACTATCGCCAACTCTTTCAATAGTTAATGCTTTTATTGTACCTGCATATTCAGAAAAATACAACCGACCATCTGGTCCAAACATTAACGATGTAGTAACCAAAGCGTTACCATTTCCATCGAAATCAAGTTCACTTAGATTAAAATTAACCTGTGCATTCATCTGGGTGACACCTAAGACGAATAGCACAAAAACATTAAAAAATAAAGATTTGAAGTAATTGTGTTTCATATTCTTGGAGAATAAAATAATACTAATAAATAGCCGAATTTCACGGCCAATTGATTTTAAAACAAATATAATTCAATATCACTTTAGTAGAATAATACGGTTCTTATATTCGTTTAAACCTGAATGTTACTCGATAAAATACAGGTATAAAAATCAGGACATATAGTAAGAAAAAAGCTATAAAGCACTAAGGGTTTATTAAAACAGATGAACTGTCATGTGATATAATAAAGTAAAACAAGCTCCATATTTACAGCCTAACGGCTAAAATCAAAAAGATTTCAACTGTTAGGCTGTCGTAATTAATGCGCATAAAAAAAAGCCGCAATTGCGGCTTTTTTTTATTTATATGTATAAATTTTAACTAGAATTTCCACCACTTTTTGGCATTTTTACCATAGCCATAGCCATATTTACCACCATAACCTAAACTGTCTAAACTAACATCATTAACAACAAATGAAACCCCTTTCAATTTACCTTCTTCACGCAAATTCAATGGGAATTTTACTGCTGACTCATCAGTTACACCTGCTCTAGTCACATAAATAATATGGTTTGCATAAGGCGCAATCAACAGGGTATCACTTACCACCATCATTGGAGCTGTATCTACAATTACATAGTCATACATTTCAGAAACCTCTTCTAACAAATTCTCTACTTTAGAGCTCATTAACAGCTCGGCAGGATTTGGTGGAATTTTACCTGAGTAAATAACATCAATGGTATTATGATGTACCAACATAGGCCTTATTAAATCTTTGACCTGAATATTATCATCCAACAAATATTCAGTTAATCCCGCATCCTTGTTTCGTGAAGGCGTTTTAAGCTTATCTACTGCATCTCCTGAAAAGAAAGAATACAATTTAGGGTTTCTAATATCTGCACCAACCAATAAAACTTTTTTGTCCGTACTTGCTAAAATCATCGATAGATTAGATGAGACAAATGTTTTTCCTTCACCTGGTGTACTAGAAGTTACATAGATAATATTATTCTTATTACTGTTACTCGCCCTTTTAGTTTTAATAAGAAAATCTAAATTAGCACGAATAATCCTTAATGCTTCTGCAAGAACCGAGCGATCATCATTGATAATAATTTTACTATCTTTTTTTGAAAGACTTGGCAACTCACCTAATACAGGAATATCTTTAGTAAACTTTTCTAAACTATGTTTGTTCTGAATTTTAGTATCTAACTGATCCTTACCATAAATAACGCCAAAAGGTAATAATAAGCCTAACATTAACGCAGCCAAATAGGTGATTGCTTTTTTCGGTTTTACCGGAGTAGGGCTTGAAACATAAGCGGTATCAATAATATTTGATTTTGGTGCCGCAGATGCAAATGCAATTTGAGACTCCTCTCTTTTCTGCAAGAGATATAAGTATAATGACTCTGTAGTTTCTTGTTTTCTAGTTATATTACGTAATTCTCTTTGATTTTCAGGAGCAGAATAAATAGTACCTTGTATTCTACCTAACTGACTCTGAAGTGTACTTACACTCATTCCAACATTTTGTTGTAAAGAATTTAAACTTGACTTCATCGTATTTTTAATACCGTCTAGTTGTTCATCAAGATTAACAATCATTGGGTTTTGTTCATTAGAACTCTTCAATAATCTTTTTCTTTCTGCAACTAAGGTATTATATTGAATCGTAGCTTGACTTAAAGCCCCACTACCAACGTCTACTACTGGCATTTCTTCATAACCGGTTTCACCGCTTACATAATCTTTTAAACTACCAACCATTTGCAATTGAACCTTGGCATTTTCTAGGTTTTGTCTACTACCTGCGCTTACTTGTACTGCAGCACCAACTTCCAAACCAGAACCGGTCATCCCTTTTTCCGTTAAAAGTTCTTGAGCATCTTTATCTACATTCGTTAATGTACCAGAAATCAATTGAATTCTATTATTAATAAAATCTGAAGTGGTATCAGCTACACGACGTTTTTCTTCAACTGCATTTCTATTATAAACTTCAATTAGTTTATCTATAATATCTTTTGCCTTATTCGGTATTGCACTCGTCATCGACACATCTAAAATATTAGAAAACTCAGCACTTACCGAAATTATAACCGCAGATTTAAATGAACGTGCTACTTTTTCTATAGGAGTTATCGAAACTTGATATCTTTTACCTATTAAAGCTTTTGGGTCTTTTACATTTGGTGTTAATATCATATCACCCACTGGTGTCGATATACCATTACCAAAAGAATACATTTTAGATGGTTTATCTTCGTCCTCCGTAAACCCAAATGTATTCCCAGAAGAAAATTCTATAAAAAAACTATAATTCGCGTTATAAACAGTAGAATCGGCCGCAATAAAATTAATTTTAACCGGCGGATTTGAATATACTTCTGAATTTATAATGTTACCTAAGGCCATGATCTTTACATTAGCCCCTAACTCTTTCGCTACTTCTATAAAGTTAGATCTTGAACCTAAAATTTCAATTTCATCTTCCACTTGTTTTGACGAACCACCAAAAATATCAAGATCTTGAAAAACACTCATTTCACTACCTGAATTTTTTTCCTGTACAATCTGTATCTGAGATTTAACTGCATATTCTGGTGTAGTATATCTTATATTAACATATGCTATCACCAGTGCTATTAATCCACACAACGCAAACCATTTCCAATGTTTTACGTAGGTGAAAATAACATTTTTAATATCTTCTTTTTTATCTGAAAAGCTCATAAAATGTTTTGAAATGGGTAGGTAATATTATTAATTACTATTATTAATAAGTAAAATGGTAGTAGTTATTAGCAAAGATGCTACTGATATTGCAATACTTGCCCTATTATCTAAAGATGAAGTTTTAATTGCAGAATTATTAGGTTCCACATACACTACATCATTTTGTGTTAAATAATATACTGGCGAATTCAATGCTTCTTTACTGGTTAAATCTATTCTGGTATACACCTTAGTACCGTTAAAATCCCTAATAACCAATACGTTTTTTCGCATCCCTTTTATATTAAGGTCACTTGCTAAACCAATAGCCTCTAATACTGTAATTTGCTCGCCATTTACAGTATACGTTCCAGGACTGTTTACTTGACCTAAAACCGTAACCGTAAAATTCTCTAATCTTATGTTTATAATTGGGTCCTTAAGGTAAGGCTTCAATTTCTCTTTAAGCATATTTTTAGTTTCCTCTGGTGTAAGACCTAACAATTTAACCTCACCCAGTACAGGAAAATCAATATTACCTTGTTTATCAATAATGTAATCTAATTGTTCTGGCAAAGAACCATTTGTGATAACACCTTTGTATACATTAAAAGGAATACTTGCTTCTGCATCCAATGTCGAAATAGTGATTGAAACTACATCGTCTATCTTAAAAGTATTAACATGTGTATTATCACTTATTATTGTTTCATATTCTTGAGCATCTTGAAAATAAACAACATCTTGTTTAGATGCACAAGAAGCAATAAGTACTCCTATAGATAATAATAATGCGTAATGTTTCATTTTCGCTTTCAATGTATTCATGTTCTTAATATGTTATTTATGGTTAATGTTTTAATACCTTATGGTTGAACTATTTTAAGAGGGGCCATTTTTTGACCATCATTATCATCCCCAGATTTGTCTAATTCACAAAAATCAGAATTTTTTGAAACATATTCTGGAACAATCTCTTTCATTAACTTAACCGTGTTTCCACTGAAAAACATATTCGTAATACATAATTCATCGATTTTTGAACGAACTTTTGCATACTCCACATCACGTACTTTACTAATCTTAATTTTCTGATGATAGGTTGGCAATGTATTTTCACCATTGGCTAAAAGTTCCTCATATAATTTCTCACCTGGTCTTAAGCCTGTTATTTTAATATCTATATCTTCAGGATAACGTAACCCTGATAACTTGATCATGTTTTTCGCTAAATCAAATATTTTAACCGATTCGCCCATATCAAATATAAATATCTCACCGCCATCGCCCATAGCACCTGCTTCCAAAACCAATTGAGAAGCTTCTGGTATAGTCATAAAATAGCGCGTAATATCTTTATGCGTCAATGTTAAAGGTCCACCTTTTTCTATTTGTTTTCTAAACAATGGAATAACAGATCCATTAGACCCTAGTACATTACCAAAACGTGTAGTTATGAACTTGGTCTTATTCTCTTTTTGCATACAGCTAATGTACATTTCTGCAATCCGCTTTGTAGCCCCCATAACATTGGTTGGGTTTACCGCCTTATCTGTAGATACAAAAACAAATTTTTCTACACCATGTAGCACTGAAAGATCAGCTACATTTTTTGTACCTCCAATATTAATTTTTATTGCTTCATAAGAATTATACTCCATTAATGGTACATGCTTATAAGCTGCAGCATGAAAAACCACATTTGGTCTATGTTCACCAAATAAGGCATTCATTCTATTCTTATCTCTAATATCAGTAACAATTGGAATAAAATTATGAAAGCCATTCTGTTTTAATTCTTGTTGAAGGTCATAAAGAGCTGACTCAGCTGAATCAAGAACAATTAATGATTTATAAGAATAGTTACATATTTGACGTACAATCTCACTACCTATAGAACCTGCGCCTCCGGTAACCAAAATAGTTTTATTCATTAGCTCCATCGCAATCTTACTATTTTTAATAGTAATTGGTGCTCTATCAAGCAAATCTTCTATTTGAACCTGCTTAATTTGTGAAACTTTAAGCTCTCCATTGATCCAATCTTCAATAGGAGGAACAATTTTTACGATTATAGGCAAGTCTACCAAACCTTCTACCGTTTTACGTAATTTTCTAGAATCTATATTTTGAATTGAAAAGATAATTTCGGAAATATTATTTTTTACGATAAAATCTTCGGTTAAAGATTTTCTTGCAAATACAGGAATTCCATTTATGTTTTTACCAATTTTTTTAGCATCTCTATCAATATAACCTACTACTTTATATCTACTTTTAGAATGGTTTGTTATTGCACCGTGAGTAAGCACACCAGATTCCCCTGCCCCGTAAATAAGCACATGCTTATTCGCTTTTAGGTTTCCGTTCATACGGGCGTACATCGACTTAAAAGCAAATCTTGACGCCGTCAACACTACAAAAGTTATCAAACTATTGATAATTATAATAGATAACGGTACAGTAAAACTATTGATAAAATCAATTTGCCTATTACCAATTACTATAAATATCAAAACGATACTCGATAAACATACTGCATTAAAAATATTATATACATCTCTAACTCCAGTATGTCTTACCACACCCTTATACGAACCTACAACAAGAAAAGATATCAATGCAGTCAACACTACTAGTGGTAATTGCACCAATAAATTTTTTACATCAAAATTGAAGGTTAGGTTAAATCTTATCAAATAAGACAATACAAATGAAAAGCCTACGGTAATAAGGTCTATACACAACACAAGCCATTGAGAGGCATAACGTTGAGAAGTATTCGTTAAGTATTTTAGTATCATAACATTACTTTTTTTATACAATCTGTAACTCGCTTTAAATCATCTAAGCTAAGATTACTTCCACTTGGTAAACAAAGACCCCTATCAAATAAAGACTCAGAGGTACCGTCTACAAATTTCTTATAATTATCAAAAATAGGCTGTAGATGCAATGGTTTCCATAAAGGCCTAGATTCTATGTTTTCTTCTAATAACGCTAATCTTATTTTTTCACGCATTTCAAATGAGGGTGTAAGAATACAACTCAACCATCGATTAGAGTAGTAACCATTACCTTCTTGTAAAAATTCTAATTCTTGAAATGAAGACAAGGCTTTTTGATAAAACTCAAAATTTGCCCTACGCGAATCAACACGATCCTGTAAAACTTCCATCTGACCTCTACCAATACCCGCTAATACATTACTCATTCTGTAATTATAGCCAACATTTGAATGTTGGTAATGCGGCGCTTCATCTCTTGCTTGTGTCGCTAAAAATATTGCTTTCTCTGCAAACAACTTATTTTTAGATACCAATGCACCACCACCAGAAGTCGTTATAATCTTATTTCCGTTAAAGGAAAGTACTCCGATATCTCCAAAAGTACCGCATTGTATATTGTTGAAAGTACTACCTAAAGCTTCTGCACTATCTTCTAAGACCGGTATATTGTATTCTTGCGCAATTTGCTGTATTTCTTCAACCTTATACGGCATACCATAAAGGTGTACTGCTATAATTGCTTTTGGAACTCCTTTTTCTGAAATTCTATTTTCTATCGCTTGTCTTAACAATGTAGGAGACATGTTCCAAGTATCCACTTCACTATCCACAAAGACAGGTGTGGCACCTAAATACATAATTGGATTTGCCGAGGCTGAAAAAGTAAAACTTTGACAAAGTACTTCATCACCGGGCTTTACCCCTAAAAGTTCTAAACCCAAATGAATAGCCGCTGTACCTGAACTTAAGGCCGCAACATGAACGTTATTGCCAAGTTTTTCCCTTATAGAAGATTCAAAGGCATTAACATTAGGTCCTAATGGAGCTATCCAATTAGTATCAAAGGCTTCTTTGACATAATCTTGTTCTGACCCACCCATGTGAGGAGAAGACAGCCATATTTTTTCCTTTGTTTCTATCACTTTGATCATTTAATATTTACGTAAATGTACTGCAAGTTATATTTAAAGCTATATTCAAAAATCTTAATTCGTTTAATCTCAAAAATTAATCGTTTAACTACTTTTAACATTACTTTTAAAGTATATTCCTACCTTTTAACGAGCTCTTTTCTTAGATTAGAACTATCCTATATACCATAGGATAGTTACTGTTTTATCATCAAAAATATGTGCCGTTAAATTCTCACCTACTCTATTTTCAGATACTATAACGAAACAACTTACACCTTATTATAAGTACTAAAATCTTTATGATCTCTTTTATATAAATCATCAGAAGGTAAAGATTTAAAATACTCATAAGTCTTCTTCATACCTTCTTCCCTTAAAACTTTTGGCTCCCAATTTAAAATCTCTTTTGCCTTAGAAATATCTGGTTGGCGTTGCATAGGATCGTCTTGTGGCAACGGCTTAAAAATAACTTTCTGCGTTGTACCGGTTAATTTAATGATTTCCTCTGCAAAATCTCTAATTGTAATCTCATGTGGGTTACCAATATTAACAGGCATATCATAATCACTTAAAAGCAACCTATATATACCTTCGACTTCATCATCTACATAACAAAAAGATCTTGTTTGATCTCCTTTACCAAATACTGTCAAATCTTCACCTCGTAATGCCTGACCTATAAAAGCCGGTATAACCCTTCCGTCATTTAAACGCATTCTAGGTCCATACGTATTAAAAATCCTAACTATTCTTGTTTCAACACCATGAAATCTATTGTAAGCCATTGTTATCGATTCCATAAAACGCTTGGCTTCATCATACACACCACGCGGTCCAATAGTATTTACATTTCCATAATACTCTTCAGTTTGTGGGTGTACTAATGGGTCTCCATATATCTCAGAAGTTGATGCTATTAAAATTCTAGCATTTTTTTCTTTAGCCAACCCTAACAAGTTATGTGTACCAAGAGCACCAACCTTTAAGGTTTGAATTGGAATCTTAAGGTAATCTATCGGACTTGCCGGAGAGGCGAAATGTAGAATATAATCTAAATCTCCAGAGATATGAACAAATTTTGTTACATCATGGTGAAAAAATTCGAATTGTTCTAAGTGAAACAAATGCTCCAAATTTTTGATATCTCCTGTAATAAGATTATCCATAGCAATTACGTGATAACCTTCTTTTATAAATCTATCGCAGAGATGTGATCCTAAAAATCCAGCTCCACCGGTAATTAAAACTTTTTTCAAAATATTGTTATTTAGGTTTCACGAAGATAGGTCAATGATAGGAAGCACAAAAAAGGAATACAGAAAATACTTTCAAATCCAAAAATATTGGATGAAATCATACTAAACTGTTAAAAAAGCAGTTCACCATAAGAATGATTTTATGTTCTAACGATGTAATACCTTTATTATAGGTTACATATTATTAAAACATCTATTGCAGGAAAAAACATGAAAACCATTAAATAAACTCTTTAACGACTAAATATTACTTATTCATTTATCTTTGCAAGTTTTGCAATAGATTCAATTTAAAAATATGAAAAAAATCACAAATATTTGCTGTATTGGCGCAGGTTACGTAGGTGGTCCAACTATGTCAGTTATCGCAAGTCAATGTCCAGATATTAAGGTTACCGTTGTAGATATCAACCAAGAAAGAATCAATAGTTGGAATGATAGCAACTTAGACAATCTACCTATTTATGAACCAGGCTTAAAAGAAATTGTAGGTAAGGCAAGAAATAAAAACCTTTTTTTCTCTACAGAAGTAGATAAAGCGATTGATGAAGCTCAAATTATATTTATATCTGTAAACACCCCTACAAAAACTTATGGTAAGGGAAAAGGGCAAGCAGCAGATTTAAAATTTGTTGAACTTTGCGCAAGAAATATTGCCAAGGTTGCCAAAGATGATAAAATTGTTGTTGAAAAATCAACATTACCGGTACGTACCGCTAGTGCTATCAAAAGCATACTTCAACATACAGGTAATAAAGTAAATTTTGAAATATTATCGAATCCAGAATTTTTGGCAGAGGGTACTGCTATCGATGACCTTTTAAATGCAGATAGAGTTCTAATTGGTGGCGACGATACACCATCTGGCCAAGAAGCTAAGGACACACTAAGCTCTATATACGAACAATGGCTACCCAAAGAACGTGTATTACAAACCAATGTTTGGTCTTCTGAACTATCTAAGTTAGTTGCCAACGCATTTTTAGCACAACGTGTTTCATCTATAAATACCATTTCTGCGCTATGCGAAAAAACAGATGCCAACATACAAGAGATTTCTAGGGCAATTGGTTATGATAGCCGTATTGGATCAAAATTTTTAAATGCCTCAGTTGGTTTTGGCGGTTCTTGTTTTCAGAAAGACATTCTAAACCTAGTATATATTGCACGCTCTTATGGTCTAACCGAAGTAGCTGATTATTGGGAACAAGTGATTATTGCAAACGATTATCAAAAAAGTCGTTTTGCAGAACACATGATCTCATCACTTTACAACACAATTTCAGGTAAAAAAATAGTTCTTTATGGTTGGGCGTTCAAAAAAGACACCAACGATACTAGAGAGTCACCGGCAATAGCTGTAGCAGACGCCTTATTGGCAGAACAAGCTGAGATATTGGTTTATGACCCTAAAGTTTCTGCAGAACGTATTTATGCAGATTTAGATTATTTAGGCACACGTTCTCCTGAAGAAAACAGAAGATTGCTAAAAGTAACGAACGACCCTATCGAAGGAGCTTCAAAAGCACATGCCATAGCTATTTTAACGGAATGGGATGAATTTAAAACCTATGATTGGGCTACTATATATGAAAATATGTTAAAACCTGCATTTGTTTTTGATGGCAGACGTTTATTAGACACCGAAAAAATGAATTCTTTAGGGTTTAATTATTACAAAATAGGGCAATCATGAAAATTTTAGTTACAGGTGCGGCTGGCTTTATTGGTTTTTTTGTTGCTAAATCACTTTTAGAGAAAGGGCATACTGTAGTTGGTTTAGATAACATCAACGACTACTATGATATTAACTTAAAGTATGATAGATTAAAGGAATTAGGCATCGATAAAACCGATGCCGAAATTTTCAATAATCTTGCATTTAGCAAAACAAGTGAAAATTTTTCTTTTATTCGTCTAGCATTAGAAGATCGTGAAAACCTTCCTTCACTATTTGAAAGTCAAGCATTTGACAAAGTTTGTAATTTAGCAGCTCAGGCAGGTGTACGTTATAGCATAGAAAACCCTGAGGTGTATGTAGATAGCAACGTAGTCGGGTTTCTTAATATTTTAGAGTGTTGTAGAAATTTCAAAATCAAACATTTGGTATATGCAAGTAGCTCAAGTGTTTATGGGCTAAATGAAAAAATACCATTTGAAACGAGTGATGCCGTAGATCACCCAATCAGTCTTTATGCCGCTACTAAAAAAAGTAATGAGCTTATGGCGCATACCTATGCACATTTGTATGGGTTTAAAACTACTGGGTTACGATTTTTTACTGTGTACGGTCCATGGGGTCGACCAGATATGGCTATGTTCTTATTTACAGATGCTATAGTTAACAACAAACCTATCAAGGTTTTTAACAACGGTAAATTAGAACGTGACTTTACCTACATTGACGATATTACAGAAGGTGTGGTCAGAATTATTCAAAAACCAATTGAAGAGCAAGAAAATAGCGAACAATTTAAAATTTATAATATCGGAAATAGTAAATCTGTTAAACTAATGGATTTTATTACTGCGATAGAAGAAAGTTTAGATACCGTTGCTAAAAAAGACATGTACCCCATGCAACCAGGTGATGTTGAAAGAACTTGGGCCAATGTAGATGATCTCATTGCCGATTATGACTATAGTCCAAATACACCGATTAAAGAAGGTGTTCAACAGTTTGTTGACTGGTACAAAGAATACTATTTAAATTAGTCATTTTTCATTTAAAAAGTAGATATTCTTTCACCTAAGGTATTGAGTAAATCCTATACTTAAAAAATTAAAATAAATGCTTTTTAATTCTATTGAATTTGCAATTTTTTTACCAATAGTATTCTTTATCTATTGGTTTATATTTCCAAAAAAATTAAAACTTCAAAATTTATTAATCGTTGGCGCCAGTTATCTATTTTATGGATGGTGGGATTGGCGATTTTTATCTTTAATAATATTTAGCACATTTATTGATTTCACTATAGGGTTTTTATTAAAAAAAGAACAAGCCCCAATTAAGAGAAAAATCTATTTATGGGTAAGTATTATTATTAACTTAGGCTTTCTAGGATTTTTTAAATACTACAATTTCTTCATAGAAAGTTTTACCGACGCTTTTTTGCTTTTTGGCAAACAGATAACGCCGAATACACTAAATATTATATTACCCATTGGTATAAGTTTTTATACATTTCAAACTTTAAGTTATACAATCGATGTTTACAAAAAGAAGCTAGAACCAACTACTAACTTTATTGCTTTTGCGGCATTTGTAAGTTTCTTCCCTCAACTTGTCGCTGGTCCTATCGAAAGAGCTACAAATCTTTTACCACAATTTTACAAGAAGCGACATTTTGACTATACACAAGCAGTATTAGGACTAAGGCAAATATTATGGGGACTATTTAAGAAAGTAATCATTGCAGATAATTGTGCCAAATACGCCAATATCATATTTAATGATTATTCAGATTATGACTCGGGGACACTTATTATAGGAGCTATATTTTTTACCTTTCAAATTTATGGTGACTTCAGCGGGTATTCTGATATTGCCATTGGCACATCCCGTTTATTTGGTTTTGATTTAATGCAGAATTTTGCATATCCCTATTTCTCTAGAGATATTGCAGAATTTTGGAGAAGATGGCACATTTCATTATCTACCTGGTTTAGAGATTACCTATATATACCACTTGGTGGCAGCAAAGGTGGTATGAAGATGAAAATCAGAAACACTTTTATAATTTTTCTTGTAAGTGGTTTTTGGCACGGAGCAAATTGGACATTTATTTTCTGGGGTTTTTTGAATGCTATTTACTTCTTACCATTACTTCTCCAAAATAAAAACCGTGTAAATACCAATATAGTGGCAGAAAATAGTTGGTTACCAAATATTAAAGAAATCATCCAAATGTTAGTTACATTTTCACTAACTGTACTAGCATGGATCTTTTTTCGAGCCGACTCACTCACTCATGCTTTTGCATACATATCTCACATCTTTAGTAATAAAGCCGGTACAATTTCATTGTTAATACCTAAAGAAATACCTTATTTAATTATATTATTTCTTTTCATTGAATGGTTAGGGAGAAAATCAAAATTTGCTATAGAAAAATTACAGATTATACCTAAATATTTAAGATGGTTGTTTTACTTAGGTCTTATTCTATTATTGTTTTTGTACGCAGGTCAGGAACAAGAATTTATATACTTTCAATTTTGATATAATGAGTTTATTTATAAAAAACATCATTTTATTTTGCATCGTATTTCTTCTATTTGGTGAAGTAATCACACGTGTATGCTATGCAACTTCAGATATACCTAGTAGAGTAATCGATGAAAATAAAATACAAAAATACAATCCTAATCAAACAGGTTATTGGGTAGGCGGAACTCATTCATGGCAAATAAACGAAGATGGCTGGCCAGGTCAATTACCCAAATCAAAAAATAACCTGATTACCATTATCGGAGATTCATATGTTGAAAATTTTATGAATCCAGATTCTTGTCGACAATCTGTTCTTCTGCAAACAATGATGCCAGATTTCAATTTTTACGAAGCATCTAGATCAGGGGTTTCTTTCATTGAAGCAATGGAGATTGCTTCCAAATTAGACACATTGAAACCAATACATCAGCTAATCTATGTACATGATGGAGATTTTACAGAAAGTTCGGCCCTTCTAAGAAAAATGTCCGATATCACACAATATAATAGCAAAACTAATACAATAGTTCCTGGAAAATTAAATTCTCCAGGCATTAAAAAAATTCTTTATAATTGGAAATTTATTTATTACCTCTATTCAAATTATCCTTTAAAAAAGAAAGTTCCAAATCCAACAAAGCCAAAGGTTTCCCATTCTAACAAGAACTCTCTAAATGAAAAACAGATTAATGAAATTCACAAATTAATTTCATTTACAAATGATCATTACAATAAAGAAAACATAACATTTGTCTTTAGACCCAAGCCAAATAAAAAAATTATATCAATCTTAAAAGATTTTAATTTCAACTTTTTCATTCTTATTGATAATAATGAAAAAGAGTGGTCTTTTGACCATGACCCTCATTGGACTTGTGTTGGACATGAAGAAGCCGCAACACAAATTTCTAAAAATCTAGAACAATTTTATAATAACAATCAATTTTAAACGTATTTTATAATAAAATTTAAGAATAGAAGTTCTAATTAACATATTTACAAATTTTGAAATAGACAATGCTATTCAACTCTATAGAATTTTTATTTTTTTTTCCTATAGTATTTATCCTTTTCTGGTATTTAAGCAAAAAGTTAACACTACAGAATTTACTACTTCTAACGGCTAGCTATATTTTTTATGCTTGGTGGGACTGGCGATTCCTTTCTTTAATCATAATAAGTTCTGTAATAGATTATGTTGCTGGCTTATCTATATTTAAGGCAAATTCAGAAAAAAGAAAGAAGTTCTGGCTAATAGTCAGTTTAGTTGCCAATTTAGGTTTCCTCTCCATATTCAAGTATTATAATTTTTTCGCAGAATCATTTACTCAAGCAGTATCGATAACCGGTTGGCAACCAAATGATTTAACTTTAAATATTATATTACCCGTTGGTATAAGCTTCTATACATTTCAAACATTAAGCTACACTATTGATATTTATAGAGGCAGCTTTAAGCCCACAACCAGCGTACTTTCATTCTTTACTTATATAGCATTCTTTCCACAACTGGTAGCTGGCCCTATTGAGCGAGCTTCTAATTTGTTACCACAAATAGAAAAGAAAAGAACTTTTAACAAAGAGTGGTTTAATGAAGGTATTTTACAAATTTTTATTGGCTTGTTCAGAAAGATTGTGATTGCAGATACACTTGCAACATATATTGACACCATTTATGCTGATCCTGGATTATACAATTCAAGTACCGTATTACTAGCAACTTTTTTTTATGCATTTCAAATTTATTTTGACTTCGCAGGATATTCAGATATTGCAATAGGAACTGCAAAATTAATGGGCTTTAAATTTCATCAAAATTTTAACCTTCCTTACTTCTCAAAATCGTTGACAGAATTCTGGCGAAAATGGCATATTTCATTATCTTTTTGGTTAAGAGATTATTTGTACATTTCATTAGGAGGTAATCGAAAGGGTATTAAAATCACCTATAGAAACTTAATGATAACTATGCTACTCGGAGGATTATGGCACGGAAGCTCATATAATTTTATCATATGGGGAGGCATACATGGTTTAGTTTTAAGTATTGAAAAATACGTAAAATCAAATCACCAGTTTAGTTTTCTAAATAAATTAGGTTTTTTAGGATATCCCATAACATTCTTTATTGTATTGATGTCATGGGTATTTTTTAGAGCTACAACGCTTACAGATGCTATTACAACAATTAAAAAAATTATAATATTTGAAGGGGGGCTACCTTTTATTGGTGACATTAATGTAATGGTCAATTCTTTATTTGTCTTGACATTAGGCATTGCGTTTGACTTCTACTTATTTAAAAAAGAATTACCTCTTGAAAATTTTGGAAAAAATTTCACCCCTTTAAAAATCGCAATAATTAGTAGTATGCTAATTGTACTAACCAATTTGTTCTACTCTACATCTAACAACTTTATTTATTTTCAATTTTAATATGAATAAAGACAACCTTTCATATATTCTTAAACTAACACTTTTAGTAGTTTCAATTACATATGCTTTAGATAAAGCAGTCTATTTTGGGCTAGAAACTCTTAATAAAAATGTCTATACTGGAGCTAGTGGAGGTAAAGTAAATCAATTTTTAAAAGAAAAAGATAATTTAGATTTCATAGTTCTTGGCAGTTCAAGAGCCAATCATCATATTGACAATATCAAAATTTCTAAGAAGTCATTTAATATGGGGCTAGATGGCACTAAAATTGCTTTTTCTGCAACTTTATTAAAAACACTACCATTAAACAAAGAACAAATTATTCTTTTGCACATTTCACCTAAATATTCACTAGATAGCAATTATAAAGGTGACGACATTGCAGGGCTATCTAAATTATACCATCAAAATAATACCATAAAGAATGAATACAATACATTAGGCAAGAATAAAATTATGAATCAAATATTCTGGTCATTAAATTTTAATGGTACGGTTATGGGTCTGTTTAAAAATTATTTTTCGCCTAATTATGATATCAACACATATTTCGGCTACGACCCTATTTATATTACAGACGAACAAAAGCGTATTTTCAAAACAGTACTTGAAAATAAGGTAAATGAGCCCTGTTCAAACGAACTTAAACTTAACCCTATCTATGAACAATATTTAGATGAGATCTCTTTGTTTTGCAAGGAAAATAATAAAAAATTAATTCTATTCACCGCTCCTATTTATCAAGACAATTGTAAAGACGACGATTATATTTTAAGTAATCTATTAAGTCAAAAAAATATTGAATATTGGAACATGACCACATTTTTCAATAATAACAATTCATTAGACTATTGGCGAGATAATTCTCATTTATCAAACACTGGAGCTGAAATATTTACCGACTCCATAAAATCCAAATTAAATAAATTAAAATAAATTTTTGAGAAAAGTGAATATTAAATAATTAGCGTCTAAAAATACTAATGCTCAATTTCATAAGTTCTTATATACAACTTCATATACATAATTATAATAAATGAGTTTATACAATCTAAATTCCAACTACCATATTCTTGTTACCGGGGGCGCAGGTTTTATTGGCTCCAACCTTTGTCATGCCTTAATTCAAAACGGTAATAAAGTTTCTTGCCTAGATAATTTTGCAACTGGTAAACGAGAAAACCTTAGCCAATTAGCAAATAACCCAAATTTCACTTTAATTGAAGGTGATATCAGAAACTTCAACGATTGCCAAAAAGCCTGCGAAGGTGTTGATTACATTTTACATCAAGCTGCTTTGGGATCTGTACCAAGGTCAATCAATGACCCTATAACTAGTAATGATGTTAATGTATCAGGGTTTTTAAATATACTGGTAGCTGCACGAGAAGCAAAAGTAACTCGTTTTATATATGCGGCTAGTTCATCTACCTATGGTGACTCTACGAATATGCCTAAAGTGGAAGACATTATAGGTAAGCCACTTTCCCCATATGCAATCACTAAATATGTTAATGAACTATATGCCGATGTATTCAGTAAAACTTATGGTATCGAAACCATTGGTTTACGCTATTTCAATGTTTTTGGCAGAAAACAAGACCCCAACGGCGCTTATGCTGCGGTAATTCCAAAATTTGTTATGCAGCTCATGAATCACGAATCTCCTGTCATCAATGGTGATGGTTCTTTTTCTAGAGATTTTACATATATAGACAACGTTATTCAAATGAATATTCGTGCTATAGTATCCGACAACCAAAACGCTATAAATACCGTATATAATACCGCATATGGCGAGCGTACAGATTTAAATGAGCTTACCGCCCTTTTAAAAGAATATTTAGGGGAATATGATGCTAAGATCAAAGATGTAAAAAATATATATGGTCCTACACGCGTTGGAGATGTACCACATTCTCTAGCCTCTGTTGATAAAGCAAAAGAATTACTAAATTACGACCCTCAATATGATATTAAGACCGGACTTAAAGAAGCGGTAAAATGGTATTGGGAAAATTTGAAATAAGATTTCTGAGTTAAAATAAAATTTTATGGTTATCAAAAATAACCGAAGTACAATATTATGAAAGATATAAAAATTGCTATTATTGGATTAGGATATGTAGGGTTGCCACTAGCTAGGTTATTTGCTACCAAATATCCCGTTGTTGGTTTCGATATCAACACTGCCCGTATAGACGAACTTAGAACAGGTCATGATAGCACCTTAGAAGTAGAAGATGATATTTTACAAGGTGTTTTAAAAGATGGTCCTAAAATGGAAACCGGATTATTCTGTAGTAACCAATTAGAGGATATAGCAGATTGCAACTATTATATTGTTACCGTACCAACACCTGTAGACAGTACTAACCGCCCTATATTAACCCCTTTATACAAAGCCTCAGAGACTGTTAGCAAAGTATTAAAAAAAGGAGATACGGTAATTTATGAATCTACAGTATATCCTGGCGTTACAGAAGACGAGTGTATACCTGTACTAGAAAAAGAAAGCGGTTTAATATATAATAAAGACTTTTTTGCAGGCTACTCACCAGAACGTATTAACCCAGGTGATAAAGAACATACTGTAGAAAAAATTCTTAAAGTTACCTCGGGATCAACACCTGAAGTTGGTAAAAAAGTAGATGAACTCTACGCATCTGTTATAACGGCCGGTACACATTTGGCACCTACAATAAAAGTAGCAGAAGCAGCGAAAGTAATAGAAAATTCGCAACGTGACATCAACATTGCCTTTGTGAACGAACTGGCGAAAATATTTAACTTAATGGGTATTGACACTCATGATGTTTTAGAAGCAGCAGGTACTAAATGGAATTTCCTTCCCTTTAAACCCGGTTTAGTTGGAGGTCATTGTATTGGAGTCGATCCATATTACCTCGCTCAAAAAGCACAAGAATTTGGTTATCATCCAGAAATTATTTTGGCTGGTAGACGAATGAACGATACCATGGGTAAATATGTATCTTCAGAAGTGGTAAAATTAATGGTCAATAAAGACATTAAAGTAAAAGGAAGTAACATTCTAGTTTTGGGTATTACCTTTAAAGAAAACTGTCCTGATGTTAGAAATACAAAAGCTGTCGATGTTATAAGCAATCTAAAATCTTACGGTACCAATGTCACTATTTATGATCCATGGGCCTCTGCCAAAGAGGTAGCTCATGAATACAAAATGGAGGTTATTAAAGAATTACCTACTGAAAAATATGATGCTATCGTTTTAACGGTAGCTCATAAAGAGTATTTAGAAATGGAACTAAAGAGTTTATTGAAACCCGAAGGTATTTTATACGACGTTAAAGGTATACTTACCAAAGATGTAGACGGTAGATTATAATCTAATTCTAGCAATAAAAACTGATGGCTTGTATGAAAGTAAAATTTCATACAAGCTTTTTTTTCTAAAATTTAAATTAGCTTCAAAACCATTTATTTTTTGAGTCAATCATTTTATTTAATGAATCAATAAAATAGTCCGATTTCTTAAAAAGATGTTAACGAAAGTAGTATTTGGTCGAATATGCATAAAAAGATGTGTATTTCATCGATCAAAAACATCCAATTAACCGAATACTGTCGTAACAATGAAGTTGAAAATAATTAATCAATGATTTTATAAGGTATTTACCTTTAATCGATTAACTAAATAATTAAAAATAAAAATTGAAATACAGCGTTGAACTTCAAGTGCCCCAAAACAAAACATGCAGTTCATCGAAAAAAATAGTTATTTCATCGACCAATAAAATTATTAGATTATTATTGCAACCCAAATAGTATTTTTTTTAATTCAAAAGCAAAGTACCTACTTATGTCAAAGTTTCTAAGATTTTCTTCAAAATTGACCCTGTCATTTTTTGCCTTTTTCTTACTATTTTCTTGTACTAAAGATGCAGACCTTTTATCTGAATATGTCATTAATAAGGATGATGGGTTACAAAGTATCACCATTCTAACCAATGATAGTTTTTATATGGCTCCAGGTCAAAATTCTATTTTAATGGATGTATTGAATAATGATAATATAAGCGGTAGCTCTAATGTGACCATTATAGAAACCTCTACCCCAGTTAACGGTAGTATTACCATCAATGATGATAACACTTTAACTTATAAGACGGGAACTGATTCTTCAACGGAAGAAACAACAACTACGGAGGAAACGACGACACCGGAAGAAACGACGACACCGGAAGAAACGACAACTCCTGAAGAAACGACAACACCTGAAGAAACGACAACACCTGAAGAAACGACAACACCCGAGGAAGACAGCTTTACTTATACTGCAGAAGTAGTTGATGAAGAAACCGGAGCTGTTACTCAAGAAGAGGCTACGGTCACTATCTCTGTAACTGACAATGATGGTCCTGTAAAAGCCTTCCCAAATGCTTATGGCGGTGGATCAAATGCTACTGGCGGGCGAGGTAAGGTTCTAGCAATTATTAACACCCTTGATCGTAATAAAGCTTTAACCTATTACCCAGCTGAAAATGGAAATGATGAATACTATACAGGCGGTCTTTTTTCCGCCATGCAGAATGAAAATATAGGTTATATAGTGTTTAATATATCAGGAAATATTGAATTAGGAGTTGGAGGCACCCAATCTCAATATGGTTACGATGGTATGAGTAATGTTAATAATAAAACTATTTTCGGACAATCAGCACCGCAAGGAGGCATAACATTGACAGGAGGTTCATTTAAAATCAACGGTAGATTCGGCGATGGAAGCAACTTAATATTCAGATATATAAGAAGTAGACCCATCTTTAACTCAGATGGTAATAAAGGAAATACAAATGGTATAGCAGATGATGACGCTTATACTTGGGCATTTTTGTTTTACGGAGGAAATAATATAATGGTCGATCATTGTTCCGCTTCTTTTTCTTATGACAAAAATATGGGCGGCTTTATTGATGAGCATTTAGTTGCAGAAGGTTCTACTATGTACGGACTAACTTTTCAAAATAATTTAGTAGCTGATGGACATACCAATATGTTCACTGCTATAAATCCAAACAGACCCAACAACCCTCAGGATTATATTGACAATATAAGTTATTTAGGAAATGTTATAATCGGAAGTAATAGAACACCAAACATAGCTTACAATGGACAAGGTGAAATCAACAATAATGTTGTCTATGATGCGGCAAGTAAAATGATTAACGCATACTACAATTTGCAATTAAATCATATTAATAATTACATTTTTAGTCCTAGCACCAACAATAATATTACAAATGCACACCAAGAGTTAGGATTGAATGATACCCCTAAAATTTATTCAAGTGGTAATATTTACGAGGGTTTCAATTCAACGTTATTATCAAATGCAACAGTTGACAATTCATTAATGTGGACAGATTTCACTGATCGTACCGTAAAACTAGATAACTCTTTTTTATCATTTACACAACTAAATCTTACAGGAATTCCAAATCAAAAAGAACTTGATACAGCTCTAGAAATTTATCAAGAAAAAATTATTGACAGAAATGTCGGAGCAAATAAATATCTAGATAATGATGGAACTGTTCAAATATATCACGATTCTTTTGATAGTAAGGTTTTAGCAATTGCCGAAAATAGAATTGACCATACTTGGCATCAGGTAGCTGAATGGATATTACCTAGTATTCCAAACAGTACCAGGTCAAATTCATTTGACACTGATAATGATGGTATGGCGGATGCTTGGGAAATTAAAACATTTGGAAATCTAACCCAAAGTTACAGAGATGATTTCGATGGAGATGGTTACGAAAACATCGAAGAATATATGAATCAAGTGGATTAACTTTAAAACAAAAAATAAAAAATAAAAAAAGGCTTAAGGCCTTTTTTTTATGTTCAAAAAACGGGTGAAATAAGAAATCTTCTTTTTTATAGAATTATCTTAAAAATATTATTTTGAAAAAAACGTTTAGTATTCTTCAGTCGATAAAAAATTCCATTCAACTAGTTATTGATTAGTTTAAGGATATGAGCTTATCTTTGCAATGGATAAGTAATTTTAACTTTTAAAAATAAATTATGAAAATTGACCTAATGATAAATGCAATTGTAGGTGGTGGAGCAGAAAGGGTCATGGTAACTTTAGCTAATGCATTTAGTAATAAAGATAATATAGTAAACTTAATTACTTTTAACCCAGGAAACGCATATAAAACAAATCCATCAGTAGCAAAAGTAAATTTACATTATGGAAAAATTAAAAATCATTCTATAAGATCATTTATAAATTCATTTAAATATTATAAAAAAAAGAATAATAGACCAGATATCTTAATTTCATTTATGCCATCCAATAATTTAATAGCAATATTAATGGGTTGTATATTTAACATTAAGGTAATTATTAGTGAACATAATAACCATTTAGCAAACCCATCATCGAAATTTAAATGGATAAGAAAAATTCTGTACAGATATGCAGATGCGACAACAGTACTCACCTCTTATGATGTTCCTTTTTACAAAAATCTTAAAGCGAATGTTGTTATAATGCCTAACCCAGTTGAACTTCCCTTCAAGACCAAACCATTTAAACAAAGGCAAAAAAACATTTTAATTGCAGGCTCACTTAATAGGTACCAGGTTAAAGGGTTCGACAAGTTTTTACCTATTATAGCACCTATCCTAAAAAATAATCCTGAATGGAAATTAATTATCGCAGGAAATGGAGATAATGGCCTAAAACTTTTGCAAGATTTAACAAATAATCTAAAAATTCAAAATCAAGTTGACTTTTTAGGCTTTTGCAATAACATGGAAGAAATTATGCAAAATTCTAAGCTTTTCATACTCCCTTCGAAAAGTGAAGGACTTCCTATGGTATTAATAGAAGCCTTGTCTAATGGAATGGCATGTGTAGCTTATGACTGTATATCAGGACCTAGTGACTTAATAAATCATAATAAAAATGGATTTTTAATTGAAAATCAGAATAGCGAAATATTAAAATCTAGTATTTACCATTTGATTGAAAATGAAGAATTAATGGAACAATTAGGCACAAATGCAAAAATAAGCTTAGAGAACTATAGTTTGAATAAAGTTATAATGAAATGGGACAAATTAATAAAAAGTGTTATTAATGGATAAAAATTCTGTTTTTTCTAAATTTATTAGATATCTAACAATATCAATTATTCTATGGAATCTTCCAAGTTTTATTTTAATATATGGAAGCTCCACAATATCCTCTTTAATTAGTTATTTTTCATTTGGTTTAATTCTTTTATATACCATAGTAAATGGAAAAAGCGGTAATGATAAACCTTTATTAATCTTTGGAATTCTTTTCTTTACTCTAAGTAGTCTCGCAGAGCAAAAATACATGCCTGAATTTTTAGAATTCATTATAATTATTATAAAATATTTTATAATAATATGGGGAGGCTATGAAATAATGAAACATTCAACAAAAAAAGAAATATGGATAATTATGCTCATTGGATCCCTATCCATCATTGGAAACATGTTTCTTTTTAATGACCCCAAAGCTGATTACGGAAGATATAGTGGGTTTTATTTAGACCCTAATAATGCCGGTTTAATTTGTTTAATTGGTTTTTCCATTACATATGCTATGCCTAAAAAGTATAGATTAGTGGGTAAATTATTATTCACGATTTTAGGTTTATTAACCTTTTCAAGAACGTTCATTCTTTCCTGGCTGTTAATTAATCTTCTATCTATAAGATTAAGTTTTAAAAATGCTCGAATGTTATTATTTGGTTTTGGGCTACTTAGTATGTTACTCATTTTCAATGAATTTTTACCAGTAAAAAATCAAAGGTTAGAACAGATAGGAGCTGTCTTTAGTGGTGATTCAAAAAAAGCAGCAGGAATTAATAAAGATTCTAGATGGCATACTTGGAGTAGGTATTTCGAACCTTTATTTGAAAACCCCTTGAGCGGAAATGGATATGGAAGTTTTGGATCCAAGGGTATTAAAGCACCAGTTGGTGTACACAATACTTATTTATTAATTTGGGGCGAGTCAGGCATATTACCAATAATCATATTTATATTATATATTATTTACTTATTGTATGAAGGAAATAAAGTTTTTAAATCTAGCCCGCATCTGTTAATGATGACTTTAGCATTAAGTATATTTATACTAACCAATCATAACT
Source organism: Maribacter sp. Asnod1-A12 (assembly GCF_045063735.1). Lineage (NCBI taxonomy): Bacteria > Pseudomonadati > Bacteroidota > Flavobacteriia > Flavobacteriales > Flavobacteriaceae > Maribacter > Maribacter sp. Asnod1-A12. The sequence continues at coordinate 4,082,177 of NZ_JBEFNZ010000006.1, forward strand.
TTTTAACTAACTACTATTCAATTCTACTATATGTTTGGATTCATTTAAAAATAAAAGAAAAATCTAATTTGCACAATATTAATTACGATATGCCGATAGTTAAGCTTTAAATAATTTGAAATTCATATTTGAAAAATCTACAACAATTAAAAAAATATTTAAAAGATATTTTTAAAAAAGACAAATCTCAACTGTTAACTAACATGCTTATCGTTGGTATTGTTACAGTTGTTGTTAAGGTTATTAGTTTTTATAAAGAAATATTAATTGCAAAAGAATATGGAGTATCAGAATTATTAGATACCTTTTTAATTGCAATTCTCGTCCCATCTTTTATTCAAAGTGTGTTTATCAATGCATATAGTAGTGTTTTTATACCAAATTATCTATTAGAAAAAGATAAGCAAAAAGATACTAGCGCTTTTCAAACCTCTAGTTATATTATAACTTTTACTATTGCAATTGTAATGATCTTAATTACTTATTTAGGTATTAACATCTATTTAGAGTTATTATTTCCTGGACATGAAACGGTTTATTACGACTTAATAAAGGCTCAAATTATTATAATTTTACCATGTATTATTTTTTGGGCCTTCTCTTCTTTGACTACAGGGTTATTAATGACAGATAATGAATATTTACTTTCATCTACAAATGCCATTTTTATCCCTTTAGGTGTAATTTTTGCTTTATTTTTTCATAACCAACTAGCAGAAAAAACTTTAGCAATTGGCACTTTAGGTGGAAGTATTTTGAGTTTTATTTACCTGCTTATTATTGGTTTCAAAAAGAGGTTAATAAAATTAGGTAAACCTGATTTCAGAAGTGCTAATATGAAGGTTTTATTAAAACAAATTCCTGCAAAAATAACATCTGGACTAATTAATGGTGTAAACCCAATGATAGACCAATATTTCTCCGCTCAATTGACACTGGGAGCTATAGCAGCATTGAATTATGGGTATAAAATACCTATGGTTACTATTGGGTTAATAAGTGGCCCAATTGGCAATACAGTATTACCTTATTTTTCAGGAGAAGCTGTTAAAAGTATATCTAACGTATATTTAAAGCTTAAGGAATTTTTAAAAAAGAGTTTTATCGCTACCGCTATTCTAACTATATTTCTGATAATACTTTCTAAACCTATAATCATCGCTTTTTTTGAAAGAGGAGCATTCACTTCTGAAAATACTGATTTAGTATACTTAATCCAACAAATGTATTTTATTCAAATACCTTTTTATATTGTTGGAGTTATCATGAATAAGTATTTAACAGCGATAAATAAAAATAATTTTTTGGTTGTTTCTTCAATACTTAGTTTTCTTTTAAATATTTCCCTTAACTATACGTTATTAGAAATAATCGGAATAAAAGGTTTAGCACTTGCTACTTCTTTAGTATCCGTTTTAAACTCCTTAGTAATATATTTATATATTAAATATCAGTATGAAAATAGTATAAATGTTTAGCATAATTACACCAACATATAATAGAGCTCATACTCTAGCAAGAGTATATAATTCATTAATAAGTCAAACATATAAAAATTTTGAATGGATTATTATAGACGATGCCAGTAACGATGGTACCGAAGAATTGGTTCGTATTTGGATTAATCAAAATTTATTTAAAATCACATATCATGTTTTAAATGAAAATAAAGGAAAACCTTTTGCTTTAAACTTTGGTTTTGAATACTGTCAATTTCCAATTACAATAATTGCAGATAGTGATGATGAATTTACATCAGATACTCTTTCAGATTTAAAAATTCTATGGGACTCAGTAAATAATACTGAACATGCTTTGAAAATTGCAACTATATGGACATTAGTAATAGATGAAAACAATACCCTAGTAGGTGAATCATTTCCTTACAATTTCTGGCAAGTTGATTTAAAAAATAGAATTTTAAACAGAGAAAATGAAATTAAGGGAGAAAAATGGCATAGTTGGCGAACAGATATATTAAAAACATATAAAATGTACCACAATGATTCTTCCTTTATAAGTGAAAGTGCTACTTGGAATAACATTAATAAAAAATATGATTTTTTGTGTGTAAATATATTTCATCGCAAATACTTTCATAGTCCGGATGGACTCATTTTAAAAGAGAAAACTAGAATTGAAATTGAAAAAAAGAAATATTACAATTCCTATTATCAATTAAAAGACACTTCTATAAAAGATATTCTGCGATACAAGTATTATTGGAACTATGCATTCGATTATATTCATTCGCGACTTAACTATAAAGACCAGGACCTTAAACTTGATATTCAGAAACATTCCGTTTCAATAATTTTAACTTTGATTTTTCTACCAATTAAAATTATATCATTTTTACGATATAAATTATCTTAAATTTTAACAAAATATTTAACAAGTATGTATTCTAAAATTGAGTCAAAAGGTGATTACATATATTTTATAGAACAAGATGCTATAGCACGAGGCTTAATTAATCACTCATTTAAACAAAAATTTAAAAATAAATTTTTCCCTGTACCAACTTGGAAATTTCAAAAACAATTAAGGAAGCTTGAATATTTTAATAATTGTAAAAAAGGATTATTAATTACACTTTATATAAAATACCTACAGTTTAAATTTCAGAAAATTTCTTTAAAACTTGGTTTTTCGATACCCATTAATGTATTTGGACCTGGGTTATGTATTTTACATTATGGAACGATTGTTGTAAACGGTAATGCCAAAATTGGAAAAAATTGTAGAATGGAAGTTTGTGTTAATATCGGTGCATCAGGGGGTAAACCACAAGCTCCAAAATTAGGGGACAATATCTATATTGCACCAGGCGTCAAAATTTATGGTGATATAAAATTGGGGAATAATATTGCAATTGCCGCAAATTCTTCCGTGCATAGATCTTTTGAAGAAAATAATATTTTAATAGGCGGATCCCCTGCAAAGAAAATTAGCGAAATTGATATTAAAAGAATAATTAAACATATTTAAATAATTGAAACAAAATTCACAATCATTAAACAACAGAAGAATTAAAATATTTTTCTTTGTCCCCTCTTTACGTGCGGGCGGCGCAGAACGTGTTGTTGCCTTTATTTCTCAAAAAATTGACAAGTCTAAATTTGAAGCAATTTTATATGTAATTGGTTCAAAAAAAGATGCAACATTTGAAGTTTTAAATGTCAAAATAGAATTTCTCAATCATGAAAGGGTATCAAGAAGCTTTATATCAGTTTGCAAAACCATAATTAACGGAAAGCCTAATATCGTTTTTGGAACCATAGGACATTTAAACTTAATGCTTGGGTTGTGTAAAATTTTATTCCCAAAAATAGTTTTTATTGGTAGAGAAGTAAATGTGATAAGTAAATTGGCAGAAGTTCGAAATTCTAAACCAACACTACCTCCTTGGATTAATGAATACTTGCTACAGAAATTAGACGTGATGATTTGCCAATCGATTGATATGGCAGAAGATATAGAAAAATTATATAATCTCAGAAAAGACAAAATTTCTATAATAAACAATCCTATATCAGATAGTTACAAACTAAAAAATCAAACAGAGGAGAAAAATAAGATTTTAAAATTAATAACGGTTGGCAGTCTAACTAGTAGAAAAGGTCATTTGAGAATTATTAAAGTATTAAAAGATTTACAAATTCCTTTTACCTACACAATTGTAGGTGATGGAGAACTAAAAGAAGAAATATATAATACTATTGAACTTTATAGCTTAACTGAAAAAGTTAGACATATCCCTTTTTCAAATGAAGTATCAAAATTATTACAAGAACATGATTTATTTCTTTTAGGTTCGTTTGTTGAAGGATTTCCTAACGTTTTATTAGAAACTTGTGCCGTTGGAACACCGGTTATAGCATTTAACGCTCCTGGAGGTATTAACGAGATTATAATCGACGATGTAAATGGTTTTATAGCAAATAGCCATGCTGAATACTTAGAAAAAATAAAACGGGGTTCTATTAAAAATTGGGATATAATGAAAGTAAGGGAAGCAGTAACAACTAGGTATAATGAAACAAAAATAATATCTGATTATGAAAATCTTTTTTTAAGTAAAATCAATCGTTAAATGCACTACAATATTCATATAATCACTGGTCTATCAGGTGGTGGAGCTGAACATTTAGTTTTAGACTTAAGCCAAAGAGCTCAAAACGACAAAAAAGAAATAGTAGTTATTTCTGTTACTAGTTTAAACGATATTGAACATAAATTTTCCAATCTGAATATAAGATGCGAATTTTTGAATATTGATTCTTTTTCGCAACTTAGACAAGGATTAGTTAAATTGAGAATTATTTTAAATGACTTTAAGCCAAAACCCATAGTTCATTGTCATATGTTTCATGCTTTATGGGTTACAATACTCCTAAAACTTAGTGGTTTTCCAATTAAAATTATTTTTACATTACACAACAACATAGTCAGTAGTATTATTCGTAGATGGCTGTTGTTTTTTACCAAATCATTGAGAGTCGAAGATATAATTTTTTCAGATAGAGGTAGAAAATGGTATTTAAAGAAAGCCATAATTTTACCCAATGGCATTAATTTATCTAAATTTCAAAATAGTAAAGACTTCATGACTGAACATCCAAAATATTTTAAATTTTTATTTTTAGGCAGTTTAACCGAACAAAAAAACCCTCTTTTTGTTACTGAATTAGTATTAAGGTTATTAGATAAAGGATATTCAAATTTTAAAATATATTTTTTGGGTGATGGCCCTTTGAAAAATACTCTTTTACAAAAAATTGATGATCTTGAAATTCAAGATTATGTTGAACTAATGGGATTTAGAAATGATGTCCCGGATATATTAAAAGATTTTAATGCCCAAATAATGCCTTCTTTATGGGAAGGAATGCCTATTTCTATTTTGGAATCCGGATCAATTGGATTACCTGTAATAACTACTAAAGTTGGTAGTATTCCCGATTTCTTAGATAATGAAACGGGATATCTAACAAACCTTGACAACTTTCATTTGAAGATGATAGAATTAATGGAAGATTACAAAAAAGCAATAGAAAAAGCTCAAAATTTTAAACGTAAAGTAAACTCAGAATTTGATATTGATAAAATTTATCTAAAACATCAAGAATTGTATTCAAGATTTAGTTGAAAATTTTATAATTAAGTAAAGAAGTATGTCAAAAAAGAAAATTATTAGAATAACTACAGTTTCATCATCCTTAAAAATTTTGTTGAAAGGTCAGTTATCATATATGAATCAATTTTATGAAGTAATAGGCGTTTCATCAAATGGTCCTGAGTTAATTGAAGTAACAAAAAGAGAAGGAATTAGAACAGAAGGCATAGAAATGACCCGAAAAATAACTCCTTTAAAAGATTTACAAGCTGTATGGAGGCTTTATTTTTTCCTAAAAAAAGAAAAACCAGAAATTGTACACACTCATACACCTAAAGCAGGTACCATAGGACTTTTGGCTGCTCTTTTAGCTAGAGTTCCAAACAGATTACATACTATAGCTGGGCTTCCATTAATGGAAGCAACTGGGGCTAAAAGGGTATTGCTAAATTTTGTAGAAAAATTCACCTATGCTTGCGCAACAAAAGTATATCCAAATTCTAAAGGAATAGATCAATTTGTTAAAAAAGAAGGATTCACAAAATCAATAAAACTAAAAGTTATTGGAGAAGGCAGTTCTAATGGTATAGATATCACCCATTTCGACCCTTCATTAATATCTGACACGGAAAAAATTGACTTAAAAAATAGCTTACATATCAATGAAACGGAAAAGATTTTAATTTTTCTTGGTCGTATTGTTAACGATAAAGGTATTCATGAGCTAGTAGATGCATTTGTTAAAGCCCAACAAGCGTATTCAAATGTTACATTAATCGTTGGAGGTTTACAAGAAAAAGAATTAGACCCAATCAAATTACAGACAGAAAAAATTTTACAATCACATCCTAAAATAAAACTTATAGGCTGGATTAATGATGTTAGACCTTACTTAGCGATTTCTAATGCCATGGTATTTCCTAGCTATAGAGAAGGTTTTCCCAACGTTGTTATGCAGGCAGGGGCTATGGGTATTCCTGTAATCGCAAGTGATATTAATGGCTGTAATGAAATAATTATTAACAATGAAAACGGAATAATAGTTCCTGTAAAAAATACAAAATTACTAGAACTAGCAATTTCTAATTTTCTTAAACAAAAAATATCTCCTTATTCACCTCAAAAATGTAGAGATTTAATTATAAATAGATATGACCAAAAATTAATTTGGCAAGGATTACGTAAAGAATACAACTCTTTACTAGAAAATAGATAAATATTTATACTACAAATGAGATTAGTCTAAAAAACATTTTTTTGTAGACTAATCTTTTATTTTTTGATAAGGTTTACTTTATTAAAAATATTTTTAAAAAATCCTATTTAGCCCTATATACGGGTACTTCATCTATTTACTAATTTTCAAGATGTATTATTACGTATTTTAGCGACCTAATTATTTACAACAGAATGTACAAGTCGTTTTTTAAAGGATTAATTGACAAGATAACAGCAGCAATTTTCCTTTTACTGTTTAGTCCCGTATTTATTATCGTATGGTTGTCGTTATATATATCTAACAACGGTAAACCTTTTTTCTACCAACAAAGACCAGGTAAAAACGGTAAAGTCTTTAAAATTGTAAAGTTCAAATCTATGAACGATAAAAAAGATAAAGATGGCAACCTACTTCCTGATTTTCAGCGTATGACGGCTATCGGTAAATTTATTAGAAATACTTCTTTAGATGAAATACCACAATTAATAAATGTTTTAAGGGGTGATATGAGCTTAATTGGACCAAGACCTTTATTAGTTTCTTATCTACCATTGTATAGTAAAGAACAAAACAAAAGACATTTAGTAAAGCCCGGCATTACCGGTTGGGCCCAAGTAAACGGAAGAAATACGATTTCTTGGGACAAAAAATTTGAGTATGATGTTTGGTACGTAGAACATATATCACTGCTGCTTGATATCAAAATACTCTTTTTGACCTTCAAAAAAGTGTTCAAAAGATCAGACATATCCGCTTCGGACGATACTACCATGGAAAAGTTTGTAGGTAATAATTAACACAATTATAGCTTTATCACGTTATAGTAATAATAATACCTGCAAAGGGTACGTTATACTTTTTGACATATAATTTGTGATAATGAAAACAGTAATGATTTTAGGGGGTGCCAAAGGTGTAGGCAAAGAAATATTGAAGTCGTGCATAGACAAAGGCTACAATGTTGCCTTCAGTGGTAGAAAATCTGCAATTGGCAACCAACTAATACAATCATTAGATGCAGAAGATAGACTCTATTTTCATGAATTAGACCTTAATAAAATAGATGAAATCGAAAATTTTTATCTTGAAACTATTAACCGATTTAAAAAGATAGACTCGTTAATTTTGTATGCAGGTATAACACCGGTTTCCTCAATAATAGACACTGAAGAAGAAATTTATGACAGCGTATTCAATGTCAATCTAAAGGCTCCATTTTTCCTATTAAAACATGTATTAAAATCCATGAAAGAACATAAATCTGGTTCTATTGTTTTCTTTGGTTCTGCACATATGGATTACGGTGAAATAGATAGAGCTGCTTATGCACTAACAAAAAGTTCGCTAAATACATTATCCACTCATATTGCTCATCATTATGCCAAATATGGGATTAGGTCTAACTATTTAGTTATGGGTTGGACAAATACAGAAGGAGAGCTTGAATTAAGAAAAAAAGAAGGAGTCAGCGAAAAAGAGTTACAGCAAAAAGCCTCTAGTATTTTACCAATGGGACGAATGCTAAATACCTTTGACCCTGTACCTGCGGTAATGTATTTTATTTCCGATCAGTCAGAAATGACTACTGGCTCAATCATGCGAATTACTGGAGGAGAATACATATAGCAACCATTTATGAACCAATCATTAGTATTTCATTCTAATTCAGAACTTTTAGAAGGTCCTGTTTTTGACATAGATAACAATTACCTTTACTTTGTTTCTATATTTGATTATCTAGTATACTTTTACGACCCACAGACAAAAGAAATACTAAGTATTAAACTAGACTCTCCCGTTAGTTGTATTTATTTACTTGAAAAAAAGAAAGTATTGGTCGCTTCTAAAAATGGTTTTTATGAAGTTGATTTTAATACCCTGAAAAAGAAATATGTTTTTCAAATCGATATAAAATCTTCAGTTAGATATAATGATGGGATTAAAGACCCCAAAGGAAGATATATTATTGGGACAATGGGTTACCCTGAAGTACAAAAAAATTTAGGTGAAGTTTTTTCATATGAGAATGGGCAGTTTAAAACCATTATAAAAAATACGACTATTTCTAATGGTCTTGCTTTCTCAGAAGATTACAAATGGCTTTACTTTATAGATACACCAACTAAAAAGGTAGCAAAATATACCTACGATATAAATACCGGCGAGGTAGTTTTTGTTGCAGATGTGATTTCATTTATAGGCGAAGGCAGCCCTGATGGTATGTGTATGGACAAAGATGGTATGTTGTGGATTGCAGAATGGGGAGGCGCTTGCGTATCTCAATGGAACCCAAATAACGGAGAAAAAATAAAAGAATTGAAGTTACCTTGTACAAACGTAACAGCTTGCTGTATTGACAACCACGGTAATTTATATGTGACAACCGCAAAATCTGATTCTGTAAATGATATTTATGGTGGTGGACTATACTACCTTGAAATAGATAAAATATAAATTTATGAACCCTGTTAAAGTTAGTGTAATCGTTCCTATTTTTCGAATTGAAAAATACTTACCTAAGTGTATTGACAGCCTCTTGAATCAGTCTTTTTCTGACTTCGAGTTGATATTAGTAGATGACGGTAGTCCAGATAATTGTCCGCAAATTTGTGATGATTATGCCAAAAAAGATTCTCGTATTAAAGTCGTTCATAAAAAAAATGGCGGCCTTGTAAGTGCAAGGAAAGAAGGTTTAAAAAATGCTTCTGGAAAATATATTACGTTTGTCGATGGTGATGACTGGGTAGATATATTCTATCTCGATATTATGTTCAACCTTGCCGACGTTAATGATGCCGACCTTGTTGTAACAGGTCACTTTAGAGAGTTCGACGGAAAAATAGAAACCATTAAACCTAAAATGGTAGGTATTTATGATGAAAAGGAACTAAAATCAAAAATCTTACCTAATGCGATCTATAACGGTGAATTCTGCGAGCATGGTATTTCTACATACGTCTGGAACAAACTATTTAGAAAAGAGTTGTTAGATCAAATTCTTTTTAATGTGCCCGACGATGTGGTTATGGGTGAAGATGCGGCAATTACCTTTTCTTATTTAACCATTTCAAAGAGTCTGGTCATTAGCAGTACGCCTCTATATTATTATAGACAACGCCATGATTCTATTGTAAAATCTGTAGAAAATCCGAAAATTGAATATTATAGACTAGGTCTACTAATGAATTATTTACAGACCAAACTTAAAAATTCTCTAGACGAAAAAAATATTAAAGAACAGATTACTTATTATTTGTATTCACAGATTTTAGTAAGGTCAGGTGGTTTAATTTACGATGACAAGGGAAATCAAATATTCAATCCATTTTTAAATGTCACTCCTAATTCAAAAGTAGTAGTCTATAGTTCAGGTTCTTTTGGTCAGCACATATTATCTACTAATATTAAAAATAACTTTTTTGATGTAGTCGACTGGATCGACATTGATTATCACGAGTTAAATATTGGGGGTAATTTTGTAAAACCAACCAGTTCTATAACAAAGTCAGCGTATGATTATTTGATTATAGCCACTATAAATCCGTCATACTATAAAGACATTAAAAAAGAGCTAAGTCTAATTGGCGTTGATGAAAAAAAGATTATTAAAATCAATACGGATATAAACGAAATAAGCCAACTACTCGTTCAATTAGGGTTTGGTAATGATTTTAAATTTCTAAATAAATAAATTTCATTGAAAGCTTATATTGATGACAATTACAATTTTAAAAAACAAATAAGGTTTTACTTATGAAAAAACTTATCATATTAGGAGGAAATCCTGAAACAGCAATTTTAGTAGATATCGCAATTTCAATGGGCATTTACACTATTGTTGTTGATCCAAACCCAAATGCACCTGCAAAAAAGAATGCGTCTGAAACCTACGACATTGATGGGTTCGAAGTTGATAAAATAGTTCAACTGGCAAAAGACTTAAAAGTCGATGCTGTTTTAGTAGGCGTTGCTGATATTTTAGTTAAGCCGTATGGTGAAATCTGCGAAAAATTAAATATGCCTACTTATGCCAATAAAGAGGCAATAGAAGCATTTTGTAGTAAAGATGGGTTTAAAAAATATTGCGAAAAATTCAATATACAAGATATACCCGGCACCTACCTAGACAATAATTCAAGTATAGAGAAACCAGAAAATATTGCCTACCCTTTAATGATCAAACCAGTTGATAATGGTGGTGGCGTCGGCATGAAAATTTGTAGAGACGATAATGACTTTAAAAATTCTGTAAAAACTGCTTTACAATTCTCTAAAAAAGGTGTAGTTCTCGTAGAAAAATATATGGAATGCGATGATATGGCAGTCTATTATACATTTAGAAATGGAATACCATATCTTTCAGCTACTTATGATAGAATTACAACCAAAATTCAAGGAGATTTTAGTCCTGTTGGTATCGGAGCTATCTATCCTTCTAAAAACACAAGCTTATTTGTTGAAAAAATACACCCTAAATTAAGCGATTTTTTCAAAAAACTAAACATTCAAAATGGGGTTCTAAATCTTCAATTCTTTGTTGAAGATGAAGTCTTTTATGCTTATGATCCGGGCTTTCGATTACAAGGAGAGGCACCACATATTCACTTAGCACATATTAATGGTTTCGATCATAGAAAAATGCTTATTAATTTTGCATTCACAGGTGTTTTAGGAGATGAAGATTTTCCTGAAATGAACGACTACATGTTCAAAGGAAAAAAAGCATGTACAATTTGGGTACTTTTAAAAGAAGGTACCATTGGTTCAATTGAAGGTATCTCTGAAATTAAGGATGACGAAAATGTTATTTTCGTTTTAGACAGGTTTAAAGAAGGTGATGTTGTCAAAAAGGAATGGTTAGGTACTGAAAGACAAGTTTTTTCACGTATATATGTTGTTGCCGATTCTATTGAAGAATTGAATTCTAAAATGACCGATTTTAAAAATAAGCTCATTATTACCGATGATTCTGGCAAAGATATGATATTAACTTGGCCAGAGACTTTTAAATCAGAAAACTACCTTTAAATAAACAGATAGAATTAATTAACGATATAAAACATGGAAAATAAAACTGCCGTTATTACTGGTGGATCTAGAAATATAGGCTTAGCAATTGCTGAGAAATTTTACGCACTCGGTTACAATGTAGCTATTCTAAGTGTTTCGGAAAACAGTGCTAAAAAAGCTGCCAATAATATTGACAAAACTGGCGATAAAGTTATAGGATACAGATGCGATGTTAAAGATGTATCATCTGTAGAAGAAACACTAGCGACAATAAATGCTCACTTCGGTGGCATTGATATTCTTGTAAATAGCGCCGGTATTTTGGATATGAACAGCATAGAGGAAACTTCTATTGAAGAGTGGGACAATGTTATGGCCGTTAATCTTAGAGGTACGTTTACTATGATTCAAAAATCAATTCAATATTTGAAAAAAAGTCAGCATCCGAGAATAATTAATCTATCATCCAACTCTGGTAGAATGGGAGGATTTGAAAACGGAATGGCCTATAGCGCATCAAAAGGAGGTATTATAGCATTAACTTATGGTTTAGCCAGAAGGCTAGCAAAACAAAGAATTACAGTTAACTGTATTGCACCGGGAACTATTGAATCGGATATGTCTGCGGCACGTAGCCCCGAAGTATTGAAAAAATTAAAAGAAAGATTTCCTTTAGAAAGATTTGGAACACCTAAAGAAGTTGCAGCTGCAGCTTGCTATTTTGCAAGTGATGATGCAGGCTTTACTACAGGTTCTGTTCTAGATGTCAATGGAGGATTGTTTATGGGATAAAATTAAAAATATGAAATCAAATATATTAGAAGCATTTAGTTTAGAAGGAAAAAAAGCAATCGTAGTTGGTGGTGCAGGCGACTTAGGCCAAGCCATGGTAGAGGCTATTTCTCAAGCAGGAGCGCAAACTGTTGTCATTGATTTTGATGATAGAGTTTTTGACATTTGCGAAAGTTTTACAAAAGATGGATTACAAGTACATGCGATAAAAGCAGATGTTAGTAAAATAGCTGAAATAAAAGAATCATATCAATCTGCCTTAGACCTATTAGGGGGTAAAGTTGATATTTTAATAAACTCTGCTGGTATTCAAAGAAGATATCCTAGTGAAGATTTTCCAGAAGAAGAATGGAGTAAAGTTATATCAATTAACCTTGATGCTACTTTCTACTACTGTAAGTATGCCGGTAACACTATGATCAAAAATGGTGGCGGTAAAATTATTAACATTGCTTCGTTAATGAGTTTCTTAGGTGGTATTACCATACCTGCATATGCCGCTTCTAAAGGTGGTGTTGGTCAATTGACGAAGGCATTATCAAATGATTGGGCAGCTAAAGGAATCTGCGTTAATGCTATAGCACCTGGTTATATGGATACACAACTTAATACCGCTTTAATAAATGATAAAAAAAGAACTGAAGAAGTTTTTAATAGAGTGCCCATGAAAAGATGGGGTAACGGCGATGATTTGAAAGGATTGACCGTGTTCTTATCTTCATCGGCAAGCGATTACGTTACAGGTACCGTTATACCAGTTGATGGTGGTTATTTAGGACGATAATTTAATCTCAACAGAATACCTAATGTCAATAGTAAAAAAGATTAGGCTAAGTTTACTACACCGAAGTATTTGAACTATTAAAACGGTCTTAAAAAGAATTTAATTAGTTGCTATTTCAACTTTGTATAATTTTACCTTTTTATCAGATAACATAAATTTATCTGTGCATTCATTTAATACGGTAAGCTATAAATTTTTTTCTATTGACATTATTTTTAGACCTTAAACAGTAACCAAAACTAGCAATGAAATTAAGTATCATCATTCCTTTATACAACAAGGAAAAATACATTGAGCGCTGTTTAGATAGTCTTTTATCACAAGGTTTATCTTTCTTGGAATATGAGATTATAATGGTTGATGATGGTTCAATAGACGCAAGCGCACTCGCTGTTAAAAATTATGCCAAGAAAAATTTGAATGTAAACATTCAATTAATTCCACAAAAAAATCAAGGGCCAAGTGCAGCCCGAAATAACGGATTGCTTCAAGCAAAAGGAAGCTATGTGTATTTTTTAGATGCCGATGATTTTCTAACCCAAGGTTCTTTAAGTTACTTATTGAAAATTTGTGAAGAAAATGACTTGGACATTTTAGAATTTGACACTAAAGAAATAGACGAAGGGCTTTTACCTATAGAAAATAGTACCTTACCCAATAACTTTATTGAAGAAAATATTGCGGTATGGAACGGGCACACCTTTATTGAAAATAATGATTTAAGAAATCAAGCTTGGCGTTACTTAATTAAAAAGAGTTATTTACTAGAAACCGGTATTACTTTTATAAAAGAAATGTATGCCTACGAAGATTTAATTTTTACGGCAAATGTTTTTTTACAGTCCAAGAGAATCTCTAAAGTTAACTTTGATGCTCATAGATATATTAAAGTTGCAGGTTCTATAGTAACTACCAAAAATCCAGAAAAAAATCTGGCATTCGTAATTGGCATGGTTAGGGCTGTTGAAGAACTCCATATATTAATCAAAGAACTAGAGATTTCTAAAGAAGAAAATAATCAAGTGATTATAAAACTAAGAGCTAAACAACAAGCCGTGGTCTATGCTTTACTAATTCGTGCTTTTAAGTATAAACTTGATCCAAAGGAAGTGAGTACAATATTGGATAAAATGAATACGTTAGAAGCTTATCCAATTGATTCTAAAAAAGGAACTATAGATAAGGGCAACCTTATTCAAAACTTGGTTTTCTTTCCATTAGTCAATAATAGAAAAAGTTTATTGTTAGCTTTAAAAATGATCAAAAAACTATAATCTCTTTAAAAGAGTTATATAATTATAATGAGGAGCAGAAATCTAAATAGATAATATCACTGTTCTTTAAACTAAAAAAACTAAATATGATTTGCTTCCTTGTACCCGTTAAGAGTGAAAAACTTTCTTCTGATTGGGATAAATTCAGTGAATTGGTTAAACGTAGCCTAAAGTCTATTAACGGACAAAAAGACAAGGATTTTCAGATTGTTGTTGCATGTCATGAACTGCCGGTAGACAAATTAGAACACCCACAAGTACATTACGTTCAAGTAGATTTTGATATCCCACAGTTGACCAATGAAGATTGGGAAAAAGATAGGCAGTTAAAAGAAGGTGATAAAGCCAGAAAGATTCAAGTAGCATTTGATTATGCAAATGAGAATTTTGATGTCGATTACTTTATGGTTGTTGACTCTGATGATTGCATTCATAATGGAATAAGCAAATATGTAAACTCAAGAATAAAGAACGATATTCCTGGTTGGTACGTTAATAAAGGCTACTTCTACACCGAAGGCAGTAAATTTGCCTTTATGATTCGCAGTAATTTCAATGTAAGATGTGGCACATGTATTATTATAAAGAAAGAACTGTTTCAACAAGTATTACAACAAGAACCGTATCTCTATTATTTTCATGAGAAAATAGAATTAGATGATAATCTTTCATTAATACCATACCCGAAACCAGCTGCACTGTATAGTATGGCCAACGGAGAAAACCATTATATGTCTCAATCGAAAATGATGAATTTAGTTAACCAAACTAAATTATTCACCTTAGGGCATATAAAGAGTGTATACTCTAAACTATCTCGGTATAGACCTACGTTTATAGGCGGTCGTTTTAAGAAAACATTTAATTTTTATAAAATTTCATAGTCAACATTTAATATAATTAAATTTAAAAAATTAGTTAACCACTAAAGGTACTAATCAAATAAGACTAGAATCAACCTATTATTTTTTAAATTGAAAAGCTTCAAGTACATTCACAACATATGTGATTATACTTGAAGCTTTCTTTTTCAAATAGCGTTTCAAAATATTTAGTTTACAGAAACTGTAGCTAAACCATTCAATAAACGAATATAATACACAATCTTAAGTAAACTATATTGGTTACCACTGGCATTACATATTGTCTTAATTACTTTTTTGTTATGTTTCTTAGAATCAACAAGTAATAGATTTTTCAATTTATCTGACACTACTACATAGTCAAGTTGTGCATTTCAACGATCTTTTTAATTTATTCTGGTATTTGATAGACCAAAAAGATACTTTCGTCGTAAATAAATTACAGTTTGTCGTTACCATACTCTCCCCCAAATTTAACGGACAACAATTTATTTTGATTTGCATTTTACAATTTCAAATGAAAACTTTTAACTATTTAATTATCAATAACTCCACTAAACATTAATTATGAAATTAAAAATTACTCTTTTATTATTATTACAAGCATTTTGCTTTAATCAGGTCTACGCACAATGTAGTGACGCAGATTTTGAGGAAGAAAATGGAATTGCTATTTTAGAATTGGATTCAAAAACTTCAGGAAGTTGGAATAGAGAATCCACCTCTGGTTCATCTGGGGGATCAGCTTTGACCTACAGAGGGTCTAATTACTTTAATTCACCAGGAAATTCAACAATTACATATCAAGTAAGAATAAGCTCTTCTGGTACTTATAGATTTATTTGGCGTAACAAAATTAGCGTTATAGCTAGTAGTAATGCTAGTACTGAACATAATGATTCTTGGTTAAAAATCAATGCTTCTAATTTTTATGGACAAAGCGGCAGTAGTAGAATTTACCCTGGAGGCTCAGGTAAAACTCCAACTCCAGAAGGTGCAAGCTCAGGAGGATGGTTTAAAGTATATACCAATACTATAGACTGGAGTTACAGTACTAAAACCAGTGACAATGATGCACATGCAGTTTATGCAACATTTAATAGTGCCGGTGTTTACACCATTCAAGTTTCTGCAAGATCTAATGGTCATACAATTGATAGAATGGTACTTTATAAAGAAAGTAGCTATTCTGCAGCACAAGCTGAAAGTTTATCTAGAGCAGAGACTACATGTTCTGGTGGTACGACTACGCCTACCCCAACTCCTACAACAAATGAAGCACCTACAGTTAACATTACAAGTCCTAGTAATGGACAAAACATTAATGAAGGTAGCTCGGTAACAGTTCAATTGTCTTCTAGCGACGCTGATGGAAATATTTCTGATCATGAAATCTATGTTAATAACGTTTTAGTAGATACAGATGGTGTAAATTATAGTCCTTATACCATATCGAATATTCAATCTGGCAGCTATACTATAAGAGCGGTAGTAACCGATAGCAATGGTGAATCTGATTCTAGCACCGTTAGCATTACTGTTGATGATGATAATGATGATACCGACCCTACACCTGACCCAGATCCAGATCCAACGCCACCAACATCAAATTCAGCGCCATCTGTAAGTTTTACGAATCTGTCAAATGGTCAAAGTTTTACAGCTGGATCAAATGTTTCTGTTAACTTAAATTCAAGTGATTCAGATGGTAGTATTGTAACTCATCAAATTTTCGTGAACGATGCGTTGGTTGACACCGATGGATCTTCTTATACGTCTCACATAATCGAAGGTATAACTGCAGGAAGTTATTCTATTAGAGCAACAGTTACAGATAATTCTGGTGAAACTACATCTAACACCGTAGTTATTACAGTATTTGATGACGATGAGCCAGTAACAAACCCAACACCTCCTTCATCTGATGATGCACCATCTGTAAGTTTCACTAATCTTACCAATGGTCAAAGTTTTACTGCGGGAGCTGACGTTTCAGTTAATTTAAATGCAACCGATTCTGATGGTAGCGTAGTTAAATATGAGATATTCGTTAATGGTAGTTTGGTAGACACAGATGGTTCTAATTATACTCCATATGTTATTAGTAGTGCTAGCGCAGGAAATTATGAAATTAGTGCAACGGTTACCGATGATGACAATAATACCAACACTGCTAGTGTAAATATAGTAGTAGGTTCAGGTGGAACTACTCCTACTCCTCCAACAAATGGAAATCAAGCTCCAACAGTTCAAATAACCTCGCTAAGTGAAGGTCAAACTATTTCTATAGGGCAAGAAGTTTTTGTAAGCGTTACGGCCAATGATAGTGATGGTACTGTTACAATGTATCAAGTTTACATTAATGGCGATTTAGTTGACACAGATGGGGCTGTTTATACTTCTCATCCATTTCAAGAATCATCTTCTGGTAACTACCAAATCGAAGTAGTTGTTACAGACGATAAAGGCGCAACAGGTTCTGACCTTGTAAATGTAGTTGTTGGTTCTGTATCTAACCCAACTACGCCTACCGTACCTTCTCTTACACTAAACCTGATTAATGCGACATCTAATACAAATATTAGTACATTAACAGATGGTGCTTCTTTAAACAGTTCTGATGCTCAGAACATTAATGTTAGAGCAAACGTACCTTCAAACAGCCAAAGCGTTTTATTTCAACTTTCAGGAGCAAAAACTGAAACTAGATATGAAAATGTAGCACCTTATGCTTTATTCGGTGATGAAGGTGGAAATTATGTAGCCACAACTTTATCAAATGGATCATACCAGTTAGTAGTTTCTGCTTATTCAGGTACAAATGGTAGTGGTTCACTTGTTGCTACAGAAACAATAAGTTTTGTTGTAGGTTCTGTTACTAATAAAACAGCATTTGCGTTCCCTAACCCAGTTCTTACTGATGGTAAAGTTTCTGTTCATTTACCAGAAGGTAATGGCGGTGACTACATATATAGCGTTTCTAATGCTATGGGTGTATTAATTGAAAAAGGTTCTTTTACAGCTAATAAATCTGAAACAGATGTTAGCCTAGAGCTATCAAATGTTGGAAGACAAACTAAAGGTGTATACTATTTAAGTATTAGCACAGGGGGAAATAATCAGGTTATTCCTCTTTTAAGAAAATAAACAAAGGTTTATTAAATAGAAAAGTCGGCTTCTAAATTTAGTTGCCGACTTTTTTTATTAGAGGTTATTCTTTGAAAAAACATAGTTTCCAAACCAGCCATTTAACTAGCGTTGATAATTTTATTGAACTTAGACTTGAGATTTAAATAGATATTTAATATAGCTCGGTAGATATCTTTGAAATAGTTATTTTTACCACTAACAGTATCGCTATAAATACTAATAACTTAAAATTTTAAAGACATTAACTACCGTGGTTAATAATAGTTTAATCACTTTTACATTAATGCTTTTTCAAAATAAAACATATAAAAAGAGCCTTAAAGCTAATTGTATAATGAAAAAAGGTTGTGTTCTATTATTTGTAATATTTATCTTTCAATCATGCGGTATTGATACAGATGTTCTAGAGTATTCTGAATCAGAAGTCGATGAAGAATTTGACATCATATTATTATATCCTGAGAATAATTCAAGTGACCCAGAAGGCACTATTGTTTCAAATACAGAAAATGAGCTTGAATTTGAATGGAAAGATAAAGATGGTGAAACTTATAGTCCATATAACTTACAACTAGTAAATCTTTTAAACAACGACACTATAGTATATGAAAGCCTAGAAACCCAAACAACAATATCTCTTCAATTAGGCGTATCATATTCTTGGTATGTAACAGGTGTATCTAATAGTATAAGTGATATTTGGGTATTTGACAATCTAGGTATACAAAACGAGTCTGTATTCCCTGAACCTGCTACGGCAGTATCTCCTGTTTCTGGCGCATCAATATCTCAAACTAGTACTACAGTTAATCTAATTTGGCAATCGGAAGATGTTAATATTATTGGTTTTGACTTATATTTTGGTGAAAGTGAAAATCCTGATTTTTTTGCTGAAGATATTACAGAGACCAGATTTAATGATATTTCTGTTGAAGCGAATAAAGTCTATTATTGGAAGATAGTAACTAAAAATAGTATCGGTAACGAATCAACATCAGAGGTGTTTACTTTTAGCGTAGGGTAATTAAAACCTAGGTAAAATATAAGTATTAACCTTACCTCCTCCACAAATTTGCATAAATTATCTATATAAAAAAACCGATAAATGACAAATCTCATTTATCGGTTTTTTATGTTTTAAAATTCTGTTAGAACTCTACAATAACAAACTCAGAACGTCTATTAATTGCATGTTTTTCTTCAGGACAAAAAGTACTATCATCACATTCATTTAGTAACATAGTCTCACCATATGCTTCAGTAGTCAATTTATCTTCAGATATACCTTTTGTTAATAAATAAGCTTTGGTTTTATCAACCCTACGCTGCGATAACCAGTCATTATATTTAGACGTTCCTCTCGAATCGGTATGTGAGGTGATTTTTAGCGTTAAAGTCGGTATTTCCTCTAAAACCTGAGCTAAAGAATCTAAAACCTTTTTAGATGATGTATTTACTACAGAAGAATTTAATCCGAAATATACATTACCCAAATTCTCGATTTTAGACTTAATTTCTGCCTTACGTTTATTAATAGCATCTACTTTAGCTTTTTCAGCTGCCGCTAATGCATCTTCTTCTTTTTGCTTTTTCAGTCTTTCTGCTAACAAAGCTTCATCTCTTAAACGATTAACTTCATTAATTGAATCTGTTTGACGTTGCTTTTCTTTTTCTATCGCGGCTAATAATTCTAGCTTTTCTTCTCCTCGTTTTGAAAGTCCTTTTTCAATTCCAAATTGATATACAACTCCTGCAGCATGTTGAATATGATTAGTAGCACCTTCACCTTGACTCATAGCCCATTTACCAGTAGAATTAAAGTCTAACCCCCATCTGTCTGAAAACCAAGTTCTAAAACCTACAACAGCATTATAGGTACCTCTACCTTTATTATTTGCATCTGTATACCCGGCACCAATACCAACATACGGATCAAACCAACCTGTTTCACCGATAATTTTATTAATATCATAAGTAACCCTACCATCAAAACCAAAATAACTAATATCTTCTAAGTTAATTTCTCCATCAATGATATTACCTTCTTTATACTCATTATAAGTTCCTATCGCTTCTAAGCCAAGACCACTTTTAAAATACCTTCCGATGCTAACTCGAGAAGGAAAAGGTACTATATTCCATTCCTCACCTACATTAAAAATCCCATCAAAAACGTTACCCGAATCATCGACAGCATTAAAGCCAACTCCGAAAATCCATGAGCTTTGTACAATACTATCTTTCGCCGTAATTTGAAGCTCATCTTGAGCAAAAGTGATAGATGAAACCATGAACAGAAATAAAAAACTAAAAATTTTAGCAGTTTTCATAATTATAAATTTGGGTTATAAAATGTAAAATTAGTTGTAGATGAGTTAGTTGACAAATAATCACTGTATACAGCAATTAAAATCGTTAGTTAGTTGAATGTAGAATTTTTATCGACTAATTACTTTTTTATTTTTAAACTTTTAGCACTCAAAGGCAGCTTATATATACTAAAAGGACTTACTAATTGATTAGCAGCTACTTTTAAGTTTTTTTCATTTAACTTTTGAACTTGCAAATAATCTGCATTTTCGCTTAATTCTAAATTAGCAAAATTAGAGGCTGTACTATCTCCACACCAAATAAGAATCATTTCCATATTAAAATCTATAAATGGTGGTGTCAATCCAGGTTTTCTTGTTCGGTTTATTTTACCATAGAAAGCATTAAGCTCTTTCTGATTTTTTATTAAAAAAAAATCTTCTTGCTCAAATCCGCTATAGGTTTCGTTTAAAATAAGTTCCATACCCTTGTCATCAACTTCTTGCAAACTACTTTGCGCAGTACTTTTACAAGAATTCAATTGCAATATTGTCACTATAAATAAGCAAAGAGAATACCTATGCATTTTTAAATCTACCTTTAAAAGCCCTTTCGTAAACATCCTCATAAAGCGGAACTATCTTTTGAATATCAAAACGCTGTGCTTCTTCTAGGGCATTAAGCTTAAACCTTTCTAAAACAGCATCATTTTTTAAGATGGTGATTGCCTTTGCTGCCATATCATTAATATCACCAACATCACTTAAAAAACCACTTACCCCTTCAGTATTCACTTCTGGTATACCACCTGCATTACTAGAAATTACAGGCACTTTATTAATCATAGCCTCAAGTGCTGCAAGTCCAAAACTTTCTGATTGTGAAGGCAATAGAAATAAATCAGAAAAACATAAAATTTTATCAATCTCATTACTGTTTCCTAAGAAAATAACTTTATCAGCTATGCCTAATTCTTCGCACAAACGTTCAGCCCCAGCTTTTTCTGGACCCTCACCTACCATAATTAATTTTGACGGAATTTCTAATTGTATTTTACTGAAAATTTTTATGACATCAGGTATGCGTTTTACCTTTCTAAAGTTACTTATATGTGTTACTATACGCTCCTCATCGGTTGCCATGTTAGATCTTTGACAATCGGTAAATGAAGTACTGTATTTTTTAGCATCAATAAAATTAGGAATAACCTCTATATCGCCATGAATATCAAAAGTATCTAACGTTCCTTGTTTTAGACTTTCAGATACAGAAGTAACTACATCAGACTGATTTATACTAAACGTAACCGCTGGCTTATAAAATGGATGTTTACCTACTAAAGTAATATCAGTACCGTGTAACGTTGTAATCATAGGTACATAAATACCCTCTTCTTCTAACATCTTCTTCGCCATATAACCAGCATAAGCATGGGGTATGGCATAATGTACATGCAAGAGGTCTATTTTATGAAGTTTTATAGTATCGACCAACTTACTTGATAATGCAAGCTCGTAAGGTTGATAATGAAAGAGTGGATATTCTGGCACATGAACTTCATGAAAGAAGATTTTATTACTCAACAACTCTAAACGAACCGGTTGTTTATATGTGATAAAATGAATTTCATGACCTCTATTTGCCAATGCAATTCCTAATTCTGTTGCTACAACACCACTACCACCAAAGGTAGGGTAACATACTATTGCTATTTTCATCACAACAAAATTACCTATTTAATTCAGAATTGAATCGTAAATAGCTTGTTGAATTCTTGTTCTTAACCCAGATTTAACTAAAAGTGTGTTCGATGCGGAAGGATACGTTCTGTTGGATAAAAATACATATACAATTTCTTCTTCTGGATCCGCCCAAGTGTATGTACCTGTAAAACCACTATGCCCAAAACTTTTTCTAGAAACACAACCACAAGTCGGACCACTATGCTGTAATTGTGGTTTATCGAATCCTACTCCCCTACGAACATTGTTATCACAAAAATAGCAAGTGTTGAATTTTTTGACCGTTCTAGAATCAAAAAACTTAGTGCCACCATAATAACCATCTTGAAGATACATTTGCATTATTTTGGCAATATCATTCGAGTTGCTAAAAAGACCGGCATGACCACCAACACCCGATTGCATAGCGGCACCCATATCATGAACATACCCCTGAACAGTACCATATCTATAATAATCATCTTCTTCTGATGGAACAATCATATTTTTATCGAACTTCTCCAAAGGGTTATATGTAGTATGATCAGCTCCTATTCTATTGTATAAAAAATTATTAGTTAATCCATCTAGTCGTTGATTGTAACTATCCTCAATTACTTTTTTCATAACATAATAAGGAACGTCACTATAGCGATACCTATTAGACTTTAAATCTTGTCTTCCTATTCTGTTATAGATAGAATCTTTGTATGCATCTATCAAGTACAAATTATCATAAACCTTAGTAGAGAAACCTGGAGAGGGCGAACTTCTGTAAAACTCGCTTGATGGCTTCTTATTTTTATCTAATGTTCTAATATAAAAAGGAATCCAAGCAGGTAATCGCCCATAATGAGAAAGCGCCTTTAATACTGTTACATTTTTAATTTCGGTATTAGAATAGTTAGGTACTAACTCTTCAAAAGTATTATTCAAGCCTATTCGCCCCTCTTCTTCCATTTTCATTACCATAGGTAACGTCGCCAATATTTTCGTTAAGGAAGCTAAATCATATATATAATCATTGGTTATATTTTCTTTAGAATTATAAGTCGGCTTACCAAATCCTTTTTGATAAATTACTTTGCCTTTTCTAGCCACTAAGACTTGAGCACCCGGAAACATTAAGCTATCTAAACCATGCTTCATTAATTCATCTATTCGCTCCAAGCCTTTAGAACTCATACCTACTCGCTCAGGTACGCTATAACCCAACCTGCTTAAAGTCTTGACTTCAAAACCTGTATGAACAGGAAAATCTTCGTGAGCACTTACTGGCAACTTACCTGAAGTACCAACTGCACCAAACAAAATTTCAGCCGCTTTCTCTTGTGCTATATCGCTATTCTGGTAAGCCATCACTACAGCGTCAATCCCTTTAAAAGAACTAATATCTGATAAAGCATATGGTTTTGCAAAAACACATAAAATCATATTAGCTGTTCTTTCATTTCCGATCTCTTGTAACCAATTTAATTCTTTGGTTGAAAATTTATATGATTTCCACGGACTTTCATTACTCTTATGATGACCAACAATAACTAAATTGAAATCCTTTAGCTTTGTTTTTAAAGTATTTATATCATTTGCCTCAACCACTGTAACATTTGCATAATTTTTTAAACCTTTTACAAATGCTTCATTATCCGCATCGCCCATTTTTACATAAGCAATTTTTTTATTATCCAGATTTTTAATTGAAAGCAAATCTAATTTGTTCTTTACAACAGTAATTGCATTTTCAATAGCTTGCTCATAAATAATATCATCTTCAAGACTATTTAAATCAGAATACAAATTATTAAGAGCAATTGGTTTATACATATTTAAACCTGCCTTATATTTTGCCGACAATATTTTTTTGACAGAATACGCCAAACGTTCTTCTGTCAATTTCCCTCTATCGTATGCCTTTGTAAGTTTTTCTTTAGCACTAACGATATTTTCTGGCATCAATAGCATATCATTACCGGCCATAAATGCAGCCAGTTCAACCGATCCATCTTTACCTGTAGTAGATACACCCTTCATATTAAGTGCATCAGTAAAAATCAAACCTTCATACCCTAGTTGTTCTTTTAAAATACCCGAAATGATTTGTTCAGACAATGAAGACGGCAATCCTTTCTTCATTTCAAGCGCTGGCACTTCTAAATGAGCAACCATAATACTACTTAAACCTGAGTTAATCAACTTCTTAAAGGGATACAGCTCTAGACTATCCAACCTTTGTATAGAAAAAGGAATGACCGGTAAGTTATGGTGGGAATCTACTTCAGTATCTCCATGCCCAGGGAAATGTTTGCCATTTGCAAGAACGCCGGCATTTTCCATGCCTTTTGCAAATGCGGTTCCTTTAGAAACGACATTATCACGGTCTTCTCCAAAAGAACGATTACCAATAATAGGGTTTTTAGGATTTGTATTAATATCTAAGTCTGGAGCAAAATTAATATGCACCCCTAAACGTTTAGCATGCTTACCAATTTGATAGCCTACTTTTTCAACAATAGAATTATCTTGAATTGCACCTAATGTCATATTCCACGGGAATGCGTATGTAGAGTCTAATCGCATAGAAAGACCCCATTCAGCATCCATACCTACTAATAAAGGAATTTTTGAAACCGCTTGATAATCGTTAGTAAGTTTTGCCTGACGCACAGGTCCACCTTTTGAAAAAATAACTCCACCTAAATTTTCTCGAACAATCAAGTTTTTAATTTGATCAGTAGCTTGCTTACTTTGATTAGAAGCTACGCTTACCATAAATAATTGCCCTAACTTTTGGTCTAAGTTCATTTGAGCGTACTGGCTATCAACCCATGCTTTTTGAGAAAGACTGTCATTGGTCGTTAAAGGGTTTTGAGCCAAAATACCAGAATAGCAAAATAACCCACAAATAATTATAAAAATATGGCGCATAAAAATATATGTACAGAGATAACTATTACGGATTGAAATTATTGCATTTCATCGATAAAACCCAATAAATTCTGATACTTAAGAAGAAATTATGTTAAAGGAAACGAGCGTGCCAACTCTCGGAAGCAGGTACTTCCCAATGCTCAATATACTCCCCTTTATTGGTTACCAGATTGTTGAATACAATTGTATTTTTAGAAACCGCTTTTTGTTTGGCCATTGTCTTGAAATCTATAAGACTTTTATAAGCAACAAATTCACCTTGTTTATAAGAAACATTCATTTTGTCTAGCAACAATACATCATATTTCTTTTCTAATGCTTGAATAAAACGAACAGATGCATCTATTGAACACCCTGTTGCCCCCTGTTTAGTTTGATCAAGTGCAATTACAATAAAACGTTTATACTTAATTTCATAACCTGCGTTTAAATCATTACCATGTGCGGTCCATGAAGTTAAAAAAGTATCTAAGTCCAGTCCAATTTCAGCCATCTCTTTTTCAGAAAATGAACGATTACATTGGTATATCCAAACTCTTGCGGTATCTGGTAATATATTGAATTTTACTAGCAATTTGAATTTCTTTAAAATTATAAATCTTCTGCTGTCGCAATCATTTCAGCAATATCCATTACTTCAACGGCATTTTCCTTTTCTTTATTCTTAACCCCGTCTGTCATCATTGTATTGCAAAATGGGCATCCTGCCGCAATAATTTCAGGTTTAGTCTCTAATGCTTGCTCTGTACGCTCTATATTTACGTCTTTGTCACCTTTTTCAGGTTCTTTGAACATTTGTGCTCCTCCAGCCCCACAGCATAGCCCTCTTTGCTTGCAACTTTTCATTTCTACAAGTTCGGCATCCAATTTTCTTATTAAATCCCTAGGAGCTTCGTATACTCCGTTTGCCCTACCTAAATAGCAAGGGTCATGAAAAGTTATTCGTTTACCTTTAAAATTTCCGCCTTCCATTGAAATTCGACCATCGTTCAGTAAATCTTTAAGAAACTGAGTATGATGCACTACTTCATATTTGCCGCCTAAGCCAGGGTATTCATTTTTAATAGTATTAAAACAATGCGGACATGCCGTAACGATTTTCTTAATTTCATATGCGTTCAATACCTCTATATTAGTTACTGCCTGCATCTGAAACAAAAACTCATTACCTGCACGTTTAGCGGGGTCACCGGTACAACTTTCTTCAGTTCCTAAAACAGCAAAAGAAACATTTGCCTTGTTCAAAATCTTCACAAAGGCTTTAGTTATCTTCTTTGCCCTATCATCAAAACTACCAGCACAACCTACCCAAAACAAAACTTCAGGCACGGTTCCCGACGCAAAAAATTCTGCCATTGTAGGCACTTTTAATTCACTTGCCATATCTATCTTTAAGATTCTTTACTCCAATTTAAACGGTCCATTTGGTTAAATGGCCAAGGTGCCCCATTATTCTCAATATTACCCATCATATTATTCAAATCTGTAGGAGCAGCAGATTGTTCCATCACTAAATACTGCCTCATATCCATAATAATAGAAAGAGGATCAATACTAATCGGACAAGCTTCGACACAAGCGTTACACGATGTACATGCCCACAATTCTTCTGTAGAAATATAATCATTCAACAATTGCTTACCATCATCTTTAAATTCGCCTTTATTCGCATCGATATTCTTACCTACTTCTTCTAGTCGATCTCGAGTATCCATCATAATTTTACGAGGAGACAATTTTTTTCCGGTCTGATTAGCAGGACATTCACTAGTACAACGTCCACATTCTGTACATGTGTAGGCATTAAGTAATTGAACCCAGCTTAAATCTTGCACATCTGAAGCACCAAACTTATCTGGAACAGCAGCATCTTCTGCAGGTGCTGCATATGGATCTGCTTCTGGATCCATCATCATTTTAACTTCATCAGTAACTGATTGTAAGTTCTTAAATTGACCCTTAGGTGTCAACTTACCATAGTAAGTATTCGGAAAAGCAAGCAAAATATGTAAATGCTTTGAATAATATAGATAATTAAGAAAAAACAAAATACCTGCAATATGCAACCACCAAGCTGTTCGCTCTATTATTACCAAATTAGAAATCGACATACCTTCAAACATAGGAGCAATTATACTACTAATAGGAAATGACCCTGCTGCCGCATAATGCTCTGCACCTATTTGTTGTAACTGATAATCAGCACCATTCATCGTTAAAAAAAGTACCATTAAGACCAGTTCAATATAGAGGATCATGTTACCATCATTCTTTGGCCAACCTTCCATTTCTGGTTTAAAAAATCTTTTCAGTTTAATTACATTTCTTCTGACCCAGAAAATAACTACTGCAACTATAACCAACAAGGCAAGTACCTCAAAAGAACCGATTAAGAAATTGTAAACAGGACCTAAAACAGCAAACATTCTATGCGTACCGAAAATACCATCTAAAATAATTTCAAGCACTTCAATATTTATAATAACAAAACCAACATAGACAATAATATGTAATGCACCAGCAATAGGACGTACAACCATTTTAGATTGCCCTAAAGCAATCTTAGCCATATTTTTCCATCTTTGCGGTTTATCATCGACCTGAGATACTTCTTTACCTAAAAAAATATTTCGTTTCAGTTTTAAAACATTTTTCACAAAAAAACCGACACCCACAATCAGTAGGATTATAAAAATAATATTAGGGAGATATAGCATATAGGTTAATCTTCTTTATTCTCAATAGAATTTACTGCCGGGTCATTTTCTGGCAACTCATAATCTTTCTGTTTCTTACCAAAAACAGAAACGTTAACATACCTTTTTGGATTCAAACGAAAATCTTGTAATAACAAATCTAATTCACGAGACGCATTATTTAAATTGGTATACATCTCTTTATCATTCATAAGCAACCCAAGAGTTCCATCTCCATTTTCAATTTTTTGAGTAACCTTATCTAAACTCGCCATAGTAGATTCTAAACTAGCCAAGGTTCTACCGAGTCCGGCAGAGTTTAAGGAATCTGAAAGTTTCGCGAAATTAGCAGTTAACTGTTCAAAACTTTCGAATGAATTATTAAGTTTGTCCTTATTAGTATTTAGTACAGAATTGAGTTGCGTAGCACTACCATTTAGACTTGTAATCAATGTATTCAACCCAACTATAACTTCTTTCAGTTCCTTTTTAGTTTTTTCATCAAGAACAGAATTTACATTCACCAAAACAGAATCTGCTCCAGAAATCGCAGATTCAACCTTACGAACCAAAGGGTTCAATTTTTGTTGAGCCAAATCTGTAATCCCTGGTCTTGTTTCCGTTCTTAAAGTATCACCATGCTGAGCCAAATCTTGATCAAACAAAGGTTTTATTTGTAAACCTTTACCTCCAATAATACCCGTATCATATAGTTCAACGGTACTATTCTTAGAAAACTTAAAATCGTTACCAACAGTAAAAGTTACCAATAAATTTCCTTTCTCGTCTAAAAATCTAATGTCATTCACCTTACCTACACTAAAACCGTTAATAGAAACGTTCGTACCAGATTGTAAACCACCTACATTTGGGTAAATGGCATAGAATGTTTTACTGTTATCAAAAATTGGGGTTGACTTTAGATAGCTAAATCCCATGATGAATAGCAAAATTCCTCCAATAACAATAATTCCTGTTTTTAATTCTCTAGATAGTTTCAAGCAATTATATTTTTAGTACACTCAAAATTATGAATAATATTTACACTTTATGGGGTAAATTCAGAAACCTCGTCTATTGCTTCTTGAATTGGAATTCTCTCACCTAATCTATAAGCCACAATATATGCCGATGGATACCCTTTTGTTTGTGCTTGAGACTGCAACATTTTAGCTTCTCTAAAAGACCTAGTCTCACCATACATATAACGAAATAAATTCTTGTAAGGTTCTTGAGAAAGTTTTGAAAGTCCTTTAAAATTACTAGGGTTTAGAGCTACGTTCTTACTGCTAGCCATTAATTGAATTTTAAAAACAATTGATTTTGCTACCTCGCTTTCTTTTATTGCCTCCTCTTTTTTAACAACAGGCACATCTGTTATTTCTTTTACTTCCTCTACCTTTGGCGATACGTTAGTGATTACAGGTTTTTTCTCTTCTACTATTTTTTCTTTAACTACCTCAGTAATCGCCTCTTTCTTTTCTTCTGCCTTTTCTACAACAGCTTCTTCAACAAGAACTTTTTTAGGTTTTTTAACAATTGTCTCTACAGGTTGAGCAGTAGGCTGAACTCCTTCTTTATAATGTAAAATAGCTTTTGCAATCGCATCACCAATTTCATTTTGTCCTTTTGAAGAATTTAGATAGGCACCTTCATCCTTGTTAGTTAAAAATCCGGTTTCAACTAAAACACTCGGCATAAAAGTCTGATGTAAAACAATAAAACCTGCTTGTTTCACTTTTCTATCAGTTCTTTTTAGTTTATTAGAAAAATTTTCTTGTATCATAGTTGCCAAAGCAACACTCTGATCTAAAAATTCTTCTTGCATAATAGTAAGTCCTATAACAGATTCTGGTGAATTAATATCATAATCGGCATATCTATTTTCGTAATTGTCTTCTAAATAAATTACCGAGTTTTCTTTCTTCGCTATTTCAAAATTCTGTTTGTTGGCATGAAGACCCAATACAAAAGTACCTGCACCGTGCGCATCTGAAGTATGAGAGTCGCAATGTACCGAAACAAATAAATCTGCATTTGCTTTATTTGCTACCTCTCCTCTTACGTACAAATCAATAAATGTGTCATCTTTACGGGTATAGATAACTTTAATATCCTTGTTATCAGAAAGTATTTCCCCAACCTTCAAAACAATGTTCAACGCTATTTTTTTCTCCAAATAGCCGTTCCCTAAGTTACCAGGATCATGACCGCCATGCCCTGCATCAAGTACAACAATAAATGGATCATCTGATTTAATTTCCTCATCAGACACTGTAAAAGACAGTAGTAATAACGTTGTTGTTAAAACTAAAGAAATGCTAAAGAATTTTATTTTCATAAGTGTTAGGGATTATATCGCCCTGATAATGGTTAAATTTATTGTAAGACCCTACATCGGGATAAAAAAATATATGTAAGTTTGACATCTTAAATAACGGCTCATTGGACCGCCAAACCTTTACAAAAATAGGATATATAGCTTTGCAATCAAACAAACAATACTTACTTTTCCTATTCTTGGTTTTTGCCAGTGCTTTTTATGCTACCGGTCAAGAAGGAAAAATCAAGACTCTCAATATCAAAGCAGATAGGGATTCAATAGTCGCACCATTGTTTCCGCCTACTGCAATTAGAGATTCTATTAAAGCAGATTCGTTGACTACAGACTCCCTAAATCAAAATCCTCCTTTACTTTTAGATAAAATAACCTATAAGGCGAAAGATTATGTGAAGTTAAGCCAAAAAGAAAATAAAATATACCTTTATAACGAAGCTGAAATCTATTATCAAGATACTGAACTTAAGGCAGGTATTATTATAATGGATTATATTAAGAATGAAGTTTATGCAGGTAGAATGGTAGACTCTTTAGGCAATTACACCCAACTACCGTACTTTAAACAAGGTGAGAACATAGTAATACCAGATTCCATACGTTTCAACTTTGACA
This sequence comes from Maribacter sp. Asnod1-A12, assembly GCF_045063735.1. Taxonomy (NCBI): domain Bacteria; kingdom Pseudomonadati; phylum Bacteroidota; class Flavobacteriia; order Flavobacteriales; family Flavobacteriaceae; genus Maribacter; species Maribacter sp. Asnod1-A12. The sequence continues at coordinate 4,112,996 of NZ_JBEFNZ010000006.1, forward strand.
CACAAAAAGCTTTAATCTGGAATTCAAGAACCGAACAACAAGCAGCAGCAGGGTCTTTAGGTAGTGATGCCATGAAAGTATACGCCGAGATTACTAAAAAAGAAAATGATTCGGTTTACTTTTTAAGTGAAGGGAAACTTACAACATCCACAGACACTATAAACCCAGACTATTACATAAGGGTACGAAAAGCAAAATTTGTACCTAAAAAGAAGGTAATTGCAGGTTTTAGTAACTTATATATTGCCGATGTACCCACACCTATTGCAATGCCGTTTGCTTATTTCCCACTAACAGTTGGCAGGTCTGCAGGTATTCTTATGCCATCTTTCGGTAATGATCCTGATACGGGTTACTTTTTACAAGATATGGGTTACTACGTTCCATTAGGTGATTATGCCGATATTACGCTCTCTGGTGATTTTTACACTAATGGTAGTTATGCGTTTAGGACGGCATCTATTTATACCAAACGCTATAAATATAGAGGAAATGTAAATTTAAGGTTCGAAAATATAGTCAATAGCCAGAAAGGGTTTAGCGACTACAGTTTATCTCGTAATTACAACATTCAATTTTCTCATTCGCAAGACACAAAAGCTAGTCCGAATTCTCGCTTTTCAGCATCTGTAAATTTAGGTAGCAGTGATTATTACCAAAACTCTTTGCAACAAAGCAACCTACCAAACACACAAAATAACACCCTATCATCTTCAATTTCATATTCGAAGACTTTTCCAAATTACCCATCTGTGAATATGAGTTTAACAGCAACCCATTCGCAACTTACATCTGCAGCAACAGATGATGACGATGATGATGACGATGAAGATGACAATATCAACATGACACTGCCCACATTTCAAGCTAGTGTAGAACGTATTTATCCATTTGTAAAAAAAGATGGTGTTAAAAATGGAATCATCGATAATATTAATTTTCAATATAGCGTAAACGCTCAAAACAGTCTAACTACAAACGACGAAGACTTTTTTACAAAAAACATGTTCGAAAATGCAAGAATTGGAGCTAGTCATAGTATACCAGTTGCTACAAACTTTAAGGTAGCTAAGTTTTTTAGCGTTAGCGTTGGCGCCAATTACGAAGACGTATGGTCTTTAGAAACATACGATAGAAGTTATGATGATGTAGCAGAAGAAGTTGTTATAGATACTGTTAGCGGTTTTGACCGATACAATACATATAATTTTAGCGCGAGCATTGGAACAACCCTTTATGGAACTTTTGACTTTGGGGAAGATAAAAAAATTCAAGCAATTAGACACACAGCAAGACCATCATTAAGCTATGGCTACGCACCATCGTTTGAACAGTTTTATGATGAGTATATAGGTGAAGATGGAGTTGAAGTGCAATACAGTCGCTTTACCGGAACATTAAACGGCGCACCGTCTTTAGGGCAATCGAACAGCCTAAGTTTTTCATTAGCCAACACCTTGGAAGCAAAAGTTAGAGAAAAAGACTCTACAAAGCTCGAGCCAAAAAAAGTATCGCTACTAAGTAACTTCAATATTTCAACAGGTTATAATTTTGAGTCTGATTCTCTACGCCTAAATCCTTTAAGCATCAATGGCGGCACAAATATCCTCGACAATAAAATGTCAATTAACTTCTCTGCTGGTTTAGACCCTTATGCTATTGACAACAACGGTACAAGAATAAATACATTTAACATTGATAATGGTGGTAGTCTTTTTAGACTAACAAGAGCAAATGCTAATGTTTCTTATTCTATAAGCAGCGATATGTTCGGCAAAAAAGACGACAAGGAAGGTAAAGAAGGAGAAGAAGAAAGAGATCCTTTTGATTACGTCGCACAAAGCGGTGGTAGAGAAGATGACCTATTCGGTAGGGCAGATGATTTCAATTCTAATCCCGTTGAAAAAGACGATAAAAACGCAGATATAGAAAACCCCATATACGGCACAAAAATTCCTTGGAATTTAAGGCTTGCATATTCTGCAAATTATAGCAATTCGGCGAGACAAAATGAATTTAGCAGTCATTCATTAATGTTTTCTGGGGATATCGAATTCGCACCAAGATGGTCAATTGGAGGATCTTCTGGTTACGATTTTAAAAACGAAGGTTTTACTTTGACGCAATTACGATTTCAAAGAGATCTAAAAAGTTTTACCATGCGGTTTAACTGGACACCTTTCGGAACATATAAACGATGGTACTTCTTCATTGGCATAGATTCGTCTATATTAAAAGATCTTAAGTGGGAAAATAGAAGCCAAAATTAAAATTAGCATACATGAAAAAAATAATAAACACAGAGAACGCTCCAGCACCTATAGGACCTTATAATCAGGCGACATTAAGCAATGGAACCCTCTATATTTCTGGACAAATTCCTTTAAATCCTAAAAGTGGAGAATTGGTATCGGGCGATATAAAATTAGAAACAAAACAATCTATGGAAAATTTAAAGGCCATTTTAACCGAAGCTGAAATGACCTTTGAAAATGTTGTTAAGTCTTCTATATTCTTGAGTGACATGAAACAATTCACTGAAGTTAACGAAGTGTATGCTTCATATTTTAATGCAGAAACTGCACCAGCGAGAGAAACTGTAGAAGTTGCAAATTTACCTAAGTTCGTAAATGTTGAAATTTCAATGATTGCAGTCAAATAAAATACTACATGTTTGATCGGTGAAATTCTACCAAACCTTCAATTGGTCGTTGCCTAATAACACCCACTATTAAATCATTTCTAAGTAACACAGATGTCAGTTCATCTCTTAGATAATGAGCAATACTACCTACAAAATTAATAGGAACTTTAGTGGCTAATTCAAACTGCATTACATAGTTGTTTATGAATTGTTGAAAACCTTTATCAATGACCCCTTTCGCATATGGGTGATCTTTATTTTCAATCAAAAAGCGCGCAAATGTAGCTAAATAAGTATTCGGATTAGGCTGTTTGTACAAGTTCTCTTTTATAACATCAGCATCCAAATCATGAGAAGCAGCAAATTTATGAGCTAAATCAGATGGCATTTTATGAAAATAATAATCGCGAATAAGTTTACGACCGAAGAAATTTCCACTACCATCATCCATAGGAATATAACCTAAAGAAGTTACTTTTTGAAATAACTGGTTACCATCGTAGTAACTGCAATTAGAACCTGTACCCAATATACAAACGATACCTTGATGACCCACTTTTGTTGTAGCAAATATAGCTGCATAAGTATCTTCTTTTACGTCTGCTTTTGCATTAGGAAAAAAGTCTTTAAAAATTCCTTTTAAGAATAATTTCATACGATCTGTACCACAACCGGCACCATAAAAATAGAGATGAGACACTTTTTCCCTATTCTTAGAAAGTTCAAAATTATTCGCTAAGCGATCTTCGATAACATCTTTAGTTAATACCTCAGGACTAAGACCTAAAGTTTGCGTTAAAAAAAGTTGCTCACCACTTTCATCTAATGCAATCCAATCTGACTTGGTTGCGCCACTATCTACTATTAAAATCATAAACCGAATGTCTTTAAAAAATAATCCTGAAAATAAGGAAAAAATGCCTCATTTTCAGGATATATCTTTGTTATACTAAAATGAAGGTTATAGGGTATTTACGTGCTGCATTAAGTCAACCATTTTATTGGAAAAACCAGCTTCGTTATCATACCAAGATATCAACTTAAAGAAACCAGAATTTAGCTCTATACAAGCCTCTGCATCAAAAATACTAGTTCTTGGGTCACTTACGAAATCTTGAGAAACAACTGCTTCATCAGTATAACCTAATACACCTTTAAGCTCACCTTCAGACGCAGCTTTAAAAGCTTTTTTAATTTCATCCAAAGAAGTTTCCTTACTTGTTCTTACAGTTAAATCCACAACAGATACATCTGCAGTAGGCACTCTAAACGCCATACCAGTAAGTTTTCCTGTTAATGCAGGTATAACTTTGGTTACCGCAACAGCAGCACCTGTAGTTGAAGGAATAATATTCAACATTGCAGAACGACCTAAACGGTAGTTTTTTCTAGAAGGTGAATCTACTGTAAATTGAGTAGAAGTACTTGCGTGGATTGTTGTCATCAACGCCTCTTCTATACCAAAACTATCATTTAACACCTTAGCAACCGGAGCTAAACAGTTAGTAGTACAAGATGCATTGGATACAATAACATCTGATGCCTTAACCTCTTTATGGTTTACACCCATTACAAACATTGGCGCATCTTTAGAAGGTGCAGAAATAACCACTTTTTTAGCACCACCGTCAATATGGTATTGAGCTGTTTCTAAAGTTGTAAATATACCTGTACATTCTGCAACAGTATCAGCACCAACAGCATCCCACTTAATATTCTTTGGATCTCTTTCTGCAGTAATACGTACAGTTTTACCGTTTACAACCAAGTTACCATCTTTTACATCAACTGTACCGTCGAACTTACCGTGTACAGAATCGTACTTTAATAAATAAGCCAAGTGCTCAACATCTAATAAGTCGTTGATAGCAACAACATCAACATCACCACGTTTTATTGTTGTTCTGAAGACCAATCTACCTATTCTACCGAAACCGTTAATTCCTATTTTCAAATTTGACATTTTATCTATTTTTAATTTTTAATTTTATGTAGTCATTATTTCTGAAACTCTTATAAGCTCCTTATCAATTTTTGTATGCCCTTTAATTGCTTTGTTTATCGGTGTAAGGGTCAGTTTGTTATCTTGTATACCGACCATAAGGTTTGTTTTGCCCTCTAACAAAGCCTCTACTGCCTTTACTCCCATTCTACTAGCAAGAACACGATCGTAACAAGATGGCGCACCACCTCTTTGCATATGTCCTAATACAGATACACGAACATCATAAATTGGCAAATGCTCCTCAACATATTCTTTAAGTTCAAATACGTTTTTACCAGATTTATCACCTTCTGCAACGATTACAATACTAGAAGATTTACCAGATTCCTTACTTCTTTTTAAAGATTCAAGCAGTCTGTCCAAACCTAAATTCTCTTCGGGAATCAATATTTCTTCTGCACCTGCACCAACACCGGCGTTAAGTGCAATATGCCCAACATCTCTACCCATTACTTCTACAAAGAAAAGTCTATTGTGAGAACTAGCAGTATCTCTAATTTTATCTATACATTCTACCACTGTATTCAAAGCGGTATCAAAACCCAATGTGAATGTAGTACCGAAAATATCATTATCAATAGTACCAGGAATACCGATTACCGGGAAGTCATATTCCCTATTAAAAATCATGGCACCTGTAAAACTACCATCACCGCCAATAACCACAAATGCATCTATACCTGCTTTTAACAGTTGCTCATGTGCTGTTTTCCTTCCTTCGGGAGTTCTAAAATCATCACATCTGGCAGACTTAAGTATAGTACCACCTTTATTAATGATATTGTTTACACTACGGGCGTCCATAGTTTTAAAATCCCCCTCAATCATACCTTGGTAACCTCTATAGACTGCAACACAATCTACCTTCATGTAAGCACAGGTACGAACAACTGACCTTATGGCTGCATTCATGCCCGGAGAATCACCTCCTGAAGTCAGTACCGCTATTTTTTTTATTTCTGTAGACATTGAAAAATTTAAGCCAACGAAATTAAGAAATCTTAGTCACAATCGGAATAAAGATAAGTCTCATTTTAAGAAAAAATCAACGAAAAGGATTTCGTTATAACAGATTAATAACCATATTCTTAAAATATGTTAATTATTAGCAATTGATACAGAAATGTTCAATCAATTTAATGATTTTGGTTTATCATAAAAACGAATTAAGCTATCATTACCCATTACAGAAGATGGTAACGGGGTTTCTTGCACAGGCACTTCCTCTTCTTTTGGTTTTGTAGCTAATATTTTCTGAAAAAGTTCTTTAAAGTTATTAAAATCAACCTCATAAGATACACCAGCACCTTGGGTCGAACCTTGTTGGTCAGATAAATAAGCTTGTATTTCACTTTGTCTACTAAAGAAATTTGCACTCAGGGTTCCTTCCTCATTTAACAAGACCTGTATTTCAAAATCACCAGCAACAAGAGTTTCGCTTGACGCACCTACAGGAACACCCACTTTACCATTAAACAATATTCTATCGGATATTTGAGTAGATACCGTTACCCCTATTCGATCATCAGTTTCTATATCTGCAGAACGATCCAAGATTCCTTGTTCATAGGAAAGTCCTAGATTAAATTTATCATTACCTCCACTTAAAATAGAGTTTAAAATACTTGATGCACTTTGCACTAAGTTACCCGTTATCGCTTGTTGACTAATACCGCTTTGAGAATTTACGAACGTACCTTGTGCCAATAAGAAAATTGCATTCTTCTCCTCGACGGTGGGATCTTGTAACCTGTATTCCAATTCTGATTTTACAATTGAATTGGTACCAGGAAAATCTATTCCAAAATCGATATCTGGACTTTGCAATTGACCTGTTAAACTAATGATAACATCTGTAGGTATTCTTCGAGTAAACCCCGCATCATCAAGCAGTGGAGCCGGATTAGCATTTAAGGAATAAACCGCATCCATATCTAATATAGCTTCTAACGGTTTTTGATCCCAATTAATAGTTCCACCAGGTTCAACTGTAAATTTCTTATCTATTATTCCTCCAAATTTATAATTGAATTCACCTGTTACCACAACATAATCACCATACATTTCAAATTTACCGTTGGTATTTATTCGTATTAAAATAATACCTGCACCAGTACCTTTTAAAGAACTTCCCGTTTTAGTATCCGTCACAATTTCAACTTCGGCATCTGGGGTAACATCTAAGTTGAATTCTAATTCTAAACCTTGATAATCTTTTAATTGACGCTGACTTTCAATTCTTTTTTTATCGGTTTTTTCTTGAAAATTTATAAATGAATAATCACCAACGCTAGCCACATCACTTAATGGAATTTTTAATGAAGTCCCTTTAGCCGTCTCTCCATCAACTGTTATATTCAAAGCTGTTGTTGGACCAAAAATGCGACCTGTTCCATTTAAATACCCAGTACCATAGTATAAGTCACCTTCTTTAAATTGCTTATCTAGAATTAAAAATTTATCATTTTTAGTATCTACATTTAAATCGAGCACCCAACTTTTAAAGAAACTATGAGTAATGGTACCATCTAAATTTGCCCGCGTACCTTTTTCAACATCTTCTAGCGCTATATTTTCGAAATCAAAAGTTTGATTTTTTAGAACAACGCGAGATCGTGGTGCAAAACCATAATCAACATTTAGGTAAGGTACAGCTATACCAGCATTATCAAGAGTAAGTAACCCATCAAAACTAGGATTATCGATATCACCCTGTATACTAACCCTACCATCTACATCTCCTCTTATCTTATCAATGACACCCTCCCCTAATGGACTAAAAGGCTCAAGACCAAAATTATTGAAATTTGCAATCAAATTAGCTCTAGGTATTTCTCCTTTTTTCTCAATACTACCTACCACACTAAATTTCTCCAAACCATTGTCAGATAATTGTGAATTCACTTGAAACTCAGACAAATCTTTATTACCAATAATACTTATTGCCAAATCTCCAAGCGGTATATCATTAATACCGAATTTCTCAATATTTAAATTAGAGGACGGTAAATAAATACCATCTTTTTGAAGTACATTAAGAGTTCCATTAACCTCCCCTTGCAATTCAAGACTATCTATGACAGGTGTTATCTTATCTAAAGAGACAATTTTAAACTGTAATTGAAGATCTTTATAGGTAGAATCTGCCAATTGACCCTTTAGCCTAATTTGTTCTTTCTCATCGTTATTCATTACAATTTCTTCTATTGTAATACTATCTAAAGCTCTGTTCAGAATCACCTTATTTTTAGTGTCACCATCTTTATTTAATACCCATTTATTTCCTTTAAAATTTACATCTGAAGTTTTAAGTCCAATTACAGACTTATTTTCTTTATTAAAAGTATGATAGAAATTTAAGTTGTATGAATCGTTAAAATCGCTACCTCCTTTAAATTCAGACCTAAAGAATAACGTATCTTTTAAAGTAGTATTGATCAAATTAAAATCCTTAAAATTATAATAAGGCGTATCTAACTCGCCAACTGATACAAAGGTGTTAAATAAAGGGTTTTTATTATCTATTCGCACCTCAATACTATCTGCAGCGGTACCAAAAGCCTCAATACTGGGGGAGGCGAAGTTGAGTTTAAAATCACCCTCGTCTGCCACTATATTACCTTTAATAAAGGTATTTGGATCAAACCTGACCTCTGGAAAAAAAACATCTACAATCTTATTATAAATCTTAAAATTAAAAGATAGATTTTGCCCATCAGAAATTTGAAAAGGTCTATAATTTGTATAGATACTACCCAATGAATTCTGCACAAGTTTACCCAATTCCCTAACCTTAAAACTACCTTTCATAAAGCCGGTAATGATATCAGGTGAATTAATGTTTATTGTACGCTCACGTTCATCGTCAAAATTTGAAGTAACCTCAAAATCTTCAAAATAATACGTGTCATTTACATTTTGATAACTCGTTTGAGTAAAGTTTATATCTCCTACGATATTATCTAAAGTGGTACCTGTAATATCCATACTAACGTTTCCTTTAAAGATAGAAACGCTATCATTGATAATATTAAGTTTTTTTAAGTCCGCATAATCTACAGATGCGATAAAATTAAAGTTATTTCTAGCCTCGGCAACATTAGCCAGACCTTTAAAATCAAATTTAAAATTCTCATCATTACTAATCAAAGAACCATCGAACAACTGGTCTTTGATAATACCGGAAACCCTTAAATCTTGATAGTTGTATTTATTAAACTCTATAGAGTAGATTTGACCAATAACCTCTGTGTTTAATTTCTCTTTAACAAAGCCTTTACCTTCTACATTAAAATCTAAAGAGGTTTTACCAATATTTTTATTTTCTACGAAATCACCTAAATCAAAATCTATCAAAGAGATAAATCCTTTATAAGTAGCGTTATCGATATTATTGAAATTACTCAATACAATATCGGCATAACTACTACCCACTGCAGTATTTAAATTAACTTTAGCATCTATTGACGAATTGGTAATATATGCGCTGCCTCGAATAGTAAATTGACCAAGTTTACTAAAGGTCGATGGTAAAGATTTACCTATTAAATTAGGCAATAACGCATTCAACTGATAGTAACTACTTGTTACATTCTTCATTTCTGCAGTTAAACTAAAAGGATTCTGTTTACTGAATAAGTTCTTAAAATTAAAATCGCCTCGTATACCTGTATCATCTGAAAATAAGAAAAGGTCATCGGTATTTAAATCATTTAAAACCCCATTAATCTTGGTATTTAGGGTCACTTCTTTTCCTTTTCCAAATATATTATATAAGAGATTTACTTCGTCGAAAGCTACTTTAGAATCCTTAAATTCAGCAACAACATTAACTTTGTTTAAAAAATCTGAAAAATCTTCACGATTATAGTTAAACACCAAATTACCATCTAAGGCAGAAAGAGGTGTTTTTATTTTTAAAGAATCAAAACGCATTTGCTGTTTTGTATACTTAAAATTAGTTATTAAACTATCTACCCTTAAGCCTCTATTACTATAGAAAGACATATCTTGAATATTAGCAGAAACCTCTGGACCTAAAATTAAAAACTCTCCTGCATTAATATTTAAACTATCAAAATTTAAAACGGTTGTTTTTTCTAAGTTATCATCAATATATTTAAACTTACTTTTTTGTATCTCAACATAAGATGACGATAACCTAAATGGCGGGGTCCCCTCTGCTCTAGGTGTATCACTTTCGAGTTTTTCAACAAAAACCTCTAGGTTAGTATTTTTTTCCCCAAAATAAGTTTTAAGTTTAAAATTTAGTTCATCTATAGAAATATCGCCAAATTCCAAATTACCTTGAGCCAAATTACCTATACTTAGTATAGAAGTTTCAAGCTCATTGATATAAAAAAGCGTGTCTTGTTTATAATCTTCAATAAAAACACCTTCTAAAGCTGTATTCCAAGAAATCAGAGACACTTTTAAGCGATCAATGTTAATTTGCGTACCATATTGTTTGTTAATTTTTTTCGTAGCAAACTGTGCCAATAAGGTTTGTACCATTGGCAGCGAAAAAATGATGGTACCTAAAACACCTATCAGTAAAAGCACCAATAATGTTCTAAGCAATATTTTTCTCAGTTTTTTGATAGGTCTTTATGTTTTACCTTTGTTGCTCAAATTTTATTCCAAAAATGTTGGAAAACAAAACAATTTACATACTTGCTATAGAATCTTCTTGTGACGACACTTCTGCGGCAATTTTAATGAACGATAAAGTGCTCAGCAATGTTGTGGCTACCCAAGCAATTCACGAAGAATATGGCGGGGTTGTACCTGAACTTGCTTCAAGAGCGCATCAACAAAATATAGTCCCCGTCGTTCATCAAGCTATAGCCAAAGCAAATATCGATAAAAAACAATTATCAGCCATAGCATTTACACGCGGACCTGGACTTATGGGATCTTTACTCGTGGGCACCTCGTTTGCAAAATCTTTATCGTTGGGCCTACAAATACCTCTTATCGAAGTTAATCATATGAAAGCCCATATTTTAGCTCATTTTATAAATGACGAAACTATGACAACTCCTTCATTTCCCTTTTTAGCTTTAACAATTAGTGGCGGGCACACACAGATTGTTCAAGTCAACGATTTCTTCGATATGAAAATTATTGGACAAACCTTAGATGATGCCGTTGGCGAAGCATTTGACAAGAGTGCAAAAATTTTAGGACTACCCTACCCTGGCGGACCATTAATTGATAAATATGCTAAAAATGGAAACTCGAGTAAATTTGATTTTCCAATACCAAATGTTAAAGATTTAGATTTTAGCTTCAGCGGATTAAAAACTAACATTCTATATTTTATACAAAGAGAAACCAAGAAAGACCCCGATTTCACCAAAAATAATCTTGAAGACATTTGTGCATCGATACAATACACAATCATTACAATTTTGATGAAAAAATTGAAAAAAGCCGTTAAGCTAACTGGTATCAAAGAAATTGCTATCGGAGGTGGGGTTTCCGCTAACTCCGGCATCAGAGAAACATTAACCGAAGCTCAGACCAAATATGGATGGAAGACCTATATACCCAAATTTGAATACTGTACAGATAATGCTGCCATGATAGGTATTGTAGGGTATAAAAAATATAAGGAAGAGAAATTCTCACAGCAAGATATTACGGCAAAAGCTAGATACGTTATATCATAGTCAACTAAATAAATAACATGCAATTATTTTACAATCCTGATATTAAAGACATTGACACTACTTTCACTTTCGACAGTAATGAAAGTAAGCATATCGTTAAGGTTTTAAGAAAAACCAATGGTGATGAATTATGGATTACCAACGGAAGTGGTTACTTATTTGAGGGCAAAATAATTAACCACGACATTAAAAAATGTGAAGTTGAACTTATATCTTCTAAAAAAACATATCCAAAATCTCATCGGCTACATATAGCTGTTGCACCAACAAAAATGAATGATCGTTTTGAGTGGTTTTTAGAAAAAGCTACCGAAATAGGTATTGATGAAATAACACCAATAATTTGTAATAGATCTGAACGAAAAGTTATAAAACTTGAGCGAATGCAACGTGTATTAGAGTCTGCTATGAAACAATCTCTACAAACCTATTTACCCAAATTAAATGAACCTATTAGTATCTCTGAGTTTTTAGACAAACCTACATCTGAACTTCAATTTATTGCACATTGTGAAGATACTGAGCGTCATGAGCTAAAAAGAAGGGTCGCTGCAGATAAAGATGTAACCATATTAATTGGTCCTGAAGGTGATTTTTCTCCAGAAGAAATAAAATATGCCATACAAAAAGGCTATGCACCAGTTGCCATGGGCAAAACAAGATTAAGAACAGAAACTGCGGCAATTGTAGCCTGTACGATTATCGCTACAATCAATAACGGATAATACTAAATCGATTCTTTAACAGCTCCTGTAATATCAGCATTATCATTTTCTATCAGCAACATTAAAATAAGCTTTTCATCTTTCTTGACAATCTTTGGAATAGTAATAGATCCAACTATTGAATTACCATTAGGCTCTAAGTATTTCTCAGCCACAACAATATTTGAATTTTTCAATGTTCTATACCTATTTTCTCCTCTTTTTACCTCTGTAATTCTTTCGTTCAATAATAAAACGGCGCGTATTATCTTACCTTCTGTAGCTCCTTTTATTTTGTAAATAAAATTCACTTTGCCAGCTTCTCTATCCAATTGTTGAGACATCAAGCGATTAGACGAGCCCTTTGCTGCATATTTTTTTATAGCGCCTTCAACTTTAACTCTATTTGAACCTACCAAATGCTCCTTTCCGTTCACTACTAATTCTGGAGTGTAATTACCCCTATACCCAAGCTTCCAATTATATTTACTTTGTTTGACGGTGAAGTTTTCATTACTAAACGGATCTGCCCAACCGATATAGTCCCAATAATCCACATGATAGCTTAGTACAAAAACATTTTCCGGGTACTCATTTTTAAACTTTTCCAATAATACATCTGCAGGAGGGCAACTAGAACAACCTTGAGATGTAAATAGTTCCAGAACAACTATACCATTATCTGTACTTTCTAAAGTATTTGAAGAAATAGCAATGTCAACTTTATTATCTTTACTTGGTTCAGAATTTATAAAGGACATGAACAAAAGTGATATGCCTAAAAACATGATTAAAATGAGTTTCTTTGTAAACATAGTATTGAAATTAGATAGTATATTATTCGCAATAAAATGAGAAAACTTACATTATTTCTTGTATTTACAATCTCGTCGTGGTGCTTACCAGCTTTCTCGCAAGAAATAGCTATTCTAAAATACCAAGGTGGTGGCGACTGGTATGCCAACCCTACAGCACTACCAAACTTAATTAAGTTCTGTAATAATAATATCGAAACAACCATAAAAAATAAACCAGAAACCGTTGAAGTTGGCAGCAGCTCTATATTTCAATATCCTTTTCTACACATGACAGGTCATGGTAATGTGGTTTTTTCAAATGAAGAATTAGAAAACTTAAGAACTTATTTACTCTCAGGTGGATTTTTACATATAGATGATAATTATGGTATGAAACCGTATATCACCAGAGAAATCAAAAGACTTTTCCCTAATAAACCACTAGAAGAACTAGGAGCCGATCATTCAATATTCTCAAACACTTATCCTTTCCCTAAAGGATTGCCAAAAATTCATGAGCATGATGGGCAGCGCCCACAAGCATTTGCAATTTCAAATAATGATAGAATTGTTTTATTATTTACCTCTGAGTCAGATCTAGGTGATGGATGGGAAGACCCTACAGTGCATAATGACCCGGTAGAAGTGAGAAAAAAAGCACTACAAATGGGCGCCAATATTATATCCTATGCTTTTAAAAATTAATCAATGACATCAAAAACCATCTCACAAGGCATATTAAGAGCTATAGGAGTTTTAGTAGGTATTGTTTTGGTACTTTACTTTCTTTACATCATACAATCGGTTCTAGCGTACTTAGCCATTGCCGCTGTAGTTGCTTTAATCGGAAGTCCAATTGTTCGTTTTTTCAGGCATCGATTAAAATTACCCAATATATTGGCTGTAATTATTACTATGTTTTTTATGGTCGGTTTATTGGCAGGTATTGTAGCACTATTTATTCCCTTATTATCAGAACAAGGAAAAAATTTATCATTACTTGATATAGATGAATTGCAAAAAAGCTTGAATACATTATATCATCAAATAACAAACCATTTAGGTGTTTCCTCACACATAGTAGAAGATGTTATTGATGACAGCGGTTTAGAAAAAAATATACTGCAAGGGTTAGATATTGGGTTTATTCCTAATTTTTTAAATTCTTTTTTAAATGTTTTAAGTACTGCCAGCATCGGGTTGTTTTCAGTTCTATTCATTTCTTTTTTCTTTTTAAAAGACAGTAAATTATTCGAACATGGTTTGCTAATATTTATACCTAAAACTAAAAAACAGGGCACCACCAATTCCATAGGTAAAATTAATGGTTTACTGTCTAGATATTTTGTTGGTCTATTACTTCAAATATTCATTCTATTCGTTATTTATACTATAGTGTTATTAATTGTTGGAATAGAGAATGCTGTTGTCATTGCATTTTTATGCGCACTGTTCAACATCATACCTTACATTGGCCCTATAATAGGTGGCGTAATCATGTTAACATTGACCATGACCAGTAATTTAGGCTCAGATTTTAGTGAAGTAATACTCCCTAAAACAGGTTATGTTTTTTTAGGGCTTTTAATCGGGCAGTTAGTAGATAATTTTTTCTCACAACCTTTCATATTCTCCAACAGTGTTAAATCTCACCCTTTAGAAATTTTCTTGGTTATTATAATTGCCGGGCTGTTATTCGGTGTCGTAGGTATGATAGTTGCTGTACCCGGCTACACTGCCATTAAAGTAATACTTAAAGAATTTCTATCTGACAATCAAATTGTGAAATCTTTGACTCATAATCTCTAGACCGTTGTGAATGATGATATATTAAAAAGTGATGTACAGCAGTTTATAAAAGACAATCTAGCAACTGACATTCACAAAATTCTTTTGTCTAAGTCTAAATTTGAGGGCGTAACTTCAAAAGAGTTAGTTGAACAAATTGAATCTAAAATAAAATCAAAAACAAAACTACCAACATGGTTTAACTCCAAAAACATCTACTACCCTAACAAATTAAATCTTTCACAAACATCTTCAGAAATAACTGCCGATTATAAAGCATCTCTGTTTAAAGGTAATATGATTGTTGATGTTACCGCAGGTTTCGGCGTAGACTCCTACGCATTTTCAAAAAAATTCAAGCAAGTAATACACATTGAAAAAAGCGAAGAACTCTCTAAAATTGCGAATTACAATTATAAACAGTTAGGCGTAAATAACATAGAATGCATTTCAACAGACGGTATATCTTATTTAGAAATCACCACCAACACCTTTGATTGTTTATATATCGATCCGTCTAGAAGAGATAAAGATAATAAGAAAGTTTATTACCTATCTGACTGCGAACCCGATGTGACGGCACAATTATCTTCTCTATTATTAAAAACAGTAAACATTCTTATAAAAACAGGTCCGTTGTTAGATTTAAAAAACGGGTTAAGAGAATTGAAACATGTAGAAGAAATTCATATTGTAGCTATAAATAATGATGTTAAAGAAGTGCTTTGGCTAATTCGAAAAGGTTTTAATGAAGAACCAGTCATAAAAACCGTCAATTTCAAAACAAACAACATACAGAAATTTAAATTTCGACTTTGTGACGAGCAAAAAGCAAAACCAACTTACTCTTTACCTCTAGCTTACATTTACGAACCTAATGCCGCCATACTAAAATCTGGTTCATTTCAGTTTTTAAGTGAATTTTACAATTTAAACAAAATACACCCTAATTCACATCTTTATACTTCAGATCAATTAATTGAGTTTCCTGGTAGAATTTTCAAGGTAATTAAGATACATGATTATTCTAAAAAGTCATTTAAAAAAGAAAGTATCACCCATGCCAATGTATCTGTTAGAAATTTTCCAGATTCTGTTTCTAAGGTCAGAAAGAAATTGAGCATTCAAGATGGCGGCAAGAACTATCTTTTTTGCACCACAAACATTGATGAAAACTTAATTATAATTTCTTGTTTTCAAATTTTTAAAAATTAAAAAAATCTAACAATTAGATTTTTAAAAATACTTCGAATCAACTATTTCCTTGATAGTTTGGTCCTCAAACATTTATCCCTGAAAATTACTTTTTAACGTATTTTTAATCTATAAATCTGTATAAATTTGTTAAAATTTTAACTTAATAATCTCGAAATTTTAACATAGCTAAATTATTGATAATGTAATAATTAGGGCTATTTATACAGATTATAACAATAACAACAAGGCATTTCAATTTTTAATAGCTGATAATTTAACGCACGATAATTATATGTATTTGAACTAAAATTGCTATTATTATACCGGATTTTGATTTTTTTAACATTTAACGACTGCAACTGTAAATTTTAAAAGGTCAATTTCCACACAATTAATTTAAACTAACAAACAACGATTATGAATCTAAAACGTGATTACACGTTGATGAAATCCAGAAAAAGGTCTTCCTTTTTTAAATCTGGAATTTTGTCAATGATTGTTTGCTTAAGTGCACAATTGGCTCAAGCAAATGAAAACACAAGTACTTCGAACGAAATTGAGGTAAAAACACTTCAATCAACCATTACAGGAACAGTTCTTGATGAAACGGGACAACCATTGCCAGGTGCCAATGTCATAGAAAAAGGTACAACTAATGGTACACAAACAGATTTTGATGGAAATTATACCTTAAATGTATCTGATGGGGCAACATTAGTCTTTAGTTACATAGGGTTTAAAAGCACAGAAGTAGCCGTTAATGGGCAATCTACCGTTGATGCGACTTTAGCTGAAGATGCTGCTGCACTTGACGAAGTTATCGTTACTGGATATTCAACACAAACTAGAGGCGATTTGACAGGATCTGTAGGCAGTGTAGATATTTCTGAAGCAACCAAAGCTCCAATTGTTAATGCTGCAGAAGCATTACAAGGTAGAGTTTCTGGTGTTACAATAACCAACAATGGTTCACCTGGATCTTCTCCGGTTGTAAGAATAAGAGGTTACGGTACAGGTAACAGCAATGATCCACTTTATATTATTGACGGTGTACAAACGGACGATGCCAGTATACTAAATACTATAAATCCTGCTGATATCGCTCAGATGAACGTTCTTAAAGATGGTGCTGCAGCTATATATGGAGCAAGAGCATCTAACGGGGTTGTTATTATAACTACTAAAGGTGGCGGTTATAATATGGATACTGCACGTATTTCAGTTGATACATACACCGGATTCTCTACAGCTACAAATTTACCGGAATTGTTAAACACCGAACAACATGGAGAAATGATTTGGCAAAGCATCTTAAATGATGGAGGTACACCTTCTCATGCACAATACGGTGACGGTGTTAACCCTGTCGTACCAACAGTTTTACAAAGAACTCCAGATGGTATTACCGCAACGGTAAAGCCTAATGGCGGAACTGACTGGTTAGATGAAATCTACAGAACAGCAGTTACACAAAATGCTTCTATAACTCTTGAAAATGGTAATGAAAAATCTAAGTTTTTGTTTTCAGCCAGTTATTTAAATCGTGATGGTATTCAAATTCACACTGGGTATAAAAGAGGATCTACTAGATTAAATTCTGAATTTAAAATTGGGGATAGAATTAAAGTAGGAGAACATACCAACATTTCTTTCTCAAGAAAGAGTGGTGGTCAGTCTTGGTACAACATGGCTACAAGAATGTCCCCGTTAGTTCCTGTTTATGATAATGATGGCGCCTTCGCTGGTAATTACAGTAATGACACAGGACTTTCAAACCCGAACAATCCAGTTGCACAGGCTACAAGACAAGCTGATGATTTCGAAAAAACACTAAGGGTTTTTGGTGATATTTATGCTACTCTTGATATTGCAGATGGCTTACAATTCAAAACTTCTATCGGTGGTTCTATTAAAGCTTATAATGATAGACGTTTTAATGCTTTGAATCCTGAATCATCTGAACCGATAGCGACCAATACACTTACTGAAGCAGATCAAGATACATATGAATGGGTTTGGAATAACACTTTAAGTTACAACAAATCTTTTGGTGATCACAACATTAATGCATTAGTAGGTATAGAAGCATTAAATGTAACAGGAAAAGGAAAGGAAATTTCTAGAACAGATTTTTTCTTTGAAACTCCTGAGTATTATTTATTAGAAAATGGTGGTGGTGCAGCTAATGTAGCCTATGCATATGACAATGCCTCTTCCTTATTTTCTGTTTTTGGAACGGCAAACTATAGCTATAACGGCAAGTATTTACTAACAGCTACTGTTCGTCAAGATAGATCTTCTAGATTTTTAGGAGACAATCAAAGTGATATATTTCCTTCTTTCAGTGCAGGCTGGGTTGCTAGTAACGAAAACTTTTGGCCAGATGACGCTATAATGAGTAGATTAAAGTTTAAAGGGTCATGGGGCCAATTAGGTAACCAATCTCTTCCGGTAGATAACCCTACTTACAATATTTCTGTTTTAAGTGAACAATATGCTAATTATGGCTTTAACGGTAGTGGTAGTGTTACACAGGGAGCTCTTTTAGAATCAGTAGGTAATGAAAACTTAAAATGGGAAACTAGTGAAACTACCAACTTCGGTTTAGAGCTTGGTTTCTTTGACAACAAATTAAACCTTGAGGCTGAATATTTTATAATCAAAACTCAAGACTTAATTAGTCAAGACAATAGTGCATTCAGTAGTACTTCAATTGCTGCAAATGCTCCATATGTAAATCTTGGTTCTATCCAAAACAAAGGTATTGATGCGAGTCTTAGCTTTGCTGATGAATTAAAATCAGGTTTTAGATACGGTATCGATGTTAATTTCTCTAGTTATAAAAATGAGGTTATTGATTTAATTAGCACTTTTCAAGTAGGGTATGAAAGTTTTAGAACTACCGGTGCTGTTACAAGAACTCAAGAAGGACAACCTATTTCATCTTTTTATGGTAGAGTTGTTGAAGGCATTTTTGCTTCTGAAGCTGAAGTAAACGCAAGTGCTGATCAAGGTTTTACGAGTGCAGCAGATGGCGTTGGAAGGTTTAAGTACAGTGATTTAAATGGTGATGACGTTATAAATGATGAGGACAGAACATTTATTGGGTCTCCTCACCCAGATTTCACTTATGGTTTAAATTTAACAATGGCATATAAAGGTTTTGATATGTCAGCATTCTTCCAAGGGTCTCAAGGAAATGATATTTTCAATAACGATAAGGTTTACACAGATCTGCCAACATTCTTCAATGCAAATAGAAGTGTTCGAGTTTTAGATTCGTGGACGCCAGATAATCTTGATGCAACTTTACCAGCTCTTAGCCAAAGTATTACAAATAATGAAGGCTCAGCAAACTCTTTCTTTGTAGAAGATGGTTCTTACATGCGTATGAAAAATCTTCAAATTGGTTATACTTTCGATGATAAAGTATCAGGTTTATTAGGAATGGATAGTGTTAGATTTTACCTTCAAGGAACCAACCTATTCACTATTACAGGATATGATGGTATCGACCCAGAATTACAACCAAGGTATAATGATAATGGATCCATTGATAATTTCACTATAGGTGTAGCAGATAACAACTACCCTACAGCCTCAATTTATTCATTAGGTGTTAACTTAAAATTTTAAAAAAAATGAAGAAAAATATAATTTATTCAATAACACTTACATGCATAATGTTAGGTGCCTGTAGTGATGACTTTACTGACATTGCTCCAACAGGAGCCCTCTCTGACGATGCCCTGCAAAACGCAACAGGGGTAGCCTTGAAGTTAACTGCGGCCTATTCGGCAATGGATGGAGAACGTATTGACCGATTAGGTGAAGGAACTGCCGCCGGAGGAGATAACTGGTGGACAGATGTCGTTTCTGATGATGCTCACAGAGGAAGTACCGATGGGGATAACACAGAGCTATTTCAAGTTGAAACTTTAGATTGGCAAACCGGTAGCGGCTGGTTTCTTGGACGATGGAGTGCACTTTACGGTGGTGTAAATAGTGCCAACGCAGTACTATCACTAATTCAACAAATACCAGATGGTGATTTTTCTCAAGAACTAGGAGAAGCATCATTTCTTAGAGGTTATTATAATTTTGAATTACAGAAATTTTATGGAAACCCATCTTTTATCTCTGTTGAAAATTTAGATAATCTTGAATTCAACCAACCAAACCCTGGTCCACTTTGGACTGAAATTGAGGCTGATTTTCAAACTGCTATCGATAACTTAGATTCTGAAGTTGTAACAGGAAGAGCAAATTCTTGGATTGCAAAAGCATTTTTAGGCAAAGCTTATTTGTATCAAGAAAAATGGGATGAAGCTTTTGAATTGTTAAATGAAGTTGTTACCACTGGTCCTTATTCTTTAAATGCAGAATATGTAAACAACTTTAATTTTGCGGGAGAAAATAGCTCTGAATCAATGTTTGCTATTCAGTTTGTTTCTGATGATGGACAATCTTATAATGGTAACGGTGCTGGTACATTAAACTTCCCTGGTGGTGGACCCTTAGAAACCTGTTGTGGTTTTTACCAACCAACACAAGATTTAGTAAATGCATATCAAACAGATGAAACTACTGGTCTTCCTTTGTTAGACACTTTTGCTGATACTGATGTTACTAATGATTATGGTATTGAAAGCGCTGAAGCTTTTACCCCACATACAGGTCCTCTAGACCCAAGATTAGATTATACCGTTTCTAGAAGAGGTATAGACTATAACGGTTTTGGCATAAACCCAGGTAAAGAATGGATTAGAGCTACCTTTACAGATATATCCGGACCTTACTTACCAAAGAAAAATGTGTATCAAGCAGACGAAGTTGATGACAACCGTGGTACCGGTGGTTGGGGATCTGATTGGTCTGGTATTAACTATAATGTTATGCGTTACGCAGATGTACTTTTAATGGCTGCCGAAGCTGCAGTTGAAAAAACCAGTCCGGATCTTACTATAGCTCTTGAATATGTTAATCTTGTTAGAAACAGAGCAAAAAATATGACTTATGTGCAAAATGAAGCTGGAGATGATGCTGCTGCAAATTATGTAATCGAACCATATGGTACATTTGCAGGTCAAGATTTTGCTAGAAAAGCAGTGCGCTTTGAGCGTCGCTTAGAGTTTGGTATGGAAGGTCATCGTTTATTTGATTTAAGAAGATGGGGTGTTGCTACCGAGGTGATTAATACATACATCGCCAACGAAGGAGAAGATTTTTATGATTCTGGTTATGCTTCTAAGTTCAGAACATACACAGAAACATTCGACTTATTCCCTATTCCAATTAATGCTATTGATGGTAGTGGTGGAATTTTAACTCAAAATCCTGGATATTAATTAAATTTTATATTCATCTATTGCTATTATAAAGAAGAGAGGCTGTTTCATGAAACAGCCTCTTTTTTATTATCTTTAAGCTGACTAAACTCAACAAATCAATTTATATTTTATAGACCATATTTACAACAACTATAAAATTTTCATATACCCCTCTTCCCTATCAGCATGAAAAATATTTTGTCAATTATATTACTAGTTTTAATAACACTTTCTTCGTGTAGCAAAACAGATACTAAACTTTTTTCCAAAATTAATTCTGATTACACAGGTATTACTTTTAATAATAAAATAGTAGAGACAGATAGCTTCAATATCCTAACCAGTGAATATATTTTTAATGGTGGCGGTGTTGCCATAGGTGATTTTAACAATGATGAAAAACCTGATTTGTTTTTTACAGGAAATCAAGTTAGCAACAAGCTTTATTTGAATAAAGGAGATTTAAAATTCGATGATGTAACTGAAATTAGTGGCACATCCGCAACAAACAAATGGAAAACAGGTGTAGCTATTGTTGATATAAATAATGATGGGTTTTTAGATATATATATATGTGCCGCTATGTATTCCTCTAAGCAAAGTAAAGCAAACATGCTCTTTGTTAATCAAGGATTAGATGAAAATGGTATACCGATTTTTAAAGAATTAGCTCAAGATTATGGAATAGCAGATATTGGCAATAGTATGAATGCAACATTCTTTGATTATGACAAAGATGGTTTTTTAGATCTTTACGTCTTAAACAATGTTGACGTCCATGTACTACCATCTAATTATAGAAAAAAAATTACAGACGGTACAGCTTTAAGTAATGACCGTTTATATCATAATAATGGGAACAACACATTTACAGATGTAACCATTGAAGCTGGTATTACTATAGAAGGCTACGGTTTAGGCATAGCCGTTGCAGATATTAACAATGATGGTTGGTCAGATATTTATATTAGTAATGACTACCTAACAAATGATATTCTCTACACCAACAACCAAAATGGAACTTTTTCTAACAACATTGATGACCAAATAAAACATCAAAGTAAGTTTTCTATGGGTAATGATATTTCTGATTTCAATAATGATGGATATTTAGACATTATCACATTAGATATGTTAGGAGAAACCAATTACAGATTAAAAACTACTATAAGAGACACAAAATACAATGACTATGTCATGAACAAAAGGTATGGATACAGTCACCAGTATATGCGTAATATGCTTCAAGTAGGTCAAGGTCATAACGTACCTTTTAGTGAAATCGGTCTTTTAGCCGGAGTTTCCAAAACAGATTGGAGCTGGTCTCCGCTATTTTTTGATGCAGATAATGATGGATATAAGGATTTATTTATCACTAATGGTTTCCCTAGGGATATTACAGATTTAGATTTTGGTGAATTCAATTTTAATGTACGGCGCTTTTTAAGTCCAAAACAAATTTTAGATTCCATACCTGTAGTTAAAATTCCTAACTACTCCTTTCATAATTCTAAAAAAGGAACTTTTAATGATTCAAGTAATAAATGGGGTCTTGATATTCCGTCATTTTCAAATGGTGCAGCTTACTGTGATTTTGACAATGATGGAGATTTGGATTATGTGGTTAACAATATTAACGACGAGGCCTTTTTTTTTAAAAACAACACTAACGACACCGAAAACATAAACTCACATTTTATAAAGATTAAGTTAATTGGACCTGAAGATAATAAAATCGGAATTGGCTCTAAGATAGCATTAAGAACTATCAAAAATGAATTTCAATATCATGAACAATATCTTACAAGAGGCTATATGTCTTCTGTAGATGATATAATACATTTTGGGCTATATAACAATACCGACGTAAAATCTTTAGAAATAGTATGGCCTGATGGTAAATACCAAAAATTAAATCAAATCGACATAGACACCACAATTTCATTAGACTATAAAAATGCTACTGACGTAAATGAAAATTACCTAGAATTTCCTCTAGTAATAAAAGAATATTCACCAATATTCAAGGAAGTTTCCAACTCTATCGGAGTTATATATGAACATGAAGAACAAGACATGGTCGATTTTAATGTTCAGAGAATTTTACCTAAAAAATTAACTCAAAACGGACCATGCCTTACCAAAGGGGACATAAATGGTGACGGATTTGAAGATTTTATCATAGGAAGCTCATCTGGCTTATCTCCTATAATATTTACTCAAGATAAATCAGGTAATTTTTCTGATGAACCATTATTTACGGATGAATACGATAAGACTTTTGAAGAAGAAAGCATGGTTTTGTTCGATTTAGATAATGATGGTGATTTAGATCTGTACCTTGTTTCAGGAAGTAA
This sequence comes from Maribacter sp. Asnod1-A12, assembly GCF_045063735.1. Taxonomy (NCBI): domain Bacteria; kingdom Pseudomonadati; phylum Bacteroidota; class Flavobacteriia; order Flavobacteriales; family Flavobacteriaceae; genus Maribacter; species Maribacter sp. Asnod1-A12. The sequence goes on from NZ_JBEFNZ010000006.1 coordinate 4,136,492, forward strand.
CGAGTTTATGAAAGGTAAAGAGTTTTACACTGATAGACTAATGATTAATAATGGAGAAGGTGATTTTGAATTGAGCCATAATAACATGCCAATCATTCAAGCTAGTGGTTCAATTGTCGTTGCTGGTGATTTCAATAATGATGGTTATACAGATCTATTTATTGGTGGCCGTACTCCATTTGCTCAATTTCCAATTGCAGAAAATAGTTTCCTTTTAATTAATGAAAATGGAACTTTAAAAGACGTTACCAAGTCTTTAGCTCCTGAATTAAGAAAGATAGGTATGTTAAATGATGCCGTATGGGAAGATATAAATAATGACGACAAACTTGATTTAATTGTAATTGGAGAATATATGCCAATTACCATCTTTATCAATGAAGAAATAGGATTCAAAAAACTTGAAGAAACAGGGGTTGACAGTCTATTAGGGTGGTGGCAAAGTATTAAGGCTACTGACTTCGATAAGGATGGTGATATTGACTTTATAGTTGGTAATTTAGGAAGGAACAATAACTTTCAAGCGAACAAGGAAAGACCTGTAAATATACTTTATAAAGATTTTGACAATAATGGTACAATTGACCCAGTTGGCTTTTCTTATTTAAGACAAAATTATGATGACACAACATATATCTCTGCACCCGTAAATTTTGGCGGTGATCTATTTGGTCAAAGTCCGTTATTTCGCACAAAATTTAATCTGTATAAAGAATATGCAAAAACTACACAATCTTCATTGTTCACAGAAGAAGAATTATCAGAAGTCAATATATTAACAGCAAATTTTGACCGTAGTATTTACCTTGAAAATTTAGGTGACGGAAAATTTAATTATAAAGAATTGCCAATTGAAGCACAGTATTCAACACTTAACAGTATGGAAATCGCGGACTTTAATAGCGACAGCAATGACGATATATTATTAGTCGGAAATGATTTTGGCAATGAAGTTTTTGTTGGTCGGCATGACGCTCTTAATGGGCTATTGATAGTCAATGACGGCAAAGGAAATTTCAACACCATCTCTACCACCGAAAGTGGCTTTTTAGTACCGGGGGATTCTAAAAGTATTTTAAAGGTCAATAGCAATAAAAAAGACCAGCCATATTATATAGTCACTCAAAATAGAGATTCTGTTCAAGTGTATCAGAAGAACTAAATCTTATACTATTTTATTTTAACCAAAGCTATATTTCATCTATGAAATATAGCCATAATCAAACGTTTAAATTTGGTCAATATTCTATGTAGAAATAATAAATACTGTACTTATACTTCAACAATTTGACTAATAATTATTTCTACAACAACTTTCACTGATATTTTTCTTTGTAATCAAGATATTTACAATACAGTTATTACTTCTAATAATCGACAGACAACACCTACAAACCCATCAATAACATCACAATACAGCTTAAAGTAAATTCATAATAATAACGTTCAATTATTGGTTATTTTGTTATTATTTAACTAATATTATGAAAATATTGTTAATTATTAACACACATTAAGAATTAACAATAATTCAATCACTTAACAACAACAACTTATTATGAAAAAAAAACTAGATTTTAAATCTGTAAAATCCAAGGAGAAAAGATTTGTCTTAAAAACCGGATTTCTACTGATTTTAGCTTCTATTAGCCTCCAAGGCATTAGAGCAAGTGAAAAAACGAATGAGGTCACAACTAGCCTACCCACAACGGTTCAAACTACTGTTACAGGTACAGTTCTAGATGATTTAGGCACTCCTTTACCTGGGGCCAGCATTGTAGAAAAGGGTACTACTAATGGAACTCAAACAGATTTTGACGGTAATTTTAGTATTAATGTAACACCTACTTCAACTTTAGTTGTAAGCTATGTTGGTTTCAAAACTGTTGAAATTTCAGCTAGTTCATCGCCTATTTCAGTAACTCTAAATGAAGATGCTGCGGCATTAGATGAAGTAGTTGTAACGGGTTATGGCTCTCAATCTAAAAGAGATGTTACCGGCTCTGTTTCCACTGTAGATGTGGAGGAACTTAACGCTGTTCCCGCAACTACTTTTGCCCAACAATTACAAGGTAGAGCTGCCGGTATAGGTATTGTAAACGATGCCACACCAGGCGGTGAGGCTACTGTTAGAATTAGAGGTTTTGGTACAATTGGTAACAATGATCCACTTTATGTTATTGATGGGGTACCATCAAGATCGCAAGCAAACCTAAATCCTAATGATATTGAATCATTACAAGTACTAAAAGACGCATCTGCCGCATCGATATACGGCTCAAGGGCTGCTAACGGAGTAATTATAATTACTACTAAAAAAGGAAAACTAGGTAAACCCGTAATAACATATGACACATATTATGGTTTACAATCCGGACTTGGAGAAGTTGAAGCATTAAATGCTGCTGAATTAGGTGAATATCTATATTTAGCAGATTTATATGCAGGAAAAACCCCTAGCCATGGGCAATATACATTTGGTGCAAATGGAGAAATTGGTATTCCCGATTATGTTTTTCCAAGTGGTGCGAATGAAGGTGACCCAGGTACTAATCCTGAATTATACTCATTAGAAGAAGGTAATATTTATGCCATTGTACGCTCGGCCGATACAAATTGGTGGAAAGAAGTAACAAGAACAGCGCCAATTTTGAATCATCAAATATCCGCATCTGGTGCAACTGAAAATGCAAGATATGCTTTTACATTAGGCTATTTTGCTCAAGATGCGATAACTAAATTTGTAGGCTACAATAGAACCTCTATCAGAGCTAATACAGAATTTAAAGCTTTGGATAAAAAATTGACCATTGGCGAAAACTTAACGGTTAATTTTGACAATAGAAAAGGTGGCTTTGGAAATGATGAAGAACAAAATGCCGTATCTGGTTCTTACAAACATCATCCCCTATTACCTATTTATGATATTGCAGGTAATTTTGCCGGTAGTAGAGGTGCCAACTTGGGCAATAACTTTAACCCGTATGCAACTTTGTTCAGAGAACAAGATAATAGAACATATCGTTTAAGGGTATTCGGTAACGTGTTTGCTTCTTATGATCTTACAGATGACTTGCAAGTAAAAACTAGTTTTGGGGTAGATGCAACTGGGGAGAGAGGTAGATACCTAAGCAGACAAAACCCTGAATATGTAGAAGGTAATTTTATAAGTGGATCAACCTCAACCAATAGCTATGAATATCAATGGCAATGGAATACGGTTTTAACCTATTCTAAAACTTGGAATGAAGTACATAATTTTGACGCATATGTAGGTGTAGAAGGTATTGAGGCTTATGGTGAAGAATTTGGTGCTAGTAGAAATGGTTATGCATTTGAAACCTTGGATATTCAACGCTATTTAGATTTAGGTGATGCTACCACAGCCAGTAATTACGGATTCGCTTTTACAGATTATACCTTATTCTCAGAATTCGGAAAACTAAATTACAACTATGATGGTAAATATTTGGCACAATTCATTTTAAGAAACGATGCATCATCCAGATTTCAATCTGCTTCAAGAAGTGCAATCTTCCCTGCATATAGTTTAGGTTGGAGGGTTTCTGATGAAAAATTTATGGATAATATTGAATCAATTAATGAATTAAAAATTCGTTATGGTTGGGGTAAAACAGGTAACCAAGAAATTGGAGATTATAACTCTTACACGACATACCGATCCAATATTTTCAATGCGGGCTATCCTATTGACGGTGCAACCGGCGCTCCAACTTTAGGCTTTGACGTTCAAAGCTATGGAAACCCCGATGCAAAATGGGAAACAACAACTTCTAATAATATAGGCATCGACTTATCAATGTTCGGTAATAGATTTAATTTAGGATTGGATCTATGGGATAGAATAACAACTGACATGTTGTTTAGAAGGCAAATAACCTATACGGCAGGTGATGCGCAAGCGCCTTTCTTTAACGTTGGTGAAATGACCAACAAAGGGGTAGACCTGCAATTATCTTGGGATGATAAAAAAGGAGATTGGGGGTATGGTGTAAGCTTCAATCTTTCTGCTTACAAAAACGAAGTCAACAGATTAAGTGAAACTGATGATGGTACCATATTATTTGGAGATGCCTCGAGAGTACCCTCTTTAACAATTACCCAAGTTGGAGAACCTATTTCTTCTTTCTACGGTTTTCAAACAGAAGGTATTTTTCAAACACAAGCGGAAGCGGATGCATGGCCTACTTATGGTAGCTATAATGCTCCTGGTAAATTAAAAATCACAGATGTTAACAATGATGGAGAAATTAATGATGATGACAGAACCATTATCGGTAGTCCGCATCCAGATTTCACATATGGAGTTAATTTAGATTTTAGTTACAAAAATTTAGCTTTAAACATTTTTGGCAACGGATCAAAAGGTAACGATATATATAATTACGTTCGATATTTTTCAGATTTTAACACATTTCAAGGTAATAGATCTCAAAGAGCCCTATATGATGCATGGCAACCAGCCAACCCATCTGCGCCCGTTAGTGAATGGGTAGCGGCAAACCCTAATGCAACTGTACCTATTATGGATGCAAATGATCAGATCAGCAGTAGACCTTCTTCGTATTTTATTGAAGACGGAAGTTATTTCAGGTTAAAAAATGTTCAGTTAACTTATACTTTCCCAACAGATTTAATGGAAAAAATAGGTATTTCAAGAGGTCAAATTTACGTACAAGGTCAAAATTTAGCTACTTGGACAAAATACACCGGCTTAAATCCAGAAATTCAAGCAGGTAATAGAGACGACGCAACCCTAGGGTTCGATGGCGGCTATATGCCAGTTTCTCGAACATATACGTTAGGTCTAAGATTAACTCTAAACTAAAACACAAATAAGCTTCTTATAGCTATGTTTTACCAAAACATTTAAAATTTTAATGATGAAAAGAAAAAACTTAATACTCATAATATTTATCTGCATTACCACATTTATAGTTGGGTGTAGCGATGAATTTTTAACACGAACTCCAGAAGGTCAATTTGCCACTAACAGCCTAGAAACAGAAGATGGTCTTGATGGAATATTACTAGGAGCCTATGCAATGATCGATGGTGCTGGATTAGATGACACAGCAGATTGGAATGTAACCGTAGAGAACTGGGCATTTAATATTGCATCCGATGATGCTTTAAAAGGAACGGATGCTGGCGATCAACCAGAACAATCTTTTATAGAAGCTTATGATTTCCAATCTTTTAATGGACATATCACCAATAGGTGGAGATCTTTGTTTAAAGGTGTAGCTAGAGCAAATAATGCAATTAATGCTGCAAATAGTCTAGACGAACTATCTGATGAAAAGAGAACACAAGTAATTGCAGAAGCTCGTTTTCTAAGAGGTATATTTCATATGGAAGCTCGTAAAATGTGGAGAATGCCCCCATATATCAACGAAGAGAATTATATTCTAGATGATGTAGAAAGCACGAAAGTTCCTAATGACATAGAAATTTGGCCTTTTATTGAAGCCGATTTTGAAGCCGCCGCAGCCAGTTTACCTACAACACAAAGCGATGTGGGTAGACCAACAAGTTGGGCCGCTAAAGCCTTTCTTGCCAAATCTAAAATTTACCAAGGTTGGGATGATAATGGTGTGCCAAACACAACGAAACTTGGCGAAGCAAAAGAAATTTTAGATGAAATAGTAAATTCTAATACATACAGCCTTACAGCAAAATTCGAAGACAATTTTTTAGTCGCTACTAGAAATAACCCAGAATCTATTTTTGAAATTCAATATGCTGTAAGTAGTGCTGCAGACCAAGCGTCTAGTAGAGGTATGGGACTTGCTCATCCTTACACCGACCCTTGGGGTTGTTGTGGTTTTTATCAAGTTTCTCAAAACTTAGTAAACGCCTATAGAACAGAGAACGGGTTACCCTTAATCGAAAATTTTGATTCTCAAGATATTTCAATTGACACAAATGATGATGGCACAAGTGCAGAAACTGCCACTTTAGACCCAAGAATTGATCATACTTTAGGTAGACCAGGTATACTTTACAAAGGCTTTAAAATTTATCAAACTGATTTTGTTCGAGATTTATCTTATGCAGGTCCTTTCTTCTCCAAAAAACATGTTGCCGAACCGGAAGGTTATGGTGTTGGTGGATGGGGAAATTTATCAGCAAATAATTACCGGTACATGAGGTACAGCATGATTCTTTTGTGGTTGGCCGAAGCAGAAGTTGAAGTAGGTAGTTTAGAAAGAGCTCGCGAACTAGTCAATGAAATTAGAACTAGAGCAGCAAATCCTATTGGTTTTGTACCTCTGGCCACTCAAGGTACTGACCGAAATGATTACACTATCGTTGAAGGTGAAACCGCCGCTAACTATGAAATATCAACATATGACACCGCATGGTCTGATAAGGATACAGCCAGAGATGCAGTTAGATTTGAAACCAGACTTGAATTTGCAATGGAAGGTCATCGCTATTGGGATTTGGTGCGTTGGGGTATTGCCGCAGAAACATTAAATAATTACCTAGCTAGCGAATCTCAACATAGAACTTATTTAGTAGGTAAATCATTTACTGCAGGAAAAAACGAGTACTTCCCAATTCCAAGTCAAGCAATCGACAGATCAGCTGTAGATGGGCAACCTACACTAACACAGGATCCTGCATATTAAAATTTAGATAGTATTGTTAATTGTTAGTTGTGTAGAGAGTGGTTATTTTTTTAATCACTCTCTATATTTTTAAAGCAATTATAGCACTATTCATAAACCCCTATTAGATGTGTTCGTATATACACGGGAATTTCATTTATCTCCTCTTCTAACTTAAGCTTCATAACTTCAGAAGAAACTAACGGCATATGACAACTAATACAGTTCTGAGAAAGTGTATGCCCAGTATCGTTGAAAACAATATTCTTACTGTGACATGATACACATTTAGCATTAAAAACACCAAGATTACCACGCTGGTTGACATGAGGGTCATGACAGGTAACACAATTCATTTGAGGAGAATTAACAAAGCATTCGCTTTGACTTAAAAGCCCAATTTGATTACCATGAACATCTAATTTCAAATTGATATTGTAATTCTTATAATTTTTTGAATATAGTGCTAATGTATCTCCAGATACAAAAGAAAAAGGATTACCCTTTAGTTGTTGCGCCTGAAGTCCCGAATGGCAAACTGCACAAGCATCTAGCCGTTGTTGTCTTGAATAATCATTGTAAGTATCTACAAAACTTCCATTTTCAGCATTTGGGTTTTCTCTTTGATATTTTACATGTTTTTCTAATGCACCATGACAACGTTGACAATCGACACCCAATAACATCTTTTCCTTAATATATTGGTTATCATTATTATTGTGTGTAGCAAATGTTACATGACATTTTAAGCAGTTATCATCTACTTTTCTATTGGTAAAATGATTTGGAAAATTAGGACTATTCACCCAAGAGCCTGTTGGTTGAAAATATGATACTTGTAATTGTAATAATTCATCGTCTCGCCATGTAAGGTAGCTTTGCCCTTTGACACCAGACCCAATAACAAGGTCAATTTTCGATTTTATGGCTATGGTATCTCCAAATTTAGCTTTCGAATATTGATAAAATTGATTGTTCTCTTCAATCATTTTGAATTGAACACCTTTAAGATTCAATTCATTATACCCTTTTTCAAAACTACCTTTTATAAACTCCGATTCCGAAAGTTGAGAAGTATTATAATGAGCCGTTTTTAAATGCGAATTATAAATTTCTTCATGACACTCTAAGCAAGTTTCTGATGCAACAAAATTTTGGTTATTATAATGCGTAGCTAAAACTTCCGGATTCAAATATTCAGAAACTTCAATTGAATTTTTTAAATAAAATATGACATACAACAAGAGTAATCCAAAAACTATAGATAAAATAATCTTTAAATTTTTCTTCTTGTTCATTTAAATCAATTGTTACTTTAATTCTTGCTGCATGAACCAATCATATAAAGCTTCAGTTTCGTAGGCTTTTATCCAAGAGCTATGACCTACATTGGGGTATCTTGTAAAAATAACCTCATATCCCATTTCTTGTAACTTAGCTACCATATTTTCAGATTCTGAGAAAGGTATAGACTTATCTTGTTCTCCATGAAAAACCCATATAGGCATATCGCGGTTGATCCAAGAAGCATAAGGTAATGGTGCCATACCACAAACTACTGCCATTGCTGCAAAAGTATCTGGATACTGCACTGCTAGCTCCCATGCGGCACCACCTCCCCTGCTTAAACCTGTTAGATATATTTTTCGTTTATTTATTCTATTATTATCAACGATAGAATCTAATAACTGTTTAACAGCCCTTGTATTCCACCACTTCTTAGCATTCGGATTTTGTGGTGCTAGTATCAAAAAAGGAAACTTTTTACCTTTAACTATTAATTTCGGAGGTCCATTTCTTTTTACCGTAACCAAACTGTCACCAGATTCACCACCGCCATGAAGAAATAATAAAATAGGATATTCTTTATCAGTTTCTTCATAATCATCGGGATAATATAAATAATATGCAAGATTTTCTTTTACATTAGTTTGCATTTCAGAGTCTATAAGATTAGGTTTTTCTTGAGATGCACAACCTTGAATAATTACCAATAAAAAAATATATAAAACAGATTTTATCATCTATATCTAAATTTACTATCAAATGTACCCTAAAATTACACTCTTATAAAGTTAAAGTATTTTGAGATTATTTTATACTTTACACGGTTAGACGCAAAAAATTGAAGAACTATTATATTATTTACATAATAATAGAAAGTAATGGCAACTAAGGTTTGTTGGACCAACAATATCTTTTGACCATTTCTATGATAAATTATATGAACTAAAAAAGGAGATACAACATGTATCTCCTTTTTAGTCTTTGCTCTCGTATAAATTTATCGGTATAGCGTAAAATGCCCTACGTATTTGAGCTCATCGCTATTAGCATTAACTACATACCAATAATCTCCTGTAGGTACTTCTTTGCCTTCATAAGTACCATCCCAACCGCTGACCTCATCTAATACAGCTACTACTCTACCATAACGGTCATAAATTCTTACTTCGACGCCATCAAAAAGGTCTCTATTTTTAGGTGACCAAATATCATTGAGATTATCTCCATCGGGTGTGAAGAAATTAGGAAACTCTAACATTCCTGTAAATTCAAACGGAACACTTAGCTCCAGTTCACAACCTCTAGCATCTCTAACCCTAACATTAACTATTCCGCTTTCATTGGTTGTAAATATAGTTTCTTCGCCAAACGATGTTCCATTAAAGAAATACTCGTATTCACCATAGCCTCCTTCAGCTAAAGCCGTAACTTCATTTGGACCGGTTTTATCGACAATCAAACTTAAAGGTTCATACCCATCTATACTAAACTCAACAGTATTAGTACAACCGTTTTCATGATATATATAAACAATATGATCGCCAGCTGGTAAATCTCCCCAAATATATTCATCGGTTGCCTCGGCTGTTATAGCATCTGTTGGGTCAATAGGGTCAAGAGCAAACATTAATTCAGATAATAAATTATTATTAGCTAAATGAATTGTTGTGGTGCTTGTCGGAAAAATACCCTCACAGCCGTATTGAATCTGTGGTTCTGCAGTAAGGTCTACCCCTATATCAATAGTAAACAAATCTGTAGCCGTACAAAGATTCGAATCTTGAATGTAAATAACATAAGAAGCTCCTCCTAATAAATCTTCGATAACCTGACCTGTATAAGGTGCAAATACAGCTGTTCCTGTCTCATCGATTGGATCGACCATCTCAATTTTATACTCGTAGTAAAGAGTAGCATTAACTGTCACATCATTAAAAGGTGTGCCGCCAATAACATCAAAAACTACGGTACCATTATTAGCTCCTATACAAAGCTCATCTGTTGTTTCAATATTAATAACCTCTACTTGATCAGGCTCTTCAACAGTTATAAAATCTTTCTCAAAACAACCGTTGTCATCTTTAATTAAAATTTCGTAAGTACCTGCTGCAAGATTTTCAAAAGTATAAGTACCTGGATTATCAGAATCACTAAAGAATTCATTAAAGTTAGGGGCAATAGCAAATTGAATCAAACCTTCACCGCCAGCACTTACAGAAACTGTAATTGTACCGTCTTCTTCTCCATTACATGTTACATCTGTAGGCACCGCATCAAATATTATAGGATCAGGTCTAACTATTTCAAACGGACCGTCTATAGCCTCGCAAGTTGAACCACTAGTAACACCTACCCAATAATCTGTTCCTTCTGGAAGTCCCTCAAAAGTACCTTCTGTCTGCGGCCCCCGGTATATAGTTGCTGTTCCTAAATTAAATCCGTCTGTAGGTTGACCTATATATAAGGTAAACATATTATTACCTACACCGCCACTTGCAAAAGATTCTATTCTACCATCTAATTCAGAGGCACAAGAAATTGGATCTACTGGAGAATTTGGCAAAAATGTAAGGTCAGAAGCGTCTGTCATTGTAATACCGTTTGTACGTACTGCAGGACATGCACCTGCAGAATTCACCTTTCTAACATCAAACTGATACGTAATACCTTGAACACCTGTAAAATCAGCAGAAGTACCTATCATAGCAATATAAGAACCTATAGTAACTCCGTTTTCAACAGTTAGGTATTCGTAAGTGAATAATGGATCAGGATTTTCAATGGTCAATCTCATTTCACCATCTCCTCCACAACCAGGAACTCGCGTTTGAACCAATACCGGCTCAATAGGTGGCGGTGGGTCTACATAGTAAGCATCGGTTACAAAAGTACATCCAAAACTAGAAGATACTTCTATAGCATACCAACCAGCGCTAATATAACCACCACTATCACCAATGAAGGTTGGCGTATTCTGCAATCCACTTTCAGAAACTATAGCCGTATTATCGTCACCACTTAAATATAACAAGGTATAGTTATAACCTGCACCAGCAAAACCTCCACTTGCACCTGGCGTATCAGTAGAGATATCATAAGCCTCTAGCACTGCATTATTACCTCCAGGGCAATCTAAACTTTGTGGCTCTCTAATACCTGCAACTATTTGAGGTACTTCTGCTAATGTGATATCAAATTCATTTACACAACCTTCTATATCTCTAATTTCTACCTTATAATCACCGCTTGCCAAGTCTTCAAATTCATTTATATTAGAATACGCCGCTATTTCGTTCGGGTATGTTGAACCTCCATCGGTACTATGTAGCAATCTATATTCATAAGCAGAGGTATCCCATCCTCCGCTACCAACAGCTTCAATTTTACCAGTATCATCAGTACAACTCGTATTTCCTATTTCGTTTGCTGTTACTTGTAAATCTCCATTTGGTGTACGTATGGTCGTTATATTACTATCGCCATCACAAAAAGGCATTTCAGTTGAAGTAACCTCAACAAAATAGTTACCTCCTTCTAAGCCTGTTATTATAGATGGATTGTTTGCTGTATCCAATCCTGTCCCAGAAGTTATAACTGTTGTTTTTGTTGGATCATCTCCTTTAAATACCCTGTAATCAAATAATCCCGTATAATCGGTTACGGTTATAGATAACTCCCCATCGTTTCCTGGAGTAAAGCAACTTATTGGTTTCGTTTCTACTATAACAACTGTTGGGTTTATAGGTTCTGTAACCGTATGTATTGGTAAAGGGTACGTACAACCACCTGGACTATTATCTTCAACTTCAAAAATATAGTCACCAGCTGCTGGTAAATCTATTTCTACAAAGTCATTTCCTGGTAAATTCGTAAATGGTGCTATCGTAACTGCTGCAACCGTTGTAACAGTAAAACTAGTAGTTTGTGATGCTGGAACCGTTATACGTACTATTTCAGCATCACGACAGTTTAAAGGACTAACCTCAGAAAGAACTGGAGTAACATCAGTTGGTGCTGCTATAGAAACACTAGTAGTTGCCTGACAACCATTCGCATCTATTGCATAAACCGTTATTGTTTGTCCCAAAGGATCACCATTATCTACAATTTCAAAAGTATTTGCTGATTGATAGTTAGAAAAACCAGTAATACTATATTGGTAATCAGGTCCAAGACCTGCAGTTCCTGGATTGTCTATTGCTACTGTAATTATCGTAGAACTAAATCGATTTACACCTGACTCACAAGCAAAACCTGGAGCAGTGGCCGAAATTGAAAACAATACGGGTTCTTCAATTTGAATATCTTCCGCTACAACAACACAATTTCTATCCGTTCTAACCTCAACATCATAGATACCTGCGCTAAGCCCTGTAAATGAACCAGAAGCATTTTGTTGTACTATTGGTGTTGTGGTATTAGCATTATACAACGTATATACAATAGGGCTATCAACATCAGTGCCTGCTTGTAATATGATATCAATACTACCATCATTTTCTCCTTCACAAGAAATATCATTTTCATGTATCGTATCAATAATTGGTGGCGTTGCAGCATCTAAATTAACATTAACGCTTACAACACAACCTGTTTCGGTATCTGTCACCTCAACAATATAATTACCTGGTGCAACATTAGGTATTTGCCCATCAGTTCTATCACCTAAAATTGCCGCTCCAATATTAACCGCACCGCTAGTTTGTAATTGATAACTAAAATTATCACTTCCACCTACTGGCAACACTTCTATTTCACCATCAGCGACATTACAAGTAGGTTCAGTGTCAAATGTCGCAGAAATTGATAAGAAATCGTAAACCTGCGCTGAACCTGTACTCGTACAACCATTGGCGTCAACTACATCAACAACATAGGTGCCAGGGCTTGCTACCGTATAGGTGTATTCCCAAAATCCTGAACCATTATCGAAAACATCTGGAGCCAAACGCTCATCACCGCCCAAAGTAAATCTTGGTGTATCAACCGAAAGAGGTACAGTTACTGTAATATTAAAAGCAGTAGCAGTTACATCACATTGATTATTCACATCCGTAATCGGGGTAGGTAAATCTGGTTCTAGTTGAATAATTTCACTTGTAACATTGAAGGTACAGCCCCTACTATCTAATACCCATATATCATAAGTAATACCAGTCGGACTACCAGGCAATACCCTTGTGGTAGCATCAGTAAAGTCATCTGAAGGATCTGACGGAGTTAAAGTTCCATCTTCATCAACAGGGTCATTTTCTGGAACAACAGCATACAAATATGGACTAGCTGGTGGCGAGAATGGACTTCCACCGCTTCCTGTAAAAGTTAGTTGACCCAGAGAATTACAATTCGCTGGTTCATTTGAAACTACATATACTCTTGGCGAATCTAAAGTGATATCTATATTCGTAGCATCGCTACAACCATCACTATCGGTAACTTCAATTCTATATTCACCTGGTTGTGCACTAAAGGTTCCATTATATGAAGAACCTAAACCAGTCGGTGAATCTGTAGCAATGATATTATCTGTAGCAACTTCTATCAATTCAATTGTTAGGTCAGGTCCAATAAAATCTACCACAGTAAATTCTGTTTGTCCGTTACCATTATCATCACAAAATGCACTACCAGAAGTTGCTGTTATTTCAATATCTGAAAAACCATCAACAGGGGGTATTTCTTGTTCATAAATACAACCATTTGGTGCAAGTACTTCTACAGTATAAGCAACTCCATATTGAATACCATCTGCAGTATTGCTAAACTCATGAGTATCATCACCTGCAAAATTATTTAATGCGTAAAATGAAGTTTCCCCTTGTAATCTAATTTGATAAGTAGGTGTTACTGGTAAAATTGTTGGTGTAACCCCTACCACATAAGTAAAACCGGTGTCATTACAACTTGTTGCAGGAGTAAAACTTAATGGTGTAATTACTACGTCTGCAGTTGTAATGGTAATAGTATCTACATCTTGACATCCATTCCTATCTAAAGTAATAACTACATAATTTCCTGGAACTAAGCTAGGGTCGTTAATCACAAAAGGTGAACCAGGTCGTGGAACATCATCAACTCTTACCAATTGATTTCCAAAATTATCCTCAATGATAAAAGTAAAATCCTCAGCACCATCAGTGACACTAGTTATTTCAATCCCGCCAGCTACAATATTACCAGCACTACATGATGCCGGTATTTCATTCACTATAGCGTTTGGTACTGGTGTATTGTCTACCGGTACCGTTTCTGTAGCTAATGGTGTTAGACAGCCTCTAGAGTCCCTAACGTAATAGTCATAATCTCCTGCAATAAGATTTGAATAAATAGATTGAGAACTAAAATCATCTGAAGGGTCAGAAGGTGTAAGTGTTCCATCAAAATCAAACGGAGTACCAGTAGGCACTAAAGCATATTCATAAGATGGTATGCCACTAGTAGCATCCGCTGTTAACGAAATAGTTCCGTTACTACCACAACTAACAGGAGTTATTTCAAATGTAGCAGGTGCTATATTAACAGGAGGATTCAAAGTAACAGGACTTGAATCAGCCACACAACCTTCATTATCCGTTACTCTAAAAACATAATCACCTGGTACACTTGTACTATATAAAAAATTATTAGATGGTAGTGCTGTAGTACTTCCCAAAGAACTACCATCTCTAATCACTTCATATTGGTTAGTGCCTGTACCAGAAGTATAACCACCAAAGATCTCAACACGTATTTCGCCGGGATCAGTACCTGAATTACTACAAGGTATTTCTGTCTCAATACTTGTATTAACTCTCAATTGTGCGTTTACAGTAACATCTATCTGAGCACTACAGTCATTATCATCAACTACCTCAATACTATAAGTACCTGGTGTTAAGCCATTAAATACAGGAGTCCCTTGTAATGTACCTCCATTAATACGATATTGTAAACTAGGATCACTACCTGCGGTTGCAGTTACAGCCACTGTTGCGCCTGTTCCAGCAACATAACACAAATCTGAACCGGCAGCATCAAAAGCTATTGTTGGTGCATCTAATGGAGTAAGATCAAAAGTGAAAGGTGTAGCTGAACAACCCTCAACATCTTCCACAGTTAAAATGTATGTTCCTGGCTGCGACAAACTACCAAAAACTGTACCTGATTTGGGACCGGCTGTTGTAGTACCATCTGGGTATGCTAAAGTATATCTATTATTACCCCAACCACCTGTTGAACTAGCAACAACACGTCCTATATTTCCATTAGCACAGGTCATTGCCGTAACATCCCCTGTAAGTGTAATTGTTGAAGCGGGTTCTTCTACATCAAATGATGCCGTATCGGTACAACCAGTATCTTCATCTGTAATTGTAATAGTATAGGTGTTTGCTGCTAAACCTGTAAGCGCAACTTCTCCATCAGTTTGACCGGTAACCACAGGATCTGAATTTATTTGATATTGATAGCTATTAGCAAAGCCATCAATTATAAAAGTGCCGGAACCGTCTGAAGCACCTGTACAAACACGTAAATCTCCACCTGACTTTGGTCTCGCCTGAATTGAACTTGTAATTGTAGGTGAAAAGCCCTCGGTGTACGTACATCCATTACTATCTGTAATTTGAAAAATATACGATTGCGTAGCATCTAAACTTAAAAATGTATCACTTCCTCCATTATCATTTAATGCAGGGCTAATAATAGAATAATTTGCTATTCCTACTCCTCCTGCACCTAAAGTTGGTACTAGTTGTAAATCCACTGTACTAGAAGTACAATTACTATTTGTAGCAATAAAATCTATATCTGTTGGTGGATCTACTTCTAAAATTGTTATTGGCGTAAGCTCTAACCTACAACCACCACCATCTTCAATCATAGGGGTATAAGTACCTACTCCTAAATTTGTATAAGATGTAGTACCTGTAAACGTTGTTCCATCAATACTATATCTATATGGCGTTCCTGAACCACCACTAGTTGTACCAAAATCAATTTGACCACCAATGGTACCTCCAGAACCATCACATGTTCTATCCGATATTTTTGTTGCAGAACCTGTAATTACTCCTACACTACTTACAGTAACGTCGTTGACAGGTATAGTACATTCAAAACCTCCTTGTTGGTAACGCACTTCCAATTGATCATATAAGGTTCCTCCAGGTGTTGCCGTTACAGAAATTTGATTTGAAGCCACCCAAGTAGCTCCAGCATCTACACTATAAGATAAATTATATCCACGAGCATCAGTAACATTAAAATTAATTTTTGCACCACCATTGGTACAAGTACCATCTACACCTGATGCATCTACAACTGGCGGATCTAAATTCTCTACGCTAGCTGAAGCTGTAATAGTACAGCCATTACTATCTGTAATAACAAAATCATAAGTATTGGCAGAAAATACCGTATGTGTAGTAGTACCCGTATCTGTGGATGCATCACCAAAAGAAGGTTGAACAGCACCACCATTAACTGTAAACGTATAAGGTGCAGAACCACCTTCTGTATTTAAGGTAATATCTACACTGGAAATATTTGAACAACCAAAACTACTATTAACCTCAGTAGAAGCATCTAAAGCAGAAGCTCCTGCACCAATGGTAATTGGATTTCCCGAGGTATCTAAAGTTTGTCTTGGTGGGTCTATACCACTCCCTGGGTCTCCTTCACATTGTTGTGTTTCTACTTGAACCGTATACGTACCAAAACCTACAGCTGAAAATGTATAGGGATTCGTGTCTATAAAAGATGTGAATTCTTGAGCTACTCCGCTTGAATTTATTAAAGAGAATTTATATGGTCCTGGCACATTAGAAGCCATAATAGTAACACTACCAGTATCTCCACTACACAATGCATCTACAAAAGTAGCAGAAATTTCAATTTCTTGTTCCTCTATAACGATAGGCTCATAAGGATACTCACACGTGTTTGGCGTATTCTGTAAACGCGCTTTCACATTATAGGTACCTGGCTCCAAATTTGAAAATATAGCACCTTGCCATGGTCCAAAACCTGTACCGTTGTCAATACTATATTCATACGAAGCAGATAAATTAGTAATTTGAATTCTACCATCTACCCCGCAGATATAATCTTGTTTTACATAAGTTT
This sequence comes from Maribacter sp. Asnod1-A12, assembly GCF_045063735.1. Classification (NCBI taxonomy): domain Bacteria; kingdom Pseudomonadati; phylum Bacteroidota; class Flavobacteriia; order Flavobacteriales; family Flavobacteriaceae; genus Maribacter; species Maribacter sp. Asnod1-A12. Next base: position 4,153,522 of record NZ_JBEFNZ010000006.1, read on the forward strand.
GGGTTATTGTACTTTTCTTTACTTTAAAGTAGTAAGGTTGCCCATCGACTTCAACCCTATACTCTGCACCAGAAGTTGCCGGAACAGAACTGGCGTCTAATAAAAATGTTTGCCCTGAGGCAACTTCTGTATAACAAGTGTCTGTTGTATTAGGACATTCAATATTCACATTCGCTGAACAAGAACCTCCCAATACTTGCCATGAAACTGAATTGTAAGTACCACCTGATAAACTTATAATACGATCATCATAATCACCACATAAATTAAAACGTGCAATTGTAAAACCGTTATCATTACAAGTATCCGTATCATCTGCACCAACAATAATAGTTGAGAACATGGCAGATGTCGTTAAGTTTTCTTTACGAGAAACTTGAACTTTTCTTTCTAATGTAATTTGATTTTTGGTAGGAACCGAAACAGCCGTTTCGATTACATGAGCCACCTCTTCGTACAAAGTACTTACTTTAGAGTTGGCTAGTGCCGTTGTACCTATAACTGAAATAATAATCAGTAAAAGTACATACAGCGTATACCGCTGTTGTTTTGGGAGCATAGGTTAAGATTCTTTTTAAGAACAATAATGTTTTGGGATCGTTATAGTTCTTTGATGTAATTTTTTATACTTATATTTTATCTTTTAAATAATCATGTGTTCTCTAATATATTTCTAACGCTCGTATATGAAAAATAGTATTATTTACAAACTTTTATTCGTTGTATCGCTAAATATTTCTTGCGCACAAAACCCTGAAAACAAAGTAACTACACCAAAAGAGCCTGTATTTTCAGCTGAGCTGTTCGTCGATGAGCTACAGATTCCATGGGGGTTCACCTTCCTTCCTGACAATAGTATTTTAATCACCGAAAAAGAAGGGAAATTGATTCATTTTAACAATGGAAAAAAAACGACAATCGGCAATTCACCTGAAGTATATAACAGAGGTCAAGGCGGATTATTGGATGTTGCCCTTCATCCGAAATACAAAGAAACTGGATGGATCTACCTCACTTATGCATCAACAGACGGAGATGAAAAGGGCGGTCATACAGCAATTATGAGAGCAAAATTGAAGAATAGTTCTTTGACAGAAAAACAAGTACTTTACAAGGCAACACCCAATACTACTAAAGGGCAACATTTTGGATCTAGAATTGCTTTTGATAATGAAGGATATCTATACTTTTCAATTGGTGAACGTGGAGAAAGAGATATTAATCCACAAGATATCAAAAGAGATGGTGGCAAAATTTATCGTTTACATGAAGATGGGCGTATTCCGAAAGACAATCCATTTATAAATGAAAAAGGCGCCAAGACTGCAATTTACAGTTACGGACACCGAAATCCACAAGGGTTAATAAAGCACCCCCCACAGGTGAAATTTGGGACAATGAACACGGACCTAGAGGTGGTGATGAAATTAATATTATTAAAAAAGGAGCTAATTATGGATGGCCACTAGTTACTTACGGCATCAATTATGGCGGTACACCTATTACCGATAAAACAGAAATGAAAGGCATGGAGCAACCTATACATTATTGGGTACCCTCCATTGCACCTAGCGGAATGGAGTATGTGACATCAGATAAATATAAAAACTGGAAAGGAAGTCTTTTAGTAGGATCTTTAGCTTTTCAATATTTAGAACGTTTGGTCTTAGACGGAAGCAATGTAACTGCAAGAGAAAAGTTAATGGAAGGACTAGGTAGAGTAAGAGCCGTAAAGGAAGGACCTGATGGTTATATTTATGTAGGCGTTGAAAGCAAAGGTATATATAAGTTGATACCGAAAAAGTAGACAACTACTCCAAACATTAAAAAAAGGTCTGTAACTTAATTTAACCGTTACAGACCTTTTGCTATTTTTATAATATTCTTACTTATCCCCTACCGGCATCTATAGCCAGCTTTACGGAACCATGTTTTTTAAGCAACGCTTCTGCAGCTGCATATTCAATATCTAGACCTTCCATAATGTAACGCGTACCACGATCAACCAACTTATCGTTGCTTAATTGCATATTCACCATCTTATTACCTTTTACTCTACCAATTTTTATCATTAACGCAGTAGATATCATATTCAAAACCAATTTTTGAGACGTACCACTTTTCATTCTTGTACTACCGGTAAGGAATTCTGGACCTACATTTATTTCAATAGGAATATCTGCAATTCTTGCAATTGGTGATCCAGGGTTATTGGTAATCGCTGCAGTTAAAATTCCATGTTTCTTGGCATCTTCTAATCCCCCTATAACATATGGCGTACTACCTGATGCTGCAATACCAACAACAACATCATTGGCATTAATATCATGGACCTTTAAATCTAACCATGCCTGTTTGGTAGCATCTTCGGCATTTTCAACAGCTTTTCTTATAGCTGTATCTCCACCAGCAATTAAACCCACAACACGTTCATGCGGCATACCAAAAGTTGGCGGAATTTCAGAAGCATCTAAAATTCCCAATCTACCACTGGTACCGGCGCCTATGTAAAAAAGTCTTCCTCCTTTATTAAATCTTTCTGTTAAGGCATCTACAAGTTTTGTTACTTGCGGAATCGTTTTTTCTACCGCATCGGCTATTTTCTTATCCTCCTCATTCATTTTTTGAAGAATAGTAGTGGTATCCATCAACTCTAAATTGTCGTGATTGGACGGAGTCTCAGTAATCTTTTTGTAATCCATTTAATTATAAAATTTTTATATCGTGATTTTTAAAAGCCTTTAGCAACTTGTCATCCGGCTTTAACTCGGTAATCATAGTGTTAATAGAATTGATATCACAAGTCTTATACCGGTGCTGAGAATTCAGTTTTTCAGAAATAGATAAAAGCACGGTTTTCTTAGAAGCTTTTATTACCGCTTTTTTTATCTGAACAATATCCCAATCAAATTCCGTCAACCCATAAGTGGCATCAACATATCCTGTACCAATAAAACTATAATCAAATCGAATTTCAGAAATATGGTGAATGGCATTTGCACCAATGGCAATCTGGGCTTCCTTAGAAATTTGTCCGCCTATAGAAATTACATTGATATTGGCTTTATGGGAAAGCTCCATAGCAACAGGCAGACTAATGGTAAAACAAGTAAGATTCAGATTCTCAGGTATAATTCTAGCCAACTCCATACACGTAGTACCACCATCTAAAAAAATAACGGCTCCGTCTCTCAACATACCAACTGCCTTAACAGCAATGGCAGCCTTATCGGCCAACTTATAAATATTGGTGTTCTTAGCACTATTGGTCATATAACCCATAGATATTGCACCACCATGTACCTTACGCAGTTTATTTTCCGCATCAAGCTCTTTTACATCTCTTCTAATAGTATCAATAGAAACATCCAAAGCCTCTGCTATATCCGTTATAAGAATTCTATTGTGTAAATCAACCTCACTTAAAATAGTCTGTTGCCGTTCTTCTTTTAGCATTTAAAAAGCTCTTTTTTACTTATGAATCATACAAAGATAGGGATTTTTAGATCATGCAGTTTTATGACGTTAATATAATGTAAATAGAATTTAATGATTAATTAACAGCAAAATACAGCATAATTTATGGCATAAAACTGCAAATATTCAAAATAACGCATATATTTGCATGATTTAAAAATCCAAAACCCTACCACAACCACATGAAAACAATAGTTAAAAATTCTAAAATAGACATCTCCCACAAGCCTATTGGCCAGTTTGAAGAAACACGATTCGAAAAAATTCACAATGTAATTTTCGAAGATTCCAACGAAGCTTCAATAGTAGTGGCTCATGAAATCGCCGCTTTAATAAAAAAGAGGCAAGGACAAAAAAGAAACTGCGTTTTAGGTTTAGCCACAGGTTCTTCGCCTATAAGGGTTTATGAAGAATTGGTTCGTATGCACAAAGAAGAAGGTTTGAGTTTCAAAAATGTTGTGACCTTCAACTTAGATGAATATTTACCGATGGAGCCTAATAACATACAGAGTTATTTCTACTTCATGCATGAGCATCTTTTCAACCATGTAGATATCCCAGAAAAAAATATTCATATTCCAGATGGTACGGTTAGTAATGAAGAAACAACTGCATATTGCCTAGGGTATGATCGCAAAATAAAGGAGCATGGTGGCTTAGATTTTCAATTATTGGGAATTGGTAGAACAGGGCATGTTGGCTTCAACGAACCAGGATCACATTTTAATTCTGGAACAAGAGTTATTACGCTAGACCACATAACCCGCGTAGATGCTGCACCTGCCTTCTTAGGAATAGCCAATGTTCCTAGAAAAGCAATTACCATGGGGATTGCAACAGTACGTAAAGCCAAGAGAATTGTTTTATTAGGCTGGGGTGAAAATAAAGCGGGCATCATCAAAAAAACTATTGAAGGCGATGTCTCATCTCATGTACCGGCAACATATTTACAAGAACATGACAATTGTACTTTTGTTTTAGATACCGGTGCAGGTAGCCAATTAACAAGAAATAAAACACCTTGGTTGGTTGATGCATGCGAATGGACAGAAGAATTAAAAGCAAAAGCTATGGTTTGGCTTTGCGAAAATACCGGTAAGACCATATTAAGCTTAACAGATAAAGATTATAACGATAATGGCATGGCCGATCTGTTAGCTTTAGCTGATTCTTATGATCTGAATATTGAAATGTTCAATAAGCTGCAGCATACCATTACCGGATGGCCAGGTGGTAAACCAAATGCTGATGACACCCATAGACCAGAACGTGCAACACCGGCAAAAAAGCGTGTGATCATATTTAGTCCCCACCCAGATGATGACGTAATTTCTATGGGCGGAACTTTTGATAGATTAGTGGAGCAAGGACATGATGTTCATATCGTTTACCAAACATCTGGCAACATTGCGGTTTCTGATACCGATGCCAGAAAATATGCCGAGATTGCCATGCAAATTAATCCGTCTGAAGAGGCAGAAAGCATAATAAAATCAATTGCAGATAAGAATGAAACTCGTATAGATGCGCCAGAAGTTAGAAATCTAAAAGGTAAAATTAGAAGGGGCGAATCTTATGCCGCTACTAGATATATGGGGCTGCAAGATGAAAATGTACATTTCTTGGATTTGCCGTTTTATGAGACTGGCACCATAAAGAAGAAAAACCTATCTGAAGAAGATATTAATATAGTAGTAGATATTATCAAAGAAATAAAACCTCATCAAATTTATGCCGCTGGCGATTTAGCAGATCCACACGGTACGCATAAGGTTTGTTTAGATGCCGTATTTGCAGCTTGTGAAGAATTAAAATCAGAATCATTTATGAAAGATTGCTGGTTATGGTTATACAGGGGTGCTTGGCATGAGTGGGATATCAACGAAATTGAAATGGCCGTACCTATGAGTCCGGGGCAAGTATTGAAAAAAAGGTATGCCATTTTCTGCCACCAATCCCAAAAAGACGGAGTAATGTTTCAAGGTGATGACTCAAGAGAATTCTGGATGCGTGCAGAAGAAAGGAACCGCGACACCGCTAATAAATATAAAGCTATGGGCTTATCATCATACGCAGCAATGGAAGCCTTTGTAAGACATAAATTTAACTAACAACTAAATTTGAATTAAAAGACCTATTTTTAGTTTTAAAATGGGTCTTTTTTACATTTATGACTAAACAACTAACGCTACTCGTACTTTTATTGCTGCTTCATTCGTGCGGAATTTTTAATTCTTATGAAAAATATCCGAAGAGAGAGTTCAGAGGGGTTTGGATCGCTACCGTGGTCAATATAGATTGGCCAAAAAATGGCAACGACACCGCAGAAAAACAAAAAGCTGACTACCTTAAAATTCTAGATTTTTATGAAAAGGAAAATTACAATGCCGTAATTGTTCAAGTACGCGCTGCTGGTGATGCTTTTTATAAATCTGATTACGCACCCTATTCCCGATTTTTAACCGGTGAAGAAGGTAAAGCTCCAAAATGGAATACAGATGTTCTTGAGTGGATGATCAATGAAGCCCACCAACGTGGTATGGAATTCCATGCTTGGCTAAACCCGTACAGAGCAACTTTCGATGAGAATTTTGAAGTACTATCAGAAACGCATGACTATTGCACAAACCCTGAGTGGATGGTACATTACGGTAAAAAGAACTACTACAATCCTGGATTACCAGAAGTACGCAATCACTTTTCTAACATCATTGCGGAGTTAGTCTCCAACTATGATGTAGATGCCATACATTTTGATGATTATTTTTATCCTTACACTATTAAAGATGCCGTATTTAATGATTCATTGGCGTTCGAAACCTATGCACAGAAAAATCAAAAAATTGATGATTGGAGACGCAGTAATATTGATTCATTAGTAAGGCAATCTCACGAAACCATTAAATCCATAAAACCATGGGTGCAGTTTGGTATTAGTCCGTTTGGTGTTTGGAAAAACAATTCCACAGACCCAAAAGGCTCTGACACTAAAGCAGGGCAAACCACCTACGAAGATTTATACGCGGACCCTTTACTTTGGATGGAAAAAGGCTGGATAGACTATCTAGCACCACAAGTTTATTGGAGTATGGATTTACCCGTAGCATCTCACAGAAAAATTTTGGATTGGTGGTCAAAAAACAACTACGATACTAACCTCTATATAGGCAATGGTCCTTATAAGATTAAAAACAACAGCGATAAAGCATGGGATGATATTGAAGAAATTCCAAATCAGATTGAGCTTGCCCGTGAAATACCTCAAATACAGGGTAATATTATGTTCAGCGCCAAATCCCTAATGAAAGATAATGATGATGTAGTTGAGTATATGCATAAGAAATATTACAAAAAGCCAGCATTGAATCCGGTTTCTACCTTATCAAATAACCATTCTTCAAAAACACTTAAGTTAATAGCTACTTCTAAAACAGATTCAGAGCTTGTTCTTGAATTCAATGATTTAAGAGAAATACGGTTTGCTTTGTTTTACAACTCTGGTATACGGGTCAAAGAAACATATGACATCAAGAAATTACGGTCTAAAATATATGTTGATAACACCTCCAATGTTGTACGTATTCCTATTAACCAACTAAGAAAAAAATATAATGCCATTAGTTTTATAGACGTATATGGTAAAGAAACTACACCTATAATTTTCAATTTAAAACAAGTTAATAAGTAATATGGTACAAAAAGACAAAGGAGCTTGGGCATGGGTACCCGTGTTATACTTCACGCAGGGCTTACCTTATGTATTGGTGGTTACCGTATCTGTAATCATGTACAAGAAACTAGGTGTAAGTAACGAAGATATTGGACTATATACCAGTATTCTCTATTTACCTTGGGTATTAAAACCATTATGGAGTCCGTTCGTGGATTTAAAAAGTACCAAGCGTAAATGGTTTTTGAGCATGCAGCTCCTAATTGCAATCGCCTTGTTAGGTGTTGGACTCACTCTACCCACCAACATGTTCTTCGTTTCATCATTAGCCTGTTTTTGGATGGCAGCCTTTGCATCTGCAACAAATGATATTGCTTCAGATGGATATTACATGTTAGGTCTTACCGAAAAGAAACAATCTTTCTTTGTTGGAATGAGAAGTACCTTCTACCGTCTTGCCATGGTAACAGGAGAAGGATTGATAGTTGTATTAGCAGGATTTTTAGAAAATAAATATGGAGACAATACCAAAGCTTGGAGCGTAACCATGTCGGCAGCAGCTTTTTTAATGCTCATTATGACCGTTGCGAACTTTTTCGTCACTCCAAAATATGAATCTGAAAGCAACCAAGAAAAAGAAAAGCCTGCAGGTTTCTTAGAAGTATTTGCTTCATTCTTTAAAAAACCAGGTATAGGCATTGCTTTAGCCTTTATTCTAACCTATCGTTTGGGAGAATCGCAATTGGTAAAAATGACATCTCCTTTTTTGCTGGATTCACCTGATAAAGAAGGGTTAGGATATTCTACAGAACAGCTAGGAACCATTTTTGGCACAGCAGGAGTTATTTTTCTTTCCATTGGAGGTATTTTAGGAGGCATTTTAATTTCAAGGGACGGATTAAAAAAGTGGATGCTACCCATGGTGCTTTCACTAAACCTCCCAAACATTTTGTATGCTGTTTTGGCAATCACAAATACAACAAATATTTATGCCGTAACGGCGACCGTAATTTTTGAAAAGTTCGGTTACGGATTCGGTTTTGCCGCCTTTTTAATGTACCTCATTTACATTGCAGATGGTAAGTCTAAAACATCTCATTATGCCATTGCTACAGGTTTCATGGCGCTAGGTATGATGCTACCAGGTATGGTAAGCGGCTATATTCAACAATGGCTGGGCTATGATGGCTTCTTTGTTTGGGTAGTAATTGCTGCTTTGCCAGCATTATTCCTTTTAAAATTCATTTCTTATCCGGCAGATTTCGGCAAAAAAACAACACTTCCCAATGAATAATATGATACCTACAAAAGAAGCTATAGAAAAACTCTCTTTGATTGAAAAAGTGGGACAGCTTTTTATGCCTGCAGCTTTTATCAATGATACAGAAGAAGAAATTCAGAAATTAGAAAAACTGATTTCTGAGCATCATATTGGCAGCCTATGCTTTTTTCATTCCAGGGCAAGTGCGGCTACTAATTTTGAAGGCAAGAAGAAAATAGTTGTAAATAAAAATAGCTTTGACACCTTAAGAAACCTCATCAAGAGATATCAAAAAGCGGCAACATACCCCCTATTAATTTCTATTGATGCCGAATGGGGATTGGCAATGAGAATAGAAAATACGCCTCAATATCCATATGCCATAACCTTAGGAGCAAATACAGAAAATAAAGATTTAGTATTTGAAGTTGGTAAGCAGATAGCAAAAGACTGTAAAGCTGTGGGTATTCATTGGAATCTTTCTCCCGTAGTTGATGTCAACGTTAATCCTAACAACCCTGTCATTGGTTATCGTTCTTTTGGTGACAACAAGCACAATGTAGTTACCATGGCGACTGCTTATGTAAAAGGAACACAAAGCGAAAACGTGCTTACAAGCATTAAACATTTTCCGGGTCATGGGGACACCGCTACAGATTCACATTTGGGCTTACCTGTTATAGATAAATCGAAAAAAGATTTACTTGAAAATGAATTGTATCCTTTTCAAAATTTGATAGACGAAGGTGTAGATTCGGTCATGGCAGGGCATTTAGCCGTCCCCGCTTTAACCACTAGTCCAGAATTACCTTCAAGCATAAATAAAGATATTATAACAGGAGTATTACGAAATGAAATGGGTTTTGACGGTGTTGTAATATCCGATGCTTTAAATATGCATGCCGTATCTAAAAATTATCCAACAAAGGGTGAACTAGAATGGCTTGCCTTTAATGCCGGTAACGACGTACTATGCTTTGCCGAACATATTGAAGAAGGAATACAATTTATCTTACAAAATGCATCTGAAAAACAAATAAATAAAAGCATAGAACGTATTTGGCATTTAAAGGAAAAAGCGATTACCGAAGATAGTTCTGAATCAGAAGTAACCGACCCATCATCTTTGAATAGAAAAATAGCTAAGCAGTCACTTACACTGCATCATGGTTCTAGCGAGGATATTGCAAATTTTAAAGAAACCAATTTCTGCACATTAACCATTAAAAGATTTGGGACGGATCAAACGAAAAAAGATATTTTAGATAATATCAAAGAGATGAGAAAGGAAGTTAAGAACGAAACTGAAATTCTTTTGCTTTTGACTCCGCCACAGATAAAACCGACCAATAAATTCGGTTTTTTTGATGAAGAAATCGATTTCATAAACGACCTAATAACAACTAAGAATGTAGTGTTGTATCATTTTGGCAATCCGTATGCATTGAAGTTTTTCAAAACCGAAAAAACAACCGCAACGGTAATCGCATATCAGAATTTTAAAGAGTTTCAAGATGTGGCAACCGAACATTTTTTAGGCAAACTTGAAGCAAAAGGGAAATTACCGGTATCATTGAGCTAAACTATTATATTAAAAAAGCATCCAAATGAAAATATATAAAATCATCGGTCTTATGTCAGGCACATCATTAGATGGTCTTGACTTGGCATATTGTCACATTTGGGAGAAAAATGATGCATGGCAGTTTGATATTAAAAAAATCAAAAGTGTTAAGTATTCTTCAGAAATGCTGAACACCTTAAAAAACGCTATTAGTTTATCCGCAGAAAAACTTATTGAATTACATAATACGTATGGTACGTGGCTAGGTGAGCAAACCTCAATATTTATAAACGAGAATAAATTAGATGTAGACTACATAGCAAGTCACGGTCATACCACACATCATCGACCAGAAATGGGACTTACGTTTCAAGTAGGTTCTGGTCAACATTTAGCAAATGCTACAGGAATTAAGGTCATAGCAGATTTTAGAACAAATGATTTAGCACTTGGTGGACAAGGAGCGCCATTGGTGCCTATTGGTGACCGTATGTTTTTTAATGAATATGAATTTTGCCTGAATTTAGGAGGAATTAGCAATATCTCTTTTGAAGTAAAAGATAAGAGAATAGCCTACGACATTGGTTTGGCAAATATGATTCTAAATTATATTACCAGAAAGGTTGATTTAGAATATGATGAAGGCGGAAATCTTGCACGTACTGGGATTATAAATTCAGAAATGCTAGAGCGGTTAAATAATCTTGAATATTACCTGTTACCGCACCCAAAATCTATAGGTTATGAGTGGTTTCTAGAAGAAGTGGTACCCATTGTTGAAGATACAGATGATACCATTGAAAATTTACTACACACCAGCATTCATCATATATGTGATAAAGTGGCTCAACAAATCCTATTAAATTTTATAAATAAAGACCAACAATTATTAGTAACAGGCGGTGGCGCACTCAATTCATTTTTAATAGAAACGCTACAAGAAAAATTAGGTACAAAAACAAAAGTAGTTGTACCAGAAAAAATAATCATTGAATTTAAAGAAGCTTTGGTATTCGCATTAATGGGTGTATTGAGAGTGGAGCAATTAACAAACGTACTTTCATCAGTAACTGGAGCAAAAAAAGATTCTTCAAGTGGAGTATTGTTCATACCCAATTAAAGTTTTTTACCTAATTTACTCGATAATCGAGAATCAAATAAGCAGATATTCACCCCTGCAACACACTAACTTTTAATTGAAGTTTCCTTAAATCAACTTTTAGTAGATGGACTTCATTAAAACCAAAATAGACATGTCAGAAAAACAAAAGAAAGCGTCGGCTTATTGGAAAGAAAATGTCAGGTACTTGTTCATTTTATTAGCTATTTGGTTTATCGTCTCTTTTGGTGCGGGTATACTATTTAAAGAATCTTTAGATGCCATAAAAATTGGTGGTTTTAAACTAGGTTTTTGGTTTGCACAACAAGGTTCTATTTATGTATTTGTTATTCTGATTTTTGTTTATGTAAGACTCATGAACAAATTGGATAAGAAATACGGATACGACGAATAACAACACAACCATCAACCACCAAAAAACCAACTTATGAGTGTTCAAACTTGGACGTATATTTTAGTAGGACTCACCTTCGCTCTCTATATAGGAATTGCAATCTGGTCTAGAGCCGGATCTACCAAAGACTTTTATGTTGCTGGTGGCGGAGTATCACCACTTGCCAACGGTATGGCAACTGCAGCCGATTGGATGTCTGCCGCTTCTTTTATTTCTATGGCAGGAATAATATCCTTTGCCGGCTATGATGGCTCCGTATATCTTATGGGTTGGACAGGCGGTTATGTACTACTGGCATTACTGCTAGCCCCTTACCTAAGAAAATTTGGCAAATTCACCGTACCAGACTTTATAGGTGATAGATACTATTCAAAAACTGCACGTATTGTTGCAGTAATATGCGCATTGATTGTTTCCTTCACTTATGTTGCGGGTCAAATGCGGGGTGTTGGGGTAGTATTCTCAAGGTTTCTACAAGTAGATATCAATACAGGTGTTATCATTGGTATGATTATCGTTTTGTTTTATGCCGTTTTAGGAGGAATGAAAGGTATTACCTATACACAAGTAGCACAGTACTGCGTATTGATTTTTGCCTTTATGGTTCCCGCAATATTCATTTCCATACAAATGACAGGAAATCCTATTCCACAATTGGGTATGGGCGCAACACTCAATGATGGTTCTGGTACTTTTCTTTTGGATAAGTTAGACGGACTTTCAACAGAACTAGGCTTCAACGAATATACCGATGGTTCTAAATCGGTAACCGATATATTTGCTATCACCTTAGCTTTAATGGTGGGCACCGCAGGGTTACCACACGTAATCGTGAGATTCTTCACCGTTAAAAAAGTTAAAGATGCAAGAAAATCCGCCGGGTTGGCTTTACTGTTAATCGCTATTCTATATACTACGGCACCTGCCGTTTCTGTTTTTGCAAAGACCAATTTAATTAATACGGTAAGTAATGAAGAATATGCCAGTATGCCGGTTTGGTTTAAAAACTGGGAAGAAACCGGACTCCTTTCTTTCGATGATAAGAATGAAGATGGTAAAATTCAATATGTAGCAGATACATCTAAAAATGAATTGACCATAGATAATGATATAATGGTATTGGCAAATCCTGAAATTGCAGATCTACCTGCTTGGGTAATTGCTTTGGTTGCAGCAGGAGGATTAGCGGCAGCACTTTCAACAGCAGCAGGTTTATTATTAGTGATCTCTGCATCGGTTTCTCATGATTTGGTAAAGAAAGTGTTTAAACCGAATATTTCTGACAAAGCAGAATTATGGGTGGCAAGAGGTGCCGCAACGGTTGCTGTAATTATCGCAGGTTACTTTGGTATTAATCCGCCAGGTTTTGTAGCCGCAGTTGTGGCACTGGCATTTGGTTTGGCAGCTGCATCATTCTTCCCTGCCATTGTACTAGGTATATTTTATAAAAAAATGAATAAAGAAGGAGCCATTAGTGGAATGGTAGTAGGTATAGTTATCATGCTATTTTATATGACCAAGTTTAAATTCGGCTGGTTCGGTGGCGGAACACCTGATGATTGGTGGTTTGGTATTTCACCAGAAGGCTTTGGTAGTATCGCTATGATTGCTAACTTTATTGTAGCCATTATTGTTCTTCAATTTACACCAGAACCACCTAAAGATGTGCAAGAAATTGTAGAAAATATTAGAATACCCAGTGGCGCAGGTGAAGCCACGGGACACTAAAAGAAACAAATCAACATTCAACAACAACCAAAGGACTTCAACAACCTTTGTATAATAAATTAACGCATACCATGAGTAATTATCACATTAAACATCTGGAGGAATATTACCAAGTCTATCGAAAATCGGTTCGTAATCCTGAAGCTTTTTGGGAAGAAATTGCTGAAGAGCATTTTGTTTGGCGTAAACGATGGGACAATGTATTGACTTGGGATTTTAAAAAACCCGAGATAAAATGGTTTGAAGGTGCTAAACTGAATATAACAGAAAACTGTTTAGACCGTCATCTACCAACAAGAGGAAATAAAACAGCTATCATTTTTGAACCTAACAATCCAGAGGAAGAGGCACAACATATAACCTACAGGCAATTACATGAACGCGTATGCCGTATGGCAAATGTTTTGTTAGACCACGGAGTCAAAAAAGGTGATCGTGTTTGCATTTATCTACCTATGATTCCTGAATTATCTGTAGCACTTTTAGCATGTGCGCGTATTGGGGCTATACATTCAGTAGTATTTGCAGGGTTTTCATCTCATGCATTAGCAACGCGTATCAATGATTCTGACTGTAAGGTTGTATTGACATCAGATGGTTCTTATAGAGGAAACAAATCAATTGATCTAAAAGGCATTGTAGATAAAGCCTTGGAAGGTTGTCCAGGAGTTGCAAATGTGCTGGTCGTAAAACGTACCAAATCTAAAATTGATATGTTAGAAGGTAGGGACAAATGGTTACAACCATTGTTAGATGAAGCCTATGCAGATTGTGTTGCTGAGGTTATGGATGCTGAAGACCCGTTATTTATACTATACACTTCAGGTTCTACCGGAACCCCAAAAGGAATGGTGCATACCACCGCAGGTTACATGGTGTATACCGCATACACCTTTAAAAACGTATTTCAATATACCGAGAATGATGTGTATTGGTGCACCGCAGATATTGGCTGGATTACCGGACATTCGTATATTGTCTACGGACCATTAGCAAATGGAGCAACCACTTTAATGTTTGAAGGCGTTCCCTCCTATCCGGATTTTGGTCGTTTTTGGGAAGTTGTTGAAAAACACAAAGTAAATCAGTTTTATACCGCGCCAACAGCTATTAGAGCGCTAGGTAAAGAAAGTTTGGATTTTGTTGAAAAACATGATTTATCGAGCCTTAAAGTTTTAGGATCTGTAGGCGAACCTATTAATGAAGAAGCATGGCATTGGTTCAATAATAACGTAGGCAAAAAGAATAGCCCTATTGTAGATACGTGGTGGCAAACAGAAACCGGTGGTATTATGATCACCCCTATACCTTACGTAACCCCAACTACTCCAACTTATGCAACGCTGCCATTTATTGGTATACAACCAGCGTTAATGGATGAAAACGCAAAAGAAGTTAAAGGTAATCAAGTAGAAGGCAGGCTATGCGTAAAATTTCCATGGCCATCTATAGCAAGAACTATTTGGGGTAACCACGACCGCTACAGAGACACCTATTTTTCAGCATATGAAAACATGTATTTTACAGGCGATGGCGCGTTGAGAGATGCCGTTGGGTATTACAGAATTACTGGTCGTGTAGATGATGTCATCATAGTTTCCGGTCATAATTTAGGTACTGCACCAATAGAAGATTCCATTAACGAACACCCTGCTGTGGCAGAATCCGCAATTGTAGGTTTCCCTCATGACGTAAAAGGAAATGCACTTTACGGATATGTTATTCTAAAAGAAACAGGTGAAAGTAGAGATCGTGATAATCTAAGAAAAGAAATCAACCAACAGATTACCGAACTTGTTGGTCCTATTGCAAAATTGGATAAAATTCAGTTTGTATCTGGGCTTCCAAAAACACGAAGCGGTAAAATTATGCGTAGAATATTACGTAAAATCGCGAGTAATGATACAAGTAATTTAGGAGATACCAGTACGTTACTAAATCCGGAAATTGTTCAAGAAATCATGGATAATTCGCTGTAATCAAGAATTCAATTTATAGTACTGTTTAATTTAAAATCCATCAAACCCATATAAATTGGAGTTTGATGGATTTTTATTTTTTCAAAACATAGATTACTTCGTAAATTAAGTCAAGAAAATGCTAGGACTGATTTGAAAAAGCACGATTACTTGCAAAAAGTGGACGCGTTTTGAATGTCATAAATAAAATCACTGATATAAGTCCGCAGACACCCAAGCCAGCAAAAAGTGCCCAAACAGAATCTTCTATAAAGCTACCTACGAAAATTGAAATTGGAATAGAGAGAATTGTAGAGATGAATCCGGTAATTGCTGCGCCAATACCAGCAATATGACCAATAGGTTCCATTGCAATGGATCGCATATTTCCCCAAATAAATCCTAAACACAAAAACTGCAGTGATAAGAAAATCAGTAAAATCGTAATACTTGGATTTTTAGCCCCTAAAAATAACAGACTATATGACAAGGCTATAAATGTGAATGCTACTAACGCTGCAAAAGATAAATTCCGCATTCCAAAACGCAATACCAACGTTCCATTCATTAAAGTAGAAAACCCTACTGAAAGCGCAAGTCCGGCAAACACATAAGGAAATGTTTCCGTTAACCCGTAAAGCTCTTCAAAAACATGTTGAGCAGAACTTAAGTATACAAGAAAAGATCCTGTAATCAATCCTGATATCATGGTACACGAAACGGTTTCTTTGTATTTAAAAATTTCTTTAGCCCCTCTAATAAAAACATGAAAAGAAAAAAGAACTTTGTATTCCGGATGTAAGGTTTCTTCTTGTCTTTTATAAAACCAAATCCCTACAACCAGAGCAAAAAACAGCTGCATATAAAAGATACCTTGCCAACCCGTAATACCCATTACCGCTTTACCAATAGCAGGTGCCACCACAGGAACAAGAATAAAGAACGCTGTAACAAACGACATGATTTTTGCCATATAATCCCCTCTATAGGTGTCACGAATTATAGAAATACTTATAGTTCTGGGTGCAGACAGACCAATTCCCTGCAATATACGACCAACTAACATTACCTCAAGATTTGGCGCTAACAAACAAATGATACTAGCAATCAAAAAAACAGTAAAACCAAAGTATACAATGGGCTTTCTACCAAGACTATCTGATAATGGTCCAAAAAACAACTGCCCTACTCCCAATCCTAAAAAAATCATCGTTACTAATAACTGATTCCGTGTTGGATCCAAGCTATTGATAGACACGCCAATATCTGCCATAGCCGGTAAAATGGCATCGATTGTCAATGCTACAATAGACATCAAAGAAGCCATTAGGGCAACAAACTCAAAATTAGGCTTTACCTGTTCATTCTGCATTGTGCAAAAATACGGCTTAACATTTCAAGCTATGTTATTAAAAGTTGATATTTGAGATTATGCATTTATGAAATTCAAATATGTACTTTTGCATTAAATTACAATGTATGCTGATTATAGGTATTGCCGGTGGAACAGGTTGTGGAAAAACCACAGTAGTAAATCAAATTATAAATGAATTACCTAATGAAGAAGTTGGAGTAATAACACAAGATTCTTACTATAACGACCTATCTCATTTATCTCTTGAAGAGCGACGCAAAACTAACTTTGACCACCCAAGTTCTATAGATTTCGCATTATTGGAGCAACATTTAATTGCTTTAAAAAATGGTGAATCTATTGAACAGCCTGTATATTCTTTTTTAGAATGTAACCGAACCGCAAAAACAGTTTTAACACACCCAACTAAAGTTATTATCGTAGAAGGTATATTAATAATGACCAATTCTGCCATTCGTAAAATGTTTGATATTAAAATATTCGTGCACGCAGATACAGATGAAAGACTGATCAGAAGATTAAAGCGAGATGTTAACGAAAGAGGTTGGGATTTGGATGAAACTATAGAAAAATACCAAGCTGTAATTAAGCCAATGCACGAACAGTTCATTGAACCTACAAAAGAGTATGCAGATATTATTATTCCGAATAACAAATACAATACGGTAGCAGTTGAAATAGTTAAAAGTATTATCAACGAAAAAATCATGCAAGAATAATGTCAATCAAAGATTTAAAACAAAAAAAATGGTTTAAGATCATGACCAATATGTATGTATTGGTTTTGTCCGTTTTTGTTGTTTGGATGCTATTTTTTGACACAAACTCTCTTTTAATTCACCTTGAATTAAGAAAAGAAATTAAAAAATTAGAAAAAACCCAAGATTTTTTAAAAGAAGAAATAGCAAGAGATAAAAAAATTATCGAAAAACTATCTGATGAAGATGAGCTTGAACGCTTTGCTAGAGAAGAATACTATCTTAAGAAAAAGAACGAAGAAATCTATCTTATTGAATACGAGGATAGTTTAAAACTTAAGGATAAAGAATAGCTTTTCATATCATTTTAATAAGTTTTTCACTTTTTAAATACTACACAATAAATACCCCCTTAATCATTTCATAATTAAAAGTTTAACGCTTTATTAAAGAAAAGTAAGCGGTTATTCACCTAGTGTTAACAAAAAGCTTTCATTAGCCCCATAAATAATTGTATTTTTACGACCTAACTTACTTTGAACATGGGCAAGATTATTGCTATAGCCAATCAAAAAGGAGGCGTAGGTAAAACTACCACCACAGTTAACTTAGCTGCCTCGCTAGGTGTATTGGAAAAAAAGGTATTACTGATAGACGCTGATCCCCAGGCGAACGCTACCTCTGGGTTAGGTGTAGATGTCGACGGCGTTGAATTAGGCTCGTACCAATTATTGGAACATACTAAAACAGCCAGAGAAACTATCATTTCTACAACATCTCCCAACGTAGACCTTATTCCCGCACATATTGATCTTGTTGCAATCGAAATAGAACTGGTCGATAAAGACGAGCGTGAATATATGATGAAAAAGGCTATTCTAGACCTTAAGAACGATTATGATTATATTTTAATTGACTGCGCCCCTTCGCTCGGGTTACTAACCCTAAACGCCTTAACCGCTGCAGATTCAGTAATCATACCGATTCAATGCGAGTATTTTGCACTAGAAGGATTAGGTAAATTATTAAACACTATTAAAAGTGTTCAAAAATTACATAACGCCGAATTAGATATTGAAGGCATGTTATTGACTATGTATGATTCTAGATTGCGATTATCGAACCAAGTAGTCGATGAAGTAAGAAAGCATTTCGGAGACATGGTATTTGAAACTGTAATTCAGCGTAATGTTAGACTAAGTGAAGCTCCTAGTTATGGAGAAAGTATAATCAAATATGATGCTGCCAGTAAAGGAGCAACAAACTATTTGAACATGGCTAACGAGATAGTCAAAAAAAATAAGCAGACGGTTTAAGTATGGCAAAAGCGACAAAGAAACAAGCTTTAGGTAGAGGACTTTCGGCACTTTTGAAAGACCCAGAAAACGATATTAATACAGCATCTGATAAAAATGCAGATAAAGTTGTTGGCAATATAATAGAGCTAGATTTAGAACACATTGAAGTGAATCCATTTCAACCACGTTCTAATTTCAATGATGAATCTATAAAAGAATTAGCCGCTTCTATAAAAGAATTGGGTGTTATTCAGCCAATTACCGTAAGAAAATTAGGCTTTAACGAATACCAACTTGTATCTGGAGAAAGAAGATATCGTGCTTCTAAACTTTTAGGTTTAGAAACTATACCAGCTTATATACGTATTGCTAACGACCAAGAGTCTTTAGAGATGGCTTTGGTCGAAAATATTCAACGTCAAGATTTAGATCCTATTGAAATAGCACTCTCTTATCAACGTCTTATTGATGAAATCAACCTTACTCAAGAGAGGCTAAGTGAACGTGTTGGTAAAAAAAGATCAACTATTGCCAATTACTTACGTCTATTAAAGCTAGACCCAATTATTCAAACAGGTATGCGTGACGGCTTCTTAACAATGGGCCACGGAAGAGCCTTGGTCAACATTGACAAAAAGCAAGATCAAATATCTCTTTATGAAAAAATAATCTTTGACAATCTTTCTGTTAGAGAAACTGAAAGTGCCGTAAAGGCGTATCATTCAGATGACATACCTAAACAAGAAACTGCAAAAACAGCACCAAAAGAAGCTTCGGTTTTCGTTCGTAAGGGTATAAAAGAATTAACCGATGCCTTATCGGTAAAAGTTGATATAAAATCTGCTGATAACGCTAGAGGAAAAATAACCATACCATTTAAGTCTCAAGAGGAATTTGACCGTATCAAAAAATTGATAACAGGTGCGTAACTATCTTATATTATTTAGTACATTATTATTTTTAAATCTCACTTTTTCTCAAGAGGAACAGGACTCTATTCCTAAAACTGAAATAGATAGTCTTCAATACGATTTATCGGAACAAGGTATTGTCATTACAGACTCCATTTCTTTTAAAAAACTTAAAAGGGAATTTGACCCCTTAGCCCCTAGTAAAGCTGCATTTTATTCAGCGATTTTGCCAGGTATGGGGCAAATTTATAACAAAAGGTATTGGAAAGCGCCGATTGCGTGGGGACTGGTTGGTGGTAGTGCATACATGTACGCTTACAACAATAATTTATATCAAAGATTTAGAACTGCTTTCAAAAGCAGACAAGCAGGTTTTACAGATGATGAATTTAATGGCGAAGGTGACTTACCATTATTTGACGATGACGATCTTGAAACTCAACAAGAACAGTTTCAAAGTGATCGCGATTTATGGCTTGTTGCTGCAATTGGTATGTATGTACTAAATATTGTTGATGCTAACGTTGACGCTCACCTAAAACAATTTAACATCGATGATGACTTAAGTATAGACTTCGAGCCTTATTTTGATTATAATCAAGTGAATAATAGTCCTAATTACGGTATGGCATTAATTATAAAATTTTAAGAATGAGAATCGCACTTTTCGGATACGGAAAAATGGGGCAGATGATAGAGCAAATCGCATTGAATCGAGGTCATGAAATTGTAGCAAAAATTGACAAAAACACTGCAAATATTGACTTTAACATTATGGATGTCGCTATCGATTTTAGCATGCCTGATTCAGCCTTTGACAATATTACTAAATGTCTAAACAACAATGTTCCAGTAATCTCAGGTACAACCGGTTGGCTTGACAAATATAATGATGCCACCAATTTATGTCACGAAAAAAAAGGTGCTTTTATATATGCTTCAAATTTCAGCTTAGGAGTGAACATATTCTTTGAGCTAAATAATTATTTGGCAAAAATGATGCAAAATCTACCAGAGTATAAAGTTGAATTAGAAGAAATACATCACACTCAAAAATTAGACGCCCCAAGTGGCACGGCAATAACCTTGGCAGAAGGTGTCATTTCTAATTCTAATTACGCCCAGTGGAAATTAGAAAGCGCATCTAACGAGAGCTTAAAAATAACATCTAAACGAATTGGCAAAGTACCAGGTACACACACCGTTGCTTATGACAGTATTGTAGACAGTATTGAAATAAAACATACTGCACATAATAGAGAAGGGTTTGCTCTAGGAGCTGTAACAGCTGCAGAATGGATTATTGGTAAATCAGGAGTGTTTTCCATGCGAGATGTGTTAAACCTAGGTTAAAAACGTAACAAAAATCAATCTCAAAGACTTATGAATTATTGATGACTTGATTAGCATCAAAAGAATTTATCCTATTTCAATAAAAATTAAAGAATATGAACGGCACTCAATGGATTATTTTTATTCTCATTGTACAAGTAATACATTTTTTAGGTACTTGGAAACTTTACGTTAAAGCAGGTAGAAAAGCTTGGGAAGCAGCAATTCCTGTTTACAATGCTATTGTTTTAATGCAAATAATCAATAGACCAAAATGGTGGGTGATTTTATTATTTATACCAATAATTAACCTATTGATGTTTCCGGTAATATGGGTAGAAACCATAAGAAGCTTCGGAAGAAATAGTAAGTTAGAAACTTGGATTATAGTACTAACACTTGGCTTTTATATTTTTTACGTAAATTACTCATTAGATGTAAAATATATTGAAGACAGGTCTTTACACCCAACAACTGCTGCTGGAGAATGGGTAAGTTCTATTTTATTTGCAGTAGTGGCAGCGACTTTGGTACACACATATTTCATTCAGCCTTATGTGATACCAACAGGGTCATTAGAACGCACTTTAAGGGTAGGTGATTTTCTTTTCGTAAGCAAATTTCATTATGGCGCAAGAACTCCGATGACAACTGTAGCCGCACCCATGGTACATGATACCTTACCAGGCTTAGGCGTACCTTCTTATTTAAATAAACCACAATTACCATATTTTAGGTTACCCGGTTTCACTAAAGTTGACCGTAATGATATTGTTGTATTCAGCTGGCCAGCAGATACCGTTCGTGTATTCTTCAAAAAAGAAAAAGGTGTTGACAAACCAATAGACAAAAAATCTAATTACGTTAAACGCTGCGTTGGTATCCCCGGAGATTCATTAGAAGTTCGAAATGGCTATGTATTCATAAACGGAAAACAACTGGAATTACCTAAAAGCGCTAAACCACAATTCGACTATGATATCTATAGCTCAAAAGGGGTATCATCAAAAGTATTAGAAAACTTAAACATTACAGATTTCACTAGAAAGTACATCTCAAGCCCTCTTAACCAAGAACAGGTTAATGGCTTAAGACAATACTTAATGGGCTACAACCAAGCTGAAAACGGTCAATTAGAATTATATACAAAAGCATCTGGAATACCAGCGAATACTATTTCTAAATATAGACTAGCACTTAAAGAGGTTACTGATCGCCAGCGTAAAGTAGCATTAACGGCAGACATGGTCAAATCGTTGAGAAATAATCCGAATATTGATTCTGTTGTACAAAATGTAGCTGTAAAAAGTAGAAGAGGCATTAACTTATTTCCGCAAAATCCAGATTACCCTTGGAATTATAGTCAGATGGGCCCTATCTATATTCCTCAAAAAGGAGCTACTGTAGAATTGAATTTAAAAGTACTTCCTCTTTACAAAAAAATAATAATGGAGTACGAAAAGAACGATATTTCGGTATCTGGAAATCAAATTAGCATCAATGGCACCCCAGTAACCAGTTACACTTTTAAACAAGATTATTTTTGGATGATGGGTGACAATAGAGATCACTCAGAAGATAGCAGAGCATGGGGTTATGTACCAGAAAACCATATCGTTGGTACGCCAATATTTATATGGATGAGTTTTGACAATTTTACCGAAGGCATAAGCAACTGGAGACCTAGATGGGACCGCATATTCACTACGGTTAATGGAGACGGAGAACCACAATCATATTTCAAGTATTTCTTAATATTACTGGTAGCTTATTTTGTAGGTAATTGGTTTTGGAAACGTAAAAAAGCTAAAAATTAACTAGATGAAACTTATTCATCCCTCTTATTTTCCTAACATACTTACGTTCAGTTATATTTTACACCACCCAATTTGCTGGGAAGTAAACGATAACTACCAAAAACAAACGTTTAGAAACAGGACCTATATTTCTAATGATCGAGGTAAGCACATACTAAGCATACCTATAATTCACGTTGGCAGATTCAATGGCAGGCAAAAATATAAGGATGTGTTTATTGACAATACATACCCATGGCAAAGACAGCATTGGCGTACTTTAGAAACTGCCTATAGAGCATCACCTTTCTTTGAATTTTATGAAGATGACATCAAACATTTGTACGACCAACCTCATGAAAGACTTTTAGACTTCAATCTAAAGACAATTGAGACCATATTTGAATGTCTGCAACGAGATATGCCAAATACCAAATCAACTGAATTTGAAATAACGCCTAAGACAAAAGAAGATTATCGATTTTTAATAAGTGCAAAATTAAAACCAAATTTAAATATAGATGGCTACACACAGGTCTTTAGTGATAGACATGGTTTTTTACCTAACTTAAGCATTTTAGATCTTCTTTTCAATTTAGGCCCCAATACCGTAGACTATCTTAATCACGAGTTCTTAACACTAAATAATGCTTAGGTTTTGTGCCCATTATGGAATACATTTTATCGTACCCATTTTTATTGCTATTTATTTCTATAAAGAAAACAGGTTGTGGTCTGCAGTGATTCTATTATCTGCCATTGTTATCGATATTGATCACCTTCTTGCTACACCGATATTTGAACCTAATCGATGTAGTATTAATTTTCATCCGTTACATACTTATTGGGCAATCGGTATATATACGCTGTTGTTTATTTACCAAAAAACACGAATTTTCGGTTTAGCGTTACTACTGCACATTATAGCAGATACAGTTGATTGTTTATTTATTCGGACGGAATTTTAATTGTAGCCATAATAGGTTCATGATCCGACAAATCAACACTATAATTTTTATGATCTAACACTTCAAATATAGGGTCTACTAAAATCATGTCTATTCTGAATGGAAATTTCCAAAATTTAATAGTTTCTCCATAACCGTGCCCAGCCTCTAAAAAACTATCATTTAAATTACCCCGAATATCAAAATAACTTTTTGAGAATTGAGTATTATTAAAATCCCCTGCAATTAAAATATTATAAGGACTCTCATCCACAAACTTTTTGACTATTAAAGATTGTCGTTGCTGTTTTGCAAATGAATCTCTTAAACGGACAAATAATTTATCAGAACGCTCATACTTAATACTATAAGGCCTAACACCAAATGATTCCATATGAAGATTGAAAACCCTAATAGTATCTTTTTCAACAACGACATCTACAAAAAGCCCTCCATTGTAGGTTTCAGGAAATTCCAGCTTACCATTATTTATAATTTTATATTTTGAATAAATAGCCAAATTCTTACCACCCTGATCATTTTCTAAATTATATCTTTTAGAAACAAAAGGATAACTCTCTAAACTTCCTTTTTTTATTTTATTTTGTACAAACTCCTGTAGACATATTATATCCGGGTTTTCATCTGAAATAAAGTCCAATACTTGAGAACTACCATTATATTCCCATACATCATCTCCTCCTCTAAACCCCAAAACATTATAACTTAAAAGGGTTATGGAATTAGTATCAACAATATGTTTATTACTGCCATTAAACGCAATAAAGGTACCCAGTGTAAAATATCCATAAACTAATATAATCAACGATATTAGTAAGTGAATTTTTTTATTGAATAACCAAAAAAGAAAAAACAACATATTAATTAAAACCAAAGCCGGTACCGTTAAACTAACGAATGCCAAACTAGCGGAAGAGGTATATGGTACAATACAAGCTAAGAATAAACTAAAAGCAAAAACCACATTTAAGAATAATATGATTTTTTTTATAAAAGACATTTTACTCATCCTAGTTAATTTTCTTTACCTGCTTTGAATAAAAAATCCTTTTCTGCCTTAGAAAGGCTTTCATAACCAGACTTACTTATTTTATCTAAAATTGCATCAACTTTTTTTTGCTGCGATTTCTTATCGTAATCTGATGTAGTAGTATTAGCCCCTTTAGACTTTGCTTTATTTTTGTACACCGTCTTCATAGGCGCTTTCCTTTCTGTTCTTGTAAAAAGATTAGCCATACCATCCATAAATTTTGAGAATCCTGATCCAATATCGTTTCCTTTTGTTAATTGGCTTGCATATAAATAACCTAAAAATGCCCCACCCAAGTGAGCTAAATGTCCTCCAGAATTACTAACAGGCAATTGAATTAAATCACTTAAAACCAAAACAGCCCCAACAATCCATAGCTTGACATTAAAAAAAACAACCCTTACCTCTTGATTAGGTATATAAGTACAAATAAATATAAGTACTGCACTTGCCCCTGCCGAAGCTCCAATTAAATAAGCATTCGTATCAAAAAAAGCTGGAAAAATATTATATCCTAAAACAAAAAATAATCCACCCAAAATAACTCCAAGTATATACACATTTAGGAATCTCTTTGGGTCAAAAAGATTCAAGAATATTCGTCCTACGAAATAGACCATCAACATATTCCAAAATAAATGTCCAACACCTCCATGAAAAAAAGAATAGGTTACAATTGACCAAGGTTGAAAAGCGATATCAACAATGTCATTAGGTAACTCAAACCATTGAACAATACTATTTGCAGGCAACCCTAGAAGAAAAGGTATAAGCGCATTGACGACAAAAACGAGTACATTGATAGCTATTAGCTTCTCTGCAATGTTCAGCCTATTAAATTGATATTTTAAATCTGGTTGAGCCATATTTTAGTTCCACCTATTATTATTAAATTGATTTTTCTTCCAATACCACATCATCAAGAAACCAAACAATGCACCGCCAACATGTGCAAAGTGGGCAATTCCTTGTCCAAATAAACTATACCCAGTTACACCTGAAAACAAATCTAAACCTATTAAAACAGGTATAAAGAATTTTGCCTTGATAGGAACCGGAAGGAAAATAAGAAACAATTCGCTATTCGGGTAAGACATTCCAAACGCCACCAATATACCGTAAATAGCACCTGAAGCACCAACTACCGGAGTATTAAATGCTCCTAGGAAGTTATCTATAGTAGCTTTTCCTGCTATGCCATACCAATCTGTACTATACTGTCCGCTATTGATAATCTCTAGAATACTACTCTCAGATATACCTGCATCCATCAAAGCACTCATACCGGCATTATAATAGTAATAATTCACACCTATATGAATTAAAGCAGCACCTAAACCAGCTGAGATGTAGAAAAACAAAAACTTATTTCTACCCCACATACGCTCTAAAGGCGTACCAAAGGCCCACAAAGCATACATATTAAAGAGAATATGCATAAAACCACCATGCATGAACATATGGGTGATTATTTGCCATAACTGAAAATGATCATTCTTTGGAAAGTACAATGAAAACCATTCGTACATCTGTTCACCATACAATTGTGTTGCAACAAAAAACAGCACATTAATAATCAGTAAGTGTTTTATTGTTTCTGTTATTCTTCCCATTTATATAAATTTTCGTTCAATATCATTCTCTGTAACTGTAATGTATACTTTTTTGTTAAACGGACTCAAAGTTGTTTCCTTACATGCAAATAAATCGTTCACCAATTTAACTTGAGAAAACTCATCTAAGGTTTCGCCAGTTTTTACCGAAAGTGTTTTTGCTAATGTTTTTGCTAACATATCACTTTGAGAAAAACTATCGCCAGGTACTTCTTGTTGAAAATCAGAAATTAGTTGCTCCATTATCATTTGCACTTCACTTTCTACAACTAATACGGGAACCCCAGAAATTTCTACTCCGTCGTCACTAATCTCCCCGAATACAAAACCTACGGTACATAAATTATCTTTGATTTCTTTTAAAATATTAATTTCACTCGTAGAAAAAGATAAGGTCAATGGAAAAAGTAACTGCTGACTTATAGCTTCTTTTATGGTAATATTCTTTAAAAAATTCTCATACAATACACGTTGGTGAGCTCTACTTTGATTAATAACCACCATGCCAGATTTTATCGTCGTAATAATATACTTTTTACGCATTTGAAAAGTAGTAGTAGAATGATCAACAACCTCTTTTTCACCATCGAAAATACTACTGTTCACAACCTCTGACTCGAACTCTAAATGGCTTACACCGCTATCTACCGTTGTTTCCAAACCTTCATACAACTTCTCCCAACCATCAACTTTTGGCTTTAAATAACCGCCCCCGCCAGAGTTACTTTTTGAAGGTTTTACAGTCTCAAAAGGATTAAATGAAGAATCTACTACCACTTGCGGTATACCTACCTGTTTGTTTTTATATGAATAAGGGGTATCTAAATTTTGGTCTTGCTCAAAATCAAGCGCAGGCACCACATTAAACTGACCTAAACTATGCTTTACAGTAGATTTAAGCATGGCATACAATGTATGCTCATCATCAAATTTCACTTCTGTTTTGGTAGGATGTATATTAATATCAATAGTACCTGGATCAACCTCTAAGTTCAAAAAATAACCAGGGTGCGTACCCGGACGGATTACTCCCTCAAAAGCACCTAATATAGCATGATGTAAATACGGACTCTTTATAAATCTATTATTAGCAAAGAAAAACTGTTCTCCTCTACTCTTTTTAGCAAATTCTGGCTTTTGGATGTATCCTGATATTTTTACTACCTGAGTTTCTTCCTCTACAGGTACAAGTTTTTCATCTGTTTTTCTACCAAAAATATGTACTATACGTTTTCTAAAATCATTGCCTGGTAATTGAAAAACATCGCTACCGTTATTATAAAAATTAAAAGCAACCTGAGGATGCGCCAATGCAATTCTATGAAACTCGTCTGCTATATGTCGGTATTCTACCTGGTCTGATTTTAAAAAATTACGTCTTGCAGGGATATTGAAGAAAAGATTCTTTACCAGCATTGAAGTCCCTTTAGGGGCAACTACCACCTCTTGAGTAACTATTTTACTCCCTTCAATCTTAATTTTCGTGCCAATTTCGTCATCTTCGGTCTTTGTAAGCATTTCTACATGTGCAATAGCCGCAATAGAAGCCAAAGCCTCTCCCC
Organism: Maribacter sp. Asnod1-A12; assembly: GCF_045063735.1. NCBI lineage: Bacteria > Pseudomonadati > Bacteroidota > Flavobacteriia > Flavobacteriales > Flavobacteriaceae > Maribacter > Maribacter sp. Asnod1-A12. The sequence continues at coordinate 4,181,277 of NZ_JBEFNZ010000006.1, forward strand.
TAAAACCTTTGGTATTTAAATTAAATAGATCTTCTGCCTTTTGAATTTTAGAAGTAGCATGGCGCTCAAAACTTAAGCGTGCATCTGTACCACTCATACCTTTACCATTATCAACCACTTGAATAAGTGTTTTACCACCATCTTTGATAATAAGTTGAATATCGGTAGCACCTGCATCAATGGCATTCTCCATTAACTCTTTTACCACAGAAGATGGACGTTGCACCACTTCACCAGCAGCAATTTGGTTTGCTACATGGTCAGGTAATAATCTAATAATATCTGCCATTATGAAGTAAAGAAAATTGTGAGGTCAAAATCAATGATATAAAGAAAAATAAAAACCAGTACTGCAATTATAATAGCCATTCTAATCTTTAAGTTGCGATCTCCCTTTCTTTTAGAATCTTCAATTGCACTATTGATTTTTCTTTTTAATCCTCGAGATGTATTTAATGTGCTACGAAACTGGTCAAATTTAGGTTCCATTTTATACGGATTCCCTTTTCCTTTGCCATCATAATACCTAGGATTGTATTCAAATGACCTATTTTTTCGTAACCGCGTTATTTTGCTCAACATCCCCATAACCTCAAAGTTACTTAAAATAGAAAAATGGGGCATGTTACCAATGCCAAAAATTGTTAACATCTTGCGACATTAATCTAGCAACCTTATACTTAGCGGAAATTGAACTAGTGAAAAAGTTTACTTATTACCTAAAACTGCCATTTTTATGGCTGCAATAGCGGCTTCAGTACCTTTGTTTCCATGCTTACCACCACTACGATCTATGGCTTGTTGCATATTATTATCTGTAAGTACACAAAATATAACCGGCACATCTGTAATAACATTTAAGTCTTTTATGCCTTGAGCGGTAGCATCACAAACAAAATCGAAATGTTTGGTTTCGCCTTGTATAACACTTCCAATGGCAATAACTGCATCAACCTTAAGACTCTTGATCATTTTCTTTGAACCAAAAGTAAGTTCAAAACTACCAGGAACATCCCAACGGATAATATCAGATTCTTGTGCTCCGCAATCTAACAAAGCTTCTATTGCACCAGAATATAAACCCTCTGTTATTTCTGAATTCCATTCTGAAACAACAATCCCAAACCGAAGTCCGTTCGCGTTTGGGATTGTTGCCTTATCGTAAATCGATAAATTTTTATTTACTGTAGCCATTATTCACCACTTTTAGCCATACCTATAAATGCATCTATAGAATTGGCATTTTCTGATTTTGGAAACTCGTCTTTAATTCTTTGGAAAAAGCCCAAAGCTTTATTCTTATCTCCCATTTCTAAAGCAGTTATTCCCGCTTTGTACAAAAACTTAGGAGCAGTATATTCATTAGCACTATGTTTAACCGCAGCCTCATAATAACCTAGAGCATCAGAAGCTTGGTCTAACTGCATAAAAGCATCTCCTAAACCACCTTTTGCCAAAGCACCTAAAACAGCATCATCAGAATTAAAATCTTCTAAATAGGTAATAGCTTCTTGATAATTATTCATATTTAAATATGACATACCAGCACCATAATTTGCAAGGTTGGCAGCCTTGGTACCACTATATTCTTCAATAATATCTAAAAAACCATATTTACCCTCTGCACCTTCAAGTGCCAATGTAAACAAAGAATCTTTAGCAGTTGTGGTAGCTAAAGCCTGGTCAAAATATTGTTGCGGATAGTACATTTCATTTGCCGCACTAGCCTCTTTTGGTTTCTCAACAAATTGATTAAAGGCCAAATAACCTAAAACCCCTATTGCTATAACACCAATGGCACCTAAAATGTAGTTCTGATTCTTAGAAACCCACTCTTCAGATCTTGAAGCACCTTCATCTAATGAACTAAAAACCTCAGCTGTTGTGCTTTCCTGTTCGTCAAATTCTTGCTGTTCAACCTTTGTTTCAGGTTTATATCCTCTTTTCTTATATGTTGCCATCTCTAAATTTATTGATCGCGCAAAAATAATGGTTTTATTGAAATCGCAAAGTGTATTTATTCGTTATTTTTGGATATTTTAAGCTACTTTACATTCTTCCAAATCTAAAATCTGATATTCTTAATGCTACTGAGACAATTATCATTGATCAATTACAAAAATTTTGAGTCCAAAGAATTGTCGTTCGATGCTAAAATAAATTGTTTTGTAGGTGATAACGGAATTGGAAAAACAAATATTCTTGACTCCATCTACCATTTATCATTTGGTAAAAGTTACTTCAACCCCGTTTCTTCTCAAAACATTCGTCACGGATCAGATTTCTTTGTAATTGACGGTACTTTTGAAAAAGAGGGAAGGGAAGAAAAAATTGTATGCAGCTTAAAGAAGAACAATAAGAAAATTATAAAACGAAACGGCAAGGCCTATGACCGTTTTGCCGACCACATTGGTCTTTTGCCTTTGGTTATTATCTCTCCGGCAGATAGAGACCTCATCATTGAAGGTAGCGATACGCGTAGAAAGTTCATTGACGGTGTTATTTCTCAATCAGATAAAAGTTATTTACAAAACCTCATCAATTATAACAAAGTAGTTTCTCAAAGAAATGCCTTGCTTAAATACTTTGCGGCCAATAGAACTTTCAATAAGGATACTTTGGCGGTATACAATGAGCAGATGGAAACGTATGGTACTGAAATCTTTAAAAAAAGAACATCTTTTCTAGAGGCTTTTATTCCTATTTTTCAAGAACAATATAAATCTATTACAGGCAATACAGAAGATGTTTCCCTTTCCTATAATAGCAAATTGAAAGATTATGACTTGCTAACGCTGTTAAACAAAAACCTAGATAAAGACAGAGCCTTACAATATACTAGTGTAGGTGTACATAAAGATGACCTTAGCTTTGAAATCAGCAACTACCCTATTAAGAAATTTGGCAGCCAAGGTCAACAGAAGTCTTTTTTAATTGCTTTAAAATTTGCCCAGTTTCATTTTATGAAATCTCAAAGTGGCACTACCCCGATATTAATTTTAGATGATATTTTTGATAAGTTGGATGAGCACCGGGTCTCTCACATCATCACTTTGGTAAACAATGAAAATTTTGGGCAGATCTTTATAAGTGACACCCATGCGGACAGAACCGAAAGTGTTGTTAAAAAAATTCATCAATCGTATAAAATATTTAAATTGTAATAATGAAAAAATTACTGATCATTTGTTCTTTGGTTCTTATTTCTTGCAATTCAAAAATTGATAAGAATCAATTGCATTTACTAAATGGATATTGGGAAATCAAGGAAGTTACTTTTAAGGACGGAGCAAAAAAAGAATACTCAATTAACAGTACTATTGACTATATAAAGTTAGATTCGTTAAAAGGGTTCAGAAAAAAAGTAGACCCTAAATTTAATGGTACTTTTGAAACTTCCAATGATGCCGAGCCTTTTATAATTAGAATTTCCAACGATTCTATATTTATGAGCTACAATAATAACGCTAACACATGGGAAGAGGTATTGACAGAATTATCAGCAGATAGCTTTAAGGTAAAGAACAACCAAGGTATTACCTATACATACAACAAGTTTGAACCAATAAACATAACCCCATAATGGCAAGTAGAGGCAACGACAACACTTCAATGAAAAATGCACTTTCCGCATTTATTCAAAAGAATAAATTGGAAAAAGGAATAGATAAGGTTGACGCCAGAGAAGCATGGGCTAAGCTTATGGGTAACGGTGTTAATAATTACACTACAGAAATAGAATTAAAATTCGGTACGCTTTACGTAGCATTAAGCTCTTCTGTATTACGCGATGAATTAAGCATGGGCAAATCTAAAATAGTCCGAATGCTTAATGAAGAAATCGGAAAAGAAGTCGTAAAAAAACTCGTGCTTAGATAGTTACTAGCTGTTGGCTGTTGGCTGTTGGCTGTTGGCTGTTGGCTGTTGGCTGTTGGCTGTTGGCTGTTGGCTGTTGGAAAATACTAGATATAAAAATGCCAGCTCAAAAGAGCTGGCATTTTTATATCTAAACAAATTAACTTAGTAAATTTCTCTACCAGAAAAATGGAATGAACCTTCAATAGCTGCATTCTCATCGCTATCAGAACCATGTACTGCGTTCTCACCAATACTAGTAGCGAACATTTTACGAATAGTACCTTCTGCTGCGTCTGCAGGGTTGGTAGCACCGATCAATGCTCTAAAATCTTCAACAGCATTTTCTTTTTCCAAAATTGCCGCTACAATTGTACCGCTAGTCATGAATTCAACTAATTCACCAAAGAAAGGACGCTCTCTATGTACACCATAAAATTCTTGTGCATCTCTTAAGCTCAATTGTGTATATTTCATCGCAACGATCTTAAAACCAGCAGCAGTAATTTTTTCTAAAATAGCCCCAATATATCTATTTTTAACGGCATCTGGTTTAATCATTGTAAACGTTCTATTCGTACTCATATCTTAATTTTTGCGCAAAAATACGTTTTTCCACATATCTCACAACTATTCGTAGACTTGTTCTAATTTCTCTAACACTATTCCGTTATCACCAACTATCTTAAAATCAACCTTTTTAGCCTTAAAATCGAATTCTAAGATTCCAAAACTTTCTGTAAAAACAACTTCCCCTCTTCTATATTTATTAGGCTCACCGGTAAAACCTCTATAAGCATGTGTGAGTCCGCTACTGGTAAAATCTATGACCGGATAATTCATACCCTCAATATTGGTTTTAGAAAATTCAGAAATATGTCTGTCTCCAGATAACACAATTACACCGCCTGCATTAGAATCTGCTATCATCTTTGCCAGCTTATCTACTTCATGAGGAAAATTACCCCAAGCTTCAAAGCCGTGTTCATTAGATAAATACTGCACACTGCTCACAATAATATTATAATCAGATTTTGATGTATTCAGTTCATTCTCCAACCAATTCCATTGCACTTCTCCCAACATGGTCCCATCTCCATACTCATTGGGTTTCAATCTTTTTTTGGTTTCGGTATCAGGAGTCAATTTTGTTCTAAAATATCGGGTATCAAGTATTATGATATTAATTGAATGACCATTTACTTCATATTTCTTAGCATTATAAACCCCTTTACGTTTTCTAAGCGGACTATCATCTGGCACATTCATGAAATTTAAAAACTCTTGTTGACTGGCATCTTTTGCTTTAAATTCTACTCCGCCATCGTTTAGACCATAATCATGATCGTCCCAAGTACCTAATATATCTGTACTTTCTATTAGTTTTTTATAATCGGATTGTTCTTTTTGCACATTGTACATAGTCCTTAAGGCAACCATATCATCCGTATCCGCATATATATTATCGCCACCCCAAACCCAAACATCCGGTTCTGTATTTAAAACATCATCCCATAAGAGATTTGGTAAATCAACTCTATTACAGGAACCAAAAGCCAGTACAAAATCGGCATTCACAGCATTATCTTCTACTGTTTTTTTGTTGGATGAACACGATACCAATACGAGGGTGCTCATTAAAAAGTATATTATTTTCATATGAGATAGTTAAGTCTGGGTAAAATTAAGGCTTTCGGTTTAAAGCCTATATTATTAAATTGTATCTTTGCCGCCATGAATTTAGAGCACCTAAACGAGCTGAAAAAGTTACTTTCTTCAACTAAGAAAATAGCAATTATTCCACATAAAAACCCCGACGGAGACGCCATTGGATCAACATTGGCACTTTGGCATTATCTAGTCAATACCGGACATACGGCCAGCATTGTAGCTCCCAATGATTATCCAAAGTTTTTAAAATGGATGCTAGGTTCAGATAAAATTTTGAATTTCGAAAAAGAAAATTCACAGTCTAAAGCATGTATCAATAATGCTGATATCATATTTACATTAGACTTCAACCATTTGGGCCGTGTAGGTCAAATGAGTGATATTCTAGAATCCGCAAAAGCAACTTTTGTAATGGTTGATCACCATCAAGAGCCATCAGATTACGCTAAAATCATGTATTCAGATGTAAAAATGAGTTCTACCTGCGAAATGGTCTATGTACTCATTAATCAACTGGGCAATGAAAACAGTATTACCCCTGAAATGGCTAATTGTATATATACAGGTATCATGACAGATACTGGATCTTTTAAATTTGCAGCTACTACCAGTAATACCCATAGAGTCATTGCCGACCTTATGGACAAAGGTGCTGAAGGTACAGAAATTCACCACCGTATATATGACACCAATTCTCCAAGCAGACTGCATTTACTGGGCTGCGCTTTGAAGAACATGGTGATATTAGAAGAATTTTCAACAGCATACATTACGTTGAGCCAAGACGAACTGGACACCTTTAATTACCAAAAAGGAGACACGGAAGGTTTTGTAAACTACGGTTTAACATTGGACGGTATTAAATTTGCCGTCATATTTATAGAAAACAGAGAAGAAGGTATTTATAAAATCTCATTTAGGTCTGTTGGTGAATTTTCTGTAAATGATTTCGCAAGACAACATTTTAGTGGTGGCGGACATACAAATGCAGCAGGTGGAAAAAGTGATGATACTTTAGAAGAGACAATTACCAAATTTACATCGTTACTACCATTATATAAAGATCAATTACAATCATGAGATTAGTTTCTTTTTTATTTTTATCCATATTGATATTAGGTTGCGACGGACCAGAACCAAGAAGACCTATTCAGACAAAAAGCGGCAGTTTTTTTAAGGCGTCTATTGAAAGAAGCAGAAAATTATTGGAAGCCGAAGAAAGTAAAATTCAAGAAATTATAGCATTAGATTCTTTGAAGCACTATTCTCATAGCAGCTCTGGATCATGGTACCATTACCTAACCGTTAATGAAGAAAGTGATTACACGCCTAAAACCGACGATCTAGTTGCATTCAACTATGACATATTAACTTTAGACAATGACACTATATATTCTCAAGAAGAAATTGGTGTTGTTACCTATAAGGTTGATAAGCAAGAGTTATTCTTAGGACTTAGAGATGCCGTTAAAATGCTAAAAGAAAATGAGCGAGCTACCTTTCTCTTTCCTTCATCCATAGCATTTGGCTACCATGGCGATGAAAATAAAATAGGCAGTAATATTCCCATAAAATCTACAATTACCATTTTAAAAATAGAAAAACAAGAAGACAACACAGTAAATTAAAATGACCATTATGATTAAAAAAATGTACTTGATTGCAGTAATAGGCTTAGTTTTAGCTAGCTGCAAAACCAGTAAAAGAGCAGATTTAGGAGACGGTTTATTTGCAGATATCAAAACTTCTAAAGGCGATATCATTGTTCGTTTAGAGCAAGAGAAAACTCCTGTTACCGTGGCTAACTTTGTCTCTTTAGCAGAAGGAACAAATACTTTCGTTAGCGAAGAATACAAAGACAAAAAATACTATGACGGATTAACGTTTCACAGGATTATGAAAGATTTCATGATACAAGGTGGTGATCCTTTAGGTCAAGGAACAGGCAATCCTGGTTATAAGTTCATGGATGAATTCAACGACTCTTTGGTTCATGATAAAAAAGGTATTCTTTCTATGGCCAATTCAGGACCAACTACTAACGGTAGTCAGTTTTTCATCACACATAAGGAAACTCCTTGGCTAAACAACAAACACACCGTATTTGGTGAAGTTGTAGAAGGTATGGATGTAGTTGATTCTATTGCCAATGTTGCTGTAGGTGCAGGTAACAAACCTGTAGAACCAGTTATTATGAATACTGTTGAGATTATTAGAAATGGTAAAGAGGCTCGTAAATTTGATGCCGTGCAAATAATGACAGACTATTTTGATGGTGAAGAAGATAGACTTGCTGCTATTGAAAAAGAGAAAGCTGAAAAATTAGCTGCAGTTCAAAAAATAAAAACTGAGTTTGCTTCTTCTATCGAAGCTCAAAAAGCAAAGGCAAAAACATTGGATTCCGGTCTTAAGGTATTAACCTTAGAAAGTGGTTCTGGTGAAAAGCCAAAAGTAGGTCAGAAAGTCAACGTAATGTATGCTGGTTATTTAATGGACGGCACTTTATTTGATAGCAACTACGAAGAAATCGCCCAGAAATATGGAATGTTCGATATTAAAAGACAACAAGGTGGTGGCTATATGCCAATACCTATGGACTATTCTCCAGAATCTCGTTTGATCGCAGGATTTAGAGAAGGACTTTTAACTATGAAAGTTGGTGATAAAGTTCGTTTGTTCATTCCTTCTCATTTAGGTTATGGACCACAAGGTGGCGGTCCAATTCCACCAGATGCAGATTTAATATTTGATTTAGAAATTACGGGCTTAGCCCAATAATTATTAGAAATAAAAAAGCCCTTTAGTTTTCACTAAAGGGCTTTTTTTATACCTGAAATTTTAATTCGTATGCTTCAAAATCTCTAAAAGCAAACTCCAGAACTTCTGAACAGATGAAATGCTAACCCGTTCATCTGGCGAATGGGCTCCAAGAATGGTCGGTCCAAAACTTACCATATCTACATCAGGATAATTCTGTCCTAAAATACCACATTCCAAACCTGCATGGCAAGCAACTACCCTAGGCTCTTCTTTGAACAAATTAATATAGGTGTCTCTCGCTACAGTTAATATTTCTGAATTAGGATTAGGATTCCAACCTGGGTAAGCTCCACTAAACTCAACTTTAAAACCACTGATTCCAAAAGCGGAACGTAGAGAATTAGCTAAATCTAACTTTGCGCTATCAACAGACGAGCGCGTTAAACACCCAATAGATATTTCTCCTTTTTCAACCTTTACAATAGCAATATTGTTAGAAGTCTCCACCAAATCATCAATTGCAGCACTCATAGCATATACGCCATTGTGTGCAGCATAGACAGCTTTAACCAGTTTTTCTTGAGCACCAAGACCCATTACCTTTTTGGCTGGTTTTAAATCTTTAAATTCTATTTGTAAATCTGGCTCTTGCACACTTAACTCTGCCTTTATGGCTTTAGAAAGTTCATTTATCTTTTCAAAGAATTCATCGGCATGCTTTCTTCCAACATTTAGTTTACAAACACTTTCCCTAGGTATTGCATTTCTAAGACTACCACCGTTCAATGAACTAATACGAACATTATAATCAAGACCTAAAAAAAGTAATCTATTCATTATCTTATTGGCGTTACCCAAACCTTTATGAATATCCATACCACTATGGCCACCTTTTAAACCTTTTACAGTAATTTCTAAACCGGCATCACCGTGAGTTCCGTCCTTTTCATTGTACGTTCTAGTTGCCGTAACGTCAATACCACCTGCACAACCTATATCAATTTCATCATCTTCTTCCGTATCTAAATTTAAAAGAATTTCACCCTGTAAGACCCCTGCTTTCAATTCAAAAGCTCCAGTCATTCCTGTTTCCTCATCAATTGTAAATAAAGCTTCAAGAGCAGGATGCTGTATTTCTGTACTTTCTAAAAGCGCCATTATAGCGGCAACACCCATACCATTATCAGCTCCTAAGGTGGTGCCCTTTGCTTTCACCCAATCACCATCAACATACATTTCTATACCTTGAGTTTCAAAGTCAAAAACGGTATCTGTATTTTTTTGATGTACCATATCTAAATGACTCTGCAGCGTTATCATTTTTTTATCTTCCATACCTTTTGTGGCAGGCTTTCTTATAATAACATTACCTATTTCATCAGAGAAAGTTTCTAGACCAAGAGCATTGCCAAACTCCAACATAAAGCTAATGACCCTTTCCTCTTTTTTAGAAGGTCTGGGCACCGCATTCAATCTAGAAAAATTCTTCCAAACTGAGATTGGCTCTAATTTATTTATATCCATACTATTATTTTCATGGTTAGTGCCTGCAAAAATACTGATAGAAAAAGGATTTCGCTATTTTTGAGATAATGAAGATATCTTTAAAGAATGCCATTGTAATTTCATTGATTCCCCAAATCATTATTGTAAAATGGCTAGGTACGCGGTCAGACTTAGTTGAAAAATATTATAGTAACGGATTATATCCTATAATTTCTAAATTCTTTAGACTACTATTGGGATGGATACCCTTTTCAATAGGTGATATTATTTACTTCGTGTTAATAGTACTTGCACTCCTTTACCTAATTAAAAACAGAAAATACATTTGGCGAAATAAACTGAAATTTTTACAAAATGTAGCCATGGTACTGTCCGTCGCTTATTTCACATTTCATGTGATGTGGGGTTTGAATTATTATAGGGAACCGCTAGCTAAAAAATTGGAATTAGCACCTAATAAAGATTATCAAGACTTACTTGAATTCACAGAACGGTTAATTCAAAAAACGAACGAAACACAGGTAACTATCACAAATGACTCAAGTTTAGCAGTCAAAATTCCGTATTCTCAAAAGGAGATTTTCAATAAAACAATTCAAGGTTACGACCATTTAAAAACGATACATCCATTTTTAGCTTACGATAGACCAAGCATTAAAAAATCATTATTCAGTACTGGCTTAACATATATGGGCTACGCCGGATATTTAAATCCGTTTACCAACGAAGCTCAAGTAAACGATTTACTGCCCAACTTTAGATTTCCCTTTGTTGCAGGTCATGAAGTTGGTCATCAGTTGGGATATTCCGCAGAAAACGAAACAAACTTTATAGGTTATTTGGTTACTTCTAATAACGAAGATGACTATTTTAAATATGCAGCTTATGCCTATGGCTTAGGCTATTGTCTAAATGATATTAGACGATCGGACAAAAAAGATTTCGACAGATTAATGCTTCAGCTAAACGCTGGTGTTAAAAGCAACTTTCAAGAAATGGCTATTTTTTGGAACTCTTATGAAAACCCTATGGAACCCGTATTTAAATCTGTTTTTGATACGTTCCTAAAAGCTAATAATCAAAAAGAAGGAATTAAAAGTTATAGCGCTGTAGTACTCTTTTTAGTAGCCTATCACAAAGACCATCCACTTTAAAATAGGCTTAGAACTTCGCAATCCTAAAGCGATATATTAGTCTTTCCTATAATATTTTAAGAAAATAATGGATATTCTCAATTACTGCCAATTCAACTGTTAAAGAAAAGTGAAACAGACCGAATTTACTGTAGAATCCGAGTATTTTTAAAACACTAATTCAAACCAAACATAATGAAAAAACTATTTTTTGCGCTATGCCTACTCGGGTATGGCTCATTATTAACTGCACAAGATTATTTCCCAGAAAACGCTGGGGTAAAAGTCAACAATAACAACTACACGGCTTTTACGAATGCAAAAATCTTTGTAACCCCAACACAAGTAATTGAAAAGGGAACATTATTAATTCAACGCGGTAAAGTAGTTAGCGCTTCAAGTTCCGTTAGCATTCCAAAAAATGCTGTTGTTATCGATTTAGATGGAAAATCTATTTACCCTTCCTTCATTGATGTGTATTCTAAGTTTGGAGTAGAACAAGCAAAGAAAAAACCAGGCAGAGGCAGATCTACTCAATATGAACCTTCTAGAGAGGGGTATTACTGGAACGACCATATCATGCCAGAAAACAAAGCAATTGAGAAATTCACTTATGATGACAAGGAAGCCAAAATACTTCGTGAAGCTGGTTTTGGTGTGGTTAACTCTCACATTCAAGATGGTATTGCCAGAGGTACCGGTGTGCTTATTGCTCTAAATGGAAACGGAACCAATGCAAACAGAATTTTAGATGACCGTTCTGCACAGTATTTTTCTTTAAGCAGAAGTATTGCCAAAGGGCAATCTTATCCTGGTTCATTAATGGGAACATTGGCGCTATTGAGACAAATGTATAGTGATGCCGACTGGTATGCTAATGACAATGCGTCTACTACAGACCTTTCTTTAGAAGCACTTAATGAGAATAAAAGTTTGGTTCAAATTTTTGAAGCAAAAGATAAATCCCATGATTTACGTGCAGATAAAATTGGAGATGCCAATGGTATACAATACACCATTTTAGGTGGCGGTAATGAATTTGAGCGTATTGAAGAAATAAAAGCTACCAATGCAAAATTCATTTTACCACTTAACTTTCCAGATGCTTACGATGTTTCTAATCCGTATGCCGTAGGGTATGTTTCTTTACAAGATATGCGTTATTGGAACCAAGCTCCTTCTAACCCAAAGGTATTGGCAGAAAACGGAATTCAGTTTTCACTGACTACCCATGATTTAAAATCACCGGCTAAATTTAAAGCGAAGTTGATGAAAGCCATTGAATACGGACTTTCCCCTACCAAAGCGTTAGAAGCTTTAACTACCGTACCTGCGCAAATATTAGGTAAATCAAATGAAATAGGTTCTTTAAAAACAGGTGCTCTTGCCAACTTCTTAATTACTTCAGGTGATGTTTTTGATAAATCTACTACACTATATGAAAACTGGGTTCAAGGCACAAAAAGTGTTGTTAATTCAATGGATTCAAAAGACATTCGTGGAGATTACAACTTAACCGTTCAAGGAAAATCTTATGATGTTTCTATAACAGGAGAAATCTCTAAACCTAAAATTGAGGTAAAACAAGACACTTCAAAATTATCCTCTAAAATAGCATATAATGACAATTGGGTAACTATATCATTTGCGACAGATAAAGGTGAAAAAACATATAGAATGATAGGTGCAGTTACTAAAGCATCGGACAATATAACTGGTCGTTTGGTATTACCTGATGGTACGGAGTCGCAATTCACGGCAACCAAATCCAAATCTTTCACAGAAAAAGAAGCTGAGAAAAAAGACGAGGACAAAACAATAAAAGTAATGCCGGTTACCTTCCCTAATGTAGGGTACGGATTCGCATCAAAACCAAAAGCACAAAACACATTGTTCAAAAATGCTACGGTATGGACAAGTGAAGATGCTGGTATCTTAGAAAATACCGATGTTCTTGTTAAAAATGGAAAAATTGTCAAAATAGGAAAAGATTTAAACGCTGGTGGCGCAACAGTTATTGATGCTACAGGCAAACATTTAACTGCGGGTATCATTGACGAACATAGTCATATTGCAGCTTTAGCCGTAAACGAAGCTGGTCAAAACAGTTCTGCCGAAGTAAAAATGGAAGATGTGGTAGACCCAGAACATATGGGTATTTATCGCTCTCTTGCAGGTGGTGTTACATCTCTACAATTACTACATGGTTCTGCAAACCCAATTGGTGGTAGATCTGCCATATTGAAATTAAAATGGGGCGAAGAAGCAGACGGATTAATATATGACAACTCACCTAAGTTCATCAAATTCGCACTTGGTGAAAATGTAAAACAAAGTAACTGGGGCAGCTTCTCTCGTTTCCCACAAACACGTATGGGTGTTGAACAGTTATACATGAACTATTTTCAAAGGGCAAAAGAGTATGACACCAAAAAGAAAAACGGTGAGCCTTACCGTTATGATGAGGAAATGGAAGTATTGGCTGAAATCATAAACGGAGAACGATTTATTTCTTGTCACTCTTACGTACAAAGCGAGATCAATATGATGATGAAAGTTGCTGAACACTTTGGGTTCAGAATTAATACCTTCACTCATATCTTAGAAGGGTACAAAGTAGCCGATAAAATGGCGGAACATGGTGTTGGTGCCGGTACTTTTAGCGACTGGTGGGCATACAAATTTGAAGTAAACGACGCTATACCTTACAATGCTGCTATCATGCAACAGCAAGGTGTTGTTACGGCAATTAATAGTGATGACCGCGAAATGATCAGAAGATTAAATCAAGAAGCTGCAAAAACCATTAAGTATGGTGGCATGACAGAATTAGAAGCTTGGAAAATGGTTACTATTAATCCTGCTAAGCTTTTACATCTAGATAATCGTGTAGGTAGTATTAAAGAAGGGAAAGATGCAGATTTGGTATTATGGTCTGGTAGTCCACTATCTATTTATACGAAAGCAGAAAAAACAATGATTGAAGGTGTTACTTATTTTGATTTAGAAACGGACAAGAAAAACCGTGAGAAAATCAAAAAAGAAAGAAATGATTTGGTCACCATGATGCTTAAAGAGAAAAGTAGTGGTAAAAAAACTCAAGGTCCTAAACAGAGTGTAAAAAGAGACTTCACTTGTGAAAGCCTTTAAATCAACAAACTGCATTTCTTAAAATATAAAACAATACAAATGAAAAAATTTATAACCATAATCATAGCCTTAGCGCTGGTTCTACCAGCTTTGGCACAACAAACACCCGGTTCTAAACAAACCGAAGCTATTACTATTGAAGGTGCCACCGCGCATTTAGGTAATGGGGAAGTTATTGAAAGCTCACTTATCATGTTTGAAGATGGTAAAATTACTTTCGTAGGCGACTCTAAAATGAGAATTGCCAGAAAAGGCAAAGTAATAGATGCTACGGGCAAACATGTTTACCCAGGCTTCATTGCCCCTGCAAAAACTTTAGGTCTTGTTGAAATCGATGCCGTAAGAGCATCTAAGGATGAAGACGAGATAGGAGATTTCATACCACATGTTAGAAGTTTAATCGCGTATAATGCAGAATCTAAAGTGGTAGAAAGCATGCGACCTAATGGAATTTTGATTGGACAAATTGCACCGTCTGGTGGTAGAATCTCAGGTACATCAAGTATTGTACAGTTTGATGCTTGGAACTGGGAAGATGCCGCTATTAAAGTAGATGATGGGATTCATTTAAACTGGCCTGCAACTTTTAAGCAAGGTCGTTGGTGGGCAGGCGAAGACCCAGGATATCACCCTAACAAGGATTATACTTCACAAACAGAGGCCGTAGCTACATTTTTGAAGGCTTCCGCTGCATATGGTAAATCTACCCCTGAAGAAGTAAACCCAGCTTACGCAGCAATGCAAGGAGTATTTGATGGCAGCCAAAAATTATATGTGCATGCCGATGATGAAAAGCAAATCATAGATGCAATCAACACTTTAAAGTCTAATGGCGCTAAAGAGGTTGTATTAATTGGTGGTTATCATGCCTATAAAATTCCTGAGTTTTTAAAGAACAATAACATTCCTGTTTTGGTTCAGTACACACACAACTTGCCTGTATTTGATGATGATGATTATGATCTACCTTATAAATTACCCAAGTTGTTAGTAGATGCGGGTTTATTAGTAGGAATTCAAAATTCAGATGCGGTAAACTTTCAAACTAGAAACCTACCTTTCTATGCAGGTCAAGCAGCACAGCAAGGTTTGGACAAAGAAGTAGCCGTTCAATTATTAACAGGTAATACTGCCAAGATTTTAGGTATAGATGATCTTTACGGAACATTAGAGAATGGCAAAAGTGCCACACTTTTCATATCTGAAGGTGATGCTTTAGAAATGGCAGGAAATCAATTAACACATGTTTTTATTGATGGTAGAACAGTTTCATTAGAAACACACCAAACTGAGCTTTGGAAACGCTATATGGGCAAGTACGAAGGAGAATAGTGATTTTTATAAGTTGACATATCAAAAGAGGCTGTCTACAATTGTAGACAGCCTCTTTTTCATTTACAAAAATGCTGTAATTATTTCTTACCAAGCATATAGCCTAGATATGCCATTGGCATATAAGCCACAATAATATCCAAAGCGGTAAACCACATTGGTCCGCCCAACATAGCAATATTTGCAGTACCACCAATTAGAAAAAACAAGCCAATAATTAAAGCCATGAGCATTTTTCTTGTTGCCGCAATTTTAGTTGCAACAATGGCACCAACTAAAGTTCCTAAAGCATGGGCAAGAAAAGGAAAAATAAAATGCTTGGGTTCAAATAAATGCATTGTGGACTTCAACCCTTCCATTGTTGTTATGTCACCACCCTCAGGTGGTGGAATTATGGAACCACTAATCATAATAATTCCCATATTTACAATACTACCAACAACTACTCCGGCTATGACCGCCAAAATATTCTTTACTACTGGATTCATATAGAAAAATTTAATTGATTACTATCTGGTTCTTACAAATGGCACAACCTCCCCTACCTCATAATCCGTACTTCTTGGTTCTAGGCAAACAAAACCGTCAGCTTTTACTAAACTTGTTAAATCTCCCGATCCATTTTCGACTACGGGCGTTGCCCAAGATATACCTTCTTTTATTTCAGTACCCACCTGAATAAACCGGGTTAACGGCTGTGTTATTTTAATTGCCACACTTAGCTTAATATACGAATTTTCTAATGGTAGTCCCCAAGAGACCTGCAACCATGGTAAAAAATAGAGATGATAATTGGCAAATGTAGAAACCGGATTTCCTGGAAAAGAAAAAATAACCGTTTTCAATTTTGAGTGAATTCCAAACCAAAATGGCTTACCTGGTCTTTGCAATACTCTATGAAAAACTTTCTCTACACCCAATGATTCCATTACTTCCGGGATAAAATCAAACTTTCCTTTTGATACTCCACCACTTAACAATAGTACATCATTTTCAGTTAATGCTTTTTCCAATTCATTTTTAATAATTGCTTTATCATCCAATAAATGAAGGGAACTTGCTTCAATTTTAGAATTTATTAATGCTGCTTCAATTGTCAGCATATTAGATTTTCTAATTTGATGTGGCTTTGGAATATCCCTTACCTCTACCAATTCATTACCAGTAGCAATAGTGCAAATTTTAGGATTACCCATAACCTCAACCGTAGCTTTCCCGACCGTAGCCATCACTCCGATTTCCGCAGGAGTAATTTTTTTTCCTTTTGATAATAGAAGCGTACCAGCCTTTTCATCACTACCTTGATAATGTATATTCTGACCTTTTTTGACCTTCTCGTTAATTGTAACCTTGTTATCTGCAATAGTGATGTGTTCATACATAACAACAGTATCACAATTTTCAGGCACTACAGCACCCGTCATCACCTCCAAACAATTACTTTTATCTTTTAAAACTTGTTGAACTTCACCAGCGGCAGCAACTCCTTCAACAACAAAAGAATGACCATTATTAGCAAAATCTGAGAACTGAATTGCAATACCATCCTTGGTTGCCCGATCAAATGGAGGAAAATCCCTATCAGCAAAAATATCTTGAGCCAATATTCTATTTAAACTATTTAAAAGTGAAACATTCTCCGTTCCCAAATCAAGGGGATGGTCCAACACTTTCTGAAATGCTTCTTTAAATGTAATCATAGAATTAAAGGTAAAACTATTACAAACTATAGCCTTGAAGAATTGTAGCTAATTATTTTAAACTTCTAAAATAACCCGAGTCCATTTACCAACAAGACTCTAATACCCACTACAAACACCAACAAAGCAGTAACCCTTTTAATACCGTTTGCCGAAAGTTTTTTAAGACTGATGCGAATACCTAACTGTCCGCCAAGAAGAACGGCTAGAACCAAGCAAATAGTCTCTAGCCATGGTAATGACAATGAATTACTGGTTATCAACCCAAATAACCCCGATACAGAATTTACCAAAATGAAGAAACTTGCTAGAGCGGCTATCTTGATGGCTTTATTCCATCGTAAATGATTTAAAATCGGAGCAAGAAAAATTCCTCCACCAATCCCTACTAATCCAGACAAGAATCCAATTCCCGCTCCCAATACATAACTTAAATAATTAGGATAATCTTCAACCTCTTTTTTAGATTGGTTTATATTAAAGGTTTGAACTGCCAAGAACAATGCTGATAGAATAAGAGAACATCCCAAAATCATAAAAAATACACTCTCTTTTAAACGAAATGTAGCTCCTATATATGCCAACGGAATACTAGCCAAAACAAAGGGTAAAAAATCTTTCCATTTTGCATGACCATTTTTAAAATACAGAAACGTACTACCGGAAACAACTACTAAATTACAAACCAATGCAATTGATCTAATCTCAAAAAAACTAGTTAGAAATAGCGTTAATAATGCTAAATAGCTAGAGCCACCACCAAAACCTACAGAAGAATAAAGTGTAGCAATGATAAAAAAACCAATGCATAGTATAATTAGTTGCTCAATTGGTATCAACATAATTTTTCATCTGGTTCATACCACCCGTAACGTTAACAAAGTCTTTACCCGGAAATAATTCTTGCAATTTTACTATTGCTTTTTTACTACGAATACCGGACTGGCAAATTACATAAACCGTTTTCTCTAAATTAACCTCAGCGACCCTATCAATTATTTCACCCAATGGGATATGCTTGGCTTCTTTTAAATGTTGCCTCTGAAACTCTTTATCCATTCGTACATCTATAAGTTCAATTGAGTTACTTGATAGCAATTTTTGAAGTTCACCGGACTCAATTGATTTTAGCGGAAGTTCACAATCAAACTCGTAGCTAGAAGCTAATGTTTTAATCTCATTGTTACCATATTGCAATTGAAATTTCATTCGTTGCATACGCTGGCTAAGTGTATCAAACAGTAATAAAACACCTGATAACACCTCGCCTATTTCCGCAATAACCTTTACCACTTCTAAAGCTTGTAGATTACCAATAATACCAGGCAAAATACCCAAAACGCCATTCTCATTACAGTTAGGCACTGCATCTGCCGACGGCATGGTTGGGAACAAGCAACGGTATGTTGGTCCGCCTTTGTAATTAAAAACACTTACTTGACCTTCAAAAGCGTGTAGCGCCCCATAAACAAAGGGTTTGTTAACTATTACACAAGCATCATTAATCAAATATCTAGTGGGAAAATTATCTGTAGCATCTACAACTATATCATAATCTTTAATAATATCAAGTGCGTTGGCGGTTGTTAAATAAGACTTGTAAATCTCAATATTGGTTGTAGAATTCTGAGCTGACAACTGTTTCTTAATCGCTTCAACTTTGGGAGTGCCTACCATAGTCTCAGTAAATAAAACTTGACGATGAAGATTAGATAACGAAACTACATCAGCATCAACAATACCCAAAGTACCAACACCCATAGCGTTCAAATAGGTTAAGACAGGAATTCCTAATCCGCCAGCACCTACTACAAGTACTTTTGCCTGATTTAATTTTTGTTGCCCTTCAGTTCCAAATCCGCCTAAAGTTATTTGTCTTAGGTAACGTTCCTCGTTCATGGTGCTATTTTTAATAGCGCTTCTTCATACTCTGCTCTAGAATTCGCATTGAGCAATACCTCTTTCTCTTTTGGAAACACCAAGTTCACATCTGAATTTATCAGAAATTTTCTAGGGCAAGAACCATTACCCGCTTCTAGATAAGCAACAGACTTTTGTAAAGCTTCAGGTTCCCAAATAGCACAAAGTGGCTCTGGTAAAGGATCATCAGCATCGGCAAATGCACTAGCTATTTTATCTGAGTTTCTTGCTGCTATTAATTCTTGAAGTGCCTTTTTATCCATTAACGGTAAATCGCAAGCCAAAACAAGCCAAGCAACTTCAGGATGAGCTTTATGTGCTGATAGCAATCCATTATATGGTCCACGAAATTCATCATTATCTACTATAGTTTTAAATGAATTTGAAATTTCTTTCTCTTGATCTTTACGGATGCTCAGAAAAGTTTGGTCACAGACTTCATTCAACAAATGGTATAAATGCTCACGTTGTGGAAGATTATGATACGTAATTAAACCCTTATCCTCTCCCATTCTAGTGCTTTTACCTCCTGAAAGTACTAAACCGTATATCTTATCTTTGGAAATCATTCTTCCCTCCTGTTTTTTGTTCTAACTGAATTGCACCGATAATGATGTCTTGCGAAAGAGCCTTACACATATCATAAATAGTTAAGGCAGCTATAGAAACACCGGTTAAGGCTTCCATTTCTACTCCTGTTTTTTCATTGCACTTTACAGTGCAAGTAATCTGAAACGAATCTAATGCCGGTTCAATTTCAACATTAATTTTAGACAGATTTATTTGATGGCATAAGGGTATTAATTCCGATGTTTTCTTTACACCTTGTATGCCTGCAATAACAGCTGTTTGTACAATACTTCCTTTTTTGCCCACAAAATCTTGATCAGATAATGATTTAAAAACTTCTGATGGAAACTTAATAGTTCCACTAGCAATTGCGGTACGTACTGAAGCTGTTTTTTGAGAAACGTCTACCATAGTAGCATTCCCAGATTCATCTATATGTGATAATTTCTTTTGCATTACCCTCCTATTGAAGTCATTGAATTACTAAATACGTCTTTATATTTTTCTTGTGCTTCAAAACCAGTTTTAGCACGACTGCCTACAGCTTTTAAAATTTCTTTTTTAATATTTTCTTCCACATCATCAGCTCTCATAATATCTCTTAAATTAGCACTTGCTTTGGCATACAAACAAGTGATAACATCACCGGTCGCTGAAATTCTTAACCGATTACAACTACCACAAAAAGTTCTACTAAATGAAGGAATAACCCCGAAAGTCCCTTTGTAACCAGGAATTTTATAATTAATGGAAGTCGATGTTTTTGGTGATTCTAATTTATAATAATCTGGGTGCTCACTTCTAATATGTTCAAGTATGGTTTTAAAATCCCATTTTATAGTTTGAAATTCTTTAGACCCACCGTTAAAAGGCATTTCTTCCAAATACCGAACTGATACATTATAATGCTTTGTAAGCTCTAACATAGGTAGAATATCATCTGTATTTTGACCATCTAAAGCAATGAAATTAATACGAACATTAAATCCTTCGGTTATTAAGCGAATCATATTATTATACACCACATCATAATGATCCCGGCGTGTAATACGCTCAAAAGTCTCACGATTAATGGCATCCATACTCACATTAATATTTTTAATGCCCAGTTCTTTCAACTCATCAATATACGGGCCAATTAAAGTCGCATTCGTAGTAACAGATATATCATTAAGTCCCTCTAACTTTGATAAGCTTCTTAGCAATACCATTAAATCTTTACGAACAAAAGGTTCGCCACCAGTAATACGTATCTTGTCTATACCTTGAGAAACCACAATCTCACTCAATTTCACCAACTCATCAATGGTAAACAATTTGTCATTTTTAGCAAAATTGATTCCCTCCTCTGGCATGCAATAATTACAACGAAGATTGCAACGGTCTGTAACCGCCAATCTCAAGTAATTAATTGCTCTATTATGGTTGTCTACTAACATATTCTTAATACAAGTTCAAGTTCAAAAAACAAATACAAATTCAAAAATGAAACACAAACACAAGTTCAAATTCTCTATCCTCTAACTTCTCTAACTTCTCTTCTCTATTTGCTATTTTCTTTACTCTATTATCTCTTTTCTATATTCTATTCTCTTTCCTCTAACTTCTCTTTTCCAAAAATCACGGATGAGCCGAAACCCACACGGTCTTATTCTTAAATTTCTCTTTCTTCCAGATAGGTACGGTTTCTTTAAGAGTATCGATCAGAAATCTACAGGCTTCAAAACACGCATCTCTATGTGCAGATGATGCACCTACAACCACAACGGGTTCTTCAACACCCTTTTCACCAACCGCATGTCTCATGACCACTTTATTCAATGACCATTTCTGTAGAGCGCTGTCAGCAATTTTCTCCATTTCTTTGAGCGCCATCGTTTTATAAGTTTCAAACTCCAAAGCAACTACTTCTTCATTATTTGTAAACTCACGTACAGCACCTACAAAAACACAGATTCCTCCGCTATTGGCATCGCTTAATTCAGCATATACCTTAGCCGTATCAATTTCATCGACTATCTCAATTACTTTCTTCATTAGCCTCCGCTTACTGGTGGTATAATGGCAATTTCTTCGTTGCCAATTAATGTTACATTATCATCCGCATATTCACTATTAACAGCTACAGCCAATGAATTTAATTTTGAAAATTCAGGATAAGAATCAATCAGTTGTTTTTTAAGTTCGGCAACATTTACAGGCTTAAATTCATCAGAAAAATTAATTTCAGAGCTACCTACGATATCTTTTGTTATGCCAAAAAAAAGTACATTCATATCCCATTAGAATTAGATAAATTCCAAGTTAGGTATAAAAAATAAGGTGCCATAAAAATGGCACCTATTTTAAAAAAATTATATGATTTTGAGAAACTCCTTACTCCACAATTACAGCATTCTCAGGTCTAGAATAAAAACCGTTTGGCTTAGCCTCTGTAGATAGCGTAGCATTTTCAAAGTTTACGGTTTTAGCCGGTCCTTTTACTTCACCTTCTTCAACTTTATGCCATGTAATCGATTTTGGCAATAAAACGGCATCAACCTTTACCCAATCATTATAATTGATCCAATTAATTTTCTTAGATGGCTCACCACTAAAATACGTCATCGTATAACCCAACCATCTCATTTCAAAAGTCTCTGCATCATAATGAATATAGTATTCGTCTGTAGAAGAAGCCCCTACTCCACTATTATAAGAAATTTTATAACCTGGGTATAAAACTCCTTCATATACCAAATCATCAACTTCTTCATATTTTATTCCGTCATCAGACAATACAAATGGCATTGCGTAGAAGTAAAACATTAAATTATGATAGAACTTAGGCTTACCTTCATAGTTACCTGTGTTATCTAAAAGCCAAACTTCAGCACCATCATAACCAATTGTGTATGCTGGGGTAGAAATTTTATCGAATCTTTTATGAAGATCAATAGTCTGTAATTCGTTGAACTTCTCGTTAGGCATTTCAAAATTCAACGTTTTGTATCCCTTCCAAGCATTTAATCCGCCATGAGCTTCAAATACTTTATTTAATTCCGCAGGATATTTATCTAAATTCACTTGTGCAGCCACTTCTTCAGCAGCTTCTGTAATGGTTTCTTTTTTAGGAGCTTCTTTACATGAAAATATTGCCAAGGCTAAAACTAAAAGGTAAAATTTATTCATAATTTCAATTGATTATTTATTGTTTTTTGAAATCCGTTAGTCGAGAAACTACAAGAGACTTACTAAATTGAACTATTTTTGTATTTCATGCAAGCAACAAAACACATAAGTAGCGCCCAAAACCCACTGATAAAGAAGATTTTACTATTAAAAGAAAAATCTAGGGAGCGCAAAAAATCAGGTCTTTTTGTCTTAGAAGGGCTGCGTGAATTACAGATTGCGAGCAATGCAGGGTATGTTATAGATACCATTCTATTCTGCGAAACCATTTTAGAAAACACAGCTATAATACAGTCCTTTAAAAGTGATCAACTCATTTCCGTAACACTAGATGTATACAAGAAATTAGCTTATAGAGACACTACGGAGGGCATCATTGCTATTGCGAAGAGTAAAGACCACGAGCTCTCGTCTTTAAAATTCAAAACTAAAAATCCGCTAGTGTTAATCGCAGAAGCACCTGAAAAACCAGGCAACATAGGTGCACTGCTAAGAACGGCAGACGCTGCAAATTTAGATGCTGTCTTAATTGCCAATCCAAAAACCGATTTATATAATCCCAATATTATAAGATCAAGTGTGGGTTGTATTTTTTCAAGGAATGTTAAAATAGGCAGCAGAACAGAAATTATATCCTTTTTAAAAAAAGAAGGATTTCAGATATTTTGCGCTGCACTATCGGCATCCAAAGATTATACGACGGTTGATTATAAAGAACCCACAGCAATAGTAGTAGGAACCGAACATTCTGGACTAAGTGAAGATTGGCTTACGAACAGCACACAGAACATAATTATACCAATGGAAGGTGAGATAGATTCCATGAACGTTTCGGTCTCTGCGGCAATACTTATCTTTGAAGCCAAGCGTCAGCGAAAAATAAACCAGTAAAACATATACTTTTTATAGTACCGTTTTCGTTTGCAACTACACTATATGGATAATACATTCGTCTTTTATTGTATTCTTTTCATTTTGATAGCGGAGTTTATACTTGCTACGGTAATGAATTACTTAAACGCACAGCGATTTAAAGACCCTATACCTGAGGATTTAAACGATGTTTATAATACAGAGGAATATGAAAAATCTCAAGCCTACAAACTCACCAATTATAAATTTGGTGTTTTTACATCGGTATTTTCATTGTTATTGATTCTAACCTTTTTATTGTTTGGCGGATTTGCCTTTGTCGATAACATTGCACAAAACCAGAGCGATAACATTATCATACAAGCATTGGTTTTCTTCGGTATCATTATGATCGGAAGCGATATTATCAATATTCCTTTTTCTTACTACCAAACATTTGTAATCGAAGAAAGATTTGGTTTTAATAAAACAACGATATCAACTTTCTTTTTAGATAAATTAAAACAATGGACAATGACCATAATTGTAGGTGGTGGAATTCTATCTTTGGTCATTTGGTTTTTTCAATGGGCAGGCACGAACTTTTGGTTGTATACGTGGGCATTAGTTGCAGCATTCACGCTGTTCATGAATGTGTTTTACAGCAAACTAATTGTACCGTTGTTTAATAAGCAAGAACCTTTGGAAGCTGGTAGTTTAAAAGAAAAAATTGAAAACTACGCTGCACAAGTAGGTTTTGATCTACAAAACATATTTGTAATTAACGGTTCTAAACGATCAACAAAAGCCAACGCCTATTTTTCAGGATTTGGAAAGGAAAAGCGAGTAACCTTATATGATACTCTAATTAATGATTTAGAAGAGGAAGAGATTGTAGCCGTATTGGCTCATGAAATAGGTCATTACAAAAGAAAGCATATCATATATAATCTAGCAACTTCAATTCTGCTTACAGGATTCATGCTATTGTTACTATCATTATTTATTAATAACCCAGAAGTTTCATTGGCAATAGGTGTAGACAGACCTAGTTTTCACGCAGCCTTAATAGGTTTTGGAATATTATATAGTCCCATTTCAGAAATAACAGGCTTGTTAATGAATCATTTTTCAAGAAAATTCGAGTACCAGGCAGATGACTATGCTAAAGACACATACGCAGCTTTACCATTGGTCACTTCTTTGAAAAAGCTATCAAAAAACAGTCTTAGCAACCTTACGCCGCACCCAGCATATGTATTTATGCACTATTCTCACCCACCGTTAATCGATCGCATACGTAATTTAAAGGCATAATTTTTGTTGTGCATCATATAAGATTATCTTATTTTTAATCTAGTATGACACAGGCAGCGATAGAAGAGGAAAATAAGCTTATAGCTCAAGAGTACAAAGAGTTACTCCGAATTAGTTATCAAACATTGACAGATGATGATAAAAAACTAATACGAAGCGCTTTTGAGGTGGCTGTTGATGCACACAAAACGCAACGAAGAAAATCTGGCGAAGCTTATATTTTTCATCCAATAGCAGTAGCAAAAATAGTAGCTTCTGAAATTGGACTTGATGCCGTTTCCATAGCCTCTGCCCTATTACATGATGTAGTTGAGGACACCGAGTACACTTTAGATGATATTGACCGTATGTTCGGTGAAACCGTGGCGCGTATTGTTGACGGACTTACTAAAATTTCGCATTTAAAGAAAGACATGAACATCTCTCAACAAGCAGAGAATTTCAGAAAAATGCTTTTAACCTTAAATGATGATGTACGTGTAATTATCATTAAGATTGCAGATCGATATCACAACATGCTCACCATGGATTCTATGCCAGAGCACAAGCAAGTAAAAATCGCATCAGAAACACTGTATATCTATGCTCCTCTTGCCCATAGAATTGGTCTATATAATATTAAAACAGAATTAGAAGATTTAAGCTTAAAATATACAGAGCCAGAAGTTTACAACTCTATTAAAGATAAAATAGAAGATAGTAAAGAAGACCAACAAGCTTATATTGATGCATTTTCTGGCACAATTGACAATTCACTTAAAAAAGAAGGTCTTAATTACATTATAAAAGGGAGGATGAAGTCTATCTTCTCTATGCGCAAAAAGATGATTGCCCAAAATGTAACTTTTGAGGAAATCTACGATAAATTTGCCATTAGAATTATTTACAAATCTGACCCGCAGAACGAAAAATTTCTAGCTTGGAAAATATATTCCATAGTTACCGATCACTTTACTCCAAACCCCGTTAGATTAAGAGATTGGATATCCTCCCCTAAGTCCACGGGCTATGAAGCCTTGCACATTACCGTTATGGGACCAAAAGGGAAATGGGTAGAAGTGCAGATCAGAAGTGAACGTATGCACGAAATAGCTGAAAAAGGGTATGCTGCGCATTTTAAATACAAACACGGTGATCAAAAAGAACAAGGTATAGAAGTGTGGTTAAACAAACTACAAGAAGCCTTGGAGAATGCAAATACCAATGCTGTTGATTTTGTTGAAGAGTTTAAACTAAACCTTTACTCTAAAGAAATATTTGTTTTTACCCCAAAAGGAGAACTAAGGTCTTTACCCAAAGGTGCAACGCCACTAGATTTTTCTTTTAACATACACACAGAAGTTGGTATGCATACCAGAGGCGCCAAAGTCAATGGTAAATTAGTTCCTTTGAACACCACACTTTCAAGCGGAGATCAAGTGGAAATCATAACATCTGACCAAGCAAAACCAAATCAAAATTGGTTAGACTATGCTACTACAGCTAGAGCTAGGGCAAAAATTAAATCTGTTTTACGGGAAGAGAAAAAAGCTGTTGCCGAAGATGGAAAAGAGATTTTACGCAGAAAATTAAAGTCTCAGAAAATTTCGCTCAATGAAGATTCCATTAATAAAATGGTCTCCTTCTTTAAATTAAAAACAAGTCTAGATTTGTTTTATAGAGTTGGTATAGGCTCTATTGACAATACCATGATCAAAGACTTTGCATCTTCTTACAGTAATGCATTCATCAGTTTCTTTAAGAACAGAATGCGCAAATCGCCAACACAAGAAGATATCAACAAGGATGAAATCACTTCTAAGTATGACATGCTTGTTTTTGGCAAGGAAGAAGAAAAACTAGAATACAAGCTATCGCAATGTTGTAATCCTATACCTGGTGATGAAGTATTTGGCTTTGTAAGTGTTTCTGAAGGAATTAAGGTGCACAAAAAAAATTGTCCAAATGCTATTTCATTACAGTCTAACTATGCCTACCGTATTATTAGTGCAAAATGGATAGATTCATCGCAACAAGAATACCAAGCTGACATTGTTATGACCGGTATAGATAACTTAGGACTTGTAAATGATATTACAGAAGTTATATCTGATATTATGCACGTAAATATGCGTAATTTAAATTTCAGCACTGATGGTGGCACCTTTAAAGGTAAGATTACCGTAGTGGTCAAAAACAAAGCTGTATTGAAAAAATTGACCGATAATCTTATGAACATCAACGGTATTGATAAAGTTACTCGTATTTAGAAAAAGGAAATTAAAATTTAACTGTACCTTTGTGTATTAATGTAGTAAATATGTCTTCTGATAAAAATCAAGAAATTGTAAAAAACGTCTTCACCGCCTTTTTAGAGGACAAAGGACATAGAAAAACCCCAGAACGTTACGCTATTCTTCAAGAGATTTATGAAAGTGATGAACATTTTGATATAGAGTCTCTTTATATTAAAATGAAGAATAAAAACTATCGTGTAAGTAGGGCTACCTTATACAACACCATTGAACTTCTCTTAGATTGCAAATTGGTACGTAAGCATCAGTTTGGAAAGAATCAGGCTCAATATGAAAAATCATATTTTGATCGTCAGCATGACCATGTTATACTAACGGATACCGGTGAGGTCATGGAATTTTGTGATCCAAGAATACAGTCTATTAAAAAAACTATAGAAGAAGTTTTCGACATAACCATAAATACGCATTCCCTATATTTTTATGGGACTAAAAATACTCCTGCTAAAAACGCAGGCAAAAAAGAAATTAAATAAAACTAACCAAGTATATAAAATTTAGATGGCAGTAGATTTATTGTTAGGCCTACAATGGGGTGACGAAGGAAAAGGAAAAATTGTTGATGTATTAACTAGAGATTACGACATTATTGCACGTTTTCAAGGCGGTCCAAATGCTGGTCACACCTTAGAATTTGATGGTATTAAACACGTTCTTAGAACTATTCCTTCCGGAATTTTTCATAAAAAAGCAATGAACGTTATTGGTAACGGTGTTGTTATCGATCCAGTTGTTTTTGTAAAAGAACTAGAAGGCTTAGACCAGTTCAACATAGACTACAAGGCTAAACTTATTATCTCTAGAAAAGCACATTTAATATTACCAACACACCGTTTATTAGATGCCGCATCCGAAGCATCTAAAGGAAAAGCAAAAATTGGTTCTACACTAAAAGGTATTGGTCCAACTTATATGGACAAGACCGGTAGAAACGGTATGCGTATTGGAGATTTAGAATTGGATTCTTGGAAAGAAAAGTACCGTCATTTGGCAGACAAACACGAGGCTATGATCAGCTTCTATAATGTTGATGTACAGTATGACTTAGAAGAAATGGAAGTAGAATTTTTTGATGCCGTAGAGCGTTTAAAAGAATTAACTTTTATTGATAGTGAAGAGTATTTAAACGAAGCTATTAAAGCAGGTAAAACTATATTAGCAGAAGGCGCTCAAGGATCTTTATTAGATATAGATTTTGGAACATACCCTTTTGTAACTTCATCTAATACAACTGCTGCAGGTGCTTGTACAGGTTTAGGTATTGCTCCAAATAAAGTAAAAGAAGTATTTGGTATTTTCAAAGCATATACCACACGTGTAGGTTCAGGTCCTTTCCCTACAGAATTATTTGATGAAGTTGGTGCAGAAATGGCTAAAGTAGGTCACGAGTTTGGCGCAGTAACCGGTAGACCTCGCCGTTGTGGTTGGTTAGACCTTGTAGCATTAAAATATGCTTGTCAAGTTAACGGTGTTACACAATTAAATATGATGAAAGGTGATGTACTTTCTGGTTTTGATAGCCTACAAGTATGTACTGCCTATGAGTATAAGGGTAAAACCATAACTCATTTTCCATATAACATAGAACCAGAAAATGTAACTCCTATTTACACTGAGTTCCCATGTTGGAAAGAAGATTTAACTAAAATGACTTCAGCAGACCAATTGCCGAAAGAACTTAACGAGTACATTGACTTTTTAGAAAAAGAATTAGAAGTGCCAATTAAGATTGTTTCAGTTGGTCCAGATAGAACTCAAACAATTCTGAGATAGGCGTATATCGGCTAAGACAGGTTGTTCAACTTTCAGGAATGGCGATATAGGGAAATACCTTTATCGCCATTCTTTTTTTTTGTATTTTCAAGTTTGTGTAAAATGTACATTTTCACAATTCAGCAACAACTTAACTACAACTAAACAAATGAAAATAACCACCTATGCTTCCTTGCTATTTTTTCTTGTTTTAGCGACATCTTGCAAGTCAGAAAAAAAAGAAAAAGTAGAAGAACAAACCCATATCGAAAAAGAAAAAAACAATGAATGGATTACTCTTTTTGATGGTAATACCACAAAAGGATGGCGCGCATACAACGGCAAAGAACTGCCACCAGGTTGGATTGCCAAAGATGGAGAACTACAGTTTGATACCGATTTAGGTATGGAGCAAGATTACACTGGCGGCACTGACATCATTTATGGCGAGGAAGAATTTGACAATTTTGAACTTTATGTAGAATGGAAACTACCAAAAGGAGGAAATAGTGGTATTTTCTACCATTTAAAAGAAGGTTATGATAGTCCGCCAGAAGTTTCACCTGAGTATCAATTGATTGATGATGAAAATTATGCCAGCATTCACGATATTACAGATTACAATATAAGTTTAGGCTACACCAAAAAGCCCGAAGAATTAAAGCCACTTCAACAAACCGCCTCTGATTATGCCATGCATGCCGCTGATTCAGAAGGTAAAATATTACATCCGGTGGGGCAATGGAACACTACTAGAATCATTTTCACGCCAGAACAAGTAGAGCACTGGTTAAACGGTAAGAAGGTAGTTTCTTTTGTACCGTGGGATGAAGCTTGGTACGAGAAGAAGAATTCGGATAAATGGAAGAACAGTGAGGACTACGGCAAGTTTAAAACTGGCTATATCGGTTTTCAAGATCATTCTAGCCCTATTTGGTTCAGAAATATAAAAATCAAAAAACTTTAACCACCACACCAATGAATAAAAGAGACTTTCTAAAAAACGCAGCTACATTATCAACATTTGTATTACTTCCATCTGGACTTTGGTCTTGTAAAAAAGAGGTCAAAAAATTGACAAGGTTAAAAACTGCACACATTGGTGTTGGCAATATGGGAGCCGAAGATTTAAAAGCCATTTCATCTCACAGCAAGGTTGATGTCACCGCATTATGCGATGTTGATGCAAACAATTTAGCAGCTGCAAAAGAACTTCATCCTAATGCAAAAACATATACAGACTATAGAGTGATGTTAAAAGAAATGACCGATGAGATCGATGCCGTTGTTGTTTCTACACCAGATCACACCCATGCACCAGCTTCTATGATGGCTATGGAAATGGACAAGCCTGTGTATTGCCAAAAACCATTGACCCATTATGTATCTGAAGCAAGGGCGATGAACAAGCTGGCCGAAGAAAAAGGATTGGTCACTCAAATGGGAATTCAGGTACATTCGTTCTATGATTACAAATTGGCAACATTATTAATACAATCCGGTATAATAGGTAAAGTACATACGGTTCGTGCCTGGTCACCAAAAGATTGGGGTTATGACGGAGCTGAACCTACTGGATCTGACCCGATACCAGCATCATTAGATTGGAATCTTTGGCTAGGCACTTCGGCAGAAAGACCTTATATGGAAGGCTTCTATCACCCAGGCAACTGGAGAAAGTTAGTTGATTATGGTTGTGGGACATTAGGTGACATGGGCGTACATATTTTTGATACGCCGTATAACGCATTGGATCTTCAAGTTCCAAAGACGATTAAAAATGAATGTAGGGAACCGAATGGATTCGGTTTTCCACAGAACAACGTCGTTACTTATGAATTTCCACAAACAGAATATACTACGGAAACTTTAAAATGGGTTTGGTATGATGGTCCGGGTGCACCAAAAGACCATAAAGATTTAATATTACCAGGAGCTGAAAATATGGCAACTACGGAAGGTGATACCCAGGAATCCATGGAGGACAAGATGTCCTTAGAAACAAAAACAGCAGATGAAGGCGCGTTACCTGATCAAGGTGCCATGTTCATTGGTGAAAAAGGAAGATTATTGCTACCGCATTTTATGCAACTACCAAAAAAGATTGTAGATGGCAAATATGTAGATATTTCTGCAGAAATAGAATCGGTAGAAAAAGCTAACAATATGGGCAAACCAATTAGAGATTATGATTTGGAAGGACCAAAACATTACCATCAGTTTGTAGATGCATGTTTGGGCACAGATGAAACCACAGCTCCATTTTCATATGCATCTAGACTAACGGAAACTATTTTATTAGGTGTAATCGCCGGCAGATTCCCTAACCAAACATTACATTGGGACAGTGAGAACGCAAAATTTTCCGAAGATGAAGCCAATGCCTTTCTTGAAGGAAATTATAGAGATTTCTAAAACTTTTAAAAACAAAAAACCACTTTCGGGTGGTTTTTTTACATCCATTCTTTTTTAACTTTACCGTAGATGGGCAATCTTAGATACATTTGAAATAAGCCTAAAAAATTATATTTTCCATTTAGAAACACTCATCAACAAACCTCATAAAACAATTTTCCTTTTCGCATTAAAATCCCAAAAGTATCTTAACCATGACAAGGCTCTTTTAAAATGTCCTATTTTTGAAAAAATTTTTAGGTTGAAAAAGATTTATCCAGTAGTTCTTTTATGCTTAGCATGTTCTCTTTTTGGCTATTCCCAGCAGAATACTACCGAAGAAGAACCCAAACAAATCAATATAGTCTACGGTGCCAATTTTACTAAAAACGAAGCAGAATATCCAGGTGCTTCTATTTTCAGTAAAGATACCCGTCAAGTACAATTTGAACACCAAGGCGCTGATCTATGGTGCGATGTTGCTATTTATTACCAATTAGAAAATAGATTGGAAGCTATTGGCAATGTCATTTTAAAGCAGGGAGATTCTGTTGAAATGACCAGTAAAAAAATCAACTACTTAGGTGATGTAAAATTGGCTAAAGCGTGGGGTAATGTTGTATTGACAAATTCTGATATGACCTTAAGAACGGATACCTTACGTTTAGATCGTGAAAAGCAAGAAGCTTTTTATCAAGATAACGGTACTGTGGTAGATTCAACAAATACGTTGACCAGCAAAATTGGTAAGTATTTTATGGAACTTAAAAAATATCAGTTCTTAGACAGCGTACATGTTAAAAACCCTGAATATACTTTAGACTCAGAACAATTAGACTATTATACAAATTCTAAAAACGCTTATATGTACGGTCCGTCAACTATAAACGGAGAAACGTACAAAATATATTGTGAAAGAGGATTTTATGACACCAAAGTAGAAACCGGCTACGGAATTAAAAACACTCGTATAGATTATAACAACAGAATTATAGAAGGTGATAGTGTTTACTTTAATAAGGCTGAAGAATTTGCATCTGCTACTAACAACATTACCGTTACAGATACTATAAACAATGGTATTATAAGAGCGCACTATGCCGAAGTATTTAAAGCTAAAGATTCTGTATTTGCAACAAGAAGAGCAGTTTCTATTTCTGTTCAAGAAAGAGATTCTCTTTATGTTCATGGAGATACATTAATGGTTACCGGAAAATCAGAAGATAGAATTCTACGAGCTTTTAGAAATGCTAAATTCTACAAAACAGATTTAAGCGGTAAATGTGATAGCATCCATTCAGAACAAAAAACGGGTATTACCCAATTAATTAAGAATCCAGTTATCTGGAATGGTGCCAACCAAATGACGGGTGACAGCATTCATCTAAAATCGAATCTAGAAACAGAGAAACTAGACTCCTTAAAAGTATTGAACAATGCCTTTATTATTTCTTTGGACAGTGTTAGCATGACCGGATATAACCAAGCCAAGGGGATTAATTTATACGGAAAGTTTATTGAAAATGAATTAAAACTTATAGACTTGGTTCAAAATACTGAAGTGGTATACTATATGTACAATGATGATGACGAACTAATAGGTATTGATAAAACTGTGTGTAGCAAAATAAGAATTACTATGGCAGAAAATGACATAGAAAACTTGACTTTTTATACAGACCCAGATGGCGATATTTTCCCTGAGAAAGACCTACCCAAGAATAGTAGAATATTAAAAGGCTTTGTATGGCGTGGAGATGAACGCATATTAACTAAGGATGATATTTTTGATGAAGATGATAATAATCTAAAACTCGTAGTTATCAATGGTATTGACAACCCAATAGATATTGACGCTGAGGAGCAACAACGAAGTCAAAACGAATCTGACCCGATAAATAATATTTCTACACAAGATAAAGCAACAGACCCTAAAAAGTCTGTAAAGCCTAAAAAGGTGAAATAGCTATTTCACATGAACAAAGACTTTCTAAAATATCAAGCACAGACTTCTCCCTACCCTTTAGGCATGGAAGTTTCCTATGCCAGCGGCAGTTATATTTATGACACAAATGGTAGTGCTCATTTAGATTTTGTTGCCGGAGTATCGGCATGTACTCTTGGTCATTGTCACCCAGATGTGGTAGATGCAATAAAAAAGCAAGTAGATAAATATATGCACGTAATGGTGTATGGCGAATATGCACAATCACCAGCAACCATATACACTAAATTGCTTGCGGATAATTTACCTGAACCTCTAGAGGTAACCTACTTGGTTAATTCTGGAACAGAAGCTATTGAAGGTGCGTTAAAATTGGCGCGCAGATATACTGGTCGTTCAGAAATTATTGCAGCTAAATCCGCTTATCATGGTAATACCATGGGTAGTTTAAGTCTTATGGATTTTGAAGAACGCAAAAGTGTTTTTAGACCTTTATTACCAGATATTTATCATATCAGTTTCAATAACAAAGAAGATTTAGAGAAGATAACCTCTAAAACTGCCTGTGTTATTTTAGAGACCATACAAGGTGGCGCTGGTTTTATACTTCCAACAAAAGACTATTTAAAGAAAGTAAAAGCGCGTTGCAAAGAAATGGGAGCGCTTTTGATACTTGATGAAATACAGCCCGGTTTTGGCAGAACAGGAAAGTTATTTGCATTTGAACATTTTAACTGCATCCCTGATATTTTAGTTATCGGCAAAGGTATGGCATCTGGCTTACCCGTTGGTGCTTTTACAGCTAGTAAAGAAATTATGCATACGCTAAGTGAGAATCCTAAAATGGGTCACATAACTACTTTTGGCGGAAATCCGGTAATTGCGGCATCTAGCTTGGCTACACTAAACGTGCTGTTAAACTCGACTTTAATTGCTGATACTTTAATAAAAGAAAAACTCTTTAAATCGTTATTAAAACATCCGAAGATAAAAGAAATTAGAGGTAAAGGATTGATGCTTGCCTTGATAATGGATTCTCCAGAAACAGCCAATGAATTGGTATTAAAAGCAAAAGAGAAAAATCTTATTCTTTTTTGGTTATTATTTGAAAATAGAGCGGTAAGAATTTCCCCGCCATTAACCATTTCAGAAAAAGAAATTAAAGATGGTTGTGCTATAATCTTGGCACTTCTTAACGCTATGTAAATCAGCGTTGTTAACTAATTTGTTAATAATATCGATTAACAAGATGGCTGAAACCCCATACAATCACTTACTTTTAAAATATCTTGTAAAACCAAATAGTGCCTATGGCGTTAGAATCTAACGAGAGACCGGACAAGCCAATAACAAAATTTGAATCAATGTTAAAGACAGATGATGTCTATTTCTTTGATGCAGAGGATTTTGAAGATATTGTGCACCATTACCTAAATCATGGGAAGATTTCTTTGGCTAAAAAAGGAATTAAAATTGGTTTACAGCAGCATCCAGCTTCTATAGAACTAAAATTGCTGCAGGTAGAAGTCATGGTTTTTGAAAACCA
This sequence comes from Maribacter sp. Asnod1-A12, assembly GCF_045063735.1. Classification (NCBI taxonomy): domain Bacteria; kingdom Pseudomonadati; phylum Bacteroidota; class Flavobacteriia; order Flavobacteriales; family Flavobacteriaceae; genus Maribacter; species Maribacter sp. Asnod1-A12. The sequence continues at coordinate 4,216,145 of NZ_JBEFNZ010000006.1, forward strand.
GATGGAAAAAGCCGAAGCCCTGCTAGATGAATTACAGCAGTTAGACAATAATAATGATGAAATTTACATTCAACGTGCCAACATTTTTTCTAAGAGAGATGACCATGCTGGCGCAATAGAATTACTACAAAAAGCATTAAGCTTCACTAATAATAGTTTTGATATCTACAGCCTACTGGGTATGGAGTATTTGTTCATGGACAACTTCAATAATGCCAAGGAGAGCTTTATGAAATGTGTGGAATTTGACGAACAAGATTATTCATCGCTCTATAATGTGGTGTATTGCTTTGAATTTCTTGAGGATTATGATGGTGCAATAGTTTACTTAAACAGCTATTTAGAAAAGAATCCGTATTGCGAAGTAGCTTGGCATCAGTTAGGTAAGCAGTATTATTTTAAAGAAATGTATACGGAAGCCTTAACTGCTTTTGATTTTGCAGTTATTTCAGATGATACTTTTATTGGCGCTTACTTTGAAAAAGGAAAAGTACTTGAAAAATTAGGTCGCCATAAAGAGGCCATTGAAAATTACGAAACCACCATTTCCATTGAAGACCCTACCTCTCATGCATTTTTAAGAATAGGAAAATGTTATGAAAAACTGAAGGATACTGAAATGGCCAAGTACTATTTCTACCAAACAGTACATGAAGATCCTCTTTTAGACAAAGGCTGGTTGGCGATTACAAATCTATATTATAATAGTAGAGATTTTGAAAAGGCAGTTTTCTATATTAATAAAGCTTTGAATATTGATGGTGAGAATCCGCAATACTGGAAAAAGTGTGCGCAAATTCACATGGCTTTAAAGAATTATGACCAAGCAGATTTCGCTTTTAAACAAGCAGTGGACCTTGGTAATTTTGAAATAGATACATGGTTAAGCTGGGCAGAGGTTGTTCACATTAACGGAGAGGAATCTGCTGCAGTAGAAATCTTAGCCCAAGGTAGAGAGTTTTATCCTGAAAATTTAAAACTTTTATATAAATCTGTAGGCTACCTACTACTTGCCAAAGACCCTATCAATGCACGTATTATGTTAATGGATGCATTGAAGATTGACAAAAAGCAGAAAAAACTACATTTGTTCACTGAAAATTTTCCAGAATACGGCAAGTCTGAATGGACACAAGAAATTGTAAGAAAATACAATAAAACCTCTTAGAATAGGTTCTACATTTCATGGACAATAGAAAACTAAAAAATTACACCTTCATATCTCTAAAAGGTATGGCAATGGGTATTGCCGAATTGGTTCCGGGAGTATCTGGTGGCACAATAGCCTTTGTAACAGGCATCTACGAAGAATTTATTACCTCTATCAATAACGTAAATCTAAAAACTTTAAAAGTTTTAAAGGAAGAAGGTTTTAAAATGTTTTGGGAGAAATTGAACGGTAACTTTCTTTTAGCCCTACTAATTGGTATGATGATCAGTATTTTCTCATTATCAAAAGTTATTGCTTGGTTATTAGAAGAACACCCAATTGTAACGTGGTCCTTCTTTTTTGGTTTGGTATTGGCCAGTGTCATTTTCGTCGCTAAATCCATAAAAAAATGGAACATTTTAGGTTTTATATTATTTCTAATTGCAACAGTCACCGCTTTCTATATAACCACCCTTCCTCCTTCTACTAGTTCTGGCAGCCTGCCATTTATCTTTTTATCGGGTGCTATTGCAATTTGCGCCATGGTTTTACCAGGTATTTCCGGTTCTTTTATATTGGTGTTACTAGGTTCTTACAAAACCGTTTTAGAAGCCGTTAATGAAAAAGATTTTGGAATTGTAATTACTTTTGCTTTTGGCGCTGCCTTTGGTATTTTAAGTTTTGCCAGAATTTTAAAATGGATGTTTACCAATTACAAAAATAGCACCTTAGCTTTTTTAACAGGTTTCATCTTAGGCTCATTGAACGAAATATGGCCTTGGAAGAATATCATCGAAATAATTCAGATAGGTAAAAAAGAAATAATCATTGACGAAAATATTTCTCCATTCGCTTTTCAAGGTGATAATCAATTAACCTTTGCTATTGTAGCTGCTGTAATAGGTTTTTCTCTTATTTTTATATTAGAAAAATCAGCTTCTAAGAAGTAACGCTAAAACCTACATGAACGAAACCCGATCCTTTACTGATAAATTTTTCTTGGTCGTAAAGGGACTTTGCATGGGCGCCGCCAATAAGGTACCCGGTGTTTCTGGTGGTATAGTTGCATTTGTTGGTGGTTTCTACGAAGAATTTATTTATTCGCTGCAAAAAGTAAATGGCAAAGCCTTTAAACTTCTTGTTAACGGAAGACTCAAAAGCTTCTACAGATATATTAACGGTTCTTTTTTAACCCTGCTCATTTTTGGCATGCTGGTCAGCTACTTCAGTATATCAAAAGTATTAGACTACTTTTTGGTTAAACGAGAACTCTATGTTTGGGCTGCTTTTTTTGGTATGATCTTAGGATCTATATATTACATAGGTAAAGATTTCGATTATTGGAAAAAGAAAACATTTACCGCTGCCATTATAGGCTTAAGTGTTGGTGTAGCCATTAGTTTTCTTAGTCCCGCAAAGGAAAACGACAACTTACTTTTTATTTTTTTATGTGGAATGATCAGTGTATCTGGTATGACTTTACCTGGGCTATCGGGTTCCTTTATATTAATATTACTAGGTAATTACGTACTCCTTTTAGTAGATTCCGTTAATGCCTTATACGATACATTCTCAGAATTATTAGTAGGTGATTTTAGCTTTACTTCTAATACGGAAAGGTTGCATACGCTCAAGATTTTAGCGGTATTCACCTTAGGTTCCGCTACAGGCTTAGTAACCCTATCCCATTTATTAACTTATGTTTTAAAACACTATAAGCACATTACTACTGCTACTATTTTAGGTTTCATTACAGGGTCTTTAGGAGTAGTATGGCCGTGGAAAAGAACCATTTTTAAAACGGGAATTAATGGAGAAAATATTTTAGATACGAACGGAAAACCGATAATAATGAACTATGAAAGGTTTCTACCAGATTTGACCACCGTAGAAAACTGGACGGCTATTTTCTTTATTATCATAGGTATTAGTATTTTGCTACTTTTAGATTGGTATGGAAAAAACAGAAGAACAGAAAGCTAATTACGGCTTAATAGGAAAAGATATTTCTTATTCATTTTCAAGAGGATATTTTAAAAAGAAATTCGAAGATATGGGATTGAATCATTGCCAATATCAAAATTTCGATTTGCAAGCCATATCAGAATTCCCGACTATATTTGAAACTACAGAAAACGTAAAGGGTCTAAACATAACTATACCTTATAAAGAAGAGGTCATGGCTTTTTTAGATGATATGGATATGGCTGCAAAAAAAATTGGAGCCGTTAATACCATAAAATTTACAGAAAATGGTTTAGTTGGTTTCAATACCGATGCCTATGGGTTTGAGAAATCTATAGAACCATATTTAAAAGAACACCATAAAAAGGCATTGATCTTAGGTACGGGAGGAGCATCAAAAGCAATCGCATTTGTATTGGATGAATTAAGAATTAATTTTTCTTTTGTGTCCAGAAGTGGTAAAAATAATGGATATACCTATAGTGAGTTAAATGATGATATTATTGCTGACCATACCTTGATCATAAACTGCTCTCCAGTAGGTACCTTCCCCAATATTGAAGAAAAACCTGCAATTCCGTATTCCCAAATCAACAAACAACATCTTCTTTTTGATCTCATTTATAATCCTGAAGAAACTGCTTTTCTTGCTGCCGGTAAAGCTAATGGCGCATCTATATGTAACGGACATAGAATGTTAGAGTTTCAGGCCGAAAAATCATGGGAAATTTGGAATCGATAACTATCCTTCTTCACATACATTAATTAGAAAGACAATGTAAAATATAGGTTTACGCTAGATTACTCTTTGGTGATTTAACTAAAAAGAACAATCAATTCTTTGCCAGTCGTAGGGTTGTTACTATCTTGTAAGCATATAATTTAGGATTATGTCTGAGGATAAAGAACAACAATTACCAGAGAATTCAATTGAGGAAAAAACTACGACCGAAACCACTGAAAACGTAGTGGAGGAAACCGTTAATCCTTCAGACGAATCAACACCATTACAAACAGAAACTACAACTGCACCAAATGAAGATGCAGAAGAAACTGATGTAATGAATGAAATTGACGATTCTAATGCAGAAGATGCAGAAGATACCGACAATGAAAAAAGACATGAGATCCCAATGCCAGATTACCATGACATGAGCATGGAAAATTTGGTAGGTGAATTACAACGTTTGGTTAAGAATGAGAAGGTACAAGCCATAAGAAAACATGTTGATTCTATTAAAGACGAATTCAATCAAAAATTTGATCAGTTTTTAGAGGAAAAGAAAGAAGAATTCATCTCAAACGGAGGTAATGAAATTGACTTCAGATACAATTCTGTTGACAAACAACAATTTAACGAAGTATACTCAGAATACAGAGACAAGCGCAACCAATATTACAAGAGTTTAGAAAAGAGTCACAAAGAAAATCTTGCCTATAGATTAGACCTTATTGAACAATTAAAAGCCTTGGTGAATGTAGAAGAGGATATTAATACAACGTATAACAATTTTAAAGACATACAAGCTAAATGGCGCCATGCCGGACCAATACCTCGTGCAGATTATAACAATGTCTGGAAAACATACCACCACCATATTGAAATATTCTACGACTTTTTAAATATCAATAGAGACTTAAGAGATTTAGATTTTAAGCATAATCTAGAAGAAAAAGGTAAAATAGTTGCTAGAGCAGAGGAACTTTCTAAGGAACCAGATTTAAATAGGGCATTTAGAGAACTACAGGTATTGCACAAAATCTGGAAAGAAGATTTAGGTCCTGTAGGTAAAGACCATAGAGAAGAAATCTGGGATCGTTTTAGTGCAGCCACAAAAATTATTCATGAAAGAAGACAAGATTACTTTAAGAATCTTGATAAGATAAAAGAAGAAAATTTAGAGCGAAAGCACGCAATTATTGCGGAGATAAATACACTTAGTGAAAATGTATCCAGCAATCATGGTGCACTTCAACAACAGATTAAAAAATTAGAGGAACTTAGAGAATCTTTCTTCAAAGCCGGTCAAGTACCGCAAAAAGTGAATTCTAAGACATGGAATAGCTTTAAGGCAGCGGTTCGCGCATTCAATCAGAATAAAAATGCTTTTTACAAGAATCTTAAAAAAGAGCAACAAGAGAATTTAGAGAAGAAAAGAGCTTTATTGGAAATTGCGGTTTCTTTAAAAGATAGCGATGATTTTGATGCTACAACTTCAGAAATGAAGCGCATACAAGGCCAATGGAAAAAAATTGGACATGTCCCAAGAAAATATTCAGATAAGCTTTGGAAAGAATTCAAAACAGCCTGTAACCATTATTTTGATAGATTAAATGCACTTAAAAGTGATGCATTTAAAGAAGAAGAAGCAAATTTTAAACTTAAAGATGAATTCATTAATCGTCTTAAAGCTTTTGAATTAAGTGGTGACAAAGCAAAAGATTTAGAAGCTATAACAAAGTTTTCCGAAGAATGGAAAACCTATGGTAGAGTTCCTTTTAAAAAGAAAAACATCAATCAAAAGTTCGATAAAATTATAGATGCACTATATCAAAAATGTGGTGTTAGTAAACAAGAATCTGAACTGTTGAAATATGGTAACAAAATTCAGCAATTAAGTAACAATGATAATCAAGAGCGTGCAATACAAAATGAGCGTGCCTTTATTAGAAAAAAGATTGATGAGAGTAAAGATGAGATTAGACAACTAGAGAATAATCTACAGTTTTTCTCTAATGCTTCTGAAAGCAACCCATTGGTACAAGACGTTATAAAAAGAGTCAACCAACACAAAGAATCTTTATCCGCTTGGAAAGCAAAATTAAAGAAGTTGAATATCTTAAAAAACAATCTACTTAAAGAAGAGGAAGAAGCTGAGGATACTGAAGAAACCAAAAGCGAGGAGTAGCTTTACTTCTAAATTGAAAAATATATAACATTTATACATTTTATACGTTATTTATGTAAGAAAAAACTTACTTTAATTATTGTAAGTAGTTAGTTACACCTAAAATGGTCAAACCAGAAATACCGAATAACGAGAAACAAAGGTTAGAAGCCTTAAAAAGTTTTAATGTACTTGATACATTGGAAGAAAAGGAATATGACGCTATTACGCGTATAGCCGCAGATATTTGTAATACTCCCATGGCCTTAGTTTCCCTTGTTGATGAAGACCGACAGTGGTTTAAATCTCACCACGGTATAGATGCCACAGAAACTCCTAGAGATTTAGCTTTTTGCGCACACGCCATTAATTCTCCAGATTCTTTATTATTGGTTAATGATGCCAATAAAGATGAACGATTTTTTGACAACCCTTTGGTTACAGGCGGTCCGTCAGTGCAATTTTATGCTGGCGCTCCATTAAATACAAAAGAAGGTCAATCCATTGGCACCCTGTGTGTTATAGACACTAAGCCAAGGCAGGAGTTTACAGAAAAACAACAAGCATCTTTAAAAGATCTAGCTGATCAAGTAATGGCTCAGTTAGAATTGAGAAGGCAAAATATACGGCAGAAGATTGTTAATGAAGAATTACGAATAAAGAACAATCAACTAAAACAATTATCATATCGAATGGCGCATGATATGAAAACACCATTATTGGGCATTAGCTCAATGGTTGGCTTTATTAAAGAAGATTATTCCGATTTTTTTAAAGATACCGAAATACCAAAATATCTAGGCATCATAGACACTAGAGTTGATTACATGGAATCTTTAATCACTGGTATTATCAATTACAACTCAATAACCAATGCCGAGATAAATCTTGAAAAATTTAATGTATCAAAAGAAATAGAAAATGTACTTAGTAAACAGTCTGATAATGAATCTGTTTCTTTACATTTAGAAAATTGCGATCACGACATTAATCATTCTTTAAACAGCTTTGACCAAATTTTTAGAGATTTAATATCTAACAGTATTAAATTCACCGATAAGTCTGATATTGAAATTACGGTTTCTTTTAACGAAGATGAAAAATCATATTCTTTTACTTATGAGGATAATGGTCCTGGCATACCAGAGAAATACTGGAAAAAGGTTTTCTTATTATTCGAAAAACTTAGTACGGAAGGTGCCACCGATACCGGTATTGGACTAACCACCATTAAAGAGCTTATAGAAAAACTAGGCGGAGATATCACTATAGGCAAACGTAGTGACAATAAAGAGGGAGTGCATTTCAATTTTACACTTGCCAAGAACCTTAATTAAAAGTATTAAGGTATATGAAATCAGTAATCTGGATTGTAATAGTTATTTCAAATTTCATTTTTATACCATCAAGCAAGGAACTACAAGTAATAGGGAATCAAACTAAGACAGTGAAGAAAGAAGCTTACTTAGTATTGAATACAAAATGTAACTTCTGCCATTCCGTTAAGAAAAATAGAACTATTTTTTCCCTTGAAAATATGGACGGACTAGCAAAAGCGATAGAATTTCAAGTGTTTACAAAGAAAAAAATGCCGAAAGGCAGAAAAAATAAATTATCATCCTTAGAAGAAACCCAATTATTAAATTGGATTAAAGCTTTAGATTAGAAACAAAAAAAGCCTCTATAAATAGAGGCTTTTTTTTTATTATTAATTGTGTTTATTACTTGGCAACGTTAACTGCTCTTGTCTCTCGTATTACAGTAACTTTAACTTGACCTGGATAAGTCATATCGGTTTGTATTTTTTGAGAAATCTCGAAAGACAATTGTGCAGCTCTGTCATCATTGACTTTTTCGCTCTCAACAATTACACGAAGCTCTCTACCTGCTTGAATAGCATAAGCCTTCTGTACCCCACTAAATCCAAATGCAATCTCTTCTAGATCTTTTAAACGTTGAATATAAGAATCTAAAACCTGTCTTCTTGCTCCTGGTCTAGCACCACTAATGGCATCACAAACCTGAACTATTGGGGCAATAAGCGTTTTCATTTCAATTTCATCGTGGTGAGCACCAATAGCATTACATACTTCTGGTTTCTCTCCAAATTTCTCTGCCCACTGCATACCTAAGATAGCGTGTGGAGTTTCAATTTCATTTTCGGTATTAGGTACTTTACCTATATCATGTAAAAGTCCGGCACGTTTAGCAATTTTAGGATTTAATCCTAATTCAGATGCCATAACACCACAAAGTTTAGCAACCTCTCTAGAGTGTTGTAACAAGTTCTGACCGTAAGAAGATCTATACTTCATTCTACCAACAGCACGTATTAATTCTGGGTGTAAACCGTGAATACCCAAATCTATAACCGTACGCTTACCTATTTCAACAATTTCAGTCTCTATTTGCTTCTCTGTTTTCTTAACAATTTCCTCTATTCTTGCCGGGTGAATTCTACCGTCTGTAACCAATTTATGAAGCGATAGTCTTGCAACTTCTCTTCTAACAGAATCAAAACAAGAAAGAATAATAGCTTCTGGCGTATCATCAACAATAATTTCTACACCGGTAGCCGCTTCTAAAGCTCTAATATTTCTACCTTCCCTACCAATAATTCTACCTTTAACATCATCAGACTCTATATTGAACACAGACACACAGTTTTCAACCGCTTCTTCAGTACCAATTCTTTGAATGGTATTAATGATGATTTTTCGTGCTTCTTGCTGTGCGGTAAGTTTAGATTCTTCAACAGTAGACTGTATAAAAGCCATTGCATCTGTCTTAGCAGTTTCTTTTAAACTTTCTACCAATTGATTTTTAGCCTCATCTGCTGATAGACCAGAAATAACTTCTAGCTGTTGAATTTGGCTTTTATGCATTTTATCCAACTCCTCGTGACGTTTAACAAAAAGTTCTTTTTTCTGTTCTACATCTTTAAGTTTATTATCTAACTGAGAATTCATGTTCTTGTTTTTGGCAAGTTCACTACTCACTTGAGACTCTTTATCTCTAGTTCTCTTCTCTGCTTCGCTTATCTTTCTGTCTTTACTATTAATTACCTTTTCATGTTCAGCTTTTAATTCTAAAAATTTCTCTTTCGCCTGTAATATCTTTTCTTTCTTAACACTCTCCCCTTCTGCATTTGCATCTTTTAATATACGTTCAGCGTCTTTCTTTGCATTTATTATGGTTTTAGAGGCTTTCCCTTTTTCCAAAAATTTTGCTATTGCAAAACCGATTGCCAGCCCAACTATTGCGGCAATAATTATCATTGTACTATCCATATTGTAATTTATTAGTAAAAAAAAAAGCCCACATTGGAGAAGTTTTGATCAAACTCCGGTAAACAGGTTTAGGGCTAACAGACTGATCAAGGATCCCTATACGAGTAGGGCCTGCTTTTACAATCTAAACTCACCCTTTTTAAAAAAAATAAATGTTGAGTTTGTCAAAAGGTATTACCAATGTGGGCAGTAACTTAATGTATTTATAAGAACGTTTTTATTTCAAAGCTAATTTAGATGTAACCAAATCTTCAAGTGCTTTTAAGCGCTCTTCAGCTTCTTTGGTTCCTTCTGTTTGCTCTATGCCATTCTGTTCAATTTTAGACGCAAATTGCAAGGCGCACATGGCCAAAACATCTTGTTTATCTCTAACTGCATAGTTCTGCTCAAATTTTTTAGCCAACTGTTCTATATTCTTGGCTGCTTTACGCAAGCCTTCTTCCTGAGCGGGGTCAATAGTCAATGGATAGACCCTATCAGCAATAGAAAGTTTTATTTTGAGCTTTTCTGACATATTATTATAAACATTACTCCGACAATTGAGCTATACAATGGTCCAACTCTCGTATTAATGTATTTATTTTAAGCTTAGCTTCTGTTTTATTGGTATTACTGCCAAGCATTGAATTAGCTAGTTTAAGCGAATTATATTTTTCTTCCCATTCAGACACCGTTTTACTGGCACTTTCTTGTGAAGATTTTATATTCCTTAATTCTTTTTCCAATTCTAGATTAGCATTGTTCAAAACCTCAAGTTTATGCAACAATTTGCTAATTTTATTTTCTAAAGAATCAACGATTTTAATTAACTCGCCCATACATTACAATCAATGCGATTTACACAAAGTTAACATACATTATATGACTTAGCAATAGTTTTTTCAAATATTCGTAAATCAGCAGTACATAAATTCAGAATACACAACCATATACTCTTTGTAATAATTTTTGCACCCTCAACTTCATTGAATTGTATTTGATTAATTATTTTCGCAGTATTCCTATCTACCTATGAAAAAAATATCCCTTGGTCTGTTATTATTATTTTGTTTTAGTCTTTTCTCACAAGAAAAATACCCGAAAGATGTTTTTGGTCCACCAATGGATATCCCCATTATTTTAGCGGGTACTTTTGGAGAGTTACGTTCCAATCATTTTCATTCTGGTGTTGATATAAAAACACAGCAGCGAGAGGGAATCCCGATCAACGCAATAGGTGATGGTACTATAACCCGAATAAAAGTTTCTCTTTGGGGTTACGGTAAAGTGCTTTATATAGCCCACCCAAACGGGTATACATCAGTTTATGGTCACCTTCAAAAATTCTCACCTAGAATTGAAGCTTACATCAAGAAATTACAATACACTAAAAAATCGTTCGAAGTAGAAGTATTTCCCGATTACGGGGAGTTGAAAGTTTCTAAAGGCGAACTTATTGCCTATAGTGGTAATACAGGTGGTTCTGCAGGTCCGCATTTACATTTTGAAATACGAAGTAGTATTTCTGAAAAACCCACCAACCCTTTAATGTACGGTTTAGAGGTTGCCGATGCTACTAATCCTATTTTAGAAAAATTATTTATTTATCCGTTAACAGATAACTCTCATGTTAATAATAATTACGAAAGAACACAGATAAACGTTAGTAAACAGAAAGATGGTACATTTTTAGCGGATAAGGTAACTGCTTTAGGTGAAATTGGAGTTGGCTTTATTGGATTTGATAGGTTAGATATGGCCGCCAATAAAAATGGCGTTTATAGTGTAGAACTTAGTGTAAACGGCAAAGTGTATTCTTTATATGATTTTGAGAAATTTTCATTTGGAGAAACCAGATATATAAACACACTTGTAGATTATGATTATTATGGTAGAAATAGGCAAAAAATTCAAAAGAGCTTTAAATCGCCAGGTAACAAGCTTAGTATTTACAAAGACCTATATAATGATGGCAAAGTTAAAATAAACAAAGGCTTAAGTTATAATGCCAAATTATTGATTAAAGATTATGCTGGTAATAAAATTGAGGTCAACATACCTATTGAAGGGGTAAAGAATCTATTGGGCAATAAAAAGGTTATAGAAAAAACCGACAACTATGTAATCGCAAAAAAACCCAATAATTTTGATTTAGAAGGTGCTAAGGTATATTTCCCAACAAACACTTTTTATGAGGATTTTTATATTGACTTAAAGAAAGGAAAAGATACGGTTACCATACACACCAACACTGTGCCTGCACATAGAAACTTTACAATCACTTTTGACGTTTCTAAATATTCACAAGAAGAACGAAAGCAATTGTTTATCGCCAGATTAGATTCTAAACTTAGACCAAACCACACTAATACGTATAAACGTGGTAATGAATTTACAACAAGAACACGTAATTTAGGAACATATACTTTAGCTAAGGATACTGTAGCGCCAACCATAAGAACCAAAAACTTTAAAGAAAAGCAATGGTTAAATAATTACAAGTACCTAAGTGTACAGATTGCAGATGACTTAAGTGGTGTAGACAAATATTCCGCTACCTTAAACGGAGAATGGATATTAATGGAGTATGAACCTAAGCGCAATACCCTTACTTATAATTTTGACGATAAGATTGCTGATCAAACGCAATGTGTACTTGAAGTTACCGTTACAGATAATGTAGGTAATACAAACACCTTAAGCACCTCCTTTTACAGAAAATAATATAGTTGAAACTTTATAATGTTCTAAGCCTGATATTACTGCTGTGCAGCTCCATTGGTTTTGCTCAGAACGCTACTATTTCTGGTATAGTACTATGTGCAAATAATGAACCGTTACCAAATGTCAATATATCCTGTAAGGGTTTAGGAACCACTACAAATTCTGACGGATTCTATATTCTAGAGATTACCTCAGATATAGAGAACACCATAGTTTTTTCTCATATTGCATACTTAGACGTCGTATTGGAAAAATTACTATTGAAAACGAACGAGACCTTTGAGTTCAATCCTGTTTTAAAAAATGATGTTACCCAAATAGACGGCGTAACCGTTTCTGCCACTGGGACCAAAGAAGCTAATAACATTCTGAATATTTCTCCAGAGAAAATCAGAAAAATACCAGGTGCAAATTCAGGGGTAGAGACCATATTAAAACTCTTACCAGGCGTATCTTCCAATAACGAATTAAGTACGCAGTATGCGGTACGCGGCGGTAATTACGATGAAAATTTAGTGTATGTAAACGAGATAGAAGTGTACAGACCCTTTTTAATTCGTTCTGCACAACAAGAAGGATTAAGCTTTGTTAACAGTAACCTAGTACAGAATGTGAAATTTTCAGCTGGTGGTTTTCAAGCAAAGTATGGTGATAAACTAGCTTCCGTATTAGATATTAAATACAAGACCCCTACTCTATTTTCCCTTAGGGCAGATGTAAGTTTTCTTGGTGCAAGCGCAAGTTTAGAAACCGTTTCTAAAAATCAAAAATTGAGCTCAGTATCCGGCATAAGATATAGAAACAACTCTTTACTGGTTAATACCCTGCAGACACAAAGCAATTTCAATCCGGCATTTACAGATATTCAAAGTTATTTGACCTACCGTTTTTCACCTAAATTTCAGCTAAATTTTCTAGGTAACCTAACTGTCAATGATTACAAGAACGAACCTTTAAACAGACAAACTAATTTTGGAACTATAGATAATCCTCAGGCATTAGTAGTTTTTTATCAAGGACAAGAGACAAATAAATATACCACCGCATTAGGAGCTTTAAAAGGCAGTTATTTTTTAAATGAGAATACGACATTAAAATTGATATCCTCAATTTATCATACTACGGAAGAAGAATATTCAGATGTTGTTGCAGCCTATGAGCTTGGTGATGTTGATAGTAATTTAGGTAGCGATACGGCTGGCGAAGTGTTAACTTCTCGAGGTATAGGTTCTCAGTTCAACAGAACGAGAAACGATCTAGATGCCTTAATATTTAATCTAGAGCACAAAGGCTTACACACCATGGGTAATTCTATTTTGGAATGGGGAGCAAAATATACTCATGAAGATATACGCGATCAATTACGTGAATCTGAATTTATAGATTCTGCAGGATTTTCCATTAGACCACCTAGAAGTGAATTCATAAACAATCAACCTTCTGAACCATTTGATGCACCTTTAGAAGCATATAGCGGATTAAGCGCTTTGAACTTTGTGAAGACAAATAGGTTTTCTGGCTACGTTCAATTGGGAACACATAAAACATGGAGCAATGCAGATGTGTATTACAACGTTGGTGTACGCTCTCATCATTGGACAGTTAGTGGAACCGGAGTTGAAAAAGTATCACAAACCGTTTTTAGTCCGCGTGCGCAATTTGCTATAAAACCCAACTGGGATAAAGATATGCTCTTTAGGTTATCTACAGGGATATATCACCAACCACCTTTCTACAGAGAACTACGCGACAACACTGGCACAATACAGCCAAATGTAAAAGCACAAAAAGCATTTCATTTCGTAGCAGGTAATGAGTATAGTTTTCTTCTTTGGGATAGACCTTTTACATTGATAAGCGAGGCGTATTACAAAAAATTGGAAAATGTGAATTCGTATACTTTAGAAGATGTACGTATAAGATACGCAGCCAATAATGACACTGAAGCTTATGTTTATGGAGCGGAAATTAGATTAAACGGTGCCTTTGTACCAGGAACGGAGTCTTGGGTAAGTCTAGGTTATTTAAAAACCGAAGAGAATAGAAACAATAGAGGCTATATACCCAGACCTACAGATCAACGCGTAAAATTTGGCATTCTCTTTCAAGATTACATACCTACGATTCCAGATTTAAAAATGTATTTGAATTTGGTTTATCAAACAGGTGTTCCCGGTGGATCTCCAAGTTATGCCGACCCATATATTTTTCAGAATAGATTAAGAGATTATAAACGTGCAGATTTAGGAATTTCATATATTTTTGCAAATAAGAACAAACAATTTCCAAAAACACATTGGCTACGCAATTTTAAAGAATTGAGTTTAGGTTTTGAAATTTTCAATTTATTCAACAATCAAAATTCAATTACCAATACTTGGGTAAGAGATGCCGACAGTAAAAATGAATATGCTGTACCAAATTATCTTACTTCTAGGGTTTTAAATTTAAAATTGGGTATACGCCTTTAAACAATACAAATGAAAAGAATACTTTTCTTACTAGCATTTATTTCCTCATTTGCTGTAATGGCTCAGAAAAACATTTATGAAAGTCCAAGTTTTGATAACTTGAGTGCTGACCATAATGTATTAGCTATCATTCCTTTTTTAACCAATTTAGATTTAAATGAAAAAGTGTCTAAAACGGAACAAAAAAGATTAGAAGAAAACGAAGGTTACGCTGTGCAAAATGCTTTAGAGACTTATTTCTCTAAGCGTAGTAAAAAGAAAAAGCTTCCGGTAACATTTCAAAACATTGAAAATACAGCAGCTATTTTAGCTAAGAAGAACATCAGTTATGATAATATCGATGTATATACCACAAAAGAGCTAAGCGAAATCTTAGGTGTTGATGGTATTATTAGTGGCACCTTAGATTTAAACATACTACTATCCAACGGTATACCAACAGAGTTCAGCTTTACAGACTATTTCTCTGGAGGGGCAAATTACGGTAGAATTGGCATTAAAATAAGCGATGGCGATTCTGGTAAACTTCTTTGGAAGTACGAAAAGGAAATCAATAAGAAAACCGGTAAGAACACCACTGATCTTATTGACCGCATGATGAAATTAGCCATTAGAAAATTCCCTTACGAGAGAGAACGCAAAAGGGATCGTAAAAATTAATTAAGCTTCCACAAGATCCTTTAAGGCTGCAATAGTATAATCTATATCCTCTTTGGTATTATACGTTGAGAATGAAAAACGAACAGATGGCTTTTTCATATCCTCATCAGATAATATCTGGGTAAGTACATGAGAACCAGCATCACTACCAGACTGGCAAGCACTACCTTTAGAACAAGCAATACCTTTCATATCTAAATTAAACAAAAGCAACATCGCTTTTTCTTCAGTAATAGGTAAACATACGTTTACCAAAGTATAGGTACTCTTCTCCAAATCGCCAGAATGCCCATTAAATTTGACATCAGGTATTTCTTTATTTATCTGTTCAATGAAGTAAGATTTTATGCCTTCAACATATTTCTTTTCTTCTTCTAAGTTCTCGTATGCATGAATAAAAGCCTCTTCCAAACCAACTATATTATGAAAAGACTCGGTACCGGCCCTAAGCCCACGTTCTTGAGAACCACCTGAAATCATACAGCTTAAACCTGAATTCTTACGAATAAAGGCAAAACCAATACCTTTTGGTCCATGAAACTTATGAGCGGCAGCAGCTAAAAAATCTATTGGAAATGCTTTAACATCCCAATTATAATGCCCTAAAGACTGTACGGTATCCGAATGTACGAGCGCATCATACTTTTTAGATAAAAGGGTAATTTCCTCTAAATTGATTTTATTTCCTATTTCATTATTTACATGCATTAGGCTAACCAATTTTTTGGAGTCATCTTTTTGTAAAAGTGTTTCTAAATGAGCTACATCAGGATTACCAAATGCATCTAAATCCACATATAACAATTGAATCAATCCTTTCTGTTCCAATTCTTCTACAGTATGTAAAACTGCATGGTGCTCAATTCTCGAAGTGATTATGGTTTTTACATCCAAATCACGAACCGCACATCTAATAATCATATTATCTGCCTCTGTACCGCCAGATGTAAATATAATTTCTGAAGGCTGAGCATTAATATATTTAGCAATAGCTTTACGTGCACTTTCAATAGCAGTTTTTGCAGTCCGACCAAAACTATGCGTAGAAGAAGGGTTTCCATAAATACCCAAAGCATCTTGCATTTTCTCAATTACATTAGAATGTACTTGTGTTGTAGCGGCATTATCTAAATATACATGTTTCATATAGACGTACTCTAAAATAAATAAACAACAAAAATAGTTAATTAACCTATAATTGACAGTGATGCGACAGACAGATTTGTAAATTTTAAATTAAATTTGAATTATGAAAAAATACATTTTAATAGGTTGTTCTATATTGTTCTTTGGATGTAACGATGGTGACTTACAAATAGAAACCGTTGATTTTGACAGCATAGATACCATTGAGAGCTGTAATGATATATCTGCTTCAAGGGAAAATGTACTTTTTAAAATAAACGACGATGAAGCCTTAATTCTAAATTTACCTAGTGAATTATTAAAAAACGAAGCTACTACTACTGATATAACCAGTGAAGTACCTGGCAGTTCACAGGTAAGCTACCGTATATTTTCTGAGACTGTTACAAGTTCATATTTTTGTGACTCTCCACCACCACTAACACCAACGGTACTAGAAGAAATCGAAGCCGAAGGTGGCAGTATCATAATAACAACAATTGAAGAAGATAGCGTTACCTATAACCATACTATTCAACTAAGCGGTATTAGCTTTCTAAATGAAAACGGAAGTAGAATTACTGATTTACAAGTCAGTGAATTTGGCACTGTGACAACAACAGTAGAATAATTAAAAATTCTGATATATATATACTTCGGTTGCCCCTAAACCATATTTTTGATAATCGGCATCGTAGTACTTTACATTATCATATTTTCTAAAAAGATAACCTAATTCTTCTTTTAGTACTCCCTCACCTACACCATGTATAAAGACAATTTTCTGTATTCTCTTATTAATAGCAAAATCCAACTGACGTTTGGCAGTATCTAACTGTAAGTTGAGCATTTCGAACTTACTCACCGATTTAGGGTTTTTCATAAGTTGATTAATATGCAAATCAACTTCCATTTTTGGAGCTGTACGTTCTTTTGACTTTAAAACTGTTGTTTTTCTGCGTTTAGGTATTTCCTTTTCCTTCTTAATTTTAGCGACTTCATAATTAGAAACACGAATATCATCGGCTATTAAAACCAATTCATGAGCGCTAAATGTTAACGCAAACCCATCATCGCTTAGTATAGTAACATTAATACCATTAATAGACTCCACAACGCCTTTTATGACATCGTCAATAGTTTCTACCGTATCACCAATATTAAAATGAGGCATGTTTTTATTTTGAATACACAAAAATAATGGTAATTTTCGGACTATTAATTTATTTAAAGATGCGCATTAAGGCATTAATTATTTTCTTAGGATTAGAAAGTTTTATGTTACCCTGTTTCACTAAACAGATAATTGGTGTTGATTGCCCCGGTTGTGGTCTTCAGCGCTCGCTGCTATTTTTAATTAAAGGGGAATTCGTTTCTGCCTTCTTAATGTATCCTGCTATTTACCCAATGTTGTTACTTTTCGGCTTTTTGGGACTTAACAGACTCTACCCTTTTAAACATTCAAATACAATTACAATTATACTTATGGTAAGTACCGTAGGTTTTATTTTAACCAATTACATATTGAAATTTATCTAATAACTAAACCTTTAAATTATGGAACAACAAAAATTACCAAATGTAACAATTGCTCTTATTCTAAGTATCGTATCTTTTTTATGCTGCTGTGTAAGTGCGGGTATTGGAGGTATTATTTTGTCTGGTATTGCACTAATTTTAGTAAACAAAGACACTAAAATTTATCAGGGAAATCCTCAAGAATATTCAAACTTTAGCACTCTTAAAACAACTAAAACAGTAGCGATTATAGGACTAGTCTTAGGAGCTCTATCTCTTAGCTGGACAGTTTATTCAATAGCTTCTATGGGCGGCTGGGATGCATATTTGGAACAAACCTCTGAAATTTACGAACAACTTGGAATACCAATGGAATAAATGAACAATTCAGAACATCAACCAATACCAGGCTCTAGTAACGCATTAACTTTTGGCATTTTATCTATTGCATTAACCCTTTTTTGTTGTGGTCCCTTTGGTGCTATATTTAGTTTCATTGGTTTAAGCAATGCTAAAAAAGCTAAGAGTTATTTTGAAGCTAACCCTGGTAATTATAGAGGGTATGAAAATATTAATACAGGAAGAATTCTTTCTTATATAGGACTAGCACTAGCTCTTATTTACCTAGTATTCTGTATTCTCTATTTCGGATTGATTATTGCTTTCTTTGCGACAGCCGATTTTCAATAAAAAGATAATAATCAAAAAAAATCCCCGATTTACATCGGGGATTTTTTATTTCTAGTATTTAAATTCCTGTAGTGTTTTAATAATAATAGAAACACAATCTAAAAGCTGTTCTTTTGTCATTACCAATGGTGGTGCAAATCGTATAATATTACCGTGTGTTGGTTTTGCCAATAATCCGTTTTCTTTTAACGCCATACAAATGTCCCATGCAGTAGAACTATCTTCACTATCATTTATAAGTATTGCATTTAAAAGACCTTTACCTCTAACACTGTTTACCAAATCTGTAGTCGGTATAAATTTATTTAGTTCAGCTCTAAAAAGCTCACCTAGTTCAAAGGCATTTTCTGCAAGCTCCTCATCTTTTACCACTTCTAAAGCAGCCATACCAACGGCAGCGGCAATTGGGTTGCCACCAAAAGTACTACCATGATTTCCTGGGCGTATAACACCCATAATATTATCATTCGCTAAAACTGCAGAAACAGGGTATGCCCCACCGGACAAGGCTTTACCTAATATCAAAATATCTGGTTTAATTTCAGGTATTCCACTACAATGTTTATCTGGGCAAGAACAATTACCACATGTTGCCAACAAACGACCTGTTCTGGCAATACCTGTTTGTACTTCATCTGCAATGAACAATACATTATATTTTTCGCACAAAGCTTTCGCTCCGCTTAGATAACCTTCAGATGGTACATAAACACCAGCTTCACCTTGTATAGGCTCCACTAAAAAACCAGCGATATTCGAATTTGATTTTAAAACATCCTCTAGAGCAGATAGATTATCGTACTCTATTTTAATGAATCCGTCAGTATACGGACCAAAGTTCTTACGAGCAACAGGGTCATTTGAAAAAGAAATTATAGTTGTTGTACGACCGTGAAAATTATTTTCGCAAACAATTATTTCAGCATTGTTCTCTGCAATACCTTTTTCTTCATACGCCCATTTTCTACAAATTTTCAACGCTGTTTCTACAGCTTCTGCACCTGTATTCATAGGTAACAACTTATCAAAATGAAAAGTTTCGGTTGCATACTTCTCGTATTTACCCAACATATCATTGTAAAATGCTCTAGAAGTCAAAGACAATGTTTTTGCTTGTTCTGTCATAGCATTTACAATTTTGGGGTGACAATGCCCTTGATTTACGGCAGAGTAAGCGGAAAGAAAATCATAATATTTTTTTCCTTCCACATCCCAAACATGAACACCTTCCCCTTTACTTAATACAACAGGTAATGGGTGATAATTGTGAGCACCGTGTTTTTCTTCTAATGCAATAGCATCCTTAGAAGTGATGTTTTCTAAAATTGACATGATAAAAATTACTTTAAATAAAACTTTAGCAATTCCTTCTATACCTTTTTCCTTTCAAATCCCGAAAAAGTCATCGGGGCGAAAATTCAGCGTGGGAGAGAAATCATCCTGTAGAAATTCAAAAATACAAATTTAAAGGTTGATTCATAAAAATTACGACAAATCGATTCAATAACTTGTTAATACTATCAATAACTATATTCTCAATTCAAAGAAACCCATTATTTTTGCCAAATGCGAAAAAAGACAAAACGAGTAGTTTTTGAAAATATAATGGTGACCGATGCAGCTGCAAAAGGGAAAACTATTGGCAAAGCCCCAGATGGTAGAGTTATTTTTTTAAACAATACCGTACCAGGTGATGTGGTAGATGTGCAGACTACAAAAAAGCGAAAAGCTTATTTTGAAGGAACAGCAATAAATTTTCACAATCTTTCCGATAAAAGAGTAGATCCAGTTTGTCAGCATTTTAACGTATGTGGAGGTTGCAAGTGGCAAGATATGGGCTACGAGCATCAACTTTTTTATAAGCAAAAAGAAGTAGAAAATAATCTTAAAAGAATTGGACATTTAGATTTACCTGAACTTAAACCAATACTAGGTTCAAAGCAAAAATACTTTTACAGAAATAAAATGGAATTTTCTTTTTCAGACAGCCGTTGGTTAACACTTGAAGAAGTAAAATCGGATAATGAAATCGAAGATAGAAATGCGTTAGGCTTTCATATACCAGGTATGTGGGATAAGATTTTAGACATTAAAAAGTGCCATCTACAAAAAGATCCATCAAATACTATTAGATTAGAGACTAAAAGATTTGCTACGGAGAACGGATTGACATTTTTTAATCCAAGAAACCAATATGGTATGCTTCGAACATTAATGATACGTACTAGTTCTATTGGTGAAATAATGATCTTAGTTCAATTTTTCGAAAATGATCAAGAAAAAAGAGAGTTACTTTTAAATCATCTTTCTACAACTTTTCCTGAAATCACATCTTTATTATATGTAATCAATCCAAAACAGAACGATACTATTTACGATCAAGAAATTAGCTGTTTTTCTGGAAGAGACCATATTTTCGAAGAAATGGAAGGACTGAAATTTAAAATAAATGCCAAATCTTTTTATCAAACAAATTCAGAACAAGCATACGAATTATATAAAATTACCAGGAATTTTGCTGATTTAAAAGGTAATGAATTGGTATATGACCTGTACACAGGTACAGGCACAATTGCTCAATTTGTTTCAAAAAAAGCTAAAAAGGTAATTGGTATTGAATCAGTACCAGAAGCAATTTTAGATGCTAAGGCAAATGCAGAGCGAAATGAAATAATGAACGTCGACTTTTTTGTGGGTGACATGAAAAATGTCTTCAACGAACAGTTTATTAATAAGAACGGTATACCCGATGTCATTATTACCGATCCTCCACGAGATGGCATGCATAAAGATGTTGTTCAACAGATATTAAACATTGCGCCAAACAAAGTTGTTTATGTAAGTTGCAATAGTGCTACACAGGCAAGAGATTTAGAGCTAATGAAAGAAATGTACGACATAACTAAGGTTCAGCCTGTAGACATGTTTCCACAGACTCATCATGTAGAAAATGTTGTACTTTTAGAAAAGAAAGCTTAGAATGAAAAATTTTCAAATCGGATTATTACTGTTTCTAGCCATTATATCAATATCATCCTGCGAAAAAGATGACATCTGTGTAGAAGGAGACACACCTCTACTCTTAATAGAATTTTATGATATTGAAGACACCACTACCTTAAAAGAGGTAAGAACTTTAAGAGTTGTAGGGGTCGGACAAACTGAAACAGTAAGTACCTTTACAGATAGAAGCACGGTAAGTTCGATATCTATACCCTTGAAAACAGACGATACTTCTGCAAGTTTTATTTTTATAAGTGAATCTACCGATTCTGATGACGGTTTAGAAACCGGAAATTTAGACACCATTAATTTTTCATATTCCAGGATCGAGAACTTTCTTTCTCGAGGATGCGGCTTCGTAGTCAATTATGATGAACTAGCAGCAAATACAATTACAGATGCCGATAATTGGATTCAAGATATAGAAATAACACAATCCTTAGTCACAAACTCAGATTCTACACATGTCAAGATTTTTCATTAATCTTTTATTAGTATTATGTACCTGCACGGCCTTTGGCCAAAGCAAACCTATTGACTTAAATCAAAAAGATACTGTAGAGTACAAACAATCTTATGGTATTAGTTTAGGTTTAGATTTAAGTAGAATTATCAATGGAGCATTAGACGACAATTACCAAGGGTTTGAAATTGTTGCGGACTACAGGCTAACTCAAAATTTATATTTAGCTGCTGAACTCGGTTCAGAAGAAAAAACCAAACAAGAAGATCTTTACAATTTCACAACCTCAGGAAATTATTTAAAATTAGGTATCAATAAAAACACCTATTTAAATTGGTATGGTGAGCAAAATCTAATTTATATGGGTGGTAGAATAGGGTTTAGTACATTTGAAAATACGCTAAACAACTATCAATATTTCGACACGAACAGATACTGGAATCCTGATGATTTTGCTAATGGATCAGATACTCCCGAAAATTTCTCAGGACTTAACGCAACATGGTTAGAAGCAGTTTTTGGTACTAAAGTGGAAATAGTTTCGAATTTATATATAGGTGCCAGCGTACGTTTAGGTCTTATTGTATCTTCCAATAATAATGATTTTGATAGATTTCCGAATTTATGGATACCCGGTTTTAACAAAGTAACATGGGACAGTAATTTCGGTGTTGGATATAATTACAGCATTTCATACTTTTTACCGCTCTATAAAAAGAAAAACAAGGTCAAGAAAAAAATTGAAAATTCTACAGAACCCGAAGGTCCACCTAAGCAAAAAGAGCGCTTATAAAACTTTAAATCCTTTAATAAACACCCATTTCATTACAATCTTCTCAAGCCCTTCTATTTTTGCAACTGCAAATTTGGGAGCTAGTAGAGAAGCTGCAATAGCAGCTATTGCTGATAAATAAAGACTATTTATTGACAGCGAAATGTATAAGAGAAAGCGGAACAATACAAATAGTACTGCAAAGCCTAAAAAATTATATATTAGAACTTTATGTTTTAGCTTCATTCTTCATTTCTTTTTTGATATTTGGCTTTCTTACTACCTTCATACATTTCATACTTTACCAAACGAGATTCTAGGTGGCTATTAAACACCTTTATTTTTCGAGAAGGTCTTAACCCTACAAACTTTAAAGCAAGCAGGTTACTTGTTATAAACCAAGCATTGGTACCAGGGTAACCTTGTTTTAAAGTATCACCAATAGCACTATAAAAGTTTTCCAAATCAATATCTAGACGTTCTCCATAAGGAGGGTTAAAGCACATATGCAAGGTACCTTCTGTTTGCTTATCAGTTTTAAAGAAATCTTTTCTTTCTATCGTGATATACTCTTCAAGATTAGCATTCTCTATATTGTCTTGAGCCTTTCTAACAGCAGAAGGCGCTTTATCATACCCTATAATTTTATGATGAAACTCTCTTGTTTTCTTCAAACTAGAATCTACGATCTTCTCATATAATTCAGCATCAAAATCAGTCCATTTCTCAAATGCAAATTCCTTCCTATTAATATTTGCGGGAATATTACAAGCAATCATAGCCGCTTCTGTCAACATAGTACCACTACCACACATTGGGTCTAGAAAATCACACTGACCATCCCATCCACTTAATAAAAGCAAACCAGAAGCTAATACCTCATTTATTGGTGCAATATTCGTTGCTGTACGGTATCCTCTTTTGTGCAATGAGTAACCAGAACTGTCTAAAGACACATTACAGTCATTATTGTGAATATGAATGTTGATACGTAAATCTGGATTTTTAACATCTACATCTGGTCTTGTACCATCAGTATCCCTAAATTTATCTACAATAGCATCCTTAGTCTTTTGTGACACGTACAAGGAATGTGTAAACTGCTCTGAATTAACCGTAGCATCTATGGCAAAAGTTTCACTGACAGAAAGATACTCTGTCCAATCCATCGCATATATTTTCTTGTACAGAACATTTTCATCTCTAACACGAAAAGAATGTATTGGCTTAATAATTTTAATAGCTGTTCTCAAACATAGATTAGCTTTGTACATAAAGCCATTATCACCTTCAAAAGATACATTTCTAGTTCCCTCAACAACATTGCTTGCCCCCAAATTTCTAAGTTCTTTAGAAAGTAGTTCTTCGAAACCAAATAAGGTCTTAGCGACCATTTTAAAATTATTACCCATATTCATCTTTTCTCGTACCGCAAAAATACGCTAATTTTGACGCTAATATAATTAATGACCTATTTCCCTATTTTAAAAGCTTAATCAGCATTTACATGATTTATATTTCACCTGTTCTAGGAGTGCTAATTAGTTTTCTTTTCGTGGTTATAGTTAAACCAAAAAAAAACGAATCCTTTAAACTATTATTAGCATTCAGCGGAGCTTTTCTTTTAGCTTTGACCATATTTGAAATGCTGCCAGAGGTTTATAGAACCATAGATTCTAAATCTATTGGAGTTTTTATTATGTTCGGAATTTTATTTCAAATATTCTTGGAGTTCTTTTCTAAAGGTGCGGAACATGGTCATGTTCATCTATCTAAAGAAAGTAAAACCTTTCCATGGTTACTTTTTGTTAGTCTATGTATTCACTCATTATTAGAAGGTTTACCAATTGGGGCCAATAACACTATTATATACGGTATATTAATTCATAAGATACCTATAGCGATCATTCTAAGTATATTTCTTTTAGGGTCAAATATAAGACCTAAAAAAGCTGCACTATTTATGGTATTATTTTCACTAATGACTCCCTTAGGAACTTATTTAGCAAACACCATTGAAATATTCTATACATATGGCATTTACCTCAATGCCTTAGTAATAGGCGTATTTTTACATATATCTACCGTAATATTATTTGAAAGTTCGGAAGGCCATAAATTTAATTTAAGAAAATTATTGGTCATTATATTCGGAATAATTATTGCTTATCTTTTATAAATGTTCAGTAAAGAAGATTCTAGAAAACTACGTGAAGAATTTTGGATTTCATTTGGAAAGTCTTTTCCTAATAAATGGACCTTGTATAAGACTGAAGTAAAAGGGTTATCCTTTAAATTTCATTTCGATTTAAAAAAAGCTATGGTCTCTATAGATGTAGATACAGACTTTGAACAACGTATAAAGGTTTGGGATAAACTAGTCGCTTTAAAGTATCTTTTAAAAGACGAATATCTACCTTCTGCCATTTATGAAGACTTTTACATATTAGAGAACCAGAAAGAGATTTCAAGAATATATGTAGACCTAGAGCAGGTTTCAATACATAATAAAAATAGTTGGAGAGAGACTATGGTTTTTTTAAACGATTCTATGTTACAAATAGAAAATTTCTACAAAGAGCATAAGGACATTATAGTTTCTTAATAGCTATAAAAATTCACCACTAGTAATAGTTCATTGTTAAACTACGTCTAGATAGATAAATAACCAATGACTTATTGCGCCACCTAGAACAAACAAGTGCCAAATGAAATGATTATAGGGTATTTTTTTTACAGCATAAAAAACGATTCCTATAGTATAGAACGCTCCTCCTAACATTAACAGTTGTATTCCTAATTGAGAAGTATTATTCACCAAGTTTTGAAAATCGAATATAATAAGCCATCCCATTATCAAATATAGCAATAAGGATAGAATTTCAAATCTACCAGTAAAAAATAACTTTAAAACAGTACCAACAACTGCTATACCCCATACTGCAAAGAAAATAGACCATCCACTTCCGTTAATAAGTGTTATTAAAGCAACAGGAGTATACGTACCTGCAATTAGATAGTATATATTTATATGGTCTAGAATTCTCATTCTGAGTTTCCAAATCTTATTATCGACTGCGTGATATATCGTAGATACTGATAACATACTTATTAATGATAAATTATATATCACTATTCCCCACGTTGCCCACTCAGATTTATGATTATTTCCTTGAATAAGGAACACCATACCCACAATAGCCAATAACGCACCTATACCATGAGAAACAGTATTGAACTTTTCTTCTTTTTCTAACGAATCCAAGAATACCATTGCAATTTTTATAACACCATAACCTTAACTAAATCAATTCCAATGACTAAAATTAGTACTTTGTATGAACTCATAGATACAAAATTAAAGCTATTATATAAAATCTGATAATAGCCATAAAGTTATTAGAAGAAAAATATAACCTCAGACTTTATTCCATAAAAAAAGCCCCTTACATTACTGTAAAGGGCTTTCGAAAAAGGCGGCTACCTACTCTCCCACTTGGTATAGCAGTACCATCGGCGCAAACGGTCTTAACTTCCCTGTTCGGAATGGTAAGGGGTGTTCACCAAACCAAAACAACATACATAAGAACCTATTTCCTACTCCCGATTCCAAAATCATCTTCCTCGTTTGCGGGGTGCAAATGTACACACTATTATTAATTACACAACCATTTTTTAAAATAAAATTAAAGAAAAATTTACATCAACATGCAACACACTTATAAATAACACATTAACCATATTATAAAAACACAAAGCATTAAATTTTATCAAAAAAGATACTATATACTAAATACACTAGATGACATAAACCTAGTATATAGCATCAACCGATCAAAGACAACTACATCATATGTACTTTACATTATAACATGATTATATTGCGGACGTGAATAGTTCATATTATCTTTGACATCCTATAATATGTACAACAATGATTAAAATTACACTTCCCGACGGATCGGTTAAGGAATTTGAAAAAGACACAACCCCAATACTGGTTGCAAAAAGCATTAGCGAAGGTTTAGCACGTAATGTTATTTCCGCAAAATTCAATAATACTATTGTAGAAACCACCACCCCATTAGATACTGACGGCAGCTTAGTTTTATATACATGGAATGATAAAGAAGGAAAAACTGCTTTTTGGCATTCCACTTCACATATTGTAGCACAAGCGATAGAAGAATTATACCCAGGCGTAAAATTAACTATTGGTCCAGCTATTGAAAACGGTTTCTATTATGATGTTGAACTTCCTACCGGTTCTATTTCTGAGAAAGATTTTCCTACCATAGAAAAGAAAGCATTGGAAATTGCTCGTGGAAAGCATGATTATAAAATGAGATCTGTTTCAAAGGCAGATGCTCTTTCTTTTTACAAAGACCAAGGCAATGAGTATAAAGTAGAGTTAATAGAAAATCTTGAAGATGGCACTATAACTTTTTGCGACCATGATACTTTTACTGATTTATGTAGAGGTGGTCATATACCAAACACAGGAATAGTAAAAGCTATTAAAGTATTAAGTGTTGCAGGTGCCTACTGGAGAGGTGACGAAAACAACACTCAACTAACACGAATCTATGGTATCTCTTTTCCTAAACAAAAAGAACTTACGCAATATCTAGAACTTCTTGAAGAAGCAAAAAAACGTGACCACAGAAAACTAGGTAAAGAACTTGAACTATTCACTTTTTCACAAAAAGTTGGTCAAGGTCTACCTTTATGGCTACCCAAAGGAGCTGCCTTAAGAGAGAGACTTGAAAATTTTCTGAAAAAAGCCCAAAAGAAAGCTGGTTATGAAATGGTGGTTACTCCACATATTGGACAGAAAGAACTATATGTAACCTCTGGACATTATGAAAAATACGGAGAAGACAGCTTTCAACCTATACATACACCAAAAGAAGGCGAGGAATTTTTATTGAAACCAATGAACTGCCCTCACCACTGTGAAATCTACAATACCAAACCATATAGTTATAAAGAACTTCCAAAAAGATTTGCTGAATTTGGCACTGTATATAGATATGAACAAAGTGGAGAACTCCACGGTCTTACACGTGTACGTGGATTTACTCAAGATGACGCCCATATTTTCTGCACACCAGACCAATTGGACGAAGAGTTTAAAAATGTAATTGACCTATCATTATATGTATTGGGTTCACTAGGATTTGACAATTTCACGGCACAGGTATCTGTTCGTGATTTGGATACTCCAGAAAAATATATTGGATCAGTTGAAAACTGGGAAAAAGCAGAGCAAGCAATTATAAATGCCGCCAAAGAAAAAGGCTTAGATTTTGTGGTTGAATCAGGAGAAGCAGCTTTCTATGGTCCAAAGCTAGATTTCATGGTAAAAGACGCCTTGGGAAGACAATGGCAGTTAGGAACAATCCAAGTAGATTACAACCTACCGGAAAGATTTGATCTTAACTACAAAGGCAGTGATAATGAACTACATAGACCAGTGATGATTCACCGCGCACCTTTTGGAAGCATGGAACGTTTTATAGCTTTATTACTGGAACATACAGGTGGTAATTTCCCATTATGGTTAACCCCTGAGCAGGCTATTATTCTTCCTGTTAGCGAAAAACACGAAAAATATGCTGAAAAAGTTTTAAAATCCCTAGAAAATAACGAAATTCGCGCCCTTATCGATGGTAGAAACGAGACTATTGGTAAGAAGATACGTGAAGCAGAAATGAGTAAAGTTCCGTTTATGCTTATCGTAGGGGACAATGATGAAGTTGCAAATACCATTTCTGTACGTAAACATGGTGGTGAAGATTTAGGAGCAATAGATATAACTATGTTCACAGACTTGGTCAACACAGAAATAAATAGTACCTTAAAGACGTTTAAAGAATAAAAGTTTAATTAAAATTATTTAGTCATAGCAATACGTAAAAGATTTAGACCACAACCTAGAAGGGAAAATAAGAATCCCCATAATATCAATGAAAAGATAACAGCCCCAAAAGTTAGGTTGGTAGGTGACAATGTTGAAGTAGGTGTATATCCTTTTCCTCAGGCTCTTGAGAAAGCAGAAGAATTAGGTTTGGATTTGGTAGAGATATCTCCAAAGGCAGACCCTCCTGTTTGTAAGATTATGGAGTATAAAAAGTTTTTATACGAGCAGAAGAAAAGAGACAAGGCCATGAAAGCGAAAGCTTCTAAGGTCGTTGTTAAAGAAATAAGATTTGGTCCTAATACAGATGATCATGATTATGACTTTAAAAAGAAACACGCTGAAAAGTTCCTTAAAGAAGGAGCTAAACTAAAAGCGTACGTATTTTTCAAAGGTCGTTCAATCGTCTATAAAGATCAGGGTGAAATTTTATTATTGAAATTAGCTTCTGAATTAGAAGAATTAGGGAAGGTAGAACAAATGCCTAAACTAGAAGGAAAGCGTATGACAATGTTCATTGCTCCTAAGACTAAAGGAAAATAACATAACATTTCGGTTTCGTAATACGACCGAATGTATTTATAAAATACTAAACGCTGCTTACGGTTGTGAGCAGCGTTTAGCATGCAAAGTGAGATTAATATATAAACTAGGAGAAAATGCCTAAACAAAAAACAAAATCCAGTGCTAAGAAGCGTTTTAAGCTTACAGGTACAGGTAAAATTAAAAGAAAACACGCTTTTAAGAGTCACATTTTGACTAAAAAATCTAAAAAGCGTAAGCTTAAGTTAACACATGATGGTTTAGTTCATCAAGCAGATGTTAACAGTATTAAAGAACAATTACGTTTAAAGTAAATCAAGTTCTTTAAAAGGTAAAATTATTAACCATGGAGTTAGGCCTTAAAAGTTCCTTTAAATCATAAGGGCGCCTACTACAAAAAATTAGAAAAAAATGCCAAGATCAGTAAATGCAGTAGCTTCAAGAGCCAGAAGAAAAAAGGTAATGAAGCAAGCCAAAGGTTACTTTGGAAGACGTAAAAACGTTTGGACAGTAGCCAAAAATGCGGTTGAAAAAGCAATGTTATATGCTTATAGAGACCGTAGAAACAAGAAAAGAACTTTTCGTTCATTATGGATTACCCGTATTAATGCAGGTGCCAGACAACACGGAATGTCCTACTCTCAATTTATGGGAAAAGTAAAAGCTAATAACATTGAACTTAACAGAAAAGTTCTTGCAGATTTAGCAATGAATCACCCAGATGCCTTTAAGGCAGTTGTAGATCAGGTAAAATAAATTAATAACAATCTCACTTTTTGAAAAATCCGATTCTTACGAATCGGATTTTTTAATTTTAGCTATAGCCGCTTTAAATTCTTCCCAATCTATAAGCTCATCCCCACTTTTATCATAACCTTCAATTAGCTTTGAAGATACAATACCTCTAATGAATCCACTTATTTCTGCTTGTTTTAAGAGCTTGACAATTTCTGCCTTTGTCAATTTTTGATCATTATCCTTATCAAAAAAATTAAAAGCCATCTCAGGAGTTTGAAAATGGTTGGTAATTAGTATTTGAATTTTATTCAAAATAGATTCTTCTGTAGTCATATTCCCTTAGCTTTACTTCAAGTTACTCAAATTTCAATTTCCCCACAACGTCAACACTATATTTCTACCTGAGGCATAATTTCTATGCTCGCAAAGATAAATACCTTGCCAAATACCCATATTCAATTTACCATTGGTTATTGGTATCTGTACCGAAGCTCCCATTAATGATGTTTTAATGTGCGCGGGCATATCATCTGAACCCTCGTAATCATGTTTATAATATGGTGCATTTTCAGGCACCATAATATTTATATGAGTTTCAAAATCATCACGGACCGTTGGATCTGCATTTTCATTAATTGTAAGACTAGCAGAAGTATGCTTTATAAATACCTGCAAGAACCCGGTATCTATATCTTTTAGTTCAGGAATTCTAGCAACTATTTCATTAGTTATAATATGAAATCCCCTTTTATATGCGCGTAATTGAAACTCCTTCTGAATTAACTTCATCTCTTGTAAATTATTAAATAAAGGTAAAACTTTGAGCATAACCCACCTTATTAAACATCATTCAAATATCTTTGCCCCTAAATATAAAATATATGGATTTATCAAAGATTAAAATGGTTGTAACCGACATGGATGGGACACTTTTGAACTCTAACCACCAAGTTAGCGACCAATTCTTTGAAATATTCAAAGATTTAAAGTCTAAAGGCATCACCTTTGTAGCCGCAAGTGGAAGACAGTATAATAGTATCATAGATAAGTTAGATGCTATTAAAAATGATATTATCGTTATTGCGGAGAATGGAGGATTTGCCATGAAACAGCAAACTGAAATTTTAGCTACTCCACTAGAACAACAACATGTTCAAGATATTTTAAGGACACTTGATGATATCCCAAACATACACCCGGTAATTTGTACAAAGCACAAAGCTTATCTAACAAATAAATCTAATGCCTTTACCAATAAATTAGCAGAATACTATACCGAATACGAAATTATAGAAACTTTGACCGATTTTAATTCTGAGGTTATTAAAATCGCAATTTATCATTTTGAAAGTTCAGAAGAACATATATACCCATATGTAAAACATTTTGAAACGAATTTAAAAGTAAAAGTATCTGGTGAAAATTGGCTTGACATTTCAAATATGAATGCAAACAAAGGATACGCCTTAGATAAACTAATGAAAAGCTATAATCTAAAATCAGATGAAGTTATGGTTTTTGGAGATTTTAACAATGATCTTGAAATGTTGGCACTTTCAGATTATGGATTTGCTATGGAAAACGCTCATCCAAATGTAAAAGAAGTAGCAAAATACAGCACTTTAAGTAATGACGAAAACGGTGTTGAGCACATATTGAAGATGCTAGTTAAATAGTTGCACTTAAATACTCACTAAACTTTACTGAACAGCCGGTTTTAATTCACTTGGCACATAGCCCATGGTTCTTTTGAATGCCGTAGTAAAGTGCTGCGGATTTGCATAACCAACTTCATATGCAGCATGAGCAATAGATACCCCATCTTGGGTTATTAAACTTTTAGCTATTTCCATTCGTAACGCTGTAATGTATTTGAAAATAGTAACTCCATATAGTTTTTTGAAGTCTCTTTTCAATTTGGTGGCATTAAATCCGGCTATTTCAGCGAGATCCATAATCTTAAGTGATTCTTTTAAATTTTTTCTGATATAGTCCTCTACTTTTACCAAAGCCATATAATCTGCATTCAATAATCTCACATTATCTTTTGAAAGTTTTGAAGTCTGTCTTCCTAACAAAAAATCTATTATCAACACTGTTAACTTACTCTCCAAATAAGTTTTTCTTATATCTCCTTTATAAGGACATTGAATAATATCGTTTATTTTACTACGAATATTAGGAGGAATGAATTTACTCTTGTCCCACAACACAAAAGAATTGGAGTTTGAAATAGCATTCTTTAATTTACTAAAAGAATGCTCAAATTGGTCTCCTAAAAGGTTTTGCAATAAACTTGGCTTCACATAAACTTCAAATAACTTAGCACTTCCTTTAAAAAAAATATCTCTTCCTTCTGTTGTAGGGTAGTAAAACATATTGCAATGATTTTCAGGAATTCGAACCAAATATTTTATATGTTTTAAAGGTTGATAACAGTAAGTTCCTTCTAAAGAGAAATGAAGCTTTATAAGATGTTGATCGCTTATAACGCTAATCTCTGAAGCAAATTCATGTATTATTTTACTATTAGAAAAATCTATACCTCGTATAAAAGAATTATTATTTTTCGTTGTTACATCTACTTGATTATATTGAACAGTATTGTTAATGAAGCCATCTTTAAATAATTTTCTAACCCAAATCTCTTTCCGCAACAATTCCTTTCTCATAAATCTATTTTGCCTCTTATCAATACTTCCTTTTGCGTATGTATAAATTCCTTTTTCGGTACTTACCTCTTTAATACTCCTATAGTTTTGTAAAACTAATTTATTTAGACTAAATCTTAATAAAAATTAGTAGCTTTTTTAAATCAAATGAAAAACTTCTTTACCACAATACTTTTTCTCATGTTTTTAGCTGTTCAAGGGCAGGGGGAATTAAGAACAATTTCAGGCACAGTGCAAGACACATCTGGTAAGCCACTACCCTATGCGAGTGTTCTAATTAAAGAATTGAAACTTGGTGTTCTTACTGATGACAATGGTTTCTATACTATTAAAAATGTACCTAAAGGAAAGTACCGTTTAGCAATATCATTCATTGGTTACGGTACCCAAGTTTTACCTTTTGAAATGGAGGACAGTGGAATTAGCATCAATTTCACTTTACAAGAATCAACAGAGAACTTAAATGAGGTAACCATAAACGGCAAATCGAACGAAACTAAACTAGAAACGAAAGGTTTTGCGGTAAGTGCTATAAATACAGAAGAAGCTAGTCTCAGAAATATTCAAACCAACGAACTATTGAATACTACAGTAGGTGTTAAAATAAGACAAAACGGAGGCTTAGGCTCAGACGTCACTTATAGTTTAAATGGATTATCAGGTAACTCTGTTCGTATTTTCATCGACGGTATACCTATTTCTACCTACGGTAATTCATTCAATCTAAACAGCATACCCCCTTCAATGATTAAAAATATTGAGGTTTACAAAGGTGTGGTACCAGGTCATCTAGCAGATGATGCTTTAGGAGGGGCTATTAATATAGTTCTACATAATGATGCTAAAACAAATTTTAACGCTTCTGTATCATATGGCTCATTTAATACACTTCAAGCTAGTGTTAACGGTTTATATCGTTTTGATAAATCAGGATTTACGGTCAAAGCATCTCTTTTTCATAATTATTCCGATAATGATTATAAAGTATCTGGCAGAAGTGTTGTGGTTACTGGCTTAGGTGGCATACAAACCCCTATTACAGCAAGAAGATTCAATGATGCCTATAGATCTACTGGAGGTAGAGCTGAAATTGGTTTCACCGATGTAGAATGGGCCGACCAATTTTTTTTAGGTATCACAGGATCCGATGATTATAAAGAAGTTCAGCATGGGGCATTTATGACAATCACCCCTTATAAAGACAGATTTTTAGAGTCCGATGCATTGTTAGGCAGCATAAATTATCAAAAGAAAAATTTGTTCACTGAAGGATTGGATGTGAATGTAAATGGTTTATATGGCAAAAGAAACCGAGCTGTAAACGATACTGTTTCTTGGGCCTATAGTTGGACAGGAGAACGTGCAATAGATTTTAGGGGTGATGAATACCAATATACCTGGAGGTCTCAACAAGAAGGAGGACCAACATTGGCAAAAATCAAAAGAAATGTTGCATCTATTAGATCAGGTGTTTCTTATGCTATAAACGACCAACATAAAATATCTGCTAACCACGTATACAGTGGTATTGACAGAGAAGATAGCGATGAGCTTCAATCCGTCTTGGAAAACACCTTTGTTGGTACAAGAGATTTGAACAAAAACATATACTCCCTAACTTATGAATTGACTGCTTTTGATGAAAAACTAAATACAAGTTTGTTTGTTAAACATTACCAGCAAAAAACTACCAGTGTAGATCCCGCTATTGAATCTGATGAAAACGGAAACGATGTAATTGTCGACGAAGTGGTTAGTAGTAATAAGAACTACGACGGGTATGGATTTGCTGCATCTTATGAAATTCTACCAAATATTACACTATTAACATCTGCAGAGAAAGCTATTCGATTACCTAACGAAACTGAAATTTTCGGAAATGATGGTGATAATGTAGTGGCAAATTCAAGTATTGACCCAGAAAGCAGCAATAATTACAACTTAGGTTTCAGGTTTGGCAACTTCAATATAAAAAAACATGCTTTTACAATTTCTACCAATGTTTTTACTCGTAATATTAAAGATAGAATAGGTCTACCGATAGAAACATCATTAAATGTAGATGATGAATTAATCATCTATGTAAATCAAGGTAGTGGAACATCAAAAGGCTTTGATGCACAATTAAACTACTCATATAATAACAATTTTGGACTCAACTTTAATATATCAAAGTTCGACTTGAAAATTGAAAACCAAGGAATAGAAATCGATGTTCCTAATACTCCGTTTTTCACCATGAACGGTGGCTTTCGCTATTCATTTAAAAATCTTATTCAAAAGAAATCTAGATTAAACGCATTCTACAATGTGTATTTCACTGATGAATTCTCATTCTTAACTGCACAAGGCAGTAATACTGTCGGCAATGAATTCTTTGAAGTCCCACAGCAGTTGTCTCAAGATATTGGACTTAGTTATGCGTTTCCGGACAACAGATTTGTAGTAAGTTTTGATGTCAAAAATATATTTGACGAACCCGTTTACGATAATCTTTCTGTACAAAAACCAGGAAGAGCTTTTTACCTAAAATTAAATTACGCAATAAATAAATTCTAATCTTTTAATCAATACATAAAATGAAAAAAACTATCCTAAACCTTAAAACCTTTGCTGCCGTAATACTTACCGCTGGTTTAATGACAGCTTGTAGCAATGATGACGATACCGTAGTTACCCCAGATACAGATACCGAGGAACAAGAAACAGAAGAACCAGTTGAAGAAGAAGATCCAAGATGGATTACCGTTGCAGGAGCAAAAATGGGCGATGATCCCGGAGATGGAAATGGTGGAACTCTAATATATTCAGTAACTAGTGACGACGCAAAAGATCCCACAGTGTCAATTGACCCTTTTGAAAACGGATTTATAGCCCCTTCAAATAGGACTGCGAGATTACAATCTTCTGAAGACGGTAATACGATTTTCAATATAAGTTACGCAGGTGATACCGGTGGTAATTATACAAAGTATACTGTTGAAGGCGGTCAAGTCTTTACTCCTTCAGGAACAGAAGTTAGTATTGCACCTTATGTAGGCACCGCTCCAAGATGGATAAAATTATTCGATGGAGATCAAACTGGCGCAGCAGTATACGTAAATAACGAAAATGAATTTGACGACAACGATAATTACACTCGTACAGAAGCTACGATTGGTGTAGTTACCTTAGATTTAGTAAATTCTTCTATAAAAGAATTTCAAGAACATAGTGTTCCATTAAGTGCTGAGGAGGAAGCTGCAGGTTACTACATCTCCAGAATCGATATGCCTACATTAAATGCTGCTGGAGACAAATTATACATTGGTGCACGTTTAAGTAAAATTGATCCCTCTACTACCGAAACTGATAGCGATTACGAGATTTTAGGTTCTAAGACAATCATATTAGATTATCCTTCGTTATTGAACCCTACAGTTATTACTTCTACCGTTGGTCATGGTAATACGAATGGATACCGTAGTATTAATTCTTTTGAATATAACGGAAGCGTTTATCAAGCTAATCAAAGTGACCCAGAAGGTTCTTATATTTTAAAAATTGATGCAGATAATGAATATGACGATACATACGATTTCAATTTGGATGATGCTCTAGGTATTGAAGGAGCATATATTCTTGCCTGGAGACCAGCTGCTAACGGCAAAGCCGTACTAGCTTACCGTCATAATGGGTCTGCAGAAGGTGTTGCCGGTCTACAAGGATTTTTTGCCTTAGTTGATTTAAATGCAAAAACCGCAGTAAAGATCGACGACATACCTTACGACCCAGATTTCTATTTATTTCAATACCAAGGCTTCGTTGTTGAAGGAACAGAAATTTACCTTACCCAAGGTGCTGTTGGTCAAAACGGAAATATTTATGTTGTAGAAACTGAAACCGGTGCAGTAACAAAAGGTGCTGAATTGGTTAATACAACAGGTAGTCATTTTATTGGAGTATTCTAGTATATCAAAAGATACCTCTATTAAAAAACCGTTATCAAGACAATTGTTTTGATAACGGTTTTTTTATTTCTTTCTACTACTAAAATTACGATTAGGTTTTCTGTTTCTTCTTTCGAGCAGCTGGGAACAATACATTATTCAATATTAAACGATACCCCGGTGAAGTAGGGTGCAATTCTAATTCCGTTTTCGGGTCCCCTACTCTATGTTGATAGTCTTCAGGGTCATGACCACCGTAGAAAGTAAAGAATCCCTTTCCTTTAATTCCGTGTATATATCTAGCTTCCTCATTAAGTTTATTTTCCCCTAATACCAAAACAGTCGGCTTTATTTCAGAGCGTGTAAAGGCAGTTGTTTGCCCCATGAAACCTTTTACCAAAGAAGTATGGTTCTGGCATAACATGGTAGGTACAGGGTCCCATTTAGCCGAAAAATCCATCAATGAAAAGTAATCTGACTCTTTTGGAACATTGCCTCTTTTATTCGTCATATCTATAGAAGAGAATTCATATTTCAACGGACTACGTTCTAAAATGAAATCTGTGAAAGCAAAGGTTTTTCCAAAATCTAAGCTTGCTTGATAGTTGGGATCAGAAGCATCACCATCAAACATAGGTTCTACAATATCAATACCGTCAGCAGCCAAGGCTATATCAAAACTATCGGTTGCCGAACACATAGCAAACATGAATCCGCCGCCAATTACATAATTTCTAATTTTCAAGGCAACCGCCCTTTTTTCTTCGGATACTTTATCAAATCCTAATTTCTTAGCTAACTTTTCTGAATTCTTCTTTCCTTCTATATACCAAGGGGTTGCTCTGTACGCACCATAAAACTTACCATATTGACCAGTAAAATCTTCATGATGCAAATGCAACCAGTCATACAATGCCAGCTTATCTCCAAGTACTTCTTCATCATAAATGGTAGTATAAGGTATCTCGGCATAGGTCAATGCCATAGTTACCGCATCATCCCAAGGTTGTTTATCTTTTGGCGAATACACCGCTATACGTGGAGCTTTTTCCAAAATTACCGCATCTTGATTAATTGAAGGGCTGCTGATTTCATCTAAAATTCCATTTGCCTGTCCGTCCGATAAAATTTCAAAACTTACGCCTCTAATCTGGCACTCCTTTCTAATACTTTCTCCGTCTGGCAATAAAAAAGAACCACCACGATAATTTAATAACCACTGTACTTTTTGTTGCTTTGCCAAGACCCAATATGTAATGCCATACGCTTTTAAATGATTCTTTTGACTATCCGCATCCATAGGTATAAGAATAGATGATGCGAAAATTTGCAATGAAAAGAAGAGGAATAAAACAGAGGTAATTAATTTACGCATAAAGTTTTCTAAAACTATTCACTCAAAGATATAGTAAAATCTTTTGAGCAGTATTTAAGATACAGTTAAAGCTATTGTAATTAAGTAAACGAGATTTTTTTTAAATCAATTGATTTAAAACCAAAAAAGTCTCCCAAATGGAAGACTTTTAAACTTTTAAATATATACTATTTTAAAAAGGAACATCATTATCCTCATCTAAATCCGGACTATTGTTCATACTACTACCAAAAGCATCATCTGCACTTGGCAAGTTTTTAGTTGCAAACGGATTCTCTTCATTTGCGTTCATTTTAGATTGAAATTCAAAAGGAGAATCAAAATCATCAAGGTTATCGAATTTACCTTGATTACCGATAAACTTCAACCTAATATTTTCTAAACCACCATTACGGTGTTTTGCCACAATAAATTCACCCTGACCTTGTGTAGGCGTACGTTCTTCATCATCCCATTCTTCAATCTTATAGTACTCAGGTCTATAAATAAACGATACAATATCGGCATCTTGCTCAATCGCTCCAGATTCCCTCAAATCCGAAAGAATAGGTCTCTTACTACCTCCACGTGTTTCAACGGCACGTGATAACTGGGATAATGCAATTACAGGAACGTTCAATTCTTTTGCAAGGGCTTTCAAGTTTCGAGAAATAGTAGAAATTTCCTGTTCCCTGTTTCCTCCTTTTTGACTACCACCAGCTGTCATTAACTGCAAATAATCGATCATGATCATTTTTATACCATGCTGAGAAGCAAGACGTCTTGCCTTTGCACGTAAATCGAATATAGATAACGACGGGGTATCATCAATGAACAAAGGAGCTTTTTCCAAAGTTTTTACCTTTACATTTAACTGCTCCCACTCATGCTTTTCTAACTTACCGGTTCTTAATTTTTCTGAAGACAAACCTGTTTCAGAAGAAATCAATCTAGTAATCAACTGTACTGAGGACATCTCCAAAGAGAAGAAAGCTACAGGAGTATTCGTATTCACAGCCATATTTCTTGCCATAGACAATGTGAAAGCCGTTTTACCCATACCAGGACGTG
Organism: Maribacter sp. Asnod1-A12; assembly: GCF_045063735.1. Taxonomy (NCBI): domain Bacteria; kingdom Pseudomonadati; phylum Bacteroidota; class Flavobacteriia; order Flavobacteriales; family Flavobacteriaceae; genus Maribacter; species Maribacter sp. Asnod1-A12. The sequence goes on from NZ_JBEFNZ010000006.1 coordinate 4,255,070, forward strand.
CTGCAACGATAATTAAATCACTTGGCTGCCAACCAGATGTTAGCTTATCCAACTTATCAAATCCGGATGCGACGCCACTCATTCCCTCTTTACCGGCAATCTCTTCAATTCGTTTTTTAGCCTGTATTACCAAATCTTGAGCAGTCTCCGCAGAACGCTTTAAGTTACCTTGGGTAACATCATATAATTTTGCTTCGGCAGTGTCTAACAAATCAAAAACATCTACAGCTTCATCATATGCCTCTTCAATTATTTCACCTGAAATTTTGATCAAACTACGCTGAATAAACTTCTGAAGAATAATACGTGCGTGAAACTCAATATGAGCGGATGAAGCTACTTTTTGAGTTAATTTTATCAAATAAAAATCGCCTCCACAGACCTCTAGCTTACCAGCTTTCTTAAGTTGTGACGAAACGGTTAATAAATCTATAGGTTGCGACTCTTCAAAGAGAATGAAGATAGCCTCATAAATGAATCTATGAGCGTCTTTATAGAATACATCTGGGTGTAAAATATCAATAACTTCATCAACACCTTTTTTATCTATCATCATAGCACCCAACACAACCTCCTCTAAATCAATAGCTTGTGGTGGGATTTTGCCTTTTTCAAGACTTATAATATTAGATTTGTCAATCTTTCGAGCGACAAAAGGTTTCGTGTTCTCCATAGTGCGAAAGTATACAATTAACCTTTAGTTAACGTGAAAAACATCAATTTCAATGTTCACAGTTGACTAACAATTGACTGTTAATAAGTTACAATTTTCTGTTGATAACATAAAAAAACCGAGGAATAAAATCCTCGGTATATTTTTAAGAAGCCTAAAATGCAGATTAGCCGTTAAAAACGCCCATTTGTGCGTATTTATCCATGCGTTGATTTACAAGTTCTTTTGGTGATAACTTTTGAAGATCTTCAAAATGAGAAGAAATTTTATTTTTTACCGTTTCAAAAGTTTTAGGTCTGTTGGCATGTGCTCCACCTGCAGGCTCACGAATGATTTCATCGATCAATTTCAACTTTTTCATATCGGTCGCTGTCAATTTTAAAGCCTCGGCAGCTCTTTCTTTATATTCCCAGCTTCTCCATAATATAGAAGAACATGATTCTGGTGAAATTACAGAATACCAAGTATTCTCTAGCATTAACACCTTATCACCAACACCTATACCTAATGCACCACCAGAAGCACCTTCACCTATAATTACAACAATTACAGGTACTTTAAGGCGAGTCATTTCAAGAATATTTCTTGCAATTGCCTCTCCTTGACCTCTTTCTTCTGCCTCAATACCTGGGTAAGCACCCGGTGTATCTATTAAGCAAACTACAGGTACTTGGAATTTTTCAGCAGATTTCATTAATCGTAAAGCCTTTCTATACCCTTCTGGGTTGGCCATACCAAAATTTCTATACTGACGTGTTTTTGTATTATATCCTTTTTGTTGACCAATGAACATATAGCTCTGATCACCAATTTTACCTAAACCACCAATCATTGCCTTGTCATCCTTTACGGTACGATCACCATGAAGTTCCAAGAACGTATCTCCACAAATGGCTTTAATATAATCTAATGTATAAGGTCTATTTGGATGTCTAGATAACTGTACTCGTTGCCAAGCAGTTAAATTCTTATAGATATCTTTTCTAGTTTCGGTAAGTTTCTTTTCAATCTGTTTACATGTCTCGGTCACATCAACATCACTTTCCTCTCCAATGATCATGCACTTGTCCAATTGTTCTTCCAACTCTTTGATCGGAAGTTCAAAATCCAAATATTCCATATTTCTATAAAGTTTCTTTAGTTGCGGCTCAAAGATAAAACTTTAATACCTAAATCTTGGGTACCCTTTTTTTAATATTTGCTCTTTGTTTTAAAATACCGTTCGCAATGACCGTACTGAGTATGATTAAGGCTCCCACATAAAACATAGGTTTCATTTTTTCTTCTGATCCAAATATAAACCAAGCTAAAAGAATACCATAGACCGGTTCTAGATTTGTTGTAAGCATAACCGTATATGGAGTTAAAACACGCATAATCTTTACCGACGCAATAAAGGCATACGCCGTACAAATAAGCGCTAATACTACTAAATAAACCCAATCCATTTGCGGTAGGGTTATTAATGACATACTAAAATCACCCTTAACAATTAAAATTATTGATAAGAAAACCATGCCCACGCCTAATTCATAAAAAGATATAACCGATGGACGATGAGTTTGAACCAGCTTACCATTTATCAATGAAAAGACCGCTGCCAAAAATGCCGATATCAATGCGATGACCATACCATAAACATATTCTGTTTCTACCTTAAATATTAAATAAAGCCCAGCAACGACCATTAATCCGAAGAATATCTCATAACCTATTATCTTTCGCTTATACCAAAAAGGCTCCATTAAAGCTGTAAAAAAAGCTCCTGTAGACATCATAGCCAATGCTACGGATACTGTAGAGACTTTAATTGCCAAGAAGAAAGTTACCCAATGTAGCGCTACAACCACTCCCCCACCTAACAACCACCAAAATGTTTTCTTTGTAACTTTTAAACTGAATTTGGCAAAAAGTATATATACTGCTATAAACAAGGTTGCCATACCCATTCTAATCCACACCAAGGGTAATGAATCTATAGTGATTAACTTTCCTAGAATGGCTGTAAAGCCCCAAATAAAGACAATGAAATGTAAGTGTAGTAGATTAAGTATTCTATCTTTTTGCATTTTGAAGTAGATAAAATGCCAGACATCCAAAAACTACATTAGGTATGATAACCGCGAGTAAAGGAGAAAAGCCCGATTGCTCTGCCAGTACACCGAATACCTTATCAAAAAATATAAATATAAAAGCAATTAAAATACCAAATGCCAAGTTAGCCCCCATACCACCTCGTCTTTTAACCGATGAAACAGAAACCGCTATAATCGTCAAGATAAAGGCTGTTAATGGCAATGCCCAACGCTTATATTTAACCAAGACATATGTATTAATATTAGATGCACCCTTTCTCCTTTGGTCCTTAATAAAGGTGTCCAATTCAAAAAGATTCTTGGTTTCTGCCACATATGATACGGGAGTTAAATCGCCAATATCAAAAGCAAAAATGGTATCTAATCTACGTTTACTTTCTATAATCGCCGTATCGCCTAAAACCGTTCGTTTTTTGTACGATGTTAAGCGGTAACTAGAATCCTTATCTACCCATCTAATATTTGCGGCAGATATTTTAAAATCGAGTTCATTGTTTTCACCAAAACGCTCGAAAGTAAAATTATGACCTAACTGCCTAGCGGGGTCAAAACTGCTAACGTATATAAAATCAGTTTCATTCAACTGATTAAAAATATTGTTGGTCACCCGATCCTGTTTACCTTTTTTAAGGTATTTATATTTAAATTCATTGAAACCAACACTTGCGTTAGGCACAATAAACATAGTCATAAAGAACATTAATACTGCGACCATTGAAGCCCCTATTATATAAGGTCTTAAAAAACGCCCATAAGAAACCCCAGAACTTAATATGGCTACAATCTCGGTATTGTTCGCTAGTTTAGAGGTAAAGAATATTACCGAAAGGAATAGAAAAATAGGGAACAATAGATTACCAATGTAAATCGTGAAATTCACATAATACATCACTATTTCATTCAACGGTGCTTCATTATCAATCATTTTACCGATCTGTTCTGCCAAATTCACCATAATACCTATGGGAATAAACAACAAAAGCATCAACGAAAATGTAGCTAGATACCGTTTAAGAATGTATTTATCTATTATTGATAGCATTATAGCCTTTTATCCATTTGTTTTACCATAATATCTTTCCAGGCTCTAAAATCACCTGCAATAATATGCTTACGAGCTTCACGCACCAACCACATATAAAAGCCTAAGTTATGAATTGTGGCAATTTGTTTACCCAAATATTCATTAGCAGCAAATAAATGTCTTAAATAAGCTTTAGAATATTCACGGTCTACAAAAGTGGTTCCCATTTCATCAATAGGAGAAAAATCATCTTCCCACTTTTTGTTCTTAATGTTAATTGTACCGTGGGCCGTAAACAACATTCCGTTTCTAGCGTTTCTAGTAGGCATCACACAATCAAACATATCTATGCCCAAGGCAATATTCTCCAAGATATTAATAGGTGTACCAACACCCATAAGGTACCTTGGTTTATCTTCAGGTAGAATTTCACACACCACCTCTGTCATACCATACATTTCTTCGGCAGGCTCACCAACAGATAATCCGCCAATTGCATTCCCTTCAGCTCCTGCATTTGCAATATATTCTGCAGATTGCCTTCTTAAATCTTTATAAGTAGACCCTTGTACAATAGGAAAAAATGTTTGTGCATAATCATACTCAAAAGGTGTTTTCTCTAAATGATTGATACATCTATCTAACCACCTATGTGTCATATGCATAGATCGCTTTGCATAATTATACTCACACGGGTAAGGCGTGCACTCATCAAAAGCCATGATAATATCCGCACCGATTACACGCTGAATTTCCATTACATTCTCTGGTGTAAATAAATGCATAGATCCATCTATATGCGATTTAAACTTTACGCCTTCTTCTTTTATTTTTCTATTCGCTGATAAAGAATATACTTGGTACCCACCACTATCTGTAAGAATATTTCTATCCCAACCCATAAATTTATGGAGTCCGCCTGCTTTCTTTAAAATTTCTGTTTTAGGTCTAAGAAACAAATGATAGGTATTACCAAGAATAATATCTGGGTTTACCTCTTCTCTTAATTCTTTTTGATGTACTCCTTTTACAGAGGCTACCGTGCCCACCGGCATAAATATTGGGGTTTCAATAGTACCATGATCGGTAACAATAGTACCTGCCCTAGCTTTTGATTGTAAATCGGTATTGTGTAGTGTAAACTTCAAAATTTCTAAATCTAGCTGCAAATATAATGAACTGTCTGTGGGAAAAACTTAATAAAAAGCAAAGATGTTAATGAAACCAATAAATTACGAAGCGTGACTTTATAAAATTGAAATTGACCCAAACGGAATACAAAACAATAAAGGTATTTTACCTCCGTTCTGATGGTATAACGAGAAATGGAACATTTGGTATCGTATTTGCTACATGTACCACTTAAAACAACAACGATATGAAAAAAACAATTTTAGTTGCCTTCATGGCACTCTCTGGGTTTTATGGAATGGCACAGGGTGATTCGGGATTTGGTATTAAAGGAGGATTAAATTACAACGCAAACGGAGATTATTTTGAATCTGCGGGAGATGCTGCAAGAAATCCTGATAGAAACATTGGGTACCACGTAGGTATCTTCGGAAAAATTGGTGCTTCTAAAGTTTATGTTAGACCAGAATTGGTATATACCAAAACAAAGTCTGATTATGACGGAGCCGATTTTGATATGAGTAAATTAGATGTACCAGTACTATTAGGTATCAACCTAGTAGGACCGTTACACGTTTTTGCAGGTCCAAGTTTTCAATATATTTTAGACACAAAATTTGATGGTGTTACTATTGATGATGTAGAAAATGATTTTTCCGTTGGAATGAATATTGGTGCTGGAGTTAACCTTGGTAAATTAGGGATAGATTTACGCTATGAGAGAGGATTTAGTGACAACGAAGCATCTTTCATTAATACCAACATAACAAATTTAGGTCCGAGTAGAATAGATACCAGACCAGATCAATTAATATTAAGTTTGTCTTTGGCTCTATAAACAAAAGCAAAAGAAGCAAAAAACCTCTTAAGAATACTTAAGAGGTTTTTTTATGTTTTTAAATGACTTATTCTACAAATCATTATCAAGGTGATCAGGGATACCGTCACCATCAGTATCTAAGAAACCAACAAAGTTACCGTCAGCATCTAGTTCTATTTCGTCAATAGTAAGAATACCATCACCGTCATCATCTGTATCTGAATAATTTGCAGTATAAATACCAAATGAAGCTTCTACCTCTGCATTCGTATTATCATTATTTAAATTTCCATCATTATTTAAGTCTTCTAAAATAGAAGGAATACCATCGCCATCAAAATCTGAATCTGGTTCATAAGCAAATGCATCTACTTTAAATATTAATGGTGAATAGGTCGGTATAACCGTATTTGGTGATGTATCGAAATAAGCTAAACCCGCAGGCATAAAAATTGCTCCAATACCATAATTTTCATAGCTAACCGTTCCATCTCCATTTTCAATAGGACCAGTTCCTGTTTGAAAATTTTTCATACCGTTACCGAAACCCTGTACCACTGTAGATAAATTAAATCGTATTGGCTGATTCGTTGAAGCATCGAAAAGTGTACCATCCAACAATAGACCTTCATATCTTAAAATTGAAAAATCACCAATGGTAGGTGTACCTGTAACTTCACCTTGCCTAACCACTAAAGTATATAATGTTTGATTTATTATTTCATCGTCATCTGATCTCCCTAAATCTTCAGAATCAACAGAAATCGTTTGTGTAATTAAGTTTGGGCTGTCAAAAAGTGAAATTCTTGAACTATTATCACCCGCTATTGTATCAAATTTAATTTTAAAATCGAATCCTTCTGGCGGCGTTTCAAACTCATCATCATTATAAAAGTGTGTCTTTAAAAACTCTATAATTTCAGCATCATCTTCTATAGTAACTTCACTCAACAACCTAGGCGGTACAACTTCACCAATAGTATCATCGTCATTTCTACATGAACTTAATATAATTAAGCCAACTATTAGTAAATATGCATTTCTCAATTTCATCAATAATATATTTAGAACGCGCAAGATACAATTTTCCCCTATTTTTGTTTGGAACTTAATAAAGAAATGCAACCTGTAATGCGCATAGATAAATTCTTGTGGAGTATACGATATTTCAAAACCCGAAACATTGCATCTACAGCATGTAAAAAAGGACATGCAAAAATTAATGGGATAACTGCAAAGCCAGGAAAAGAAGTTTTTCCGATGGATGAAGTTGTAGTACGCAAGAATCAAATCGATTATAAATTTACGGTGTTAGATATCCCTCCAAGTCGTGTTGGCGCAAAATTAGTCGACATCTATAGAAAAGACACTACACCAAAAGAAGCCTTTGAACACAATGAGCTCTTACAATATTCTAAAAATTATTATCGTAAAAAAGGAATTGGAAGACCTACAAAAAAAGATAGACGAGATATAGATGATTATTTAGAAGGTCCTTCAAATACAAATGATGACCAAACAGCAGAACCCAATATTAAAAGTAAAGAAACAGAAGATTAACAAAAACTTTTAAAAACATAACTATCTTTATTGTTTTAAGAATAGCAAATGCAACAGACGATACTTTCACATCAGCAGATTCAACATAAAATTGAACGCATAGCATACCAGATTTATGAAGCGAATGTTTCTGAAGAGGAAATCATAATAGCAGGTATAGAAGGCGGGGGATTACAATTCGCAAAGAAGATTGTCGCTAAGCTTAAAAAAATTACAGAGTCTAAAATTATACTGTGTAAATTATCTATGGATAAGAAAGACCCGCTATCTAGTGGCGTAACTACATCTTTGCCCGATGATGAATTCCTTAATAAATCTGTAGTTATAGTTGATGACGTTTTAAATTCTGGTACAACCTTAATTTATGGAGTACATCATTTTCTAAAAACGCCATTAAAACAGCTCAAAACAGCTGTACTGGTAAATAGAAATCATAAAAAATATCCGGTTAAGGCAGATTATAAAGGTATTTCTTTGTCCACTTCATTACAAGAACATGTAAACGTTCTTTTTGAAACCAAAAATGACAGAGTATATTTAGACTAACTTATTAACTATCATTTCTGCAATCTCTGTCGGTGTATTGTCATTACTTTTCACTTTTTGATGCGCTTGGTTGTAAAAATAGCTTCTTTCAAATAAATGCTTTCCAATAAATTCCATTAGTTCTTCATCTTGCAAATGAGAAATCATAGGGCGGTGACTTTTTTCCTTTAGCAAACGCTCAGCAAGTTCATTTATACCCACATTTAAATAAAAAGAATTAGCGGTTTTCTCATTTATCAAGGTCATATTAGTTCCAAAACAAGGAGTACCACCACCAAGCGAAAGCACAAAACTGTCCTCATTTGAAAATATATTATTGAGATATTCAATTTCTTTTTTTCTAAAATAGATTTCATTTTTGGTTTTAAAAATCGAAGCAATAGACATCGCTTCACCATCTTCAATATAAGCATCTAAATCTAAAAATTTAATATTCAAATGGTTAGCTACTATTCTACCGACAGTAGATTTACCGCAACCCATATACCCTAACAATACAATTTTCACGTTTTTCATTTCTACAAAATTGGACTAAATAAAAGGCTTTTCAAAAAAAAATAAATTTATATTGAAAAGGGTTTGTAAAATAAAGTAATCGACTTATATTTGCACCCGCATTGGGGGAATATAAGTTCTAAAAATGCTTTTGACCTGGTAGCTCAGTTGGTAGAGCATCTCCCTTTTAAGGAGAGGGTCCTGGGTTCGAGCCCCAGCCCGGTCACCAATAAATAGTAGCCTCTTCACCAAAAAGAGGCTTTTTTATTTAAGTGTTCAAGCTTATTTTATAAGTAATTAACGCTGACGTTCTTAATGTTTTTTTGACCTGGTAGCTCAGTTGGTAGAGCATCTCCCTTTTAAGGAGAGGGTCCTGGGTTCGAGCCCCAGCCCGGTCACTTTTAAACCTTCAAATATTTTTTATTTGGAGGTTTTTTTGTTTTAAAGGAGTAATTAGAAAAAAACTACTTAATAAAATCTTGAAACCACTTCGTTTATCTTATAGTCCCAAGTATATTTCATTGCCCTCTCATAAGCTACTCTAGCTGCTTTCTTTCTATAATCTAAATCATAATACATATGCTCAATAGCTTTTGCAATGTCTACAGCTGTACCATCTGTTGTACTAGGTGTGATTTTTATACCACATGCATCTGAAACTATTGTTCTCATACCGCTAATATTCATAGTTATAATTGGCAAACTGAATCCCATAGCCTCTGTAGCCTGTAAACCAGCCGTATCCCTTAAGGGACAAAAAAGCATAACATCGGCCTTTCTATATTCTTCATGCATTTGCTCATAAGGTATCCAACCTAAATGCTCAATTTTTTCAGTATTTAAATCGTATTCCTCAATCCATTGTGATAAATTACCTCCTTGTTCTCCATCGCCGATAATAATAAGTTTATAGCTTACATCATCGGGTAAAAAAGAAATGGCCTTTAAAGATAGTTCTAGTCCTCTACGTGGCAAAAACCTACCAACCCATAGTATTCTAAATTCCTCTTTTGGAATTCTATCAATAAATTCATTACTTTCAAATTGTACCGGCAAAGCAGAATCACTTATGCCAAAGCTACTTCCTTCTTTGTAATGCTTAGAAGTTTTAAGCAAATCTTCCGTTTCTCTGTTAACGGTTAAAACTACATCTGCTTTTTTAAGTGTTTCATTTAACGCTGTACCATAATTGACCAGGTAATTTGAAACTAATTTTCTGATTTTCTCAATTTTCCAAGAAGAACCAAAATAGGGCTTAAAAATAGGTAACGACATCTGACCTCCACCAACAGGACCGAATATCACTTTACAATCAGTTAATCTATACAAACTACTTCCTTGCTGAAAACTACCATAACTTACATGTTGGGCAACATCAAAATTATGCTGTAGATGTAATTTTTCAACAACTCTTGAAGCCTTTAATTTCCATAAAAAATAATGAATGTAAATCGACTTTTTATTATTATCCAGCCAGTGCTTATCTATGAAAGAAGAAATTCGTACGGGCACAAAATGTAAATTAATGAGATTTAGTTTACGTTTTTCTTCCTCACATTCTTCATAATCTTCAATATTGGTTATACAATATACCTCAAAACCTTTTTTTGCCAGTCCAGCAGCCCAAGACCAACCAACACAAAATTCTGACCCTTTATATGGTGAGCAAGCATAAGCACTTAATAAAACTTTTTTCATTAAAATTTATTAGAAAATAGAACGTTATTATATTGTAAAAATATTATACAATATCTGAACTATTTATGCCAACCAAAAATATAAATTTAAAAAACATCACAATATCCTTTTTAATCATACTTAGTGAATAGTCCAAATTATCAAGCCAACACTATTTTTAATAAAGCTTATATATTTACATGATATACTTGATGTAATCTCGATTACAAATTTATTTCATTTTGAATTTTAAGGTAATTCCTTTTTTTGAAAAACAATCTTTGCCCATTTATGAACAAAAAAATAATACAAATAAAAAATTGCTTTTTAGGTCATGGTTATGCATCTCTAATAGGCTATCACAAACTACTTGAATTTTCAGACCATAAAGATATTTTAATTCTACGTAACAAAAATGCTTCTCCAATTTTCACTATTGATCATGAGGGAGATTCTTTTAGTCCGTTACCTATTTTTCCGGTAGAAGAGTCAGAATTGTATCAATCAAGTTTATTTAATGATGTACCTAAGCAAGAACCTATATCTGTAAGTTTTTCAACACTTGATAATTTTAATCATAAAGAACATCGCATAAAAGATGGATCACTTGCATCATTCATGCTTTCTAATGATGGTATTGACACAAGGTTATGTTTAGGTCTAAAGCAATGGGGAGATGATATGCTAACTACACCATTTAGTCAAGTTCAAGATAAAATAAAAAGACATTATATTTCAAAGGGAGGAAATACTAGAATGGGATATGTTAATGGTTTATCATTATTTAAATATGCTATAGACAAGCTAAATCCTGAAGTTTTGGATTATTCTAATTTAGAGAAGATAGATATTGAAAAGAAGGAGGTTCATACCGAAGATTACATTATTAAATATGATAAATTAATATCGACTATACCAATTCATTTTTTACTTGATATATGCAACTTAAAGCAAGATCATAACACCTCTTATGCCAGCGCGTATTTCTATTTTTTTAAATATAAAGACGGTTTTAATGCTAATCAAATAATTTATGACTGTGACTTTAAATCAGACATTCTACGTGTTTTTTCTATAAGAGATACATTTCTTCTAGCACAATTGAGAAGTGACAAGCACGGTCAAATACCCGTAGAAAAGATTAAAAACAGAGTCCAAGAATTAGCTCCAGATATTGAAAAGCTTGAGTTTGCCAAAGAGCTTTTTGTACCTATGTCTTACCCAGTGGAGCTTATTTCAACACCAGCTACCTTAGATAGTATAAATATCTTAAAGCAAAACGGTATTATTACACTAGGTAGATTTGGAGATTGGAAATACTCTGACTTACATGAATTAGACTGGTCAAATATTATCTAGTGATATTTATTTTTCTAGTAACAAAAGGAACAGGCTAAGCTATTCCCATTAATAGTATATATCTATAAAATCATCAAATATAGTGCAATGACAAACCCCGATAATCAAAACAATGGATGGCTTCTTAATTACATGGATCAATATTTCTATAACTATTGAACTTTAGGTTGTACAACTTAAAATAAACAATTATTTATTCTAATTAGACTTAAGCATTTTTAATACTTAGCCTCTAAAGCCAACAACCGTTCTTCTAAATTTTGTATTCTTTTTTCTTGGTTAATAATTATTGCTTGTTGTTCTTGAATTGCTTTTGTAAGCACGGGTATAAAATCATTGTATCTTAAACTCATATATCCTTTATCATCTTTACTCAAGATGCCTTGTTTAGAATAGCCTAGGTCATTTAATAATACTTCAACTTCTTGAGCAATGAATCCAATTTCTCGAATCTTGTTACCATTATTTTTTCGAATATAATCAACAGGTCTTAACTTATTAATCATGTTTAAACCATAAGGTAAATTCTGTACATCTTCTTTCCAACGCATATCAGAAGTGACGGTCCAAGCTACTTGAACACCTGCGTAAGTAATTTGGGTATTACCGATGCGAACTTGATGAGAACCATTACTATTAGGAACTTGAGAATCTGCCCCTATACCTATATTATTAAATCCAGTTAACAAATCACCTAATGCATCATTACCAACAGCGGTATTCCAACTGCCAATTACCTGAAATAAAGAACGACGACCTATAGCCGTATTATAATCTCCTGTAGTATTATTTTGAAGTGCTTGATATCCATTTGCCGTATTATAATCACCACTTACATTTTCACCAAGAGCTCTACTCCCTATTGCTATATTATAATTTCCTATTGTATTTTGAAAAAGTACACTAGCGCCAATAGCAGTATTATAAATTCCATTTAAATTATTATAAAGGCTAAAACTACCCATAGCTGTATTTCGATCTCCATTTTCATTCTTCAATAAAGAACTAAGACCAGTCGCTGTATTATATCCACCAGTAGTATTTGCCCGTAAAGCAAGATGACCTATACCCGTATTACCCTCACCATTTATATTTGCGTAAAGTGCAGCTCTTCCTAAAGCGACGTTAAAATTACCATCTATATTATTGTATAGTGCCGCGCTCCCAATGGCAGTGTTCTGCTCACCACTTTCGTTCAGATAAAGCGCAATAGGACCTATTCCTACATTTAATCCTGTTAGATCAGAATCTCTATCTCCAGCACCGTCTCCTAAATATAAAGACGACCCTTCTTCATTAGACTTTCCGTCAGCTAAATCATTTATATTAACTATCGCTTCAATATCACCGGCAATCATAAGATTACCATCTGCATCTGCTACTACATTTCTTTCTCCCAAGCCTGATAAATCGCTTGATTTTATAGTGCCATCTACTTCTAATTTTGCTGAAGGATTTTCTACACCAATTCCTAGATTACCAGAAAAATAATTTTTATCCTCTCCCTCAGAATAAACTCCATATTTCTCACCTGCCGTACCAGCATAAAAAATAAGTTCTAAACCATATTTTCTACCTGTTCCGGCTCCTCCAATATCTCCCCGATATGCCCAGGTAGTTCCTGTAGATTGATTTCTTGCATTTGAACGTATTCCAAATGTAAAACTGTCATCATCACCTCTTGCATCTGCAGAGATTGCAACCTTATATCCAGAATGGTCAATAGCCGATTGGATACCATTACGAATATTTTCATTAAAATTTTGAACATATAATTTGGCTGTCAAAACTGCTTGGTGACCAATACCTACAACTCCTGAAAGTCTGGAAACACCTTCTATATTTTCTGACCATAAGGAACTACCTCCCCCTCCACCAACTTCATCAGTGCCAGCAACCCAATTACCTAAGGCTGCATCCCACTTTGCCACTTGACCATCGGCTGTTCCAACTAATCCATCTATAATTCCGTCATCCCCTACTAAAAGTCCGTGCCTGGTAGTTCGATTAAAAAAATCGCTAAAATCAACATTCCCAACACCATCTTCAATAGATAGCACATCTCCAGTTAGAATTAGACCTTGATTATCCGTATCTACCAAGCCGCCAGCTGCCAATTCTGCTATTGCTGCTTGTGTGTCCGCAGCTGCAAGACCCGTTCCTGTATTGTCGAAAGGGACTTCCGATGCTTCTTGGTCATCCGTACCTCCCGGGGGAATAATAGTAGAAAGATCTACACTAGCACCATCTGTAATTTGTAAGGTTGTACCCGATAATGATAAATCTTGATCATCAGTATCTACCAAGCCGCCAGCTGCCAGTTCTACTATTGCCGCCTGTGTGTCTACAGCAGCAAGACCTGTTCCCGTATTGTCAAAAGGAACCTCAAAAGCGTTTTGGTCATCTGTTCCACCAGGAGGAATTATTGTAGACAAATCTATTGTAGAGCCATCTGAAATACTTAAATCTGTTCCAGAAAGACTGATATCTTGTAACTCATTAGTAGAATCCATATCATCATCAGTACCTCCCATTCCTGCGATAACAAGTTCATCTAAAGCATCCTGAACATTAATTGCCGTTAGTCCGGATTCCAAATTATCAAACGGTACTTCCACTGCATTTTGGGCTTCTCCACCACCAACAACCCTACTATCAACATAGGTTTTGACAGCTTTCTGTGTTGGTAAAGTAGTACTACTGTTATCTAATAATGTTCCGTCATCAGATATTTCGTTTACAGTATTACCATCATTTAATGTAAACTCACCAAAAACTTGTAAATCATCAGTAATACGGACTTCACCTATATTCTTATTCGCTATGGTATTTCCGTCAACTATCCACTGATCACTACCTGAAGTTATCGCGTATGGCACCGCCATTAATTCGGTCGTGCCCAGTTCTGAACCATTAAAAGAAACCGCTACAAAAGAGGCTTCACCCCATGGTAAATTTTCATAATCACCATTACTGTTAATTCCGCTACCAATTTGCAGACTAAAAACACCATTTATATCTGTTGTAATAAAATGACTTTCTTGATATTGAATAGGTGCGTTGGTAGCGCCAAATTTTAAAACTATGCCGATTTCAACGGGTTCTTCTACCAATAATTCATTATCGGCATCTCTCACCACCCCTTGATAATTGATATATTTTTTTTGCTGTGCATTGAGAATAAAAGAGCCACACATCATGACTACAATTACAAATACTGAAAGGTAATTTCTTTTCATAGTTCTATTTTTTAATCAGTTTATATTCTTTGATTTCCATTCTTTCTGCTATGTATAATCTTAATACATAGACCCCATTTGCATGTGTTGTCATGTCAATTTCATATTCGTTATTAGCAGTATTAAATAATTGTGATGATACTTTTTGCCCGTTTATGGCAAAGAGCTCCATACCGTCAATACTATGTTCAGGAGAAGTAACCGTAACACTTTCAATAACAGGGTTGGGGTATACCAGTATTTCTATATCATCTTCTTCAAGACTTAACGGTATAATCAAAAGACCATAACCTGTCCAAAATCCTTGATCAACAGCGCCATCCCCAGCTATTAAACCAACTAAAGGTTCACCTACTGTAAACCCTACAGAAATATCAGCATTACCTAAGGTATTTCCTTGGCTTGCAACCACATTTCGGTCTATGGATTGCGCAATTGAGCATATACTATAAAACAAGCATATAAATAAGAGTAGATGTATTTTCATTTTAGTTCAGTTTTAGGTTAATGTTGCACAACCGTAAAAGGTTAACATTTTTCTAAACCATTTTTATGAGTACACCATATTAATCTTAACAGGAAACTAAAGCACAAAAAAAAGTGGATAGAAGCATTGCTTCTATCCACTTTCAATGAAATTAATTTATGTTGTTTATTCTACCACAATAAACTCCGATCTTCTGTTGAGCTGATGTTTCTCTTTGCTACATGGTACACCATTGCTACAGCCGTTTGTAAGTTCGGTCTCTCCATAGCCTTCATATGAGATCCTGTCGCTCGGGATACCTGCTTCTATCAAATATTCCGCGGTAGCCTTTGCCC